>NZ_OX366390.1:0-1748465 GCF_947251815.1 Wolbachia endosymbiont (group B) of Chorthippus parallelus | reverse complement strand
ATCTATTTTATCTGCTTTTTTCTACACTAAAGTATAGTAGTAATAATAGTTCTATCAATAAATTGTTATTAACTTAAAATTCAGTAAAAATTAGTGTTACTTAACTTGTGGATAAATATGTTAATAACTTCTATATACTATTGATTTTGCCTTATAATTTATGTGTATAAGTAAGATATTTATAATGTTAGTAATTTTCTTTTACGGAAAATACTTTACTATCATGTATTGTTACACAATTATGTATATGTCGTTGAGAAAGTTGTTGATCAATTGTTAGTATTTTATATTAACAAATAATTCACAAATTAATTTGACATTACTCACATGTTTATTAAACATTTAATAACAGTTTTCTTGATAGATCTGATCTAAAGACATTTTCACCATTAAAGGGAATAAATTGAATAAGAAAAGAACCTTAGTAGAAAAAATAGTATACAGAACTTTTCTCTTCCTCTTCAATAAAACTTCTGTGTTAAAAAAGTGTGCGACTGAGGCATTAATGGGTGATCTGTCAGATCTTGACATACTTGATAGTCTATTAAAATTCCGTGATTGTAGTATCATGGATATAATGACTCCACGTAAGGAAATATGCTCAGTAGACATTAAATCAAGTAAGGATGAGTTAATAAAGAAGGTGAAAAACACTTGCTACACTAAAATACCAATTTATATAAATGACTTTGACAACGTAACAGGCTTTTTTTACGTAAAAGATGTTATTTTCAATAGGAATAAAAATTTTAACCTGGAAGATATTAAACAAAATATACTGTTTGTTCCAGCTTCGATGAAAACAACAGATCTTTTTGTTATGATGAAATCTTCTAAATTATATTTAGCTATTGTGTTGGATGAACATGGTGGAACTGATGGTTTAATTTCAATGACTGATCTTATAGAAGAATTAATACCAAACATTGATAACGGGAATGAGGTAAATTCAGAATACACCATTACTGAATTATCTCAAAGTAAGTTTGAAATGTCGGCAAGGACCCTTATAAAGGATATAGAAGAAAGTCTAAAAATAGAGTTGCGTGACTCTGAAGAAGATTACGCCACACTTAGTGGTTTGATTCTTTCAATTGCTGGTAAAATACCTTCTGTGGATGAAGTCATAAGTTATAAAAATGGTATAAAGTTTATCATCAAGGATGCAAATGAACGATATATTAACAAAATAATACTAGACTTAAGTGATTACAAAAATTAAATTTAATTTTTTTGGTAATAAGGTACTTTATCTTGGAAGTGATAGATTGCAGTAGCCAGATGTGCAACTTAAATACGCGCTTAAGAGATTTCTTAATATGCAAAAATTTGTAGTTCTATACATTACTGTTTGATAATTAAAGGTAGGAATAGTTTTATTGGTACAAAGTTATAAAAATTAGTTGTTTAAGTATTTTTAGCAATCTGTAACTTTCAAAAAGAAATTAACTACAGATTTTATGTCTAGGTTACTCCACAAAATTTTTCCTTTCCTTATCCAAGATTCAAATTTATAGTATCGATTCCTTTTTATGAAATATGAAGCCATCTCAAGTTATAGTTAAACCTATATTCAGTGAATTACTTTCACAAGTGCAATTGATTTTAGTGTTATACTGTTCTAACAGTAAAGAAGTCATATAGATACTAATGTTTTTTGTGTCCAAAGGAATATCATTTTTTTTTGTTAACTTGCTCACTAATGATGTGCTTATTGATCTATGTTCATTTTCTACTTTTATAGTTAGTAGTGTTTTATCTTCTGTTTTAGCCAGCAAAATAGACACTAATTCAATTTGTGCTACTGCACTGACTATAGTTATCACCATATTGGAGATTATCTTATTTATTCTTTCAATTAAGTCTTCTGTAGGGCATTCACTTATCTTCCACTTAAGCTTTACTTTTTTTTTAATAAATAATTTTCTATATTGGATTTAGTCTTATCAAAGCTGCTATTATCTGATGAACGAGAATACGCTTGCTTCATAACTTTATATTTATATATTAAATCATTAGAGCTTTCTTCAAGTAGTGATGTTATTTCTTTTAGCATATTAGAATTGTTTTCTTCAAGCTCTTCCAATCCACCCACTATTCCTTGCATAGAATTAGCAAAATCATGAAGAATTCGTCCTGATAGGCATTCTGTTATTAACATTATGTTTTTATTCATTGGATAAAAGTATAAATGATTTAAGTTAACCCTATATTGGTAGGCACGTAGTAGTCAATTTAAGAGAAAGTTTCGTTGCGCTTTTTGTGTCAAAGCATTAATGTAGTATTAATAATTATAAGATTTATGAAGGCGTTATGAATACTTATGCTAAATCTGGAATAGACCTTAAACTATATAATGAACTAATAAAAAAAGTTAAACCTATTATTGAAAAGACTAAAGGAGAAGAAGTAATTAGTGAAGTAGGATCATTTTCCGCATTGTTTGACTTTTCTTCGCTGAGTAAGAAATACAACCATCCAGTACTTGTTTCCTCAACTGATGGAGTGGGCACAAAACTATTAATAGCTCAAGAGGTGAATAAGCATGATACTATAGGTATAGACTTAGTTGCAATGTGTGTAAATGATTTACTTGCACAAGGAGCAACACCTTTATTTTTCCTTGATTACTTTGCAACAGGCGTTTTAAACAAAAACGTTTTATTGTCTGTAATCCAGGGCATTGCAGAAGGATGCAAGGAATCTAAAATAGCATTAGTTGGTGGAGAAACTGCAGAAATGCCTGGAATGTATGGTAACAATCACTATGACCTTGCAGGGTTTGTGGTTGGTGTTGTTGATCGAAAGCAAATTCTTCCAAATTGTAGTATAATGAAAGCAGGTGACTGTGTAGTTGGTTTAGAATCAAATGGAATTCACTCAAATGGATTTTCTTTGGTGCGCCATATTTTTAAAAGCTTAGGTATAAATTATAATGATATATCTCCATGGAATAATAAATCTTGGGGTGAAATATTACTTAAGCCAACAAAGATATATGTTGATTCTTTGTTGCCTATTATGCCAAAGGTAAAAGGCATTGCGCATATAACAGGTGGCGGGTTAATAGACAATATTCCAAGAATTCTCTCAGGAAATTTATTTGTAGACATAAATATTAATTCTTGGAAATGGCCAGATATATTTTTATGGCTGAAAGAAGAAGGCAAAATAGAAAAGAGAGAAATGTTAAAAACATTTAATTGTGGCATAGGTATAGTGCTGATTGTAGATCCCGATAATATGAAGGATGTGGAAAGCCATTTCCAAAAACGTGGAGAAAAAATTGAGATTATTGGAAAACTTGATGAAGCATGTCAGCCTCCACTTGATAGAGTAGTATTTAGTTAGTCTAACTTTACTGACAGTCTTTTTGCAACTTCTGAGTATGCTTCCTTTAAGTTTCCTAGATTTAAACGGAAAACATCTTTGTCTAGCTTTTTATGCGTATTTTTATCCCATAGCCTACAATTATCAGGGCTGATTTCATCGGCTAAAATGATTTTAGTGCTGTTGTTTATCAATTTGCCAAATTCTAACTTGAGATCAACTAAATATATATTTGCATTTGAAAATAGGTCAACTAAGATTTTGTTGATCTTTAAAGTTGTAGTTTTAACTTCTTCCATTTCTTTATGGGATAACCAACCAAAATATAGTATGTGATTTTCATTCACCATTGGGTCGGCTAGGTCATCATTTTTGTAAAAAAACTCGATTATAGGAGATGTAAGTGTCTCACCTTCTTTGATATTAAAACGTTTGCAAAAGCTGCCAGCTGCAATGTTTCTAACCACTACCTCAAGAGGTATTATCTTGAGTTTTTTGACTAGCTGTTCTCTTTCGTTTAGAGCTTTTATAAAGTGCGTGCTAATTCCTGCTTCTTCAAGCTTTTCCATGATAAAAGCACTAACATGATTATTAATTATTCCTTTGCCCTCAATAATTTCATATTTTTCCTTGTTGAACGCTGTAACATCATCTTTAAAGTACTGTATAACAGTTGATGAGTCTTCAGTTTCAATAATGACTTTGGCTTTACCTTCGTATATCGTTTTATTCAGTGACATGATTGATTTAGCTGTATACTATAAGATAATATCAAATTGCTGCTTAGTTTACTACAAATTTGCTAATGACGTTTAGTGTTACAGTGTTAACCATATTTCCAGAAATGTTCCCCGGGTTTTTGAACTATTCTCTTGCCGGAAAAGCGTTAGAAAAAAAAATATGGAACCTTGAAGTAATAAATATTCGTTCTTTTGCAAAAGATAAACATTCAACTGTGGATGATGTTCCATACGGAGGTGGAGCAGGGATGGTTATGCGCCCAGATGTGATTGGTAATGCAGTTGATAATGTGCTTTCTGCTCATAAAAATACTAGATTTATTTATATGACTCCATCTGGTACAAAATTTAATCAGAGCATTGCAAAGGAGCTAACAGAAATTCCTCATGTAACAATATTGTGTGGTCGATTTGAAGGTGTTGACCAAAGAGTAATTGATGTGTATACTCCTTATGAGTTAAGTATTGGAGATTATATACTTTCGGGAGGTGAGCCAGCTGCAATGGTGGTTCTTGATGCATGTATTAGGCTTCTTCCAGGTGTAGTAAATAATTTCGATAGCGTTGCTGAAGAAAGTTTTAGTTATAGTGGTGGTATGCTTGAATATCCTCAATATACTAGGCCTGAGCAGTGGAGTAGGTACAAAGTTCCTGAGGTTCTCTTGTCTGGCAATCACAGAAAAATAAGTGATTGGAGAAGGGAACAGTCATATGTTAGAACAAAGGAACGTCGACCTGAATTGTTGAATGGAGATGATAAATGACAAACTTGCTTGAAAAATTTAACGAACAACAAATACAAAGATTAGCCAAAGAGATGCCGGTTTTTTGTCCTGGCGATGATTTGAAGGTCACTTTTAAGGTAGTTGATAGTATGGGTGAGCGTATACAGATATTCGAGGGCGTATGTATATCAAAAAGAAATCGTGGATTACACTCTTCTTTTTCAGTTAGAAAGGTAAGTTATGGAGAAAGTATAGTATCACAATTTTTTGTTTACTCTCCTGCATTAATTTCAGTACAAGTGATAAGAAAGGGAAAGGTCCGTAGAGCAAAGTTATATTATCTGTGCAAGCTATTTGGGAAAGCTGCAAGGATCAAAGAACGTACTACTTATGTTAAAAAAAAATCTAAGTAGATACAATAGGGAGTGATGTCAATTGTATCATCTCAAAACTCTCTCTTATTATCCCAGTGTGTGACGCACAACTGTACGTTTGCCTCCCGCTGTGGTGTCATCCCAATGTTTGACACTGGGATCCAGATTCTCCTTTTGGTTTGTGCTTTCATGAGAAATATAAAAATTACTTGCAGGCAAAGCCTGCAAGATCTCAGTGTCAATCACTGGAAAAAGGGGAAAGTTTTTTCAAATCCTCATATAAAGAAAAGTAAATGAGTATAAAGAAAAACTTCCTTAAGTTACTTCAGTCAAGGCGCGTACATGCTCGTGTAAAAAGAAAAAATAAAAAGAACAACATTTTATGCTTTTGCTCTTTTACAGCACTGATTGTCTCAATTGGGTGTCCTATATGTATATTACTAAGTATATTAGTTAACTCTTATAGTGCTTTAACAGTAACGAAAATTTTATTGCCAGTTGAAATAAATGCTGATCTTATTTTAACTAATAATCCTGGTGATTTACGATATAAGTCCATTGGCTTACTCAACAATTCTTTACGTAAGGTGTTTGAAGGAATTGACTTTAAAGACAGTGAAGAAATTTTAAGTCGTAACTCCTACAAGGAGCTAGAGAGGTTTTTTCTTAAGAGAGTAAAAAATAGTGGTGAATATGAGATTTGGTTTACCGCATCGAGTGTGATCAATTCACTATATAAAAATAAATGTTTGAATGGTCGTTATGCTAAATTACTTGATTGGTTAAAAGAGAAGGGAAGAGTAAGAAAATTTTTTAATAAGTCTCTGTTTCTTAAGTCTGATTCTCGTGAGCCTGAGAATGCAGGTATTTTAGGGGCATTTATCGGTTCATTAATGACAATTATAGTATGCTTAGCGTTGGCATTGCCAATAGGAATTATGTCAGGTATCTGTCTTTATGAATTTATGCCTAGAAATAGGCTAATAACCAGTATTGTAGAAATTAGCATGAATAACCTTGCTGCAGTGCCTTCGATAATATTTGGTGTGGTAGGACTGACTCTCTACTTGGGCATATTTGGTTTACCCCGTTCTTCACCGCTTGTTGGCGGGATGACTCTTTCATTTATGATGCTGCCTAATATTATTATTGCAACAAAAAATGCCTTTACAAACGTTCCTATTGCAATAAAAGATGCAGCGTTTGCGCTAGGTGCACCTCACATCAAGGTGATATTGGATCACTCTTTACCGATTGCGTTGCCACGGATAATACATGGTGCAGTGCTTGCAATTGCAAGGATTTTAGGCGAATCTTCCCCTTTACTTATGATAGGCATGGTAGCATTTATTGCTGATACACCTACATCCTTCTTCGATCCGGCAACTGTTTTACCTGTACAAATATACATATGGTCAAGTAGTCCTGAAATTGCATTTATTGAGCTTGCTGCCATTGCAATTATAGCTTTATTGTTAATGCTATTTGCTTTGAATTTAATAGCAAATTTTGTAAAAAGAAAGTTTGAGTTTTTTGATTCATGAAAATTATTGTTTTATCTGGTTATGGCTTGAATTGTGAAAAAGAAACTGCATTTGCATTTATGGAATGCAGCAGAAAGCTTGGTATTAATAATATTGAAGTAAAAATCGTTCACATTAATGAAGTTATAAGTAATTCAGATGAACTAAAATCAAGTAATATACTTGCAATTCCAGGAGGTTTTTCTTACGGTGATGACACTGGTGCTGGCAATGCATTTGCTTTGCGTATAAAAAACAACTTGTTAGACGAATTTCAAAATTTCTTATCTCAGGATAAGCTTATTATAGGGATATGTAATGGTTGCCAGATATTAGTAAAGTTAGTTCCAGAATTCTCTAATCTAGCTTTAACCTCTAATGATATAGGTAATTACCAATGTCGTTGGATTAGAGTGAGAGTTAATCCGCAGAGTAATTCTGTTTGGCTACGGGGCCTGAGTGAACTATATCTCCCTATTGCTCATGGGGAAGGCAAATTTTTTATGGATCAAGATACTTTGAATCAATTGATTGAAAATAATTCCGTTGCACTGCGTTACGTTGATGAAAATGGTGACTATGCAAATTTACAATTTCCTTACAATCCAAACGGATCTATATACGACCTGGCAGCTTTATCAGATAAAAGTGGAAGAGTACTAGCTTTAATGCCTCACCCAGAGAGAGGAATATTTTTTACTCAGCAGGACAACTGGCCTCTTGAAAAAGAAAAATGTAAACGTTCAGGAGTGGCTATGCCAAAATATGGTGATGGAATGCTCATATTTGAGAATGCACTAAAATATTTTGCGTAAGTATTACAATACGTTACATACAACAAGTTTTTAAGCCATAAAAAGTTACTTGATCAGGATGACAATAAATCCTTATCTTTGATCTGCAGAGTAGCTTTCTCTAACGTTAGGGATATAATTGTTCCACTTTCCAATTGCTTTTCTCAACAAGAGTATATCTAAATCTAGTGTGTCTCCTATATTCACCTTCTTGCCAAAATTCAATTACCTTTGGGATTACGCAAAATCCCACCCAAAAGTCAGGACGAGAAACTTGTGTATTGTGAAATTCTTTCTCTTTCAATTCTATAGCCTGCTCAAAATCTTGCCAATTTTTCAGAACTCTTGATTGTTTTGAGCACCACGCGCTAATTTGACTATCGCGTGCTCGAGAGGAGAAATATTCGTCAGCCTTTTTGCCGCTTAGAAGCCTAACTTCTCCTTCAATTCGTACTTGTCTAGAAAATTCTGTCCAATGAAATACGAGTGCAGCTTTGGGGTTCTCAGTCAATTCTTTTCCTTTTCTACTGTTTACGTTAGTAAAGAACACAAAACCTTCCTTACTATATTCCTTTAGTAATACCACTCTTGCAGATGGAATGCAGTCTTTGCTACACGTTGCTAGCGTCATTGCAGTTGACTCTTTACACGGAAAATTAAGTACTTCTTGATACCACTTTGAAAACAAATCAAAAGGATCTTTTTCAGGTAAGAGTGTCATATGCAAAAATAAAATTTAATTCTGACATGCATTGCAAAAATAAGTGCTACGACCATTTTGTCGTATAAGTGTTATGATATTGTTGCAGATTCTGCAAGGTTTTTGCACTTTACCATATACGTAAAAGTTATTTTGAAAGTATCCAGCAGATCCAGATGGTTGTGCATAATCTTTCAGTGTTGAACCACCAGCAGCAATTGCATCACTCAGAGTATTTTTTATTTCGATAGCAAGTTTTTCGCACTCTATATATGTTAAATCTTGCGCTAGCCTAAGTGGTGATATGCGAGCTCTAAATAAGCTCTCAGAAGCATATATGTTACCTACGCCAACTATTAGCTTATTATTCATTAATACTGATTTGATATTTGCTTTTCTGTTCTTTAGCAACTTCTGTAAATAATGTCCGTCAAATTCATCTGTGAGGGGTTCTATTCCTAGGTTATTAAAAAAATTTAGTTCTTGCTCTCTGTTTAAAACAATCACTAATCCAAACCTTCTTGGGTCATTAAAGATTAGTGAAGTGTTGTCAGAAAATAAGAATATCACATGATCATGTTTGTTCTGTGCTTGATTGTCTTCAGCATATATAAGCTTTCCGCTCATGCCGAGGTGTATGATTACAGCCATACTAGCATCTATATTCGAGATTATATATTTACCTCTACGCTTGATATCATTTATAACTTTGCCCTTTAGCAAATCATCAATATTTTTTGTTATTGGTACACGCAAATTACAATTATTGACTGTCACATTGCTTATTTTCTTATTTTTGATTTTATCAAATAAGAAGTTAGAGATGACTTCCACTTCTGGCAGCTCCGGCATGATACCTCCTTAAAAACTTAAGTTTCTGATGGTAATTTTGTCGTTAAAGCTTCCTCAAATATGTTTGGGTATTCTGCGGCGCTTTCTCCTAAAAATTCCTCACCACAAACAAATTTTGAAAGGGGTCTGCTTTGTCTACTCTGTTGCTGTTTTTTTCTTTTTAGAATATTTTGCTTTAAAGCTTTTGCCAATCTTTTTCTCTCTTCTTCTTTTTCCTTATTTTTTTTCATGTTATTCATTATCATAATACGTGAACTTGCCGTTGTAGCTCAGGTGGTAGAGTACGTCATTGGTAATGACGAGGTCCCAAGTTCGAATCTTGGTAACGGCACACTGAATTATATTCATGTTATTGTAGACGTAAAGTAATTAATAAGGTTTAAGGTAGGAGCAATAAATGGTAGAAAATGTAGTTATAGATTTATCGCACTGGAAGCAGGATATAGATTTTAAGTTAGCGAAAGAAGATGGGATATTAGTCTTAAAAGACAGGAAAAACAACTTATTGGATAAGTATAGCCCTTCCCATAATACAAAGACAACTTTTGTATATCTTTGTTAGTAGTTAGTATCTTACTTATATACTTTCACTTGAAGTCTTTTTCACAATTACTGATGAGTATCTTTACTTAAAATCAACTACAAAGTTAAAAGAACAAGGTTATAGAGGTTTTCTATATTCTTATCAATAGCGCTGTTACTACAGTAATAACACTAAGAATAACTATAAGTTTCTTTGAATGATAGTTGAATTTTGATAAAAATTTTGAGACTGTAAAAACCGCAGGTACCAGTTGGTTTTTATTAGCTAAAGTAAACGTCAAATATCTGGAATTCTGGACATAAAATCCTCCTTTGAAAAAAAAGATTAGAAAAAAATGCAATGCACATACGACAGAAATTAAGTATGTGTGTATGCACCCACATACGCTGAAGAGGATACGCTACATTTTTTTATGAGTTTGATTGTTTAATAAAAAAAAGTCTGCAGACAAAGATAAATTTTTGAGCTCTAAAAGTATCTCTAATTGTCATTATAATCAGATTTAGAATATGCGGAAGTAATTTTTTAGCTATAAGAATATATTATAGAAAAAAGGAACCCAAAAGTTAGCGTTATTGGTAATCCAAGCGCTATTCTTGGTATAACGGCACTGTAGACCTTACAATAAAGACTGAGAGGAAAGTTACAAAGGAAGATTATCATGCTTCTTCCATATTCTTTCTACTTTCTTGTTTTTAAGTAGCTCTAATGCTTTGTGAAAGTGATGCCTTGTTTTACTTGGCACTATAATGTCATCAATGTATCCATGTGATGCAGCAAAAAATGGATTAGCAAATTTCTCTTTATATTCTTTGATTAACGTTTGCTGTTCTTTTTCATGCCTAAATATAATTTCAACTGCACTTTCAGGGCCCATTACAGCTATCTCAGCGGTTGGCCAAGCATAATTTATATCACCTTTTAAATGCTTTGAGTTCATAACAATATATGCACCACCATACGCTTTTCTAGTGATAAGGCTAATTTTCGGCACGGTCGCTTCAGCGTAAGCGTAAAGCAGTTTCGCTCCGTGTTGTATTATATTATTGTATTCTTGATTTGTACCTGGCAGAAACCCTGGAACATCAATAAGTGTGATGATGGGAATGTTAAATGCGTCACAAAATCTTACAAACCTTGCAGCTTTTCTTGAAGAGTCAATATCCAAGCATCCTGCAAGGTGCATAGGTTGATTTGCAACAACACCAATAGTATTTCCTCCAATTCTGCCAAAGCCAATTATGATGTTACGAGCAAAATCGGGTTTTAGTTCAAAAAATTTCCTTTCATCACACACCTTTTCAATGAGTTCATACATATCATAAGGA
The DNA here is from genome assembly GCF_947251815.1 of Wolbachia endosymbiont (group B) of Chorthippus parallelus. Taxonomy (NCBI): domain Bacteria; kingdom Pseudomonadati; phylum Pseudomonadota; class Alphaproteobacteria; order Rickettsiales; family Anaplasmataceae; genus Wolbachia; species Wolbachia endosymbiont (group B) of Chorthippus parallelus. The sequence goes on along the minus strand of NZ_OX366390.1, from coordinate 1,737,555 downwards.
GTATTAGGATTACTAGGAACTAGAGTGTTCAAAGATTCATCAACATCATCAATTAAGTCGCAGATTGGTACAGTTTTTGGCAACTCTTGATTATTTGCTGGCAAAAAGGTGAAGAATTTTCGCATTTCTAGTAGCATTTCAACTTCATTATTGAATGCAAAATCTGCTACTCCTGTTTTGCTCGTATGAATTTTTGCTCCACCGAGATCTTCGTGGCTTACGTTCTCGTATGTAACTTTTTTCACTACATCTGGTCCGGTTATAAACATGTATGAGCTATTTTTTACCATGAAAATAAAATCGGTTAGCGCTGGAGAGTAAACTGCACCGCCAGCACATGGGCCCATGATTAGAGAGATTTGTGGTATAACGCCTGATGCATTTACATTCCTTTGAAAAATTTCTCCGTAACCAGCAAGGGAATTTACTCCTTCTTGGATTCTGGCTCCACCAGAATCGTTTAGTCCGATAATTGGAATTCTGGCATTAATTGCCATATCCATAATTTTGCATATTTTTTTTGCATGTGATGCACCAAGTGATCCACCAAAGACAGTGAAATCCTGAGAATAAACAAAAACTTTTCTGCCATAAATAGTACCATGGCCAATTACAACTCCATCACCTAAAAAATCAGCATTTTGCATGCCAAAATCAGTTGCGTGATGCTTCACAAACTTATCATACTCTTGAAATGAATTTTCATCGAGCAATATACTCAGCCTTTCTCTAGCGGTTAGCTTTCCTTTTTCATGTTGCTTGTTAACTCTATCAGGACCTCCTCCTTTTTCGGCTTCTAATGTTTTAGTTTCTAGTATTTCAGAGTCTTGCATGTAGTAAAATAACTTTCAAATTGGTTGTAAACTTTATTGAGCTTACAAATCCTATTGATTATACACATACACCGTTGCTGCATGCAACGGTGTATGTGTACGATAATTAATGCGCTAGCAATTTCTATTTAATATTTTGAGAATGCTGAGACTCACTAACATTCTGTGCACTTGCACTTGTTACACCTGTTGATGGATTAATTGTTATAACTTCTCTTTCAATTCCTTGTACGTTTGAAGCCAATGAGAACAATTTTGCTAGAGTCATGTCATTATATTTATCCATCTTCTTATTCTCATAATAGCCAATTTTTATTTTTACAGCTTTGTTTTCCTCGAAGTCCTCAGGACTTATATTATCACTTAAATCAGTACAAAATACGTTACCATTTCCACTAATATTTAAAGCAATACTGCAATCTCTATCACCCACTTTCCAGTTAAATTTAATTATACAAGACTCATTTAGTATTTGATAAAGCCTTACACCATCATCACTTTGTGAAACACGCACCAACCTTTTATCTTCTGGAGATACCAATGTAAAAGCTCCAATTTTTGGATTACTATCCTTTGAGGCTTTACCAGGAAATGAGTTATCAAATTTTAACTCACCTCTGCCTTCTTTTAACTATACCCATGCAGTAAATGATTTATCTTCTTTTCCTCTCAACCTCACATCTACAGAATCATTACCTGTATATTCAGCAATTCCTTTTCGAATTACACTCAGAAATTTCTTAGTTTCTTCATCATTGTCACTCAAAAAAAGCTCCTTATTTGCATGTGACCGGGATGGATCATTGAGATTCTCCAATGCTTTAGCTAAAGTTATATAGTTATATATACGTGTCCTGTTGTTATAAGGTGTCCCTAATTTATAAATTTGAGGAGTTAATTGAGCAACTTGATCGAAATTCATTATTAAAGTTTCATTTGCATTATGCATAGCGCCTCCAATTTTACATAATAAACTTAAGATAAAATATCCTAATTTTAGGATAGGTATATAATCTATCAAGTCAATAGTTAAAATGAAAAATTTTGATTATAATCTATTATGTACAAAACATGCTCTTAAACTATGCTGAAAATAGTCATAATAGGCCTTCCAAATGCAGGCAAGTCAACTCTATTTAATAGGCTAGTAAGAAGAAAAGCAGCGGTAGTTAGTGACATTCCAGGAGTAACGAGAGATAGGCGTGAAGGAATTGGAAGAATTAGTGATTTAGAGTTTAAAGTTATAGATACAGGAGGATGGAATGACCAAACCAGTTTTTCACTACAAGTTATTGAACAAATAGAGCTTTCTTTATTAAGCGCAGATGTAATTTTTTTTCTTGTTGATGCAAGAGTGCAAAATGAGCAGAACAAAGAGTTTGCAAAGTGGCTGAAGAGAAAAACGAACAAACCTGTAATACTAATAGCAAACAAATGCGAAAGTCATAAATCGGAAAATGTTGATTATTTGCAGTTCTTCAACTTCATAGGTCCGGTGTATATCTCAGCCGAACATAATCTTGGTATGATTGATCTTTATGATGTATTAGCTGGTGTTATTGAAGATTTCAACAAAAAAACTGAGCTGCCTGAAAGTGAGTCCATTAGACTGAGGATTGCAATCATCGGTCGCCCAAACGTTGGAAAATCAACTTTTTTAAACAGTTTACTTGCAGAAAATAGACTAATAGTAAGCTCAAAACCTGGTACCACGCGTGACTCTGTGGATATTTCATACGACCATAATGGGAAATTAATCACTCTCATCGATACTGCGGGAATCCGCAGAAAGGCAAATGTTGTTGATAACTTAGAATCAAGATTTGTTGAAAAAAGTATAGAGTCAATAAAGCGCTCTCATGTAGTGATTTTAATGCTAGATTCCTTGCTTGGCGTTGAGCAGCAGGATTTATCAATTGCTGAAGCTGCAATTAAAGGGGGGAAGGGAATTATCATTGTTTTAAATAAGTGGGATTTAATAGGTAAGGATGACAGAAGTAAGTTAATAAAATTTGTCAAACAACAGGAAGTGACTCGGTTATTTTTGGAAGTGCCAACTGTAACAATTTCTGCATTGAAAGGTATGCGCTGTGGTGATGTGATAGATAAGTGTCTTGAAGTGAGTGAATCCTTAAACAAGAAGATCAGCACTGCAAAACTGAATAATTGGCTAATAGATGCTGTGGAAAAACATTCTCACCCACTTATAAAAGGTAGAGAGATTAAAATGAAGTATATTGCTCAAATTGGCACCAAACCTCCAGCTTTTTCTTTGGTATGCAACGTCCCGGAAAGTGTTGATGAGAGTTATAAACGTTATTTGACTAATGGTCTTAGAAAAAACTTCTTTGTTGAAGGCGTACCAGTCAGATTGCTTTTGAAAAAGAATAAGAATCCCTATGTAAAGTAGGTAATCTTGTTTTATTAATAATATAGTTTTTTATCTTATTAATATTGTTAATAAATAAACAATATTACTTAAATAAGTATTTGATAAGTTAATATTATATAGTAAAATATTAACTTATTTAGTGCTTTTGCTATGAATTATAAAGGACAAGATTTAAGGCCTGGATCTCCACATACTTTCACGGTTGATACACCTTTAGTATTTCAGTGGCTTCCAAGGCGATATGGATATCCGATCCCAGAAAAATATTTGGAGAGATTGAGCGAATGGGCAAAAAGAGAAGATACGCGTGTAGTGAAGTTAGTAATAAATGGATCTGGTTTTACTCCTACGCAACGTAAAGAGTTGGAGAATAAAATATCAAACAGAGAGTTTAACCCAAACAAAAACATAGAGCTTATAGACTTTAATGAGCTGGATTTAGGAGAGTATGAATTTAGCTTTCACTTACAAACAGATAAGAAAACAGAACTATCTAAATGTCCTTTATACACTGTATCTCAATATTTCAAAGATCTATACTCTATTCCAGAAAGTAAAAGATTATCTTTTGGTGTTGAGATAGACAGTATGCGTATATTTATGTTGTTGGTATTGAAATCTCCTATGATCTATTTTGATTTTGATATTTTACCTAAGGAAGACAAAAAACTTGGTGAGATTCAGGCTAGCCAGGGCTTTTTGGTTGCTGAAAATGACAAGACAGGTCACGACTATGACGGTATAACAAATATTGAGAATGCTATAGTTGCTGTAAGTGATGCTGGTAAAGTAAAGGTTACGGAATTTTATAATGAGATAAAGCATAGATTTCAAAAGTATTATCCTACTCTCCGATCATCACCGCATCACATTTATACACTAATGGAAAATATTGTATATAACAGTCCTATTAATGAGGTTCTTCCTACTTCTGATTATACAAGTCTTAGCGAACATCTTAATAGATTACAAGAAGAGAAAAGATTGCTTATAAAAGAAACATTTGGGTTTAAAACCAATGGAGGAGAAGTTGATATTCAATATGACAATAGCTGGACGAAAAACAAGGATGAATTGTATACTAAAGAAGAGATTGCAAGAATAGATAGTGATACTAGGGTTGTAACTAGTATGCAAACTAAATCAGTATCTAGCTGTGAATACATGCATAGAGGCTAGATAAAAAAGTTATAGAGTGATATGTGTCGCTTTATAATTATATAGAACATTATTAAACAAAAGTTGACTTTTTCGGTTGTTGTGGTAATTCGTTAATTATGTCAGATATAAATAACAGTTCTACAATCTTTTTGCTGTCAAGTGCCGCTGCTCTGATTTTTGCATATGTGCTAGAGTATTTCTTCAATATGCTACCATGCAAGTTATGCATATACGAGCGAGTAGTTTACTATGTTACAGGGCTACTTGCAGTTGCGTACATGTTCAAAGACAACAAAATCCTAATCTATGCGATGTTTTGCAGCTATCTCATTGGTGCAATAATATCTTTTTATCATGTAGGTCTTGAACTCCACTTATTTCATGATGTTTTAGGCTGTACAGAGCAAGCAAGTGGTAACGTTAGCATAGAAGAGCTAAGAAATAATCTATTAAACCCTAACTACTCTCCGTATTGTGACAGACCTCATTATATTTTTGGTGTTTCGTTAGCAACATGGAATCTTATTTATCTTATAGTAGCTCTATTCTTATCAGGTAAAATGTATTGTGGAGAAAGAAATAAGGTACAACAGTAACTGGTATAGACGCTGTACTTGTGCGTTACTTGGTGCTGTACGTAATTTAAAAATTTGGCAAGTCACACCCACTGATTCTTGCACAGCTGTACGAACATTATGGTTCAGCATGCCAGTGCCCTCTTTCTTGTCATCCGAGTAGCTGAAACTGGAAGTGCAGCTATCATCCAAATAACCTTTCATTGTTATGAAAGCAGCCTATTTCTTGTCATCCCAGTGCCCAGATACTGGGATTCAGTTTGTCCATAGTCTCACCAAAAACGTTGTATTTTAGCATAATTTTGTGCTCAATATGCTTATTTGTAGTAAAGATTTCAGCATCAAGTGCTGGCCTGAAGCTTTAGCTATAAATATTAATAAATTTACTAAGTAAAAAAAGGCAAAAGAATCCCTATATAGCGAGTTTTAATAATGTAAATTGATAATGTGCTAACAAGCGTGTTTTGGCTGAAGTAGAAAAAATTTAAAAAACATGCAGCCGCTATAATTTTTATGTAATCTGCCAATAAATATCTGAGTTTTGTTGTTAAACCCGCGGAGATTAAAAATAAGGATAAATACTCTTATTGATATAAGAAGAAAAGTGGGAAGGTTTGTCAAGCCGCTTCTATGCACCTGAGCATTGATCATACGGGTTCCATCTGTTATATATAGTCTTTTGCATACGAAGAAAACTGATGAATGAGTACGATATTACAGTTATAGGCAGCGGTCCTGGTGGTTATATAGCAGCAATTAGAGCGGCGCAGCTTGGACTTAAAACTGCAATTGTTGAAAAGGAGGAAAATTTGGGTGGTATATGCTTAAATTGGGGATGTATACCAACAAAATCGCTACTTAGAGCGTCTGAAGTTTATAGATTAATAAGAAGATCAGAAGAATTTGGCATAAAAGTAAAGGATACAAGTTTTGATATACAATCAATAGTGAAATATTCAAGGAACGTTGTTGATAAGCTATCAAGTGGTGTTGAGTATTTGATGAAAAAAAATAACATCAAAGTTCATCAAGGCTTTGGTAAACTTGCAGGTAACTATGTTGTAAAAATTCTTAATGATAAGAAGGAGGAGGAAATTTCTTCTAAGCATATCATTTTAGCAACAGGTGTAACGGCAAGAAATCTTCCTGGAATCGAAGTAGATGGAGATTTAATATGGAATGCGCAGCACGCTATGACTCCAAAGAAGTTACCAAAATCTCTACTAATCATAGGTTCTGGTGCGATAGGAATAGAGTTTGCAAGTTTTTATAGTACTTTGGGAGTTGATGTAACAATTATAGAAGTAAAAGACACTATTTTGCCGCTGGAAGATAAAGATATTTCAAATTTAGCACAAGAAATATTCACAAAACAAAGGATAAAAATATATACAAACAGTAGCGTAAAAGCTTTGACTAAAAATAAAGACTTTGCTCAAGTGTTACTAAGTAGTGGTGAGAGCAAAGAATTTGATAGGGTGATTGTTGCAGTTGGCGTTCAAGCAAACACTGAAAATATAGGTTTAGAAAATACAAAAATTAAGTTGAGTTTTTCTGGTTTTATTGAAACGAATGAATGGTATGAAACAAGTGAAACAAGTGTGTATGCAATAGGTGATGTCGCTGGTCCGCCATGTTTAGCGCATAAAGCAAGTCATGAAGCTGTAATCTGCATTGAGAAGATTGCTGGTAAAAATGTTCATGTGTTAAAAAAAGAGTGCATACCAAATTGCACTTACTCTCATCCGCAAGTAGCAAGCGTTGGCTTTACTGAGGAACAAGCAATAAAAAGTGGATACGATATAAAAGTAGGAAAATTTCACTCCAACTTTAATGGTAAATCTATTGCACTAAGTGAAACTGAAGGTTTAGTGAAAACAATTATAGACAAAAAAACAGGCGAACTTCTTGGAGCTCACATGATAGGAGCGGAAGTAACAGAGTTAATTAGCAATTTCGCTCTTGCAAAGCAACTAGAGGGAACAGACTGCGACATAAAATCTACGATTTTTCCTCATCCAACTATTTCGGAAATTATACACGAATCAGTACTTGCTGCAGATGATGAATCGTTAAATAGTTAAGCTAACGATTCATTGTTTTAGAGCTACAATTATCCTGATTAGGCGATTCAATTCTAATAGATTGATTACCAATATCAGATTTTTCTAACTTTTCTTTTAACCCTTCAGCTGCTTCTTTCACTTCAAGCTTTTTTTCCTGATTAAGATCCTCTGGGCTTTTTCTTTTACTGTCTAAACCTTGTTGTCTATCAATATTTTTATTGAGTTGTTCTTGCTGAGGTAGATCAACAACTGAGTTAAAAAGAGCTTTTATTATGTTTTTTAATAAACCTCCGCTTCTGCTTTGCTCTTGAGGCTTATTTTTTACGTTAGATTCTTTTTTACTGTCACTATTTTTAGGCATTTTTAACTCAACTATCATAAAGCTTAATAAAATTTTACATGCAAATTATTAAAAAATAATTAACAATCTATTATCAAATTACTACTTACAGATGACTATTATTCTAGCAACAGGCGGTACAGGTGGGCATGTTTTTCCAGCTATAACATTAGCAAAAGCACTAAAGGTACAAGGGCACAATTGTATATTATTCAATGATCAAAAAACCATCAATATAGAAAGTTATATTTTACCATTGTGCAAGCCAAGTGGCAACAAATTGAAGTTTCTCTTTTTGTTAATGTATAGTTGTGTATTAGCACTGTATCAAACGAGAAAATTAAAACCAAAGCTAATCATTGGTTTTGGTAGCTACGCTTCTTTTCCAACTCTTCTTGCAGCAAAGATTCTTTCTATACCTATAGTTTTACATGAACAAAACACAGTTTTAGGGAGGGTAAATAGATTCTTTTTCAAGAGTGCAAAATTAATTGCAACTAGCTTTCCAGAGACTAAGTATGCAGAAGGTAGTAAATGCGTTTTTACAGGAAATTTTGTCGATATAGAAGCACAAGGCTATTCTAGAGCTGAAACAGTTTTAAACGTGTTAATAATAGCAGGCAGTCAGGGTGCAAATTTTTTTGATGATGTAGTGAGCAGTGTAATTTGTGATCTACCTGTTGAAGTAAAAGAGAGGATTAGAGTAACGCAGCAATGTACAAAGAAAAATATAAACAAGGTCAAGAGTCTATACAAAAGTGAAGGAATTGATTGTGAGTTAAGTGAGTTTTTCGATGATATGGAAAATAAACTGGCCAATGCTCATTTGGTAATTAGCAGAGCGGGGGCAACTTCAATAGCAGAGATTACTCTTGCTGAGCGTCCTGCTGTATATATTCCTTATCCTCACTCAAAAGATAACCATCAATTTTATAATGCAAAACATATTGAAGATTCGGGAGCAGCTGTAATGGTTGAGCAAAATAGTAACGCGAAAAAGAATCTAGGAGAGTTGCTAGTTGATTTATTGCAAAATTGTCAAAAATTGCGTGATATGGCTAATAATACTAAGAAAACAAGAATAAGGAATGGAGTTACTGAATTTATTAAGGCAATAGCTCAAGAACTTAGTTGACGAATTGCTTTTTCTTCAAATGCATTCCATAGTTCTTTTTCTAGTGATTTACTATACAACTTATTGATATAAACTACTCCCGTAGGTGAGGTAGTATTAATTTCGAGCAGGAAGTCATCTATAATATCAATACCAACAAATATTAGCCCTCTTTTCTTTAGCTCAGGACCAATTTTATTACATATTTCAGTGTCTCTATCATTCATTTCAATAGATTCAAAACTTGCTCCAAGCCTCATATTTGTTCTGATTTCTCCGCTAGACTTTGGAACTCGCTTCATTACTCCTATTGGCTTTCCATCCAGTAGCAGTATTCTTTTATCTGTATTTATCTTTTTACAAAATGCTTGTGCAATTACAGGACATTCATATTTTGCAATCATGAGATCGACTACCACTTGAATGCTATTTTGGTCTTGTATTCTTATTACGTCATTTCCTCCATAGCTATATAGTGGTTTCAAGATGATATCCTGATAGTCGTGACAAAAATTTCTAATCATCGATATATTTTCAGTGATCAAAGTTGGAGGAATTAGCTCTGGAAATAGTGAAGTAATTAATTTTTCAGGACAGTTTCTTATTTCTGTTGGATTATTTATTACTAACGCAGTAGTCTTTTCTAAGATATAGGTTGTTGTAATGTACCGCATATCAAATGGTGGATTCTGTCTGATAAATATGATATCCATTTCATTTAGGTTGATTACTACATCCTCTTTTGAAATGAAGCTACAATCATCAACGCTGACTTTCTGAGCAAGGGCAATTGGCTGATTTAACTTGAGTGCTAAATTATTAGGTACATAAACAAAAATTTCGTACCTTCTTCTTTGCGCTTCTTTTATTAATGAAAATGTAGTATCAGCTTCAAAATTTATACTTTCATCCATCTGAAAAGCTACTTTCATTTATCCTCCCTTCCTATTACAATATAATATAGTACCATAAAAGTGTTAATAATGGAGCAAAGTATGGAATTAACAATAGGAAATAATGCACCTGATTTTAGTTTGCCAACAGATTCTGGCGAAATTTTATCGCTGAGTGAATTTTTTGATAAAAAAAATGTAGTCCTTTATTTTTATCCTAAAGACGATACTCCGGGCTGTACAATGGAGGCAAAAGGCTTTAGAGACAAAATAGAAAATTTCTCTTCTCTTGACACAGTGATAATTGGTGTATCAAAAGATAGCGTTAAGTGCCACGCTAACTTCAAAGCAAAATATTCTTTGCCATTTTCTTTAGTTTCTGATGAAAATGCTGAAATGTTGGAAAAATATGGTGTTTGGGTAGAAAAAAGCATGTTTGGCAAAAAGTATATGGGAATAGAGCGCACTACTTTTTTAATAGATAAAAAAGGTAAAGTAGTGAAGATCTGGAAAAACGTAAAAGTTAGTGGACATGTTGATGAGGTTCTAGAAGAAGTAAGGAGAATATAAATTAAAGAATGACTACCCATTGCTATATAAAAAAACTGAAATTATATAACTTTCGTAGTCATTCAAACTTTGAACTGGATTTAGATGATAGACCAGTTGTAGTAACTGGCAAAAATGGTATTGGAAAAACTAATATACTTGAAGCAATCTCATTGCTTGCTAAAAGCAACGGAATGAAAAAAGCAAAAATCAATGAGATGCAAAATAGGCGCAGTAATGAAAGTTGGGTAGTGTATTATGATTTTTTCAATGGAGCAGAGCTTAACTCAATTGGTATAGGAAAGAATCTTAATAAGAAATTAATACAAATTGATGGGAAAACGCAGTCAAGCTACTCATCTTTGTATAGAATATCTAATGTAATATGGCTAATTCCACAAATGGACTATATTCTTCTTAATTCTCCAAGTGACAGGTTAAAATTTTTAGACCGTATAGTTTCACTATTTGAAGAAAATTACACCTATTGCTACATGAAATATAGAAAAGCTAAGCATGAGCGAAGTAAATTGCTTAGAGAGAATATTTTGGACGAAAGTTGGCTCTCTAGTCTTGAAAACGTCATGGCTACCAATGCAATTGATATTTTACGTATGCGATCATCTGTTTTAAAGATATTACAAGACACAATTGATAACCATTCCTGTAAGCTTTTTCCGAAGGCAAGTTTGAAATTCAGCAGCCAGCTAACTTTGGACGATACTGCAGAATATTTTCAGAATCGTCTAAAGGAAAACAGAGAAAAAGACTCATTAACTGGTAGAGTAACCTTTTCTGTACATAATGATAATTTTTGGGTTTTTTGCCAAAAAGGGGACATGCCAATAAATCTTTGTTCTACTGGAGAGCAAAAGCTATTACTGCTTTCTATCATCTTATCTAGTGTAAAAGCAAGGTGTATTCATTACAATAAAGCACCTCTTCTTCTGCTTGACGATATAATGTCGCATCTGGATAAAGATTACAGAAAGGTGTTAATGGAAGAGGTGTTAAGCATTCAATGTCAAACTTGGATAACCGATGTAAATCAAGATAATTTCAATAACTATCTTTGCTCTTTCAAGTTTTTTGAATTATCAAGTAAATAAATTTCAAGCGTGCTGTCATACATCAAGCTCATATTCGGTATGTAAATCTCTAATTAAAGCCTCAGCGTGTTTTTTTTGAACAACTATACTGATCTTGATTTCGGACATTGTGACAGCAAGTATTTCTATCTTTTTTTCGCTTAAAACCTTGAGTGTGCGGTACATCACTTCAGTGTTAGACATAACACCAATACCAATTATTGAAATTTTAGCTATATTATTGTTTACGACATAATTTTCATTTTTGTTCAATAACTTTGTCATTAAATCAACATCAAATTTAGAAATCAAAAAGCTTGACCCATGTATCATGTCAATTTTAACGTTTGCTCCTGCTATATCTCTTAAAGTATCCAGAGTATTTGCAAAGTTAGTAAAAGTTACAAGAGCTTCGTGAGTGCTATAAGTTATTCCAGTAATTAAGTATCTTTCCAGTACATCTTTTTCGTGTAGTACTGTAGTGCCTTCTACTTCCTCAAAAGTGGATAACACCTGCACCTTAATATTATGCTTCATTGCAAGTTGTACTGAACGATTATGCAATATTTTAGCACCAGATGACGACATCTCCAATATTTCATTGTAAGAGATAGATTTAAGCTTGCGTGCCCTTGGAACAATTTTTGGGTCTGCTGTATATATTCCGTCAATATCAGTAAAAATTTCACAAGTCCTAATACCAAAGACTACAGCAAAGGCAATTGCTGAGATATCAGATCCTCCTCTACCAAAAGTAGTGATTCTATCATCGTGTATACCCTGAAAACCAGCAATGATTGCAGCAGTATAACCCTCAGCAAAAGATCTTTTTACATGGTCAATTTTTATCTTTTTTATTTTAGACTCAGAATAAAAATTATCCGTTACAATTGGTAACTGCCAGGCGAGCCATGATTTAGCATTAACTCCGATAGATTGAAGAGTGATAGCTAATAATGCGCAAGAGATCTGTTCTCCTGCTGAAAGGAGAACATCATACTCTGATAACTCTTGTCTACAATTTAAATTTGAAATTTGCCTAGCTTGAAAAGCCATTTGGTCAGTGAATCCTGCAGCAGCAGATACAACAGCGATTACATTACAACCTTTCTCAATATCATTTTTTATCAGGTTTGCAACTCGATTTAAGTCAGTTAGTGAAGTCCCACCAAATTTTTTTATGATTATTTTGTTCATAGTTACAATAAGGTCAATTTTTCACCTTTCTAGAGAGTACAGTTGTTTAATTAAATGTGTTTTTTCTGGTCACTAATTAAAGTGATATAGGGCTATTCATCTTTATCATTACCAAGTTCTTTTAACATACTGTAGTTGCCTTTTCTAAATTTACCTTTTAAAGATGTAACTCCACTTTCGCTAATTCCACTTAAACTTAATGCTGCTCCACCTAGCTGCAATCCAATTTCAGATGTTTCGGGAATAATTTTACTAGCCCCTAGATCTTTATAAACCTCCACATTATTCAAATCTGGCAAACGTATTATAATATTTACATGCGGAAAATTTGCTGCAACTAGAGAAACTATTTTCTTTATAGTAACTTCGTTCTTTATCGAAACCACAAGAGCTTGAGCTCTTTCTATTCCTACTGATTTTAAAATTTCATATCTTGTAGCATCTCCAAGATATATAGGAAAACTGTCATTTTTTCCTTCTTTTACTATTTTTGATTGAATATCTACAATAACATAACTTAAATGCTCTGCAGTAAGCATTTTTGTTACCATATATCCCACTCTACCAAACCCAGCAACTATTACGTGATTATAAAGGTCTTGTGTGTCTGTTTCGATTGCTTCATCGTCTAGTATTATTTTTTCAGTGCTAAATGAATTTGCTATCCAGTCTCCAATTCCCGATAAAAGAGGAGTAAAAGCCATAGTTACTGTAGTTACCATCATAAGCACTTGAGCGATTTCACTTGATAGTACATCTAATTCATCTGCTAAACGGAATAAAATAAATGCAAATTCACCGCCTTGTGCAAGCAGTAATCCAGCTTGTATTGCAGGTGCACTTCTAAATCCAAAAAATCTACACAATGTATATATAATGGACGTCTTTAAAACGATAAGGATAATTGATAATAAAGTAACGAGTGGTAACTTATTGAGTAAAAGGTCAATATCAATAGACATGCCAACAGTCATAAAGAATAAACCAAGAAATAAGTCTTTAAATGGCAATACTGCATGTTCTACCGAATTCCTGTGTTCTGTTTCTGCAACTAGTAACCCAGCAACAAATGCGCCTAATGCCATTGATAAATGAAATTGTTCAGTAATAAATGCTGATCCTAATATTATCAGAAGTGTTGTTGATATAAAGATTTCATTACTCTCCATTTTGGCAATAACCGAAAACAATGGCCTCAGTAATAACCTACCAGTTACAAATATCAACACCAATGCAATAGCTGCTTGCACTAATGAGCCTGCCAACGAGCTTATTAAGCTGTGTTCAGAATTGCCAGTAAGCAGGGGCACTAGTACTATTAGAGGTACCACTGCAAAGTCCTGCATTAGTAGCACTGCTATTGACAATCTACCAACTTGGCTTGCTTGAGAACCCTTTTCTTGCAGAACCTGCAACACTATTGCTGTTGAGGATAGTGCAAGTCCACCACCAATAACTGCTGCCATGTTTGTATTTACTCCAAAGGCAAGAGCAATGCACCATATTGCTATCATGGTAACTATAACTTGAAGGGAACCAAACCCAAACACATGCCTACGCATAGCGATAAGGCGTTCAAATGTCAATTCAAGACCTATAATGAACAATAGGAAAACTACGCCAAACTCTGCAAAGTTATCCATTACTTCAACTGAATGTATCAGATTAAATCCATGAGAACCAATCAATGCACCTGCAACAAAGTAACCAAGTACTGGGCTAATATTCATTTTCCAAAACGCTATGACTATAAACACAGCAGCAGAGAGTAAAATTATAATATCAAACAAATGCTGAGAGCCGCTGTGCATAATATTTAACCTGTAGAATTAGACCATTTTATTGAACAACCAATGCTTGATTTTTGGTCAACTGGAGGATTGCTAGTTTCTGCAATAAATTTCATGGCTTGAAATAAATCACTACTTCCTACTTCGTAATTTTGAACTTTCTCTTTTTTTGTGTTGTTAAAACGCCCGCGATAGCAGAGGGCTAGTTTGGAATTAAAGCCAAAAAAATCAGGGGTACAAACAGCACCATACTCTTTAGCTACTTCTTGGTTATTGTCAATCAAATATGGAAATGTAAACTGATTTTCCTTGGCAAAATTAATCATGTTTTCAAAGGAGTCTTCTGGGTACTCATTTACATCATTTGGCATGATTGCAACGGTGTTTACCTGATAATCTTTTTTCAACAAATTAACATCGCTTACTAGATTGCTAATAATTGATTGAACGTAAGGACAGTGATTGCATATAAACATTACAATGAGACCATTTTCCCCATAGCAGTCACTTAATGTATAATATTTGTTATCCACTCCCAGGAGATTGAAATTCTTTGCAGTAAAGTCTAAATCTATCTTAGGAGTGTCTAGCGTAACCATAGCTCATAGAGAATTGTATACCATAATTTATGATCTTATTGCTTAAATGTCAAATGGTTTCTATGTACACTGTTTGCATTTAGCATTGTAATTATAAAATTTATGTTCATAACCTTCGAAGGAATAGATGGTTCTGGTAAAACAACACAGTCTGAGTTACTTGCAAATTATTTCAAGCAAATTCACGGTGAAAATAATGTCGTATTGACTAGAGAACCAGGTGGTACTGATTTTGCAGAAAAAATAAGAGGATTACTACTTAAGGATAATATTGATCCTATTTCTGAACTCTTGCTGCTTATCTCGATGAGGCACGAACATATGAAAAAATTAATATTGCCAGCTCTTAAAGAGGGAAAGACAGTTATTTGTGATCGATTTATCGATTCAACTATTGCGTATCAAGGGTATGGACTAGGTGTTGACTTGAGTCTAATAAGAGACTTACACAAATTAGTGGAAATTAAATATCCAGATATCACATTTATTTTAGATATTGATGTTCAAGTTGGACTCAGCAGAGCAAAGGATAAAAATAAGTATGAAGAAATGAGCATTGATTTCTATCATAAAATTCGAAAAGGATTTCAAGAAATAGCTATAAAAGAATCTAATAGATGTAATGTTATTACTGGAATTGAAAAAAAAAGTGATAATCATGTACACAATGAAATTATTGATATTGCAAAGACTTAGCTATACGTATTGAACTTTTGCTAACCTAAACAGTTACTGCATTAACCTGTGGTAAAAAATTATCAATTTTAGGTGACGTTATTTCATACGAAAGACTCTCTTTTTGATTATCTAAAAAACTTTGTATTTCATTTTTAGGTTTTTCACTTATTGTTCTATATATTCTTGCGCGATTAATTAGCTCATTTCTAATATTCTTATTGCTTGCTTCAGTTATGGTAAAAAATTGATCAAAGTGATTTAACAGATCCTCGTCTTTTATCGAGGATGCAACGCTATCAATGTCTCTTACATATAAAGCAAGTTTGTGCGCTTTGCTACGATCCTCAAAACAAAGATTAATCAGTACGTTACAAAACTTACTTTTTGTAATATCTCTTGTTTCTGCTAGCAAAGATTCGATCTCGTCTTGGCAACGCACCCTCTTAACTGATTCAGCAGGTTCAACCATACCAAGAACATTCTCTACTACAGACTTTTTCTCACAACCAAAAAGAAACGTATAATATCCCATAGATAGGGTCAAAAGAAGGAATATAGCTGGAAGCAAGAAAGGAGCAAGTACATTTTGCGATCCAGGAAAGATAAACCAAACAGCAGTTGCTGCTGATACAGCTAAAAATAACCCTGACATAACGAGTTTTATTTTTCTTCTGTATCCGTTATCAATAACTGTATTTACACTAATAAAAGCTACATCAACCATTGCTCACACCTCACTAAAAGTAATATTAGCTTAATAATAGCATTGTTGTGATAAGAAATCAATATTATGAATATTTTAATTAATTTATAAAATCATCCAACCAAATAGAAAAAAGGCAAAAGAAGTCCCGAATAGCGAGTTTTAATAATTTAAATTGATAATGTACTAATAAGCGTGATTTGGCTAAATGTAGAAAAAATAAAAAAGACATGCAGCCGCTATAATTTTATGTAATCTGCCAATATATACCTGAGTTTTTTACTGAATTTTGTTGTTAAATCTGCAGAGATTAAAAACAAGGATAAATACTCTTATTGATATGATAAGGGAGTTGGGAAAATTTGTAAAGTAATCTTTTTCGTTTGTATTCCCTTATGCTTGAGATAACTGCATGCAGGTTCATGGATCTCTTTACTCTTTAATTTCGATGAATTCCCTTTGAAGTTGAATATTGAAAATTAACTGGAGAATTGTGAATTACTTTGTATATGTGATAACAAGCCATGGCGCTCTCAGCAAAACCATTTAGTATCAATTTTAGTTTGCCTGGATAAGTAGCTATATCTCCGATTGCATATATTCTATCTCTACTGGTTCTAAGTGTAGCTGGGTCGACAATTATGCGGCCATGTTCTAACTCTATACCCCAATTGTTTATTGGACCAAGATTCATTGATAATCCAAAAAATGGCAGCAAAAAATCAGCGGATATTTCTCTTTCTTCCTTAGAGGCAAT
Organism: Wolbachia endosymbiont (group B) of Chorthippus parallelus; assembly: GCF_947251815.1. Lineage (NCBI taxonomy): Bacteria > Pseudomonadati > Pseudomonadota > Alphaproteobacteria > Rickettsiales > Anaplasmataceae > Wolbachia > Wolbachia endosymbiont (group B) of Chorthippus parallelus. Next base: position 1,720,820 of record NZ_OX366390.1, on the reverse strand, counting down.
GTTTTTTACTATCACTGCTCTCAACTGCCCATTACCTCCTGCTAGTTCGTGTAATTGATATGGCACTACCAGTTCTATCTTTCCGTCATTTTCAAGTGATTCTAATTTATTTCTAGTTTCAGGAGTGCAGCGAAATTCCTTTCTCCTATGTATCACATAAATTTTCTTCGCAACTTTAGAAAGTTCTACAGTCCAATCAGCCGCAGAATCACCCCCCCCTGCAATGACTATAGTTTTGTCCTGAAAATCAGAAATTTTATTTACACTATAAAATACAGATTTATTTTCATATTCTAATATACCACTTAAGGGTGGACGGTTAGGTTCAAACATTCCGTTACCTGCAGCAATGATAACGGCTTTGCATTTTACCTCTGTACCTATGTTCGTTATGATAGTAAAGTTTTCACCTTCGTTATTTGAAATCTTTTCCACTTTTTGACTTAAATGGTAAACAGGCTCAAATGGTGAAGCTTGCTCCATTAGTCGCTCAATTAATTTTTGGGCAGTAATTACAGGATAACCAGGTATATCATATATTGGCTTTTTTGGGTAAAGAGCTGTGCATTGTCCTCCTGCTTGATCAAAAACATCTATTATATGACATCTCATATCAAGCATTCCCGCTTGAAAAGCAGTGAATATTCCAATAGGCCCTGCACCTATTATTACTATATCGGTTTCCATATTCAGATGGTGATCTATTTATAGATATTAGCTTTCTTTGCTAACAAGGTCAATTTACAAAGGGATGTATTTTTAAAAGATGTGGCTAGATTAGACAAGATTTCCAGCGTTATGAACCACATAAAGCTCTAAAAATCAGCTAACATCGCGGGATGCTATGCGGACGGAATGGGATTCGAACCCATGGTACGCTCATCACGTACGTCAGTTTTCAAGACTGGTGCCTTAAACCGCTCGGCCATCCGTCCATTTCTTTTCTATCACAACATTTGATTCTAAGCAATCTATAAAAACTTTACTTGCCCACACAAAAGTTGCTAAACACACTATCTAATATTTCCTCAACATTAATAACCCCAATCACTGCACCAAGTTCAAATGCAGCAAGCCTCAAATCTTCAGATATCAACTCAATTGGATTATCGATATTAAAACGTTGTAAATGTTCCAGTGCTTTCTGCATGCGATTCCTATGCCTTTGCCGAGTAATCATAGGAGTGTCTCTATCATGCCCAAATTTTTCCTTTGCCTTCTCTTTTATGAGAGAGATCAATTTGTTTGTACCTATTCCCTTTAGAATAGAAATGGGTAAAAGATCTATGCCATTAATTTTTATATTGTGATTATTGATAACATCGTCAGCTTTGCTCAATACATAAATAGTATCGCTATTTACAACGTTGCAATTGATATTATAACGTTGTTCAAAAGTAAATAGCTCTATTCTTAAATCAGCTTCAAAAGACCTCTTTTTTGCTCGACTTATACCTTCTGATTCTATTGGATCTGAACTTTCACGAATTCCAGCAGTATCAGAGAGAATGATTGGGTATCCGCCAATGTCAATATGAGCTTCAAGTATATCTCTTGTTGTGCCTGCATATTCAGAAATAATAGCAATATCACGCTTGGCTAAGAAATTAAACAGAGTTGATTTACCGACATTTGGTTCACCAGTTATTACAATATGTAAACCCTCACGCAACCTTTCGCCCCGTCTATTATCATTTAAATGCTCTTGTATCAACTGCACGAGAGATTGCACTTCATTATTAATTTTTTCCAATTCACTTTTTTCTGCCCAAATGTCCTCTGGAAAGTCTATATATGCTTCGATTTTAGATTGTATCGTTATTAATCTTTGCCTCCAATTGCTGTATAGTCTCTCCAATTCTCCTGACATCTGCTTAATCGCTTGTTTAGCTTGCATTTTCGTTTCAGCATCAATTAAGTCTGCAATTCCTTCTATTTGCGTTAAGTCAAATTTACCATTTAGAAAAGCCCTAAGTGAGAATTCTCCAGGCCTGGCCATAACGAAAATTTTTGATAATTTCTCCAAGATGATTTTTATGACGGCCTTGCTTCCATGCACTTGTAACTCTATAACATCCTCGCCAGTGAAACTGTTTGGAGCAGGGAAATAGATGATTATTCCATTATCTATCAATTGATTGGAATCATCATATAGATCAACTAAAGTAGCAAATCTTGGTTTAATTTTTTTCTTAATATGAAAATGATTTAAAGCTTTAAGGGCGTAGTTGCCTGAAATTCTGATTACTGCAACTCCTGACTTACCAAATACGGTCGACAAAGCAAAAATAGTTTCATTTGTGTTTGTCATCATTTATATAAACTACTTAGCAATTTAAGAAATCGAAATACCTAATCTAAAAAATTTTTGCTTATATTACTTATTCATATTAATGCAGTATTAGTAAATATATTGTATAGAAAAACTACAAAAGTCATCCAGATGAAAATATTTATTTTGAAAACTGATAATATGATTTATAATGACTGACACAAGTTTTAAATATTATGCTCAAGAAATTAGCTTGGTATTGGTCTTCTGTAGAGTTAATTAAAGGGTTTGTTATTACATTAAAATATATGTTTAAACCAAAGGTTACTTTGAGGTATCCTATGGAGAAGGGCCCTTTAAGTCCAAGGTTTCGTGGTGAGCATGCGCTGCGTAGTTATCCAAATGGTGAAGAACGATGCATAGCTTGTAAGTTATGCGAAGTTATCTGCCCTGCTCAAGCAATAGTTATTGAAGCAGAGGAAAGAGAAGACGGCAGTCGCCGCACTACGCGCTATGATATTGATATGACAAAATGCATATACTGCGGACTTTGCCAAGAGGCATGTCCAGTTGATGCAATTGTGGAGGGTCCTAACTTTGAATTTGCTACTGAAACAAGAGAGGAGCTAATGTACAATAAAGAAAAGCTATTGCGTAATGGTGAAGTTTGGGAAGAAGCAATTGCACTCAGGTTAAAAAAGAATAGGCCGTATTATTAACTAGGTATGTCAACAATTAAAATTTCTTACAGCAAGTATGTAATAGATCTCTTGTACAACTGTTATTTAACTGAAAGATCAGTAGCTCATCTTTTGGTGTCATTCCAGCGCGTGACGCTGGAATCTAGAAAAGAAAGAAACATGGATCCCAGTGTCAAGCACTGGGATGATAAAAGGTCTAATGAATGATAAAAGTTACCTTTTTAGCCGAACAAAAAGTAAAAGAATACAGTGGTAGAGTCACTGGCTTTGATATATTACAACCGGATGCTTTGAGAGAAGCAATTGCCTTTAAGGTAAATGGTGAGTTGTATGATCTCTCACGTGAAATTGAATCTGATACAGAGATAGAGGTAATACAACTGAGTGACGAAGCGGGTTTAGATATAATAAGGCATGATGCTGCTCATATAATGGCGCAGGCAGTAAAAGAGCTCTTTCCTAATACTCAGATTACTATCGGGCCAACAATTCAAGATGGTTTCTACTATGATTTTGCTACAGATCGTGCCTTTACCACGGACGATCTTACTGCAATAGAAAAAAAAATGAAGGAAATTATAAAAAGTAACCACAGATTCGTCCGAGAAGTTTGGACTCGTAAGCAGGCAATTGATTTCTTTAGTGATATAGGTGAAAGATACAAGGTTGATATTGTCTCATCAATACCAGAAAACGAAAACCTAACTGTTTATAAACAAGGCAACTTTGTAGACCTATGTCGTGGTCCGCACTCACCATCAACTGGCAGGGTTAAAGCGTTTAAACTTATGAAAGTAGCAGGTGCATACTGGCGTGGCGATTCTAAGGGCCCAATGTTGCAAAGAATATATGGCACCGCGTGGAGAAATAAGGATGAATTAAATACTTATCTTAAACGTCTGGAGGAAGCAGAAAAACGCGACCACCGCAAAATTGCTAAGGATATGGACTTATTTCACATTCAAGAGGAAGCTGTTGGGCAGATTTTTTGGCATGAACAGGGATATACTTTATATAATGTTCTTGAGTCTTACATCAGAAAAAAGTTAATGAACAATGGCTACTTTGAGGTAAAAACACCTATTTTAGTAAGCAAAGAGCTGTGGGAAAAATCGGGACATTGGGATAAGTTTCGTGAAAATATGTTCATTATTGATGAATCTGAAAGTAAAAAGCTAGCAATAAAACCCATGAATTGCCCTTGTCATGTGCAGATTTTTAATTCTCACACCAGAAGCTATCGTGATTTACCGATACGTATGGCAGAGTTTGGCACATGCCATAGAAATGAAAGCTCAGGCTCATTGCATGGAATGATGCGAGTGCGTGGTTTTACGCAAGACGATGCACATATTTTTTGTATGGAAAAACAAGTGAATTCTGAAACTGTAAAGTTTTGTGACCTTTTAAAAGAAGTATATTCAGAACTTGGGTTCAATGAAATTTCTGTGAAATTTTCAGACCGTCCAGATACTAGATCAGGTAATGATGAAGTGTGGGATAGAGCTGAAAGAGCACTGCTTGAAGCAGTTAAAGAAGCAGGGCTTAGTTATGAACTTAATCCTGGTGAAGGTGCATTTTATGGTCCAAAGTTAGAGTTTGTTTTGAAAGATGCAATAGGTAGAAATTGGCAATGTGGAACGTTGCAAGTTGATTTTATTTTACCGGAGCGGCTTGGAGCTTTTTATATAGGAGCAGACGGACAAAAGCACCACCCTGTTATGCTACATAGAGCAATTCTTGGAACTTTTGAACGTTTTATTGGGATTTTGATAGAAAATTATGCAGGAAAATTTCCAATTTGGCTTGCTCCAACGCAACTTGCTATTCTGACCATTATAAATGAAGCTGATGGTTATGCTACTGAAATCAGCAATATTTTAAAAGAACAAGGTGTTAGAATTAAGACCGATTTGACCAATGAAAAAATTAGTTATAAGATACGCTTGCATAGTTCAAATAAGGTACCTATATTATGGGTTATAGGTAAAAATGAGATCATCAATAGAACTGTGTCAGTGAGAAATTTAGGGTCAGAAGAACAAGAGTCTTTTCCTTTGGAAAAGGCTACTGAATTGCTTTTAAAAAGTATTAATTTGAGTTAAGGGAGAAAAATTTGCAAGTTCAAAAGAATAATAAAAACAAAATTAATGAATTCATCACAGCTAAGGAAGTACGCTTAGTTGATCATAATGGTGAAATGGTTGGAATTGTTCCAATAGGACAAGCTTTGGAAGTTGCACAAAGTGTTAATTTAGACTTGGTAGAAATTGCACCTGATTCAACTCCTCCAGTATGTAAGATTCTGGACTATAGCAAACAAAAGTATGATATAAAAAAGAAGGCAAGTGAAGCAAAAAAGAAACAAAAAACATTAACTATAAAAGAAATTAAACTCGGTCCTAATATTGGTGATCACGACTACGAAACAAAATTGCGTCAAGCAAGGGATTTTCTTGTGCATGGACATAGAATTAAAGTCACAATGAAATTTAGAGGGAGAGAGCTTATGAACATTGAAATTGGACTGGAAAAATTAGAACGGCTAATTAGAGACGCTGAAGATATTGCAAAAGTAGAATTAGCACCTAAAAGGGAAGGAAATCAATATTCTTTAACTTTAGCTGCTAAGTAGTAAAATCATTTAAAAATATAAGTTAAGTTACTATCCTCTCTTCAATTATATGACGAAAATGTCTGATTAATCCTTGAACTGGCCAAGCTGCAGCATCGCCAAGTGCACAAATTGTATGCCCTTCTATTTGAGTTGTAAGGTCAAGTAGCTTATCTACTTCACCAGGTTTAATATTTCCTGCTACCATTCTTCTCATAATTCTCCACATCCATCCAGTGCCTTCACGGCATGGTGTACATTGTCCGCAGGACTCATGCATATAGAAATGTGATAATCTTTCTATTGCAGCTATTATGTCAGTTGATTTATCCATCACTATTACAGCAGCAGTACCAAGCCCTGATTTTGCAGCCCTTAATGAATCAAAATCCATTTCAATAGTATCACATATAGATTTTGGAATTAATGGGACTGAAGACCCACCAGGTATTACAGCAAGTAAATTATCCCAACCTCCTCTCACTCCACCTGCGTATTTTTCAATTAATTCACGCAGTGAAATTCCGAGCTCTTCTTCAACATTACATGGATTATTTACATGCCCTGAAATGCAAAAGACCTTAGTGCCAGTATTATTTGGTTTACCCAGAGATGCAAACCACTCTCCTCCGCGATTTAGAATATCTGGAACTATGGCTATAGTTTCAACGTTGTTTATTGTGGTTGGGCAGCCAAAAAGTCCAACACCCGCAGGGAATGGAGGTTTCATGCGAGGAAAGCCCTTTTTTCCTTCAATGGATTCGAGTTGAGCTGTTTCTTCCCCACATATGTAAGCTCCTGCACCCCTATGGATAAACACATCAAGATCATAACCTGACTTGCAGGCATTTTTTCCAATTAAGTTTTCTTTATAGGCTTCCTCAAGTGCTTTTTTTAGAACTAAATGTTCATTATAAAATTCACCCCTGATATAAATATACGCAGCTGATGCGCTGATCGCTCTGCCAGCCAGAAGAATTCCCTCAAGTAGCTTGTGTGGCTCATATCGTAATATGTTTCTGTCTTTACATGTACCAGGTTCTGACTCATCTGCATTGACTACTAAATATGCTTTTGGAGGATTTTTAGGCATAAAGCTCCACTTAAGGCCAGTAGAAAATCCTGCACCCCCTCGACCTCTCAAGCCAGATTTCTTTACTTCATCAATGATTTTTTCTGATCCTAAATCCAGTAATTCCTTTGTTTTTTGCCAACTACCACGTTTTTTTGCACCCTCAAGTAGTGGTGTTTCTTTACCATTTAAGTTTGTGAATATTTTGTCCTGTTCTTTTAGCATGCTTTTAAGATTCTAAGTGATCCCGACGCGATTCGAACGCGTGACCCACTGATTAAAAGTCAGTTGCTCTACCGGCTGAGCTACGGGATCATTTTATTTTTCAGCTACACTAAACAGTAATATAGTTTTTATCCGTTTTAATCAAACTAAAATTTTTATGCGTGATTAAATAAATTATATAATGTACTGCGTTAGTGATAATTTAGTTAAAAATTTTTGAAGACTTCTTATTAATTTTCAATTCACAGATTCATTTGGCAAAGCTGACGTACAACTCTAAAAAGATAGAGAATTTTACATAACTGCAGAATTTGTGAACTATTTAGCAATAGATAAATATTTCTTGCATTTCAGCCTGAGTGATTTATGCTTTAAGAGAATATTTGGGGGCATAGCTCAGCTGGTAGAGCATCTGTTTTGCACGCAGAAGGTCAGCGGTTCGATCCCGCTTGCCTCCACCAGTGTATATTAGCTTTAGTACGCTACAAAACCTGTCAAAATAGCTTATTTTAATCTATGAGGGTTTTATACTAGTTCTCTAAAAAATACCTATTTCTTTTCGTAACTTCTCTCTACACAAGTAATGTTTGTTATTATAGTTCTAGTATATACCAACTTAACAATAAATTAATCAATAAATGTTAGAATAGCTATAATTAAATTGATTGGGTAATACTTATGAGTGGAAAAAAGCATGTTTTTAAGATGGTACCTGGACAAAGGGTATTTAACGAGACTAGAATGAGGATATTTCAAGGTTCCGTAGATGGTGAAGAGTTAACTTGGAATAGTTTTGATAAAATTGGATTTATTCCACTAGATGATGAAGATAGTAGAGTACTAGATTTACCTATAAAATTTTGCAACGCTTCAAGCGATGGTCCCTTTACAATTGTTGCATGCATAAAGGAGAATTTCAAAGATTTGAAACAAACATCTTACCGTTGTAATAAAGAAGAAGGTCTAATCACAAATTGTAAATTTCCAGTTGTGCCATTTAGAAACGCTAAACTTGGTTATGAAAATAACTTGCATTCTTTTGTGTATCTTAATGAAAAATTAATGAAGATATCAATTGACTACGAAGTATCAAAACTTTCTGATTATAGCACAAGGTATATTTACGTTCTTAAGGCACAACCAGTGGAATATAAATATGTAACATGGGAAGAGTCAGGTAATACCTACAAATATTATTTCTCGGATGATCAAGGGAATATTATTGATTCACCTGACAATCAGGCACTCCAATATATTGAACGGCATGTCAAGGAAGAAGTAATACAAGATATAATATCATCTAAAATACCAGAGGATATAATATTATCAAAAACATTTGCAAAAATTTTTGTTGAGAAAATAACACACAATCAGTTAGTAACTTTTACCCATACTCTTAATAATGAGCAAATACAGGTCTTGGCAGAGAGTTTTACAGATAACCAATTTCGAGCTTTAGTGGATCATTTGACCAACCACCAATTGCACACTCTTGCTCAGGAATTAGATCCAGAAAAATTACAAATAATTATTCCTATTTTAAATGATGATCAGCTTGGAGCCCTAGTGAGAGACTTACATCCAGAGCAAGTAAGAGAAATTTTACCTCATTTAAAAGTCGATCAGTTCAAGGCACTTATCAATAATATAGACGATTATCAGCTTGTAGAATTAGCAAAAGATTTAGATGAGCACCATTTAACTATTCTTTCCAAGGAATTGTGGCATGAGCGACTTCCAATCCTAGTACACAATTTAGAAGAAGATACATTACATAATTTAGTTAAGAAACTAGACCACGAGAAACTTGCAATAGTAGCTCGAGATTTAACTGATCCTAATAAGATTCAGATGATTATTAAGTCTTTAGCTGACAACCCAGAAAAACTTCAAGCTTTTGCTCATAACATGCCTGACCAACAATTTGCAAAACTTTTGAATGAGCTAAATGCAGAAAGTCTAAAAGATATTATTCACAAACTGCCTTATGAGAAAGTGACAGCTGTGATTGGTGATCTTGATAGTAAAGATCATTCTAAAGATATTATTGATGCATTGAAGGAGGAGTTTTATAAACAAAAAGAATCGATAAATGAGTTACACAAAAAGCTCGACGAATTTACCACACCGCCACCAATGGATTCTCCATATGATGTTATGGAAGAAGGATATTATGAGTTAATATAGATAAATAGCTCTAGATTTGGAGCTATAGCAAAGTATTCCAATGATAAGCAACTTATACGTTGTTTATTATAGTTAAGGATTAGTTAAATTTTTTTACATGACTATGGAGGTAAGATATGACAATCGACAACAGTGTACAAAATAGCACACAGAATCTTGCAGGGATTAATAGTGAAGGAAGTAAGCCAATTATGAGTAAAATTGATCCCATCAAATTCACAGCTAGTGGAACACCTTACACAGCAGATCAATTAAAGCGGCCTGCACCATTCTCCCATGTTCAAAATATTATTGGGAAAGTAACTGACAATATGAATAATATGATTGATATATTAAATACAACATTAAAAGCTGAGCAAACTAAAGTTATAACATTGATAGGTACAGTTGGTGATGAAAATAGTGGACTAATAAAGACAATTAACGATTTAAAGTCCGAATTAGAACCACCGCCAATGGATGCCCCTGAGTTCATTTAAGAAAAAAAGTAACAGCTTGCCAGCAGGCTGTTACTCTTTTTACATGCTATTTCAGTGTAACTGAGTTGATTTTAAAATTTTATGGAGCTAACATGAGTAACAACAGTAAACAAGAAAGCGAAAATAACTTTGAAGTAATAAACCAAATGAGCGATTTCAACTTTAAAGAAATAGACAATATAGAAGTTGAAGTTAAGCCCACAAACTTTGAGGACATTGCAGATAAAATTGCAACAATTCATTACGTCTATCAAGTTATGGATAAGTTAATCTACGATTTAAATGAGAAGTTTGTCTCTAATTTGAATGTCTCACTTATGAAAAACATAGTACAACTTCGAGAAGAGTCTCTTGATACAAACCAACTCTTGGCCAAAGGTTTATCTCATTTGAATGAGTTAATTCAACAGGATGGATTTATTGATAATAATCAAAACTATAGAACATGGACAGAAGAACTTGATCACCTAAAGGAAGAAGTTGAAGGATTAAAAGCAGCAATAATTGACCATAATAACGTAAAATGGGAAGCGCCAGCCAGCTCTGATATATTGTAGTAGTTAAGAAAGTAGCAGTTTGCTAGCAGGCTGTTACTCTCTCTACATATCGTTTCAATACAGCTGCATTAGGGAATCTATTTTAAAACTTTCGGCTTGTAGTTCTCATCATGTTTTGCAAACACCGTATCTGCAAGAAGGGTGCTGTTATCAGACATTTTACCTTGCACAACAACACCACTTTTTTCTGAAAACATCGGTGGAAGTATTCCCTGGTATTTCACCGTGACGCTTTTATTAAAATCTGTCATTTGAAAAACTACTTCGCTTTCGCTCCGTATCACGCTATTTTCAACAACCATTCCACCAACACGGATTGGCTTTTGACTATTTGGTAAAACTATTGCCTCACTTACTGTATAGAAAAATGAGATATTTTCTTTGAGCGTTGTTAAAATAAAAAAAACTGCACAACTTAAAAAGCAGAAAATTCCTGAAGTTATAAGTAATCGCTTATGTTTCTTCTTCATTTTTGCTTTTAAGACTTTCTAAGTTTTTTTTACTTTTAATATAGCAAGAAACAGTAAAAATCAAATTTCCACCAATCAGTATGAAACTGATAAGGTAAGCAAAAATTACATATGTATTCATAATGCATTGCCAATAAATAACTCACCTGCATTAAAATAAATTAAGCTTCCATTCTTTTGCTGCAACACCAATTTACCACTTTTGTCTACATCAGCAAAAATTCCTTCATACAATTTATCAGCTAACTTTATAGTAATTTGCTCATTCACTTTGAATGCTCTTGTGAGCCACATTTCTCTTATAGCATGAAACCCATCAAATAGCCATTGCTTTCTTAGCTTATTAAAATTTATTATTAATTTTTTTAGTAGATCTATGTTAGACACAGACTCACCGTAATTGCTAATGCACGTTGTTCCTGGAAGTGGTGCATGATTGACATTAATTCCAATTCCTATAACAAGCCAATGCGAATTGGACTTTCTTTCAAGCAATATTCCACTGATTTTTTTATCATCAATCAAAACATCATTTGGCCATTTATATTGAACATTACTATCAGCTATAAATGACAGTAATGTATTGCCAACAGCAACAGCAGTCACAAAAGTCAATTCTGTCAATTTGCTGACATCCGTTTCTTGGTTAATTATCAAACTCGCATAGAAATTACCTTCTGGAGAAACCCAACTTTTTCTAGTGCGTCCCCTACCTTCTGTTTGTTTATCAGCAATAATAACGGTTTCATTTGATATTCCTTTATTAATTAAATCCAATGCTTCCGTATTAGTGCTTGAAACTTCTTTGTAATGATGAATATGAAAGCCTTCAAGGATCACCTTGTCAGCCCTTTAGTTTAATGAGTGAGTAAAGATCTTCTGCGTACAAGAAAAGAACGAGGTTGATCAGTGAAGCCACTGAAGTGATAATGAATAGACTCTTAGAATAAGCAACCTTATTACCACTAGCTTTATCAAAATACATAACTTTCATGATATTTAAATAATAGTAGCATGATATCACACTCGCTATTACAAGGATCAAAGACAGGCTGATAAAGCCAGAATTTATTAAACTTTTGAATATAAAAAATTTAGCGATAAAACCTGCAAGTGGAGGTATTCCCGACATCGAGAGTAACAGTACAGAAAGATGAAATGCTACAATTGGGTGTTTCTTCCCTATACCAGATAAATTTGCAATATCACAATCGTCATCGTCAATTTGTACGAGATATGAGAATAGCCCTATGCTTGTGATGATATATATCACCAAATACATTAAGGCACTATCTGTTCCTGCTTGTGTAAAAATAGAAAGTGAAGCAAATATAAAACCAATGTGACCAATTGAACTGTAAGCAAGCAGCCTTTTTAAGTTTTGCTGACGTAAGGCCCCAAAAGCTGAGATAAGCACAGACAATGCTGAAACGTATAAGAAAATAGGCTGAACATAACTTTTTACATTTACTAACTCTTCATTCATCAATCGAATTAAAAATGTTACAAGTGCAGCTTTTGGGGCCGTAGAAAAAAACGCAGTTACTATGGTAGGTGCACCTTGATAGACATCTGGAGCCCACATATGAAAAGGAGCAATAGCAAGCTTGAAACACAAACCAATAAGGATAAAAACTAACCCAAAAACTATTCCATAAGTTATCTGATGGTTTTGCAAGAATGAACCGAGCTCAGAGAAATTGACTTGTCCTGTATATCCATAAAGCAGCGACATTCCATATAGCATAATGCAGGAAGATAGTGCACTAAGTGTAAAATATTTCACTCCTGCTTCACATGAATAAGCTGAATCTTTATTAAAGCTCGCAAGAACATACAAAGATATACTCATCAACTCAAAAGCTAAATAAAAAGAAATCAGACTATTTGCTGAAACCAAAGTTATCATGCCAAATAGCGCAAAAAGAATCAGTATTGAAAATTCATATTTATAGTCATATTTTGATAAATTCAGCATCAAAAGTATTAAAATTCCTGTGCTGAGAATTAACCCTTGGGCTGACCTGATGTATAAATTGAGTTTTAACAACGAATTTAAGAGAAAAATTTCATTGTTTTCTGCCGAAATAATTAAAATAATCAAAGTTACCACTGTGCAGCCAAGTGCTAATAAGTTGATAGTTCGGCGGTTAAATATAATTCCAAGCAGTAGCAACACTAACGAGGAGATAATAGAGAACGTTTCCGGCAATATCTGTATATAATTCATAGCGCATTATATTTGACTAACAAATTTGCCATACATGGCTTCAAATAATTCAGTGCAAGGGTTGGGTAAAATCCAAGCAAAATAACAAACACTGCAAGCAGAATTAAGACAGAAAATTCTATGCTATCCAAACGGTTATTTAATAATTTAGAATAGCTAACCCCCCATATTATTTGCTTACATAAATTCAGCATATAAACTGCGCTTAAAATAGTGCCAAGTGCGATAAATCCTGTAAAAAACCCTATGCTCTTAAACATTCCAACCATAGCCAAAAACTCACCTATGAATCCAGATGTTCCAGGTAGCCCTATTGAAGCCATTGAAAATAAAATGAACATAAAACCAAATTTTGGCATTGTATTTACTATGCCAAAATACTTTGCAATCTCCAAAGTTCCAGTTCGAGTATATAGCATTCCAACACACAAAAATAAAGCAGCAGAAATAAGGCCATGACTAATCATTTGAAATATGCTACCCAGTACTCCTTCCTCACAAAATGAAAAGAGGCCAGCAGTAACGATCCCCATATGTGCTATTGAAGAATAAGCTATTAACTTCTTTATATCATCTTGAGCAAACGCAACTAGCGAAGCATATATCACCGCAATAATGCTCAGCACAACAACAAAATTTGAAAAATACAAACTTGCCTGAGGAAGCATTGGAATAGAAAATCTTAAAAATCCATATCCCCCCATTTTAATAAGCAAGCCAGCTAAAACCACAGATCCAGAAGTTGGTGATTGCACATGCGCATCAGGAAGCCAAGTGTGAAATGGAAACATTGGAACTTTTATTGCAAAGGAAATAAAAAATGCAATCCACAGCAATGACTGCACTTCAAGATCAAGGCTTGGCACTAATGTGGCTAATTTTTGTATATTAAACGTCCCAAAAATGCTATAGATGTACACTAATCCAAGTAGAAATAATAATGAGCCAGTTAATGTATAAAGAAATAACTTAAACGTTGCATATACCCTGTGTTTTCCTCCCCAAATGCCAATAATAAAGAACATTGGTATTAAAACAGCTTCAAAAAACACATAAAAGCTTATAGCATTCAGTGAAACGAAAAACCCGACTACAAAACTCTCAAGCAGTAGAAATAATGCCATATAGGCTTTTAGGTTCGTATAACTCATTTTGCAGTTATAGAGTATACAAATTACAAACAAGAAAGTTGTAAGCAGAAGGAAAGGCAACGATATACCATCTATCCCTATTCCTACATTCTTGATTGGATAGCTGACAAACTGAAAGTCCGCATTGTTATAATCAAATTCTATACAAGTTACAATGCTAAGCAAAAATGGAAGTATAGTAAAAAATAGGGCAAGGAATCTTAGGTGTATAGATTGATGATTAATCCTGATCGAGGATAAAATCAACGCTCCTATCAGTGGAAGCAAGAATATACTAAGTAACAACACCTTCTATTTAATTCCAATAATATATAAAGCACCGATTATTAAAGTAACAAACATAATAAATGCATAATCAAATATATAACCAGTTTGTAACTTTATAGAACTTTTTGAACATTCATTAACCAACCTTACAACACCATTTGGTCCAAATGAATCAATAGCCTTAACATCAAACTTCCATAGAAGCCTAGATATAAACCTTATCGGTGCAATTATAACAAACTCATACACCTCATCAAAGTACCATTTATTCTGCAAAAACTTAAGTAAAAATTTACTTTTAATTTTCCTAATTACTTGATATTGGTAAATTAGGTACGCAAGTGCTATTCCACTTAGGCTCGCTAAGGTTGGCAGCAGTTTTATAAAGAAATTATGAACTCCATGCTCATCAATCACCATTAAACTTGATTTCCAAAACGCATTACTAGTTATGTTCAAAATATTTGCTCCCCACACTCCAGAAAATACCGATCCAAAAGCAAGTATCAGTAATGGTATAAGCATAATCTTCGGTGCTTCATGTATATTAATTTTACTTTGTTTTTGGCTATGGAACACAAGAAGCAATAACCTCCAAGAGTAAAACGCTGTGAAGAATGCAACAACTAAGCTTATTACAAAAGCAAAGCTATCCGTGCTATAAGCATGTTCAATTATCAAATCCTTTGAGTAAAAACCTGCAAATGGAAATATTCCAGAAAGCGCAAGAGACCCAATCCACATGAGAGCGTAAGTGCAAGGTATTTTCTTCCAGCAATTTCCCATTTTCTGAATGTTTTGCTCATGATGCGTTGCATGAATTACATTGCCAGCACCAAGAAATAGTAGAGCTTTAAAAAAAGCGTGTGTCATTAAGTGAAAAATAGCAAAATTGTAAGCAGAAAGCCCACATGCCATGAACATATAACCAAGTTGACTGCAGGTTGAATAAGCAATTATTTTTTTTATATCATTCTGAGTAATCGCAACGTTGGCTGCAAAAAAAGCAGTAAGTGCACCAACGATAACTATTAATTCTCGTGCCACATTTGATAACTCAAACAATGGAGAACATTTTGCTACTAAAAATATACCTGCTGTTACCATCGTTGCTGCGTGAATGAGTGCAGAAACAGGGGTTGGCCCTTCCATTGCATCTGGCAACCAAACATGTAAACCAAGCTGTGCAGATTTACCCATACAGCCAATAAAAAGTAATATGCATATTATATGAGTTACTTTGAATTCACAGCAGAATGCCCTAATGTTCTGCGTGCCAAGAAGATCAGTTGTATCAAAAACTTCAGTAAAATTCAAAGAGTGAAATGTATAATAAATAAGAAAGATTCCAATCAATAGTGCAAAGTCTCCTACCCTATTCACAACAAATGCTTTAATTGCTGCATTATTTGCAGAATATTTTTGGAACCAAAATCCTATGAGTAAATAAGAACACAGGCCAACCCCTTCCCAGCCAAAAAAAAGCTGCACGAAATTATCGCTTACAACCAGCACAATCATGCAAAACGTAAATAGCGATAGGTAAGAAAAAAACCTCGACTTCCCTTTGTCATGCTCCATATAACCGATAGAATAGAGGTGGACTACTAGTGAAACGGTGGTAATAACAATAAGCATTAAGGATGAGAGAGCATCCACACTAATTGCCCAATTTACTTTTAATACACTTAATGAAAATAGAGGAAACAAACTCAAGTGATAATTTTCAGAGAAGGTGAGAAAAACATACCAAGATAAAACTGCAGATATTCCAATCCCCGCCGTTGTAACTAACTGACTTTTTCTAAAAAGTGCTGCAAATAGCGAACCAAAGAGTGGCAAAAATACTATTAATTTCAGTATATCCATCATACTTTCATTCTTTCATTAAGTTCGCTTGTTCAACATCTATATTGCCACGACTTCTATAATATACAACCAATATTGCAAGCCCAACTCCTGACTCTGCTGCCGCAACAGTCAACACAAACATCACAAAAATTTGCCCAACTATATCATTCATAAAGGCAGAAAAAGCAACTAAATTGATGTTAATCGCCAGCAATAATATTTCTATTGATAACAGTATATTGATTATGCTCTTACGGTTGATGAAAATACCACACACTCCAATAGTGAACAAAATAGCAGCAACTATCAAAAAATGATTTAATCCTATT
This sequence comes from Wolbachia endosymbiont (group B) of Chorthippus parallelus, assembly GCF_947251815.1. Lineage (NCBI taxonomy): Bacteria > Pseudomonadati > Pseudomonadota > Alphaproteobacteria > Rickettsiales > Anaplasmataceae > Wolbachia > Wolbachia endosymbiont (group B) of Chorthippus parallelus. The sequence continues at coordinate 1,704,415 of NZ_OX366390.1, read as the reverse complement.
TCCATTCTACTCCTTTTCCAAATTTAGCCTTAACCAATTTTACAGATGAAGATTGTGTCAATTGCTTTAATACATTCTGTTTTTTAACTCCTTTTTTCTTGTCCTGCAAAGTAAGAGCAATTGCACCAACAATTGCAACAAGCAGCAGAATACCAGAAAGATGAAAAGCGTACATGTAGTCAGTGTAGAGCAAATTACCGATAGCTTTCACGTTATTGGCATTATAGTTTATAACATTACTTATATTCAGCGTTGAGCTGCGGATTACAAAACTGATAATCAGAAAAAACACAACACATAATATAGCACCAGGAGTGAAATGCTTCGCAAAACCCTGGCGCAACCTTATGTAGTCAATATCGAGCATCATAACTACAAAGAGGAACAACACTGCAACCGCACCGATGTATACTATCAGCACCATCATAGCGATGAATTCAGCTCCAAGGAGAATAAAAAGAACTGCAGAGTTAACGAAAGTGAAAATTAAAAATAACACTGCATGCACAGGATTCCTTACGCTAATTACACAAACAGCAGATAAGATGCTTAGAATTGCAAAAGAATAAAAGAAAAAAGGCATTGATACTTTAACTGCAACAATAGCTACTAACTTAAAGTAATTATTGCTGTAAAGTCAATATTATATTAAACGTTTGAAAACATTCTACTACAAGCTTCAGCTCCATTTTAAATAGAGCATTTTCTCAGTAATGCAATAAACACTCTTGACGGTTTTAATTTATTAACTTATAGTATATGTATATTAATAGTTAGTGATGGCTCAAAATGTATAACATATTTGGTTACTTCAAAACTTGTGACAAGCAAAGTGAAAAATTAAATAGAGAGAGTTATCAATATACCACAAGAGATTATGTGACAATTTACTTCAATAATACACTAGCCAGTTTAGGCAGATCATGGAGAGAATTTAAAGAAAAAGCATATGGTTTTATATATGATATTGGAGCTTGGTTGAAAGAAATATATGAAAATTTCACTGAACGACCTGAAATGCATAACTTCTATATTTCAGAAAAACTTCCTATTAAAGCTGAGGAAATGATGAAGGAACTGAATCATAAGTCTAAGCCATTTCAAACTCTACCTATTCATCCAACAAGCAGAAGTTTTGATGCCAATATCTCAAATCAAGTTATTGTTACTCAGCATACACTAATTACTCAAATAAGATAGATACAAATCCCTACACTTAAATATGTAGTACTTGAATGAGTTGACTGTTATGTTCAATAAGACCTTTACAATATTTCGATCATAGGTTTAACTTTACGAAGTTATAATCTATAGTGCTGCAATGAACGATTATCTCTCGCTGCTAAATCCAGAACAACAATCAGCTGTAACTAACATAGATGGACCAATTTTAATACTGGCAGGAGCCGGAACGGGAAAAACAAGAACGATCACTTCAAGAATAGCGCACATAATTCGAAATGGCTACGCTTACTCCGATGAGATCTTAGCAGTTACATTCACGAACAAAGCAGCAAATGAAATGATATCAAGAGTGCTTGAACTTACGGGCACAAATATACCATGGCTTGGCACCTTCCACGCAATTGCAGCAAAAATTTTACGTCATCATGCTGAAATTGTGGGCTTAAATTCCAATTTCACAATCATTGGTGTGGATGATCAATTACAGGTAATAAAAAATATTATTAATGAAATAAGCCCTGATTACCTATCAGAAAAATGTAAGACCATTATGAATATCATCCAGCAGTGGAAAGAGAAGTGTTTATTGCCGTCTGAAGTGGAAGACGTTCAATCATTTAGGCCAGTTTACGTAACTGCACTCAAAGTCTATTACCAGTATCAGGAAAGGTTAAAATTCCTTAACTCTGTCGATTTTGGTGACTTATTGTTATATAACATACAACTTTTTAATAAAAAGACCGAGGTTCTGTCCTACTACCAAAACAAGTTTAAATATATCATGGTAGATGAATATCAAGATACAAATGCAATACAATATCTTTGGCTAAAATACCTTGCAAAAGAGCATTCAAATATTTGCTGTGTAGGAGATGATGACCAGTCGATATACAGTTGGCGTGGTGCAGAAGTTGAAAATATTTTGAAATTTTCCGATGATTTTAAAAATGCAAAAACCGTTAAACTGGAGTGTAACTACAGGTCAACATCCCACATAATTGCAACTGCATCATATGTGATCAATCACAATAAGACTCGCTTAGAAAAAAAATTGTGGACAACAAACATTGAAGGGGAAAAGGTAAATCTAATAAAATTATGGGACGGGAAAGCTGAAGCAAGGTTCATAAGCGAACAGATATTAAAGCTCAATAAATACATATTTAGTGACATTGCAGTGCTCGTAAGAGCGACTTTTCAAACTAGAGTGCTCGAAGAGTATTTTATAAAATATTCAATTCCCTATAGGATTATAAGTGGCGTAAAATTCTACGAACGTCAAGAAATAAGGGATATAATTGCATATTTGAGGCTTGTTACAAATAATAATGATGATCTCGCTTTTGAAAGGATCGTAAATCGTCCCAAAAGAAGCATAGGAGCTACAACTCTAAAGAAAATATACACGACTGCTCAGGATAACAAAATTTCTTTTTTTCAGGCAGCAAAAATATTGGTTAATAGTGATCAAGTAACCGAAAGAATTAAACTCTCACTAAATGATTTTTTAAATAAAATTAAAGCTTGGGAAGAAATAGTAAGCGTAAAACCGCTGCATGAATTCGTTAAAATCGTAGCAAATCAATCAGGATATATGGAAATGCTTGAGAATGAAGGAGTGACGGGTTTAGCGCGAATAGAAAATGTTAAAGAGCTCATTTCATCTTTGAAGAATTTTGACAGCACTATAACCTTCTTGGAGCATATTAGTTTGGTGATGGAAGTGGATAATATGAATAGCGATGACACTGTATATGTTATGACTCTTCATGCGGCTAAAGGGCTTGAATTCCCGTGCGTGTTTTTACCTGGTTGGGAAGAAGGATTATTTCCTCATCAAAGATCTTTTGAAGATAAAAGTGGTAAAGCTTTGGAAGAAGAGAGAAGACTTGCATATGTTGGCATAACTAGAGCAAAAGAAAGGTTGATCATTTCATGTGCAGATAGGAGGGAAATTAATAATCAGTGGCAACCAATGCGCACTTCTCGATTTATTAAAGAATTGCCAAGAGAAAATGTTGAGGTGATCAAGAATAGTGCCTACTGTTGAAGCTATAACTGCAGCTCTTACGACAAACACATCTGAATTACTTCAATTATATATTTCTCCTGGCAAAAATTCTCTGATGGTCTTAAATAAAATTTTCAGTGAATGATTATCAGACATGTTGTGTTCTGCTGATTTTATTAAGTGTACTTCAACGTCTGTTGACTTAATTTTTTCAGCTAAATTCAATGAAGTTTGATAAGGAACATCTTTATCATTAATGCTATGCAATAAGCGCACAGGACAGTTTATATCTATTGCTTCTCTGTTTAAAAGAAGGTTCTTTCTACCGTCTTCGATCAGATTTTTAGTTATTTTGTATGCACAATGCTCCGAAGTAAAATCTATTACACCTTTAGAACCTAGTTCTTCTTTTTGCTTGCCTGACAATTGCTTGAATATCAAATCTTCAGTAAAATCAGGAGCAGACGATATACCAATTAGCGCTGCAGTTTTTTCTGGAAATTGAAGGGCAGTGAGCAGCATCAGCCATCCACCCATACTTGAGCCTATAATTATTTGTTTTCTGCTAGTTAATTCGCTTATCACTTTAGCACAATTTTTTTGCCAATCACTTATTGTATAATCAGCGAAGTCACCGCTTGAATTACCGTGACCAAAATAATCAAAGAGCACAAGTGCTACGTCATTTTCTTGGCAAAATTTGTAAATAGCAGTTGCTTTAGTTCCATCCATATTGGATGCAAAACCACTAAAAAAAACTATAGAAGCCTTCTTTCCTTGTAGCTTTCGATATGCTATATGGCCATTACTTCCATCGAGTAATTTACAATAATTCATACTACTTTGGCAAGGCAACCGGACTATCGCTCATCGAACGCAAATAGCTGACTAGATCTGCAATCTCTTGTGGATTGGAAATGCCTGCAAATGCCATACGTGTACCTTTTATGTAGGCTTTTGGATTTTTTAAAAAAGCAAATAACTCCTCATACTCCCATTTCCCACCTTTTTCAAGTAGTGCTTTTGAGTAATTGAATGAGCTGCCAAGATGGGCCTTTTTATTTCCAACCACGTTCCATAAGTTTGGCCCCACTTTATTCATTCCACCTTTCTCAAAACTATGACAAGCTATACATTTTTTTGCTGCTGACTTGCCTTTTTCAAAGCTAGCATTTTGCATGAGCTCCCCAATATCAAGTGCCACTTGTTCAATCTTTTGCTGAGGCTCATTGCTGGCTGCTACTATTGTTTGGTGTTCAATTTTATAATCCTCTGGGTTATAGAGCGTATCAACTACATTACTAACTATCATAATTATTAATCCAGAAAGTAAAATCGATGCTGCAATCTTATTAAGCTCCATAGTTAATTCTTATCAAGTAGTGTTACTTAAATTATGCAAATATTTTTGCAAACAGCAAACAATTACCTTAATGTCGCCAAAGATGGAAATTTCTACTACTTAGCTAAGTTAGGAGACTGCAATTCTACTTCTATCGGAGTAACTTGTGGTTCAATTACATAATGATCTGGAATAACATATTCAAATAGATTTCCTGCAAACTTGTCTGCAATGATTGAAACTGAAACCACTGCTATAATGTTCGTTTGCTTGACCTAAGATTCAGGAGCATTTAAACTGAACTTTATACAGTACTAAAAATGATAGGAAATCTAAGCGGAATAGTTGATGAAGTGTGCAGCGATCACATAATCCTGAATGTGAATGATGTTGGCTATATAGTGTATCTTTCAGCCAAAATTTTAAGTGCTTGTTCAATCGGAAGTAGAGTAAAATTACTTATCGACACTTATGCAAATAGCAGAGAAAACGTTGCTCAGCTATATGGCTTTATAAGTAAAGAAGAACAGCAGTGTCTGCGTTTATTAGTTAAAGTGAGCGGTGTCAGCTATAGAACCGCAATGTCAATTTTGAGCAAATTAACTCCAGAGCAACTATTTTTGGCAATTATAAATGAGGATAAACTAGCACTTAAGGTGAGTGGACTTGGCCTAAAACTCATAAATCGAATTATTACTGAGCTGAATGGCAAAGTAAGTAAATTAGAGATAAATAACAATCATTTTCACTCAATTAGTGAAGATGCTCTTTCAGCCTTGATCAATCTTGGATATGAAAGAACAAAAGCTTATGATACAATAAAAAAAATAGAAGATGAATCACCAAACTTGGACACTAAAGATATTATTCGTATGGCGCTTAAAACAATATGAAGTCAATATCATGTAGTAAGGAATACTCTGAAGATGTACGTAATTTAAATATCAGGCCTGAGCAACTTGATGATTTTGTCGGGCAAAAAGATTTAATACAAAATTTAAAAGTGTTTATAAATGCTGCACAGACGAGAGCTGAAGCTTTGGATCACGTATTACTCTATGGTCCTCCAGGGCTTGGTAAAACAACTTTAGCACAAATTGTCTCTAAGGAGTTAAGGGTTAGCTTTCGTGCAACTTCTGGTCCATTGCTTAGTAAAGCTGGGGACTTAGCTGCAGTGCTCACTACTTTAAATGCAAAAGATGTTCTATTTATCGATGAGATCCATAGATTAAATCGTAGCATTGAGGAAGTTTTATATACTGCTATGGAAGATTTTTGCCTAGATATACTAGTAGGTGAGGGCCCATCTACCAGAACTTTAAGAATAGATTTACCACCATTTACACTGATTGGGGCAACAACACGGCTTGGACTGCTTTCTGCACCGCTGAGGGATCGTTTTGGTATTCCCCTGCATCTTGAGTTTTATTCTTTTGAGGAACTGATTGATATTATCAAAAGAGGTGCAAGAGTTCTTTGTGCTGAAATCGAAAAGGATGCTGTGCAGGAAATTGCCTGCCGAGCCCGTGGTACTCCAAGAATTGCTTTGAGATTACTCAGAAGAATAAGAGATTTTGTTGAAGTAAAAGATGATAAAAAAATTACCTGTAAAATTGCCAGTTCTGCACTATCAAAATTGGGTATAGATAAAATGGGACTAAATAAATTAGATATGGATTATCTGAGATTTTTGTTTAACACCTCAGGACCTATTGGAATTGACACCATATCTATTGCACTATCTGAAGATGTTGGCAATATTGAAGAAACAGTAGAACCTTATTTAATCAAGGTCAGTTTCGTAAAGCGCACACCAAGAGGACGTGTTTTAACTGATCAAGCAAAGGAATATCTCAGCATCAATTCAGTGGTATGCTAGCATTATAACATATTTTAGTACATTGTATAATATTACACTAACACTATAATATTCTCTTAGTTATATGCTTTGCGGGTGTTTTAGAGGCAAATAAGAAAGTCTTCTATTATAGTGAATATGTTCTTGAACGATCAATCACCTTAATACCCTCTTCAATAATCAAGTAACTAAGGAAATTACAGTTACAGATTCAACACATCCACTATTTGGCAGAACATTTCCAATATCTTCTGTCAGCTCAAAAGTCCACAATGTATTTGTTACTTATCGCAATTACATCATTCTACGTATTCCGTTTTCTGCTACCAACTTAGCTAGTAAGCAAAACTTTCTCACCAGCAAGTTAACGTGGTCTTCATTATACGAATTTGTTTCTCTAGCAAAGGAGTATAAATTATGCCATGTAAACCATGTCAAGTGTGGCAGAAAATGTCGCAACGTTTCAAGTCAGAAGTTTTAGAAAATATATTATTAGTGTCCAAAGAGGTTATCTATGAGTACATCAGAGCTAATTACAGCACAGCATTTAGCACGCGAAGCAATAATTTATATCAGACAATCAACACCTCATCAAGCATTGAGCAACCAAGAAAGTTTGGAGTTACAGTATGCACTAAAACAAAGAGCAATTGACCTTGGATGGAAAGCTGATAATGTTGTAATCATTGATAGTGATCTTGGTTTAACTGGTGCTAGTGCTGAAAAGCGTGAAGGGTTTAAAGAGATTGTCACTAAAGTCACTTTATCAAAGGTAGGAATTATTCTCTCCTACGATGTGACTCGCTTATCACGTAATTGTTCTGACTGGTATCCTTTACTGGATATATGTGGCTATAAACAGTGTTTAATAGCTGACCGGGATGGTGTTTATGATCCTGGTACTATTAATGGTCGGCTGTTACTTGGTCTGAAAGGGCAACTTGCTGAAATGGAGTTATCTACTATAAGAGCTAGACTAAATGCTGGACTATTAAATAAAGCAACCAGAGGTGATTTAGCCTTATCTCTCCCAGTTGGTCTTGTTCGTAACATTGATGGTTCTGTGAACAAGGATCCTAACCTTGAAGTTCAGTCTCGTATCAATCTTATTTTTGAAACTTTTCTAGAAAAACGAACAGCATCAAAGGTTTTAAGACATTTTAATGATCATCAACTAACTCTTCCTAGATATAATAATTTCAAAGAACTACAGTGGAAAAAGCCAACTGTTGCAGCAATTACCTCAATACTAAAAAACCCAGCCTATGCTGGAGCATTTGTTTATGGGCGTTCCCGTACTACATACCATAAGCCATCTTCTGCTGACAAAACAACAAAAAAATTACCAATGGAGGAATGGAAAGTTCTGATCAAAGGTAAATACTCAGCTTACATAGATTGGGAAACTTTTACAAAGATTGAGATGATGCTAAAAGATAATTATGCAGAATACGATCGCAATAAAACACGTGGTATAGCAAGACCAGGTGCAGCATTATTACATGGAATAATTTATTGTGGAGAATGTGGACATAAAATGTTGGTACAGTATAAAGGAGGAAATCGTTATTTATGCAACTATCTACGTCAGCAGTATCGTGTACCTGTATGTCAGCTTTTACCAGCTGATATTATTGATAATGAAGTAGTTCCCAAATTTTTTGCTGCACTTGGTCAAATTGAGCTTGATGCTTATACTCAGGCGATTAACTCACAATTGCAATCTGAGCAAGCAATTAATAAAGCACATTTACAACAATTAGAGCGCCTAAAGTACCAAGTTAGATTGGCAGAAAGACAATTTAATCAAGTAGACCCTGACAATCGTCTTGTAGCTGCAGAACTTGAAAGACGCTGGGAGAAAGCATTGAAAGAACTCCAACAAGCAGAAATTATGTTCGAACGTCAGCGTCCAAGTGATCCAACACCTCAATTACCTGAAGAACTGAAAACAGTATTTTTAGATGTAGGCAAAAGATTACCTGAAATTTGGTATAAATCAATTCTATCACGTCAACAACAAAAGTCCTTTCTTCGTTGTCTCATTGATAAAGTGGTAGCACACAGAATCAGACGCGATTGTCTTCAGGTACGCATTATATGGCATGGTGGCGAAACTACTACTTCTCATGTTCCCATTCCAGTAAACTCTTTTCGCGAGTTGACTAAAGCAAAAGAAATGGAACAGTCTATAATAAAGTTAAGTAAAGAAGGTAAAACAGATGCAGAAATTGCTAAGTACTTAGAAAAACAGGGACATCGCTCCCCCACAAAAAACATCGTTTTAGAAAATACAGTAAAAACTATTCGGTTAAAAAATAACATTATGCGAGCAAGGAATCAGTCACATCCGCTTAAAGTATCTGGATATCTTACCGTTCCACAAATTGCAAAAATCCTCAATGTTACTACACATTGGATTTATGATAGAATTAATAATGGTCAAATCAAAGTACGAAAAGATGACAGTAAAACCAGAGGAAAATATTTATTTGAGAATACGCCAGAGACTGTTAGAATCCTTATGGATTTTAAACATGGTAAACTCAACAATCCAAATTTTTTATAGGAGTATCAATATGCATAATCAAAAGATTATGTAATATATGATAGGCTGTATGTAGTATAAATGTAAAAATATCAATAAATTATTGATATTTTTTAAGATTAATACTTATTAAATACTTCATATTGTAAGATTGAGTTATTGTGTTTTATAGACTTAAGATAAAATGGTAAAAAGCTTTCTAAACAATTATAGAAACAGTAATTCAATTAATGGAGAAAAACCAATGGAAAATTTTTTAATCAATAACAACGAAGAGGACGGTAGCTCAATCTTCATTAATCGAATCAGGGAGCAAGATCTCTCTGCAGAGCAGAAGCTCAATGAATTAAAAGGATTCATGGAGGAGCTTGCTAGGAAAGCTGAGCTCAAGAGAATAGAGCTTGAGCGTCAGGCTGCGAGTTGCATTGATGAAACATTATCTCAAGTAGAGCTACAGATAAAAGACGATGAGGATTACTTTACTGATAATAATCAAGGGGTATTCGCAAATTTCTTTGAATCCCTCTTTAATCTTTTTGAAGTAAATGTAGATCCGAAAGTCTACAAAATGCTCAAGGAGAAGAAAGAGAAAAATCTGCTTCTTTCGATAATTAAGTTTTTGTGTGATAAGCTTAAGGAATTAGTTAAAAAGATCTTCAAAAAAGATTTAAGTTGGGATAAAAGGCTAGACAAAGAGATAAAAGAATTGCAGGAGAAATTACTCAGTGGTGGGTTATCTCCGGAAGAGGAAATAGCAATACTCGAACGTTTGCAAGAGTTGCAAAATTTAAAATTGAAGCTGCAAACTTTTCTCGTGGGCTCAGTCATTGCAATGTTTGCAGAAATTTTTGCAGTTGATTTAGCAGCAGTAGTAGAGCAAGATGTCACTGAAGAAAAAAGAGATAAAAAAGCAGAAAAAACAGAATTAAAAGAAGTTCGTCAAGAAATAGAAACAAAAGTGAATGAAGTTGCGCCAGTTCACCTCTTTAATTTTTCATCTCAAGTTCCAATGCCAATCACTCTGAATAAGCAAGAACGTGCTATTTTACCAAAGCCTATAGAAAAATTAGTAGACACTCTACCTAAACCTGTTATAAGTGACAAAGATAGTGAAGTACAAAAACTGGAGAAAATGAATAAAGAAAAGAAAGAAGCAAAAGAAGAGAAAACTGAAAAACCAAAATTAGCTGTCTGTCCACCTGCTCCACAGCAAAAGCAACACAGGAGAGTTAGGCGCTTTAAATGCAATGCAAGTAGATCAAGTAAAGAAGGCTATAACTGCAATAGTGATCAGCGAAAAGCTACTAAGTCTAATGCTACTGTGGAATTACCAAGAGGATTAACTGATGATGTGAGAGTTGAAAATCATGCTTCTTCAGTCAAAGAGAGAGGTGTGTAAAGGTTCTCTCTCTTTTTGTCATTCCAGACTGGTTTTTATCTGGATTCCAGCATCAAGTGCTGGAATGACACCGTCTTGGATGGAAGCCAGTACCAACGATGCGCCATATTACAATGTTCGTATAGTTGTATGCTTGACACTGGGGTCCAGGAGTATAAAAATGGTGAATAAAATTTATGTAAAAAAACTACTTGTGCTAATAATTGATTCTTAATATAATCATTACATAATATTTTAATTCGGAGGTTGATATGCATAGTAACAATGGTTCAGGCAAAAGAGTATCTGATAATACTGCTCCAGGAGGAGGAAAGATTAATCTGAGAAATTTGAGGGGTGAAAATGTTACAATAGATGATTTTAGAGACAGGATTAAACGTGAAGAGGAAAAAAAGAAAAATCAATCTAGTGGTCAAGGTAGTAGCAAGTAATTATGTTAATTTAATTTAGGGGGTGGCGTTATGCCTAATAAAAGTGAAATAAATCGAGAATTAGTAAGAGCGTTTAATGTTATTCTTAATTGTCATGAGATTATTGCTACTAATCTGGTCGTAGAAGAAGGTTCTTACAAGGATCATATAGTTATCTCATTTGATGAAAACATGGATAAAGAGCAATGCATGGACTATATGAGTAAGTTGAAAGAAAGTATAGTAAATATGTATTATGGAGAATATGAAATAGATGAGAGATATGATGTGGCTGGATTGTCTTTTGATATGAATTCTTTTCCTTTTAAATGTGATAAAAAGCTTCTAAAAAAAGATAAAGAAAAATATAAATTTTCAATACCAATAGATAATAAGGTGGTTTTTAATTTAAAATGTTTGCTAGCTAATGATTGTGTATATAGTAGAAAGAACTATTTAATAGAAAAAGATCCAGATTCTATGGACAAGCATTGGGGGGAGGAATTAGAAGTTAAGGATAGAACAAATTACCTATATGCTATAAGTTTTGATTCCAATAGTAGAGAATTACAAGACTATTTTAAAGATTTATTGTTATCAAAGATAGGAGAGTATAGGGAGTCTCCTGAGGAAGCTTTAGAAATCAAGGGTAATGAGATATATATAAAGTCAAACGTTTTTGATGAGATTGAGTTCATTAACAATATTGTAAGAAACACCTCAATGAGTGAGTATCGTGCTTTTGAAGTTTCAAATAGTGATGATCCACTTTCTGTAGACAGAAAATTTTCGCTAGTTGATTTATTTTACAAAGCAGGCACGTCAATTAATACTATAATGCGTGTCCCTTGCTCTGATAAAAGACGCCCTGACTATCTGAGCAAAGGAGAAAAGTCGATTTTAATCCCTGTTTTTAAGTATAGTAATGATTATCTTATACTTTTAAAAAGAGAAGAGGCTGATCATCTTAATAAGATATTTGGCATGGATGTATTAAGTAATATGGAAGATTATATTGACGAGAGTGTGCTATCAAAGCTAGAGCTTAGTGGTGAAGGAATATATGCAATAGATTGTGCTAATCCAGACATTGCTTACTGTGTGATGGATAAGATCATAGAGAGCTCTTTAATCAGCGAATATAAAGTTAAAGATAAAGATACAGGTAAAGATAAAGTTAAATATAAGCTATCCATTGATCCTGCGCGTGTGCCAGCTATGAAACCACAAACTCTTGAAGAAAAAGTAGGGACGGATGGACCAACTGTAGATAGTGGTTTTGGTGGTTCACCTAAGAATTCAGTTATAGGTAAATCACATACTCGAAACTCAAGCAAATTCCTTAGTCCCGACTACTGTGGTGAAGATAAAGGTGGGGATGATGCTTCGAATAAAGATAGTGGCCTTGGCACTTCTTCAGCACGATCTTCTTTTAATGATAAGCCCAAACCAATACTTGACCAACCGTCTGTATTACAATCTGAACAGTGTTCTACAAAAAAGCGTACATCAGTTGGTAAAAACACAAGTTGCTGTATTTTATAGATAAAGAAAATTAGACTATTTGAGGACTAATTGTGAATGAAAGTTTATGTATCCGTTTAGATGTATGTGAGACCAGTGCTTTCTTTCTTGTCATTAAAGTAGCTTCGTCATTCCAGTGCGTGACACTGGGATGACAACATCATAAAGGAATCAATGTCAGTTACTGAAATGACAGAAAAGGAGCTACTCAAATAACACCCCTAATGGCAAAAATTGCTCTTAAATCACAAATTCGTGCAATGATGGTGCTCCTTAAAGAAGCACCATTTGCTAATGTTTTTCTGAAATTTTAGTGCCTATAGTTGGACATGCATCGTTTCCTGTTATTGCTTTCACAACTGCAGGAGCACCAAAAAACACAGCAGTAAATGCACCAAGTGCAAAAAGTGCTGGCCACGGCATTCTGCCAAATATTGCAAGCAATGCTGCACCTATTATCACTATCGTGATCATTGGTCCACCCAAACTGTGAGTATAGCTCACTATTTTACATATCACTTCTGATGTTTCATCAGCATGTACATCAAACGCAAAGGAAAGAATTAAAGCTACAAGTAGAAGAAAGTTTTTCATTATGCCTCCGTATTTAACGCTGGATTATCTATCATTTTGATTAAATTTAAGTAAATGGTGAGGATTTTTTTGCTTAAAGGTATGCTTTATTTCATTTAGAATACTTTTCTTAGTTTATTTATATTACAAGTGCTACAGAAATTTTATAGTATCGTTTATTGCCTTTATCGTGCTTTAATTGACACAATTTATAATGATGGAGTGGAGCACGCAGGGTATCTATCATTTTTAATCCTGTTATCAATATTTCCTTTTCTTATTGTTTTAATAGCCATGGCATCAACGTTCGCAAATTTCTTAGATCAATACAATGTCGGCTGGGCATTTATTATTGATAACATGCCACAGGATATTTTATCATCTTTGATGCCACGTATTAGGGAGATAATATCAGGCCCTCCGCAAAGTTTATTAACCTTGGCAATTGTAGGCGCTGTTTGGACTGCCTCATCGACAATTGAAGGATTTAGAACAATACTCAATAAGGCCTATAAAGTTCCAGTTTCATCGCCTTATATATGGAGAAGGGTGCTCAGTATATTACAATTTTTAGTAATTACGCTTGTTACAACTCTGACTATAGTGTTTTTTACATTAGTGCCAATATTAATTGATTTTTCTTACCAGGGGCTAAGTTATACTAGATATTTACTTATTGAGTTTGTGCTTTTTACTATAGTATCTTGGCTATATTTTACATTGCCAGACATAAAACAAAACTTATCAGACGTATTTCCCGGATCTTGTGTGGCTGTTATTCTTTGGACGATCTCTGCTTCAGTTTTCAAGCAATACTTAAAAACTTCCTTTGACCAACTGAATTTGATATATGGAAGTTTAGGTGGTGTGGTAGTATCGTTACTATTTTTTTATGTGCTAAGTTTGATTTTTATATATGGAGCAAAATTTAATTTTCAGCTAAAATATTTCAATGGATCTTGCTAAGGAGAAAGAAATGGGTGACTTAGAAGGTAAAATAGCTTTAATTACCGGAGCTTCAGGTGGAATAGGCTCTGCTGTTGCAAAAAGATTTGTAAAAGAAGGTGCATGTGTGATTCTGATTTCCAGATCTCTTGATAATCTCAAGCCATTGTATAACGAAATTGAAGAGCTGAAAGAAGGCTCTGTGAAACTAATTCAGCTTGATCTTTTGGATTTTGAGAGCGTAAAAGTACTGCCAAACATGATAGAAAGCCTGAAATTATCAGAATCTGGAACACTTGATATACTGATTGCATGCACTGAAATTTTAGGTAAGTTGAGCTCTGTTCATGATTGTGAGCTTGAAGATCTACAGAACGTAATGAATACAAATTTTACTGCCAGTTGGTACTTGCTAAAAAATTTGGGTCCAATACTAAAAAAGTCTAATGCTGGAAGAGCGATATTCATGACCTCAGAGATAACACTTTCTCCTTCCTCTTATCCATATTGGGTACCATATGCTGCAAGTAAGGCTGCACTAGAAGCAATGGTGAAGATATATGCATCTGAGACAAAACATACGAACTTATGCATAAATGCCGTGTATTCGGAAGGGCCTATCGATAGTGAAATGTATAAGCAAGCATTTTCGGGAAAAGATATATCTGAATTGGTGCCACCTGATAAACTGACAGACAAATTTGTAGAACTTGCTTCTGAAGATTGTAGCATATCAGGACAAATCTTACCACTTAGCAAATCTCCCGAGTAAATTACCATAGTATCTGCAAAGATACCGTTAAGCCTAAAGGTAGTTAGGTTTAATAAAAATTCACATATACAGGAAAGATTGGTAACATTATTTGAGTCGAGACTATTATTGTAATTATGCCAAAACGCACAGATATAGAATCTATATTAGTAATAGGAGCAGGCCCAATAGTTATAGGTCAGGCATGCGAGTTTGATTATTCTGGAACGCAAAGCTGTAAAGTATTAAAAAGTGAAGGTTATAAAGTCATTTTAGTTAACTCCAACCCCGCAACTATAATGACAGATCCTGAATTCTCTGATGCAACTTATATTGAGCCGGTGCTACCTGAAATCATAGAGAAAATTATAATTAAGGAGAGGCCAGACGCAATATTACCAACAATGGGAGGGCAAACAGCACTTAATTGTGCAATAAAACTTGCAGATGATGGAGTGTTAGACAAATACAACGTAGAATTAATAGGAGTAAATAGAGAAGCAATAAAAAAAGCGGAAGATAGAGAATTATTTCGCCAATCCATGGATAAAATAGGTCTAAAATACCCCAAAAGTATCATTATAAAAAATCAAGAACAAATAAAAAAGGCTTTGGATTACATTGGATTACCAGCAATCATCCGTTCATCATTCACTCTTGGTGGCGCAGGTAGCGGCATAGCATACAATAAAGAGGAGTTTTTCAATATTGCAGAAAGTGCTCTCAAAATTTCACCAATAAATGAAGTTCAGATAGATGAATCAATTATGGGCTGGAAGGAATATGAAATGGAAGTTATCCGTGACTGCAAGGATAACTGTATAATAGTGTGTTCAATAGAAAATGTTGATCCAATGGGAGTGCACACCGGAGATAGTATCACAGTTGCTCCTGCTTTGACTCTGCGTGATGCTGAATATCAACAAATGAGAAATGCATCTATAGCAGTGCTGAGGGAAATTGATGTTAGCGCCGGTGGTGCAAATGTGCAGTTTGCAGTGAATCCTAAAGAAGATGGAAGCCTCGTTGTGATTGAAATGAATCCAAGGGTTTCTCGCTCTTCTGCACTTGCTTCAAAAGCAACAGGTTATCCTATTGCAAAAGTTGTAACTAAACTTGCTATCGGCTATTCACTCGATGAGATACGTAATGATTGCGCTCCAGTTATACCTGCTGCATTTGAACCAGCGATTGATTACATCGTCACTAAAATTCCTCGATTTGAGTTTGAGAAATTTAAGGGGACGAATTGTGAACTATCAACTTCCATGAAATCAGTGGGGGAAGTAATGTCGATCGGCCGCACTTTTAATGAGTCACTGCAGAAAGCTTTTCGTTCACTTGAAACTGATCTTACAGGACTTGATGAAGTATTTCCTGAAAATACTGATATTGATCACATCAGATCTCAATTAGCAAAATTGCTGCCAAACAGATTACTGATTGCTGCTGACGCAATGCGCCACGGAATTAGCATAGAAGAAATAAATTCGATTACAGGATATGACTTATGGTTTTTGCAGAATATACAGCAAATTATATTAGCTGAACAAAAAATCAAGGAAAATGGCCTTCCTGGAACTGCATATGAAATGTTAGAGCTGAAAAAAATGGGATTTTCAGATGCAAGGTTGGCAAAGTTAAGCAATAAGAAAGTAGAGCAAATTGAAGCAATAAGGAAAAGGTTTGGTACTAAACAAGTTTATAAACGTGTAGACACCTGTGCAGCTGAATTTGAATCGAGCACTGCTTATATGTATGGCTGCTATGAGGGTGATGTTGAAAATAAAACGGAATGTGAGGCGAATATTTCGGATCGAAAAAAAGTTGTCATTTTAGGAAGTGGTCCAAACCGCATTGGTCAGGGTATTGAGTTTGATTATGCATGCGTACATGCAGCTTCTGCCGCCAAAGAAATGGGATATGAAACAATAATGATTAACTGTAATCCAGAAACCGTCTCAACTGACTACGATACCGCTGATCGTTTATATTTCGCCCCACTGATTGCAGAGGATGTGCTTGAAATACTAAGCAAAGAGCAAGAAAATGGCACACTGGTTGGTGTAATAGTTCAAATCGGCGGGCAAACGCCTTTAAAGTTAGCCAAAGTGCTTAACGAGAAAGGTTTCAAAATTCTGGGAACTTCGTTTGATTCTATTGACCTTGCAGAAGATCGCATGAGATTTAAAAATCTTGCTTTGCAACTTAATTTAAAACAACCTGAAAATTCTATCTGCCATTCAGTAGAAGAAGCGTTAACCAACGCAGAAAAGGTGGGGTTTCCACTAGTAGTCAGGCCATCATATGTCCTCGGCGGTCAGTCTATGTCGATTAGACACGATACTCAGAGCTTTAAAGAGTATGTCTTGAATCAAACCAAAATTTTTGAACACGGATCGCTGCTTCTTGATAAATTTTTAGTCAATGCAGTTGAGGTTGACGTTGATGCTGTATGTGATGGGAAAAAAGTTTTCATTGCAGCGGTCATGGAGCACATTGAAGAAGCTGGTATCCACTCTGGCGATTCAACATGCTCAATACCGACAAATACATTGAGTGACGAAGTAATAAAAGAGATCGAGCTCCAAACTGAAAGAATAGCATTAGCATTAAAAGTGAAAGGTCTGATAAACATTCAGTTTGCTGTTCAAGAGAGTGATGTATACATACTTGAAGTGAATTTAAGGGCTAGCCGTACAGTTCCTTTCATTTCCAAGGTAATCAACATTCCTGTTGCAAAGCTTGCCACTCAGGTTATTTTGGGTAAAAATTTGAATCAGGAAAACAAGCCTTTCAATCATTTTGCAGTTAAAGCTGCTGTTTTTCCATTTACCCGCTTTGCAGGAGTTGATACTTTACTTGGTCCTGAAATGAAATCAACAGGAGAAGTGATGGGAATTGACTTATCTTTCGAAGCTGCACTTGCAAAAGTGCACATGGCTGCAGGATACAAGTTACCAACAGAAGGAGCAGCTCTGGTTTCAGTAAAAGATGATGATAAAGAGTGTATATTGCCTGTTGCACGAATGTTGAAAGAACTGAGTTTTGAAATATATGCCACCAAAGGCACAGCTTCGTATCTGAACAATAACGGCATTGCTGCAAAAGCTGTAAATAAAGTGAGAGAAGGCAGACCCCACATAGTTGATATGCTCAAAGATGGAAAAATAAATCTAGTGATCAATACCTCAAAAGGTGTAAAGTCAGTCTCAGACAGCAAAGATATTCGCAGAACTGCTATTTTGCAAAATATAGCTTATAGCACCACAGCTTCTGGAAGTAAAGCGTTAGCGCTTGCAATTCAATATGTAAAGAATAGCAAATTGGAAGTGAAATCATTACAGCAGATACAAAACGTTTAAATATCAAGACTATAATAAATTATTACTTATTTCAAAATGAGGATCTTGTAAGCTAAGGGATAATGTTCAAAAAACTGCGTCAAAGCGAATTTTTAGTTCAACTCAATTTTCAATCTGTGGAGAAAGAAAATGTTGAGCTGAGATATAGTTAATATGTACAGCACTTTTCCTCCACCTTCCTTATAGCACAATATACCAACTTGTACAAGCTGGTAAATGAACCTTTGGTTTTAGTAAATGTCTCCTCGATAGGATTAGTGGAGCCGCCTAACTGGCCCGAAATACTTAAAATAAATTTTCCCAATTGTTTTGCCACGATTTTATGACCAAAGGATATTTTTCGCTCCATCAGCTCGAGTAAATAATTTTCAGCAATTTCTCTGCTTGAAGCCTGATATACTTTCTTCAGATCACTTATGAAAGTTTTTGCTGCTTCAGTAAATTTCTTATCTGATGTACTATACATTTCTGCTTTAGCTATTTATAGCAGCAGGAAAACTTTTTAATACAAGCTATTAGAATATCCTCTACTCCTCTTTCTTTTAGCTCATTTAATACCCCCAACCAGAACTTCTCTTTCAGCCAAATAAAAACCCAATACATCCTTTTTGCCTTCTTGATCTATACCCAATATGTTATACATGCACTTACTTACACAACAACCGTCTTCTTTCACCTTAAAAAATCATGAATACTATCGGATATATTGATTGTAGTGGACGACTACACCATTCATTGATTATAGGTAGTAATTTATCTGTAATTCCAGATATCTCTGCTGCAGATATTTTTTGCCTCAAGTTCAGTTGTTTACCTTTTTTTTCACTATCTGTGGTTCGCTCTCTATCTCTTGGTGTCAAAAGTTCAAATATTTGTCCTCAAAGTTTTTTCCGTTTCTTCTCTTCTCTTTCAGTGGGTAAATGGTACCTTCCAGACTCGCTTCCAGTAGCCTTGTTACCATCTCTCCCCATCAATGGTCCCGTATAGATGATAGAATATTTGTTTCTAATTCTTTATAGTCTACCAATCCAGTAGTTCCATTTACTTGACTCATGTCAAATCTCCATTTTTTGTTTCTATTTTATTTTTACTTCTCGCTTTGACACACTTTTTTAAACCATACGCGTCAAGTTAAGGAACTGTGGTAATAAACTTAGTGTAAGGAAGAGAAAAAGAAGATATAAGTTCTCTTAAATTTAACAAAGAAAACGGAGAACTTATACAATGAAAAGAATAGTTTGCATCTCAAAAAAGCTCAAAGAATTTTTTAATGAAAAAGCAGATAAAATCTCAGCTACAACAGGGTTCATAAAAAGAAAGAGGAAGCTAAAAGGCTCGTCGTTCATAAAAGCCATCGTTTTGGGTAATATAGGGGTTGATAATTGTAGTATAGAGACAGTGTGTCAATTATTGAATGAAGACTCGATAAATATAACAAAACAAGGTCTGGACTTTAGATTTACCAAGGAAGCAGTGGAATTCATGAAAAGAATGTATAATGAATCTTTAACGTTACTTAAAAATACCTTACAAGTTGATTGCAGAATCTTGAAGCACTTTGGAGGTGTTAAATTATTAGACAGCAGCTATATTAGCTTACCTAACAGTATGGAAGACATGTATAAAGGTTATGGTACCAGCTACAGTGGTTATGAAAGCAATACTAAGTCTGGAATAAAGTTACAATTAGTTTTTGACTACCTAAATCAGACATTAGACCAGCTTAATATAACTGAAGGAATAAGGTCAGATCAGGGTTATAGAAGCCATTTAAGCAATATATCGAACAACGATTTACTAATATCTGATTTGGGTTATTTTGTGCCAAGTTCTTTTAAACAAATCAATGAAATAGGAGCTTATTTCATAAGTCGTTATAAATCCGATACTAACATATATGATATAGAGACAGGTCAAAAAATAGATTTACTAGAACATTTGGGAGATCGATCTTTTCTAGAACAGGAGGTATTGTTAGGAAAAGAGACAAGGGTTAAAGTAAGAATTATATTTAAAAAACTAACTGAAGAACAAGCTATGGCTAGAAGAAGAAAGGCTAATAGGTTAGCAAGATCACATGGATACACATCTTCTCAAAGGAACCAAAAGTTACTAAATTGGTCGATATTTATAACTAATGTTCCAAAAAGTAAGATTAATGCTGAGCAAATACTAGTAGTTTACCGAATAAGATGGCAAATTGAATTATTGTTCAAATTATATAAGAGTAATATAAGGCTTGATAAGCTGAGAGGAAAGCCATACAGAGTATTATGTGAGCTATATGCCAAATTGTGTGCAATTCTTATATTTCATGGAATAGTGGGTTGCACAGAACTGAAAAAAAATACGGAGCTTAGCTTAACAAAGGCATTTATTGAGCTAAAAAGACGGGTTAGAGAGTTATTTTTAGCACTAAATAATAAAATTAAAGGCTTAAATATTTTTCTCAAAAAGCTTACCATAACTTGGTCGCAATTTTCATTAAAAGACAAGTACAGAAAAACTAGGGTATCCACCTTAACTTCTCTAAATTTGCTTTAACTTGACGCGTATGCTTTTTTAAACGTTCCCCATCATTTGTTTAAATGGTATGATAAAAAACAATAATTTTTATCTTAATGTTTAAGACGGTAGATGCCAGTGTCTAGGCACTGGCATGACACCCATTTCTTTCTATTCAAATAGCCTCTTTAGTATCATCTACTTTCATGACACCATTTGTTCCTATGTTTTTGTCTATCTTATTTTGCTATTCTGCTGCTCTAGATTAGAATACTGATTCTTCTAGAAGTTGTTCACGCTCCTCTTCTATTGCAATAGAGTTATCGTGATTTTTAAATAAATCTCTGATTTTTGTTTCTATTTCATTTGCAATTTCTTTGTTTGCCTTGAGGTAACTTTTTACATTTTCTCTTCCTTGGCCAAGACGCGTATTGTTATATGAATAATAAGCACCTGCCTTTTCAAGCACACCAAGCTTTGCTCCTATATCTATTATTTCTCCAAATTTTGATATGCCTTCATTGTACATTATATCGAATTTTGCTTCTCTAAATGGAGGAGCAACTTTATTTTTTACAACTTTAACTCTCGTTTCATTACCCGTAATATTCTCCTTATCCTTTATCGCACCAACTTTTCTTATATCAAGTCTTATAGAAGTATAGAATTTTAACGCATTCCCACCAGTGGTAGTTTCAGGATTTCCATATACTACTCCTATTTTCATACGAATTTGGTTAATAAATATCAATATACAGTTTGCTTTTGAAACTGCAGAGGTGAGCTTTCGTAGCCCATGACTTAGAAGTCTTGCTTGTAGTCCCATGTGCTGGTCGCCCATATCTCCTTCAATTTCAGCTCTTGGAGTTAGTGCTGCAACAGAGTCAATAACTATTACATCAACTGCACCAGAACATACTAAATACTCAACAATATGCAACGCTTGTTCTCCAGTGTCTGGTTGTGAAATCACTAAATCATCGGTGTTTACTCCAAGTTTACGAGCATATATAACATCCAGTGCGTGCTCCGCATCGATAAATGCACATAAACCTCCTTTTTTCTGTGCTTCAGCAATTACATGCAAAGCAAGGGTAGTTTTACCAGAACTCTCAGGGCCAAATATCTCAATTATACGTCCTTTTGGCAATCCCCCAACACCCAGAGCTGAATCAAGTGCAATCGACCCTGTAGATATCGTGTCTATTTTTTCTACAGGGTTTTGCTTTAGCTTCATTATTGCACCTTTACCGAATGCTTTTTCAATTTGACTTATTGCATTATCTAGTGCTTTTTGCTTATCATTATTTCTTTCTTCTGGATTATGTGCCATGGATCATTTATTAACTTGTATAGTCTCCATGGTAATTGAACGCAACCAATCTGCCAAGGGTTTTTTAATAACGAAGAACGTTAGTTACCTAAAATTAGATAGATAGACTTTGTAGTGCGATACAAAATAACGATAGAATACAATGGTAGTGGTTTCTCTGGCTGGCAAAAGCAACAACACTCTGCTAACTCAATTCAGGAAACCATAGAAAACGCTATATTTAATTTCAGTGGCGAGAGAGTCTCTTTGCATTGTGGTGGCAGAACTGACACAGGGGTTCATGCTTTAGGGCAAGTTGCTCATTTCAATATGGAAAGGCAATTTGAGCTTTACAGAATAAGAAATGGAATAAACTATCACTTAAAAGCGATTCCTATAGTTGTGCTTAGTGCAGAAGCCGTAGATGATGCATTTCATGCGCGATTTTCAGCAAAAAAAAGATATTATGAATATAGAATAATTAATCGCTACGCTCCTGCAGCTCTGGAAATCGGTTATGTGTGGCAAGTATTTAACCCACTTGACGTAAACATCATGCGTGAAGCTGCTAGACACCTGCTTGGAAAACATAATCTTTCAAGCTTCCGCTCAAAAGATTGTCAAGCTACAAATCCGGTCAGAACAATCGATGATATTGATATAGTACAAAATGGAAGTCACATATACATCAAAATATCTGCGATTTCCTTTTTGCATAACCAAGTGAGGATTATTGTTGGCACTTTAGTTGAATTTGGAAAAAATAGAACTAATCCACAAGAAATGTTAAATATATTAAGTCAATGCAAAAGAAACGCCGCTGGGGTCACTGCGCCGCCTCACGGCTTATACTTAGTAAAGATAGATTACTAGCTTAAGTCCTCATTGGCATCACTATGTATAGTGCACTTGGATCATCTTCATCAGTGATAATTGTAGCGCTATTACCATCTGATAGGCTGACCTTACATTTGTTTTTTATACAAGATAAAGCATCAAGCAAATAACGAGAATTAAATCCTACTTCCATAAGAGCTCCATCGTAATCCACCTCTATAGACTCAGTCGCATCACTGCACTCTTGGGAATTTGAATGTAGAGTTAATAAATTCTCTTGCAATGAAAATTTAATTGATTTTATTTTATCGGACACAACAACGGAAACTCGGTCTATAACACTAGCAAGTTTGCTACTCTCAACAATCATTTGTTTATCTTGAGACGTTGGAATGACAGCTTTGTAATCTGGAAAAGTCCCATCTATCAATTTTGATATTAGAATATACTCACCACATGTAAATTTGATTTTTCTATCTGAAAGTTTTATATTTATCTCATTACAATCACCCAATACTTTCAACAGTTCCATGATAGTTTTACGTGGAATGATCACCCCAAATTCTCCGTTGATATCTTCAGGTTTAGGCCTTTTTATACATGATAAACGGTGGCCATCAGTTGCAACGCAGTACAGAAATTGCTCATCTGTATGCAGATATATCCCGTTTAAATTATACCTTGTATCATCCAGCGACACAGCAAACTTCGTTTTAGTCAACAAGTCTACCAAATCTGCACTTAGTAGAGTGAAATCGTATTGATGATCACCTTCTTCAAGAACAGGGAAGTTATTTGAAACTACGTTCGGTAAAGAAAAATTTGCATTTCCACAGGATATCAATAATTTTCCTTGATTATTCATTTCGAAATTGACATCAAAATTAGTTGGCAATTTTTTCACTATGTCATGTAAAGTATGTGCTGAGATTTTCACTTCTCCTTCTGCTGATACATTTGCAGTAAGTGAGGCAAATATTGAAATGTCAAGATCAGTAGCCTTCAATTTTATGCTACCATATTGTGCTTTGATATTTATACACGCTAAAACATCTATCGCGTTGCGCCTTTCAACCACTCCACTTACCCTGGATAGCGTATTTAAAAGGCTTGCACGACTTACACTAAAACGCATTTGTTCACACACAGAACTTTGTTCTTTGATTCCTATATCTACAATTTTTGACATATTAATTCTCAAAAATATATTTTAAATGATATTCATATTCTATGTAAAGTGATATCCATATTTTTGTCTGAGAGACAAAACAGCCTATCTTATACTTTAGTGATCAATAATTTACTTTGTATGGCATAAGTCATGCATTTTTTGGTACGCTTTTTGAAAGCCAAGCAAGGAATAAGTATCATCAACATTTGCTGTTTTTACTTTTCCATTAACTACCATTGATAATCCCTGCTTCATTTTTAGAATCAAATCTTGGTCCATTTTTGTATCATCTGTCCACGCAAGACTTCCCTGTATTATTGGCAATTGATATTTAATTTTTTTATCGATATTGAGAACTACAGGCTCATTATTATACTGAAAGCCAGAAGTGACGCTCACCTCATCTGCTTTTTTATCAACGTAACTGACCATTACATACGGCTTGCGGTCAGCTGTATAATGTTCACTTTTTTTCTTAGGATGAGATACAATGTAACACACTTTTTCACCATCTTCCAATGCAGTGTACACAAGCCAATCTTTATATTTTTCCTTCAGTTGTACGTTACTAACCGATGCAAGAGTACCTATTGAAAAAAGTATTAGAAATACAAAAAGACTACGCATGTAAACCAAGTTTCAAACTCTCTGATTTTACATGTTGTTTTACCTTACTCATTGCTTGCTTAGCCAATTGTCTTATTCTTTCTCTTGAAACACAATATTTTTTGCTAAGCTCATCCAAAGTCTGAGTACTTTCAGATAAATATCTGCTAATGAAAATGTCTCTTGATCTTTCATTAAGACTTGCCAGCGCATTGCTTAAAATTGTTTCTTTTAATGCCTTTTCTTCATGATTCTGGTAAGCTACTTCTTGACTAACTAAATTACACGGAATCATATCTTGTAACTCCTTTTTAGAGTCATCACCTATTTTTATACAATTATTTAACGACTGATCCTTACAAGCCAGACGATAGCTCATCTGTACAACATCTTCTTCAGATACAGAAAGCTCATTTGATATTGCTTTTATTTCTTCTTTACTCAAAGTTTCTCTGTTTGTGTATTGTAAAATTCTTTTTTTTATTTTACGTAAACTAAAAAACAATCTCTTTTGTGCTTGCGTTGTACCTATTTTTACAAGTGACCAAGATTTTAATATAAAGTCTTTCATTGAAGCTTCAATCCACCATACTGCATAAGTTGAAAAACGAAACCCTAAATCGGGATTAAACTTTTTCACTGCATGCATTAAACCCATATTTCCTTCCATGACTAGGTCCATCAACAATAGCCCGTAATTCTTAAATTTCATTGCAATTTTTACTACCAAATTCAAATGGCTAGTAATCAACCTGTGAGCAGAAGAAATATCCTGGTATTCTTGCCAATTTTTTGCTAATCGCACTTCCTCTTCTTGGGAAAGCATAGGAAATTTTCGCACTTCAGCAATATATTGCATGAGATTAGTGCTACTATTAACAGATAAATTCGCTACTGGGGTCAACATAATAACTTAAATTAAAACTCCATGTATATAATATATTGATTTTTAGTGAAAAATTCAAGCTTTAATTAAAAAAAGCATAACTTTATATCTAATTAAGATCTTAGCAACATTAAACTTCAACAAGAACTACCTGAATGTAGAATTAAAATTACTAATGTGTAATGATAGGCTATATAATTTAAAATAAACAGTGTGTTATTCCAGTGTTTAAACACTGGAATTCACATTTCTTTTTTCTAGATCCCAGTGTCATGCTACTTGAATGACAAGAAAAACCCACTGGGATAATAAGACAAAGATAGATTAGAAATTAAACGCTACTCCAGCTTCTGCACCAACAGTGCTGTAAAGAACATTTTTGATACCAGTATCACCCTTAGCTGCCTTATCAAAACCAGCACCATAAGAACCGAAGTAACGAGCTCCAGCAAAGAGTTTGATTTCTGGGGTTACATCATAACTAACACCAGCTTTTGCTTGATAAGCAAAACCAAATCCTTTTTGATCTTTAACTGCATCAGCTTTTGAAGGATTGCTGATATATGCTGCACCAACACCAACACCAACGTATGGAGTGATAGGCATATCTTCAATCGCTATATCGTAATAAACGTTAACCAATCCTGAAAATGCTGTTACACTATCTGCAGCCTTGTCATCAGATACTACATCTGCATCTTTACTCAATTGTGAGTAAAGTCCTTCAACATCAACCCTGATATCATCCATTTTATAACCAAATGCACCACCTCCAGCTAGAAAAGATGCTTTTAAGGGACTATTGTTGTCCTTACCTGATTTATATGTAACACCATCAATCTTTGTTTTAAAAGGTAAAACTTCACCGTTGTATTGTAAACGAACGTAGTAGCTAGTTTCTTCATCACTTATTGGACCAATAGGATCTGATGAAAAAGCAGAGTTTGATAGGCTTAGCAACGTCACTAAAGCAGCTGCCGAAAAAAACTTTTTATAATGCATAATTGCCCTCGTTAAAAAAATTAAAATTCCACTTTAGCAGTCTAAATAATAACTAAAGTTAAGTCAAGTGCTAACTTAATAACACAAAACCTTCTGTATCTTAACTAACTTTTAGGAAAATACAAAGATTTTATTAATTAATAAATAGAGTTACTCTACTTTTTTTACTCTTGATCTTCTGACACCTATTTCACTAATGTCTTTTTATCTTCTGATCTGCATTCATCATTGTGAATTGCTGCATATTCATGCAGTAATATGAATGTACTTCATGGAAGTACTAGTATAAAAGGAAAACACTTAGTTACTGCATTAAGGCAAACTTCAGTAGTAAATTTAAAAAGGAAGTTTAAATCCAGGTGGTAACCCCATCATACCTGCAAGATCAGAGGTTGCATTTGCCATATCTTCTTCTGCTTTTTTAATGGCATCATTAAACGCTGCTGTCACTAAATCTTCTACTATGTCTTTTTCTTCATTTCTCATAAGCTCTAAGTCTATGTTTACCTTTTTAGCTTTATAGCCACCTATTTTTATAACTTCCACTAATACAGAAACTTTGCCACCACCAGAAATACCTTGAAACTCTTTTCCAATATATTTTTCTTGGGCTTCCGCAAGCTTTTTTTGCATTTCTTGTGCTTGCTTCATTATTTGACTGAAATCCACAACCTACTCCTTATTTTCTATATTAACTACCTTTGCACCTTTAAACGTATTTAATATATCCTTAACTACAGGTGCATAATTTAAATTACTCACTTCCCTATTCATATAACTCGTATCAACTATAATAACCCACTCCTGATTAGTGGCTTGATTTAAGTAACTTTTCAAGTCATTACAAAAATTACTGTTCAAGTTAGATACAGCTTTTAATTTTAAATACCCAAATTTACAATCTATTAATTTTAGATTACTACACAGTTGTTTGTAAAGATAAATTTGGTTACTCCGCCTTAATAGTTGCAAAATCTTATCAAAATCGTAATTTTGTTGTTTATTTTTCACATGGATCCCAGTGTCACGCACTGGGATGACAGAGTGGGGTTTTTCCACATATTTTTTTGGATCCGAGTAGTCAGCTACTTGGATGACAGGGGGGGAAGGTGCAACAGGTCTGCCCTGTCTATTTCCTTGCTCTACATTCTGTGAAAGAATTTTTTTGATCACCTGTTCCGGAGAAGGCAAATCAGAAAGATAACAAAGGCTAATTAATATCATTTCAGCGGCAATTTCATTGCATGTTGAAACCTTTATATCTTGAATACCCTTAAGCAGCACCTTCCACAATCTCGAAAAAAATATTAAAGACTTTTTTGTACTCAAATCTTTTACTCTGCTCTTCTCATATTCTGTATCAATCTCTTTTGTAATTAAAAAACGGCATATTAACTGGATTGTTTGCAGTAGATCTTCAAAAATATTGAGCGGATTTGCTGTTTTTACCACATTGTCGAATACTAACAAAGCCTTCTGTAAATCACTATCTAATACTGCTTCCAGTAGATCAAATATAACGTTTCTATCTACTAGACCAAGTATGTCTTTAACACTTTGAGTGGATATTGTACCATCTTTGCTATATAGCACTGCTTGATTCATCAAAAATAAAGCGTTACGCATTGAATGATTGCAGTGGTGAGCAATTAATTCCGACGCTTCTTTTTCAATAAAATAATTTTCTTTTTGTGCAATATCATTTAAACGCTCCATTATCTTAGCTGAAGGAATGTTATGTAAGTCAAACCTTTGACAACGTGCAATAATAGTTATTGGTATCTTTTTTATTTCTGTAGTTGCCAGAATAAACTTTACGCTAGATGGTGGTTCTTCTAGAGTTTTAAGTAATGCATTAAATGCATTACTGGATAACATGTGTACTTCATCTATAATGTAAACTTTAAATTTAGAACTTATTGGTAAATAGCAAATATCTCCCAAGATCGCTCTAACATCCTCAACACTAGTGTGACTTGCCGCATCGATTTCAACTACATCTGGATGGCTTGAATTTTTTATTGCCAGACAACTTGTACATGATCCACAAGGTTCAAAAGTTGGCCCCAATGAGCAGTTCAAACATAAAGCTATTATTCTTGCAGTGGTGGTTTTACCAATTCCACTGCTACCAGAAAGCAGTATAGATTGTGGAATTTTGTTGAGAGTAAAAGCATTTTCTAGTATACGCACCAATATATCTTGACCTACTAAATCTTTAAAGCTACTAGGACGATATTTTAATGCTATGTTCATAGCCTAGAATAAAACAAATAGTACAAATAGGTATGCAACCCAAAAAGATTCTGATATGGTTGCTTCATTTCTAACCTGACCAAGTTACAGAATTTTTGCCTGCATACCTTATAAAAGGTTATACTTTTTTTTTTTTTTAGCAAGGTATATTCTATATTAGTCTTATAATTTATATGTTAGACCTTTTGCAACATTACTTTGGAGTAAACAGCTGTTACCTAAAATACTCTTCTTCTGTCATCCCAGTGCCCAGACACTGGGATCCAGAAAACTTAATTTTAAATGAATACATTAGGCTGTTGTATAATAAGAACTGGATTCCAGTGTCAATCACTGAAATGACACCCTTCCGGTGGGGATTGCTCTCAAACTACAATGTTCGTACAGTTGTACTGGGATCCAAGTATAAAAATATTTGGAAATTACACAATGGACAATGGATTCTAGGAATATATGTTAAAAGTAATGTCCATAATGAAATAAGCTGGATTCCAATGTCACGTACTGGAATGACAACATATAGGTATTGGAATAACAAAAGAGGAATATTATGATTTTATATCATTTTCCTCTTTGTCCGTTTTCACGAAAAGTTAGAGCTCTTCTCAAGGAAAAAAAGCTGAGTTGTGATTTGGTATATGAAAATCCATGGGAAAAGCGGAATGAATTCATGGAGATCAATCCAATCGGACAAGTACCAGTATTAATAGATAATAACTTTGTAATAGCGGATAGTAATGCCATTTGTGAATATATAGAAGAGACTTACAATAGTGACGTCAAATTACTTGGTTCATCAACTATTATTAAGTCTAAAATACGCGCTTTAATCAATTGGTTCGATAGCAAATTTTACAATGAAGTTACTAAGTATATTATGAATGAAAAAGTAATTACTAACCGCAGCCCTGACTCTAGATTTCTTCATGCAGCTCAGCATAACCTGCCTTGCCATATGGAATACATCGAACACTTAATTAACAAGAACGTTTGGCTTGCAACCGATAAGTTCACTTTAGCCGATATTACTTTAGCATCACATATTTCTATAATAGACTACGTAAATAGTTTCCCATGGGAAAAAAGTAAGATTTTAAAAGAATGGTACTCCATTGTTAAATCAAGGCCTTGTTTTCGCGAAATATTATTAGAGAGAGTTTTTGGCTTAACTCCCCCTAGACATTACGCTGACCTTGATTTTTAACTTGCGTTAGTTTTAAAGCTACAGTCATTCCTTCGTCAGTAGGAATCAATATGGAGAAATATTTTTTTTCATCTGACAATCTATCATTAAACTCTCTCATAGCATGCCATGACTTTTCTGATACTTCTTTTGGAGGAGATTCTAAAAATACTGTATCAAATAATAGAGTGTTATCTGCAACGATTAGCCCATCTTGTTTAATGTATGACTCTGCCCAATCTAAATACTTAGGATAACTACTTTTATCAGCATCGATGAATATCATGTCAAATGGTGCCTTTGCTGATAATTCATTAATTTTTTCCAGTGCATCACCTTCTATTAGAGTAATTTTATCACTTAGATTAAAAGCACTAAAATTTTTTTTTGCTATTCTTGAGTGTTGAAGATTATTTTCTATTGTATATATATGACCATCTTTCGGTAAAGCTTTTACCATACAAATTGACGAATAACCATATAACGTGCCAATTTCAACTATGCTTTTAACTTTATGGATTTTGATAAATAAATTTAATAATTTTCCTTCTTCAGGAGTGATTTGAATACGTTGTTTCTTATCAAGAGTACAATGTTCTTCTATTTTTTTATACTTTTTTGCAAATAAGCTTCTTATGTACAACGATTTTCTGCTAAAGTTATGACGCATTAAGTTTTATAATATAAACTAAGGAGGTTTAATCTATATAAGATTTATAAATATAACAATAGGGTTAAGAATAATAAAATTTTTTATTTTAAGTTGTTATTTTATAAAGTAAAATTTTAAGTGACAAAGATTATTATATATTTTACTATAGTTAACTAGTATAATAACCAATTGTTATACTAGAATTAAGGGATCGTTTATTTACATCTCTCTTATAAAATGTAATTTTTATAATCAATTAGAGGGGGTTATATGTCTTATAACATTGCTAACGAAGTTGAAACGTTAAGCAAGAAGTCTAATAATAATGAAGGAGTGAAATTACTGCACAATCCAGCTTATCGCGAGAAGTACAAAGAACGCTTTAACGAAGCTCAGAAAAAAGTTATGGATATGGTCCAATTTTATGATGGAACGATAGTATTAATAGAGAATAAAATTGCTATGTATTATTATGCTTGGCACAGTAAAAAAAGAGAGTTTGAGCGTAAAAAGCAACAAACAGTATCAAAAAATAATGATTCAGCATAGGGTTTTTATATGGTAAGCTACAGTGTTATTACTTCACTATAGCTTTTCCATATAACTCATCTATTACATTAGTGAAGTATTCCAGCTCTCTATACCCTTCATGTTTGATTTTACCATTCTCTACATATGATTTGTCATCGTTAAGCTTGATGATGAATACAGGAGTAGCTGTGATATCAAGTTTATTAATTGCAAGTGATTTATCATTTATAATTTTGTCCATCATCTTTTTATCATTAATGCATTGGTTAAATACATCTTGCTTCAAATTGCTTAGTGCAGCAATTTTTTGTAGTATAGTTAAATCACTAAAATTAGAGTAGTTCCACGAGTCTATTGCATTAAACACAGCTTTGTTAAAATTAAAATAGTCTTCTTCTTTTTCATAGCAATAACTTAGCATTGCAGCTTTTAATCCTCTGTAATCTAGAGGAAAATGACGGAATATGTATAACATCTTACCTGTATCTATGTACTTTTCTTTGATTTTAGGAAAAACTTTCTTATGAAAAAGAGAACAGTGATAACAAGTGAGCGAAGCATATTCTATCATTAAAATTGGTGCTTTTGGATCACCTAATAATTTATCATCAGGCAGTAGTGACAGTAGTTCTTTTGATGTTATTTCATCAGTTTTTTGAGTGTTGGGTAAGTTTTGTTCAATAGCTGCATAAGAACTAACACTTATAAAAATAAGTAAGAACAATAATCTAAAAATCATTACAATGGAAACACTTAACTTATTAAAGAATTTATGCATTTATATAAATAATGTCAAGATAACTTTTTCTCGGCAACACTTTCTACTCTGTCTTTAAATGCAGCAATTATTTTACTTTGTGTGTATTTATAAACTGAGTTTAATAAGGCGGAAAACAAATTGGATTTAAATTCAAACTTTATATAGAACTCTACCATAGTTTTACTTTCATCTATAGGAGTGAATTTCCATTCGTTGTATAAATGTTTAAATATTCCATTTGACGACACAGCTTTTATCCAACTTTTATTTGCTCCATTTGGAGAAAGAAAGGTCACTTCTGATGTGTAACTTCCTTTAATGCCATGAAAAGCTGCAAGGAGGTCCACAATCATTTGGCTATCAGTTTTTTCTTTTATATAAACAGCTTTGCACCAAGGAACAAAATCAGGATACTTCTCAACGTCAATTACAACTTGAAATATCTCATGAGATGAACAGAAAAAAACACCTTGTTCTTTATATTGGTGTAACATAAACCTAAATAATGGAAAAGGGATCCATATCTACCGTCAGTCTTAGTAGATTCCTGAGACCTAAAGTTAAGGTGGGCATCACGTACTAATTTCAATGAAATTAACAGAGGCAATTCCCTTGATCAGAAATTATCGCTCGGGAAATTTAACTTAACTCATAACGCATAGCACAGACCCCTAAATTAATTATAGATTATTTATATAGAGTATGTCTATAGATATATTAAAACTAGCGATCATTATTTTGCCTTTGTTAAATTTTGCATTTTAAGTATCATAGCTAATAAATATATCTTATGAATCTTATTAAGTTCTTAACCATTTTTATTGTAATCTCCTCAAGTGCTTACGCGAATTGTATAGGGCACAAAACTTTTGTGCTTGCCATGAAGCAGCAAGTAGACAACACGTCTATGAAAGGGAATAGAAAAAATCTAGAACATGTACAAGAAGAACTTCTGAAAATTATTCAGAATAATGTTGACCTCAAAGGAATATCTCGATTTGTCATAGGGAAATATTGGAATTTATCTACTCAGAAAGAAAAAGAAGAGTTTCTAAAAGAATATGAAGTATATCTCGCGCGCTTGTGCGCTAAAATTTT
This sequence comes from Wolbachia endosymbiont (group B) of Chorthippus parallelus, assembly GCF_947251815.1. NCBI lineage: Bacteria > Pseudomonadati > Pseudomonadota > Alphaproteobacteria > Rickettsiales > Anaplasmataceae > Wolbachia > Wolbachia endosymbiont (group B) of Chorthippus parallelus. Next base: position 1,671,705 of record NZ_OX366390.1, on the reverse strand, counting down.
GTATAAATACATAAATAATAGTGAAATGATCATAATGAGTACAAAAGCAGTTGACGATGAAACTTGTCTGATAGGAACAAGATTTTCTTATGGTGATGAGGAATTTACAAATATTGACTTTAAAGTTACTAAAAGTGACAGTTCTTTCTTAATAAACGATGTTGTAATGAGTGGAATAAGTATTTCTATTAATCAACGTTCTCAATTTAGTGAAAAGATCGACACGAATGGCATGGCAAGTGTAATAGATGAATTAAAACGTAACAATAATTTATGATATACATGCCTCATTGGCCTAAGCCGATTGGCAGTAGGCCAAAGGATTTTTCTCTTGATCGCATAAAAAGTTTTCTAAATAAACTGGGTAATCCCGAGAAAAAAATACCGCCAATAATTCACATAGCTGGCACTAATGGCAAAGGATCAACACTATCCTTTATAAGATATATAATGCAAGCAGCAGGGTATAAAGTTCATACGTACACTTCTCCACATTTAGTGAATTTTAATGAGAGAATAGTTGTTGCAGGCAATGATATCGATGATAGTGAATTACATAACTCACTGGAAGAATGCCGTATAGCAGTCGCAGAACAACCCATCACTCTATTTGAAGCCGCAACGACTGCAGCCTTCTTAGCTTTTTCTCGTCATAAAGCTGATATTACTTTAGTTGAAGTGGGTCTGGGTGGAAGGCTTGATGCAACAAATGTTATAGATAATCCGATTCTAACGATCATCACTTCCATTGCACTTGACCATACAGAATATCTTGGTCCTACCGTAGAAACCATAGCAGGTGAAAAGGCTGGAATAATGAAACCTAATGTTCCTTGCGTAATATCACCACAAGAAAAATCTATAATGAACACGCTAGAACAACACGCAATAAACAAAAAATCTCCCTTATATAGAGGAGGATTTGAGTGGAATTGCGAAAAACAGAATAACAGAATGGTCTTTCAATCGGCTATTCAATCAATAGAATTTTCTTTGCCATCTTTAAAGGGTGAACACCAAATAATCAATGCAGGAAACGCCATTGCAGCATGTAGCATTTTGAGTGGAAAATATGGATTTGATATTGGAGAAGAGGACATTGCTTCAGGTTTACAAAGCACTTATTGGCCTGCGCGGCTAGAGTCTATAAAAGAAGGTAATTTAATTTCTTTATTACCACAAGATTGGCAATTATTTCTAGATGGTGCACACAACAATGATGGTGCCAGAGTGTTAGCTAAGTGGGTAAAAGACAATTTTGCTGAAGGTATCTATATGATCTTTGGTGTTACTCGTAACAGAAACGTCGCAGAGTTCTTAGAGCACTTAAAGCCATATATCAAACTACTATGCGCGATTTGTGTTAAATCTGAACCTAAAGCAACAAGTACAGATTTAATTAGAGAAGGAGCTCATAATATAGGAATCAATGCTATCGAATGTGAATCAATCAGAGATGCTATATCAAATCACATACTAAAAGCTTCTATACAAAACGTCAAAACCATACTAATCTGTGGCTCGCTATTTTTAGCCAGAGATTTGAGTATGGAGAATAGCTATCAATTAATCCAAGAACAATAAATGCACTACACAACTTGCTCTCTTCCATGAGCGTGAACACTATCGGGATTTACAATGCTGCTTGGCTTTTCGGTTAATGCTCCTATAGGTACATTTTGTTCATCACCTCTTCCTTCAGTTTTTACAAGATTTACAACTTTTCTCTCGTAGATCTCACTTGCTAATTGTAATAATAAAGTACAACCTAGTACTATAGCAAATCCAATGAGTACTTTACTGTCTACGCAACTAGATTGGTACTGTAACACCAAACCTGCTATTAATAAAATAGGAGGAAGATAATTTGAAATTTGGGAAGTAAGAATTAGATATTTAAATGCTTTACTTTTGAACATTTCATCTATATAAATAGTACCTTCAAAAATAAACGTTAGTGCGGTTGTGTGTCCCACGCTGGCTCTCTAAAATTACTTTAGCTACAAATATTAAGAAATTTACTAAGTAAAAAAAGACAAAAGAACCCCCGTATAGCGAGTTTTAATAATTTAAATTGATAATGTACTAACAAGCGCGATTTGGCTGAATGTAGAAAAAATAAAAAAGACATGCAGCCGCTATAATTTTTATGTAATTTGCCAATAAATATTTGAGTTTTTTACTGAATTTTGCTGTTAAATCCGCGGAGATTAAAAACAAGGGTAAATACTCTTGCTATCATAGTAAGGGAGATGGCGTAATTTGTCAAGTTAAATAAGCTAAGTTATTAACATGTAATAATTAGGCAGCTATTGCAGATTGAATGTTCAAATGATCACTAACTTTGAGGTTTTGGTTTCATCTATTTGCGGCTGACTAATCATAGTTCGAATGAAATTGGTTGCCATAAAGGTACAACCTAGAATAAAAAAAGCAACGGAAATAAAGGGGATAATAGGAAATTCAAGAGGTAATATAGATGTAATTCCTCCTATTAAAAATGAAACGTTAGATGCAATGTCGAGGCAGATCTTCATTAATTTCTCTTGCCAAGAGGTATCGAGTTGCTTATTAAGGCCACACTGCCTAAAATGATCAGTTAATGACCATATATTTAAAGCAAGCGAAAGTGCACTTAGCATAGTGCTGACAATAGTAAAATACAAGCTTAAGGAAGAAATATTTAGGGCTAATGCTGCTATGTACCCACTCAAAGAAGCAATAGATAGTGCAGTAACTAAGCGTTTTGAATAAGTTCGTATTTTTTTTCTGTAAATAAGCCCCTCTTTCTCATAACTCATAAACTTAACAGTAAATACATATTATATCATAACATTAATTGACTTGAAAATCAATACAGAGTGCCCGGGAGAAGACTTGAACTTCCACAACTTGAAAAGTTACTAGCACCTGAAGCTAGCGCGTCTACCAATTCCGCCACCCGGGCTTTTTGTGATTTACTATGTTAAAATAAAATAATATACTCAAATAGTTTTTAACTTAAAGGTAATGCCAAATCTAGATCAAATATTTTTTGCTCAGAACAATGTTAATATTAATAATGTATATAAAATAGTCAACAACGCTTTGAGCAATAGTGATGGTGGTGAGCTATTTTTAGAGTTTTGCCAATCAGAATCCCTAGTTTTTGATGATAATATATTAAAACATATGGATTTAAATATCAGAAGAGGATTTGGTCTAAGGTCTTTTTGTGAAGATAGTACGTCTTTTGTTTGCTCTTCTGAGATTAGCGAAAAAGAAATTAGTAAAGCTGCTTCCATGGTAAAAAGTTCAGCATCTTTAAGCAAAACGAATTCAGTAAACTTAAATGAGGAGGCAAAAAGCCTGTATTCAACGATTAATCCCATAAATGAAATGGACCTGAGCTCAAAGATTAAACTACTTAATGAGGTTAATGAGTATGTAAGGTCGAAGAATAATTGCGTGAAGCAGGTAAAAATAACTCTAAATGGAGAATGGCAAGTTGTACAAATAATAAAAGATGATCACAGGTTAAGCGATATTAGGCCTTTGGTACGTTTTTATGTACTAGTCATCGTAGAGAAAAATGGCCGAGCTGAGAGAGGTTCTGCAGGGCATGGTGGAAGAGACTCTTATAGTAAATTTGTTTCTGAGAAGAAGTGGAAAGAAGTTGCAAACCAAGCGTTAGAGCAAGCGCTAGTAAATCTTGAGGCAATTCCAGCTCCGGCTGGAGAGATGACAGTTGTTTTAGGTTCAGGTTGGCCAGGGATATTATTGCATGAAGCTGTAGGTCATGGACTTGAGGGTGATTTTAACCGTAAAGGAATCTCGGCATTTTCAAATTCTATGGGTAAACAGGTGGCAGCCAGTAACATTACTGTAGTTGATAATGGAACTCTACCTAATTTGCGTGGTTCTATTAGCATAGACGATGAGGGTACTTTACCTGGCTATAATGTGCTTATAGAAGATGGAATTCTAAAAGGATATATGCAAGATCATATGAACGCTAAACTTATGGGTGTAAATCCAACTGGTAATGGTAGAAGAGAAAGTTACAAAGAAGTTACTATGCCACGCATGACAAACACCTATATGTTGGCAGGAAAATATGCACCAGAAGAAATAATATCCAGTGTAAAAAGAGGCCTATATGCAGTAAATTTTGGTGGTGGACAAGTTGATATAACATCAGGAAAATTTGTTTTCTCATCTTCAGAAGCTTACCTAATAGAAAATGGTAAAATTACACAGCCAGTGAAAGGAGCAACACTAATTGGTGATGGGCCAACAGTGCTAAAAAAAGTATCAATGATTGGTAATGATCTAAAGTTAGATCCTGGTGTTGGTACGTGCTCAAAAGACGGGCAAAATGTGCCTGTTGGAGTTGGTCAGCCAACACTTAAGGTCGATGCAATAACTGTTGGTGGAACTGAAATGTAGATAAGTGCTAAGCGAACTCAGCTCATGCTGTACAATTGTACAAACATTGTAACCATTATCCAAGTAGCCCATATAGATGCAAAAACTACTTAACAAATCTCTCTGCCTTTCTTGCCATAACGTGTATAACAATCTCACAAAAAATAATATCATAGAATTCAATAGGTGATCTTTATTGCTAAATACCATAAAACTCGAGGTTTTAGCGCAATAAATCTATCATAAGAAGGTAGTCTGGAAAAGTCTGACTTATGCAGCAACTGTAAGTAACGTATGTAAAATGATTTAAAGTTTAGATTGCTGATATAACAAAATTATTGTTATAATTTCGGAATGCGTTATTTCTGGCACTATTGTAGGTTTTTTACCATTGGATAATAATCTACCTGCAAAATTTTTGTCTATCATTTTACAATAATCATCTACAAAACAGAATAATTCTGTTACATTCTTATTCAATGGGTAACCTCCTATTATGTCTAAAATACTGGAGTTTACCCTCTTTTAGATAAATTAAAAATTGAACGTTTGGTAATGACGACATATGTGGAGAAGGATGGCAACCACCACAATTCGGGAACATTTAAAAAAGCATAAGGGTCAAGTTAAGGAAATAAAGGTATGAAGAAGATAGGATAAGAAGATATAAAATTCTCTCGGATATATTTTAGTGAGAGAACTAATGATGAATAAAATAACTTGCTTATCAAATTACCTCAACAAATTTTTCAATGAAATGGCAAATAATTGAAACAGAAAAGGAAGAGAAAATTGAGTAATTGATGATTCATAAAAGCTATAATTTTGGGTAATATAGGGGTTACAAACTGAATCATAGATACAATGTGCCAAATTATTAAATGAAGAATCTGTGATAATAACGAAACAGGGTTTAGATTTCAGGTTTACTAAAGAAGCAGTAGAATTTATGAAAAGAATGTACAATGGCTTTATTTAAAATACCCTGCAAATTGATTGTAGAATCTTGCAGCAATTTAAAAGCATTGGATAGTAGCTTTGCCTAACAGCATGGAAAATCTATATAAAGGTTATGGACAAAGGTTATGAGAGTAACACTAAGTGTGGAATAAAGTTAAAATTAGTTTTTGATTACCTAAATCAGACATTGGATCAACTTAACATAACGGAGGGAGTAAGAAGGTTATAGGGAGAAGTTGCTAATATCTGACCTTGGTTCAAGTTCTTTTAAACAGATCAATGGAACGGGAGCTTATTTTATAAGTCGTTGATACCAATGTATATGCTATAGAAACAAATCAAAAAATGGAATTATTGGAATGTTTAGGAGACAAGCTATTTTTAGAAATGAAGGTGTTGTTGGGAAAAGAAGCAAAGATTAGAGTAAGAATGATATGTCATAAATTAACTGAAGAGCAGTCTCTAGCCAGAAGAAGAAAAGCTAATAAATTGGCAAAATCACATGATCTTCCAAAAGGAATCAGAAATTGTTGAACTGGTCAAAACTAATATTCCAGAGGATAAAATTAGTGCTGAGCAAGTATTACAGAGTAAGGTGGCAAATTGAGTTGTTTTTAAACTATACAAGAGCTACATAAGACTTAAAAGGGAAGCCACACAGAGTATTGTGTGAATTATATGCTAAATTATGTGCAATTCTCATATTTCATGAGTTGTACAAAATTAAAAAAGAATACAGAACTCAGTTTAACAAAGGCATTTATTGAGCTAAAAAGGCGGATTAGAGAGTTATTTTTAGCACTAAAGAATAGAGTTAATAGTTTGAAAATTTTTCTTAAAAAGATTACAATAACTTGGTCATGATTTTCATTAAAAGACAAGTACAGAAAAACTAGAGTATCTACTTTAACTTCCCTAAATTTGCTCGCAATCTCTTAACTTGATGCTTATGCTTTTTTGAATATTCCCAGCTAAGGTAAGAGAAATTTAATTAAAGAATTTTTGTGTCAGTATCGATATATAACTTTCTTAAGCGTTTGTTGAAAGGATTTGTATTAATTCTCCAGGTTCAAACAATATGCTAGATTTTGACTATAAAAATCTTTGTACTTATAGACTGCTTTGCAAGTAATCATTACTGAAAGGTGCTTTCATGCATTTTTTACCTGAGTGCAATAAGTATAATTCATTGAGTTTCCAAAATTGATAATGAAGAAAAGTATTATTCGTCTAGTAAAGGCAATTCAATATTCTTGTGAAGGAATAAAATCAGCTTTTATATCAGAAGTTGCATTTAGACAGGAGTTACTGCTTTTTATAGTATGTGTTTCAGCTTTATTTGTTTTAGATGTAAGTAATTTAGAACGTGCAATAATGGTAAGTAGCCTATTTTTGGTGTTAATTGTAGAAATTATCAACACTGCTTTTGAAACAACAATTGAGCGTATTTCCAGTGAACAACATATACTTTCAAAAAAAGTGAAAGATCTAGGTAGTGCAGCAGTTTTTCTCTCATTAATTAACTTCTTGATAACATGGATGATAATATTGATATGAATGTTATTAAGATATATTTTCAAATTCACCGATTAAGACTTGCATATCTTGTGGTAAATCAGAAATAAATTCTATATATTCTTTACTTTTGGGATGATATAAGCCCAGCGTGTGAGCATGTAGTGCCTGTCTGTTGAAGTTGCGAATAAAGTCAGAATTTTTAGCATATTTTACACTTTTACTACTATTTTTTCCGTAAACTTGATCACCTACTATAGAATGTCCTATGTAACTCATGTGTATTCGAATTTGATGTGTTCTACCTGTCTCTAAAGTACATTTAACCAAGCTTGCTTGCCCTATAATTTTCTTCACTGAGTAATGAGTGATTGCTAATTTGCCTGTTGTTTTTGTAACGCACATCATTTCTTTATTACTGCGTTTTGGAGCAATATTGGTTTTTATTGTTCCTTGCAGATTAGGTAATGCTCCCCAAATTACTGCTAAGTATTCCCGTTTTATTTTACGATTTGATAGCAGCTCAGACAAGAAGCTGTGGGATTGTTCATTTTTTGCAATTACCATGAGTCCACTAGTATCTTTATCAAGCCTGTGAACAATTCCTGGTCTTGTATTTATATATGGAATTTTGCCAAGGTGAGCGATCACTGCATTCAGGAGTGTATCATTGTTTGTTCCAGCACCTGGGTGCACTGTTAATCCACTTTGCTTACTCAGAACTATAATGTCCTCATCTTCGTAAATGATATCAAGCTTTATATTATAGTTAGGTTCAATTGATATGGATATGTCAGGTTGAACGAGATGTACTATATACTCTTCACCTAGTTTTACTATGTGGTCATTATTAATTATCGGTGTGCCAAATAATGTTACCCGCTCATTTTGTATCAATCTTTGTGCTTTACTGCGCGATATGTTGCACTTTTTAGCTATGTAGGTATCTAGCCTTTTCATTACTAACAATATCTAAGACTATATCTATAGTAGCTACCTTGAATAAGCTTCTTTAAATGCTTCGCGAACATCTGGATCCACAAAATCAACTTTTGTGTTAGGTTGAGCTTGAAGCCCATCTTGTTTCTGGATATCAAAAGTCGTTTGGGAACCATCTTTCCAGTGGATTATTACCTTATTATCAAAATTTCTTAATGCTACCTCACTTACTTTTTCTCCCTTATCATCTTTTTCTTCCAACTTAATAGATTCTAATAAATAGAAGAAAAACTCACTTGCTTTGCCGTTAATTTTTTCTCTCCACTTATCTGTTTTTTCTTGTTCAGATAATTCTTTTTCCAATTTTGCATTTTCTTTCTCCAGTTCTTTTGTCCTTTTTTTTGATTTTAATAGTCTATTTTTCTCTATTGCTTTTCTCTCTTCATCTCGCTGTTCTTCAAGAGGAGAAGGAGGAATAGCACTGTCTTCATTGCTAGTAGGTTCGTTTGTTTGTTTATTCTTTAATTCCTCTAGTTCATCTTTTACTTTTTTTAGTTCTTCTTCTAATTCCTTCTTTATCTTTTCCGCTTCTTCTTCTTGCTTTTTCAACATACAAAAAAAATCGTTGTCGTTGCTAATTATTTCTTCTCTAGATTGAAAAAAGCCAACAAATCTGCTTGGTTCAAATCGCTCAACCTTATCTTCAGCGATTTTAATAGTATTCTCTAAACTAGAAAAAATGCTTTCAATGTTTAGTGAATTTGTTCTTTTTGCCAACCCTTTAGCTTCGCTTAAAATGACCATCATTTCCTTACGCAACTTATCTAAATCTTTTTTGATGTCTCCTCTAATTCCTTGTAGATGAACAAGTGTTTCTTGAATTTCATCATTTGCAGGCTTTAGAAGGCTATTATCAAGTAGATCTTTAACTTCATCTAGCTGCTTATCAAATGAAGCAACAATTTTATCTGTAAAATCAGTCAAGTGCTTATCAAGTAATTTTATCAATCGAGATATAGAATCATTTTCTTCCTCATCTTTTGTCTTTTTTTCTATTACCGATACAACCCCACCTCTTCTGAATGGAAAGAGAATATCCAAATTGTTAAACTTTTTAACAATATTATGATTATTGTTTATCTCATTGTTTTTTAGCTTGCTGAATGTTATACATATCCCAACAATAGCAATGATACTAGCCAGTGCAACTATGGCCCATTCCAAATCCTGAACATTGGCAAAGCTAAATCTATTTTGTATTAATGCGCCAACTATAATTACAGTGCTAATTATATATGGTATGGTAAGAAAAATGGCCTTATTTTTATTCTCTTGTCTTTGATCATCTAATGTTTTTTTTTGATTTTCAGAAATTGGCAAAATTATTGAAAAGTTTGCTTTTTTGCGACCTATAAGACTTAAATTTGGTTTTATCTCTATTTTTAGAGCATTTTCAGCAAGTTCACTTATCTCGTTGTCTTTGCCACCTCTAATTTTATCATTTATTAATTCCTCTATCGGCTTTTTTCCTTCTTTTATCTTCTGCTTATGCATATATCTCATAGCAGAAGAGGCTACAAAAGTTGTTAAAAGAATAATAGAAACCAAAGTGTAAATTGGCATGAATGTTGGGTTAAAAATATCTGTAATAAAGCTTAAATTATTACTAGTTATTATTATTGCAGCTACATAAGCCAAAGAAAATTGAAGCCAAGTATTTACAGCCGCTATGGGCAGAGTGTTACTTACAGAATACTTTCTTGCTGCACGCCATAATCTAGGGAAAAAACCAATAGCATCATCTATTTTGGCAAAATTATGATCTACTTTAACACTTAAAGGATTTATTATATCTAAAGGCATAAACTTTCTAGCACCTAATTAATTATATACTAATAACACTTTTAAAACAAGTTTTTTGGCTTATGCCAAGGACGATTAGAACGCACTTTACTAACCTTTATGCCACCATCTGTTAGCCAAACAGAGTGTGTGCCATATGCCTCTAAGTCAGCATACTTGATGGTTTTAGTATTGCAAGCTGGATAGTTGAATTTGCTTAGCTGAATTATTAGATTAACGTTATCACAACTTTCCATAATATCCTCTTTCTTATAAGCTAACAACACTGATCTATCATTCTCTTTGCTATATATGCAACTATACTTTAGCCTTTTGTTTGAGTTGTGGTATTTAGTGTGATTTACAATTTGATTCTGCCCATTTTGCTTTGCCCACGTTTTGACAACAAAATTCCTGTTTTTTCTAGTAAGAGAATATAGCAAATTGTCATCTTCTTTTACAGCAGCATTATCAGCACTAACTAGAATGTCAGGGGTTCTATACATAGCGCTAGAGAAAATACCCAGTACAATAAAGAAAATTCCAAAGAAACGCCAATTTCTTTCCCACAGGCATAGCCATAATAACCCAAGTGTTATGATAACAATTGATGAGGCAGGAAAAGTGTGAATAGGAATAACCAGATACTGAAGACTAGCAATCGCGTTTGTTATATATAGAACGCTGTCAATTGGGCGTTCTATGAGTAGCGTTATAATCCATTCAATGCCTAAAGGAATCAATAAAACATAGATTATTCCAAGTGGAATAATAATGAGTGTAACTATTGGTATAGCAATCAAATTTGTGATAATGCCACTGATTGAAAAATAGTTGAAATTACATATTGTGTACGGAACAGTTGCTAAGCTTGCTATTACTGAGCTGATCATTATCGACACAAAATATTTTATTATTTTTATTTTGAATAACTTATTGGCATTAATCTGATAACTGGCAACTAGTGCCAAAACAGCAGAAAATGACATTTGAAAACCTGGCTTTAAGATTGCTTCTGGCTCCACTATGAGTATCACCGAAGCAGCAAACGCAATTGCTATTAATCCTCGATATTTTCTCTCTATCATTATTGCAACAAGTACTAAAATTACCATAATATACGCGCGCTGAGCGGAAATTTGCATACCAGTGATCAATAGATAAAACGTGGTTGGCAAAATGGTAAGAAATGCAGATATTTTCTTGGTGTTATACTTAAGAGTCAAAGTTTCAGATATTGCAAATAAATTACGGAATACTATAAAAAATAGACCAGCAACAAACGATAAATGTAAACCAGATATAGCGAATAAATGTGCTATACCTGAATCTCGTATCGCATTCATAGTTTTTTGATCTATCCCGTCTTTTTTGCCAATTAATAATGCAGAGATTATGTCCGCGTGTGGCTTTTTGGTATTTTGCTGTAGGTTTTCATAGATATATTGACGGAAAGATTCTATATACTCTTGAAATTTTCTTGCTTCAGCCTTTTTGTACAGGACTATTTTGCTTGTTGCAAAGCCTGTTGCACTTATTTTCTGATAATATGCTATTCGTGCAAAGTCATATGCATACTCCGAAGGCGCAATCTTTAGAGGGAAGAGTTTTGCTGATAATTTTACTTGATCGCCTATTTTTATGCCTTCTTCCACTTTAGTTCTAACTGATATTCTGATGTTATCTAGAGCTCTATACGGTGTCATTCCAGCGCGTAACGCTGGAATCCATATCTTTTTTTTCTGGATCCCAGTATCAAGTACTGGGATGACAGGAGAGGATTTTGAGGTAGTAGAGACAGAAAGCAGAAATTGTTTGTATGAGCCCCTGTTATTAATATCCTTCACTGTAGCAACAATATCTTTCACATACCTTTCCTTATCAAGAATGTGAGTATTAACTGAATCTGTTCTGAATTTGCTGGTTGTAAATCCTATGAGCACTGCAATTAAAGAAATGCATAATATTACGTACTTCCTGTATAATGTTGCAATCAGAATTAGTATAGGTGAAAGCAAGAGAAAAATAGATATAGTGAAAGCACAGCTTGGTTCAAAATTTAATGAGAAATAGGTTAAAATTCCTGCACACTGAAAAACAGGGAACCACAATATCAAGTTATATTTTTCATTGCACAGATTGTTATGTATATAATTTACTATCATGTTAAGAAAGGTTAATAGATATATAAATATATGTAATAGTGTGATTTTATTCTTTTATTTATTATTATTACGCATATAATAATAAATAAGCAACGACGCGGGATGGAGCAGCTCGGTAGCTCGTCAGGCTCATAACCTGAAGGTCGTAGGTTCAAATCCTACTCCCGCAACCATCTTGCAATTGTACAAACATCGCGATTTCTCTTAATTATAATAGCAATGATATTTCTGACTCAAAGCTTGTTTTTGACCTGTAGGCTCAATCGCAGCATTCAGTAAAAAACTTAAGGTATTTATTGGTGAATTACATTAAATTATAGTGGCTGCATGTCTTTTTTATTTTTTCTACATTTAGCCAAATCACGCTTATTAGTACATTATCAATTTAAATTATTATAGGGTCAAAACTCACTACTGGGGGATTCTTTTGCCTTTTTTCTTCATTTGGTGAATTTCTTAATACTTGTAACTAAAGCTTCAGGCCAGCACTTGATGCTGGAATCCAGAAATCTTTTGAGCACAAAAGTTATGCTAGGTTTTGTTGGTAAGAAACCAGTGTCAGCTACTCGGATGACACCAAAGGGGCACTTGGATAGAGGCTACTTGAATAACACCATCATAAGGTGAACCAGTGTCAAGCACTGGAATGACAAGGAAAGGGCTACTTGGATGACAAGAAAAAGGACGCTGATATGACACCAAAGAGGCTGACACCACCATAAAGTAAATTCCACTAACACTATAGGAGACTAACATGAACTTTTTAAAATTTATCGAACTATGCTTTCAAACGGTGATGCCGGGATGTGAGTATAACAATTATCAGTATATAAAAATCATAGCAGACAGGCTTGAAGCAGCAAGTGTTGGTGAAGTGAAGCGAATAATATTCAATATGCCTCCGCGCTCAATGAAGTCTATGTGCGTGAGTGTTGCATGGCCTGCATGGATACTTGGTAATCAGCCAACCGCAAGAATAATAGTTGCAAGCTATTCTCAGCGGCTTAGCGAAAAGCATTCGCTTGACACCAGGTGCGTAATGCAGTCTAGCTGGTATAGAGCGCTATTTCCAGAGGTAGAACTATGCAAAGACCAGAACACTAAATATAAATTTCAAACAGTGCAGAGAGGATGTAGGATTGCAACATCTGTTGGTGGAACACTGACTGGTGAAGGTGGAGATTTTATCGTCGTAGATGATCGTGTGTCCAGAGAAGGCAAGTATGTTCAGTGGGAGGTAGACCCACCAGGATAAAAGTCGAAGTCCTGTAGCTAGGGTAGCAATGTGGAGGGAAAGCAAAATGTTGAAGCCTACCGACAACGTTATCATAGGATAATGGCGAATTACTAGGCCGTAGCGAAAGCAAACATATAGGTGGCCTCGAAAACGATAAGAACTGAAGGCTGAGCCAGCGGTCAATGGGCGAAAGCAGAATAGGCAGTTGAAAAACGACTGATACAATTGTTCTACTTCAGCGGGGTGGTAGTGATAGCATGGTAATGAGGACATACAAAGCAACTGGAGAAGCCCTCCTCATCCCAAGGAGAAATACCTTGGAGTGGTAGGTTCTATAACTGGAAAACAGGAAAAGAACCGAAGATGAGAGGGTGGCGGATGGGTGCGTAGTAGTAAAGAAGTGAGGTAACTCTCATGGAGCAAAGGCACCCTACTAGTAGAAATCTTTTAACAAAAAGGAAGGTAAAGGTAAAAATGATAAAAATGCCAATAAAATTACAAGACCTGAGAAGAAAGATATATACCAAAGCGAAAACAGAACCGGAATGGCGATTCTGGGGAATCTATGTTCACGTCTGCAAGATGGAGACACTAGAAGAAGCATATAAGCTGACAAAGAAGAGCAAAGGGGCACCAGGAATAGACGGGGTGACATTTGAATCGATAGAGGCAGAAGGCTTAGAAAAGTATCTTCAACAAATAAGACACGAACTAATAACCAAAACCTATAGCCCAAATAGGAACCGGAGGAAGGAAATACCAAAAGTTGGGGGAAAACTCAGAACGTTGAACATACCCTGCATCCGGGACAGAATAGTGCAAACAGCACTGAAGCTAATACTTGAACCAATATTTGAATCTGACTTTCAGGACGGATCATATGGATATAGACCTAGGAGAAAAGCGCATGAAGCAATTGATAAAGTATCGAAAGCAGCAATCAAAGGCAATACAAAAGTTATTGACATAGATCTGAAATCCTATTTCGACAATGTGCGACACCATATTCTTATGGAAAAGATTTCCAAAAGAGTAAATGATAAAGAAATCATGCACTTGATCAAGCTAATCCTCAAAGTAGGAGGGAAACGAGGAATAGCGCAAGGATCACCACTTTCACCACTACTAAGCAATATATACCTTAATGAGGTAGATAAAATGCTAGAGAAGGCAAAAGAGGTGACAAAAGAGGGAAAATATCGACATATAGAATACGCCAGATGGGCAGACGATTTAGTGATACTGATTATAATGCACCCATTTGTCTAGACCATTTTTTTCAAAGTGATCCGATTTTTAAAATGAATATGTTGATAAATACGTCGACACACATTTAAAGTATTTATCAATATATTCATTTACTGTTTATGATAATAAAGATCAGCAGGAACTTTATAATGTAGAGTCTGATGTCGCCTTTTATAGTTATACCAACCAACAAAATCGTTTATTATAAGATTCAAATCTCTGATACTATTTGGTCTATAATAATATATAGCTTCTTGCTTTAAAGTTCTCCATAAACGCTCAACAAATATATTGTCGAAGCAACGTCCTTTATGATCCATACTAATTTTAATATTAGCACGCTCTAATTCCATAATAAAGTTGTAGCTAGTAAACTGCACTCCTTGATCACTATTAAAAATCTCAGGTTTACCTTGTTTTAGAGCTTCTTTGAGAGTATAAAGGCAAAATCCAGCATCGAGATATGGTGATAATGAATGAGCAATAATATAGCGACTATACAAGTCCATTATTGCCACAAAATAGACAAACTTACCTTCTACCATAATATATAGTAGCCCATACCTGATTAACTCTACAAATAATCAAATCTTTGAGTAAATAAGGATATATTTTATGCTTTTTTTCTTTAATACTTGTATTACATCTTTTTCTACAATACAGCCCACTAATCTTCATTTTTTTCATAATTCTTAAGATTTTTTTGTGATTGACTACTACTCCACTCGCTATGATTTCAGCAGTAATTTTACGATATCCATAACGGCAATCAGAAGCCAAATATACTTCTTGAATCAAATTTCACTTTCGTTATTAATTATATGCCTATAATATAGGCTAGATCTGCAAATCCCCAGTAAATCAGCCTGTTTCCTAATTGATAGATCAGAATCTTTTTCTATAAACCTTACTCTATCTTTTTTGCTTATTTCAGTAATTTTTTTTTCAAATAACTATTTTCCACTGTCAATTCTCCTATTACTTTATGTAAACTTTCTATTTCTTGCGCTAAGATTCTTTGTTTTCTCGCACTTTCACTTTCTTCAACAAATAGGTCTTTTAACCTTGCCAATACTCTATCACGCCAATCATATAGATTTGTTGATGGTATTTTATATTCACTACATATCTCAGATGTGCTTTTTTGATTTTTTATTGCTTCCAAAGCTATCTTTGCTTTTAACTCTGGTTCATATTTTTTTGTTGCCATACTTTTACCCCTTTACCTTCCTACTCGGATCAACCATTTTTTTTTGGTCTAGTTTATGGGGTGCATTATAGATAGATGGGCACCAGAGATGGGAATGGCTAGAAAAATTAGTGTATAGAAGGGTACAAGAAGAATTAGCAAAACTAAAGGTAGAAGTAAATAAAGAAAAGACAAAAGTAATTAACCTAAAGGAAAGAGAGACATTCAGCTTTCTAGGATTTGATTTTCGAGAGAAGATCACAAAACAAGGAAAGTGGAGGGTACAAACAACACCACAGATGAAAGCGCGGACAAACTTACTTCAAAAATTGAAGGAGGTATTTCGCGACCACAAATCGCAACCAATATGGAAAGTGATAAATATCATTAATCCTATAATGCACCCCATAAACTAGACTAAAAAAAAATGGTTGATCCGAGTAGGAAGGTAAAGGGGTAAAAGTATGGCAACAAAAAAATATGAACCAGAGTTAAAAGCAAAGATAGCTTTGGAAGCAATAAAAAATCAAAAAAGCACATCTGAGATATGTAGTGAATATAAAATACCATCAACAAATCTATATGATTGGCGTGATAGAGTATTGGCAAGGTTAAAAGACCTATTTGTTGAAGAAAGTGAAAGTGCGAGAAAACAAAGAATCTTAGCGCAAGAAATAGAAAGTTTACATAAAGTAATAGGAGAATTGACAGTGGAAAATAGTTATTTGAAAAAAAAATTACTGAAATAAGCAAAAAAGATAGAGTAAGGTTTATAGAAAAAGATTCTGATCTATCAATTAGGAAACAGGCTGATTTACTGGGGATTTGCAGATCTAGCCTATATTATAGGCATATAATTAATAACGAAAGTGAAATTTGATTCAAGAAGTATATTTGGCTTCTGATTGCCGTTATGGATATCGTAAAATTACTGCTGAAATCATAGCGAGTGGAGTAGTAGTCAATCACAAAAAAATCTTAAGAATTATGAAAAAAATGAAGATTAGTGGGCTGTATTGTAGAAAAAGATGTAATACAAGTATTAAAGAAAAAAAGCATAAAATATATCCTTATTTACTCAAAGATTTGATTATTTGTAGAGTTAATCAGGTATGGGCTACTATATATTATGGTAGAAGGTAAGTTTGTCTATTTTGTGGCAATAATGGACTTGTATAGTCGCTATATTATTGCTCATTCATTATCACCATATCTCGATGCTGGATTTTGCCTTTATACTCTCAAAGAAGCTCTAAAACAAGGTAAACCTGAGATTTTTAATAGTGATCAAGGAGTGCAGTTTACTAGCTACAACTTTATTATGGAATTAGAGCGTGCTAATATTAAAATTAGTATGGATCATAAAGGACGTTGCTTCGACAATATATTTGTTGAGCGTTTATGGAGAACTTTAAAGCAAGAAGCTATATATTATTATAGACCAAATAGTATCAGAGATTTGAATCTTATAATAAACGATTTTGTTGGTTGGTATAACTATAAAAGGCGACATCAGACTCTACATTATAAAGTTCCTGCTGATCTTTATTATCATAAACAGTAAATGAATATATTGATAAATACTTTAAATGTGTGTCGACGTATTTATCAACATATTCATTTTAAAAATCGGATCACTTTGAAAAAAATGGTCTAGACAAATGGGTGCATTATAGTTTTAATAGCGAAAGCACTTTCTGCAACTGGAATAGTTACAGCTGAGTCAAAACCCTCTACACCAATAGCAGTGGTTGCAGTTATAGCAACAGGACTAGCAGTTGGTGGTGCTACATATATGATGTTAAAGCCCAGTACTAAAGTTGATGGAGTAGCAGTCTTAATGGATGGGCGTCAAGAAGCTGCTAGCGCTGGTAGGTTTGCCTAGCGCGTATTCGACCTAGCTGCATAAATACTGATCATAGAAAATGACATTACAGGGACAGTGGAATAACGTAGGAGAGAGCGCTGACAACTTTCGTTTAGGCAAGATTATATCTTGAAAAAATTAAGCTTTAGTGCTACTAAATATTGTAACTTCTATGCTGAAACCTGACTATGAATATGGAAAAAATACGCAATGCTAAAATAAAATTACCAATATTTCTCGATTATCAATCTACTACTAAAGTAGATCCTCGTGTTTTGGAGGTGATGATACCTTATTTTGGTGAGTTTAGTAATGCACACTCTCGTAGTCATTCATTTGGTTGGACAGCTGAGGAAGCAGTAGAAAAAGCAAGGAAGCACATTGCTGATTTAGTGAATGCAGACAGCAAAGAAATCGTCTTTACCTCGGGTGCAACCGAATCAAATAACATGGCTATCAAAGGTGTTGCTCATTTTTATAAGAATAAGGGAAATCATATAATAACTGTCTGCACGGAGCATAAGTGCGTTTTAGATTCTTGTCGACATCTGGAAAATGAAGGCTTTAAAGTTACATATTTGTCCGTTAAGCAAAACGGAATTATAGATTTGTTGAAACTTGAGAAGGCAATCACTGATAAAACAATTCTGATTTCAGTGATGATGGCAAATAATGAAATCGGAGTAATGCAACCTGTCAAAGAAATTGGTGCAATGTGTAGAAAGCATAATATATTTTTTCATACAGACGCTGCCCAAAGCTTTGGAAAAGTTCCAATAGACGTAAATGAAATGAACATTGATCTTATGAGCCTTTCTAGCCATAAAATTTATGGACCTATGGGAATAGGTGCATTATATGTCCGTAGAAAAAATCCTCGTGTTAGATTGACGCCACTAATTAGTGGTGGTGGACAGGAGAGAGGCATGCGCTCTGGAACAGTTCCTACTCCCCTTGCAGTTGGTTTTGGTGAAGCAGCACGTATCGCTAAAAAAGAAATGGAAATAGAAGCAAGCAAATTAGAAGAGTTGAGAGATATTTTGTACAACAAAATAAAAGAGGCATTTCCTGATGTTGTTTTAAATGGTGACTATGAAAATAGGATTCCTGGTAACCTCAACTTAAGTTTTCCTTATGTTGAGGGTGAGTCTCTTATCATGGCAATCAAGGATTTAGCAGTAAGCTCTGGTTCTGCATGCACATCTGCATCCCTTGAGCCTTCTTATGTTATAAGATCACTAAACAATGGCCACGATCTTGAGCATTCATCAATTAGATTTGGCCTTGGCCGATTTACAACTAAAGATGAAGTTCTATACGCAGCAGATCTTGTTACTAAAAATGTTGGACGGCTAAGAGAGATGAGCCCACTTTTGGAAATGGTACAAGAAGGAATAGATTTAAGCACCGTAAAATGGGATTCTCATTGAAGAACGTTAACCATTAGCAGAGTGATGGTTGTCTAAGCTCTTTCTATGGGTAAAATCGGAAACTTAGCTTTAAGTTCTTTGTAGATGCCACGGAACTAAGTAGCAATCCTATACATATTAAGCTCGCAGCAGTTGTGCTTCCGCCATAGGATAGAAATGGAAGTGGGTCACCTATTATAGGTAAAAGGCCTATTGTCATTCCAATGTTTATAAAGAAATGAGCACCAAAAAAGGCGAAAACCCCGATAGATATTAACTTAGAAAAATAATTTTTTGACCTGTAAGCGATAGAGAATATTATAGCGAGGAATGTGGTATAGAGTAAAATCAAAGTCATGCTGCCTAAGAACCCCCATTCCTCACTAAGTACCGCAAAAGCAAAATCTGTGCGTTTCTCTGGCAAAAATCCAAGTTGAGTTTGACTCCCATTAACAAATCCCTTACCAAACAAACCTCCTGAACCAATAGCTATTTGAGATTGCTGTGCATTATAACCTATTCCAAGTGGATCTACTGATGAATCCAAAAATGATAATATCCTTTGCTTGTGATAAGGGCGCAAAAAAGGCCAAATAGCTGGTATTGCGAAAATGCCAAGAGTTCCAAAAATTATTAAATGAGATCTTTCCATTATTGCTGTGAATATAATTGATGCTCCTATAAACAATATTATTACAGCTGTTCCTAAATTAGGTTGCTTCAATACAAGGAATACAGGTAAGAAAATAATTATAAGTGGCTTAAATAAGCTTTGAAATTTCATCATTTTATACACACTTTGTTTATTAAAATAACAAGCAAGTGCAAGTATTAAGCCCACTTTTACAAATTCTGATGGTTGTAAACTAATTGACCCAATTCTTATCCATCTCGTTGCACCCATTATATGCGAGCCAAAAAAATTTACTGCTAACAGCGCAATTACTGCTACTATGTAAAAAAAATAAGCGTGCTTCAAATAAAAATCTAGCTCTATAAATGACATAGCTATAGCAAGCAAAAAGAAGAAAGAGAATATGACCAATTGGTGAATTGCAAATGGAGCCCACTTTCCTCCAGCAGAAGAATATTGCACAACAATGCCAACGCAAAACAGAGCTATTACGTTAATGACTAATAATAAGTGAATCTTCTTCAGCTTATCCACAGCAAAAACTTTACAGACTTTGAGATACAATAAAACATAAGAAAATCAAAAAGCAAATTTATTAATTACCAACCGAATTGGACTACTATATATCCCAGTTATTACCGTTAAAATTGCCATAAATAATAGACAAAAGAGCATAAGCAATGGTACCTCATTAAGTGTCATTCCAGCGTTTGATGCTGTACTGTTTTCAAAATACATTTTCTCAACCATTTTCCAAATGTATACTAATGCAAAAAAAGAGCTAACAGCAAAAACCATCAGAGAGACCCATGCATGAGATTCAAGAATTGCTTGCATCATATACCACTTACTTACAAAGCCATTTGTCAAGGGTACACCGATTAATGCTAAACTAAGTAGAGTAAATGCGAGTGTTGTATAGGGCATTGACTTTTTTAGTCCTGATAAATTTTCTATTTTTGTCATACCAACCTTATAAGAAATACACCCTGCAACCATGAATAAAGACGTTTTTATCATGCTATGATTTACTATGTGAAGAACTGCTGAAAACAAACCTGATTTTGAATTTAAACCCAGCATTAAAAGTATATAGCCAATCTGACTGATACTGGAGTGAGCAAACAGTCTTTTTATATCTTTTTCGATTATTGCAGATATTGATCCAAATACAATAGCACAAAGTGCGAGGATAATTATCACATTATGCAGTGGTAAGAAAAAATTTTGCTGAAAAACAGTGTAAAAGATTCTGATAAAAACATACATCATCACTTTGGTTACTGTGCCTGAAAAGAATATGCTAATGAAACTAGGTGCTTCACTGTAAGCATTAACCAACCATTTGCTGAGTGGAAACAGTGCCATCTTAATTGAGAGACCAACAAAAATGAACAATGTACCAAGTCTTATGATGTTATTATCATATAATGGCACTATCCTTTCAGCCATGTCAGGCATGTTGAGCGTTCCTGTCATAGAGTATAAAAGCCCGATGCCAAACAAGTAAAATGTTGCTCCTAGAGTACCACTAATGAGGTATTCAAATGCTGCAACTAAAGCTTTCTTATCCCTTCCCATTGAAACTAAAACATAAGAAGAAAGAGATGAAATTTCTAAAAAGACATAAAGATTGAATATGTCATTTGTGACTAAAATCCCAAGTAATCCACTTAGGCACAGTAGAAATAGAGAGTAAAAACCAGAGATTTTGTTTTTGCTAATCTCTTTTTCATTAATATGAAAGCTATAAAGCACACTAATCAGCGCTATAAAATTCACCAAAGTTAGAATCAAGGAGTTCAATATGTCAATTCTCAACTCTATTCCGTATGGAGGAGCCCAATCTCCAAGATAATAAGTTATAATTTCACCATTGTATGTTTTCACTAGCAACATTAATGAAATAAAGAAAGTAGCTGCCGTTGTAAAAAAAGAGATAAACCAGGACACCCTATGTTTCCTGGTAAGAAAGCAGAACATCGATGCAATTATTGGTATAATAACTTGTAGAATTGGTAATTGCATTAAACTGTTGTTAATACATCGTTAAAGTATTAGTATATATAATACTTTTTGTTTTAATACCTTTATGTTATCTAAAATTTATAATTCAGTAACAAACTTATTAAGGAGAAAAGGTAAACTTATAGGTAGAGATGAAAACGGAAATTCTTACTATGAATCAAGTAAAGGAAAAAGACGGGTAATATATGACAATGTTTCTGAGCCTACAACAATTCCTCCAGCATGGCATATATGGCTGCATTATACTGATAATGCAGTACCAGTGAATAATAACAAAAGAAAAATTCCTAATTTAACAGGTACAAAAGATGCATACTACCCAAACCAAAAGGTGAAAAATTACTATGAAAGCTGGAATCCTAATAACTAAAGATGCGAAGGTTAAATATACTTGAAATAACTGCTGGTTCATTTGTATTAATTTTTACTGTTTTTCTTATCTTCTTCGCTATTGATAAATTATCTTACATAAAGAAAAACTATAAGGATTGTTATAAAATACATGGCCTTTTTACTGATGCTAACGGTGTAGGAGTTGGTGATAGTGTCAAGATCTCTGGTGTGGAAGTCGGAAGCATAACTGGTGTATCACTAGACAAAGCTACCTACATAGCACGAATCGACATGTGTATAAGTAGGGATATAAAACTCCCAGTTGATAGCTCAGCCCTAATCACTAGCAGTGGAGTTGTTGGTAGTAAATTTGTTAATATATCACCTGGCGCAGATCCCAAATTAATTTCACACGGTGGTAAGATAGCACACACTCAAGCTGAAGCAAATATGGGCGGAATAATGGATAAAATTATTGGCATGTTTACAAAGTGAGAATAAGAACACATAAGCCAACTTGGCCTATGTACAATTAAGGGATTTTTCTATCAATAGCTTGAAGTTGTTCAGCGTTTGAATTATCAAGATTTCTGCTAGGTTTTACATTCCTAATAATCTCAACAAATGCTTGTACTTTCAGTATAGGAGTGTTTTTTCTTACGTCACTTAGATCTATCAAGTCAATTAGAGATATTTGTGATTTTTTTCTAAAATCCTCTTTATGAACGTCAAAAAAATTTCTGATATCAGTAAACGTCATATCTTTGAAGCTATATTGATAATGTTCTGACAAAGGATCAAGTAGTAGCTTATTATTATGTAGAAATATTTTTCTTCTTATGTCATCGGCTTTGTTGATTAAAATGTCAGCATATTTTGAATACCGTTCTTTTAAAATCTCTTTTAATTCCTTATTTAAATCTCTACCAATAAATTTGTTTCTTATATATTCGCTTTCTTCCCACATTTTAACTAGCACATTAATGTTACTTTCTCTCAGAAAGGTATATAGCACACTATTCTCTTTCTTGAGCTTTGACACTTCTTTGTTAAATTTTGAAAACCACCTTGGTAAATTCTGCAAGAAATTGTTATTTCTTCCTCTCCAGAACCTCACTAACTCATCCATAAATTGAATATTTCGCTGATTGATAAACAACCCAGCAGCTTTTAGTTTTGTAATGTGAACTATCATCAATTTTATATCTGCACTAATACCAAATTAATGAACCAAATAAGAAGCATTGCAGAGTTGTTTAACCGTGGAAGGGGAAAGAGAGGTAATAAATTTACACAAAGCACATTCAAGCAGAACAATTGTATCGTAGATTTTATTGCGTAAAATGTTCTGTTTTATATATAACCAAAACCTCTCAACAGGATTGAGGTCAGGTGAGTATGGTGGTAGGTATATAATTTCGATATTTTTAGGTACCTTTAAATTTTTTCCAACTAGCGCAATCCATCACGAGA
The DNA here is from genome assembly GCF_947251815.1 of Wolbachia endosymbiont (group B) of Chorthippus parallelus. Lineage (NCBI taxonomy): Bacteria > Pseudomonadati > Pseudomonadota > Alphaproteobacteria > Rickettsiales > Anaplasmataceae > Wolbachia > Wolbachia endosymbiont (group B) of Chorthippus parallelus. The sequence continues at coordinate 1,648,459 of NZ_OX366390.1, read as the reverse complement.
AAAGCCTTTCTTATTCCTAAATATTGCGACATCTGTTCAAGGAATATATTTATACAATCAGTGTTGACGTTTGGTGCAAATAAGCTAAAATTCTCTCCATTTCTGGGATTAACTGCACTATAGAGATAAAAATTTTCCCTACCTAATTTTACCTTAACCTGTGTCCTACTGCCTTTTTTAAACCACCCATGTCCAATTTTTGAATGTGTACCAAACCGTGATTCATCGAAGAAAAATAGCTCTTTTTCAGAATGCATGACAATAGTTTCATTGAGGTTTTTTTTAAAACTCCTCTTGCTTGTTTTTATCTTGTCCACTATGTTGGTGTGATATATGAGAATTTCATTTTTTGCATATTACGATGTATTGCGGATTTGCTGATATTCAAACCAAATCTTTCTTGGATTCTTATTCTCATTTCTCTAATAGTAATATTGGGGTTTTCCTCGGCGTTGAGGTGGAGCAAATAATTTTTCTTCTCTTCCAAATTTTATGTGCTTTATCCATGTAGTAATTGCCTTTCTCGAAATGCAACATATTTTTGCTACAGCTGTTATACTGTGCTTTTTTGCTGCAATTACAGCATTTAGTTTTTTTGCAACATACGCATTATTTCTTACTCTCTTCAGCATCTCTTTTGCTGATTTTACCACTTTTTCATCCAATAATTTTGATCTTAATGCCATCTAAACCTCGCTATTTTACTTACTTCAGTATGGCTTTTTTTCCATTATTGTCTATTCGTTGCTTGTATAGCGGGAATTGGTATAAGATGACTACTTCTTAAATCATAACTACTTAAAGGAGTATCTCCTTCTCTATTAACTAAATTAATATTTGCCCCTGCTTTAAGTAAAAGTTTTATTACTTCTTTATCGTCTTCACCGCCGCCCATACCACCAACGCAATGAAGTGGAGTATTTCCCTCATCATCTGCTAAGTTAACAGCAGCTCCCTTTTTAAGCAGCTCCTCTAACAAATAACTATGTCCTCCTTCTGCTGCAATATGTAAAGGAGTCTGCATCTGATGGTTCGCTGCATTGATATTTGCCCTTTTTTAAGCAACAACTCCACTGTATTTTTATGACGGAATTAGCAGTCTCTTCTATATTGACCCACACACCATTATCTTTTATATAACCGCTATGCGCAGTTAAATGTAAAGAGGTATTTCCAAAATTATCTACTGAGTTGACATCTGTTCCTATTTTTATCAAATACTCTGCTAGATCTACATAGCCACGCTGAGCAGCATGATGTAAAGGGCCATCCCATGCTTATCTACTGAATGTACACTCGCTTCAGCGTTTATTAATCTTTCAGCTTCTTCTATATTATTACTAAGAACAGCACTGAAAAGCTGCTCATTATTCCATTCATAATTTACCTCACAACCTATTTTAACATATATGAAAATAATGTTTAAAGAATTTTTTCCTGCAGTAATGAATTATTATGAAGCTTGCATTTTCTATCGCTTACTACTGGGATAGCTTAACAGTTGCAGTACATGTCTATCAATGATAAAATAAAGATCAGTTTATTTTGATACTATGGTTAGGTTACTGTTTGTTGCGCTATTATTTTTTTGTGGTGGTGATGCACTTGCAAAACAGGAACCACGACCAATAGCTGGTGATAACCACATAAAGGTAATGAATTATAATCCACAGGCTATACATAAGTACACGGGCTTTTATGGTTATCAATCCAGCATATTGTTTGAGCCAGGGGAGGTAATAGAGAGTCTTTCAATGGGTGATGCAACCGGTTGGCAACTCCTTCCTCAAGGTAATAGATTATTTATTAAGCCTATAGATGATATTGCCGATACTAATGCAACTATAATTACCAATAAAAGAGTTTATTATTTCGAGTTTCATGCTGAAGAAGCAAACGGGCTAGATGATCCAAGGTTAGCATATGAAGTAAGGTTTCTTTATCCACTGTTCAACAGTGATGAAATTTATTCAACGAGTAACGGTGATATTCTAGAGCAAGCTAGTCACACCACTATCCCTGATATAAGTGATATTGAGGTTATAAAGAAAGGCTTGAATTTTAACTATTCCATCTCGCACGTTAAAGGCAGTCAATCAATAATACCAATTAAGGTTTTTGATGACGGAAAATTTACATATCTACAATTTAATAAAATAAACTCTGATTTCCCGGCAGTTTTTATGGTTGATTCTGCAGGATATGAGTCCTTGATAAATTTTCGTACAGTTGATGACTACCTGATAATTGAAAGAGTAAGCTCGGTATTTACCTTAAGAAACGGATCAAGTACAGTCTGCCTGTTTAATGAAAACATACCTTTCAAAAAAGGTAAGTGATTAAAGGCTATAGTATTCTTATAGGTGCAAAATTCTTTCTATGGTGCTTCGTAATTCCATGAAGGCCAATAGCGCTGAGGTGTTCTTTTGTTCCATATCCTTTATTTTTATACCAATTATATTGAGGATGTTTATTATGCAATTCTTCCATAAGCCGATCTCTTGTAACTTTTGCAACGATTGAAGCGGCTGCAATTGATATACTTAAACTATCACCATTCACTATAGACTTTGTTTGCCATTTCACTTCAAGTGGTTGATTACCATCAACTAACACATAATCTAGTTCTAAATCTAAATTTACCAGCGCACGTTTCATTGAAAGCTTTGTTGCTTGCAAGATATTGTATGAGTCTATCTCCTCTACACTTGCCATTCCTATACCAAATTTTGCAACAGACGTTATTTTTTCGTATAGAACTTGCCTACACTTAGGGGTTAGCTTTTTTGAGTCGTTTATTCCATCAATAACCGTATCTCTATCAGTAAATATTACAGCTGCAGATACCACTGGACCAGCAAGTGGACCTCTTCCTACTTCATCTACCCCTGCTATAATTCCTGATAATGTATTTTCTAATGTAAAGTCTGGATATCTCATAATTCCTATAATAAGAAAGTTACAGCAAAAATCGAACAAACAATAGAAATTATCCAAAATTTTATAACTATTGTATTTTCTGACCATCCTTTCTTTTCAAAGTGATGATGTATTGGTGTCATAAGAAAAACTCTTCTTCCTTCTCCATATTTAAATTTCGTATGTTTAAAATATGATACCTGAATAATCACAGATAAAGTCTCTATTACAAAGATTATTCCAATAACGGCAAAAAGCATTTCTTTTTTAATTAGAACACTAGTGAGTCCTAAAGCTGCACCGATTGATAGGCTTCCAACATCACCCATAAATATTTTTGCTGGATGTGTGTTAAACCACAAGAAACTTAAAATAGCTCCTATAAATGCAATGCAGAATAAAGTAATGTTTACATCTGTCTGAGTGATGTATGCAACTAGCCCCAAAGAAGCAAAGGAAGTAATGGCTTGAGTTGCAGCAAGGCCATCCAAGCCATCTGTGAGGTTCACAGCATTAGCAGAGCCGACAATCACAAATGCAGTAAATGGAATATATAGATAGCCTAAGTCGATTGCTACTTCTCTAAATAGAAAAATTTCTGTAAAACCTTCAGCAGATTGTAGCTTAAGTATAAACATACAAACCAAAGCAACGACAAGCTGAATGAGTATTTTGGTTTTTGCACTTAAACCTCGGTGGTGATTTGTCTTCAATTTTAAATAGTCATCAATAAATCCAAGTAGAGCAAAAAATAGAGTTATAAATACCAGCAATGAAATTTCTGGTGTTAATTGAGTCCAAAGCAGGATTGGTAATAAAGCAGAAGTTAGTATTATTATTCCACCCATAGGTGGTATATTCTTTTTTGTTATTAAATGACTTTCTGGTCCATATGATCTGATTGGTTGTCCATCTTTACTTATCTTTTTTAGAAGTTTTATAAAATAGGGAAAGAGAATAAACCCAAAAATAAATGAGATAAAAAACGTCTTTGTAGCTGAGATCACCTGCCTATTCAAAATTAACTAGATATTATACCAAAAGCTTTACCTAATCTCAATTTATACCTTTTTATCAGCTCATTTTATTTGGAGTAAATTTAGTTATTGATTAGTTATAGCAAAGTTTGCATACTGATATTTAGTTAATGGTAAGAGGTGGCATATGTTAGATTATATTAAAAAGCTTTTGTGGGCTACTACAGTACCTGATAATGAGAGTAGAGTTAAAAATTCTTACACGCATATAGTAGAGAAACCTTCTTTTGGTGATGCAGCTTCAAAGTTGAGTAAGGAAGAAAGGTCAGAAGAGCATCTTGTTCTTCTAAAAGGTAAAGGCAATAGCTCTGGTACAACTGTAACAGAAGGATCGTCTAGTATTCAGAATGCAGTATCAGGCAAGAACAAGCGTGAATATATCAAATTAGACAGTGATGAAGAATGGGATAAATTCTTTGAGTTACAGAATGATCCAGACACTAATACTACAAACAAAGAACCTTTTTCTCCGAAGAAAGGAGAATCTCACTATCATGGTAAAGAGATTGTAGGCAAGATTGCTGACCAAATTAAGGCAGAGATATCGAAGGTATATACCATAGAGTCCATAATGATAAAAGAAGGCAAAAGGGAAGAGAATATTGTTTATCCTACCGTGAGAGTTGTGCTACATGCCAATAAAGAAGGAGTAGATATAGCTAAACTTCTAGGCGGTAGTATATGTAAAGAGTATGGTGTAAGAACAATTACATTTTGTCATCCTAATCAAGAAAAAAAGAGGGGGGCATCTTGCTATAGTGATAATGAGGAAAGAGTTTATGAAATAATTAGTGGGTTATATGAAATGACTTTAAAGTGGTATGTTGATGGAAGAGAATGCAAAGTTAAAGTTAACATTGATGGTAAGAATGGTGTAACTCTCCTTGAAGGCAACGGTGTTACTGCAGAGCAGTTGCGTGCAAATAAAGAAGTCAAAATAGGTAAGAGACGTGAGCCAAAATCTTTATATGAAGCGTTAGTACCGCAATTGCAACAAAAGAGCTCTGAATCAGTCAAGGTTTTACAGCAGCCTTCAACAGATGTAACAAATGTGACAACAACACCAACTTCTACTTCTCAGAAATGCTCTTGACTAAATAAATAAGAAAAAGCAAAAATAGTATAACTTGCTTACAAATGTAAGTAACTTGTACTTCTATGATGAATAACACAATATTACCAAGAAATTTCTATGAACGGCCAACTTTAACCGTAGCTGGGGAGCTGCTAGGGAAGATGCTGAAATTTTCTAATTTTAGTGGAATAATAACTGAAGTTGAAGCGTATATAGGAATGGATGACCCAGCTTGTCATGCAGCAAGAGGCTATACTAATCGAACCTCAGTAATGTTTGGTACGCCAGGGTTTTCGTACGTATATTTTATATATGGAATGTACTATTGTCTAAATATTGTAACAGAAGCAGAAGGATTCCCAGCAGCAGTGTTAATACGAGGATTAAAGCTCACTGAACCGCTTGAAGCAAATTTAGGCGGGCCAGGCATACTGTGCAAAAAATTAAACATTACAAAAGAACATAATAAACAAGACCTTACTATAAGTCATGAATTTTGTCTCTATGAATATCACCTCAAACCAGATTATGTGTGCACTCCAAGAATCGGAATTAGTAAAGGCAAGGAGAAATTTTGGCGATTTAAAAGTTGCGTTTTAGCAGAAATGCCTAAAATCACACTCAACAATAAATATAGACCTCCTGCATAAACTAGATAAAAAGGCAAATAGCCTTTTATGTTTACCAACAATAGACTTCTTGGATAACCTAAGGATATTTTTTGATCTTCTATGGGGGAGTTGAACATTCCCTTTTTATAAAACTTTTGCATACTCCTATTTAACTTTAATAGCTCTTTATCTTCCTGAAATCTGGATGTTTTATCAATGCATCTTCTATTCAGCCGTTAGCAAGAACTTTCACTTATTCCATAGCTTTGCGCTATATGGAAATATGTACGGTATTTACACAAATATTCGAGTGCTATTAATAAATATATTTGGTTTTCCTCCTCTTGCCTTTTTCTTGGCCTCTTCCTCTATTAAAATTTCTATTATTTTTCCAATGTTTTTCTTTTTACTCCTCTTAGTCTTCGAAGCTTCTCTTCATCAAGTTTACTTACCTGCTCAAAATTTATACCTTCCCTAATATTGCTTCTACTACTTGTTTCTTAAGTTATCCAAGAAGTCTATTGTCTGTTCAGATACGAGGTAGCTGCTGCCATTTGAAATATTTTATTCACCTAAAATTACATTCTACCTATTTTAAAAGTAGTTTAAAAAAACTTTATAGACTGCATACAAAAGACCTAACATCTTTAGCAATGCCTTCATAAATCCTTACTAAATCCTCACTTAGTATTGAAGGATTTCCACAATCAGAAGCACTACATATTTGCGGATCTAGAGGAACTCTGCCCAAGAGTTTGACTCCCAGCTCTTCAGACATTTTTTTTGCACCACCTTTTCCAAATATGTGTATTTTTGAATTATCTTGAACAAAATAGCTCATATTTTCCACAATGCCGATAATTGGCACGCTGAGCTTTGTGAACATATCATAAATTTTTTGTGCATCGACTAAAGCAAGCTCCTGTGGAGTTGAAACTATTATTGCTCCAGTTAAACTAAAATTCTCCATCAGACTTAAATGTACATCGCCAGTGCCAGGCGGTGTATCAATGATTAAATATTCTATATCAGACCACCTTGTTCCCATTAGCAAATTGTAAAGTGCTTTTGTGATCATAGGTCCACGCCATATTACTGCGCGGTCCTTATCAATAAAATAGCCAATTGAAATAGTATAGAGACCATGTTTCTCTATAGGCATTGCTTTACCACTCTGTATTTCTGGTTTTAATTTCTCAGTGCCCAACATTTTAGGAATCGAAGGACCATATATATCTGCATCAACTAGCGCAACTTTATGTTTTAATTCTGCTAACGAAAGAGCTAGATTTAGTGCAACTGTCGACTTACCCACACCTCCTTTACCAGAAGCAACGACAATTATATTTTTCACTCCTTCGATATGAAGTTTAGCTTTTTGTTGCCTAGCTTGTTTTTGACCAGTAGCAACTACAGTAACCTTTCCTACTCCCGGTATCGCCTTAACAGCTTGCTCACAATTTTTTCTTAATTCTTCATTTGGCTCAGTAACTTCAAGAGCAAAAGCAACATCTTTACCCTTAATAACAATTGAGGATACTACACCAACATTCTTACCACTTTTCTTTTCTATAACCTTTTTTAGGCTCTCTCTTACGATTTCCTCATTAACCTGTGTAAATTTTTTCCAGAACATATGATGAAATTTTTTCTATTGGTGTATACTAACATAGAATAATTAAACTGCACTGACTTTAAAGCGAGGTTACAAGAATATGCTAAATGATAACAACTTAACACAAGCACAACGAAATTTGCATTTTAAGTTGAAAAAGGTAATATCAAATGGTGAGGGAATTAGTAATATCTTGAAAGTAGCCTCAGAGAATGATTTACTAAAAGTTCTTACAATAGGATATACTACACAATTTCCAAGAGGTGGGGAACGCACTTTAACACTACTTAGCCTCGCCATATTCAAATGTAATGACGAATGCGTTAATTCTATTTTAATACATTCTCAAAATAACGGTACACTGCAAGAGATTATTAATACTGAAAATATTATAAACTATCAAGATAGTCTGATATACACCTTAACATCGCTTGGCTTTGCTATACATTACAATAAGCCAAGATATATTAATGATATTTTAACAAAAGCCCAGGACAGTGGAATACTACAAGATATTCTTGCTGCTAGAAATATTGTACAGTATTTCAATACTAAGGAGTATGCTTTAACACCACTCAGTTTCTCTATATATAAAGGTAATAAAGAATGTATCAGTTCTATTTTAGAAAAAGCTCAAAATAATGATATGCTGCAAGGCGTTTTTATTGCTGAAAATATTTTACAGTTTTCAGATGGTCTGACGCATATTTTAACACCAATTAGCTTTGCCATATATGAAAATAATAAGGAATGTTGTAACTACATTTCAACAATGATTCAAAATAATGTTGTATCGCAAGATATTCTGAATAATTGGACATACATTTTAACATTGCTTGGCCTTGCTATATATAGAAATAACAATGAGTATATTAATTCTATTTTAAGACAAGCTCAAAATAATGGTACGCTGCAAGAAGTTCTTACTGCTAATAAAAATACTATGTGTTCTCCAGATGGTTGGACGTACAACTTAACATCACTTGGCTTTGCTATACATGAAGGTAATCATGCACATATTAATTCGATTTTAACTCAGGCCCAAAATAGTGGTATATTGCAAAATGTTCTTGCTGCTAAAAATACTGTATATTCTCCAGATGGTTGGACGTACAACTTAACATCACTTGGCTTTGCTATACATGAAGGTAATCATGCACATATTAATTCGATTTTAACTCAGGCTCAAAATAGCGGTATATTGCAAGAGATTCTGACTACTGAAAATACTATAAACTATAAAGACGGTCGGACGTACAGCTTAATACCACTTGGCATTGCTATATATAAAGGTAATATTGAATGTATTAATTTTATTCTAGCACAAATTAATGATATGCCGCAATACATCATCTATGCTGCCTTTCAACCAACTGCAGCGATTAATGAAAGGAATACTAGGATTAGTAGTGCATTAGATAATGTATCTATTTCTTCTAGGTATGTTAGAGAAAATAGCAAAGTTAATTAATTTCTTAAGTAACTCTTTCTTGCAAGTACTACTTTTTTATGTATCTGTTCAGGCAATGGCGTTAACTTAAGAGAATAAATTAGCAAGCTCTCCTAAAGACATTATGGCGTTTAGGCTTATCTACTTTATTGCGGCTATACAATCTTCACGTTAACTTTAGTGCGTATTTTAAAAAGGGCTTGAAAGTTTTTTGGTGCTAATAAGCACCTGATAAAGTTTCTGTCTCATTACACCAAATAAAACTGAAAAATTTAAACAATACTCAGCAATTTGATCCGGGTTCCAAGGCTCTTGTGCATCACACATATGAAGTATTGCACATGACCAAGTTTGCACAAAATTCTTATTTCTAAATTTATCCCAGAAAAATTCTCTAATTCTACTTCTACTTTGATTCGTTTATAGCACTCCTCTATGTGACACCTTAATAGATAAGCTTTACTGATATCTTCTTTATTGAAATAAAATAGAAACCAAAGGTCCTATTTTTTACAGTATTTTACTCCTTAACATCTTTTCTTAAGTTGACGCTATTGGGCTTTGTTGCATCGCTATCTACGATGGATAAAAGATAAAAATGTAGAATATCAATAGCTTATTATTCTAGCATTTATAGTAAGGACAGTCAGTAAATATCTAAATTTAAGTAAAAGAAGTTTTACTATCATTCACTAATCTAGCTAGAATTCAAGAATTTCAATGCTTTAGCTATTTTAAGTAGAATTAAATTTACTAGTACAAACAATAAATTACTATTCTTAAATTTAATCAGATTGATTGCAAAAAATAAGATTTTCAATAAGCTGCTTGTATAGTTAGCCTTTCATAGATAGTGATGCAACAAAGCCCGCTGGAATCTAGTTCATATTATATATTTATCTGATAAGTTCCATGTATGTGTAATTTATTTAAATTGACTTCTTATCATATAATTAAATACATTATTGAAAATTAAAGGTAAGGTTATGGCAATGGAAATTTCAAATTGGCACGAATTATTGAGTTTAGTTAATGTTGACAAAGATTTAAGCAAAGATAACGTAATTGAAAAAATACAAAATGAGCTGAAAAGATATTCAAAGGAATATGAAGAGTGGGAAAAGTCTGGCTTTGATATAAATTATGTGTTTAAAGATGGTGAAAAAGCGACTCTTTTGCACTTGGTGGCTTCCTTTAACCTAGAAAATATAGCGAAGGCTCTCATGGAAAAAAGGGCAAATGTTAATGAAAAAGATGTAAAAGGAGATACTCCTTTACATAATACTACTTATCTTGATAGTATAAACATAGCAAACGCTCTCATAGAAAAAGGTGCAGATGTTAATGCAATAAATATATGGAGAAGGACTCCTTTACACTATGCTGCTTTATTTCGCAGTATGGCCATAATAGATGCTCTTGTGGAAAGAGGTGTCAATGTTAATGCAGTAGATATGTGGGGAGAGACTCCTTTATACTATCTTAATTGTCAAGCAATTAAGATAGGGTGGATTGCCGGTGGAGTAACTGCATTATTAGGTACTGCTATATCTATAGCACTTTTTACAGCCGGAGCAATTACAGCTGAGTTAATACCTATAGTTATAGCAGTAGTTGCAATTACAGCAACAGCACTAATAGTTGGCAATGCTATATATAAATTGTCAAAGCCTGATACTCAAGTTGATAAACCAATCTTAGCAAATCGACAGCAAGAAACTGCTAGCGATAGTAGGATTGCCTAGCGATTCTGCCACAGTGTCAGCTGCTTCAATGATATCCATTTGTTCCTATAATTATCTTTTCTTGGCTACCTTATTTTACCACTCTGCTGAACAGATACAAATTCACTTTCTTACTTCACTCACTAAAATTTTAATATGGCGTTTCTTTCCTGCAGACAATTTTATGAATGACTGATCTTTGAAGCTCTCAGAATTTATTATATAGTTAACATCATTTATAGTATTATCATTAACTTTGCATCCATTGCCCTGTATTAAACGCTTTGCCGCACCTTTTGAAGGTTCAAAACCGGTGTCATGAAGCAAGTCTATCAGGAGTATGCCATTTGCAACTTGTTCTCTTGTGATAGTGTAACCAGAAAGCAATGAACTGTCTTCATTTTCAAAAGCAGAGATTGCAGCAGATCGTGCAAGTTTCGCTTCTTTACAACCGTGACATATTTTTGTCACTTCTGTTGCCAAGACCTTTTTTGCTTCGTTTGTTTCTTGATCCTTCAAGGACTCTAGTTTTTTAATTTCATCAATTGATAAATCAGTGAAAAGTCTCAAAAAACGACCAACATCTTGATCATCAACATTGCGAAAATATTGCCAGTAGTCATAGGGCTTTAGCATGCTACCATCAAGCCATACTGCTCCACTTTCAGTTTTGCCCATCTTTTTTCCTTGTGCGTTTAATAAAAGAGGTGTGGTAAGACCAAACAGCTCAGGTAAATTTAACTTTTTGCCAAGTTCAATTCCGTTTACTATATTTCCCCATTGGTCTGACCCTCCAATCTGGAGACGACAGCCATACTTTTTATTCAACTCGACAAAATCATAGGCTTGTAACAACATGTAATTAAACTCGAGAAAGCTTAGATTTTGCTCCCTATCTAGCCTAATTTTCACACTATCAAAGCCTAACATGCGATTTACAGAAAAATGTGTCCCTATATCACGCAAAAAGTCTATATATTTTATGTTATCTAACCAATCTGCGTTGTTTACTATGATTGCACCAGTTTTTCCATAATCGAAAGATATCATCTTCTCGAGGGTTTTCTTTATACCAAGTATATTTTGATTGATATCTTCTATCGGCAAGACGCTTCTTGCTTTGTCTTTACCAGATGGGTCACCAATTTTTGTTGTGCCACCTCCAAGTAGAATTATTGGCTTATAACCGAATTTTTGTAGGTGACGGAGCATCATGATTTGAATGAGACTGCCAATATGCAAACTTGGTGCCGTACAATCAAACCCAATGTATGCAATTATATAATTATCTTGTGATAATAGCTGGTCTAACCTATCAATGTTTGTACATTGATATAGGTATCCTCTTTCTTGAATGAAGTTTAAAAACTCGGATTTATGTTTCATAATATGTTATTTTGTGTGTAAACGGTGTTGTTAACGATGGCGTCATTCCAGTGCTTGACGCTGGAATCCAGTTTATTATGAAATTTCATCAAAAATGTTGTATAGTGTGCTCGTTTATGATTAAGTTTTCTAGATTCCAGTGTCAAGCACTGGAATGACACCACCAACTTCATAAGGGTTGCCTTCAAAATTACAACATTTGAGCAAGTGTATACCAGCTACCTGGATAATCAATTCCATAACTCTTCTATCTTATAATATTCTCTTACTTCTGGCCTGAATAGGTGAACCATTATACCTTGAAAATTCACAATCACCCAGTTACCTTCATCCATACCTTCTACATCTATTTTATCATATTGCTTGAGATTTTTCATCACTTGCTCAGCTAATGCTTTTACATGGCGGCTCGAATCACCGGATGCAATGATCATATATTTTGCAATGACAGTTTTATTCTGTACATCAAAAGTAACTATATCTTGACCTTTGTTTTGATCTATTACATCTACAATTGTATTTTTTATTGATTCTGTATCACCATTCATTATTCTAAATTATATAATTTATCTGTAATGATACACTCAAAATTTCTGAATATGAACTATTTTTGATATGTTTCTAGTGTAACGTTTATAATACATATATTTGTAATATATGATAGTTTTCTGATGGTATGATCATTTACTTAATCGGATTTCCGGGTAGTGGCAAACTTACGATTGCAAAAGAGCTGTGTAATATTATTGATGGGGTGATAGTAGACAATAACCTGTTTAATAATATTATATTTGATATGATTGATTTCAGAAACGCTGAGGTTACAAGTGAAATATGGGAAGAAATTTTTGTGATTAGAGAGAATATGTTAGCAATATTGGAAAAATACCATATAGAATCAAAGCATTATATATTTACAAACGAATTGATAAAAGGTGATTCCTATGATCAAAAAGTATATAACTCAGTGGTGAATTTAAGTAAAAAAATGAACGTGGAGATTCTCCCTGTGGTGTTATATTGTAATAGTGGAGAACTAGTAAAGCGCGTTCAATTAAAGGAAAGAGAGCAGGAGAGAAAAATTACTGATTCAGATTTTGCTATGAGAAGAATTAAAGGAAAGAAACTATTTGTGCCTCAAGGTTCACTTGAAATTGATAACTCAAACTTAAGCGCAAAAGAAGTTGCAAAAAAAATTGTTGAAAAAATGAATAGTAAAAAAGTAGTTGGAACTTCTATGATAGATAATTTAGCAACAGAGAGTATTTGTGATTAGTGAGGAGAAAGAGTATCGCCCTTGTGTTGGCATAATGTTATTTAACAAACAGGGAAATATTTTTATTGGAAAACGTTTTGATAGTGACTCTTATTGGCAGATGCCACAAGGAGGAGTTGATGAAGGTGAAGAGCTAGAGCAGGCAGCGCTACGTGAGCTATTGGAGGAAGTTGGTACTGATGAAGCAGAAGTTGTGGCTCAAAATAAAGAGTGGATATATTACAACTTACCCGAGGAAGTTATACCGATATGCTGGAATGGGAGATATTCTGGCCAAAAGCAAAGGTGGTTCTTAATGAAATTTTGTGGGAAGGATAAGGATATTAATATTAACTATACTGATCATCCAGAGTTCAAAGAGTGGCGTTGGCAAAATGTGGATGATTTGGTAGCCAGTGCCATACCGTTCAAAAAAGAAGTTTATAAAAAAGTGATAGAAGAGTTTTCTTCTATCATAAAAGGATCTATTTATGATAGTTGATTCTCATTGTCATCTAATTTATTTTTCTGATGATGAAATACCAAAGGTAATTTCAAGAGCAGAGCAAAATGGTGTGAGAATTTTGCATAACATATGTATAAGCATTAATGATATCCCTAAATTATTAAAAATCTCTTCATCCTATGATCAAGTCTACTGCTCCGTTGGTATACATCCGCTTGATACTAATGTGGAAAAAGGTGAATGTATAAATGCTGATGAATTGATTGAATTTACTAAGGGCAAAAAGGTAATTAGTATCGGTGAAACCGGATTAGATTTTTATAAATCTGATAATAAAAGCAATCAAAAAAAAAGTTTTGCATCACATATAGAAGCGGCAAAAGTAACAGGATTACCTTTAGTTATTCACACTAGAAATGCTGATAGTGAGATGATTGATATGTTAAATTCAGAAATGAAGAAGGACGCTTTTAGTGGAGTAATGCATTGCTTTGCTTCTTCTAAAGAGCTTGCTTATAAGGCTATGGACTTGGGATTATACATTTCATTTTCTGGAATTATTACTTTTAAAAATGCGAACTTACTAAGAGAAATTGCACAAAATGTGCCACGTGAGCGTGTTTTAGTTGAAACTGATGCACCTTATCTATCTCCTGAGCCTTACAGAGGAAGAAAAAATGAACCGGCAATGGTGAAATATGTTGTGAATTGTTTAGCAGAATTATGGAATGAATCGCCGGAACAAGTAGCAAAAATAACTACGAATAATTTTTTTAGACTGTTTTCGAAGCTTGAGCTCAAAGAAATTCTATAGGGCAATTAATTTAGCTGACAGAGCTCTTTTACTGCACTTACAGATTTATAAAACATCTCTTGTTCACTATCGTTCATTTTAACTTCTAGAACTTTCTCAACTCCATTTTTGCCAATAATAGTAGGAACACCAATGAATAAGTCTTTCACACCATATTCACCATTAAGATAAGCAGCGCATGGTAATATACGCCTTTTATCTTTTAAGTATGATTCTAGCATACTTATGGCTGAAGATGCAGGAGCATAGTATGCAGATCCAGATTTAAGTAGATCAACTATTTCTTTTCCACCATTACGAGTGCGCTCAACTATTTCATCAACTTTTCCTCGCGTAATCAAACCCATCTCAATGATTTGGGTAAGTGGAATGCCAGCAATTGAAGCATAATTGATTAGTGGTACCATAGTGTCACCATGTCCTCCAAGCACAAAAGCAGATACATCTTCGACAGAAATATTTAACTCACTTGCAAGAAAATAACGAAAACGAGCAGAGTCAAGCACTCCTGCCATACCAACAATCATATTAGTTGGCAGACTTGAAGATTTGTATACTACTGAAACCATAGCATCTAAAGGATTGGTAACCACTATTACAAATGCGTTTGGAGAATGTTTTTTAATATTTTCCCCAACCTCTTTCATTACTGCAGCATTAGTTTGCAGAAGGTCATCTCTGCTCATTCCAGGTTTTCTGGCAATGCCAGCAGTTATTATAATTGCGTCAGAGTTTTTTATATCTTCATACCTATTTGTACCAGTAATATTGACATTAGATCGATCAATAGGAGATGATTCTGTAATGTCAAGCGCTTTACCTTGTGGTATTCCATCGCTTACATCAAGCAAAATAACATCTCCTAGCTCTCTTAGTGCAATCATATGGGCAAGAGTCCCACCGATATTTCCTGCACCAATCAAAGATATTTTTTTTCTTTGTGCTGTCATTTTCTACTCCTTTATATTTACTTTTGTGGCTTTACTACCTTCCCAAGGGGATAAGCTGTCAAACATACGAAAATCTTGTGGTAAGTCTATAGGATTATATACAACCTTTTTTGCCTCTATATCGTATCTTACTTCCTCGTAGCCAGTGAGAGGAAAATCTTTTAACATTGGATGACCTTTGAATCCATAATCCGTTAAAATCCTACGTAAATCTGGGTGATCAGAAAACTCTATTCCATACATATCAAATACTTCACGCTCAAACCACGAAGCTGCGTTAAATATCTTTGCTACACTTAGAGGTATATCACCTTCACATAACTGAAGCTTTATGTGCACTCTGATATTGTGTACAACGCTGAGCAAATTGTATATTAGCTCGAAACGTTTTTCTCTATCTGGGTAATCAACTCCAAAAACGTCAACTAATAATTCAAGCCTACACTTTTCATCATCACGTAGAAAGAGTAAGTGATTTTCAATGTCATTCAAAGCTGAATATATTACAATAGTGCCATCATTTTTCTGAATACATTCACATTTAGTCTTTTTTTGTATGTATTTTGCAGTTTTATCCATGCTATATATTTTTAGTTCGTTTTATTTTATTTTGTAGACATAGCATTCCATATAGCAACGCCTCAGCAGTTGGAGGGCATCCAGGAACATACACATCAACTGGCACAATTCTATCGCAACCACGGACTACTGAGTAAGAATAATGATAATAGCCACCGCCATTTGCACAACTTCCCATAGAGACGACGTATTTGGGATCTGCCATTTGATCATAAACTTTACGCAATGCTGCTGCCATTTTATTAGTTAACGTGCCAGCAACAATCATAACATCTGCTTGCCTTGGGCTTGCACGAAAGATTATGCCATATCTATCAAGATCATAACGACTGGATGCAGTGTGCATCATCTCTACTGCGCAACATGCAAGACCAAATGTCATTGGCCACAATGAACCAGACCTTGCCCAGTTCATTATATAATCTATTAAATCGCCAAATTTAGTGATAAGAAAACCTTCTTTTTTGTAACGATTCCAGTCGCCATTAGATAAATTTATTCCCATTCCAACGCACCTTTACACCACTCATAAATAAAGCCTATAGTAAGTATTGCAAGGAATATCATCATAGACCAAAATCCGCAATAGCTTATTTTAGATAAAGAAACGGCCCAAGGGAAAAGAAAAGCAATTTCTAAATCGAATATTATGAACAATATTGCAACTAAGTAAAATTTTATGTCGAAACTTTTTCTGGCTCTTGATAAAGGATTAAAGCCACACTCATATGTAGAAAGCTTTTCACCATCTGGGTTACTGACTGCAAGAAACATAGGTAATACACCTAAAGTAAAGGATACTACAATTGATACACAGATAAAAATTAATATGGTTAAATATTCACTCATTTAAAAAACATATAACACTATGAATTTACATGCTTTCCTAATCTTTTACCACCTAAAATATGTATGTGAAAGTGCGGTATAACTTGCTCTCCATCTTTACCGTGATTAGTAACTAATCTATATCCTGTTTTTTCTAAGTTATATTTATGTGCTATTTCTCTAACAGTTTTAAAAAAACTTACTATTTCCTCTTCGGAAGCTTTCAGAACAAAATCATCGTATGAAACGTATTGAGCTTTTGGTATAACTAGAATATGAACTGGTGCATCAGGATACTTATCACGAAAAGCTAGCACATTTTCATTTTTATGTATTTCCTCATAAGACAACTCACCTCTTAATATCTTAGCAAAAATATTAGTGTCATCATAAGCTGTACTACCCATACTTTATTAAATTCCTGGTCCTCTTCTATTTTGCTTATGATTTGGTGTAGAAGGTGGGCTTATTGCTGCTTCGCTAGAAGCATCTTCAAGACTTGAAACGTCTTTTAGCTGTATATCTTGTCCACGCAAAACTGACCCATAGTCCATTTGGTGTCTTTTTGAAAACGTTTCTATTCTTTTTGCCCTTCTTGCAGCAATAACTTCTGGTTGTAAATGATACATATCTCCAGGAACAGTTAGGCTATGATACCTTTCCTCTATTTTAACTTCTTTCATAACACTCTCCATAATTTATTTCCCCCTACCTCTTATGCTTTCGCAACTTTCAAAATCTTGTTTAATAGCTTTTTGCCAATTATTTAAAATTTTCTCTGATGACTTTTCTTTACCTATAGACCTTATAACTTCTTGTGACTGTTGCTTTTTACTATCGTATCCACTATACAACTTTTCTGCAATATCATACAGCAACTTTCGGTCTGTGTGAACTTTAAACTCTTCACCAGTAATTTTTGCCAAATTTTTGAGATCATAATCAATTTTATTATAAATTCCTTCAAGAGCGTACTTTTTCATTACTTTTTCATCTATACCTAGATTTTTATCTTTTATTTCTTGGATAATCTTCTCAACATCAACTTCAATTACAATTTTGTTTTCTTCTCTAAAAATAGTTATATTTGGCAGATCTTTCCTTATTTTATCTAATTTCTCTGGACTCAAGTAAGGTATATCCCCCGTTAAAGTTCTTGACGCTAAAAAACTTACCTTACCTTTTTCTTGTTTTGTTATTTGTATGCCAAGGTACTTACTAGCTTCTGTGGTTTTTATAGGTGGGTCATATTTCTCTTCTTCTTTAGGTACATCACTCACAGCCTTTTTTAATGAAACTTTAGCATCATGCTTCATTTCATCAATTGAAGCAAACGGTTTCTTTATAGGATAAATAAGTGCTTTAGACACAAGAAAAAACACGCCTTTTATCTTAGCCAAAATAGACTTTTTATTTGACTCATCTTTTGCCATACATACCTCCAAGTCACTTTCTACAATCAGATAGTAAAATATACCCAATTATAGACGAAAATATTTAAGCTTGTATATCTATTATAAGATGAAATTATAGAGATAGCAATCATTATTTGTACATTACCAAAGTATGTAGTATTTTTGCTGCTTTTCTTGTTCAAATTACCTTTAAAGATAAATTATGTTAAAATGGAACGCAAATAATATTATCGATGCTACTGGCGGAAGAGGGGAGGGTGTTTGTAATTCGGTATATAGCTCAAATATTTCAACGGATACAAGAAGCATAAAAAAAGGCGATTTATTTATTGCTCTCAAGGGAAAGAAATTTGATGGGCATGATTTTCTACATGAAGCATTTTTAAAAGGAGCTGTTGCTGCGGTAGTAAGCGAAGATAAATATAGAAATTTTCCTCTAATTATTGTGCAAGATACTCTAAAAGCTTTGCATAATATGGCATCATATTACATTAGAAATGTTCTTGTTAATGCTAAAGTTATTACAATTACAGGTAGTGTCGGGAAAACGACTACAAAGGACATGCTGCACACTGTTCTATCGCAATATGGAGCGTCTTATGCAAACAAAGATAACTTGAATAATAATATAGGATTACCTTTTACTATTCTAAAAGTCCCAAAAAACTGCCAGTACTTAATCCTTGAAATGGGAATGAATAGAGCTGGTGAGATAAAAGAGCTATCGAAGATTAGCAATCCGGATATTGCAGTTATTACCAACATCGAACCTGCGCATGTTGAAAATTTTTCATCTCTACTTGATATTGCGCAAGCGAAGTTAGAAGTCCTATGTGGTATGAAAAATAATGGTACTTTGATTTTGAACAAGGATAATAAACATTATGATTATCTTTTATCAAATGCTGACAGAAATGTAGTGAGCTTTGGTAAGAATGAAAGTGCTACTGTTCGTTTGTTAGACCTAATAAGAAACGATAGCGGTATAAATTTAAAAATTAAACCGCACAACGGTCAAATTATAAACTGTAATTTACGTTTGCGGGGTGAGCATTTTACATACTCTGCATTAGTTGTGACAGCAGTTGTGCAAAGTCTAGGACTTGATTTATCGAAATTACCACTAGCACTTGAGAATTTTACTGTAACAGAAGGTAGAGGTAATGTTCATCAAGCTAAATACAATGGAAAATTAGTACATTTGATTAACGACTCCTATAATGCTAACCCTACTTCAATGAAGGCTGCAATAAGAACTTTAGGTACATATTCTAATTTAAGAAAAGTGGCACTACTCGGCGATATGTTAGAACTTGGTAATGAAAGCATAGTATTTCATACAGAATTGCTTGACTCTATAGTAGAACAAAATGTGAATAAAGTTCATACAGTTGGTAAATTTATGTTAGAATTGAATAAACTTTTACCGGAGAATATAAAAGGCATGCATTTCGATGATTCTAACCAATTGAAAAGTAATTTAGCTAATATTGTTCAAGGTAATGATGTAATTTTAGTTAAAGGTTCTCATGGAATGAGAATGGACCTTATAGTGCAGGAATTCACAATAGAATATTAAATAAAACTATTGTATTAATTTAAAGTTAAGTTATTGGAAGTTTTAACTGTGATAAAACGTATAGTTATTTTTGGTGGAACGGGATTTATAGGAAAACACATCGTAAGACGCTTGGCAGCGGCGGGGTATTTAATAAGAATATTTACTCGTGATCAGGAAAAAGCTGCTTGTCTAAAGTTATGTGGCAACTTAGGGCAAATATCAATACTTGAAGGAGATTTTTTTAATGAAAAATCAATTTTAGAAAGTATGGAGGGGTGTGATGTTGTTATAAACTTAGTAGGAATATTATATGAAAAAAGAAAATACGATTTCTATACAGTTCATGTTGGAATAGCTGAAAGAATAGCAAAAGCTGCGCAAATAAAAAATGTATCCATGATGATACATTTTTCTGCCATGGGAATAGAAAATGATAAGTTATCAAAATATGCCCAAAGTAAATTGAAAGGTGAGAAAGCTGTAGCTTCGGCGTTTCAAGGAGCAATGATAATTAAGCCCAGTCTTGTATTTGGTAAAGAAGATAATTTCTTTAATAAATTTGCAAGATTAGCAACAATTCTTCCTTTTTTGCCGTTGATCGGTAGTGGAATAACGAAGTTTCAGCCTATATGTGTAACAAACTTAGCTGAAGTGGTATACCGTATTATCAGCTTTAATAAGCAAGATAAAAAAATTTATAATATAGGTGGATCAAAAGTTTACTCTTTTAAAAGCTTATTGAAGTTTATTCTGAATGTGACTAACAGAAAGTGTCTACTGATCAATGTACCTTTTCCAATGGCAAGATTGATAGCCTTTTTCTTAGAAAGCAAAGTTGTTTCTGTGCTGTTAAAACCTATAACCGGAGATGCAAGCCCTATACTTACTCGAGATCAGGTGCAAGTTATGATGAGTAGTTCAATTGAAAAGTCAGATGATCTCGAAACAATGAAAATTCGACCATTAGCAATTGAAAATGTGGTACCAGAGTACTTGAGAATTTATAGAAAGCATTGATAGAAGAGAATGTGCCCGGTAGGATTCGAACCTACGACCCACAGCTTAGAAGGCTGTTGCTCTATCCAACTGAGCTACGGGCACACAGCATATATAAAATGCTTCTTAGTACACGTGAAGTCAAGTATTTCTTGTGAATATGATGTTTGTAATAATATCTCAAAACTTTGTCAGTACATCATATAACACTGAAGCTCGGAAAAAAAAAGAGGCTTGGGTAATGGAAAGTGATGTAAGAAGTTTAATAATGTAGCAATATGGAACCCCATGTGAGACCTGCACCTATTGCAATCAGCAGTACCAGATTTCCTGATTTTATTTTTGATTCTTGTATTGCATAGTCTAAAGCCAGTGGAATTGACGCTGCTGAGGTGTTTGCATGCTTATCAACAGTATTAATCACTTTCTCTATAGGAAAATCTAATTTCTTTACTACTGCTTCAATAATACGAATGTTTGCTTGATGGGGAATTAACCAGTCAATATCAGTAATCTTCAAACTATTGCATTTTAGAGTTTCCTCTACTGAAGTTGTTAATTTCTCTACTGCATGTTTAAACACTTCTCTTCCATTCATAAGTATCTTTCCAGAATCACGAGTAGAGGATATTCCTCCGTTCGTACATAATATGTCCACATTGCCATCAGAGTGTAAGTTTGTTGATATGATGCCGCTGCTACCCATTTCCGATTTTATTATCACTGCACCAGCACCATCACCAAAGAGTACACAAGTTGACCTATCTTCCCAGTCAACAATCCTAGACATGATTTCAGCACCAATAACGAGCGCATATTTAATTCTATTGTTAGATTTTATGAGCGAATCAGCAACTGTAACTGCATATATAAAACCAGAGCATGCTGCTTGTACATCAAAAGAAAATGCGTTTTTACATTTTAACTTACTTTGTATAATCGTTGCACAGCTAGGCAAAGTTTTATCAGGCGTTGTTGTTGCAACTATAATCAAGTCAATTTCATCTACTGAAATTTTAGCTTTTTCTATAGCACTTTTTGCTGCATTAACAGCTAAATCTGACGTTAGTTCTCCTTCATCTGCTATATGCCTTTGAACTATTCCTGTTCTCTGCTTTATCCATTCATCGTTTGTTTCAATTATCGATGCAATTTCGTTATTACTCAAAATTTTTTTTGGTAGGTAAGAACCAGTGCTCAATATGAAACTTTTATTCAATATGACTTATCCCGTTAATTATCTTCTGGTTTAAATTTTCACTGATTGCATTTACTGCAAATTTTATAGCGTGAGCAAAAGAAATAGCATCAGAATTTCCGTGACTCTTTATAACGATACCATTTAACCCTAAAAACATAGCTCCACTTCTAATTTTAGGATTAAAACGCACTAACGCCTTACTTAACTTAGATTTTAATAACGTACCAATAAGCATTTTTATTATCCATGAGTTAAATACTTCCTGCTTTATTAGATCGATAAGAGTACTCGCAGTTGCCTCAGCTGTTTTTAACATTACATTACCAACAAAACCATCAGCAACAATTACATCTACATTACCTTCTAGAAACTCACTTGCCTCTATATATCCTTTAAAGTTAATACCTGGATCGTTGCTTAGTAATTCAAAAGCCCCTCGTACTGAATCAGTACCTTTAACTTCTTCTGTACCAATGTTTAGCAAAGTAACTTTAGGATTTTCAACTTTTAATGCTATTTTTGCAAATACACTTCCCATTAATGCAAATTGAAATAATGAATCAGCATTACAGTCAACATTTGCACCAAGATCAAGTAACGCAAAACTTTTTGCCTTAGTTGGACAGATAGATACAATAGCAGGACGATGAATACCTGATAATGTTCCTAAAATAAACCTAGAAATTGCCATTAATGCTCCAGTATTGCCTGAGGATACTACTCCAGAAGCTTTACCTTCTTTCACTGCACTAATTGCAGCCTTCATACTTGAATCTTTGCGATGTCTCAGTGCAAAAGAGGGCTTATCATTTGCAAGAACATTGTCAGAGCAATGGGTAAATTCAGAATTGTTATTTACTTCTTTATATTTTGAAAGCAAAGGAGATATTTCTTTCTGATCTCCATAAATACGAAAAGAAACCTTAACACCCGAATCAACAAGATTATCTAAAAAAAACACAGCACCTTGAATGACTGAAAGAGGTGCAAAATCACCCCCCATAGCATCAAGTGCAATTACTATATTATTGTTGACTGTGGGTAACATATCATGAGTTACTCCGCCTTTTGTTTAATGAAAACACGTTTTCCTTTGTAACTATTGTCAACTGCTATGTTGTGAGGCAACATGAATTCTCCAGTTGTTGCACATACCACAATATTCTTAGGCTTAATAGCATGATGAGAACGATGCATATTACGCCTTGACTTTGACTTTTTTCTCTTCGGAACTGCCAAAACTTACTCCAATTCAATTATATAACACAATTTATTAGTAGCATGTTTTTTACAAGAAGTAAATAGCGAAATAAGTAAGGTTTTCTTATACAGTTCAGTCTTATAAACTTAAACTCAAGCATTTTGATCAAAGTATATTGAACTTAAGACATATCTTGACTATACTCTGGCGAAGTTAATAAAAATTTTAATAAAATCTAAAACTAATTTTAGCTAAGATAAATGTAAAGTGAGTTCCTTTAATATAGACAGCGTTAGAATAATCGGTAGATGCTTTATGAACTTTCTCTTGAGAATTGGTAACGCATTTGTATTTTTTATTCAATCTCTATATCACTGCTTTACTCCTCCATATTATTTTAGCAATGTGGCAAGACAAATTATAGAGATAGGCTTTTTCTCTTTGCCAATTGTTGGGCTAACTGGAGTTTTTATAGGAGCAGTGATAGTTTTACAGAGTAGCTTAAGTGGTATATTGATTAATCAAGAACAAGTAGTACCTAAACTTGTTACGATCACTATCATTAAAGAGTTAGGGCCAGTTTTGATCAGCTTAATAATGGTAGGAAAGGTTGGGTCCTCAATTGCAGCAGAAATTGGCACAATGCGCATTACTGAACAAATAGACGCACTTACAACTTTGGACATCAATCCTTTCAAATATTTAATTGTACCAAGAATTCTAGCGTCAGTTATAGTATTTCCAATACTTACAGTATGTGCAGATCTAATAGGAATATTTGGAGGGTATGTCACTGCAGTCTTTGAATTTAACCACAATTTAAATATATACATAAAATATACAGCTCAATTCTTTAATATGTACGATTTTATTGTTGGACTAATGAAAGCGACTGCTTTTGGCGCCATAATTTCTGTCTCAAGCTGCTATTACGGTTACCATTGCAAAGAAGGTGCACGAGGAGTGGGTGTTGCTACAACATCAACTGTTGTTTTATCGTCCATACTGATCATTTTAGCAAACTACATGATTACTTTGATACATGCGTAACCCCATAATATCAATATCGAACTTAAATTTATCTTTTGATGAAAGGACAGTACTAAAAGATCTAAGTTTCGATATATTAAAAGGGGAATCATTAGTCATACTTGGCGGATCAGGAAGTGGCAAATCTGTATTAATAAAAACAATCATTGGCTTGGTGACACCAGACTCAGGGTCTATTAAAATAAATAGTAAAAGCAAAAATAAATTTGGGGTGTTATTTCAAAATTCCGCTTTATTTGACTACGTTACAGTGTGGGAAAATATATCTTTTAATTATAAAAAGCGCTTTAATATCAGCAAAAAGGAGGCAAAACAGCTAGCAATTGAGAAGTTAAATGATGTTGGACTGGAGGAAAACATAGCAGATATGTTTCCAATAGAGCTATCAGGTGGAATGAAAAAAAGAGTGGCACTTGCAAGAGCAATTGCACACAACCCAGAAATTATTGTATTGGATGAGCCAACTTCAGGATTAGACCCAATCATGTCAGATGTAGTAAACGAGATAATAATAAAATTATCTCAAGATCTTCGCCCTACAATTATCACGATTACACATGATATTCATAGCACATTTAAAATAGCTGATAGAATAGCAGTATTATATGAAGGGGAGATCATTTCTCACGGAACTGTTCAGGAAATACAAAATACTAACAACGAATATATAAAAAAATTCATTTATTGTATATAGCTACAGGTTTACAAATGATATTGTGGATGCTATAACTAGAGTAACTTGAGCTATCGGCAACCTTCGGTCTGTTACTAGTGTAGTGATATAGTGTGTTAGCTATAAAACAACGCATTAAATATAGGTAAAGTAACTTATATCAATTTTTATTATCATGCCAATTCTAACTGCAGAAATTTATTGAATTTATTACTTCACGCTAAAATAATATATTTTACTATTCAACAGCAATTACAACTGATGATTTTATTTCATTCTACTACCTGCTGATTTATTTTCTGCTCAGCATATCCATTAAATCAGATTCTTTGAGTTTATTATGATCAACTTTACTGAATTTATTCACCATAGAGCTCATTTGATTATACTGCTTAATTAGAAGATTAACGTCAGTTACACTTGTTCCGGACCCCTTAGAAATTCTAAGTCTTCTTTTGCCATTTAAAATATCTGGATTTTGCCTTTCTTTTTCGGTCATTGAGTTTATGATGGCTATATATTTTTTCACTTTATTGTCGTCTGGCACACTGCTACTTAGCTTTTTTGTGAATGAACTAGGGATGAATTTCATTATGTTGCTAATACCATCCATTTTATTGAGGGTTTTTAACATGCCCACTAAGTCGTTCAGATCGAACTTACCCTTTTTTACTTTCTTTTGCAGTTTATCAATTTCTTCCTGACCAACAATCTCAGCAGCTTTCTCAACCAATGAGACAACATCACCCATACTCAGTATCCTTTTTGCAATTCTATCAGGATAAAAATCATCAAGGTCACTTAATTTTTCACCACAAGCAATAAATTTAATTGGACAATTGGTGATCATTTTCATAGAAAGAGCAGCACCACCACGTGCATCACCATCAACACGGGTGAGAATAATCCCAGTTACACCTATTATTTCATTGAATGATTTGGCAATGTTTACTGCATCTTGACCTATCATTGCATCGGTTACTAAAATAACCTCTGTAGGTGAGGATATTTCCTTCACATCTTTCAGTTCATTCATCATATTATCGTCAATATGAAGCCTGCCTGCGGTGTCTAGTATTAATACATCATAATTATCGTTCTTTGCTGCTGCCAGTGCCCTTTTTGTAATTGTAGTGGGCTTCTCGTCTATTACTACAGGTAAAGTTTGCACATCTATTTGTTTACCTAGCACTTCAAGTTGTTTTTGAGCAGCTGGTCTATAAATGTCCAAAGAAGCAAGCAACACTTTTTTCTTTTGTTTTTTTAACTTCAGAGCAAGTTTCCCTGAAGTAGTTGTTTTTCCCGCACCTTGCAAACCCACCATCATAATCACAGCAGGAGGTTTAACCGATAAATTTAAGTCACTTTTTTCTGATCCAAGAACTGCAACTAAATTATCCTGCACAATTTTGATTATCATTTGTGCCGGAGAAACACTTTTTATGACTTTTTCCCCAATCACTTTATCTTTAATGTCGTTGATGAATTTTTTTGCAACTTCAAGTGAAACATCAGCTTCAATTAAGGCCATGCGTATTTCTCGCATGGCAAGGTTAAAATCATCTTCAGAAATAATTGACTTTCCTCTCAGTTTATTAAATACAGAATTTAAACTTTCAGTTAACGATTTAAACATAATATAATTAGTAGAATACTCATTAAAAAGAGAGAAGAAGCTGAAACAAAACTCACTGAGTTATAACTCAGCACTTCTTTAAGTTTATTAATATTATTAAAGTATAAACTAGCAGGTGAATTAGTCAAGTTTTGCAGTAGGTTGGCAGATATTTCTCTCACTTTAAAGATCAGTTGATTGAACAGCAAAGCAATATATGGTATAAGAGCTCTGAAAATCCAATCAACATCCATTTTAAAATTTATTCTTGGATAAAACAACTTGCGTAAAGGAATAAACAATAAAGTGGTACATAATAACAAATTAAATTGCGACAAAATATTTTTTGTGTTGTACACAAAATCGAAAATCGAAGATTTATTGTAAATAGGTAAGTAAGGATTGCCAGCGATTACACATATAAATGCTAAAATAAGCATAGATATTTTACCTTCCCTCTTTGCTAAAGGTTTTGACTTACTTTTTGCAATAAATATGTAGTAAAGAAATTTGAGTCCCACGCTTAAATAAAGCAGTAAATTCAGAATCTTGTATAAATTTTTATATCCTTTTAGGGCAGCACCATTTATTTCAATTTCAGCTGCAATGTATGATTTACTGACGAATCCAGCAGTTCCAGGAAATGTAGCCATTGTGAGTACTGCGATCATAGCGCACATACCTTCCACTGACATTAGTTTACCCATTCCATTAAAACTAATTGTTTTTGTTTGTGAAATAATCGAATTGCTGACTACAAATAATAGTGATTGATAAAGAAGAGAGAAAATTATGTGTAACATCAAAATTGGTATTGCATTTTCTGAAGGGATGAGTAAACCTCCTGCAATAATCAGCAAGCCCATTTGTCCTACAGCATTGTAGCATAAAAATCTACGAATATTTTGCTCAAGGGAAGCAAATATAATGCTGTAAATTACAGTAATGGCGCCTACAAGTGCTAATATTTCAGTACAATCTTGCCATAGGGTATAAGTGTGTAAAAGCATCACTAAAAAAGAGACTTTAGTGGTAAATAAAGAGAGATATGTAGTGCCATGCAGTGACGCATCAGGATACGCATCAACAACCCAAAATGAAAAAGGGAAACAAGCACAGTTTATCAATAAACCCAAAATTATCAGGTTAGTGCTTTGAGATGCCAATCCTGCTATCAATATAACTCCAACGAAAAAGTGTATACAAGCGTACCTTATTGCAGATCCACTATCTTTACAGCTAGCCGCGATAACAAAAAATGCACTGATGGTCATTAACTCAAAGAATATTATAACCAATATCATATGTTCAGATAAAACTGCATAAAGTGAACTAATAGTGTAAGCAGCAAAAGATAGCATCTCTGAAAAAGTCAAATTTTGTGCTGGTAGAACAGCTAAAAATGCAACTGATAAAAAAGATATTAGTACGATACGAAAAGATAAATCAAAATTTAGAACTGGATGAGAGCAATTCAGCGTAGTACCTAAATTTTCAGGTAATATTAGGACTATCACTATTAATGTAGTCAATAGAAATAGCAATAAAAATTTATAAAGTTGCACAATGATGTAAAACAGTATGGTTTATGCTACCTCAACATACAAATAAAATCAATTTGCGTATTAACCACTAGTTAAGCTAATTACCATATAATTATATCAGGGTTTAGAAGGTCATAGAGAAACCGGTCAGATTAGGTTTTTAATCTAATCTGACCGATAGCTTTAATAGTGAGGTAAGCTTTAATATAGCACTCCTAATTCACAGTGCTACACTCGTGCATAATTTATTTTTAATTTGTGCACGAGCGTTAGTAAATTATTTACTTTTTGAAATAAAGTTTGGCATCACTTTAATATCTAGAACTTCATTAAGTCTGTCAGTTGAGAGTTATTTACTCGCTTTTTCTTCAGTATTTGCATAAATATAATGGAGCTGCCAGTTTTTAATGCACTCATTCGACTTTTATGCTCTTCGCAATATCTGATTCTATTAAAGAATTCTTCGTTAATTTAGTTTTTTATGTTTTTTGGATAATGATATAGATAGGTTCCGCTAACACGTAATGGAATATTAAATTGTTTATCTATAGATCCCTGTATCAAGCATTGTAATGACGGCATTCGAGTAGAGATAATGGAACCAAGAGAGCTCTGAGTAGCTGTATAATGAAAATTAGATTATATAAAAACCTCTGACAACACATTCTGTGTTGTATCATTGTCCATAACTGTGTAATCAATATTATATTTATCGAATTCATTGTGCATCCTAGTTAAATGTCCTTTATCATGATCCAAAAGAACACTTACGTAGCTCAAGCTATCATTAAAAAGATCATTATAAATTACTGGAAATTGAACTGTGTAGGATGTTGTACACTCATCTTGACCGTTATTATCTTTACAAAGGGACATTTTTCCTGTTTTGCCAGTATCATCTTTAGTAGAAATAAGAAATTTCATACCTACGTCTTCGTTTTTTGCTATAAACTCCTTACACTTTCTACTTTTTGCAGAACATGGTCCTATAGCTATAGAGTAGCTTTCTTTTGGAAGTGTGAATATTAACTGATGTGTCATAATACTACCTTAATAAAAATCATTATTGTAGTATAGATTTATTAATAAATAATATACATTATGGTATAATTAGTACAAAATAGGTTTAACCAATCTCAGTAGGACTGCCAGTTGGACCCATAAGAATTATTTGTTCACCTTTTTTAAAACATTTACATAAATTAGTGGAACCGCCAGTTTCAAGCACAATAGTGGAAATAAATCCTTTTTTTTTGTCTACTTCAGTGCCGGTTACTGCTATACCTTCCATAGCAAGGTTTGTATTATTGGCTTTTCTGCTATTGGTTTCAAAATTTTGCAACCTAAAGAATTGTCCAGGTTTAAAATTCTTTGCCGCAAGTGGTGCTTTGATCACTATTTCCACAACTTTGTTTGTTAAATATTGAACTTTTATAACCTTTGCAGTGAATTGCTCTTTGATTTTTTTGAAAAATTCTTTGTTAGTTAGGTGTTCTGATATTATTCCAGCGCGTGACGCTTTAGCGTGCAAATGCTGCAATTTGTAGGTAATTCGCATAGCAGGTGGTGTCGTGCAAATAGCTGACACTGGAATCCAGTTCTGACTATATAACCATCTGGTGTACTCATTCAAAGTTAAGTTTTCTGGATTCCAGTGTTTGGGCACTGGAATGACATCTTTTTTGGTGAAAGTTACTCTTATATTACAACATTCATACAATTGTGCATATGACTCCGAGATTCTAGCCGGAATGATATAAATGAAGCTATTAACTCTATTCAAAAGCTGAGAAATGATAGGGTAACCATTCTTAGCGCTTGCCATAGCTTTGACTACACTGCCGCTATACGAGGGATGAAGATCACCAAAAAAGCTAATTGTTTTATTGCCTTCCTTATATACTAATATTCTATCTTTATCTCGCATCTTAGGAGAAAAGATAGGATCTATTTCTTTTCCCGATGAATTCAAATGAGTAAAATATCCGTTACTTAATTTAAAATGCTTTTTATCTTCTGTTGCAATAACTGTATTTGGCTTAGTACCTGCTGCTATAAAAATAGAACGTGCTTTTATATGCTTGATTTCATCAGATTTTGTGTCTATTAGTTTTATTGATTCAGCGTGGTTATATTTATCTGTTACAACTTC
The DNA here is from genome assembly GCF_947251815.1 of Wolbachia endosymbiont (group B) of Chorthippus parallelus. Taxonomy (NCBI): domain Bacteria; kingdom Pseudomonadati; phylum Pseudomonadota; class Alphaproteobacteria; order Rickettsiales; family Anaplasmataceae; genus Wolbachia; species Wolbachia endosymbiont (group B) of Chorthippus parallelus. Next base: position 1,618,342 of record NZ_OX366390.1, on the reverse strand, counting down.
AATCGGCTCTAAGTTTTCAATAAAGTAAATCCCTTCTGATAGTGCATTTTGCACCTCTTCGCTATTTAATCGATAACTTGGTGAATCTTTTAGCTCTTTTCTATATACAATTTTCACTCCCCCTAGACTTTGCATTAGTTCCAATATTTTTGCTTCTCTATTCTCTTTTTTTGCTGATTCTTGCTCTTTTCGGATCAATTGTGCATGCGATATCAGCTCATTTGCAAGTTCATATTCCTCTTCTTTCCAATCTTTTTCGACATATTTCTTTCCATACTTATCAACCAATATTTCATAACGAAGAAGAAATTTTTCTACTTGAATCGGATAGTAAGCTAAAACTTCAGTAGCAGTATCAATTGCAGTGAGTCCTGCACCTATGACAACTATCGGCATACGAACTTGCAGATTTGCTATAGAATCAAATTTAAGAGCGCCAGTCAGTTGTAACGACATAAGAAAGTCAGATGCCATGCGCACTCCACGGGCTAGTATGTTTTTTATTTTGATCATTCGTGGCTTACCAGAGCCAAGTGCCAAGGCAATGTGATCAAAACCCAAGTTAAATGCGTCATCAACAGTTATCGTACTGCCAAAACGAATGCCTCCATAAAGTGCAAAATTCTCACGTCTTTCCAGCAGTAATCTAATAATCTTTAAGTAATTTTTATCCCACCTAGAAGTAATGCCGTATTCTGACACTCCACCAAACCCATCTGCCGTGCGTTCACTCAATTTTTCGTGTTCAAAATCTTTAATTAGCTGTAAATTATCGATCAAAGGTTCAATCTTTAGTCCATCAATGGCGATAACGTTATGCCCATCGTTTAATAAATGATGAGCTAAATTAAAACCCGCAGGACCAAGGCCTACAACTAGGACGTTTTTTCCAGTGTTTCCTTTTGGCAATGGACGCTGAAAATTTAAAGGATTCCAGCGGCTAAGCAGAGAATATATTTCAAATCCATACGGTAAACTAAGCACATCATCTAGAATCCTTGTTTCAATTGCTGGCACATTTACGGGTTCTTGTTTTTGATATATGCACGAATTCATGCAGTCATTGCATATTCTGTGTCCAGTAGCCGCACATAATGGGTTATCTATCATCACAATTGCAAGACTTGCTATGCTGTATCCTTCGCTTTTTACCAGATTCATTTCTGATATTTTCTGCTCTAGTGGGCAGCCGTGCAGCTCAACTCTAAGTGGAGACTTTTTGAAAGTGTTGTCATCATTGATTAGCCCCTTTGAGCAGTTGTCCTTACTTTGCTTATGACAAAATATGCAGTAGTGAGCATTATCTAGTGCTTTATTCAAACTCACCTTTTTGCTTGTTAGATCAAAACCATATCTTCTTTTCACCTCATTTGAATACAGAACCTCAACCTCGTCTACTTCTTTTTTCAAGAATGATACGAGATTTTCGTAATCAATTTTCTTATGTATGCTAAATAGTATACTCTGTTTATTTTTCACTCTCCAAACTGCATATTGAGCCGCAAGTTCTATTTCTTCTTTGTGATCCTCTTTATTTTCAAGCCAACTCATTACCTGCTCAGAAAAGTTTTTTTCTGTTGTCGGTAAAGTAATGAAACTATTTAATTTGTTAGTGACATAATCAATATTTGCTACATCAGTGTATTTCTTCAATGCATAACGCTGAACAAATAATCTTTTGCATCTGTATATTACAGCAAAGTCATTGTGTTTTTCCTTTAACTCTTCTACTTCTTTTTCAATATTGAAAAATTTTGCAATAAATTCATCAAGTAAATGTGAGAGATCCATTATTAACTGGCTATTACAACCATCTTTCATCCAAGCTGGAATCCATCCTTCTTGTTTTCTGGATCCCAGTGTCAAGCACTGGGATGAACACTGGGATGACATCGAAGAAGAAGCTGCTTTTTCTCTTGCTTCAACTAATGAATAAAACAAGCTTTCATCGCACGATTTTATGTAATCCAAAAACGCCTTATCTAACTTTATTAATTCACTACGAGTGTATAAGTTTGAAAATGAGATTTTGAAATTCAGTTGCATCTTTATACTATACAGTGTACATACTGTTTCTTATAGATGAAGATTTTATTTATCTTGCAGTTTTGCTAAGATTGTTGCTCCTGCAACCTCTTCTTTTCCAACAGATGCAACACACTTAAATTTGTATACACCTAAACGCAAACCTTCAAAGTTAGATTGAAGAATTAAGGTATCTCCTGGAGTGACTGGCTTTCTGAATTTTGCGTTTTCAATGGACATAAAGTATACAACTTTATTTTCTACTGTTTTTTTACCGAGAACACATATAGCAGATGCCTGAGCTAAAGACTCAATTATCAAAACTCCTGGCATTATTGGATGGCCAGGAAAATGACCAATAAAAAATTGCTCGTTGAAAGTCACGTTTTTAATTGCTTTTATACTCATACCAGGATCGCATTCTATAACCCTATCTACTAAGAGAAAAGGATAAGAATGTGGTAGTATTTTTATAATATCATTGATATTACATTGCATAAGTCTATTCAATGTTTTGCAAAGCAAATTCGGGTATTTCCTTGTTTACATTTTTTAATACTACATCCGATAAATCTACTTCATCCATAGAGTATAAAACTTGATTCTTTTTTGAAATAAATAGTACCAAATCTATGTTGTTTTTTTCTGCTGTTTTTTTAGCAACTTCTTTTATCTTGTTAAAGACACTTTCTACTGCTTCTCTATAATTTTCTTCTAAATGTGACATTTTCTTAGCGTAATTATCCCTAACACTTACAGTATGCTTACTAAATTGTTCTGTCTTTTCTTTTTTTGCTTCTTCTGACAAAAGGTCAAATTCTTCTTTCGATGGCTTAAATTTTTCTAACTCATTTTCAAATTCCTTCTGTAATCTAGAATTCTGCTCCTTTATTTGTTGTTGTATATTTTGCAGAGCCAGAGATTCATTGATAACCTTATCACTATCAATAATGGCAGCCTTTGTATTAAGCGTGCTCTGAGGTTGATACCCTACAAACTTATACCCCACAAATAAGGAAATAATTAAGGCAATAACTGATGTAAATAACTGTATATATTTCATTTAAATCCCCGCTTCAATAGAAATTTTAACGTTTGTCGATGGTATTATGTCATAAGCTTCCTTTACTAAAGGAAACCCAAAATCTAATCTAATTCTACCAAAAGGAGAAGGCATTGAAAAGCCAAAACCTGGTGATACTCTTATAAGCTTACTATCGTAATATTTCCCACTATATCCCTTCTTTTCATCTAAACCAAAAAGTGTTGCATAGTCAACAAATAGTGAGCCTTTGATACCAGCATAGTCGTATAATTTAGATAGTGGAAAATCTACTTGCTGTGTTAAATTAAAATAAGTTTTGCCTCCCAATGAGCTTTGATTTTTGTCTTCTGCTCTTGGTCCAATGCCGGAAAGGTCAAATCCTCTAATCTCATTGCCACCTTTAAAGAAGTGCTGGCCAATGTTGAGCTCTTTATTAGTATAGGAAAAAATATGACCTGCTGCTACTTTAAAGCGCAATGTTATATCATCATCAATTTTGCTTAATATAGGGTGTGTATAAAAAGATAAGAATTCAGATTTTAGGAAATTTACATTTCCCCATAATCCTGAAATATCCTGACTTAAACGCAATAAATATCCCTCTTTAGGAGTATAGAGGTTATCCAGTTTATTGTACGCTAACGTGTATCCCACTGATGAAACCTGATACTCACCTTCTTGATCTCTTATTATCTCAGAGATATCCTCATCTTTTCCACCCTTATTGTCCATGTGTATGTGATTATACTTATAAGAATATTGAAAGGAATTGGTTAGATTTTCTGAGATTTTATATGATACTTTTGCTATTCCTCCCCAGTTGCAGGTATCGAAAGTAGTGTTTGGTTTGTCTTGTTTTTCATAAAAAATACTCATGCCTAGTGAAGTATCAGAATCGTTAAAATTATTTTCAACAGCGTCTATACTAGTAGAAAGAACATATTGACTTTTTTCAAGAGCAAAAGATACCTCTTTACCACTACCAAATAAATTACGATCTGTGAAATCGGTTTTAACAAATACTCCACCAGGAAGAGACATGCCACCTGTTAAAGATAACGAGGCAGTTCTTTTTTCTTTGACATTTAAATCAAGATTTACTGTATTTTCATCCACTATATAACTATTTATTTTTACTGTTTCAAAAAAATCGCTATATATAAGTTTTCTACGTGATTTTTGAATCTCAGATGTGTTATATGCGTCGCCTTCTGCCATGCTAAGTTTTCTTCTAATTACTTTATCTAAAGTGCGGTCATTGCCATCAATGGTAATTTGGTTTATATAAATCTTTTTACCTGGTAGCACTTTGTAAGTTACATCCACAATATTGTTATGTTGTGTATATTCTGGATTAACTTTTGCAAATATATATCCTTTTTCGTTTAAATGTTTACTTATTTTTTCTGCTGTATTGTTAATTTTAACTCTATTAAATATTTGATTATTTTCCTCTTTGATAAATTCTAATATTTCTTCCCTTAAACTTAAATCCTGAATCTCAGTTTCAATATCAACTTCATTATTTCCAAATAAGTATTGCTGCTTTTCATCAATCAAAAAAGTTAACTCTATTTGGTTGTTATTATCAACCTCAACAATTGGTTGGATATTATTTTGAATATATCCCTTAGATGAATAGAAGCGATCAAGCAGTTCTGTATTAATCAGTAGATATTGAGGTGAATAATGAGTTCCGCTTTTAAAAATGGCTCTAAATAACTTACTAAATATATCATTGCTATGCCTTTTGATAACTTGCTCTAGCTCATTTGCTGAAAAGTTTTTATTACCTATGAATCGTAAACCCTTAATTTTAGACGTTCTTCCTTCTTTTATCTTAAAAATTAGGTTTATCCTATTGCTACCAAGCTTATCTAGCTCATATGCAATTTTAACACCAATTTTACCACTGTTCCTATAAAGAGTAGCTAGATTTATTAAATCGTTTTGTAATTTTGTTTCAGTGAAAATAGTTAGTGATTTTGACTGGATAACGTTATTTAGCAACTCTTTACTGTTAAATAACTTATTGCCTTTCAATATTACTTTGTTAATCAATGGATTCTCATGAATTTTTACTACTAAGTTTTTTTCATCATCGATATAGGCGTTAATACTAGCAAATAACTTTGTTTTATATAAATCTTTTATAACTGAATCTACATCATCATCATTTATATGACTACCTGGTTCTAATTTTGTATAAAACCTTATTGTTTGATCACTTACTCGCTCATTGCCAATATACTTAATATTTTTTATCTGTACTTTTTCTTTATTTTCTAGAGCAACAAGTAGAGTGGGAAAAGAAATAAGTATTATTATTAGTATGTGAAATAACTTTTTCATATGTATCTTAAAAAAGATGCCTAATATCATTTGTGATTGCAACTGCCATCAACAAAAACAGTATGGTAGCACCAAAAGTGACTGCATATTTTTGATATTTCAAACTCAAATCTCTACGTATAACTGCTTCTATAATATAATGAAATAAATGCCCACCATCTAGTAGTGGTATTGGCAGCAAGTTAATTGCAGCTAAATTAGCTGAAATAATTGCCATAAAATATAGAACCATAATAAGTCCCTTTTTAGCTGATTGCCCTGAATATTTTGCAATTTTTATTGGCCCACCTATTTCATTTATACTCCTTTTACCAACAACAATTTGAAAGAGTGCTTTGATTGTTAAACACATAGTGAGGTAGGTTTCATTCACTGATAGGCTAGCAGCTCCAAGAAAAGATGACTGTTTTAACCCTATCATATTAATTGAGGTAATTCCTATAGTTTTTCTTTCTATTATGTTACCAAAGACATCTCTATCCTCAACTATAAACGGAGTTAGAATAGTTCTGTACTCTTCGTTATTTCTGCTATACTTAATTTCTATTCTTGTTTCAGGGTTGGACATTATCACGCGTGAAATATCTTCAAAGTATTTTATTTTGTACTCATTGATCTGTGTAATAGTGTCACCTGGTAATAGGCCAGCTTGCTTTGCTGCACTTTCTTCAATTACATTACCAATTACTGGTGGAGTACGATAATAACCTGCCACGCTGAAAAATATTGTGAAAGCTATAACGGTAAATATCATGTTTGCAAAAGGCCCTGCAAAAACTATTGCTGCTTTTTGATATCGAGGTTTTGTATGGAATGAGTATAATTTTTCTTCTTCAGTTAATTTTTGTTGATCAACAGGAACGCTTGCTGCATTAGTATCCCCTAACATTTTAACGTAGCCACCCAATGGAAAGGCACTTAATTTCCACCTAGTTCCAGACTTGTCGTTAAAACCAAAAATTTCAGGACCAAAGCCTATAGAAAAAGATTCAACTTTAACCTTGCATGCTTTAGCGACAATATAATGCCCACATTCATGCACGAATACTATGATAGAAATTATTAAAGAAAACGATAAAAAATAATATATTCCAGCGCTAAGTTGATGAGAAATTAATTCCACCTATGTTTTAAATCTTAATCAAACGTTGAGTATATTAAAATGCGCCTTGCTTGACAAGTATTTAGTTTAGTCTTTAAATTAAAAAAAAGTTTAATGACAATGATAGATATCTCCTTATTAAGAAGAAAACTGATGTATAGGAGTTGGCATAGGGGTTGTAAAGAAACTGATATACTTTTAGGGCATTTTGCATTGAAATATCTTGATAAATTTTCCTTAAGTGAACTAATTGAATACGAAAAAATAGTTGATCTTGATGATTGCGAATTATATTGTTACATAACTCGTAAGAAACTTCTCCCCCCTGATTTGAGTAGTGAGGTAGTCGATTTGATTGCTTGCTTTAATCACTTATGCACCCAATAATCTTGTTTACCCTATCTAATACTTCAGCATATTCTACTCTTTTTTCCTCCCTATACTTTTTGCATTCTTGATTTATTTCGTCTAATCGCTTTGTTAATTCTAAAATTTTGTCTTCGAGAGTCAATGCTGCAAGTAAGAAATTTAATGCATCTGAGCCCTTACCTCCAGTTCTTTGAGATATGGAGCTAACTAGCTTGTTGAAGCTATTAGCAAGTTGTAATAAATGGTCCTTCTTTTTACTTTCGCAAGATATTTTATATGTGTTATTATGTATAACTATTTCTACTACTTGCATATGATGCTATATTGTACAACTTTCAAATCTACAATATAGATTTTCATTCATTTATCAAGAGGGATAACTTTTTACTGCTACGAAAATAAGTTTTAAAGTATTGATGTTTTGCAACCTTCTGTGACGTCAAATTACTTGCTTCTTTCAAGTTATAGCTTCTAATTGAAAAAGAACCAAACCCCCTGATTTCAACTCTATTATGATATTTCAACGTGTTTGAAAACACTTGAAAAAAAATATCAACTATGGCTGCTATAATGACCTTATCTAACAAAAGGTGTTTTTTTGCCACTCTTGCTGTTATATCAGATTTCGTTGCCATTTATATGAAGCACAAGAAGTTATTTGGCAGATAATATTATATTATATTTTTCAACACCTACTACTTCAACTTGTATTTTTTCTGATATAGAAAACTTTTTATTTTCTGGTAAATGCTCTTGATCTACTAAAAGGGTTACATTGTTCTCAACCTCAACGATTAGACCATTTTCCTCTCTCTTACTTACAGTAACCTGAATTTTATCCCCTACTTTAACTTTCTCTATCAGTTCTTCAAGAGGATCATACTCTATTTGCTTTACTCCAAGATAAATTCTTGTCCGATCTACGTTAGCCCTTATCACTTTTGCTTCTATTTCATCACCTACATTATACTTTTTTATCTCATCTGAATTGTTTTTCGACCAACTTAGATTTTGCATATAAATTGTTCCTTCTACGTCCTCAGATATCTCAGAATTATCAAAAGTCACAGATATTTGTGAACCATTGTTGCTTTTAACTTTACCAGAAACAATAGAACCAAGAGGATATTTATCAATAAATACTTGCCAAGGATTCTCTACGCACCTTTTTGTGCTTAAACTCATCTTATTTTTAATAATGTCAATACCGAGAATTTTTACATCCACTTCTTGTCCTATTGTTACAAAACTACTGATTGGTAAATTATTCTTGCTCCAAGTTATTTCTGATGAGTGTACCAAACCCGCAATCCCAGGTTTAATCTCAACAATGAATCCACAATCTTTTATACCCGTTACACATCCTTTGTGTACGCTGTTAATTGGACATTTTGACTCTAGATCTTGCCAAGGATTGTCTCCTAATTGTTTTACACCCAGGGAGATTTTTCCATTTTCTCTATCTATTTTTATAATTTTAGTTTTTATATGCTGACCATAAGAAAAAATTGCAGATGGATGACTTACATTACTCCAAGAGATATCTGTAATATGTAGCAGCCCATCTATAACTCCCACTGTATCTGATTCATGAATGCCAACAAATGCACCGTAGTGAGTGATGCTTTTTATTTTGCCTTCTACTACATCACCTTCATTTAAAGATTCTAAAAACTTAATTTTTTCACCAGCATGCAATTTCTCTAATACCAGCTTTCTTGATACTACAATATTCCCCTGCTTCTTATCCATTTTAAGCACGATGAATTTTTGTTCAGTTTCAATAAGGTGATTAGCATCTTTTATTTGCTTCAAATCCACATGACTCAGCGGTAAAAACGCACTTATTCCATCACCAAGATCAACAATAAAACCGCATTTAATTGAGCGTTTAATGATTCCTGTTACTTCATCTTTTGTAACTGCGCTTTCTTCCAATTTATTCCATTTTTCGTCTCTGATTGCTTTCTCACGACTAAGAACAACATTACCATGGTAATCTTCAATTCTTTCAACATAAACTCTAATTTTCGAGCCAACAGTGATATCATCATTACAACTGAGCTCCTTAATCAGAATTCTTCCGTCTGACTTTAAACCAACATCAACCACAATATCATTAGAATTTCTTCTTGTGATTATACCTTCTACCACATCTCCTTCTTTGATTTTGTTAGCAAAAGAATCTTCACAAAAGTCATTGTCTTGATTATCAAATTGATCTTGAAATATCTCTTCTATGAACCTATTTGATGATAGCCTCTTGATAGCAACTGTACTTTCCATACCTTTTAATTTTAACTTCATTAGAAATCATATATTATATAATATTAATAATTAGTGACAAGTAAATTCTCATTAATTCATTTCGAGAATTGTTTAAGCTATAAAAGATTAAGTTATGTAAGATATGTTATCTAGGAATAATAATTGGATTAGGTCATTTTCCAGAAGATCTAGGTTGAAGTTGAATGTTTTGGAGAAGTATTCTATTAAAAACAGCAAGGAATCTATAAAAAAGATCGTAGACTTACAAAAAAGAATACGAGTAGAAATAGGTTTCGGTAATGGTGAAAATATGCTCCATCAGGCATTCAATGAATCTGATCTATTATTTATAGGATGTGAGCCTTATTTAAAGGGGGTCTCTTCCTTGCTAAAAAGCATAGAAGCACACAGCATAAAAAATATTTTAATATGGACAGAAGATGCAAGAGAATTAATTGTCAATTTTCCTGACCACAGTGTTGAAAAATTCTTTATTCTCTTTCCAGATCCATGGCCAAAAAGAAGTCACAACAAAAGACGGTTAATTAATACGGAATTTTTAAATTTATTAGCAAAAAAAATACTTGTCACAGGTGAAATATTTATTGCAACTGATCATCAGGATTATGCAGAGTGGATAGAGTTACATATAAAGCAGTGTAATTTTTTAACCTATAAGGAAGATAGTTTTGCAAATTATACCCCAACAAAATACCACAGAAAAGCGCTAGAATATCAGCGTAAAATAAAGTTTTTTAAAGTAAATGTTATATCTAAACTGACTTAGATTTACCTCTGCTTGTTAGTACAGATGTGTACATGACACTCTATAGTGCAAGTAGCCTACCATATACTGGGAATAACAGTTTACTGAATTCTTTAATCTCACAAATAGAAAGATCAATAAACTTGATAAACATCAACATTATCAGCCAGCATTGCTTTTGCAACTTCAATTCTACCTTTTTTATGATCGGTTTGGATAATTTTATAACCTATAGCATTTTGTCTAGCAACCAATCTGGTGCTTCTCTACCTTTTTCCCACTTAGCAAATCTCATCTTTTCTTTTAGGTAATATTCTCTATATGCTTCTATTGGGTTACTACATTTATATCGATCAGGTAACGCTTGTGTAAAAGCTTGTATATCAGCTGATCGAAATATTAGCAAATCCTTGTTATTATCGCACCAATCTATAACTTCTTCGGATTTATGCGTTCTTTTGTATCGCAAGCTATATTCTATACACAATTCTTTTCCATGTTTTATTAACCAATCAAAGTTTCCTTTTGATTGTCTAGCCCATAAAGAACAAGGATGGTTTTTGTGAGTAAGTTTATATGGAACTTCTATATTCTGGTTTGTAATGCTGACTAAAGGATTTGGCTCTTTTAATGCTATTGAAAAAACACTGCTAAGCAATTGAGCAGTTTCTAGCGGCATTTTTACTATGTGCTTATCGCATAACATTTGTGCTGCAGTTACAGGATTTTCGTCTAATATAAAGATATTCATCTAAGCACCCAGAGATAGAATTTTTGCGTAGTATTTATTTCAATAAACCCTAAAATATCATTTAGAAAATGGATAAGTTAAATAAGCTCAGTTAAAAAAATTATACACAATTCCGAGGAACCTTTTCAAGCTACAATGAACGTATAGCTACCACTCTAGCAATATTGTTTCTCACCCACTGAAGATATTGCACGGTACTGTCTACTTGATCGTCGTGACGGGTTTCTGGAAACATTAAAATCTCATACTCAAAGTCGCTAAGCCATACTGCTTGGTTAGGGAGAAAAACCCGCTCAGATTCTATAATTGGGACAATTCGGTGAAATCGAGTTAATTTGTCATCATGTGGTACTATTTGAATAATAGGTAAATCACTGTTTTTCCTGAGCTCCTGAACCAATTGCTGACCGCTTGCTTTTGCTTCGATTAAAATTGCGTGTGGCTTCCACCTTGCAGCCAGCGATAGAACTTTCTCTTTAAGTTTTGGATATTCAAGTTTTGCGCGATATACATCGAGTAAATAGAATGTATTATCTACTTTTGTCCAGGTAGTGCAGACACTAAAGTCACTTGTATTGTTTATTGAAATTGCAGTATCCCAACTTTGTGTTACATGCAAGAGGCTATCAGGAAAATTTTTATAGCGCTTCAACCACTCTCGTTTAATTATACCACTTGAAAGTGGTAGAGGGTTTTGTTGGTATTGAGCAGCAAAACCATAACTCCCAAGTTCAGCTTTTATCATCTCAATTTCTTCTTTTCCTTCAGTTAGGGAATACAACAATTGACCTTCTTTTCTTGAGTATATTTCCTGTTCATGCTCTGGAATATGATTATTAACTGAATAAATAATCTCCTTATCTTCAGCTATTATTGGTAAACAGACATGATGCCATATGTTTCTTGGTTTACAGAGGAGGTGACCAGTTAAATCTTCTAAATGGAGTCTGTGCATCACAAGAACGATAACTCCTTTTTTTCTGTCGTTGAGCCTGGTTACTAAAGCCTGATCAAACCAGTTTGCAGCACGCTTTCTAAATGTTTCGCTCAAAGCTTGTGCGGGACTTAGTGGATCATCCACGATAATGAAATCTCCACCTTCACCGGTTAATGTTCCCCCAACTGATGTTGCAATTCGACATCCTCTTTGCACTGTTTGAAATTTATATTTAGTGTTTTGATCTTTGCATAATTCTACTTTCGGAAATAGCTCTCTATACCAATCAGATTGCATTATGCACCTTGTATCGAGTGAGTGCTTTTCGCTAAGCAACCGAGAATAACTTGCAACTATTATTCTTGCAGTTGGCTGATTTCCAAGTATCCATGCGGGCCATGCAACACTTACACAAATGGACTTCATTGAACGCGGCGGCATATTGAATATTATTCTTCTTGCTTCACCAGCGCTTGCTGCTTCAAGCCTGTCTGCTATGACTTTTATATATTGATAATCATTATACTCACATCCCGGCACTACCGTTTGAAAGCATAATTCAATGAATTTGAGAAGGTTTATATTGTTCATAAATTAAGGTTTGTTGATTTTTTTAAGATTTTGTTGTGTAATTAAACCAGCATAGTGAGAGTTAAAATATGAAAGAAATAAGAGAGCAAACTGAGAGAGAATTTATAAAAACTCAAAACGGGATGAAAATAGAGACAATTACGCTTCTTGGTAAAAATCAAAACAATAATCAAGGTGAAAAACATCTGATATACTTTATTGGTGGAAATAGAGCGTTAAGCCCTGGTAAAGATTATTCCCAAAATTGGAATTGGGCCACAGAGCAAGGGATAACTGTACATCTTTTTAATTATCCTGGACTTGGTTTAAGTAAAAATAACTCATTGATACGTAGCAATAGAGTTAAATCTGGTGTAGCAGTTGTAACTAACTTATTGGAAAAAGGTATAAAGCCAGATGATATCATATTGTTTGGAGACTGCCTTGGTGGACATGTAGCTGCAGAGGTTCATAAAAATTTTAAGGGTAAGGATATACATTTAAGATGTATCGTTAGCAATGCCGCTAGTTCACTTAAACAAGCGTCTCTTTATTACTTTGGTTTTATGGCAAAGTTAAAAATTTTTCTTGCTCCGATAATCAGATTGGTACTGAAGATTTTTGGCTGCCACTGGAAGACATATAAAATCGTAAATTCAATTACTCCTTATACAATGTACTTTAATCGAGAGGGAGATAAAACGATAAAACAGCCAGCGCAACTTGCAACAGAAATAGAAAAAATAGATCAAAGCGGTAGAAGAAAAGATTACCAAAAAAAAGAAGTATTTGAAGGATTTGAGGAATATGAAGAATTTTTCAAGCAGCATATAATATTAAGAAAAAATGATGAGTGTATTGATTCGAAAAAAGCTGATAAAGATATACATAAATTGCCAATTACGTGTTTAAAGTCTTCCAACAAAACTGATTACACTTTTCCTGAGTTGATTAGTTTATATATTTATATTACAGATGAATATTTTTCTAAATATGGCTCATTAAATAATGAAGAGAAGATTAAAGCATTTAAAGAAAGTAAATTTTATAAAGATTTTTCAAGCTGCAAAAATTCAAAGGACTTTTTGCATAATTACATGAAGAAGCAAGAGCGTCCTTCGATGTCATTTCAGCATGTGATAATAGAATCTGGGGAAAAAAGACCTTTCTTAACAAGTCAAAGAAGGCTAGTTGCTCTTAACTTGACGCGTATGCTTTCTTCAATATTTTAGCCATCTGTATCTGTTCAGATGCATGCAAATATTGAAACCAGTGTTTCTTTTCTTATCATCCGAGTACTGGGATCCAGAAGAATTAATTGTGAACAAATAGCTATACGATATTTTCAATGAAGTTACAAAAAAGCTGGATTCCACACTGGAATGACACCGTCATAAACTGCTAGGTCTTTATAATGCACCCATTTGTCTAGACCATTTTTTTCAAAGTGATCCGATTTTTAAAATGAATATGTTGATAAATACGTCGACACACATTTAAAGTATTTATCAATATATTCATTTACTGTTTATGATAATAAAGATCAGCAGGAACTTTATAATGTAGAGTCTGATGTCGCCTTTTATAGTTATACCAACCAACAAAATCGTTTATTATAAGATTCAAATCTCTGATACTATTTGGTCTATAATAATATATAGCTTCTTGCTTTAAAGTTCTCCATAAACGCTCAACAAATATATTGTCGAAGCAACGTCCTTTATGATCCATACTAATTTTAATATTAGCACGCTCTAATTCCATAATAAAGTTGTAGCTAGTAAACTGCACTCCTTGATCACTATTAAAAATCTCAGGTTTACCTTGTTTTAGAGCTTCTTTGAGAGTATAAAGGCAAAATCCAGCATCGAGATATGGTGATAATGAATGAGCAATAATATAGCGACTATACAAGTCCATTATTGCCACAAAATAGACAAACTTACCTTCTACCATAATATATAGTAGCCCATACCTGATTAACTCTACAAATAATCAAATCTTTGAGTAAATAAGGATATATTTTATGCTTTTTTTCTTTAATACTTGTATTACATCTTTTTCTACAATACAGCCCACTAATCTTCATTTTTTTCATAATTCTTAAGATTTTTTTGTGATTGACTACTACTCCACTCGCTATGATTTCAGCAGTAATTTTACGATATCCATAACGGCAATCAGAAGCCAAATATACTTCTTGAATCAAATTTCACTTTCGTTATTAATTATATGCCTATAATATAGGCTAGATCTGCAAATCCCCAGTAAATCAGCCTGTTTCCTAATTGATAGATCAGAATCTTTTTCTATAAACCTTACTCTATCTTTTTTGCTTATTTCAGTAATTTTTTTTTCAAATAACTATTTTCCACTGTCAATTCTCCTATTACTTTATGTAAACTTTCTATTTCTTGCGCTAAGATTCTTTGTTTTCTCGCACTTTCACTTTCTTCAACAAATAGGTCTTTTAACCTTGCCAATACTCTATCACGCCAATCATATAGATTTGTTGATGGTATTTTATATTCACTACATATCTCAGATGTGCTTTTTTGATTTTTTATTGCTTCCAAAGCTATCTTTGCTTTTAACTCTGGTTCATATTTTTTTGTTGCCATACTTTTACCCCTTTACCTTCCTACTCGGATCAACCATTTTTTTTTGGTCTAGTTTATGGGGTGCATTATACTTCATAATGTCACCCCGGCCCTCATGATGTCATTCCAGTGTCCTCTTTCTCTTGTCATCCCAGTACTTGATACTGGGACCTACCGTCTTAAGCATCAAGATAAAAATTGTTGTTTTTTATCATGGCATTTAAACAAACGACGATTTTTCTCATCACAGCAACTAATGCAACCTTAGTGGCTTTACCAGAGTCAACCAAACGCTGGTAAAGTGCTTTCATTTTCCTATTATGACGAATAGCAACCACGGCAGACATGTATAATGCTTTTCGAGCATAAAATCTGCCACCTATGATTTGAGCTTTACTCACTTTCCTTCCGCTTTCATTGGTTTTTGGTGCAACTCCAATTAGACAAGCTATTTCCTTATTATCTAGCCTGCCAAGCTCAGGTACCTCTATGAGTAGGATACTTGCTATTTTTCGTCCAACACCTTTATAGCTAGTTAGCAGTTTGCTTTTTTCCTTCAAATCAGGGTCAGAGTTTATTATACCTTCTATATCCTGTCTAATTTGCTCTAATTGTTTTTTGGCAAATTCTACCTGTTTTTCTATATATTCCCTAGCTTTCCCTGTAACCTTATGTAAACGACACATATTTGCGTGAACATCGTCGTTTAGGTTGCGCTCAACTGCCCTTAATTCTTTTAGTTCTTCTTGCTTTTGTGAAACTATGTATTCTACTACCTCATCATTTTTCGTGATAAATTCGGCATACTTTTCTAGCAATTTTGCATCTGATTTGTCTGTTTTTGCAAAGTGGTTGCAGGCTTTTGCGAACGCATATACCCGGTTTGGGTGAGCTCTATGAACAGCTATGTTATGTTCTCGCAACAATTTTATGACAAGTTTTTCGTAACCGCCTGTTGATTCTACTGCACATAACTTAACAAATATATTGTTAGTCATTCTTGATCTTATAAACTCAGATATAGCCCTTTCTTCATTCTCTATACGCTGATGTTTATTGTCGATTGAGATATCAAGTGTTTTTTTTGAAACATCAATACCCATAAAAACTATTCTAGCCATTTTTATACCTATAAATATAATCAAATAATAACGTAAATGCTATACAGGGTTGTAATTCGATCTTTTAGATCCTTCTACCGTTCGTACTACATTATTTTAAGCTAGGAGTGTACTAAGGTCCCTACGATTTTTACCAATCAACCCAGTTGACAGTATCACTCCTTGCTTGTCATAGTCTTGCGACTTTGATTTAATATACAACCCAGAAGACTCAGGTAATAAGAACTAGATTCCAGCGTCACGCGCTGGAATGACACCGTCATAAACTGCTAGGCCTTCATAATGTCATCCCAGTACTGGGATCCAACTAAATTGGTGAACACTTTACAGCATTTTTGATAGAAAGAACTAGATGCCAGTGTCAAGCACTGACCCATTTTTTCCTTAAGTTTTTGCAGCTTGTGTTCTATTACAAAACCACTGCGGTACTAACGAGTGGCAAAATGGTAGCGAATCTAAACTAAAAAGAATACATTTTTACACTGCTTGAAAGTCTACTCGATTCAATTTTAAAAACAATTATTGAAACAATTATAATATACTTTGTGCGTGGTTAAGATAGCTCTGGAATAGTATAAAGAACTATGTCATCATTGAAGAGAAACTCATCTGTTGCTGTGTACTCTTTATTAATTTTATAAGAATCATAAACATCGTAATCTGCTTTTGTATGGTAATCACAATATTGAAACTTACCCTCTTTATTAAAAACGCCAAATTGATCAATTAATGTAGCCATTTTCTTACCTTTTCCACTTTTTGTTAATTCAAATACATCAGCTGGGCAGTGGCCTGAAGAATCTTGATTAGTAGTTCCTTTTGCAATAAAAAAAGATGGTTTATCGTTAAGTAACTTGCAGAAATTTGGCTTATATTCCTTTTTCATACAGTTTAAACTTATATATTGATATTTATCTGGAATATTTGAGTATTGAGAATCGTATTTTTTATGTTCAAAAAACTCATTACCTAAGAAATTACAAAACGTTAATTGATAATCATCATTACTACTGGACTTGACTACTTTAAGATAATGAAAGTCTCTAGGAATTTTTATCTCTTCTTCTGTAACGTGATTATGTATGACCAATTGGTCATCAAGCATGCAGTAACCTATTTTTGGTAAAGTAGCTACAAGCTTACCGTTTAACATGATATCTGCTTGATAGATATTATCCGACAATTCTTTTCCCTTTTGCAAAGTAAAATTCTGCCATGCCTTAGCTGGTGCACTGCATTGCTCAGTTTTAGTTAAGTTTTTTATTATTGTTGATATCTCACTAATTTCTAATATATCATGTTCATTTTTTGTGTATTGATACTTATAGCAACTACCATCTTCACATACTGGAAGACATTTTCCTTCTTCATCTGATATATAGATATAATCACCTTCTATTGTAAAATAAAGTCCACCTTTTTCTTCTTGAATTTTTTGTAGTACTGGGTCATTTTCATCGTTAAAATTGATAAAATTGAGTACTCCAGTTATATCTCTACCAGACAATTTGAGGCCAAAGTTAGGACTATCTTTTATGTTGTAAAGCGAAATCAAGATAGGTTTTGATTCAAGCTTTTCTATAATATTGTTTCTATTTGTACTTATTATAGCTTCTTGTTCTACAATAAGATCCTCTTTAATAGAGTTTCCACTTTCATCAGATCTTTCTGCCTGCAGGGGTAAGTTTCCTTCATATAAAGATATTTTATCTCCCTGCTTCTTTAACTTTAAACCATTAATATTCTCTACTTTAATTGTACCAATATGTGAATTGATAACCTTACTATTTTTGTTTAATATATAATATTCAGCAGGAAGTTTAATCAATTTTTTATAGAGCGGATTTTTATCCTCTATTTTAAATATATGTTTTTCCATGATATTACCTTAAATAACCAACAACTTGCTGATTAATGGCACTTAGGCTACTAGGAGGAGAGACATAACTCATAAAACTCCTTGGCTGCTCATTATCTGCCACTATTTTTTCAGTATTAACGAAAGCTCTTTGCTGCTCATTTAATCTTTTTTCCATATGATCTTTGAAAGTAGCCAAACATTTACTAGTTTGTTTGTAATCAGGTAATGATTTTTTCGCAGCTACACATAAGAGCTTCAACAACTCATTATGATTTTCATCATTAGATAATGACTTATTGATAATGGTTGACTGCAGTTCTACTGGATTAAAATTTAGACTTTTCTTTGAAATGCCGCATTTCACAGCTGTTTCTCCTAATACTTCTTCAAATTTTTTTACAATATCTACTGCATCTATTATTTTTGTCACTCGATTAAGCTCCTCTATTTCATTTTTTACTTTATATTCGTCCTGTCCTACCGCAGGGTAAAAGAAATTTATTACTTGAGATATAAATGAAGTTGGTCTGCTTGCTCCGCTTGTCACTGATGATTTTTTAGTTTCCCTCCTTCTTCTGCGTGCACTACAAACTTGATCTGCAGGATTTGTTGTACAAAACATATCTCTTACGCTACTATGCAATGCTTCCGCATTTTCTGCAGATTGAAGTGCTTGATCAGCAGAATCTTCAGCTTCTCCTGTAAGATTCACTGTTTGATTGTGTAGTATTTTAACCTTATCTTCCGTATCTTTAGCTTGTTTGGCAAAACCTTCTGAAGCATTTTTAGCTGCCTCTGCTGCTTTTTTAGCATCCAGAGTTTCATTTTTTGCTTTTCTTATCTCACGTAAAAACTGATCAGCTAATGTAGCACCTATTCCATCTTCTCCCTTGGAACCTGGCAATCCATTCGCACCTGGAGCTCCGGTATCTCCTTTTGGACCTTGTGGACCTGGCATACCCTTAAGACCAGATCTACCAACTTGACCTTTAGGTCCTTGCAAACCTATCTCTCCCTTAGGTCCTTGCAACCCATTCGCACCTGGTTCTCCTTTGTCACCTTTAGAACCTATCTCTCCTTTCTCACCCATATCACCTTTTATTCCCATGGCTCCGTCTAATCCTTTAGGACCAATATCTCCCTTTGTTCCATCTATACCTGGCTCACCTTTTATGCCTTTAGGACCAATATCTCCTTTTAATCCGTCTATACCGGGTTCACCCTTGTTGCCTGTAAGACCTTGTGTACCATTGAAGCCTCTTAGACCTGGCTCTCCCTTAGGACCTTCTGGACCTTGCAATCCATTTGCACCTGGTTCTCCTTTCTCACCCATATCACCTTTTATTCCCATGGCTCCATCTAATCCTTTAGGACCAATATCTCCTTTTTCTCCCTTTGGACCTTGGACTTCTCCTGGATTTTTCCTTAGTTCTTCTGCAATGCTTTGTGTTAGCTCGGTATTATTTGCAAGGTTTTCTACTAATGTATGATTAGCATCACTTAGTAACACATCTGCTAGCTCTTCCATTCTGTTATCAGCTAATGCAATGGCTATTCCTGTTTGAATATCTTGATTACTAATAATTCTTCCTGCAACTTGCTTCTCTAATACTAAATCTCCGCCTTGGTCACGATATTCAAGCACCTGATTAGCAATAGTGCCATTATTAATTAATTTTTGTGCAACTTCTTCAGGACTTGCATCTCTACCTTTATCACCTTTAGACCCAGTATCTCCTTTGTCACCTTTAGAACCTATCTCTCCTTTCTCACCCATATCACCTTTTATTCCCATGGCTCCGTCTAATCCTTTAGGACCAATATCTCCCTTTGTTCCATTTATACCTGGCTCTCCTTTTATGCCTGGCTCTCCCTTAGGACCTTGTGCACCTGGCAATCCATCTGTTCCAGTATCTCCTTTATCACCTTTAGAACCAGTATCTCCTTTGGGACCTTTTATCTTTCCTGGATTTTGTCTCAACTCTTCTGCTATTCCTTCACGTAAGACTGGATCATTTACCAGCACTTTTTTATCTTGATCATCTTTTGCTTCTAGTACTGCTCTTCCTAATTCACCTACTTTTTTAGTGTCAAAGAACTGATGAACAATATTTTCAACTATTGTTTTTGCTGCATTCACATCGCCTTTTAATTTGGCATACTCAAGCAAATACTCAACTAATTTTTCCTTGTCTATTTCTTGCTTCACGATTTCTAGAGCCTTTGCCTGCTTATTTAAATCACTATGAAGCAGAAGATACTTAGCAAGTGCCCAATCGCTCACCTTACCTTTTATAAGATTGTGAGCTTCTATCTCGCTCATACTGCTTCTATCAACAAGTAGTTTAGCAAGCTTTTCTGCAAATTTTTCATATTTTTGGAAGGCTATAGGATCGGGATTATTTTTCTTTGTGGCATCGCTTGTTATCTTACTCACAGTATCTTTTATAATGTTTTTTGCTTCCTCTAAAGAAAGTTTACTTACTACTCCTTCAGTAAGTTTTGCTACATCAATTTTATTCACAAGTTCCTGCGAATTAAGATTAATTTTACCGGCAATCTGAGTTGCAAGATTTTCACCTTTGATACCATTTGCGTTAAGAACTGCTTCTCCTAGCTCAGCTTTTTTACTGGTAACTAATTCAGTTGCAATTTCTATAGCACTTGAGGCATCTCCCTTCTCACCTTTTGAGCCAGTATTTCCTTTAGAACCTTCTGGACCAGGAAAACCTCGGTCACCCTTATTACCTTTGGAACCTTGTTCGCCCTTTAACCCCCGTTCACCGTTACGACCTGGTTCACCCTTTTGGCCTGGAGGACCTTGTATGCCCTTAACTAACGCTTTTAAAGAATCTTCTCGCTTTACACGCTCACCAAAAAAATGTGCTATTCTTTCTGAAAATCCCATAGAATTACGCTGATCTTCTTCCATTATAGCTGCTGCTAAAGGATATAGATGGGCTCTGTTAGAAGAAAATTCGGTAACAACTTGATTAATACTTGGAGTTATTCCATTAGTGCCTTGATTCCCTTTTTCTCCTTTAGGTCCTTGATCGCCTTTTGATCCATGCGCACCTGACGATCCAGTATCCCCCTTGTTACCTTGAGGACCAGGCGCTCCATCGAAGCCTCTATCACCTTTTTGTCCCCTTTCACCTGGCTCACCTTTAGGACCTTGTACACCAGTACGTTCTAATCTGTCTATTCTGCGTTTTAAAAGTTCAATTTCTGTTTCTAAATTTATATGTTCTTGAATATTCAAATCAACCTCCAAAAAGTTATCAAAATTTTCTAAGTTATAATAATAAGGATATGGACCTGGTCTATTGTCGTTCTCATACCCAAAAGAATTAGGGTTAAAATTATAAAAATTTTTGCATGTGCTATTTTCATACGATATGCAACCAACATAACTATTGCCTAACTTTTTTACTGCGAAATAGGTATCTTGTGCTTTCAAGCTCTCCATTTCATGAAAAGGGAATAACTCGAATGTATTGCTTATACGAGTAAATGCTGAAAGGATATCATTCAATATGCCAACTTTTCCACCAGTTAAATTATATACCTGAGCGCTCCTATATAATTTGTATATATTTCTTGATTCTTTAAACAAATAGTCTCCTATTTTTATTTTGAGTCTTTTATCAGGTGAACTTTTAAGATCTTCCAAAATAAGACTGACATTTTCGCTACTAATTATGTCTTTTGGATCTATTAAAACCTTCCTGTTTTCTAGCAGTTCATAATAAATACTACAGCTTTCACGATTATATGCGTTAACATAGAAACCATCTGTGTAACCATGAGGTATACGATCAATAGTATCTATCATAGTATTTTTGCCATCATAGTAATAATAATAAGGTTGATCAGAGGTAGTAACTAAAGCGAATTTGTAATCATTTCCTACCCTTTCTAGCTTTAATTGTGGCCATTCAGATAAGTCGTTTAGTATACTTGCCACGTCATGCTTCAAATCCCAAATTTGAAAACTCAGGCCAATATTGTTGTCGATGATAATGTAAGATACACTAGGCAGGCTAAATGTTGTTTTGTTATTTAATCTTATTTGTGCAGGTACCCTACGACCAATTCTATTATTACAATCGTTTTGTGGAATATCTTCTTTTTCTAGTTTAAAACGCATCTCCACCTCCCTTTGCGATTAGATATAGTTAATTTATGGGTATTAATTATTGATTAATAATGATGATAAGTAAATATGATTATGCTTTATACTAATTTACTTATAAACTAATTTGTGAAAGAAAGTTATTTTTTGACAACTGAGCACAAAAATGCTTTATATTATCCAATTTCTTACTACTATAGCTCTTTCATCTGATAGATGATGTCGTTCCAGTTCTTCCATAATCTCGCTGGAAACGTTTTCAGTATAGGAATAAATTCTATTAATCTATAGAAACAGCCTTATCCTCAGGATAAAGAAGCTAGTTAAATTTGTCAAGCAATTTTTTCATGACCAGCTAGATAAATAGCTACTTCTTCAATTTGATTGAGGTAAAAAATTGATTGCCGTTGCGGTAAATAAGCAACATTACTGAATCTTTGCCGTCTTTCTTTACTGCTGAATCAATTTGTTTTTGAAAATCATTAGTATTTTCAATATCGATTCCATCTAGTTGAATAATTATATCACCTTTCTTAATAACACGTAGTGTAGAATTACTACTACTATCTACACTAGTAACTACTACACCCTTTGTGGGTGCATTATTTTTTAGTTCTTTTGGCAAATTTGAAACGGTTAAACCACTTATATAACTAGATGTTGATTTATTTTCTTCTTGATTATTACCTGAATCATCATTTGTAGATTCCTCGATTGCAACCTTGATATTGACTTCTTTACCTTTTCTAAGTAACTTAACCTGTACTTTCTTTCCGGGCTCAGTTCGTGAAACCATATGAGGTAATTGCGTCATTCTATCAATTTTTTTGCCGTCAAACTCTAATAGTATATCACCTACTTTGATTCCTCCTTTCTCTGCAGGACTGCCCTTTACTATGCTTGCAACTAATGCACCTTTGATATCTTTTAAACCCAAGGATTCAGCAAATTCTTTTGTTATAGGCTGAACTTGCACGCCAAGCCAACCATGTTTTATTTTTTTACCACTTTTTAATGTGTCAATAATTGAAATAGCTAGATTAGATGGTATAGCAAAGCCTATACCCACGTTACCGCCAGACTCAGATGGGGAATAAATAGCAGTATTAATGCCTATAACTTTTCCATTTAGATGAAATAGTGGTCCCCCTGAGTTACCTCTATTAATTGCAGCATCAGTTTGAATAAATTCATTCATAGTACCAATACTAATGTCTCTAGATCTTGCAGACACAATTCCTGTACTTACAGAGCCACCCAAACCAAAAGGGTTGCCTATTGCAATAACTGTATCACCAACTCTTGCTTTATCAGAATTACCAAATTCAACAAAAGGAAGATCTTTATCAGAATTAATCTTAAGCACAGCAAGATCAGTTTTTGCATCATAGCCTAAAACTTCTGCTTTGAAATAAGTATTATCGTTCATAGTAACTGTAATATCTTGGGCATTTTTAATAACGTGATAGTTGGTTACTATGGTTCCACTTTTATCTATAATAAATCCAGACCCAAGTAACGTCACTTCTCTATTAATGCTAGGAGCTCTATCAAAAAATTGATCAAAATGCTCGAAAAATTCTCTAAAGTCATCAAAGAAATTATTTCTTGGCGTAAAGGGAATTTTAGTTCTACTGTTATTTTCTTGCTTAACTATTTGCTCACTTGAAATATTTACAACTGCGGGAATAAGTTCTTCCACTATATCAGCAAGCCCTTTATTACAACTACATACAGGATCTGCAACTGTTTTTGCAAACAGATTAGCATATGAAGAAAATGAAATTAAAAAATATGCAAATATAGATAAAATAAATGCTTTACTTTTCATAAACTATTTCCATCCCTTGTTCAAAATATCTAAGAAATTATTATTTGGTGAAAGCACAAATTTAGTATTACCCTCAGCAAATGATTTATTGTAAGCTTTCATAGAGCGATAAAAGTTAAAGAACTCTTCATCAGCCTTAAATGCCTCATTATAGATTCTAGTTGCTTCAGCATAACCACGGCCTCTTATTTCATGTGATTCTTTTACTGCACTAGAGACAATTCCCCTTTTTAATTTATCAGCTTTTGATCTAATTTCTTGTCCAGCTTGTTCTCCTTCTGCTCTAATTTCTTTTGCTTCCTTTTCCCTTTCAGTTTGCATGCGGCGAAATATTGCAGAACTATTTTCTTCTGGTAGATCTGCTCTCTTAATTCTTACATCTATTATTTCTATGCCAAATTTTCCAGCTTCAGAATAAACTCCACGTTGAATTAATTGCATAACTTCTGATCTCTTTTCATTCAATAAACTAATTAATGAAAATCTTCCTATATTCTCCCTTATGTGAGCTTCTATGACAGGATATAATCTTCTAACTAGCCCTGATTCATTTTTCACAGTTTGATAAAAAGTGATAGGATCTATTATTTTATATTTTGCATAAGCATCTACTATAATACGCTTTTGATCTGCAGTTATCACTTCCCTTGGAGTTTTATCAGGACTTAGATCTAAAATTCTCTTATCAAGAAATTCTACGTTATTTATAAATGGTAGCTTAAAATATAAACCACTGTCCCTAACATCTTTTACGACTTTACCAAGTTGTATAACTATCGCTTGTTTTGTTTCTTGAACAACGAAGATTGAATTAGATAAGGCAATCAATAATACAACAAATATAAAAGCAAAAACAATTTTAATATTACTACTCATGACTATTTCCCTAAATTTGTAAGAGGTAAATAAGAGAACATACCTTTCAGATCGTCTGTTATAACAAACTTATCTACCTTGCTGAAAATATTTTCCATAGTTTCAAGATAAATACGATTCTTAACAAGAGAAGGATTTTGTCTATATTCTTCATAAAGAGATAAAAAGCGATTTGCATTACCTTTCGCTTCATTTATTATTTCGTTCTCATATGCTTCTGCATCTAACTTTATCTTTATTGCCTCACCTTTTGCACGAGGTATAATATCATTACTGTAAGCATATGCTTCGTTTATAGTACGCTCCTTATCTGCACGAGCACTTTGTACATCCCTAAATGAGCTAATCACTTTTTCTGGTGGGTCAATTTTTTTCATTTGAACAGATAAAATTTCTATACCCATTTGATATCCATCAAGAATCTGTTGCAATAAAATTCTAGTATCTCTGGAGATTTCAGCCCTACCTTGACCTTCGAGTGCAAAAGAGATCGTATTTTTACCTATTATTTCTCTCATAGCACTTTCAGCAGCATTTTTAACGCTGAAACCAGGTTTATAATCCCGCACTTTGAATAAATAATCTTTGGCATCTCTAACTCGCCACTGGACCTCAAAGTTAACGTTGACTATATTCTCATCTCCGGTAAGCATCACTCCTTCACCACGATCTGTATCTCGCCCATAAGAGCTGCTTATCCCAATTTCTTCACGATTTACTTCTTTAACATTCACTTTAAAAACCTTACCAATAGGGTAGGGAAAGTGATAACGCAAACCAGATGTTTCTGTATTGGAATATTTGCCAAAAGTAAGTTCTATACCTTCCTCACTCGGATGGACAATATAGAAACCAGTACAAAAATAAAACAACAAAACAATGAAAATGATGAAATAAGGTTTTTTCCCTCTATTTCTGGTTAAGCCATTAAAAAAGCATCTTATATCAGACACAGCTTTACTTAAAATATCTTCATTACTTGGACCTGACGGTTTCTTTCCAAGATTCCAAGGATTACGCTCATCCATAAAAATTATTAATTGTATAACTAATACGCTGATATTACTTAATCTTATCGAAAAATGCAAAACTATTTTGTTTGCAAATTGAAACGAAGAATATTATCATACACTTTCTTTTCTCTATATAGTACGGTTGATTCTATAGAATTTTCTGGCTTTTTTTAAACTCTTTATTGTCGTTTTTGATAAGTATTTTTAGTTGTATATTAATTATTAACATAAAAGACAATGCCTGGGATTTAGGAAACTTAATTTTAATCAAGTAGCTGCGTAATAAATCATTGTCAAGTGATGGAATGACATTATCTACTATGCAAATTACCTGCAAATTGCAATGTTCAAACAATTGTGTATCTGAGTTTTGAGATGACGAAACTAGGGTTGTATAATCTATACATATTTGTGATAACTTCTCACCTTCGCTCAAATAACTTTTCAATATCGCTTAATTTCATTTCTATATAGGTTGGCCTTCCGTGATTACATTGTCCAGAATAAGGTGTCTTTTCCATTTGCCTCAATAATTCATTCATCTCCTCCAATTTCATCTTTCTGCCTGCTCTTATTGATCCATAACAAGCAATTGTGGCTAGTATTTTATTCACCTTATCCTCTATAGGTAATATATCTTCTATTTCTGTTAGTCTATCCACTATATCAATGAGCATTCTCTTTGTGTCTACTGTTCCTAAGATTGCAGGCACTTCTTTTACTATGATCTTATTTTCTGATTTAATTTCAATCTCAAAACCCATCTCAAAAAGTTTATCTTTATAAGTTTTAATCATCTCCATTCCAGCTTGATTTTTGATTTCAACCATTTCAGGCAAAAGAAGTTTTTGTCTTTTTATACTTGATTTCTCCTTTAAGCACTCGTATACTAGTCTTTCATGGGCTGCATGCTGATCTACTATAATTAGTTTGTCTCTTACCTCGGCAATAATATAAGTATTGTAGATTTGACAGTGTGCAAACCCAAGTGGATAGTCCCTTATTAGATCGGTTTGTTTCTTTTCCAAAATTGTAGTTTCCGCTCGCGGAGGAGATTTTTGCATACCAGTATAATCAAACGATTTTGAATGTTCTGATAAGCTTTTTGTCTCTATATTTGGAGAAGTAAATTCTCTCATTAACTGGTTTTCAAAAGGATCAGACCTTCTTCCATAAAATTCATTTTTAAGACTAGACCTACTAAAAGGATCTGATGATAGATGATTCCTTGTTATCTCAGTCTGGCTCACCACAGTTTCTGCAAGATCTATTCTCTTTGATAATACTTTTATTAGCCCTCTTCTCACTATTTCATATATTAGCCTCTTGTTCTGAAACCTTACCTCTGATTTATTTGGATGCACATTTACATCTACTTGATCATACGGTATCTCTAAGTGCAACGCTGCAAAGGGATATCTATTGCTTGGAATAAGATCATGATACGCATAACGGATTGCGCCAATAAGTAGATTGTCTTTAATTGGTCTACCATTAACAAATGTATAGATCTGAGTTGAATTGCTACGATTGAGAGTAGGTTTACAGATGTATCCTGTAAGTCTAATGCCATCTTCTTCTTCACTAATTTGCAAAGAGTTTTCATGAAATTCTTTTTCTACTTCGCATAGCCTGCTAAATAATGAGGTCTGCTTAGCATACTTAAGAAGTTTCTTATTATCGGAGATAAGAGTAAACTCAATTCCATAATTGATCATTGCTAAGTTGTTTACAATATCAACAATGCTTTGTGTTTCTGCCCTTTCGGTTTTGAGAAATTTTAGTCTATTTGGTGTGGCAAAAAATAAATCTCGTACTTCAATATATGTTCCTATCGATAAAGGATAAGGAACAAGCTCTCCTATTTTTTCTCCTCCCTCATACCTTATAGACCATGCTTGATCTGCTTTGCTTGCCTTAGATGATAATTTTATTCTGCTTACTGCTGCAATTGAAGGCAAAGCTTCTCCTCTAAAGCCAAGATGCTTGATCTCTATCAACTCACTGTCACTCAATTTTGAAGTAGCATGGCGCATAAACGCAAGTTCTAAATCATCCTTTTTTACTCCGCTACCATCATCGATTACAGTAATGAGGTTACGCCCACCACTTTCTATCTTAATTTCTATCTCTGAGCTTCTGGCATCTATTGCATTTTCCACTAATTCCTTTACCACACTTGCAGGCCTTTCTATTACCTCTCCTGCTGCTATACGATTTATGGTTTTTGTATCTAAAAGAACTATTGCCATTATAATGTTGGTTTTTCTTTTACTGCTTGAGTTTGCTCCTCTCTCCATTTTTTTAATCTATCTGCAATTTCACTATTAGAAATCGACAATATAGATGCAGCAGTAATAGCGGCATTGCATGCTCCACTCTCTCCTATAGACATTGTTGAAACTGGAACACCTTTTGGCATCTGCACTATAGATAATAGACTATCTAGCCCATTTAATTGTTTGCTATGCACAGGAATACCGATAACAGGTAAATAAGTGAGCGATGCAACCATACCAGGTAAATGAGCCGCTCCTCCTGCACCAGCTATAATAACCTTAAAGCCTTTTTCTTGAGCAGACTTAGTAAAATTAAAGAGTCTCTCTGGCGTTCTATGTGCGGATATTATAAATACATCATGTGAAATTTCCAATTCTTTTAATAGGTTAATAGCATGCACCATAGTGCCATAATCCGACTCGCTTCCCATAATTACAGCAACATCCTTTTTCATTTTTTCTGTATTAGACATGATTTTATTTACTAACCAAATAGTATTTCAGAAGCAACAGATATTTAAATTAAATTACGAATATGATATAGCATTCTCATTAAATAGAAACTTTAAAAATTGAAATGAATCCCTATATTAAAATATAGAGGTATAAATTTCGGATCAACTATGTTTTTTAAAATTTTTTGAATTTAGTTTCATTACAACTTTTGTTTGTAATTTTGTTTTTTATTCGAGTAAAAAGTGCATTTTTGACAATAAAAACCCTAACTTAATCATAGAAAAATTTTGTATCAAACAACAGTTACTGCTTAGATCTTATGGTTAACGAATATGTGTATAAATACTTTAAATGTGTGTAGACGTATTTATCCACATATTCGTTAACCTATTTTCTATGCAGATTTTTTTAATTCACATTGACTGCTTCTTTAAGCCTCGCATTGGCAATTACTATGATTTTACGCATTAGAGCTGTCATAGCCACCATCTTCTTTTTACCTTTACCAACAAGCCTTGAATAGAAGGCACCAAGCGCAGACTTAGACCTTGAAGCAGACATCGCAGCTGTAAAAAGCTTTTCACGAACGTTGCTTCTGCCACCACTTATTCTGCGATAACCAATAGTTTTACCACTTTCTTTCGGATGAGGTGCAACTCCAGCAAGACTTGCAATTTCTCCCCTACTTACATAACCAAGTTCTGGCATTAGACACAGAAAATCTTGAGATAATTTTGCACCTATTCCTGGAACTGTTTTAAGGATTTTTTGGCGCTTTTGTAACTCTGGATTCTCATCAATAATTTTTTGTATGGTATTGTTGAGCTCATCTATCTGGCTATTAAAGAATTCAATAGTTTTCTGACAGCTTTCTTTTATATGGTCGTTTTCAGGTGCTGCAAGCCTAGATTTCTCTTGAGCTCTCATTTTTGTAATGTCATCACGACGTTGACAAAGTGCAACTAAGGTTGTTTGTTCTTTTGACATAGGTGCAAATAGAGATAGAGTACTATAGCGTTCAAACCCATACTGAGCAAGGGCTCTTGCATCTGATTGATCAGACTTTGCTAAAGTTCCATGAGATAGAACAAAGCTTTTTACTTTGCGAGTATTAGCTCGATGTACAGCAATATCTTTATCAACAAGAAAATGTGCTAAGCCAAGCTCATATTTTCCAGTGTTTTCCAGAGTTACTAAAGAATTAGGTAAGATATTTGAAAAATCTTGAAACAATTGTTGCCAGCCAGCAGTATCATTGTCGAATTCGACAGCGTTCTTCTGTTTGTGAACTGCAACAACATTTTTAAATTTTCCGATATCAATGCCAATAAAATTTTGATAAGATGTAATCATAATAACCTCGATTAGTTTTAATTAATTTAAGATTGTAAACGGGTGCATACATATGTCCCATGCAACTATTCAAACGTATCGAGAGATGGGCTAGTGTACCTTGATCCGAACGGTTATAATACCAACAGTTGGTCGGTCGCACACGCCCGTGATAACTCTATTCCTATAGTGAGTAGGGTTATCTTCCCTCTTATCTCCTTTATATCATATTTTTAACTTACAATATTAAGGGTCTATTCATAATCTTTTTAGAAGCAAAGCGGTGGAAGCAAGAAGACGATTTGTAAGCTAGTATTGAATTTTGCTTATCACAATTGTCTACACTTTTCTATAAGAGTATTAGAGACTTACCTTTTGACAATACGGCAAAGATCTCTACAGTTACATCCTTTTATTTGTTTCTTTGCAACTACTTTTTTATATATGTTTCAAAACACTTTCTTTACTTCCGCTATGTTTTTTACTTCATTTATTAAAATAATCTTGCCATTTTGAAAACATTGTTGATTCACTGAAGCCACTTTTTAGGACCTGTAACACTATGTAAAATACATCCTAAATCTTCTTGATTTTGTTTCTTTCTACAGAACTCTACTCAGTTTTTTTCCTACTCATCTTGCTCTGTTTTCATAATTTACATACTCTATCTCGTGCTTTATTCCTTTCTTGAGATCATGTACAGTCTCTAAAACGAGTTTGTAAAATGATTATTTCTGTATTTTAAACTTTGCAATTTCAACTTATTCTCTTTAATAGTAAGTTTTTTACAAAATAATAGTTTGAAATTACTAGTATTTTGATAAAAATTATAGTCAATTTAAAATTTTGAGTATCAGTATATCATTATAGTTATTGACAAATTATATAGTATTAATATATTGGTATATTAAGTATTATGTTTAATATTTAATATAGCTGGTTAGTATGTGAGAGTAAAAATTATGGAAATAATATCATTAAATAATCTGGATAGTGAAGCAATAAAAAAAAAATTGCTTGGCATAATAAGTAAAATTATAGGAAAAAATACTTGGACTCAAGCTTGTGCGGCTGAGAAACTTGGTATTGATCAACCAAAGGTGTCACAAATTAAAAGTGGTAAGACAAGTGGTTTTTCTTTAGAGAGACTGTTAGGTTTTTTGAAAAAGCTTGATCATGAAATAATAATTACAATAACAGAAAATCAATCAGTAAAAGCTAAAGAAGAAAAAGTAGAATGTAGAATTGGATCTCAATAGATGCGAAGTTGACATCTTATTTTTTGTGATATAGTATAAAGCTTATCAAGGTAGTATTTTATGGTTGAGTCTATTGTAGAAAAGTGTGTAGAGCAGGTACACAATCGTTTTAAATTGGTTCTGCTAGCGAGTCAAAGAACACATGATTTGAGTACAGGGGCAAGCGATCCCGTTGAAATGGTTAAGTTTGAAGGTCATAAGGATACCATAGTTTCTTTATATGAAATAGCAGAAAAGAAGGTGAATACTCATGAGTTGTTTAACCTTTTGGTGAAAAGGTGCAAGGAGTACATGAAAGGAAACACAAATAATGCTTATAGTAGTAGTTCAAGTAAGCTAGCAAGTTTGTTAAATTTTTCTGATCATCAATTTAACACAAATCTGGATATAAGTCAAAAAAGCCAAGATGATGAAATAGATGATCAAGATAATGATGAAGAAGTACCGATTTAGAAATCTGCAGAGGTTATAATAGCTTATAAATGATTAGTATTGCTATCTATGCCCTTTTATTCTGTATGAGTGTAATGTTATGTTGTATAGTATTTAGGTCAAGTGATGTGTACAATAAGGTTTTAGCATTCAATAATTTATCAACACAAGTAGTTTTACTCATAACAGCAATATCGATTATTCTGAATGATTTTTTTTTAATTGATATAGCATTACTATATGCTAGCATCAGCTTTATATCAACTATAGCACTAATGAGATTAATGTTGTTTTGATAATTTATGGTAGCATCCATTCTCATATTTTTAGGTATTTGTTTAATAGTCATTTCAAGCGTAGGAGTAATAGTATTTCCTAATTTCTATACTAGGCTACATGCTGCAGGTATTGCAGATTCTAGTGGCGCAATGTTGTTGTTGATGGGTTTTGCTTGGCAAAATGAACTTTCAATCAATACTATTAAAATTATATTATTGATTTTTATAATATGGATAGCCAATTCAACTAACAGTTATATTTTAGCGCGTACTCATTATAAAAGTAAAGACTATTAAAGAAGGTTAAGATGCTGGAAATACTGAATCTAATATTACTTTTACTGTTACTCACGGTTACAGTTTTTATAGTTCTTTCGAAACATTTGGTTGTAAGTGCTGTTCTAATGTGTGTATTTAGTGCACTTATTGCACTTATGTACTTGATTATGAATGCGCCAGATGTTGCAATTACTGAAGCTTCTGTTGGTGCAGGATTGAGCACAGTCTTTACGTTTGCAGCACTCTCTTTGGTAAAGAGTCACAAAGCAAATTTATCTCATAGCCCCGCCACACTTTTTTTTATGTTATCTTTGACTGCATGTTTATCATATTTTATGATTCAATTGCCAGATTTTGGCAGTCATGATGCTCCAATCCACTTGCACATTGCTCCTTATTATGTAGAAAATACTGAAAAGGCTATTGGTATTCCTAATATAGTGACAGCTATTTTAGCAAGCTTTCGTGGATATGACACATTTGGAGAAACTATAGTAGTTTTTACTGCCGCACTTTGTATAATGTTAATATTAAAAGAAGAGAAAGAAAGTGATTAAAGATCCGGTGTTAAGTGTAGTAACATTTTTGATGATACCTTTTATCATTTTATTTGGTTTATACATACAGTTTCACGGTGACTACACTCCAGGTGGAGGTTTTCAGGCAGGAATAATTGTTGCTTCTGGGATAATATTATATTCAATGTTATTTGGTATATCTACAACTTTACAAGCAATACCTTACTCTACGATCAAATTTACTAACGTGCTAGGTATTTTAATCTATGGAGGAACGGGTATTGTAACAGTTTTGTTTGACCAAAATTTTTTATCCTATAGTATATTGTCAACTGACAGTAGGACAGGTCAAAAATTGGGTATTTTCTTAGTGGAGCTGGGTGTATTACTTACCGTCTCTTCTTCCATGTTAATCATATATATAAATTTTGCTCGTAAGAAAAAATAATGACTCTATATAATTATGTAAGCATTACTATATTAATGGTGCTAGGTTTGTATATCATTGTAAATGATAAAAACTTAATCAAAAAAATGATGGGATTAAGTGTCTTACAAGCATCTGTTTTGTTATTTTACATATCTTTGGGATATATAAAAAGTTCTTTACCTCCTATATTGACTTCAAATTTTCACTTATATACCAATCCTATACCTCACGTCTTAATGCTTACTGCTATAGTGGTTGGAATTGCAACATTTTCAGTTGGATTGTCCATAGCAGTAAGAATGGAGAGAGTAGTTGATTAAGAAGAGTATGAATAAATTGACAGTATCTTGAACTATATGAAGTAGGAAGTAACTATAAATTAAGAATAAAACTATAAGCTTGCTAATTGTAAGTTTATTTGATAATTAAGAAATAAAATTATAAACTGTAAAGGTAATGATGTCAGCTATTAATGATACGGAAGATAGGAAAAAAATCATCAAAGATCTTGTAGCTAAAAGTATGAGAAAGGGTGGTGTTATCACTTTTGATGATATAAATGATAAGTTGTCAGATGAAAATTTTTCACCTGATTTTATAGATGATACTATAGCTTTATTGCAAGACTCTGGAATTAACATACTGGAAAGTAGTGAAGATGAGGAAGAAGCTCCTTCTAATGATGATGGTAATAAGCTTGATGATGATGAGACATCGTTGAATACTACTACAATTTTAGTGCAAAATGATGATCCGGTAAGGATTTATTTACAAGATATGAGCTCTGTAAAGCTTTTGTCACGAGCAGATGAAATTAAGATAGCAAAAAAAATTGAATCTGAAAAGCATAACATGTTACGTGCAATAATTGAAACATCAGTGGCATTTAACATGATCAAAACATGGCGTGATGATTTAAGTGGTGGAGCTTTTTTGCTGAGAGAAATTATAAATCTGGATGCAATTTATAACTCTGATTTCAATATGGTAGACAAAGAAGAAAGTGAAGCTGAAGATGCTGGAGATTGTATTAATGATGATGAAAAGGGAAATGAGAGTGAAGACATAAGTTCAGCTAACTTAAATATTTCTGTTCTTGAAATGGAAAGTGATTTATTGCCAAAGGTTATCACGGCATTGGATGAGATCATTGCTTTAACAAATGAAGCATTGGTATTGAAAAAAAGTTCTAAAGATTTCTCTAATGAGCTAGAAAATTTATATAATCAAATATGGTCTGTAGCATTACAAATTCAGTTTAGTGATGCTGCTATTACCAAAATTACACAAAAACTTTACGAAATAAATAGGCTAATCACGTTTGAAGAAGCTAATCTTATTACTGAGGCTAGAAAGTACGATATTGATAGAGAAAGTTTCTATAATATTTATTGTGCTGTGTTTTTAGAGCACGAATTGAGCGAAATCAATCTTCTAAAGAAGAATAAAAATCAATCCCTTTTTACAGGTGAATTAAAAAATAAATTCTTAAGGTTTGTAAACGACAACTATGAATATATAGCTAGTGCCTTAAGAAATATTAAGAGTTATGTACAAGGAGATAAGGTACAAGAGTTTAAGGAGCTAATCAAGAGAATACAAAAACACGAACGAGAAGTCTCTGAAGCAAAGCAAGAGATGATAAAGGCTAATTTAAGGCTAGTGGTTTCAATTGCTAAAAAGTATTCAAAAAGAGGCCTTGATCTGCTTGATTTGATACAAGAAGGTAATATTGGTCTTATGAAAGCTGTGGATAAGTTTGATTACAAACGTGGGTATAAATTTTCGACTTATGGTACTTGGTGGGTAAAACAATCAATCACTAGGGCAATACCTGAACAGTCTAAAGTAGTTAGAATACCAGTACATATGGTGGAAATTATCAGTAAAATCAACAAAGCATTAAGAAAGATGACTCATGGAATGGGTAGAGAGCCTACATTAGAGGAATTGGGTATAGAATTGGAGATGCCGATAGAAAGAATACGCAAAGTTATGAAGATAGCAAGAGATCCGGTAAGTCTTGAAGCTCCAACAGGAAAGGATGATAGTAGTACCTTCGGTGATTGTATAGAAGATAAGCGAGTTTCTAAACCAGAGGATGCTGCAATACTTGCCGACTTGCGTGGCATTACGACCAATGTTCTTGCAACTTTAACACCAAAAGAAGAAAGAATTCTAAGGATGCGCTTTGGCCTTGGTAAAGATGGAAAGGAGCATACCTTAGAAGAAGTAGGAAAAATTTTTAATGTTACACGTGAGAGAATTAGGCAAATAGAGGCAAAAGCACTACGTAAGTTGAAACATCCAAGCCGTGCTAAAAAACTTAGGGGTTTCTTTTAAGGCAGAAGGGCTACTCAAAAAATAGGTAAAATTCAGCCAAAGTTCTATAATTTTACCCTATTTTTCTTTTTTTATAGGTTTCATAGAGCAGTATGATTAAATATTGAATGTTATGGCAAATAAAAATAATAACTCTAATTCAGAGTGTAAAAATTTTTGTGTTCTGGGTGATAGTTTATCTGATGATGGTGCAATTATTGAAATTTTAAATAACTTATCCTTTGTAAGAAACGTAAAACTTAATGCCCTTTTTTATTAAGGAGGATCTTTTAGCAATGGCCTTGCTGTTGTTGAATATGTAGCAAAGTATTTAGGTTTAGAAGAATTTAAGCCATCATGGAGATGCTCATTTTTTGATCGATACTATGAACAACAAGGTCATAACTATGAGATTTTATATGCAACAGCATCTGAAATTCTTAACCCTATTTTTTCTTATTTCCTCAATAAATTTCGTTTAGTTAATCAGCTAAACGCAGTAATTAAACATCATCCAGACGTAGGTAAAGGAGATTCATTTTTCATTATAATCGACAGAAATAATATTATGGGTGCCACTGCTTATACCAATGTTAAAACCCCAGTTATTGATTAACTAAAGCAATAAAGCTTAGAAATAGAAGGCTTTTTTGACTGAATGGAATATGAAATTAATGTTGAAAAATATGTACCATAAAATTTATTGGCGATCTGTGGCGTAAGCTCAAATTTGTTTTTCAAACAACCAAAAACCGTCTCAATAATCGACCTTTTTCTCAATAAAATCTTCTCTTTTAGTAAAATCAATGCGTTTTTCATGCCTTTTTTCACTTTAGTGATAAGTTTTAGGCCTCTGTCGAAGAGTTTCTCAAAGAGCTCTTTCTTTATATAGCCCTTATCTCCGAACAAAAGTCCTGTCAAATTTTTAGTCAAATTTGGTACAGGTTTTCTGTCATCAACGTTGCCTTTAGTTAGTGTAATAGCTTGAACTTCGCCTATTTCATTAATTACCAGATGTAATTTAAAACCTAAAAACCATCCATAGATAGTCTTTCCTATATTTGCTAACTCTTTGAAAGCTTTATTTTTGAAATCCTTTTTGTGTGGCAAACAGCGATTGCAGTTGTATCAATATAGGAAATTTCAGTAATTTTCGCTTGCTTGCAGAACCACTGCAAAAGCAAAGCTAAATACCATAAAACTCTCGATTTTAAAGCAACAAACCTATGATATGACGGGAGTTTTGAAAACTCAGAATTGTACAATAATTTAAGATAATTCAAGTAAAAAAAACTTGAAATTTTTGCACGGCGATTGGTGATAAAGTAAGATTATAGTAAGTATTTCTGATACAGTAATTTCAGGTATTCTTGTTGGTTTTTTGCTACTTGATATGAGCTTTTCTGAAAATTTTTCATCAGCAATGCGACAAAAATCTTCTATAAAACAGTAAAATATCTTTTTTCATGGGTAACCTCTTAATTATTGCTAAAATATTCGAGTTTACCCTATTTCCCTCTTTATTAATTCTACTTTTATCTGTTTTCTAATCCATAACTAGGGTTTAAAGCAGAAAAAGTATTGAAATAAAGCGGTTAGTGAAATATGTAATGCATTTGGTTCTAAATGAATATGGTGTAAAGCATGTGATTGTTGCAAATGTGACTGAGGTTGTTTGGTTAGCTATAAAATGAAAAGTATGCTTGGTAAATATAAGAGCAAAGGGTTAAATGATCGAGATGTATACCTATCAAACATCACAGACCAGTTTGGGGGAGGGTGATTTGGAAAAAGTATAAACATACTTTTGTTGATATTTAAAGTAGGGCTTGATACTTACTATAATTCTGGACGCAGCAAAGAAATACTAAAGGATTATTTCTTTTTTGATTATTTTTATCCAACTGCAGAACCTTGTTGTGAAGTTGGTAATGAAATGTATGAGTTGATAAAGATTAGATTTCTTTTAAACATCTTTGCGGTTTGTAGTAACTATCTGCATAGCTGAATGGTAAAGGGGGGAACAAAGTCACTGCCATTAAGTTAAGGAAAAGTGATGAACTGTATTATAAAATCAGGTAAGATCCACAAATTAAAAGAAGTAATGACATGAGTAAAAAAAAGAATAATCATGTTTATAAAAAATAAATTGATGAGTTTAAACTTTATAAACGCACACAGAGCATCCTCAAAAGACTTCTCACGAAAAAGAAAGCTGCCCTTCGTTAATGTATTTCTCCTGATTTTTAGAAAGTATAATGCACCCCATAAACTAGACCAAAAAAAAATGGTTGATCCGAGTAGGAAGGTAAAGGGGTAAAAGTATGGCAACAAAAAAATATGAACCAGAGTTAAAAGCAAAGATAGCTTTGGAAGCAATAAAAAATCAAAAAAGCACATCTGAGATATGTAGTGAATATAAAATACCATCAACAAATCTATATGATTGGCGTGATAGAGTATTGGCAAGGTTAAAAGACCTATTTGTTGAAGAAAGTGAAAGTGCGAGAAAACAAAGAATCTTAGCGCAAGAAATAGAAAGTTTACATAAAGTAATAGGAGAATTGACAGTGGAAAATAGTTATTTGAAAAAAAAATTACTGAAATAAGCAAAAAAGATAGAGTAAGGTTTATAGAAAAAGATTCTGATCTATCAATTAGGAAACAGGCTGATTTACTGGGGATTTGCAGATCTAGCCTATATTATAGGCATATAATTAATAACGAAAGTGAAATTTGATTCAAGAAGTATATTTGGCTTCT
This sequence comes from Wolbachia endosymbiont (group B) of Chorthippus parallelus, assembly GCF_947251815.1. Lineage (NCBI taxonomy): Bacteria > Pseudomonadati > Pseudomonadota > Alphaproteobacteria > Rickettsiales > Anaplasmataceae > Wolbachia > Wolbachia endosymbiont (group B) of Chorthippus parallelus. The sequence continues at coordinate 1,580,372 of NZ_OX366390.1, read as the reverse complement.
GATTGCCGTTATGGATATCGTAAAATTACTGCTGAAATCATAGCGAGTGGAGTAGTAGTCAATCACAAAAAAATCTTAAGAATTATGAAAAAAATGAAGATTAGTGGGCTGTATTGTAGAAAAAGATGTAATACAAGTATTAAAGAAAAAAAGCATAAAATATATCCTTATTTACTCAAAGATTTGATTATTTGTAGAGTTAATCAGGTATGGGCTACTATATATTATGGTAGAAGGTAAGTTTGTCTATTTTGTGGCAATAATGGACTTGTATAGTCGCTATATTATTGCTCATTCATTATCACCATATCTCGATGCTGGATTTTGCCTTTATACTCTCAAAGAAGCTCTAAAACAAGGTAAACCTGAGATTTTTAATAGTGATCAAGGAGTGCAGTTTACTAGCTACAACTTTATTATGGAATTAGAGCGTGCTAATATTAAAATTAGTATGGATCATAAAGGACGTTGCTTCGACAATATATTTGTTGAGCGTTTATGGAGAACTTTAAAGCAAGAAGCTATATATTATTATAGACCAAATAGTATCAGAGATTTGAATCTTATAATAAACGATTTTGTTGGTTGGTATAACTATAAAAGGCGACATCAGACTCTACATTATAAAGTTCCTGCTGATCTTTATTATCATAAACAGTAAATGAATATATTGATAAATATAATGCACCCATTTGTCTAGACCATTTTTTTCAAAGTGATCCGATTTTTAAAATGAATATGTTGATAAATACGTCGACACACATTTAAAGTATTTATCAATATATTCATTTACTGTTTATGATAATAAAGATCAGCAGGAACTTTATAATGTAGAGTCTGATGTCGCCTTTTATAGTTATACCAACCAACAAAATCGTTTATTATAAGATTCAAATCTCTGATACTATTTGGTCTATAATAATATATAGCTTCTTGCTTTAAAGTTCTCCATAAACGCTCAACAAATATATTGTCGAAGCAACGTCCTTTATGATCCATACTAATTTTAATATTAGCACGCTCTAATTCCATAATAAAGTTGTAGCTAGTAAACTGCACTCCTTGATCACTATTAAAAATCTCAGGTTTACCTTGTTTTAGAGCTTCTTTGAGAGTATAAAGGCAAAATCCAGCATCGAGATATGGTGATAATGAATGAGCAATAATATAGCGACTATACAAGTCCATTATTGCCACAAAATAGACAAACTTACCTTCTACCATAATATATAGTAGCCCATACCTGATTAACTCTACAAATAATCAAATCTTTGAGTAAATAAGGATATATTTTATGCTTTTTTTCTTTAATACTTGTATTACATCTTTTTCTACAATACAGCCCACTAATCTTCATTTTTTTCATAATTCTTAAGATTTTTTTGTGATTGACTACTACTCCACTCGCTATGATTTCAGCAGTAATTTTACGATATCCATAACGGCAATCAGAAGCCAAATATACTTCTTGAATCAAATTTCACTTTCGTTATTAATTATATGCCTATAATATAGGCTAGATCTGCAAATCCCCAGTAAATCAGCCTGTTTCCTAATTGATAGATCAGAATCTTTTTCTATAAACCTTACTCTATCTTTTTTGCTTATTTCAGTAATTTTTTTTTCAAATAACTATTTTCCACTGTCAATTCTCCTATTACTTTATGTAAACTTTCTATTTCTTGCGCTAAGATTCTTTGTTTTCTCGCACTTTCACTTTCTTCAACAAATAGGTCTTTTAACCTTGCCAATACTCTATCACGCCAATCATATAGATTTGTTGATGGTATTTTATATTCACTACATATCTCAGATGTGCTTTTTTGATTTTTTATTGCTTCCAAAGCTATCTTTGCTTTTAACTCTGGTTCATATTTTTTTGTTGCCATACTTTTACCCCTTTACCTTCCTACTCGGATCAACCATTTTTTTTTGGTCTAGTTTATGGGGTGCATTATACTTTCTTATTATCTATTGGACCATTCAGTCTACCCAAATACCCTAAAGAATTTTTCACCATGTCGGGATTTATCCAACATTCTAATAACCTCTTCCCTATTACATAATTTGCCTCAAAATAATTAGGGTCATTACCCCAAGCAACACCGATTAATTTCATATTAAACCACGGATTCTTATTACTTATAGCACAATCATAAATAAATGTACCTGCAACCCATCCTGTTTCTTTTGATCTCTTATCTTTGACTAAAAAATCAATTTGAAATAATCTCAATTGCTTAAATACCTTTGGAGTTCCTTTTTCAGATTGGTTAACATATCCAGTCCAAGTGATACTCTTCTTAAGAGTTGGAATATCTTTTTGTGCTGCCTCTGTAAATACTAATTTTGCACTTACCGTACCATTTAAGAATTTACCTTTAGTGATGTCAGGATTATTTATATCTTGCCATACCTGTCCATACGTATACGCTCCTTGCTCATTAACAATAGAAACTGCCCAATTCTGTAGCATAGACTTTTGACTGCTGTGTAATTCACCGGGCTTAAACGATCTTTCTCTTGTTAAACCATTAACAAATTCTCTACCAGCTACCCCATAATGCATCCATGGTGCATGATACCAATTAGCAACTTTATTACAATATAGATTAAAATCACAATCAATATTTCCATTATATATATATTCTAAAATTGTATAAGCGTATTTTTGTGGTTCTTCTTTAAATGATATGTATTCCCATGGTCTTTCTTCATTACTAACTTCACTCGGATAATCAGTCTTGATTTTAAAAATCTTGCCCCTATAATCTGAAGGTATTTTATCACATGATGATATAACTGCTCTGTTGGCATATAGGGAACTACTATTTAGTATTAAAAATGATAAGATTAATAAAACCTGTATTTTTAATACTATATAGTGTTTCTGATTTTTGCTAAGATTAAACATATCATTGTTCCCCAATAAACCTTTTACTAACAATTCTTCAGATTAACTATTCCTATAATAAAATATATCATTTTTTTAATTTGGCCTTACTGCACAACTACTCAAGAGGAAAGCAAATAAAGAAAGTTCACGCAGCAAGTTAAAAATAGGATTTCATTCCAACACTCGTTATTGAAAAGACAAATGGAACACGTTATAAATTTGTTTAACTCTCCAATTATAGGCAAAAGGAGCTCTTCTTCATTTATTCCATTACCAATAAGACTTGGTATTACTTCTACTTTTATCTCTTTTCTAATCCATAACTGGGGTTTCATAATACTGACGAAGAAACTAAAACATTGCAGAATAATAAAAAGATTATGTTTAATTAGTTTGATTTATGTTATATATTATATATAATATTATTCTAGGCTAGGAGGTATGGTATGTTTATTCTGAATCTACTATCGGGTAAGATAAAAAAAGCGTATCAGCAAAAGTTAGAAGAAGATTCAAGCATTGGCAAAATATTAGATGAAGAATATCAATTGATAAAAAACCGTCTTTTTTCACCTCTTGCTTCTTCTATCTTAATGGATAGTAAACTCTCATTTCAAGGTATAGTATGTACATGGATTGCCTGCACACCTAATTTAACAGACAGTCAAAAGAAGTTAAATAGAGAATTACTAAACATCGTTAAAGGTTTAGATCCATTTCATTATGATCAAAAAGAAGATAGACATTGTGACTACTATATTGAAAAACTTAAAAATTTCCTACAAAGCAATAAGAATAATCAAGACCTCAAAACTGTTCTTAACCTTAAAAGAGGAGAATCTGGATTAACAGTATTGCATCTAGTATCTTCTGTAGGTAAGGTAACTCAAGGATATAATGAAACTGTAGATTTACTCCTAGAGGCAGGGGCTAATCCTAACATACAGAGTGATAAAGGAAGGAATCCCCTGCATTATACCGATGTTCTTGCTAGTGCAGCTTCTCTTTTAAAAGGAAAGGCCAATCCTAATATACAAGATCACAGAGGAGAAACACCCTTACATCATGCCGCTAGTATTGGTCATGCTGACTATGTTAATTTACTTATAGAGAAAAAATCTAATTCTAATATACAGGATAAAAAAGGAGCAACCCCACTGCAGATCGCGATTGATAATCATCACTACTATGTTGAGGAATGCTTTTTCACTGACAAACAAAAAAATTTGAGTGAAGAATTATATTTTATACTTGATGAATGTTTTTATGCATATCAGGATTGTATTTGGAGTAAAGATGAAGATCGTCCAGGTTATTTCGCTAACTTCGTTCACTCCACTAAAAGTTTAAAAGAGTTTCTAGATAAACACAAGAGTAGTGAAGATCTGAAAATGATTCTCAGTATTCGAAACAGAGATGGTAGGTCAAAAATACTTAATTATGCTAGGGCTATTAATAAAAAAGTAGTAGATTTACTTTTATCGGTAGGAGCAATTGATCCCTGCAAGGAAGGAGTTTCTCTTTTAGGTTGTCGTGGATCTTTTTATAATGTGGGAGAAAAGTATTGTGTAAAATCTACTTTATGGAATACACCAAATCAGGTAAAGCTGAATAAATTTTTAAATAAGATATCTGAAGTTCAAAATATGTATAGACTAGAAGAAATCGTAAATGAAGCTATAAGCTCCGGAGTAAGGATTGGTTTTTCTAAGCAGTCTTCTCAAGGTAAAAAAGCATACAATTTTGTAGATCATGTAATAGAAAAAATCAGTACGCTAGAGAAAAATCCTAAAGTTGCCAGCAACATAATATGTAAGTTGGTATCAAGAGGAGCAGTGTTTAACAGTAAAATTGGTATTGGTGTAATTGATGCACTGGAATCAGAATTTAATGATCATAAAGCTAATATGGTAAAAGCTCATGAAAATTATATTAGTAATGCTCATAAGTTTATTGAATTGGCGAAAAGTACCACCAATGGTGAGTTGTATGATGTAAGAATAGATAACTCTACTCTCTACTTAGAATATTCTGGAGACAGCATAATAGATGTTGCAAAGATTACAGATAGAGCAGGAAATTTAGGATTAACTCAGGGAAGCATAAAATATGAAAGAGATATAATAAGGATTGGTAAAAGTGAAGTAGAAATTCAAATCGAAGGTGGAATAAGGTATTACACAGATCTTACAGAAGGCAGCAATATAGTATTAACTTTCTATACTAGTTTGGGAAATATAGACGTTAGACTGTATCCTGACGTACAAGATAAAAGCAAAATTATAGTAGAAGTGAGTAATAGAGAGGAAGTATTGGAAAAATTCAAAGGTTGCGAAGAAGAGTTAGGCAATGATTGCGAGCTTGGTAACTACTGGGTCTACGATGCTATTGAACAGGGATATTTTGAAAGATCTGGTGGATTAATGCGTCCTGAAGTAATAAGCGAGTCTAACAACAAATGGACAGAACGTGAAGAGTTAAGAAGGTCTTCTGATCCTAAGAGAGAAGTTTATAGGTAGATTAATTTGCCATAAAGGTTAAAGATTATTACTTAAATATAAACTACTATAATTTATAGATTAAGGAAATTGTACCAATATCTATGATCTTTTAAGAATACTCTTTTATATTGTTTTTAAGCTGGCTACAAAATGAGGATATGGAACATACAATTGGCTGGGCTGCCTTTTACACTCCAGGTCTACTATTAAAATATGCAGCTAAAATTGGATCATTTTCTACCATTGTTGTATCTAATGTACTAAAATCTTCATCATTTATATTGATATTTTTGCATAATTGATTTTGTAACATTTATTTGCTCTTCTATATCAATTTCAACATCTTTTTGTGTGGCCCTTTGTAGTAGCTCCTTTTGCAATAACCTTTTTTAATTTTCTGGCACATACTTTTTTCGATGTTTTTTCATATTGTTGTTTTTATAAACGTTACGACGCTGAGCCGTAAAATTTCTCCCTTTGCTCACTCCACAGCATCGGTATTTCTCTCAAATCAACTAATTTCAAATCTCTTGGCTGTCTCCCATTTACTATGTCTTCTTTAATCTTTGGTGCTAAATAGTTCAACCTCAAAATTTGCTGTATACGTCTTGTACCTATATTAATTTTGGCACTTAGTTCCTTCACACTTTCATATTTTCCCTCTTCTAGTTGCCGTTTCCATAGGTGAGCTCTTACCACTGCTTTGAGTAACGCATTGTTTGTTTTACCTTCTGGCTCTACTACTGTACATTTGTTTCCTTTCTTCTTCATTGGTATAAATTTTTCCTCTGATTCAGAACTCACCTCTATTCCTATAATGCACCCCATAAACTAGACCAAAAAAAAATGGTTGATCCGAGTAGGAAGGTAAAGGGGTAAAAGTATGGCAACAAAAAAATATGAACCAGAGTTAAAAGCAAAGATAGCTTTGGAAGCAATAAAAAATCAAAAAAGCACATCTGAGATATGTAGTGAATATAAAATACCATCAACAAATCTATATGATTGGCGTGATAGAGTATTGGCAAGGTTAAAAGACCTATTTGTTGAAGAAAGTGAAAGTGCGAGAAAACAAAGAATCTTAGCGCAAGAAATAGAAAGTTTACATAAAGTAATAGGAGAATTGACAGTGGAAAATAGTTATTTGAAAAAAAAATTACTGAAATAAGCAAAAAAGATAGAGTAAGGTTTATAGAAAAAGATTCTGATCTATCAATTAGGAAACAGGCTGATTTACTGGGGATTTGCAGATCTAGCCTATATTATAGGCATATAATTAATAACGAAAGTGAAATTTGATTCAAGAAGTATATTTGGCTTCTGATTGCCGTTATGGATATCGTAAAATTACTGCTGAAATCATAGCGAGTGGAGTAGTAGTCAATCACAAAAAAATCTTAAGAATTATGAAAAAAATGAAGATTAGTGGGCTGTATTGTAGAAAAAGATGTAATACAAGTATTAAAGAAAAAAAGCATAAAATATATCCTTATTTACTCAAAGATTTGATTATTTGTAGAGTTAATCAGGTATGGGCTACTATATATTATGGTAGAAGGTAAGTTTGTCTATTTTGTGGCAATAATGGACTTGTATAGTCGCTATATTATTGCTCATTCATTATCACCATATCTCGATGCTGGATTTTGCCTTTATACTCTCAAAGAAGCTCTAAAACAAGGTAAACCTGAGATTTTTAATAGTGATCAAGGAGTGCAGTTTACTAGCTACAACTTTATTATGGAATTAGAGCGTGCTAATATTAAAATTAGTATGGATCATAAAGGACGTTGCTTCGACAATATATTTGTTGAGCGTTTATGGAGAACTTTAAAGCAAGAAGCTATATATTATTATAGACCAAATAGTATCAGAGATTTGAATCTTATAATAAACGATTTTGTTGGTTGGTATAACTATAAAAGGCGACATCAGACTCTACATTATAAAGTTCCTGCTGATCTTTATTATCATAAACAGTAAATGAATATATTGATAAATACTTTAAATGTGTGTCGACGTATTTATCAACATATTCATTTTAAAAATCGGATCACTTTGAAAAAAATGGTCTAGACAAATGGGTGCATTATATTTCAATTGGAATGTCTGTATATCCTCGTTCATAGTCGTGTATTTCTTTAGGTGTTGAACCGATTTTATTTGCCAAGTCCTCCTGAGTGTATTCCCGTATTAATCTCTGCTCTTTTATCCTTTTCCCCACTTTGTAGAGTATAGAATCAGTACAAATTTCTTTCTCTATATCATCATATTCGTAAGTAGATAAGCGAGTCACTTGGGAAATAATATCAACTGAAACTCCTTCTTTAACTAGATTCTTTGCTACTTCTATTTTCGCTTCTTCTTGGCTAATTTTCTCGCTAATATATACAAACCTTACTAATGGATACAGCTTCTTGCGTAATTCCTGATCCTTAATTTCTCTATGTATTTTTGTTAGATAGACTATTTCTTTATCCTCATCTTCATACCAACTGTTTTCTCTTAGTACTGTTGGTCCTGGAAGTAGATCTATAACATTGACTGACAATGCTCCTGCTATTATATACGATTCTTTGATTGTAATAGCCTTGCACCCTAGTTCAAAGTTATGTATTTCCTTATGTGTTAAACCAATTTTTCTTGCTAATTTTGCCTGAGTATACCCTTGTACTATCCTACAACCTTCTATTTTTTTCCCCAGCTCGTAGCTTACTGAGCCAATATGCTCTGAATTATCATAGATAAATCCTCTAAAAGCTGTTTTTCCTACAGAAGCAAACATATATTCTATCACAAAAAAATCCACTATTGGCTAAGTTTTTATGAAATCACAAAAATTTCTCAATCATATAATTTGATAAGCCTGTTGTTTGCAAGATAATATCAACAGAAATTCCTTCTTTCACTAAATTCCTTGCAACTTCAATCTTCTTTTCCTCTCTGACCTTTTCTCTACAAACATGTATACCTTCAAATAAAGACTTGATTAGCATATCGCGTAATTCCCGGCTCTCAATCTTTTTGTATTCTTCTATCAAATTTGATAGCTTTTCTTCCGCTTCTTCATCTGATTCGGGAAGCAGATCTATGATGCTGATTGATAATACCTTTGCTATTTCATCTAACATTTCAAGTGAGACAGCAGCTCTCCCTTGTTCATACTCGTATATTCCTTGATTTGTTATGCCAACTTTATTCGCTAAATCTTTTTGTGTATATCCTCGTATCAATCTCCACTCTTTTATCCTTTGCCCTACTTTGTATGGAACCGAAATTTTGTTCTCCTCATACTCACCAATAGATAAGTTAGTTGTTCGAGAGATAACATGAGCAGAAACTCCTACTTTCATCAAACCCCTTGCTACTTCTATTTTTACCGCTTTTCTGCTTCTTTCCTCACTCAAACGAATAAATTTGGTTAATAAATAAAATACCTCGCTTAATTCTTTATCTTTATAACCCTTTACTAAATTTAATATTTCTTCATCTTCAAAATATCTTTTTTCATCTGGTAGTGTTTCTCTACAAACTAGACCTTTCACATTCACTGATAGTGCTTCTGCTATGGCATATAACTTCTTAATTGGAATTTTACGGTTCCCTTTCTCATATTGCAGTATTACCCAGTATTTTACACCAATTTTCTCTGCTAAATCCTTTTGAGTATACCCTCTCTCTAACCTCCAACTTTTCACTTTTTGCCCTACTTCACAGTCTAGACTTTTTTCCATACAAAGAACCATACATATAATATTTTCTACTATAGCTCAAAGGCTCCAGATATAACGGTAAGAAAAAACCTCTGGAACCTTAAAGTTGGCTGTAGACGCATTAAAGTTCTCTAAAGGTTTCTTTACTACCTTCACGTATTCTATTTACCCACGGAGACAATACTTCATTATTGCTAACCTCTTTTATAGCATACTTTTCACTCCATATGCCACATCTAGTGAAATTACCTTTCTCTACTGCTTCTTGAAGTTTCACTCCTCCAAAAAGGCAGTTTTTTCCTATTTCTTCGCCTCTTTTTTGTAACTCAGCCCACATTTCCTTGTTTTCTACTCTGACTTGTACTTGATCATATTTTTTTACATCGTGGTACAATATAATATTTAGCTTACCAATGCTTGTAGGAAACTCTAATATAATAGAGCTTTCATCTGACATATCGATATAGTTTCTTATACCTCCCTTCTCACTTTTAACCTCAACTGCATCATTGCCAATTTTTAAAATATTACTTCCTAACTCTCTCAGTATTTTGGCTACCTCTACCTTGCTATCCCCAGAAAATTCTATATACGATGTTGTATTATCTATCTCAACATCTATTAATTCTCCTTCTTGCATAGCATTTTCGCCAGCTTTCTCTAGTTCTTCTAGTCTCTCATCTATCTGTGGCTGAACTTCTGGTTGTAGCTCATTATAGATTTCACCTATCAATTTATTCTCCAATAAAGTATCATGAAACTCTGCACCGCTTAGCATTAATTTACGTATTAGCTTTTTACGATCAACCTTATCAAATTTATGAAAATGTGTACCTAATACTACATACTCTTATATGTTAAAAACAAGTCTTTATAAATGTCACGAAATGGCGGTATAAAGACACGCAGAGAGGAGGAACCGTACATACTCTTGGTCATAAGGACCGTTTTGCAGCAAGGTTCTCCTCTCTGGTTTATTATACTGAAAGTTCCGAACAACTGGTTGAGCTTTTAGGCTCGTATATAAGGGTGGAAAATGCAGTATACACATTATTTATGGAGGGATTATGAATTTATCAAATATTATTACTGGCATTGATATTAGCAAAAATAAACTAGATATCCATATTCATCCACTTGGACATCATAAAGTATTTGAAAATAACGTTCAAGCTATTGATCAAATAATCGACTTTTTGCGTTTACATAACGTAACCAAAGTTGGACTTGAAGCAACTGGTGGGTACGAAAAATTATGTGCTTATACTTTATTAAGCCATGGTTTTGAAGTATATGTCATTCAACCAAGATGGGTGAGAGATTATGCAAAAAGCCTTGGTATTGCTACTAAAACTGATAAAATAGACTGTAGCATCATCTCACGTTATGTTAGTAATACAGACATGCGTGTCACTCCTTTAAAAGTTAGTAGTATTGACTGTTTGAAGCAAAAATTATCTCGCAGGAATCAACTAGTAGAAATAGCAAAAATACAAAAAACCCAAGCTCATCAAGTAACCGATTTATCTATAATCAAACAAATGGAAGAGCTACTTGCAGTTTTACAAAATCAAATTCAAGTCTTAGAAGATGAGGTAATGGAATTAGTCGATAAAAATCAAGAGCTTAAAAAAAAGTACATGTCAATAACTAGTATACCTGGTGTAGGTGCAATAACAGCTATTACTTTTATTTGTTATCTACCCGAGCTTGGAACTCTCCAACATAAAGAAATATCCAGCCTTTCCGGAGTTGCACCTTTTAATCGAGATAGTGGTTTTAGTAAGGGAAAAAGGTGTATTCAGGGTGGTAGATCACAAATTAGAAAGGTTTTACATATGTGCATTCTTAGTGCGCAAAGGTACAATTCTTATATAAAAATCTTCTTTGATAGGCTATACAATCAATATAAAAAACCATATAAAGTTACCTCTACTGCTGCAATGAGAAAATTACTTATCCTTGCTAACTCTTTAGTAAGAGACGGTAGACTGTTTACTGAGGAGTATAGCCCTAAAACTGCTTCTATATAGCAATAGCATAGCTGTGAATAAGTACGCCCACACAAATTTTAAGTACTTATTCACAGCTACATCAATTTTTCTATAGACTTTTAACACAACTGCTGCAAAACTCCATTCCTCGTCATCACATGCATTTATTCTTGCTCCTGAGGCTAGTACTTTGTCTATAACTTTGTGCAATTCATTGACATTCTTTGCCTCTACCACTTCACTTTTTAACCAGCTCAAAGTTTCTGCACTCGGCTTTATTTTTTTCAAAGCTGAAGCAAATGGATTTTTATCTTCTTGATCACTTACAGGTTTTGTGCCATAAACATAGTCAAATCCTTTCCCATAGTTGATTTTGTTTTCGCGAACTTCTCTACCAGGGAAAGGTGCTATTTCTTCAGGCTTTTTAGCCTTATTAATTTTGCTTACAAAGGTGGATTGCTCCTTAGTACGACCTATTCCTACAATAGCATTTAACACCTCACCTTTTGATAATCTATCAAGATCAATGTTTAACTCGTAAGTACCTCCTTCTTGATCATCAAAAGGTACAATTATTTTATTACTCATATTAGCCTCCGCTATTAAATATACTTTACTAAGTCTACAACCGACTTTATTACTTTATTATTAATTTAATATATACTTTCTCATTAATTATAAATAATGATTAATGTGATTGCAAATACTTTCTTCATTCAAGTAGTTAAACAACTCATGAAAATCTTCAAACATCTGCTTTATAACAGTCCTTGCTCTTTAAAGCTAAAATACCCAACACTTGTGATGATAATGTGATCCAGTAACCTAATCCCTATAGTCTGACAAGCTTTAGCCAAGTCTTTAGTTACAGCTTCATCCTCATCAGATGGCTTTAACCTTCCTTCTGGGTGGTTATGCGATATTATTATTGACGTCGCTTTTCTTATTAATGCCTTTCTTGTTACTTCTCTTATGTAAAAAGGTACCTTATCCACTGTACCAGTGAACACTTCTTCCCCCTTTAAACGGCACTTTTGATCAAAATATATTATTTTCATCTTTTCCTCCTCTGAATAACCAATACTCACCCTCAAATATTTTACTATGGTTTCCAAGTTATCCATTACAGGTCCTTTCTTTAACTCTTCTCTTGGTACTCTCTTTGCAGCTTCCTTTAGGCATAAAATTACTGCTACTGTAGAGTCAGTTATCCCTTCTATAGTTTTCAAGTCATCTATTTCCTGGCCTAAAACTCCTCCTATTCCAAAACTATCTATTAGCTTTCTAGCAATAATTCGAGCTTCTTCTCTGTCATGCACTGCACTTAGAAACGTTTCTATTACTTCACGATCAAGTAGTGCTTTACCGTTGCTTTCTAATGCTCTGAATTCTATTTCTTCTCTACGATCTTTCTTATTATTCATAAAAATTACCCTTCACTAATAACAAAATGTTTTTATATATTTACTGCTGTTTTTTGTCAGCATTGGCATAAAGCCATAGCTTTTGAGTGAAGTCAAATCAATTTTTAAATCTTTTTTATTTATTTTTTCATTAAAAAGTAAAAATGTTAATAGATACTGATTTTTTTATTTTAAATTTGTTGAATTTCGTCTAAAGAGATGCCCACTTTTTTTAAAATAATATTGATAGAAATTCCTTCCTTAACTAAATTCTTTGCAATTTTCATCTTTTCTACTCTCTTCACTTTCTCTTTGCAAACTTGTATGCTTTCAAACAGAGATTTTATTAGTACATTACGTAGCTCTTGGCTTTTAATCTTTTTATATTCTTCTATTAACCTTGATAGCTCTGCTTCACTATTCTCATTTTCTGTTGTTTCTGGAAGCAGATCTGTAATATTAATTAATAGTACCTTTGCTATTTCATCTAACATTTCAAGTGAAACAGCAGCTCGTCCTTGTTCATATTCATATATTCTTTGATTTATTACGCCCACTTTGCTTGCTAAATCTTCTTGAGTGTATCCTCGTATCAATCTCCATTCTTTTATTCTTTGACCTACTTTATACGGAATAGAAATTTTTTTCTCATCATTATCATATTCATCAATAGATAAACTGGTCGTTTGATAGATAACATGAGCAGAAACTCCTTCCTTAACTAAACCCTTTGCCACCTCTACTTTTACTGCCTTTCCACTTTCTTCCTCACTAATACGGATGAATTTGGTTAATAAGTAAAACGTTTCACGTAATTCTTGATCCTTAATCTCTTTATGTCTTCTTACTAGATTTAATATCTCTTCTTCCTCATACCTTTCCTCATTTGATACTTCTTGTCCGCAAGCTAGGTCTCTAGCAGTTGTTGATAATGCTTCTGCTAATTCATATAACTTCTTAATTGAAATTCTGCGTGTTCCTTTTTCATATTGCAGTATTACCTGATATGTTGTTCCGATTTTTTTTGCTAAATCTTTTTGAGTATATCCCTTTGCTAATCTATGATTTCTTACTTCCTGTCCTATTACTTTGTAATCTAAAAAATTAGAGCATTTATTCTCTTTTTTCACATTTTATACTCCATAACCAGAAGAGCTGTTACGTATACTTAATTGGGAACCTTTTTGACAAACTGAACTCATCTCCTTTCAAACAATTTTTCTATATCACTTAGTTTCATTTCTATATACGTTGGTCTTTCACGACCAGAATATGGAGTTTTCTCAATTTGTCTTAGTATCTCATTCATCTCTTCCAATTTCATTTTTCTTCCTGCTCCATGGCAAGCGATTGTGGCTGATATTTTATTCACCTTATCCTCTATTGACAACGTATCTTCCATTTCCGTTAACTTATCTACTATATCAACTAGGTCAGGTAAGGAAGCAGTATTACTACTACTCCCTCCCTTAGAAACGCAGCATGCAGGTTTCCCCACACTACGCTTGAGCCCCTTATCTAAGTTCTTCTTTTCTCGAACCGGCTTGTCTTTCATAAATCCTCAGAATACATCAACTTTAGTGGTGACACTAACAGTAGAGAACCTTCTCTTGAAAAGGAGCTTGCTAACATTCTTGTTCGTTTCACTCTCTCATCAAAATACTTTTTCCATTTTAAGTCAAGGGGATTTGCATCCGCTCTGATTTTAACATGTCGTCTGATAGGTACATCAATCAGCTTAAGCAGTCTTAAATACCGTATCTCTTTTGGTTTGTTCTTGCATATGGGTGCAGCAAAGACCCATTGTCGTTGACCCATTACTTTGAAGTAACGATTCTTTATCCAACGTAATCCTTTACGAGGATGTCTTTTCTTTGCCCATTTCCATAAACTATGCCAAATTTCATTGTCGATCTTTCTAAACGCTTTTTTAGCACACACATGGTGATAGTAATTTCCCCATCCTCTCAGTAGAGAATTGAGTGACTTAATTACTATAGCCTGAGTGTTCGCTATATTTGCTTTTATCAATGTACGTGCTTTATTCAGAAGTCTTTTAATACTTTCTTTCGAAGGTTTAATAATTAACTTCTTATTATATCTACGTACATTACAACCAAGAAAGTCAAACCCTGTTGTGATAGATGTAATCTTTGTCTTCTCTTCTGACAGAATTAAACCTCGCTCATGAAGAAAAGATGATACTAAAGGCTTAACTTCATTTTCCAGTACTTCATGTGTGAAACCTGAAATAATAAAGTCATCTGCATACCTGATTACATTCACTCCACTTCTGATTTTTTCTCTTCTTTTGCTACCTAATTTACCAAAGCGACTTTCTAATAACTGTTCAAGACCATCTAAGGTAAAGTTAGCTAGTATTGGAGAAATTATACCTCCTTGCGGAGTGCCAGCAGTTGTGGGATACAAGGTTTTTGACTCTAGGAAACCAGCCTTTAACCAACTATGCAGAATTTTCTTCTCCATAGGAATATGCTTCATAAGCCATTCATGGTTAATGTTGTCAAACGATCAATCACCTTAATACCCTCTTCAATAATCAAGTAACTAAGGAAATTACAGTTACAGATTCAACACATCCACTATTTGGCAGAACATTTCCAATATCTTCTGTCAGCTCAAAAGTCCACAATGTATTTGTTACTTATCGCAATTACATCATTCTACGTATTCCGTTTTCTGCTACCAACTTAGCTAGTAAGCAAAACTTTCTCACCAGCAAGTTAACGTGGTCTTCATTATACGAATTTGTTTCTCTAGCAAAGGAGTATAAATTATGCCATGTAAACCATGTCAAGTGTGGCAGAAAATGTCGCAACGTTTCAAGTCAGAAGTTTTAGAAAATATATTATTAGTGTCCAAAGAGGTTATCTATGAGTACATCAGAGCTAATTACAGCACAGCATTTAGCACGCGAAGCAATAATTTATATCAGACAATCAACACCTCATCAAGCATTGAGCAACCAAGAAAGTTTGGAGTTACAGTATGCACTAAAACAAAGAGCAATTGACCTTGGATGGAAAGCTGATAATGTTGTAATCATTGATAGTGATCTTGGTTTAACTGGTGCTAGTGCTGAAAAGCGTGAAGGGTTTAAAGAGATTGTCACTAAAGTCACTTTATCAAAGGTAGGAATTATTCTCTCCTACGATGTGACTCGCTTATCACGTAATTGTTCTGACTGGTATCCTTTACTGGATATATGTGGCTATAAACAGTGTTTAATAGCTGACCGGGATGGTGTTTATGATCCTGGTACTATTAATGGTCGGCTGTTACTTGGTCTGAAAGGGCAACTTGCTGAAATGGAGTTATCTACTATAAGAGCTAGACTAAATGCTGGACTATTAAATAAAGCAACCAGAGGTGATTTAGCCTTATCTCTCCCAGTTGGTCTTGTTCGTAACATTGATGGTTCTGTGAACAAGGATCCTAACCTTGAAGTTCAGTCTCGTATCAATCTTATTTTTGAAACTTTTCTAGAAAAACGAACAGCATCAAAGGTTTTAAGACATTTTAATGATCATCAACTAACTCTTCCTAGATATAATAATTTCAAAGAACTACAGTGGAAAAAGCCAACTGTTGCAGCAATTACCTCAATACTAAAAAACCCAGCCTATGCTGGAGCATTTGTTTATGGGCGTTCCCGTACTACATACCATAAGCCATCTTCTGCTGACAAAACAACAAAAAAATTACCAATGGAGGAATGGAAAGTTCTGATCAAAGGTAAATACTCAGCTTACATAGATTGGGAAACTTTTACAAAGATTGAGATGATGCTAAAAGATAATTATGCAGAATACGATCGCAATAAAACACGTGGTATAGCAAGACCAGGTGCAGCATTATTACATGGAATAATTTATTGTGGAGAATGTGGACATAAAATGTTGGTACAGTATAAAGGAGGAAATCGTTATTTATGCAACTATCTACGTCAGCAGTATCGTGTACCTGTATGTCAGCTTTTACCAGCTGATATTATTGATAATGAAGTAGTTCCCAAATTTTTTGCTGCACTTGGTCAAATTGAGCTTGATGCTTATACTCAGGCGATTAACTCACAATTGCAATCTGAGCAAGCAATTAATAAAGCACATTTACAACAATTAGAGCGCCTAAAGTACCAAGTTAGATTGGCAGAAAGACAATTTAATCAAGTAGACCCTGACAATCGTCTTGTAGCTGCAGAACTTGAAAGACGCTGGGAGAAAGCATTGAAAGAACTCCAACAAGCAGAAATTATGTTCGAACGTCAGCGTCCAAGTGATCCAACACCTCAATTACCTGAAGAACTGAAAACAGTATTTTTAGATGTAGGCAAAAGATTACCTGAAATTTGGTATAAATCAATTCTATCACGTCAACAACAAAAGTCCTTTCTTCGTTGTCTCATTGATAAAGTGGTAGCACACAGAATCAGACGCGATTGTCTTCAGGTACGCATTATATGGCATGGTGGCGAAACTACTACTTCTCATGTTCCCATTCCAGTAAACTCTTTTCGCGAGTTGACTAAAGCAAAAGAAATGGAACAGTCTATAATAAAGTTAAGTAAAGAAGGTAAAACAGATGCAGAAATTGCTAAGTACTTAGAAAAACAGGGACATCGCTCCCCCACAAAAAACATCGTTTTAGAAAATACAGTAAAAACTATTCGGTTAAAAAATAACATTATGCGAGCAAGGAATCAGTCACATCCGCTTAAAGTATCTGGATATCTTACCGTTCCACAAATTGCAAAAATCCTCAATGTTACTACACATTGGATTTATGATAGAATTAATAATGGTCAAATCAAAGTACGAAAAGATGACAGTAAAACCAGAGGAAAATATTTATTTGAGAATACGCCAGAGACTGTTAGAATCCTTATGGATTTTAAACATGGTAAACTCAACAATCCAAATTTTTTATAGGAGTATCAATATGCATAATCAAAGCACCCTTTGATATCACCTTCTAGTATCCATTGTGGTCGATTGCGTCTTGCCAGTAATAAGTGACAAGCAGCAATAGCATCCGCGCAGGATCTTTTAGGTCTAAAGCCATAGGAGTGACGGTCGCTGATCGTTTCAGATACTGGCTCCAGGGCAAACAGATATAATGCTTGCATGGCTCTATCTTTTATCGTTGGTATTCCAAGAGGTCTTCTTTTGCCATTAGATTTACTGATATAAATCCGTTTTAGCGGAGAAGGTTTATATCCTCTTTGCTTTAACTGCTTTATTCCTTGAAATTTAGCATTGCAAGTTGACCATAGTTGACGATCTACACCCGCTGTGTTTTTTCCTTGGTTTTCAGTTACTCTCTTAACAGCCAAAGCTTTTCCGCTAAAAGAGCGTGTGAGAAGATGTTGTAAAGCTTTTACCTTACCCCATCTTCCTTCTTGGACAGCCTTAACAATACGTCTTTGTAGCCTTATAACAACTTTTTGGCACTTCTTCCATGGCAATTGCTTCCATGCTTCGGAGTTGTCGGTAGGTGCACTTACAGTTTTATCTGTAATCATCTGCTTTCCTCCCTTAAGTGGTTAACAAAGTTTCTTGTCACGAGGGACCAAATGGAAGTCTGCTCGTTTTCACGAGAATTAATGTTACAAATTCTATCCATTTCGTTACAAAATGGCATTCGCTTTCTCCATTCTCCTTTACCTGCACTTCCATCAGCATTCCTTGCGGTTTGCTTGCCATGTAGGCGAAAATACAGGCTTACCCTGTTCCTTCTATCATACAACAGTGGGTTAGGTGGCTTCTCTATACCGGTGGAATTGTTATTTGCGTACATCCAGAGATGAAAAATGTATCTTATCCACATTACCTTTTGGTCAGAGCTTATCAGCATCTTTAGCTCTTTCATCATATCGGTACTTATAAAGCTTCACTTACGTTCACCATACCACTAAGCCTAGCCCTCCAACCACATGATGCTTGCAGTTTATGCCCCTCTCACGATTGAGCATCTTCTTTTTCAAGAGGAGGTTCATTGTCCGCATCGCTTGGCACCAACCGGTTGCCCAATTCGCACTGATGCGTAGACTCAGATGGCAAAACATCTGGTTTAATAAGTTTTAGAATCCTTTCAGTTTCTTTCTGGAGGAATTCCTCTCCTTTTAAACAATATGACCGAAGACTTTCAGGTCGCACCATCTCTTTTATATCTATTGTTCCCAAGATTGAAGGTATTTCTTTCACCATTATTTTATCTTCTGATTCTATTTCAATACCAAAACCCATTTCAAAAAGCTTATCTTTATAAGTTTTAACCATCTCCATTCCAGCTTGGTTTTTAATTTCAACTATTTCAGGAATGAGAAGTTTTTGTCTTTTTATGCTTGTTAAGCACTCGTATATCAATCTCTCATAGGCTGCATGTTGATCTACTATAATCAGCCTATCTCCAGCCTCAGCAATAATGTAAGTATTGTAGACCTGACAGCGTGCATATCCTAGAGGGTGATCCTCTATCAAATCAATTTGCTTCTTTTCTAGAACCATCGTTCCCTTTTGGGGTGGAGATTCTCCATATTTAAACGTTTCTGGTAAGCTTTGCCTTCTTTCATCTGGTGCATTGAATTCTTTCATTAGACGATTTTCTAAAAGACTTGGTCTCCTTTCGTAAAATTCTTTTTGACCCTTTACTTCTCTGCTTTTTCCATTATTAACACGCTCATTATTCCTTTGACTTTCACTAACATCAAAAGGCGAACCACCCAGTTCTTCTCCAATACCTTGACACCTAGATCCATCAATATCACTCACTGAAGAGGTATCTATTCTCATTGACAACGCTTTT
Source organism: Wolbachia endosymbiont (group B) of Chorthippus parallelus (assembly GCF_947251815.1). Taxonomy (NCBI): domain Bacteria; kingdom Pseudomonadati; phylum Pseudomonadota; class Alphaproteobacteria; order Rickettsiales; family Anaplasmataceae; genus Wolbachia; species Wolbachia endosymbiont (group B) of Chorthippus parallelus. Next base: position 1,561,040 of record NZ_OX366390.1, on the reverse strand, counting down.
ATTAGCCCTCTTCTCACTATTTCATATATTAACCTCTTATTTTGAAATCTTACTTCCGATTTATTTGGATGCACATTTACATCTACTTGGTCATATGGTACTTCTAAATGCAACACTGCAAAAGGATACCTATTGTTTGGAATAAAATCGTGATACGCATATCTAATTGCACCAACAAGTAGATTGTCTTTTATTGGCCTTCCATTAACAAACGTATAAATCTGAGTTGAGTTGCCACGATTGACATTAGGTTTACAGATGTGTCCCTTAAGTTTGATGCCTTCTTCTTCCTCTTTAACTTCCAGTGAATTGCTTTGAAATTCTTCTTCTATTTCACATAATCTGTTGAACAGCGAAGTTTGCTTAACATATTTTAAGAGCTTCTTATTACCAGAAGTGAGAGTAAACCCAATACTATAATTAATCATCGCTAAGTTATTCACAATATCAACAATACTTTGTGTTTCTGCTCTTTCGGTTTTTAGAAATTTTAGTCTATTTGGAGTCGCAAAAAATAAGTCACGAATTTCAATATATGTACCTTGCAACAAAGAACAAGGGGTAATCTCTCTTATTTTTTCTCCTCCCTCATATCTTATAGACCATGCTTCCTTTGCTCCACTTGCCTTGGATGATAATTTCATTCTGCTTACTGCTGCAATTGAAGGCAGAGCCTCCCCTCTAAAGCCAAGATGTCTGATCTCTATTAACTCACTATCACTTAATTTTGAAGTGGCATGCCTCATAAGTGCTAGTTCCAGATCGTTCTTTTCTATTCCATTTCCATCATCTATCACAGTTATAAGGTTACGTCCACCACTTTCTATTTTAATCTCTATTTCTGAACTTCCAGCATCTATTGCATTTTCTACTAATTCCTTTACTACACTCGCTGGCCTTTCTATTACCTCTCCTGCTGCTATACGGTTTATAGTTTTTGTGTCTAAAAGAATTATTGCCATAACACTCCCTCCAATCTATGAAACTTAGAGCTCCCTCTATTTTTTTGTGATTTCTTGATCTCACAATCTCTATATTTTAGCTTTTTAGATTCCTTTCTAGCAAGTCTATCTGCCTCTTCATTATAGGTATTACCACTGTGAGCTCTAACCCACTTCCAATTAACATCATGCTGTAAAGCAACTTCATCTAGCTCCTGCCATAATTCCCTGTTCTTTACTGGCTTTTTATCAGCTGTCTTCCAACCATTTGTTTTCCACTTGTTGATCCATCCTGTTATACCTTGTTTAATATACTGACTATCAGTGTGTACAATAACTCTGCAGGAAATTTTTAACATCTTTAGCCCATTAATTACAGCCTTTAGCTCCATCTTGTTATTTGTTGTGTTCTCTTCACCTCCAGAGATACGTTTTTTGATAAAGACACTTTTATTTTCATACATTACCACGGCTGCCCATCCACCAGGCCCTGGATTTCCAGAACATGCTCCATCTGTATATATTATAACCTTCTTTTTTTCGCCCATACTTACAGGATATAGATTCAACGTAAATTTGCTACCAAAATATGTTGATATTATTTTTTGAATATTTTAAAATATAAGGTGTGAGAGATTGACAAACCTGTCCTCACGATGTTAGGTAAAGCGTAATTGAGCTTTTAGGCTCGTATTTTTATTAGGAGGTTAGTCTCTCACACTGAAAATAAATATTTTTAAGCTCTTAATAGCTCATCAATTCATTTGCTGGGGTTTTAAGGCCTTTTATAAGGCAACTATAAAAAGATGATATCCCCTCTTTCATCTAAAGCCTTAAATGCAATTCTCAGATGATCTCTGACAGACGTTTTTTCATCAACACATTTAAAACAATAAAAAGATTGAACATTTCCTCACAATTGTGTATAATAATTAATGCTTTTTATCTTACTTTCTCATGGCTCTTTCGAAGTTTCTTGATGCACGCAATGATTATGCCTTTAAAAGAATATTTGGCACTGAGAAAAACAAAGATATTCTCATTCATTTCTTGAACGATATTTTAGGCTTTACTGGCTTAGCTGCTATTCACGATGTTGAATTCTTAGCTACCATTTTAGACCCTGAGATTGCCGCTAAAAAGCAAAGTATTGTCGATGTTCTTTGTAAAGACTCTCAAGGTTCAAGATACATTATAGAGATGGTGCGACCTGAAAGTCTTCGGTCATATTGTTTAAAAGGAGAGGAATTCCTCCAGAAAGAAACTGAAAGGATTCTAAAACTTATTAAACCAGATGTTTTGCCATCTGAGTCTACGCATCAGTGCGAATTGGGCAACCGGTTGGTGCCAAGCGATGCGGACAATGAACCTCCTCTTGAAAAAGAAGATGCTCAATCGTGAGAGGGGCATAAACTGCAAGCATCATGTGGTTGGAGGGCTAGGCTTAGTGGTATGGTGAACGTAAGTGAAGCTTTATAAGTACCGATATGATGAAAGAGCTAAAGATGCTGATAAGCTCTGACCAAAAGGTAATGTGGATAAGATACATTTTTCATCTCTGGATGTACGCAAATAACAATTCCACCGGTATAGAGAAGCCACCTAACCCACTGTTGTATGATAGAAGGAACAGGGTAAGCCTGTATTTTCGCCTACATGGCAAGCAAACCGCAAGGAATGCTGATGGAAGTGCAGGTAAAGGAGAATGGAGAAAGCGAATGCCATTTTGTAACGAAATGGATAGAATTTGTAACATTAATTCTCGTGAAAACGAGCAGACTTCCATTTGGTCCCTCGTGACAAGAAACTTTGTTAACCACTTAAGGGAGGAAAGCAGATGATTACAGATAAAACTGTAAGTGCACCTACCGACAACTCCGAAGCATGGAAGCAATTGCCATGGAAGAAGTGCCAAAAAGTTGTTATAAGGCTACAAAGACGTATTGTTAAGGCTGTCCAAGAAGGAAGATGGGGTAAGGTAAAAGCTTTACAACATCTTCTCACACGCTCTTTTAGCGGAAAAGCTTTGGCTGTTAAGAGAGTAACTGAAAACCAAGGAAAAAACACAGCGGGTGTAGATCGTCAACTATGGTCAACTTGCAATGCTAAATTTCAAGGAATAAAGCAGTTAAAGCAAAGAGGATATAAACCTTCTCCGCTAAAACGGATTTATATCAGTAAATCTAATGGCAAAAGAAGACCTCTTGGAATACCAACGATAAAAGATAGAGCCATGCAAGCATTATATCTGTTTGCCCTGGAGCCAGTATCTGAAACGATCAGCGACCGTCACTCCTATGGCTTTAGACCTAAAAGATCCTGCGCGGATGCTATTGCTGCTTGTCACTTATTACTGGCAAGACGCAATCGACCACAATGGATACTAGAAGGTGATATCAAAGGGTGCTTTGATTATGCATATTGATACTCCTATAAAAAATTTGGATTGTTGAGTTTACCATGTTTAAAATCCATAAGGATTCTAACAGTCTCTGGCGTATTCTCAAATAAATATTTTCCTCTGGTTTTACTGTCATCTTTTCGTACTTTGATTTGACCATTATTAATTCTATCATAAATCCAATGTGTAGTAACATTGAGGATTTTTGCAATTTGTGGAACGGTAAGATATCCAGATACTTTAAGCGGATGTGACTGATTCCTTGCTCGCATAATGTTATTTTTTAACCGAATAGTTTTTACTGTATTTTCTAAAACGATGTTTTTTGTGGGGGAGCGATGTCCCTGTTTTTCTAAGTACTTAGCAATTTCTGCATCTGTTTTACCTTCTTTACTTAACTTTATTATAGACTGTTCCATTTCTTTTGCTTTAGTCAACTCGCGAAAAGAGTTTACTGGAATGGGAACATGAGAAGTAGTAGTTTCGCCACCATGCCATATAATGCGTACCTGAAGACAATCGCGTCTGATTCTGTGTGCTACCACTTTATCAATGAGACAACGAAGAAAGGACTTTTGTTGTTGACGTGATAGAATTGATTTATACCAAATTTCAGGTAATCTTTTGCCTACATCTAAAAATACTGTTTTCAGTTCTTCAGGTAATTGAGGTGTTGGATCACTTGGACGCTGACGTTCGAACATAATTTCTGCTTGTTGGAGTTCTTTCAATGCTTTCTCCCAGCGTCTTTCAAGTTCTGCAGCTACAAGACGATTGTCAGGGTCTACTTGATTAAATTGTCTTTCTGCCAATCTAACTTGGTACTTTAGGCGCTCTAATTGTTGTAAATGTGCTTTATTAATTGCTTGCTCAGATTGCAATTGTGAGTTAATCGCCTGAGTATAAGCATCAAGCTCAATTTGACCAAGTGCAGCAAAAAATTTGGGAACTACTTCATTATCAATAATATCAGCTGGTAAAAGCTGACATACAGGTACACGATACTGCTGACGTAGATAGTTGCATAAATAACGATTTCCTCCTTTATACTGTACCAACATTTTATGTCCACATTCTCCACAATAAATTATTCCATGTAATAATGCTGCACCTGGTCTTGCTATACCACGTGTTTTATTGCGATCGTATTCTGCATAATTATCTTTTAGCATCATCTCAATCTTTGTAAAAGTTTCCCAATCTATGTAAGCTGAGTATTTACCTTTGATCAGAACTTTCCATTCCTCCATTGGTAATTTTTTTGTTGTTTTGTCAGCAGAAGATGGCTTATGGTATGTAGTACGGGAACGCCCATAAACAAATGCTCCAGCATAGGCTGGGTTTTTTAGTATTGAGGTAATTGCTGCAACAGTTGGCTTTTTCCACTGTAGTTCTTTGAAATTATTATATCTAGGAAGAGTTAGTTGATGATCATTAAAATGTCTTAAAACCTTTGATGCTGTTCGTTTTTCTAGAAAAGTTTCAAAAATAAGATTGATACGAGACTGAACTTCAAGGTTAGGATCCTTGTTCACAGAACCATCAATGTTACGAACAAGACCAACTGGGAGAGATAAGGCTAAATCACCTCTGGTTGCTTTATTTAATAGTCCAGCATTTAGTCTAGCTCTTATAGTAGATAACTCCATTTCAGCAAGTTGCCCTTTCAGACCAAGTAACAGCCGACCATTAATAGTACCAGGATCATAAACACCATCCCGGTCAGCTATTAAACACTGTTTATAGCCACATATATCCAGTAAAGGATACCAGTCAGAACAATTACGTGATAAGCGAGTCACATCGTAGGAGAGAATAATTCCTACCTTTGATAAAGTGACTTTAGTGACAATCTCTTTAAACCCTTCACGCTTTTCAGCACTAGCACCAGTTAAACCAAGATCACTATCAATGATTACAACATTATCAGCTTTCCATCCAAGGTCAATTGCTCTTTGTTTTAGTGCATACTGTAACTCCAAACTTTCTTGGTTGCTCAATGCTTGATGAGGTGTTGATTGTCTGATATAAATTATTGCTTCGCGTGCTAAATGCTGTGCTGTAATTAGCTCTGATGTACTCATAGATAACCTCTTTGGACACTAATAATATATTTTCTAAAACTTCTGACTTGAAACGTTGCGACATTTTCTGCCACACTTGACATGGTTTACATGGCATAATTTATACTCCTTTGCTAGAGAAACAAATTCGTATAATGAAGACCACGTTAACTTGCTGGTGAGAAAGTTTTGCTTACTAGCTAAGTTGGTAGCAGAAAACGGAATACGTAGAATGATGTAATTGCGATAAGTAACAAATACATTGTGGACTTTTGAGCTGACAGAAGATATTGGAAATGTTCTGCCAAATAGTGGATGTGTTGAATCTGTAACTGTAATTTCCTTAGTTACTTGATTATTGAAGAGGGTATTAAGGTGATTGATCGTTAGATGATGGAAAATCGATAATAAAGCTGAAAAAAGCATTGTCTAACTGCAGCACAAAACTGAGCATTTTATCTGGTATGGGAATGCTGTCCGAATACATACCTGAGCTAGAAAGATCGATTGACGACAGCAGTAGATTACTGTTTAGCTTAGATGATTTTGCACCATTGTTTTTAAATATCTTGCCGGTGTTAAAAGCAATTGGCGTTATAGTTATCTTACCGAAATCACTGGAAAAAATCCTAAAGCCAAAGTTGAGTCTTAATTTATCTGCTAAAGGCAAAATTGAAGAAGATCGGAAAAGTTTCTTAACGCTTGAAAAATTATTGAAGTTTGATTGGAAAATAGCGATAGGTGATAAAGAGATAAGCATTACAGAATTTAAAAAGCTACTGAAAGATTCTCGTGGACTTATAAAGATTATAGACCAATATGTGCTTTTGGATGATAAGGAGGTAGAAGCTCTACTGAAAAAATTTGATAAGTTACCTGAACGCTTGAGTCAAGTAGAGCTGATGCAAGCTGCTTTAGGAGGTGAACTAGATGGAGCAAAGGTAGGACTTGATCAGCAGATTAAAAGCCTATTTGAAAAGCTTAACACTTATGTACCTGTTGATGTACCAAGTAACCTAACAGCACAGTTACGTCCATATCAAAAACGTGGATTTAGTTGGCTTGTGCAGAACATAGAGACGGGGTTTGGTAGTATAATTGCTGATGACATGGGTCTTGGTAAAACACTACAAGTTATTGCAGCCATTTTATACTGTAAGAATGCAGGATTTTTAGATGAAGATAAAGTCTTGATAGTAGCACCAACAAGCATATTAAGCAATTGGCAACGAGAGATGGAACGTTTTGCACCAGAATTAAAGCTTTTTATCTATCATGGACAAAATCGAGAATTGGCAAATGATTATGATGTAGCTCTCACATCCTATGGTCTTGCACGTCGTGATAAAAAAGAGCTTAACAGAGTAGGATGGTTTTTGCTCGTGATTGATGAAGCCCAAAATATAAAGAATCCCCATAGTGAACAGAGTAAAGCTATAAAAGCTATTGCAGCAAAAAATAAAATAGCTATGAGTGGTACACCTGTTGAAAATAGGCTACTAGAATATTGGAGTATTTTTGATTTTACTAATAAATATTACCTTGGTACTCCTAAGGAATTTAAAACTCGTTTTGCAACGCCAATTGAAAAAGCGAGAGATAAAGTTTGTCTAGAGAGGTTCATGAAAGTTACCCACCCCTTTATGCTACGTAGGGTAAAAAGTGATAAAAGCATTATAGAGGATCTACCAGATAAAATTGAAAATAATCGTTATTGTTCTCTAACTCCAGAGCAAACAGCACTTTATCAAGAAGTAGTTAACACAACTATGAAAAAGATAGAAAGAAGTGAAGGAATTGAGCGTAAGGGTCTAATTCTTAAGCTTATCAATGCTTTAAAGCAAGTTTGTAACCATCCATCGCATTTTGGTAAGAAAAAGCGTGCAAGTATTGAACAGTCAGGAAAGATGCAGATGCTAGAAGAGATACTAGTAGGAATTAGCGAATTTGCAGAAAAATCATTGATATTTACCCAATACACAGAAATGGGTGAAATTATGGCTAAAATGCTTGAAGAAAGATTTAAGTCAATGGTGCCATTTTTGCATGGAAGTTTATCCCGTAAAGCACGAGACAAAATGGTTAATGATTTTGAAAACTCATCTCAATCAAATATTCTCATAGTATCTTTAAAAGCTGGTGGAACAGGGCTTAATTTAACAGCAGCAAACCATGTAATACATTACGATTTATGGTGGAATCCAGCAGTGGAAGCACAAGCAACAGATAGAGCGTACCGTATTGGACAAGAACGTAATGTTATGGTGTACAGGCTACTTTCAACAGGTACTTTTGAAGAGCGTATTGATGAGATGATTCAAAGCAAGAAAGAGTTAGCAAACTTAACTATAAGTAGCGGTGAAAGTTGGATTACAGAATTTAGCAATAATCAATTGAAAGATTTGATCAATATAAGAAATGCTGTATAAAAAACAAGTTCAGCTATCCACTTCTTATCTTAAAAATGTAAAAAAACAACATTTGGCCTGCTAACACATATCTTATCGCATTCGGACTATTATAAGAAAGGCTATACAGAGTATGAATCTGATTTTGATGAATTAATTAAAGCAGGTGAGAAAATAACTACAACAAAGACCAGCTTGTAGTTGAGTTATCTGTGTTTGACATCTTGTCTACCACCTTTTGTTTTAATTTCAAGGGGGGTGACCCACCCTTTAGAAAGCCCTATCTGCCAATAAATAGTGAAAACATAAATCTTTGTCTCCATTGTACGCGATGAAATTGGAGACGTAAATAAATAAATTTAGATCTTTATCTCCATTTTAAGCAGTTTACGAGCTCCATAGCTTATGTTTATGGCAAAACTTTTTTTCTTTAACTTCACCTACAATTTATTTATAGAGATTATCTAAAATAACCAGCTTTTATTGCACCGATTTAAAAGATCGTCCACTTTTTTTGAAAAAATATTTTACAACAAATAAAAAACGTGATAGACTAGAGTAAGGCTTTTTTATAGCAAGTAAAAGTTTAAGGTAAGAAATAATTTAAAAATGACTCTTAACCGGGTTTTGAGCTACCTTACATGAGTAACTTAGGTTCTGATTGTACAATTGTACCCTGAAGTCGTAGAATCTCTTTAAAACGCTATTATTAGCCATCTTGTCTTTTGTAAGCATTTATCTTTTTCAGGTTATCCAAAATGCAATAGTAGGTTTTTCATATTTTTGTCTCTGTGTTGTATTTTTATTTAGGGCGATCTGATTCATTAAGTCTTTTGGAAATGGAAAAATAACGTCTTATAGGTATTAAATGGATAAAAATGCAGAATTTCAATGGTTTAAGTGTATTATATTTCTATTTCCTTATTTTGAAATTTTGCTGGAAAACTCAGAACGGCTTTTTACTCCTTAAAACCTTACTTTGAAGAATAGGCCACAGTAGTAGATTAGGCATTTACCATAAAAATGTTACCTTTAGCTATTTTTAAAGGCTATTAAAGTTTAGTGATACCTTTAATTATCTTACAATAACTCGGTTTATGTCTACTAATATCATGAAATGCAGCTGGTCCACCTGTATGCATAAGTAGTTAGAGTAGGTTATAGGCGGCTTTAAAAAACCGGTTAGTTGCCACTTGAGTTTATTTTTTAAATGACTTTTATATTTCGGTTAAAAATTTAAATGGACGGTATATTAGCCTTTTTGAAAACCATTTCAGTTGAGCAGACGGCTACCGCGGAACTTCTCTTAAGGTTTATATTATAATAAACTTATTACAGTTCATGTTTTTTTGCTTAACTTGTTATTTAAAAATTAAAAAAGTAATAAATTAAACACTTAAGCGCGTTAATAATATTTAGGTAGGTATTATGAAAGGTACATATCCTATATGTTCTATTATTATATATTATTATTTATTATATATATAATATATAAGGTTTTACCTGAAACTGGGCTACACTCAAAAACCCTCTATAATCCTAGCTTTTAAAGCAATTAAGAAGTTTTTTTGAATTTCAAACTTAAATTACTCTTAACCCTTTAATATAGCCGGGTTTTTCCTTTTAGGAGATTTCATTTTCCAATCTAAAATGGCTTAAACTGCCAAAAATCTATGTAATCTCGAATCTAAAGTACTTAATTCACAAGTAATTATTATGAATACCTTTACCAATATAGCGTTTTGTGGCTACTTCTTATAGACGGAAAATCTCTCCCCTGAGTATATTGTAAACACGTTAAGCTCTATTAAAGTTTAATAGAAAAATCGTAATGAAAAAAATTTTAGAGCAAATCATATTTCAGACTGCATTTCTAGTATATATCTGTTATGGAGGAGAAAAAAGGATGGCTTATTTGGTTATTCTCATAAGCAAAGTATAGTATATTTTGCAACATAATGCAGATGCAACTTATAGGCGGCCTTTTTGTTTAAAGTTAAAATGAAATTAAATTTTGTAATTTTTTTGAGGAGTGTAAGTTGAGAGCAGAGTTAAATTTTCAATACCACCGTTGTCCTTTACAGAATTTGCATTACCTGTGCATTTTTGTAATTTCAATGAAAAATTTTTAGAGCAATTCATATTTCGGACTGCATTTCTAGTCTTTAGAAAAGAGGTCATTTAGTGGAGTATGAAAGCTAATAGAAAGCGGAGTTGTGCAAAACTCTTAAAAAAAGTGAACAGTTTTTGTAATTTTGTTGAACTTACTATAGTAAGACCTAGCAAACCTGGTCTTCTGAATTGTAAATATTTGGGGTAAATATGGACAGTGTCAACTTACGCTTGAAAAAAATTTCTCCTCTCTTCCGGAAAAACCTATGAGAAATCCGGTATTACTATAGTAAAAGGTACAGAGACATCTCTCTACCCATTTATAACTGTATTTTAAATTACCAGCCTTTAAGAACATCATCATGAGCTATGTAGCAGAGACATTCTGTCAACAAACATAGCTTATTTTAACAGGACAAAACAATATGCATGACAAGCAAGCTTTATTTGAAAGAGCAGCAGAAGTAAAAGCAGAACTACTCTCAAGAATAGAATCATCTTTATCCTACTTATTACCAAATGGTACTTTCCACGGTGGTAAGTTCTATGTTGGTAATATTAGAGGAGATAAAGGGAAAAGTTTAGTAGTAGAAACAAGAGGAGAAAGAGCCGGATTATGGCACGATTTTGCTACTGGTGAAGGCGGAGATATACTTAATCTCTGGTGGGATGTTACTAGTCAGACTAAGTTTCTTGATACCATAGAAGATATAGAAAAATGGCTTGGTCACTCAACAAACCATAAAGAAGAATTTTCAGAACATTTAATAGCATGTTGGGACTATCATGATGAAAATAATCAAGTAATAGCTAAAATTTACCGTTATGATAGCACTTCAGGGAAAAAACGATATAGCTGTTTTGATGTAAAAAACTCAAGTAGTACTGCTCCAGATCCAAGGCCTTTGTACAATGTTCCAGGTATAATTAAATCCGATAAAATTGTTTTCGTTGAAGGTGAAAAATGTGCTGAAAGTTTAATCAGTAAGGGCATAACAGCCACAACAATGATGTTTGGAGCAAATTCACCTGTAAATAAAACAGATTGGGCTCCACTCAAAGGTAAACACATAACCATATGGCCAGACAACGATAGTTCAGGTCAGAAATATGCTGAAAATGTTGCAAAGAAGCTTTTAGATATAGGCGTTGCATCGCTTTCTATTCTTAAAATTCCACAAGATAAACCAAAAGCTTGGGATGCTGCTGATTGTATTAAAGAAGGAGTAGACGTAAAAAGATTTTTAACCTCAACTGTTTCTCTCCCATATACAAAAAACGTTACTTCATTTCCTGTATTGCAGTACCTAAATGACAAATCACCAATGCCAGAAGACATAATTGCTCCTAGAGTTTTAACTCCTAGTGGTCTTTTAGTTTTTGCTGGCGCGCCTAAAGTGGGAAAAAGTGACTTTCTTATTTCTTGGCTTTTTCATATGGCATCTGGAACTCCATTTTTTGATATGGTGCCAAAAAGGCCCTTAAGAATCTTCTACCTTCAGACTGAAATCGGTTACCACTATATGCGTGAACGGTTGCAACAGATGAAACTTAGTGAAGAACTTATTAAACTTGCTGCAAACAATTTAGTTATTACACCACAGACTAAGCTGCTTTTAAATGAAAATGGCATTAAAGATATCGTAACTGAAGCAGAAAGAAACTTTGACCTAAACACCATTGATATCATAGCGGTAGATCCATTGCGTAACGTTTTTGATGCTGATGAATACGGTAACGAAAATGATAATAATGCCATGATTTTCTTTCTCCAGGAGAGAGTTGAAAAACTGCGTTCTCTAATCAATCCAGATGCTGGAGTTATTCTTGTGCACCATACAAAGAAAATGCAAAAGAAACTATTAGAAGAAGATCCATTTCAAAGTTTTAGTGGCGCTAGCAGCTTACGAGGATTCTATACCACTGGAATGATCATGTTTAGGCCTGATGAGAAGAACAGCTATCGTCAACTGATGTTTGAGTTACGTAATGGAAATTCTGTTATGCCAAAATTTGTTGATAAAATTAATGGTCATTGGTACGAAGTTGACGCTGAGTCACAAAGGTTAATAAATAAAGACTATGGTGAAAAACTAGATGCCGAACGTTCTCGCAGATATGACATCATCTTGGACTTAATATGTGCAGAAGGACGTAAGGGTCATGCTTATACAATTAATCAGTTTTGTCAGGCATTTGAAAATAAAGAAGGTCTCGGCAGTACACATTCTATTCGTGATCGTCTCGATGTTCTTGCTACCAAAGGCTACGTTAAATTCAACAAAGAAGGCAAAAACGCTGCAAGAAACAAATACGGAGTACTTTGCGTTGAAGGTATGGAATTTGGGCAAAAAATATTTGATCCAGAGAAGAACAAAAAGGTTACAGTCTATCACAGATTACTACCCACACACTACAAGTCACCACACTATGGCAGCGTAATTCCTGTAGAAAATCCAAATACTTGGGTTTATCACAATTAACACTTTAATCATTTCTTAATTAGAGGGAGAAAATATGCATTCTAAAAATTCCTATACTGGTATTAACCCAAAAGTTGTTAAACACATACGACACTATGCTAAACTTCTGAAAAGAGGTAAAGCTTTTGCTTATAAAGACATTGAAGATGTTGAGCAAGATCTTTTACTTGACTGTTTGCCTGGCCTTAATGAACTTGAAGGGCATTTTATAAAACAGTACGTTAAATGCCGTGCCCTCAATTTAAAAGAAAAAGAACTATGTAAAAAACGTACCATTAATTTTGTTGATGAAACTTTACACGAAGAGAGTGATGAAAGTCTTGAATATAGCTCCGCGGTACGGATTGATGTAAATGAGGCAATTGCAAAGTTACCTCGAGAGTTAAGAAAAATATGTAAACTATTGGCAGAAGATCACAGCATTTGTGAAATTTCCAGAAGGACTGGTATACCAAAATCAACTCTCTACGACACAATTAACAAATTACGCAAAGAGTTTTCCCACCTTAAAACATACCTAAAACGAGATTTCTAACTATAAGGGGGGAAAATATGAAAATAATAAACAGCAAAGAAAGAGCAAAAATGGTCACAGGTGTGAAGGTAGTAATCTTTGGACCTTATGGAATCGGTAAAACTAGCCTACTTAAAACTCTTGATGAGTCAACAACACTTTGTCTTGATTTTGAGGCAGGTTTACTTGCTGTTCAAGATTGGCAAGGGGATTCTGTAAGTATTCGTACTTGGAATGAGGCAAGAGATATTGCATGTCTCATAGGTGGTCCGAACCCTGCACTAAAATCTGATCAAGCGTATAGTCAAAAACACTATGAGCATGCCTATAATGCACCCATTTGTCTAGACCATTTTTTTCAAAGTGATCCGATTTTTAAAATGAATATGTTGATAAATACGTCGACACACATTTAAAGTATTTATCAATATATTCATTTACTGTTTATGATAATAAAGATCAGCAGGAACTTTATAATGTAGAGTCTGATGTCGCCTTTTATAGTTATACCAACCAACAAAATCGTTTATTATAAGATTCAAATCTCTGATACTATTTGGTCTATAATAATATATAGCTTCTTGCTTTAAAGTTCTCCATAAACGCTCAACAAATATATTGTCGAAGCAACGTCCTTTATGATCCATACTAATTTTAATATTAGCACGCTCTAATTCCATAATAAAGTTGTAGCTAGTAAACTGCACTCCTTGATCACTATTAAAAATCTCAGGTTTACCTTGTTTTAGAGCTTCTTTGAGAGTATAAAGGCAAAATCCAGCATCGAGATATGGTGATAATGAATGAGCAATAATATAGCGACTATACAAGTCCATTATTGCCACAAAATAGACAAACTTACCTTCTACCATAATATATAGTAGCCCATACCTGATTAACTCTACAAATAATCAAATCTTTGAGTAAATAAGGATATATTTTATGCTTTTTTTCTTTAATACTTGTATTACATCTTTTTCTACAATACAGCCCACTAATCTTCATTTTTTTCATAATTCTTAAGATTTTTTTGTGATTGACTACTACTCCACTCGCTATGATTTCAGCAGTAATTTTACGATATCCATAACGGCAATCAGAAGCCAAATATACTTCTTGAATCAAATTTCACTTTCGTTATTAATTATATGCCTATAATATAGGCTAGATCTGCAAATCCCCAGTAAATCAGCCTGTTTCCTAATTGATAGATCAGAATCTTTTTCTATAAACCTTACTCTATCTTTTTTGCTTATTTCAGTAATTTTTTTTTCAAATAACTATTTTCCACTGTCAATTCTCCTATTACTTTATGTAAACTTTCTATTTCTTGCGCTAAGATTCTTTGTTTTCTCGCACTTTCACTTTCTTCAACAAATAGGTCTTTTAACCTTGCCAATACTCTATCACGCCAATCATATAGATTTGTTGATGGTATTTTATATTCACTACATATCTCAGATGTGCTTTTTTGATTTTTTATTGCTTCCAAAGCTATCTTTGCTTTTAACTCTGGTTCATATTTTTTTGTTGCCATACTTTTACCCCTTTACCTTCCTACTCGGATCAACCATTTTTTTTTGGTCTAGTTTATGGGGTGCATTATAATCTAGCTTTTCGTATAGCCTTTTGTATTCAATGCCTATTGGACTAATCGCTGCTCCATCAAGTGTGCGACCATCACACTTGATTAAATTTATCTCTCCTTCATTAACTTTTGCTCCTTTTGGATAGGAAACTATTTCACCGATATTATCGACAAACTTAAGACCATTAATGGTAAAAGCTAGCTCATTGTAACTGTTATTAATGCTGTATTTATTTGCTTTAAACGACGAAAATAACAAATTAGATTTTGCTAAATCAGAATTTTCTGTGGGATATTTAAAATCAATAGTTGAAACTGGTGCTGAAACCTTTGCACAATAAAAATTTGTTGCTTTAAAATTAAATGTTCGATCGGTCGGTAATAGAAACTTCAATGTCAAACTTTGATCATCACCAATATCAGAAGGAATGACAAAGTCCAGCAAAGTTAAACTGGTGTCGTAAACTTTTGGTGAATCAGAATCAATTAAAAATTCATCTACTACATTCACCTTCGGCGGTGTTGACGATTTCGCACCAAAATCACGAATTGCTACTAATTTAACAACTAGATCATCACCTCCTCTCCAAGCATAGAACTTGAGCTTCAGTGATCCGGCAATAACACTCCATAGAGCATTAGAGTTTTTAAATACTATCGCTTTCTCAAGAGGCGAATTTTTCTCATTAGGCTTTTCACAAATAACATTTAAATAAAAACGAGGATTGCCTTCATCGATTCGTTCAGCCTCAGTAATGTCTTTAATGAAAACCCTATCGATATCAGTTCTATCTTGCATAGCCACTGAATCAGCATAAATTCTGAAAAACTGCCATGAAAGTCCAGCTATCGGCACTTGTGAGAACTGAGGTAAAACATAGCCTGGTCCCACTGCCATTAAGTTAAGGGAAAGAGAAGTTAAGATTGGACAAAAAATTTGAAGTGATTGATAATTATGGTAAATACTAGGGTGAATTTTTAAGAAAAGGGAGTCTGAAAAGTGCAAGTTATTTAAAAAAGTAATAATTGCAGGTTATTTTGCAAAGAATGTACTAATGCAATGATACTGAAAAGATATCTTGAATTTAAAACACATGTTTTCTAGCTCTTTTCTGGTAGTTGAGTGAACGAATATCAGATATCTTATGACGATCAACTCTTCTCCCTTTTCTCACCACTAAAGTGTTCATCAAAAATAACTGTGATAGTCGATCCATAATGCAGTCTATGTCTGACTCTGTAGAAAAAATATCAAAGGCTAAGTTTTTAATCGCATTAAATGAGACAGATTTATTGATGCTTTTTTTTAGTTTACTATTCTGTGCGCTCAATGTCTCTTCATCATCTTCTATCATGATACTTTCTAGATTACTGATGAAGATAGTTGACCAAAAATCCTGCTTGATAGTTTCAATACTTTTTCCTGTGAAATTCTCTAAATTTAATCTTCCCTTCAGCCTAGAAAAAAATGTTTCTACTCCCCAGCGCAAGTAATATAATCTCTCAAACTCTTCAACTGTAAAACGTTTCTCATCTAACAGAGATGTTACTAACACTTCAACTTCGCCAGAAGAAAGTATTATTTTGACTAACCTGAATTTCATCTCATCAGGTAATCCTAGCTTTCGTAGCTGTCTTGCTACTTTAATAGGTGCGGTAGACACTACCACCGTACTAGATGGGCTTTCCGGCTTAAACATAGCGTTTATTTCATTGAAAGACGAACTTGAACAGCGAATTATATAATTGATTTTCCTTCCTGTAAGCTCAGCAAGAAATCGATAAGATACGTATCCTCTATCACAGATTAACAAATCGTCTGATTTTATGGATTCAAGCATACCGATTGCTAAATCAACCTCATAGCTGTCACCTCTACTTAGCACAGATTTTATTGCAATATTATTTAGCACATCGTAGCAAACTTCAAAGGTTGCACTTGTATAGTCTTCAAATCTCTGGATTCCATTCCATACTGCTCTTGAGCCAAACTCACCTATTATTTTGTCGCTCTTTGGCAGAATCAGTATTGAAGCATCAAATGCAAGTACTCTGAAGCCATGGTGGGTTTTAAATTCCTGATCTTGGTAGTATAGGGAAACTATATCATCATTTAACTCTGAAAACGCAGTATGCTTTAGCTTCTTTCTTGCTTGAGTAAATGCACTTGCCGTAATTGTATAATCTTTTCTTGTATGCAGAACAAACTCATTAAGCATCACTTGTAATGACTTTACACTCTTTCTAAAAATCAGGAGAAATACATTAACGAAGGGCAGCTTTCTTTTTCGTGAGAAGTCTTTTGAGGATGCTCTGTGTGCGTTTATAAAGTTTAAACTCATCAATTTATTTTTTATAAACATGATTATTCTTTTTTTTACTCATGTCATTACTTCTTTTAATTTGTGGATCTTACCTGATTTTATAATACAGTTCATCACTTTTCCTTAACTTAATGGCAGTGCGGCTGGCATACCCTCTCTATTCCTAATAATGTCTTGCAATACTATACTTAGTATTAACTTTTGTGTCATTTCTCCCTAACATCAGCAAAAGCCAATGCACCTATATACTTAACCTACCATAATATGTCAATATAATTCTTTATTGAAAATTTTAGGAAAATGTTGTATAATTATGCAGTAGATTTCGGTAAAACTTATGGCAAACGCTAATTTAGCTTTCAGTAAAGAAACTTTACAGCATCTTGCTGAATTATCTGAACTTACTAAGCAGCCTGCTCAAGCATTAGCAGAAAAACTACTTAAAGAAGCAATAGATAGTGAAATGGAAGATTTTTTATTATCTGTAGTTGCTGATCAATATGATATTGAAAATGAAAAAAAAACTAAAAGTGAGGACGTGGATTGGAATACACTATTATCTTCCTAGACAGTGTTCTTGAAAAAGATCTTCCAAGTCTTCCAAAAAAAGTACGGTCAAGAGCTGTAGATGCAATAAATGAGCGACTTACAGTCGATCCAGTTAATCTTGGTGAGCCTTTATATCATAGCTTTAAAGGGTTCAGAAGACTAAGGGTTGGCGACTATCGTATCATGTATTGTGCAGACACCAAAAAACATGAAGTAACTATTATTACAATAGGACATAGAGACACTATTTACGAGAAAGCTTTGAAAGTACTTAAGAACCATGTTTTTCAATAATTCCTGTTTCGTTAAGTTACGTAAGTAAATTATAAATATACATTATACAGCCCTCCTTCCTGATCCATTCTTCACCTTAGGTGGCTTTGCTCAGCTCAAAAATAACCATTTTTTTGGGTACCCCCCACTATAAGTTATATTATATTATATTATTTATATATAATATAACTCATTGGGAGAGGCGACGAAAACAAGATATTGAGTTTGAGGAGCCTCCGGTTTAAGGTGAAGAATGGATCAGGAAGGAGGGCTCAGGGTCGATGAGGACGTCAAGCCAATATTTGATTATCTCAAAGACTACAGAGACTACATCGATAAACGGCTAGCAAACCCCAACGAAATAGAAGGAATAACAACAGGAATAGAGGAGCTTGATAAAATAACAGGTGGCTTCAAAGAAGGAGAGCTCTCTGTACTTGCAGCACGCACCTCAATTGGTAAGACTTCAATAGCACTACACATGGCTCTAGAGGCCGCAAAGCTCTTAAATGACCACGAGTATGTCTGCTTCTTCTCCCTTGAAATGTCAGCCAATCAACTCATCAACAGAATAATCAGCATTGAAGTCAACGAAACTATCAATAACATTCTCAAGAATGAAAATATGGATCTTCTATATCGCGGAATAAATCAAATAACGTTTCTAAACATCCTCATCGATAACTCAGGCAATATGGATTTAAATGTGCTCAGAAAAAAGATCGCATCAATTGATAAGCAATACAGCATAAAATGCATATACATTGACTACTTGCAATTACTCAGAGGATCAGGAAGAACAGAGAACAGAACTCTTGAGGTAACAGAGATCAGCAGAACATTAAAGAACATCGCCAAGGATTTTGAAGTTCCCATCGTCGCACTATCACAAATTAGTCGCAGAGTAGAAGAAAGACAAAACAAAAGACCGCAATTAGCAGACCTGCGAGAGTCAGGGAGCATCGAACAAGATGCTGATATAGTTTTACTACTCTACAGAGACAGCTACTATAAAATAGGCTCTAATAACGAACTGGAGATAAACGTTGCAAAGAACAGAAGTGGCTCAACCGGCAAAGTTACCGTGCCTTATCAAGTTAATACTGGAAGAATATTAATCTAGGATTCGTAAATGTCTTTCCTGTGTTTTATTGAAACAATGGTTACTTCGTATTTTGCAGCATTTACATGATACATAATACGATAATCACCAGTTCTCAGTCTTCTGTGTCCTTTGAGTTTGTAACGCAACGATTCACCAAGATCAATTGGGTTAACTGTAAGGCGCTCTTTTACTATTTCTTCAACTCTTAACTTTATTGTTTTTGGAAGAGCTGGTAAATCCTTTTTACTAACATTTTTCAGAAACTTAATCTTATAGCGCTTTAGTCCCACTTGACGTCTTTTAGATCAACTGTCTCTGCACCTGGAACATTAAGTTCAGCAGCACGTTCAATTAGTATTTTATCTTCCTCATTTTCAATTGCTTCTTGCATCAGCTCCTCTACTAGCTTCTTAACGGGCTTGTTTCTTATTTTAGCCAGCCCAGCAAGACACTCTGAAATTTCACTATTGAAAGTTACGTTGATTCCTGAATCTGCCATAAGTTCTACCAAAGTTTATCAATAATTATACAACATTTTCCTAAAATTTTCAATAAAGGATTTGTAGATCAAACAATAAAAGGTATATGCTTTATATAGAATATAGCTATGCTATTATAGCAGCCTCGATAGATATTATATTTTAAGTGAAAATATGTAAAGGGCAACTCTACCCTTTACACAAAAAGAATTTCTTAGTAGACTTCGTTCGCCAAAACAAAAAGCGCTACCAGACCCTATGAAAGAATATCAAAACGAAAAAAAGAGTCAAGAAAAAAAAAAGCTTGACTTCGTATTATCGCGTCCATCACAACTTCAGCATACGAGGAAGCCTTCACATTATAATGCACCCCATAAACTAGACCAAAAAAAAATGGTTGATCCGAGTAGGAAGGTAAAGGGGTAAAAGTATGGCAACAAAAAAATATGAACCAGAGTTAAAAGCAAAGATAGCTTTGGAAGCAATAAAAAATCAAAAAAGCACATCTGAGATATGTAGTGAATATAAAATACCATCAACAAATCTATATGATTGGCGTGATAGAGTATTGGCAAGGTTAAAAGACCTATTTGTTGAAGAAAGTGAAAGTGCGAGAAAACAAAGAATCTTAGCGCAAGAAATAGAAAGTTTACATAAAGTAATAGGAGAATTGACAGTGGAAAATAGTTATTTGAAAAAAAAATTACTGAAATAAGCAAAAAAGATAGAGTAAGGTTTATAGAAAAAGATTCTGATCTATCAATTAGGAAACAGGCTGATTTACTGGGGATTTGCAGATCTAGCCTATATTATAGGCATATAATTAATAACGAAAGTGAAATTTGATTCAAGAAGTATATTTGGCTTCTGATTGCCGTTATGGATATCGTAAAATTACTGCTGAAATCATAGCGAGTGGAGTAGTAGTCAATCACAAAAAAATCTTAAGAATTATGAAAAAAATGAAGATTAGTGGGCTGTATTGTAGAAAAAGATGTAATACAAGTATTAAAGAAAAAAAGCATAAAATATATCCTTATTTACTCAAAGATTTGATTATTTGTAGAGTTAATCAGGTATGGGCTACTATATATTATGGTAGAAGGTAAGTTTGTCTATTTTGTGGCAATAATGGACTTGTATAGTCGCTATATTATTGCTCATTCATTATCACCATATCTCGATGCTGGATTTTGCCTTTATACTCTCAAAGAAGCTCTAAAACAAGGTAAACCTGAGATTTTTAATAGTGATCAAGGAGTGCAGTTTACTAGCTACAACTTTATTATGGAATTAGAGCGTGCTAATATTAAAATTAGTATGGATCATAAAGGACGTTGCTTCGACAATATATTTGTTGAGCGTTTATGGAGAACTTTAAAGCAAGAAGCTATATATTATTATAGACCAAATAGTATCAGAGATTTGAATCTTATAATAAACGATTTTGTTGGTTGGTATAACTATAAAAGGCGACATCAGACTCTACATTATAAAGTTCCTGCTGATCTTTATTATCATAAACAGTAAATGAATATATTGATAAATACTTTAAATGTGTGTCGACGTATTTATCAACATATTCATTTTAAAAATCGGATCACTTTGAAAAAAATGGTCTAGACAAATGGGTGCATTATACTTTAGTAATAACCTCTGAAGATTATGCATCTTTTTGATATCATTACATTGTGAAGCTCGGTAAATTCGTTTTTGTAGCTTAAATGAAGATTTCTCTAGCTTGCACCAAATTCCATTCATACCTAACATTTTGTTGGTTCATAACATACTTACTACTATTCACAACTTTACCTTCCAAACTACAGTGTTTACGTCTGCATATCCCAAATATTACTTTAGGCATTAGCTTCTTAAACAATCCCTCCACGTAGAAGCATTTAGTGGGCCACCTTCTTAGTTATCCTTTTTAAACAAGGGATAATAAGAGCTTCCATGTGGTTACTCCGTTCCATGAAATCGTTTCACATTAGACTTAGGTTCCTACTTTTTGCCAGGAGACAGGAAACATCTTGATCAAACATAAAAATTTTGATCATCCTATATTTCTCCATACCTTTTGGTTTATGCGTTTCAACCTTATTTCGCATATTATGGGTTATGACAATTCAGACATGGGTTTCTTTCGTAACCATATCTAACTCTTCTTGGAAGGATTTACCATAAGGTTTAGTATTACTCCCTTTTTATCCATGCTTGCACCATGTGAAGTTGCCAATTTCACAAAATGTGGATAACGATTTCAGCCAGATGTTATGGCGGATGGGATTGAACCATCACGATTTCACGACTTTCAGGTCGCACGAGAAGAGTTTGTTTGGAATTTTGCTATCATTTTGCACTACTTTGTGTTTATTGTATCATAACTATCATCCTCCAATGAATTGAATTCAAGTAAAGAAATATTAGCGTTAGATTATTAGGTAGATTTATCAGCTTGTTTTTTGTTGGACCCAAATAACTATGAAAAGAAATTACCAAAAGTGATGCAACCAATACAAAAGACTTTATAATTATACCTAAAAATCATCAAGAAAAGAGCCTGCTGTTTGTACAAATTCTGTAATGAGAATGCTCAAAAAAGCGTATCAAACCGAAAAAGAAAGTAATAAATTGATATAAAATGGAGACTTGACAATGAGTTAAGTGAATAAAAACGTTATATATATCTTATGAAACCTATCAATGTACATGTTAGTTTAACCATACGCGTCAAGTTAAAGCAAATTTAGAGAAGTTAAGGTGGATACCCTAGTTTTTCTGTACTTGTCTTTTAATGAAAATTGCGACCAAGTTATGGTAAGCTTTTTGAGAAAAATATTTAAGCCTTTAATTTTATTATTTAGTGCTAAAAATAACTCTCTAACCCGTCTTTTTAGCTCAATAAATGCCTTTGTTAAGCTAAGCTCCGTATTTTTTTTCAGTTCTGTGCAACCCACTATTCCATGAAATATAAGAATTGCACACAATTTGGCATATAGCTCACATAATACTCTGTATGGCTTTCCTCTCAGCTTATCAAGCCTTATATTACTCTTATATAATTTGAACAATAATTCAATTTGCCATCTTATTCGGTAAACTACTAGTATTTGCTCAGCATTAATCTTACTTTTTGGAACATTAGTTATAAATATCGACCAATTTAGTAACTTTTGGTTCCTTTGAGAAGATGTGTATCCATGTGATCTTGCTAACCTATTAGCCTTTCTTCTTCTAGCCATAGCTTGTTCTTCAGTTAGTTTTTTAAATATAATTCTTACTTTAACCCTTGTCTCTTTTCCTAACAATACCTCCTGTTCTAGAAAAGATCGATCTCCCAAATGTTCTAGTAAATCTATTTTTTGACCTGTCTCTATATCATATATGTTAGTATCGGATTTATAACGACTTATGAAATAAGCTCCTATTTCATTGATTTGTTTAAAAGAACTTGGCACAAAATAACCCAAATCAGATATTAGTAAATCGTTGTTCGATATATTGCTTAAATGGCTTCTATAACCCTGATCTGACCTTATTCCTTCAGTTATATTAAGCTGGTCTAATGTCTGATTTAGGTAGTCAAAAACTAATTGTAACTTTATTCCAGACTTAGTATTGCTTTCATAACCACTGTAGCTGGTACCATAACCTTTATACATGTCTTCCATACTGTTAGGTAAGCTAATATAGCTGCTGTCTAATAATTTAACACCTCCAAAGTGCTTCAAGATTCTGCAATCAACTTGTAAGGTATTTTTAAGTAACGTTAAAGATTCATTATACATTCTTTTCATGAATTCCACTGCTTCCTTGGTAAATCTAAAGTCCAGACCTTGTTTTGTTATATTTATCGAGTCTTCATTCAATAATTGACACACTGTCTCTATACTACAATTATCAACCCCTATATTACCCAAAACGATGGCTTTTATGAACGACGAGCCTTTTAGCTTCCTCTTTCTTTTTATGAACCCTGTTGTAGCTGAGATTTTATCTGCTTTTTCATTAAAAAATTCTTTGAGCTTTTTTGAGATGCAAACTATTCTTTTCATTGTATAAGTTCTCCGTTTTCTTTGTTAAATTTAAGAGAACTTATATCTTCTTTTTCTCTTCCTTACACTAAGTTTATTACCACAGTTCCTTAACTTGACGCGTATGGTTAGTTTAACGCTCCCTGCCAGAATTTTGGCTTTTGCTACCATTTTGCAGTGAATCTCTTGTTACAATATTCCTTAATGCTTTCTTTATTATCTCTATACAACATCTCATAGAATAATAATGGATTTATAATTATGGATGTAATCTATGTAACTGTTTTGCTGATCTTTTTCAAATCTGCAACTTACATAGCAAGGTGAATAGATTACAAGACAAGCTGTTCGAATTACTGAAAAAAATGTTACACCCAACTTAAAAAGTAGCATAGTACTAGATAAAAATCCATGGCAACATACTAATGATACAACACTTGACGAAAAAAACACTTTTGCTACTAAAAATGGAGAATCAGAGCAATCTACTCAATCTAAAAAGCAATCGAACTTTGAGCGACAGTTTGGCATTCGCTTGCCTGTGTGGATAGGTGCTATCGCTTTAGCGCTTGCTGGCTTTTTTATGGTTAAGTATTCTATTGAAATAGGGCTACTTGGGCCAAATGTACGTATTATTCTAGGTCTGATATTTGGCATTAGTTTACTTTATGCTGCAAATTGGGTGCATACTAGGCCTAAGTTTGCTAACGGTATGCGAATTGTGCAGGCACTATCTGGTGCAGGTATTGCTGATTTATACATTTGCATCTTTGCAGCTCCTGCCTTTACTAGATCTTTTATTATTTCAACTCCTGCTCCTCCTATCTTGCATGCAGAGTGCAGTGGCGTACATCCGGTGACATATTGAGTGGCATTTACTTCTGCTCCTTCCCTTAGTAGCACTTTTACATTTTCTAAACTTTTTGCGAATACTGCACAGTGTAGTGGTGTATAACCATTTTTATCTCTTGCATTAACCTCTGCCCCTTTTTTTATTAATAACCTCACTGTTTTGTAATCAGAGATTTCTACTGCTTGATGTAATATCGTCTCTCCTTCTTCATTTTTTTTGTTAATATTTTTAAATCCGTTACTTGATACTTCTTTAAAAAACTTACTCTTGCTAAAACTCATTTCATACCTCACAAAATTAGCTTTTCTAGCGCCAGACAAATTTCTTATATTTACCTGCTGCTATTCAAGTCATGTCTTTTTTAGCATGAGAAAGCAAGTCCTTTTCTTTTTATTTCATACATTTTAACCTATTATCAATATAATACATGAGGATCTAAATATAAGTATTTAACTTATTACACATATTGCTTGACTATTTTTCCAACTTCTGTGCAAATGTCGATGTTCGTGCCATTTCAGTACTCCCGGGTAAAACACTAAAATGTGCTTTTCTAATTCGTGTATTGAGTCTTTTTGCTCTGAATCTAAGTCGTTTTTATAGTAAATGTTGTGTTCTGCTAAAACATATTTTGTGATCTTTTGATCAGTATAATTTTCTACTTTGTAATCATGGGTAACGCTAAACCTTTCTAAAATTGGTTTGTGTTTTAAATTCCAACGTTGCCCTGAAAGCTTATCGTTTTCCAATACAAATTTATTTCCTCTTTCCTCTATACTACTAACTGAAAAGCACGAATTTATTTCTCCTAATCTTCAACTATTGTAAGTTAAAAATATGATATAAAGAAGATAAGAGGGAAGATAGTCCTATCTTTATAAGAAAATAGGGCTATCACGGGCGTGTGCGACTGACCAACTATTGGTATTATAACCGTTCGGATCAAGGTACACTAGCCCATCTCTCGATATGTTTGAATAGTTGTGTGGGACATAAATATGCACCCGTTTACAATCTTAAATCAATTAAAACTATCGAAGTTATTATGATTACGTCTTATCAAAATTTTATTGGCATTGACATCGGAAAATTTAAAAATGTTGTTGCAGTTCACAAACAGAAGAGCGCTGTCGAATTTGACAATGATACTTCTGATTGGCAACAAATGTTTCAAAAATTTTCAGATACAAATGCAATTGCCTACTTGATACCTTGCCATCGTGTTATTCGTAAATCTGGAGAAATTAATAAATACCGCTGGGGAATAGAACGTAAAAAGGCTATTCTTGCTTATGAACTCAACTTTATGCGGCATAACGTCGATCAATAAATCCAACTATCTTTATTTATTAATTTATATATGTTTTACATGCCAGTAAGTTTTGACCCTTCCATAGGTTGATTTAATTATGGTAGTTTAAATATTACAGCCACTCACCCCATAACTTCATTATCTTATTATTTCAAAAACATCTTGCATCTTAAAAAATTTAGCTTACCTTTAGCTCATTTAGGTAGCATTTCGCCCTTTTTTGGATGTAATGATTTTCTGGAAATTGTCTTCTTGAATTCTATGGTACTTTGTTTAACATTGGCGCATGATTCTGGAATCTAGCTTTTTATCAGAAACGTTGTATTACTTTTATACTTATAAGTTTCTAGGCACTGGGTTTGTTGTAGACTTACTTTTACTTTACCCCCTTATTTTACCACTCCGCCTGTATATTTTTATATGAGGCTTTTTGCGAAAATTTTTCATTTTGTGTAACATGATATATATGAAAATTGATCACGAAGTTAGTATAATTATTGAGGCAATAGAGAAATTTGGTGGTGAGGCAAGGCTTGTTGGTGGATGTGTTAGAGATTCAATTTTGCAGCGTGAAATTCACGACATTGATCTTGCTACCAATCTGCTACCTGATCAAGCAATTAAAGCGTTAAAACTCCGTAATATAAAAACTATTCCAACTGGCTTAAAACATGGAACTATTACTGCGATTTTAAATAAAAGATCCTTTGAGATTACAACGCTAAGGCATGATGTAAAGTGTGACGGTAGACATGCGAAGGTAGAATTTACTAATGATTGGCAAGCTGATGCTTCAAGGCGCGACTTTACGTTTAATGCTCTTTATGCAGACAAGCATGGCCATATATACGACTACTTTGGTGGCATTCAGGACTTAAAAGCACGAAAGTTAAACTTTATAGGTAACGCTGAAGATAGGATTAAGGAAGACTATCTACGTATTTTAAGAGCGTTTCGTTTTCACGCTAAAATATGCATAGGAGATTTAAGTGATGAAATATTGGATGTGTGCAAAAAGCATTCATACATGATTCAAAACCTCTCCGGAGAGAGAATAAGAGAAGAAATATTTAAACTCTTGGAATGCAATGATCCTGCTCCAACACTTAAGAGCATGCAAAAATCTGATGTTTTACAAAAAATTATTCCAAAAGAAGTAAAATGCGAAATTTTATCTTCACCACTTCTTATCAACACTAAATCTCCTACAGAACCCTCAGCGTATGTCCATACGCCTTTCCTAGATCCCACAATCGATGCACTAACAAAATTAGCGTTGCTTATTAGGACTGCTGAAGATAGAGCGAGTCTTGGGGAAGAAGTGAGCAAGTTTTTACGTCTTTCAAATAAGCAAAAGAAAAAAATATTATTTTTATTATCAAACAATATCAAAACAGAGCTTTCAGAAAAAGAGCAAAAGAAATACATATCTTTATTTGGTAAGGAATTATATTGTGACTTAATGAAGATTTGCGGTATTGAGTCTGGAACAAATGTTGATGAGTATATTTCATTTGCTAAGATGTTTAACATTCCAAAATTTCCTTTATCTGGTGATGATTTAATAACTATAGGTCATCAACCAGGAAAAAATTTAGGTAGAAACTTGGAATTGCTACGACAACATTGGGAAGACAGCTCCTACACTTTAACAAAAGAGGAGCTGTTGCTTTATGCTAAGAGCCTACTCTAGTTACTCTCTGAATGTTTGATGTAGTAGTGTGACTCATGGAATAATTAGGCATATGGTTTACCTCGTTTAATTTATATTCTTTTTTAGCTTTATCTGTTAATTCATATTCATTGTTTTCTTCTGAAATTTGAACGCACATTTTCTGATCTGGAGATAAAAATTTATCTCGTATGCTTGATGCTAGTTGTAATCCTTGAATCTTATCTGAAAAACATTTCATTTCAGCTTCCGTTAACTTCTGCACAACAAATTTTTTGACTGAATCATTATTGCTATTATTTTTTTGAGCTAAAAAGTCTGTGAAAGAATGTATTACTGCTTTACTATCTTCTTCATTTAAGTACAACTCTTTTGCGCACTCTTGAACAAAAATTACCTGTTGAATATGATATTTTTTACCAACTTCTGTAACAACTTTGTTAACTTGAGTTTCTATGATCGCTCTTCCAGATTTAATCAAATTCTCTTCCAACAGTGCAAGTAACTTATCACTTTTAAATTTATAACCGTTTTGATATACTAGAGATTGTATAGTTTCCTTAAGCACGTTATGGCAAAAGTGTTTTTCTTTAAATTCAGGAAAACTTTTTTTCAACTCCTCGTTTTTCTTAGATAAAAAGTTATTGAGATCCTCATTTCCAAGAAGCTTGTTCTGGACTTTTGAAAAAGTTGATTTAGTAATTGACTTTGCAGTAGATAACATACTCTTTGCATCTAGTGCTTTAGTTTCTTTATTAATATCTTCTGGCTTTTTACTAGCGTCTTTTAGCTCATTTTTTAACTTTTGTTGTTTACTTTCAGGTTTTGATGTCACACTTTGATTAGGTATTTCTTTATTATTTCTAATAGAAACTGTCGTAACATTTTCTGTTTTTTTTGCACTCAGATGTTCAACTTGTTTTTGTAACTTTTTATTTTCCCCTTGTGAAGACTCTAATTTTTTCTCTAAATCGGCCTTTTGTTTTTCTATTTCAGCACTATTTTTTTCTAATATCTGTAATTTTTCTTTCAATTCTTTAACTTCACCTTCTAATTCTTTTTTCTCTGTTTCAGTAGCATTTAGTTTACTACTTGAATCTTTTAATTCATCTTTTTCTTTCTCTAATTGTTGTTTAAGATTCTCTACTTCAGCACCTTTTTTCTTAGCTTGTTCTTTCAATTCTTTAACTTCATCTTCTAATTCTTTTTTGTTTTTTTCAGCAGCATGTAGTTTACTACTTAAATCTTGTAATTGATTTGTTAGATCAGTATTTTTTTGCACTAATTGTTTCTGAGCACTTTTCAATTCTCTTGTAAGGTCCTCTACTTCAGTATTTTTTTTCTTAGCTTGTTCTAATTCTGCTTGTTTCTCCTCAAGTTGATTTTTTAATTCCTTTATTTTAGTATCAGATTCGTCTTTTAATTGACTAACTTTACTTTCTAAATCTGTGTTTTGCGCTCTTAGGCTTTCATTATCTTCCTTCACAGTTTCATTTATGTCTTTATTTTTATCAGTAAGTGAAGTAATTAAAGCGCCTTGTTTGTCTATTTTTTCCTCTTGATCAAGTATGATTTGCTGTTGTGCATTATTTTTATTCTCCATTTCCTTTTTCTCTTGTTCTAACGTTTTATTTAATTCCGTTAAACTACCTATTTCCCCATCTTTTTCTTCTACCCTTACTGAGAGCATTTCTATTTTATTTGCAAATTCTTTGCTGCACTCAATTAATTCTTTCTGCAAATGTAATATCTCCTCAGACTTTTTCTTGAACTGTGCTAAAAATTCTTCTCCTCGTTTTTGTGCAATTTCTGCCAATTCTCTATAGTCCTTTTTCAGGTCTTTAATTATGGAGTTTAATTGTTCTTTTTCCTCTTTTAAAACATTACTCTCTAATTCTAAATCTTCAATCTGCTGTGCTTGTGCTGCAAAAAATTTAGCAAATATTTCTTTTTCCTCTCCTAATGATTTTACTTGTTCTTTAAGTTTAGTAATTTCTTTCTCTTTTTTAGTTAATTCCTGATTTAAATTTGACTGATTTTCCTCCTTCTTACTACCTTCTTTCAACTTTTCTTTTAATCTCTCATTTTCATCCTTCAATTCCTTTTCTCTGTTAGAATTTAAAAGATCATTAGTCTGAACTCTACTATCCACAATAACCTTATTGTGGTGTAGAATCAACTATGTTTTTTAAAATTTTTTGAATTTAGTTTCATTACAACTTTTGTTTGTAATTTTGTTTTTTATTCGAGTAAAAAGTGCATTTTTGACAATAAAAACCCTAACTTAATCATAGAAAAATTTTGTATCAAACAACAGTTACTGCTTAGATCTTATGGTTAACGAATATGTGTATAAATACTTTAAATGTGTGTAGACGTATTTATCCACATATTCGTTAACCTATTTTCTATGCAGATTTTTTTAATTCACATTGACTGCTTCTTTAAGCCTCGCATTGGCAATTACTATGATTTTACGCATTAGAGCTGTCATAGCCACCATCTTCTTTTTACCTTTACCAACAAGCCTTGAATAGAAGGCACCAAGCGCAGACTTAGACCTTGAAGCAGACATCGCAGCTGTAAAAAGCTTTTCACGAACGTTGCTTCTGCCACCACTTATTCTGCGATAACCAATAGTTTTACCACTTTCTTTCGGATGAGGTGCAACTCCAGCAAGACTTGCAATTTCTCCCCTACTTACATAACCAAGTTCTGGCATTAGACACAGAAAATCTTGAGATAATTTTGCACCTATTCCTGGAACTGTTTTAAGGATTTTTTGGCGCTTTTGTAACTCTGGATTCTCATCAATAATTTTTTGTATGGTATTGTTGAGCTCATCTATCTGGCTATTAAAGAATTCAATAGTTTTCTGACAGCTTTCTTTTATATGGTCGTTTTCAGGTGCTGCAAGCCTAGATTTCTCTTGAGCTCTCATTTTTGTAATGTCATCACGACGTTGACAAAGTGCAACTAAGGTTGTTTGTTCTTTTGACATAGGTGCAAATAGAGATAGAGTACTATAGCGTTCAAACCCATACTGAGCAAGGGCTCTTGCATCTGATTGATCAGACTTTGCTAAAGTTCCATGAGATAGAACAAAGCTTTTTACTTTGCGAGTATTAGCTCGATGTACAGCAATATCTTTATCAACAAGAAAATGTGCTAAGCCAAGCTCATATTTTCCAGTGTTTTCCAGAGTTACTAAAGAATTAGGTAAGATATTTGAAAAATCTTGAAACAATTGTTGCCAGCCAGCAGTATCATTGTCGAATTCGACAGCGTTCTTCTGTTTGTGAACTGCAACAACATTTTTAAATTTTCCGATATCAATGCCAATAAAATTTTGATAAGATGTAATCATAATAACCTCGATTAGTTTTAATTAATTTAAGATTGTAAACGGGTGCATACATATGTCCCATGCAACTATTCAAACGTATCGAGAGATGGGCTAGTGTACCTTGATCCGAACGGTTATAATACCAACAGTTGGTCGGTCGCACACGCCCGTGATAACTCTATTCCTATAGTGAGTAGGGTTATCTTCCCTCTTATCTCCTTTATATCATATTTTTAACTTACAATATTCTCTGCCCATTTATTCCATCTCCCTGGCAATATTTGTCCGATTGTTTTTAGATATAGCCAAGCAAGCACAGTGGATAAGCTGTATTTTTTTTCCTTTTGTTTAATACTAGATTCGTAATTAACCTTATCGTTAGCATTTAGCATAAAATTACCTCGTTTTTTAATTTTAATAGTAATTAAATTATATATATTAGTATGGATGTTAAGTAAATATTAATGCAAGTGTTAAATTTTTACACACTTTAAGCAGAAATACACATGTTCGTAAGCACAGAATTTGCTTTTTCTATTGCTCTTGCTAGCATTTCTTGTTCATTGTGCTGATTTTTCACGTTGATTACCTGAGCTGCCAAATTTGCAGGAAAAGTGACCAAACTAATTTCCCATAGCTCTACTTGTTTTAACACTCGAGCTCCGCTTTCATGATCAACATCATACTCTATTGGTATATAGCCAATCGAAAGCCCGTTAATAGTTCCAGTTTTGAGCATTAAATATGCTTCCTTTGATTTTTGAATACCCAAAAGCAAATGTGCAGTTATATACAGGCCAATATCATTTTCGCAAATATCTGTAATATTACCTATAGGCTCACTTGGGTTGTGCTGCCAAAGAAGTTTTATCTGACTTTTATTTAAGTTGTTCTTAAATGCTCCAGGCAATATCAGATCATTTTGCTTATCAACTATATTAAAAACGCTCGCATAGCCAGAAAATACTCCGTTTTCTTCTATGCTTTTTATTGATAATGGTGAATAGAGAAATTTCTTATTCATAAGTCCTCCTTGTAAATTATGCTATTGGGTTTGCCAGCGCTCTGGGCCAGCTTAAAATGTCGTACAGATTGTTTTCCTATATCTCAGGATGAGTATAAGACACTGCAATATAATTCTATTGTATGCAGTGCTTTGAAAATGGGGAAGTACTTTTTTTCGTTATAGAATTTGTCGTTTTATGTACAGAAGGGTAGGGTTTGTTGCACATTGAGTTGTTCAACAGCAGCGTTTTCTAAGTTTGCGGGAACAGCTCCTCTATTTGTGAAAATAGTTTTTCCTGCTAGCAAGCCAGATCCTACAGAGACAGCACCAATCAGGCCATGCATTAACGCTTCTGTCCATTTGAATTCTTCTCCTCTCTCGTATTCTTGATAGATTTTAGAATATATCATTATTGGCTTCATTCGGGTTTAAATTTCTTTCCAACTCTTTGTAAGTTAAAAATATGATATAAAGGAGATAAGAGGGAAGATAACCCTACTCACTATAGGAATAGAGTTATCACGGGCGTGTGCGACCGACCAACTGTTGGTATTATAACCGTTCGGATCAAGGTACACTAGCCCATCTCTCGATACGTTTGAATAGTTGCATGGGACATATGTATGCACCCGTTTACAATCTTAAATTAATTAAAACTAATCGAGGTTATTATGATTACATCTTATCAAAATTTTATTGGCATTGATATCGGAAAATTTAAAAATGTTGTTGCAGTTCACAAACAGAAGAACGCTGTCGAATTCGACAATGATACTGCTGGCTGGCAACAATTGTTTCAAGATTTTTCAAATATCTTACCTAATTCTTTAGTAACTCTGGAAAACACTGGAAAATATGAGCTTGGCTTAGCACATTTTCTTGTTGATAAAGATATTGCTGTACATCGAGCTAATACTCGCAAAGTAAAAAGCTTTGTTCTATCTCATGGAACTTTAGCAAAGTCTGATCAATCAGATGCAAGAGCCCTTGCTCAGTATGGGTTTGAACGCTATAGTACTCTATCTCTATTTGCACCTATGTCAAAAGAACAAACAACCTTAGTTGCACTTTGTCAACGTCGTGATGACATTACAAAAATGAGAGCTCAAGAGAAATCTAGGCTTGCAGCACCTGAAAACGACCATATAAAAGAAAGCTGTCAGAAAACTATTGAATTCTTTAATAGCCAGATAGATGAGCTCAACAATACCATACAAAAAATTATTGATGAGAATCCAGAGTTACAAAAGCGCCAAAAAATCCTTAAAACAGTTCCAGGAATAGGTGCAAAATTATCTCAAGATTTTCTGTGTCTAATGCCAGAACTTGGTTATGTAAGTAGGGGAGAAATTGCAAGTCTTGCTGGAGTTGCACCTCATCCGAAAGAAAGTGGTAAAACTATTGGTTATCGCAGAATAAGTGGTGGCAGAAGCAACGTTCGTGAAAAGCTTTTTACAGCTGCGATGTCTGCTTCAAGGTCTAAGTCTGCGCTTGGTGCCTTCTATTCAAGGCTTGTTGGTAAAGGTAAAAAGAAGATGGTGGCTATGACAGCTCTAATGCGTAAAATCATAGTAATTGCCAATGCGAGGCTTAAAGAAGCAGTCAATGTGAATTAAAAAAATCTGCATAGAAAATAGGTTAACGAATATGTGGATAAATACGTCTACACACATTTAAAGTATTTATACACATATTCGTTAACCATAAGATCTAAGCAGTAACTGTTGTTTGATACAAAATTTTTCTATGATTAAGTTAGGGTTTTTATTGTCAAAAATGCACTTTTTACTCGAATAAAAAACAAAATTACAAACAAAAGTTGTAATGAAACTAAATTCAAAAAATTTTAAAAAACATAGTTGATCTGATGTTTTTTCCCCAGCATCTTGGGATTTTGTTGATGAACTTTTCTGTAAGTTTTCTAATTCTTGTGCGTCCATCATTACCTCACTATTAAAGCTTAAGCATGAATGATACAGCACTATAATTGTTTAGTCAAGGTAAATATTAGTATATTAAGTAAATATTTACTATATTAATATGATTGATTAAATTCACAGCTAATTGTTTGGGGGAATAAAAAGATTGTGTTTTGTAGGTGATTTGCGTAGCGGAAGGTGTTACCCCAGTTTTACAACACCCGGGGTAACGATAAAGGTAGCTATATGCTCTGTTCTTGGATATTTGGTTGTTCAGTGGCAACACTTTCCAAATTTGTAGAGATGGGAGCAAACGCTCTTCTCATCAAAGCCGTTGACAATGCAGCACCAGCGCAAATTCCAATTGCAGTTGCAGTTTTAGTCATAAGACCAGATCTTAATGACTCTCCAAATTCCATATTTGTTCTAACTATGCTTCTAAATGCTGTTATACCTACGTCTAAAGCTGCAAATAATCCAATGATTGATGATGTATTTGCCGTGCTGTATTCTACTATATTTTGCATTATGTGTCTTGGCCTACACTCTGAATTTCTCAATACTGATTGAATTATTGGTGTCATTATCCCCATTGGTATAACCCACATTGGTACGGACAACAATCCTCCAAGTGTTGCCCTGAATATTGCTGCGCCAGTTTCACCTAAGGGAACTTGTCTATCTAATCTTATAGAATGAGTTATTGAGGTTCCCAGTGTGAATGTTATAAGTGCTGCGTAGTATTGTATCTGTCTTAAATGTGCATTTCTCGCTTGCTCTATAATCGCCAACATTTCTTCATGAGACAAATTTTGTATTACTTCCAAAGACGTCCCATCTACTTGCTCTAAGTTTTGTAAAGTTTGCCCTCCAATACTTTTGACGGCATCTTCTAAATCTAATAACGATCTGTTATTTAACCTTACGTTATCTTGACTATCACAAAGGATAATGTAGTCTAAAATTGTCATTCTCCGATTACTTATTTCTATACAATCATTAATATGATCTTTTAATTCATCAATAATCTTTAATGCTCGCTCCTTCATATCTCTTTCTTCTTCTGCACTAGCTGGTGCAAGTATGAGAAAAATTATTCCAAGCAACTCTTGTTGTAAGTTTTTTAATTGTTCTAAGTTCATAATAATTAACATTAATATATATAATTAAATAATATAGTAATATAATTAATTAATCAAGATATATATTAAGAAATAAGTACTAAAAAATAATATCCTTTCCTTAGTCGTAAAATACAAAAATAGCGGAGCACCCAGTGCCACAACACCATACGCGTCAAGTTAAAGCAAATTTAGAGAAGTTAAGGTGGATACCCTAGTTTTTCTGTACTTGTCTTTTAATGAAAATTGCGACCAAGTTATGGTAAGCTTTTTGAGAAAAATATTTAAGCCTTTAATTTTATTATTTAGTGCTAAAAATAACTCTCTAACCCGTCTTTTTAGCTCAATAAATGCCTTTGTTAAGCTAAGCTCCGTATTTTTTTTCAGTTCTGTGCAACCCACTATTCCATGAAATATAAGAATTGCACACAATTTGGCATATAGCTCACATAATACTCTGTATGGCTTTCCTCTCAGCTTATCAAGCCTTATATTACTCTTATATAATTTGAACAATAATTCAATTTGCCATCTTATTCGGTAAACTACTAGTATTTGCTCAGCATTAATCTTACTTTTTGGAACATTAGTTATAAATATCGACCAATTTAGTAACTTTTGGTTCCTTTGAGAAGATGTGTATCCATGTGATCTTGCTAACCTATTAGCCTTTCTTCTTCTAGCCATAGCTTGTTCTTCAGTTAGTTTTTTAAATATAATTCTTACTTTAACCCTTGTCTCTTTTCCTAACAATACCTCCTGTTCTAGAAAAGATCGATCTCCCAAATGTTCTAGTAAATCTATTTTTTGACCTGTCTCTATATCATATATGTTAGTATCGGATTTATAACGACTTATGAAATAAGCTCCTATTTCATTGATTTGTTTAAAAGAACTTGGCACAAAATAACCCAAATCAGATATTAGTAAATCGTTGTTCGATATATTGCTTAAATGGCTTCTATAACCCTGATCTGACCTTATTCCTTCAGTTATATTAAGCTGGTCTAATGTCTGATTTAGGTAGTCAAAAACTAATTGTAACTTTATTCCAGACTTAGTATTGCTTTCATAACCACTGTAGCTGGTACCATAACCTTTATACATGTCTTCCATACTGTTAGGTAAGCTAATATAGCTGCTGTCTAATAATTTAACACCTCCAAAGTGCTTCAAGATTCTGCAATCAACTTGTAAGGTATTTTTAAGTAACGTTAAAGATTCATTATACATTCTTTTCATGAATTCCACTGCTTCCTTGGTAAATCTAAAGTCCAGACCTTGTTTTGTTATATTTATCGAGTCTTCATTCAATAATTGACACACTGTCTCTATACTACAATTATCAACCCCTATATTACCCAAAACGATGGCTTTTATGAACGACGAGCCTTTTAGCTTCCTCTTTCTTTTTATGAACCCTGTTGTAGCTGAGATTTTATCTGCTTTTTCATTAAAAAATTCTTTGAGCTTTTTTGAGATGCAAACTATTCTTTTCATTGTATAAGTTCTCCGTTTTCTTTGTTAAATTTAAGAGAACTTATATCTTCTTTTTCTCTTCCTTACACTAAGTTTATTACCACAGTTCCTTAACTTGACGCGTATGGTGCCACAACACTGGGTAATGATAAAGAAGGAAATAGGGAAAGTTATTTATAATAGTTTGAAGCTATTACAAGTTTATATGCTCTGTCCTTGAATATTTTGTTGTTCAGTGGCAACACTTTCCAAATTTGTAGAGATAGTAGCAAACATTCTTCTCGCTAAAGCCGTTGACAATGCAGCACCAATTCCAGCTCCAGTTACAGCTATAAAACCAGGGCCTAATAATTCCATATTTGTTTCAGTGCTGCTGCTAGTTATATTGTTAATTAACATCATCGCGCCTGCTCCTAAAGCTGCTACTAACCCAATCCTTGATGGTTTACTTGTTGCATCAAGAGAATATTGTACTACTTCTCTAAGCCCTGAATTCCTGTTTTTTAACGCTACTGCTATTGATGTTGGTAACATGACCATTATTGGCATGGATAATAGTCCTCCAAGTGTTGTACCAATAATTTCACTCACTTTTGATTTTCCAAGATTAACTCCTAAGGCTGTTATACCTAATACTCCAATTGAGGTGATAATCCTTACATTTCTCTCTTCCATTTCTCTCACATGCGCCTCATATTGTATTGTAGCTTCTGCTAACGCTAACCCAATACTATTTGGTTGCTGTGGAATCTGATTTACTCGCCCTAACTCTTGTGAAGTTTTCCCTCCAATACTTTTGACGGCATCTTCTAAGTCTAATAACGATCTGTTGTTTAACCTTACGTTACCTTGACTATCACAAAGGACAATGCAGTCTAAAATTGTCATTCTCAGATTGTTCATTTCTATATCATCATTAATATGATCTTTTAATATACCTATAATCTCTAATGCTCGCTCCTTCATATCTCTTTCTTCTTCTGCACTAGCTGGTGCAAGTATGAGAAAAATTATTTCAAGCAACTCTAGTTGTAAGTTTTTTAAATCCATAATAATTATCATTAATATTGAGTTAAATAATATAGTACTATAATTACTTAATCAAGATTTATATTAATATATTAAGAAATAAGCACTAAAAAATGATATCCTTAGTCGTAAAATACAAAAAGAGCGGAGCACCCAGTGCCACAACACTGGATAACGATAAAGAAGGAAGTAGAGAAAGTTATATGTAATAGTTTGAAACTATTACAAGTTTATATGCTCTGTCCTTGAATATTTGTTTGTTCAATAGTAGTACTTTCCAAATTTTGTAAAGATTCAAATTCTTCTTGCATATCCAGTATGTCTTCTATTACTTGCTGATCTTCATCTCTTTCTTCTAATTGAAATGCTGCTGCCTCTTGAGGTGCTTCTAGCAGTTTTTTTAATATTTCTGTGCGCAGTTTCTCTGTTATTGATTTCCACTGTAGCATTACTAGCATTTCATTGTGCAGCACTGACATTTTCTGTAGTGTTTTCACTTTTTCTGACAGTCCTTTATTTTCTTTTTGCAATGCTTCTATTTTTCTTTGCTGATACTGATTATCTGAATTTGTCATTGGTAATCCATGCATAACCTACTCCAAGTTAAAATTTAGATATTATTAATTAAGTGATACAGTTTCTTTAGTCAATCAATATATTATAACATTAGGATTAACAACTAAAAGAATAGAATGAAATATCAGGCAATATCCTCTATAATTAAACTTTTAAGATGGAAAAATGACAATTCGTGTAGGAATTAATGGTCTTGGTAGAATAGGCAGAAGTGTATTGCGTGCTATTTTTGAAGTAGAAAACTATAGCGAGCAAATAGAAGTTGTGGCGGTAAACGGGTCGCTCAGTGCTGAGCAGCATGCACATTTGATTAAATATGACTCTGTTCATGGCAAATTTAACGGCGATATTGATTTTAACGAGTCTGAAAATTGGCTATCTATAAATGGCAGGAAATTTTCTTTATATAGAGAACGTAGCCCTGAAAATATTCCTTGGAATGTTGATGTAGTGCTTGAATGCACTGGTGCATTCAACAAGCGTGCGGAAGCAGCAAAGCATAATGCAGAGAGAGTAATTGTCTCTGCTCCAGTTTCAGATGCTGACGTAACTATAGTTTACGGCGTAAATAACGATATGCTAAAAAAGGAGCATAAAGTGATCTCAGCAGGTTCTTGTACTACAAACTGTCTGGCTCCGATTGTACACATTTTACACTCCAATTTAGGTATAAAAAGCGGTTTTATGACCACTATACATGCCTATACGAATGATCAAAATATTCTTGATGGCAACCATAGAGACTTACGCAGGGCAAGAGCTTGTGGCCTTTCTATAGTGCCAACTACAACTGGAGCAGCAAAAACAATTGGTTCTGTTATTCCTGAGTTAAAGGGTAAGCTAGATGGTACTGCTATTAGAGTTCCGGTTAGCAACGTTTCTATGGTTGATTTTAAATTTACGACTGATAAGAAGGTAACAGCTGGAGAAATAAATGAAATGTTTAAGAATTCAGCAAATCATGTGCTTTCCGTATGTAACGAGCCTTTAGTTTCAATAGACTTTGTCCATAACCCTTATAGTGCAATTGTGGATTTAGCTGGTACATATGTCACAGGTGATATCTGTAGAGTTGCAGCGTGGTACGATAATGAATGGGCTTTTTCACTGAGAATGTTAGATATAGCGTTATTGTAAAGTATGAACGAAA
Source organism: Wolbachia endosymbiont (group B) of Chorthippus parallelus (assembly GCF_947251815.1). Classification (NCBI taxonomy): domain Bacteria; kingdom Pseudomonadati; phylum Pseudomonadota; class Alphaproteobacteria; order Rickettsiales; family Anaplasmataceae; genus Wolbachia; species Wolbachia endosymbiont (group B) of Chorthippus parallelus. The sequence goes on along the minus strand of NZ_OX366390.1, from coordinate 1,522,303 downwards.
ACTCACAAAAATATGCTTCATTTTATGAGCACTTTGCGGAACTCAGAAAAAGGGTTATTTTTTGCTTTCTATTTTTTTGTGTTACTTTCGGTTTTTGTTACTACTTTAAAGAAAATATATACCGCTTTTTACTTGCACCTTTAATAGAAGTTACAAAAGATAGTGATGATTTTTCTCTAATCTATACAGACTTAACAGAAGCGTTTTTTGTATATCTCAGGGTTGCAATAATGAGTGCACTGTTGTTTTCTTTTCCTGTGTTTGCATGGCAATTCTATATATTTCTAGCACCTGGCTTATATAAAAGAGAAAGGGCAGTGTTATTGCCATACTTAATTGCAACACCGGTTTTGTTTGTAACGGGAGCCGCTGTAGTTTACTACTACATATTTCCCTTAGCCTGGAAATTTTTTATTGCTTTTGAACATAGCGGTAAATCTTTCGGTATACCAATAGAGTTTATGCCTTCAGTTAGTGAATATTTAGACCTTGTTCTTCAATTCATGTTTGCGTTTGGTACTGCATTTCAAATTCCAGTCATACTAACCTTAATGGTGAGAGTAGGGCTAATCACTGCACAAAGTTTGTCAAATAAACGTAGAATTGCGATAGTGGTAATTTTCATTATTGCTGCAATCTTAACTCCACCTGATGTACTAAGCCAAGTAGGACTTGCAATTCCAATGTTGGTATTATATGAGCTGTCTATTCTGATATGTAGATATATTGAGAAGAAAGCAAAGGATTGAATCAATAATATTATTTATAAACAAAGAATGAGCACCGGAGCGCTTTTTCTTGTTTGAGTGTTTTTGGCACCACAGTATTTTATTGACTTATTTACTTAAATGTATAATAATTAAAGTATATTATTATTTTTAATAGCAGAGTTTGATATGCCAAAGTATGAAGAGTTAAATGAAACACAACGAGGATTATATGGTAAGTTACAGGCTGCGATGGAAGAACATGAGAATATTATTGATCTTCTTACAGGATTTTCAAAAGAGGATTTGCTGAAAATTCTTACTACTGTGAAATGTATAGAGTTTGAAGATGGTGAAGAACATACTCTAACACCGCTTGCCTACGCTATAAATCTTAAGAACTCGTTAAAGAGTCAGAAATATATTAGAAATATTCTAAGTGTAGCTGAAAAGGAAGGTATATTAGAAGAAGTTCTTACTACTGCGAATATAAAGATCAAGCTTTCAAATGGTCAAGAATATACTTTAACACCGCTTGTCCATGCTGTGATTCTTGATAATCAGAGAGGCATTAATACTATTCTAGGTATAGCCAAAAAAGATAAAGAGTTATTAGAAAAAGTTCTTACTACTGAGAATATAAAGATCAGGCTTTCAGATGATCAAGAACATACTCTAACACCGCTTAGCTGTGCTATAAATCTTATTAATCAGGAAGTTAGTCAGAAAAGTATTAAAGCTATTATAGATATAGCTCAAGATAATGATATGTTAGAAAAAGTTTTCGCTAGTATAAAAAAAGATCATCTTAACAAAACCAAGAATATTTTAGAAATACTAAAAAATCAAGAGCAAGATGAAGAGCAAAAAGCTAAAATTGATGGTTGGCTAAAAATACTTGCAAAGAGCATATCTAGTTGTGAAAGTAAAGATGATCCTAACAAAATTGAAATGCACGATAGAGTTGAGAAGATATGTAAAAAGCAAGAGCAAGAGGATTGGAAAGTAACCCTTGAAAGGATCGTGCCTAATCACAAAAATAAAGATATTTATGATGATGTACTTAAGGAAATTTTAGACTCATCATCAAAAGATCCACAGCAAATTGCTGATAGGCTAACAGTACTTGAAAAGATCATGTCTGGTTGTGAAAGTAATGAACAGTCTTCAATGGCTGAAAGCATCGTTCCTAAAACTGAAGGAAATATAACTGATGAAAGTAGTACATCTGAAATAAGTATTATGTCCGATTGTGAAAGTAATGAACAGTCTTCAATGGCTGAAAGCATCGTTCCTAAAACTGAAGGAAATATAACTGATGAAAGTAGTACATCTGAAATAGAGAGTAGTAAACAAAAAGACAAAGTAAAAACTACTAATAAACCAATAATAATTGGCTGTGTTTATGGTGCTATAGCTGCATTGGCAACTGGTGGTGGATGTTTTGCTGCTGGTGTTGCATTACCGATATTGGCTTTAATTGGTATAGCTATAGCTGCTGCTCTAGTAACAGGACTTGTTGCTGGTGGTATTACATATGTAATTTCAAAGCCTAGTGAGAATCTAGATAGAGTTAATGTAGGACAAGGAGTTGTTGATACAGGGGTAAATATAACAGCGTAGTTAAGTGAAAGGAAGAAGTCTATTCTTCCTTTTTCTCCAAGTTTTTTTATTGATCATATATTCACAGAATTAAGTTCGATAGGTTGCTGTGTAAAAGATTGGGAAGTAGTTTTGTTAGTATTGAAAATTATAGCTCTTTTCCTAATAGTCGGAACATGATAGAACAGGTAAAGTAGTGAGGAGATGTGAATGCCAGCAGCATATAGTTATGATTTAAGGAAAAAAGCATTGGATGTAGGAGAAAGTAGAGCATTTGTAGCCAAGAGGTTCAAAGTTAACATTCTATGAATGGCAAAAAGGTGCAAGAAAATAGGCGATTTTAAATCAAAATGTAGATCCAATAGAGCGTGATTGATATCTTGCTAGTAATAGTGTAACAGCTTTTATTAAGATATTTTTTTACCATACGACAGCAATAACAAATGAGTTTGCTGAAGTTATTACTGAAAGAGTTGTTAGACCAAATATTGCGGAAAATTCTCAAAAAAGCAGGAGTGCGTGAGTTTAAATCACAGCTGCATGAGCATTGTTACTTAATAGCAATCTCCATCAATAAGCTACCTTCATTTGTAATAGTTTAGACTTGATCTGACAGATTAACAAAGTAAGATAAAAATATAAATAAATTTTAAAGGAGTGTCAGATATGAGTAAAACACAAGAAAAAATACTAAAACCAAAGTTGGGGTTGCTAGAACTTGCAAAGCAATTAGGAAATGTATCACAGGCGTGTAGAGTAATGAAGGGATATATTTTACCGCTTCAAAGAGCTGTATGAAACAGGAGGGGAAAAAGCATTATACGAGATAAACAAAAGCAAACCATTACTTGCCAATAGAGTACCAAAGGATACAGAAGAAGCAGTAGTTAGTAGAGTTTCCAGCATATGGACAAGAAAGAGCAGCTAATGAATTAAAGAAAAAAGGAATTCTAATATCTGCTAGTGGGATAAGGTCAATATGGCAAACTCGAAAATTTTAAAAAGAGGTTGAAGGCGCTGGAAGCGAAGGTGGTCCAAGACGGTATAATTTTGACAGAGGAGCAAGTTGCTGCTTTAGAAAAAACTAAGGAACAATTAAAGAGGCCAATGGCGAAATTGAGACACAACACCCTGGATACTTAGGTAGTCAAGATACCTATTGTGTAGGCAATATCAAAGGTATTGTATCAACAAACTTTTATTGACACCTACTCTAGAGTGGCTTTCGCTAAGCTTTATACGGAGAAAACTGCTATCACAGCTGCAGATCTTCTCAATATACCATTTTTTGATGAACAGAAAGTTCCATTGCTACGCATTTTAACTGATAGGGGTACAGAGTATTGTGGCAAACCAGGGAATCATGCGTACCAGTTATATTTGGGAGTAGAAAATATTGATCATTCTAGAACCAAAGCTTATTCTCCACAGACTAATGGTATATGTGAAAGGTTTCATAGAACTATGCAAGATGAATGTTACAATATTATCTTCAGGAAAAAGATTTATAGTACTTTGGAGGAGCTTCAGTTAGATTGGCTGCATTCTTACAACACAACTAGACCTCATTCCGGTAAGTACTGCTATGCCTATGCAGACCTTTTTTGATAGTATGCATATTGCTTACCAAAAAAATATTGATAACATTAAAATAGATTCTGATATCGGTTTTGACTTCGTCGATTCTTCTGTCAGTTAATTCATGCCTGTCAGATCAAGTCTAAACTATTACACTTTATGACCTCAACAGTTGCACCAATAGTATCTTTTATTTGAGTTGCAAAATTTTCTCCAGTGTAGCCAGCATCAACTAGTATATTCTTAACTTCAGAGAGATTTTCTTTAGCATTTGCAACCATTTTTACAGCACTGCTACGGTCAGTTACTTCTGCCGTTGTTACATGGATTGCATGTGGCAAACCTTGTGTATCTACTGCAATATGACGCTTTATTCCTGAAATTCTTTTACCAGCATCATAACCCTTTTCTTCAGCAGTATCTGTGTTTTTAACACTTTGAGCATCGATTATACAGAAACTGGTTTTCTCTTTCCGACCATTGCCTTGTCGGACCTCTCCAACTAATTTTTTTTAAGACTAGTTGCAGCAAACTTGATTCTTCTCCATTTTTTTTATTCCAGGTTTGAAAATAGTAGTATATGTTTTCCCACTTTGGAAAATCCTTTGGCAACATTCTCCATTGGCAGCCACTTTTCAGGACGTATAGCACTCCACAAAACACATCACATAAGTCAAGTTTTCTTGGCCTTGTTTTCTTTCTGCTGCTTTCCAGTATTGGTCTGATTTTTTCAAATTGCTTTCTACTTATATCACTTGGATAACTTTTTTGCATATATATACCACACTCTTAATCTATACCTACTTTACCTCTTCTTCTAGAGATTTTAAACAGGTTCTAAGAAGAAATAGAAGCTATCTTAAACCTCAAGTCATCACTTTGTTACCACAGCACATCATCGATGTTTTGGTATAGAGTAATCAGAATCATAAAAATAGCTTAGTGTTAGCTATTTTTATGATAACCTCTCTTAAACAATTGATATTTTACAGTGTTTTTGGTAAAATAATAGCTTAAGGCTTAGAATAAAAGTTTATGAGTGAAGCACAAGGTCCAAATATTGCAGAATGGCAGGCACAGCAGCAACACCAGGAAGCCGCTAGTGAGAAAAGTGGTTTCGGTCTTGGTCATAGTGACTCTGTTGCAACAATTGTGGATGGAATGAAGTGGATGTTCAACTTTCATGAAGGAGCAATTGCTGCTTATAATAATGTGTTTGAAGGTTTGGTCAGTGGTAGCAGTCTAGTAACGTTATTTGGGAAATCAGGTAATATGTTTGGCATAAAATTTCTTGAAAGTCTTGCTGAATATTTTTCAGGTGGTGGTGGAGAAGATATGCCATCAGAAGGAATGGGTATGGACTACGGTGATGAGGGGCATCATCCGGATGATTATCCCCACTCTAACAATGAAATAGCTCAAAGTGCCGATGGTTTGCATGATATGCATGATGCAGGTGATCATCATGGCCAATCTTTTTCACCTGGTCCTTCACCATCTGTTGGTGATGATCATGAGCTTGGTTACTAAATAACTAAGAAGATTTTATTGTAATTAGTGAAAAAAGTTTCAGTTTTAGGATCAACAGGAAGCATTGGAAAAAAGACTGTAGATTTGCTCTTAAAGAGAAAGGAAGAATATCAGGTGGAAGCACTAAGTGCCAATTCTAACTTTGCTCTGCTAGCACAACAGGCAAATCTACTTAATGCAAAATATGCTGCCATTTCTGATGAAAGGTTCTACAAAGATTTAAAAGAAGATCTACTTGGTACAAACGTCAAAGTAGAAGTTGGTGCTCCAGGTCTAGCAAATGTTGCTTCTCTACCTGTTGATCTCTCAGTTATTGCAATAGTTGGCATCGCAGGCCTTGAGCCAGTTATAAAGGTTATAGAAAGCGGTACTAAAGTTATTGCTCTAGCAAACAAAGAGAGTATTGTTTGCGGTGGTAAGTTACTACTTAAAAAAGCTAAAGAAAGGAGCGTACAAATAATTCCCATCGACTCTGAACACAACGCAATTTTTCAAGTTTTGCAAAATGATGATAAATGTGTAGAAAAGATTATACTCACTGCCTCTGGTGGACCATTTTTAAATTATAGCCTTGAACAATTAAGAAATATCACAGTAAATCAGGCACTAAGTCACCCTACTTGGAAAATGGGAAAGAAAATCTCAGTTGATAGTGCAACAATGATGAATAAAGCACTAGAAATAATAGAAGCACATCATTTGTTTAATATTAGTCCAAATAGAATTGAAGCAGTAGTGCACCCTGAATCGATAGTACATGGAATTGTCGTTTATCACGATGGATTCAGCTTTGCTGTGCTTGCAGAAACTGATATGGAAATTCCCATTGCATATGCTTTGTCTTGGCCAGAAAGATCAACTTTAAATCATAAATTAGATTTAACAAAGCAAGGAAAATTGACCTTTCAAGAACCAGACCACAAATGTTTTTCTTCACTAAAGCTAAGCATGGAAGTGTTAAATTCTTCTTCTCCACATACAAATAGTATTGTTTTGAACGCTGCAAATGAGATAGCTGTTAACGAATTTTTGAAGTCACGAATCGGCTTTTTAGAAGTAGTAGAGGTAGTAAAATCAACAATAGAAAACTTTGACAAGTACTCTGATATTAACTCACTATCCGACATAACAAGTATCGATTTTGAAAGCCGTATTCTTGCCAATGAAATCATAAAAAGTAAAGGTATCTGTTCAGCAGAGTGATAAAATAAGGTAGACGAGAAAAGACAACTAAATGGGTGTAGCTATCCAGCAAAATTCATTGCAGATAAGACAACATTTTCGATCAAAAAGCTGTATTCCATAATGTCATTCCAGTAGCTGACACTGGAATACAGAAAAGCAGCTAGTTTCAGCTACTCGAATGACAAGACTAGAAAGAAATGGGTGTCATCCCAGTCTGGGATCCAGATTGCAGGTAATTAATTGGGTTGAGTGAGTATTGGTTTTGCGTTATAGAATGAAGCACTTTTGGTAAAGAAAACTGGATGCCAGACTGGAATGACACCATAATACCTACTGGAAATTGCTCTCCGTTGTCATGCCAGTCTGGCATCCAGTCTTTTAGTCATCAAACATTGTAAGGTATTTACCAAATTAGCTGGATTCCAGCATCAAGTGCTGGAATGACACCTTACCTGAACAGATAAATCACTTAGCATGTTCGAAATCAACCTGAGAGAAATTTACATCGTTAAGAACTGTATTTGCTCTATACAGACAACCACACCCTATTGCAAAGAACAGCAATGCAGCTGCAGCAAACGGAACTGGGTTATAAACTGTGAAACATAGACCAACAGCAAGTACTCCAGATAACAAAAAAGCACAAGCATAATTAGTTTGTTTCCTTTTTTGAGCGACTGCTTCTATCTTTAGGAATTCTGGTTCTATTGCTTTCTTGACATGTCCTGCAATACAATCTCTTGGACTTTTGTTTTCATAGTTTTGAATATTAGGTTTGATATTTGGATGTGTAAGTAATATTTTTATCATGTTTACATTTCCCAACTTGCAAGCAATGTGTAGAGCTGTATTTTTTTCCTTCTTGCCGGTCTTAATTTCCTCCTCTGCACGAGCATAATTTTGAGGTATAAATCCTTCATTAACAGGTTGTGAATTGTTAAGGTATACACCACTGCCATTAAGTTAAGGAAAAGTGATGAACTGTATTATAAAATCAGGTAAGATCCACAAATTAAAAGAAGTAATGACATGAGTAAAAAAAAGAATAATCATGTTTATAAAAAATAAATTGATGAGTTTAAACTTTATAAACGCACACAGAGCATCCTCAAAAGACTTCTCACGAAAAAGAAAGCTGCCCTTCGTTAATGTATTTCTCCTGATTTTTAGAAAGAGTGTAAAGTCATTACAAGTGATGCTTAATGAGTTTGTTCTGCATACAAGAAAAGATTATACAATTACGGCAAGTGCATTTACTCAAGCAAGAAAGAAGCTAAAGCATACTGCGTTTTCAGAGTTAAATGATGATATAGTTTCCCTATACTACCAAGATCAGGAATTTAAAACCCACCATGGCTTATAATGCACCCCATAAACTAGACCAAAAAAAAATGGTTGATCCGAGTAGGAAGGTAAAGGGGTAAAAGTATGGCAACAAAAAAATATGAACCAGAGTTAAAAGCAAAGATAGCTTTGGAAGCAATAAAAAATCAAAAAAGCACATCTGAGATATGTAGTGAATATAAAATACCATCAACAAATCTATATGATTGGCGTGATAGAGTATTGGCAAGGTTAAAAGACCTATTTGTTGAAGAAAGTGAAAGTGCGAGAAAACAAAGAATCTTAGCGCAAGAAATAGAAAGTTTACATAAAGTAATAGGAGAATTGACAGTGGAAAATAGTTATTTGAAAAAAAAATTACTGAAATAAGCAAAAAAGATAGAGTAAGGTTTATAGAAAAAGATTCTGATCTATCAATTAGGAAACAGGCTGATTTACTGGGGATTTGCAGATCTAGCCTATATTATAGGCATATAATTAATAACGAAAGTGAAATTTGATTCAAGAAGTATATTTGGCTTCTGATTGCCGTTATGGATATCGTAAAATTACTGCTGAAATCATAGCGAGTGGAGTAGTAGTCAATCACAAAAAAATCTTAAGAATTATGAAAAAAATGAAGATTAGTGGGCTGTATTGTAGAAAAAGATGTAATACAAGTATTAAAGAAAAAAAGCATAAAATATATCCTTATTTACTCAAAGATTTGATTATTTGTAGAGTTAATCAGGTATGGGCTACTATATATTATGGTAGAAGGTAAGTTTGTCTATTTTGTGGCAATAATGGACTTGTATAGTCGCTATATTATTGCTCATTCATTATCACCATATCTCGATGCTGGATTTTGCCTTTATACTCTCAAAGAAGCTCTAAAACAAGGTAAACCTGAGATTTTTAATAGTGATCAAGGAGTGCAGTTTACTAGCTACAACTTTATTATGGAATTAGAGCGTGCTAATATTAAAATTAGTATGGATCATAAAGGACGTTGCTTCGACAATATATTTGTTGAGCGTTTATGGAGAACTTTAAAGCAAGAAGCTATATATTATTATAGACCAAATAGTATCAGAGATTTGAATCTTATAATAAACGATTTTGTTGGTTGGTATAACTATAAAAGGCGACATCAGACTCTACATTATAAAGTTCCTGCTGATCTTTATTATCATAAACAGTAAATGAATATATTGATAAATACTTTAAATGTGTGTCGACGTATTTATCAACATATTCATTTTAAAAATCGGATCACTTTGAAAAAAATGGTCTAGACAAATGGGTGCATTATATAATGAGCCAAGTAAACGAAATGATAGATGAGGTGGTGAGAAGGAAAGCTTAAAAAAAAGGTCAAAGAAAAGGTGAGGTAAATTATGTTAAAGTTTGGCAAATTTAATAAGTCAGCAAAAGAATTGTTAGAGAACTCATTTAAAAATATTTATGAAAGAGACGAGAAGGAAAGAACAGCTCTACATTATGCAGTAGAGGTAAAAACAGTGGAGTTATTAGTCGAAAAAGGAGCGAATGTGAATGCAGCAGATGTGAAAGGATACACAGCACTGCACCTAGCGGTAACGGAGAAACGACTAGAAATCGTGAGAGAATTGATAAAATCAGGAGGGAATGTAAATGCGGAAGAATATGGAAATAAATGCACGCCGCTGCACCTTGCATGTATGGTAGGTGAAAAAGAAATAGTGGAGGAGCTAGTGAAAGCTGGAGGAGAAATAGAGCAAGCGGATAAATTTGGAATGATAGCGATGGATTATGCTAAAAATAGCAAAAAGATAACCGAGGTATTAAAGAAAGAAACAGACAGAATTGAAAAGCTATTTATGAAGGGCTAAAAATATGGAGAAAGAAATAGAAAAGAAAGTAATGAATTTAGAGAAAAAACCTTTGGGTGAACTGAGAAAAATATGGAAGAAGGTATATGGGGAAGAGGCGCCTAGATACTCAAAGAAATATCTGATACCGAGATTAGCTTATAGAATGCAGGAAAAAGCATATGGAGAAATGTCAAGAAAAGGAGCAAAAAGACTAGAGTATCTGGCAGATCGGCTAGAGAAGGGAAAAAGAATAAGTAGTGACAAATTACCAGTAGCAGGAACAGAGCTAATATTAGAGAGAGGGGAAGAAACGCATGCGGTAATGGTAACAGACAAGGGTTTAATCTACAGAGAAGAATTTTTTACGTCATTGTCAGCAGTAGCCGGAAAAATAATGGGAATGAGTTACAATGGGCCGCTCCTATTTGGTTTGCGTGATAAAAATGGAAGTTGAAAATGCTAAAAGAAGTAAGATGTGCGATATATACGAGAAAATCAAATGAAGACGGTCTAGAACAAAAGTTTAACAGTTTAGATGCGCAGCGAGTAGCATGTGAAAAATACATAAAGAGCAGAGAAGGCTGGGTAGCATTGGCCAAAAGGTACGATGATGGAGGTTTCTCAGGAAAGAATTTAGAAAGACCAGCAATAAAGGAATTGTTTGAAGATGTAAAAAAAGGAGAGGTAGATTGTGTAGTAGTGTACACACTAGACAGACTATCAAGAGAAACAAAAGACAGCATCGAAGTAACATCATTTTTTAGAAGACATAGAGTAAACTTTGTAGCAGTAACGCAGATATTTGACAATAATACGCCAATGGGAAAGTTCGTGCAAACAGTGTTATCAGGAGCAGCACAACTAGAAAGAGAGATGATTGTAGAGAGAGTAAAAAATAAAATAGCAACATCAAAAGAGCAAGGGTTATGGATGGGTGGAACTTTACCGCTTGGGTATGATGTAAAAGATAAAGAATTAATAATAAATGAGAAAGAAGCAAAGACAGTGAAGCATATATTTGAAAGGTATTTTGAGCTGAAGTCAATGGCAGAACTGGCAAGGGAATTAAACAAAGAAGGATACCAAACAAGGTCTGATATTTTTAAAAAGGCAACGGTGAGAAGAATAATAACGAATCCAATATATATGGGAAAAATCAGGCATTATGAGAAAGAGTATGAAGGAAAGCACGATGCAATAATAGAAAAAGAAAAATGGCAAAAAGCACAGGAATTGATAAAGGATCAGCCATATAGAAAAGCAAAATATGAGGAAGCATTGCTTAGGGGAATAATTAAGTGCAAGAGCTGTGAAGTAAACATGACGCTGACATACTCAAAAAAGGAGAATAAAAGGTATCGATACTATATATGTAATAATCACTTAAGGGGAAAAGGTTGTGAATCAATAAATCGGACTGTAGTAGCCGGAGAAGTAGAAAAAGAAGTGATGAAGAAAGCGGAGCAGCTATATGAAAATTGGAAAGAAAAGACCGAAGAAGAATGGAAAAATTTAAGTTTTGGAAAGCAGAAAGAAGTAGTGAAAAAGTTAATAAAGGGAGTAATGGTAAAAGAAGGTGAAATAGAAGTGAGTTCAGAGGATAAGGTGGAATTTATACCAATGTGGTTAAAAAAGAAAGGAAATAAATGCACAGTAGTAGAACCGGAAGGCAAAACAAATAATGCGCTACTCAAAGCAGTGGTAAGAGCCCATCTGTGGAAACGTCAACTAGAAGAGGGAAAATACTCAAGTGTGAAAGAGCTGAGTGCCAAAATTAATATAGGTACAAGACGTATACAACAAATTTTAAGATTGAATTATTTAGCTCCAAAAATAAAGGAAGACATAATAAATGGGAGACAGCCAAGTAACTTGAGGCTAGTAGATTTAAAAGAAATACCGATGCTGTGGAGTGGGCAGATGGAGAAATTTTATGTGTATTAAATAAGACTCAACCTGACAAGTCAGTTATAATAACCTCTATTAATCACACGTATATTTATTACAATTTTAGACAAAACTGTTAATATAGAAACTATACTAGACAACAACAGTCGAAATAGCATGTAACTATATATTTGCAGCATACATTCTTTTAACTACTATTGAATGGCAATAAGGATCATAATAAACCATTATAAACCATTTTGTGAATTTTTCATAATATCTAATTAAAAACTCTGGGGCAAAAATTAAAGTAACTAATCTCTACCCCGTAAACATTAGCAACTAGTAACCATATTATCTACTACACTAGTGACACCAGGGACAGCCCATGAAGCAGTCCTTGCTTCTTTACGTTCATCAAAATTTCTTATTTTACCTTTGAGAGTCACTTTACTACCATCAACCTCTACTTGAATATTATTTGCATCTATGCGCGCATTACGCTCAAACTCCTTAGTAATTTTATCTTTCACCTCTACTGCATCAACACTAGGTTTTACTTTTATATCATTAGTAAAATATGTCACTCCGTATAGATGTTGTACAGCTTTTCCTGCATATTCTTTCTGATAATAATACTCAACATCACCAGTTAAAGTTAAATGTCCATTTTCCAAAGTTACTTTAATTTGTTGATGCGGGACAAAAAAACTCCACTTCAAAGTAGTAAGAGCAGCTTGGACTATGTCATCATCATTTCTCTTGTAGTCTGGTGTAAGATCCACTTCTAACTCATTAGCTATACCTTTAATTTGTTTAAGTTTTTGTACTGCTTTTTCAGCTAAACATTTTTCAGCATAGCTTTTGACTTTACCACCCAATATGACTACACTATTATCCTTAATTGAAATAGTTATATTTGATTCATCAATACCTGGTTCAAATCGTAACTTGTCCATAACGTTCGTATATAATTCACCACTTGTTACCATAGAGCCTCCAAATTTATAAAAAACCTCACCTCCAAGCCTTAACGTAGGTAAGAAACAAGGCATTTTATAATATCTCAATTAAATGATTGTTTGTCAAGCAAATTTTTCGTAATAATTTAATTTATTTTTTGATGACATTACCAGCAAAAGTAGAGAAGACGTTTTTGTCATGAAAATAATGAATCAAATTTCTAAAACAAGTGATGAATGCCTTTGACCAACAGTGAGTAGAAGATTAAGTGTATTTGCAATTGGTGCTTAAAGCCTAATAGGCAATTTAAATGACTCAAGTATTTGATTTACACGGCAAGACATCAATTATCACAGGCGCTTCAGGCGTTCTTGGAGAGCAATTTGCTCGCACTTTAAGTGATGCAGGTGTACGTGTTTTGCTTATAGGCTGAAGGATAGAGAAACTTGAAGCATTTGCTTTGGAGATTAAGAACTCCAAGGCCATCCAAATTGATATATACCAAATAAAGATCGATATCTGCGTAAATAATGCTGGGATTGCTTCTTTGACACCTATCTTTAAGGAAGATAAAATACTGATTTTGAAAGCATTATTCAAACGAACTTGATAGGTGTGTGGTATGTAACAAAAGCAGTTGCTGGTCATATGAAATATAACAACATTCATGGGTCAATTATCAATATTGGTAGTATTAATGGTGATTCCATACCAGCGAAAGGTGGAAAAGCTGCTATAATTCACTTAATCTAAACGTTAGTGGGTGAATTATCACCTTACAAAATACGTATCAATTGTATTTCTCCAGGATGGTTTAAAACCTTACTATTACCCACAAATCAAAGACATGGTATTGTATTTGCTCAAATAATTTGATTTTATTAACCTGAAACTTATTAGATTAAAATTATTAAATTAAGAGTTATAATTTTAGCAACTGAAGGCTGTAAATTGTATCATATAAACAGTTGTTTCAAGCAAAAGTTATACCATTAAGAGCTACACAATAAACGTTTATATTTGTGGTAATAGTAAAATATTCTCTCCGTTAATGATGAAATCCATTCTATTAATGTCTTTATATGCTTGCTCACCAGAATTTGCGCTTTTATTATCTTTAGCTCTTAAACTACTAAAACCAAGTTCTTTAATTTTAGCCTTCAATGTACCTAATGGATTTGCTTCACTCATACTCCCTCTTTCTTCAAAGCCAATTATATCATAAGAATTATTAATAGATTATTGACAATATGTAGGCGTAACAAAGGCTTTACACTATCTGTATAATAAATACGCAAAGATAACGGAACTTTATTATACTCTATCTATAATGATTTAAAATAGCAAGCCCCAAACTAGAAGCCTGCTATTACTTACTGGTTACTTTACATCAATTTTCTTGATGTGTTTCTCTGACTTAGGTATAGTTACATGCAATACTCCATCTGAAAAATTAGCAGATACTTTATCTTGCTCTACATTTACTGGAAGCTGAATAGACCTATAGAAAGAGCCATAGTACCTTTCTTTATGATAAAACTGCTTATCTTTTGATTCATTATCACATGTTTTTTCACCCTTCACTATTAAGTTATCGCCAGATATACTAATATCTATGCTTTCTTTTGGAATACCTGGTAACTCTAATGAGAGGCAATAGCTTTCCTTTGTTTCATAAAAGTCACAAGCTGGTAGTAGACTGCTTCTTCTGGAAAGCTCTGGATTCCATCCTGTAAAGAAGCTATCAAATATGTCATCAACTGCTCTTTGTAACCCTCTTACACTAAAATTATCACGATTATTGTTTTTATTTAAATGAACTATATTACTCATGTTGTACCTCCTTTTATTAATACATGCATTACATAATCATTCCACTTACTAATTTCAATCCTAAATCTAAAGTCAAAGTTTGTTAGATGTGAAAAACTGTTCCAATTTACTATAACTTGATTATAAGAAAAAATTCTGGCTTAGTTGATTAATGATAGATTTTATTACCTCTACCCACTTACGACCATAAGAATATGATGGAAGAGAGAAGAAAGCTGTTGAAGTTTTTACAGCAAACCTGCATTTCAGCAGAATAAACAAACACATGCCAGTATTAGTAGAGAATTATTTATAAGTCAACTAACCTTTTCAAAAAATATTTTAGTGAAAGTACCATGCTAGTTAGTGTTATAAAGAATTGAATTATTTACTCTTTCAAAAAAGGTCATACATTTGTGAGAACAAGCCGAGTAAAAATAAGGTTATAAAAATAGAAGATTTAAATTATTTCAATAAGCTTAGGCAAATCAGTTCATATGTAGATATGGATGAAATGGGCTAATGTGGCTAGTTTTAGCGTATAATGAAATTACTATATTAAAAAGTTCGTATGTATCATTTGGTAGACCAATTGATTCCAAAGAAGAATGTTCTCACGGTCCTTGATTTTAAGTGCTGGAAATAGTTGTCTTATTTAAATTATTAACAATATATAACACTAAATTAACATCAATTTGCTTGATGAAGAACAGACTTATAGCAAAAACCAAATTTAAAAATAGGACTTTTTACAGCACTGGTTCCAAATTCAAAAAAGTGAAAAAAAGCAACCTAAAATAAAATACCAAACTATACATAAAAGTTGCTTATGTTACCAATCTTAGTATGATAGAAAATATTATGGAGTTAAGTTTCTATGCAAAGCAAGTTGATGTTTTATGTTAAAAGTACACCAATTACTGATAAATCATCAGGTACTAACATTGTTCTATTAACTAGAGATCCTATCTTCATTTTTCAACAGGTAAAAGAGGCAATAGATGAGAAGGAAAAAGAAAAATTTGAAGGACTTGTAAAGAATTTAAGGGAACACTTACCTAGTGGCTTTAAGATTGGAGCTGCTGTAGGTGCAGGAGATTGTTTTTTTGATTCTGTTGCACAGAGGTTAAATGAGCTGAAAAATAGTAAAATTTTTAGTGTGAAATCGTTAAGAGAAGATTGTGTAAATTCTGCTAACAAATACAGGGATGAAATTATAAAAGATGCAGGTGGAGGTGGCTATTTCCTCCCACAGAAGAATATTGCTTTTTCTGATCTTGGAAATATTAAGGATGAAAAGGGAAATGATGTTCCAGATGTGAAAAAGACTTTTAATAGGTATTTAGAAAGTATTAGAAAGACAGCTGAGGAAGGTGATTATCCTATATGGGGAAGACCTGAGATTGAAGGAAAAATTATATGTGAGAAATACAAAGTTAAAATCAAAGTTATAGAGTTGAGAGATGAAGGTATAGGTGAAGATAAGCTGTATGTTACTACTGGTGAGGTAGGTGAAGGTGATGATATTGTTTACATAGTGAATTATAGAAACCACTTCGTGCCACTTCTTAGTAAGATTGAAAAAGATATTGAAAGTAATGTAGAAGTCTATAGAGAAGAAGTTTACGATGTAGTGGACCAGAATAGCCCTTCTTTACTTGAGGATATTGGAAATTATGATTTTGAGGAGCAAACGCAAGTGATTCAAAATAAAGAGAAAATTAATCCAGAAATTCTTGAGCTGATAGAGAAAAAACATTCAAAATCCTCTGATGATCGTCAGCCTAAATCAGGCCAAAAGCAGAAACTTCAGCTAGGTCCTTCTCATCAAGTCGATAGCCTAAGAGAACAACCATCAAGTTTATCAAAAAATAGGAAGAAAAGATCTAATAATGGCCTTGGTCAATCAGGAATTTTAGAAATCCAGCAGGTAAGTCAGGAATTGTTGTCTTCTGATGAGGAGTACTGTGATGCTAGTGATAAGGTTGAGAGATCTTCTATATCTTGCGAAAGTGATTCTGACCTAGAGTCTATTCCTACTGTATCACATTTTAAGCAGCGTACTTGGAAAGACTGCAAATCTGGAAAAGTTGGTCAAAGTAGCTTTAATGAAAATAAGGGAACAAGGAAGTCATTTGGTGAAAATGGATATATAGAGGGACAATGGAAGAACAATCATTTGATAGAACTAGATTCGTGTCAATTTACTCATCCACATAATAATAAAACAGTTTATATTAGGAAGCAAAGTCCAGGTTATTTATTTACTTTTGATCAGGAAAACTTTATTGCAAGAGTAAGCTTCAACAAGATTGAAGAGTTAGATTTTGTTGGATATCCTATAGATATAAAACGAAATTTTCTTGAAAAGCTTAAAATTACTAAAATTATAGAAGATGAATTATTAAATAACAGGGATAAAGCTTATGAACAATTTAAACAGTTTTTGCAGGATAGAAGTGGTAAAACTGCAGATAATCTTGAGTATGCAGAGGATCTTTTTCAGTTTTCTAAAAGATTAGAAGATTGGAGAAAGTTTTCTAGTAATATATCGATATTAGATGATATAGTGGGGAATAAGAACATTTCACAGAAGACAATTGATAGTAGTCAACAATTGCTTACTAGAGAAAGAGCTCTGGATGTAAGAAAGAAAGAGTTTTCTCAGGTTGATCAATTTTATACAAGGGATTTACTGACAGGATTACAACAAATCTGTAAAGAAGGAATAAATAATCATAGAAAGACCTTACATGATAAATATTTCGTGTCTATTTTTGTGATGGCTCCATCTGTCATGGCAGATCATTTACCTCGCTTGAACGATAAGTCAATATTTTATATCAGCAATAAAGATATAAAATTGTTTGCAGACCTTATTGACATAATGAATAAGCAACCTTTTCTAGATTTTATAGGCAATTCGTGGGATATTTTGTTTAAAAATGTAGAGGAAATAAGGCAGCATGAGTCAGTAGGAAATTTTGCGCCTTTAACTAATCCTATTTATTTTTATCTTTGTAAGAGCTTTAAGGAGTTAAGTTCAGAAATTAGTAGTAAAACAGACATTCCTGTTAGTGATTTGCTTAAAAAAAATGAACAAGGAAAATGGGGCTTGATAAAAACTATAAATTGGCCATCAACTTCCTCTTTAAACCACTCTCTTGAGCAGCAATATCGCTTTATCTTTACACTAATGAAACATTTTGAACCAGGTTATTATTCTAACAAAAAGAAATTTGAGAATGATAAAACATTATGGCAATTTATCAAGAGCTTGTTTGTTAGCAGTGACGAGTTGTCAGCTACACCTGAAGAGCGCTTAGTATGGATTTATATTCTTAACAATGCTATTGTCAACCTACTTTCTAAAGAAGAATTAAAGTCATTTGAACCTCTCATACAAGGCTATATGGATTTTATTAAAAACACAGAAGGTGATCATTATGAGTCATTTCGAATAGCAACACATAATGTTATAAGATTTATAGCACAAACAAGTCCTTATCTTTCAAAAGAGATTTCAGTAATTGATCAAACTATTCTAACAAAACAAATAGAATCTATTAAGAAGGCGTTTTTAGATAAACAATCTGGTGATTTTAGAGATTTGGTAGATGTATATAATGAGTATTGGAAGAATAGGGAATCTATTTTAGAAAAAATTCCTGATAAATTTCCTTATGGAAAGTTCAAGCAAGACATGGAAGCAATACGTAACACACTACTTGATATTGCAAGTACTGCACTTGATAAAAAAGCAAAATCACAAGGGTTCATTAAGTACTTTAGATCGTTTAATGAATTTTTAGAGGATTTAAATAGTATAGAATTCAATTGGTTTATTCAAGAAGCTAATGACTTAACTGAAGTAGAAGTAGCCAATAAAGATAAAAATTCATATAAGGTTTTAGATTCTGAAAATTTCATCAAAAAATACAAGAATAATATTCCTAATCACTACTTAATTGAAATCACTCAAGATCTATTAAATAGAGTAAGTAATTTACTGAGGCAAAAGAAATGGTCTGATGACGATAATTTAAGTGCGGCAAGTGAGTTACTATCAGCAGTTAAGAAATCTTTTCTTTATCTCAAGGAACAACCTAATTACGTATCTTTTGCTACATTTAAAAAAGAGAGTACAGAGCCGTTTATTTCTGTAGTAGATAATAGCAGCTCTTATAAGGATTTTAAAAAACGAATTGGTATCATAGGGGAATCTTTTTGGTATTTAAGAAAACAAGATGAGATTGATATAGATAAAGCTTTAGAGCTATATAGAAAAGAAAACAATAATAGCACAGTAGAAGCACTAAGAGATTGCTATAATAGATACTTAAAAGAATTTAACTCCTATATACAAGAGGCTTCTGACAAAAATTACCAAGATAAAATTAAATTTATTACTGAAAAGGTACGGAAGCAATCAAAACAAATTAAAACTAATGAATGGAACACAAAATTCAAGAGAGAAACTTTACCTGATCTTCTTGCTGGATTAGCTGCTGTGTGGTCTATACAGCAATCAAAAGATATTACAAGTACAGGAAGTACAGGAAAGAGCTTAAAGCCGCATTGCATTCAAATATTATGCATTTTGCGATTGTTAAGTGTTGATAAAGACTCTAAAGGTGTTGATAAGCATCTTGCGCAAGTCTTAACAGGACAAGGCAAATCGCTTGTACTAGGTTTACTCTCTTCACTATTAGTATTGACAGGTCATAAGGTCAGAACTGTTTGTTATAGTGAATACTTAGCAACTCGAGATCAACAAGATTTTAACGGCTTTTTTAAGGAGTTTGGTATTGGTGACAAGATAACTTATGGTACATTTGAGGAGATGGCAAATGAAGTGATAAATCCTGAGGTAAATGGCAAGAAGCAAGGTTTAAGAGAATTAGTTGAAGGTCTTATTTTAAATCACAGTGCGGAGCAATCTGGACAGATAAAGCAAGAGGATATCAGCAATACTATTTTACTAATCGATGAAGTGGATGTTTTCTTTTCTGATCAATTCTATGGGAATACTTATGGTGCATGTAACACTATAGGTATTCCAGGACTAGCTAGTATTCAAGAAGAAATATGGGAAATGGCCAGCAAAAGTTATGAAAAAAGTACTATTTTGGAAAAGGTAGAAGAATTCATTAAGAAAAAGATAGGAGAAAGAAATCAAGATTTTAAAGAATTTAATAAATTTTTATTTAAACCTGGAAAATACTATCTTTTGAAAGAAAAAGATAATGTGGTTATTAAAAAAGAATATACTAATCGGTCTCTCTATCAAGAACATCTAGAGAAAATGATTGATGCTGCAATAAAGGTTGCAAAAGGAAGTGATGAGTACATTAACAACTATAAAATTAACGATAAAGGAATCATAAGTTATAGAAAAGATGATGGATTTTACTCTATTTTTACTTACTGCGGCTATTACAACATATTTCATTATTTTAGGTTAAAGAATAAAGACTTTGATCGTAAAAATTATGGTTATTTAAATATAAGTTGTGGTAAAATCTCTTACGCCAAATTGCCTGAGAAATATCCTCTTATCTTAGGAGTTAGTGGTACCTTAACTACGCTCAATGATCATGAGAAAAAAGCGGTAAGAGAATCTTATAACATCAGAGAAAATTCCATCATGCCATCTTTTTTTGGTGATTCTCATTTGAAATTTAATTCAAGTGAAAATTTTACATCTCAGAATTCAGAAGAAGAATGGCTCAGTAAAATTTTTAATCGTGCAAACTCTAAGGTTGATTCAGAACAATCAGTGTTAATATTTTTTGATACAGATGTAGAAATAAGAAAGTTTAAAGAAAAATTCTTCGGTAAATTTTATCGCTTACACATATTAACAGAAAATACGGAAGAGCATACCAAAGAAAAGTACATCGATGGGGCAGGTATTGCAAAAACAGTAACGCTAGCAACAAGAGGTATGGGTCGTGGTGTTGATTTTAAGTCTAGTGTTGCTGTAGAAAATAGGGGCGGGGTGCATGTTATACAGACATTCTTTTCACTTGATATAAAAGAAGAAACACAGATTAAGGGTAGAACTGCACGTAAAGATAATAAGGGTAGTTATGAGTTGATACTCTGTAAAGAACATTTGGTAAATGCTGGGTTTCTAAAAGAAGAAGAAAAAGAAATTACTATAAATTATGAAAGCTTGAATAAATCCAGAGAACAAAAAGTAAAAGAAAAAGGCTCAAACAATGAAAAAAGAATTAGAGAGTCAGAAAGTAATCATAAGACAACGATGGATTTTCTTGAATCTTTTTTTCAAAAAGAATGTAGCACTAATATAGATCAGCCATCTGTGGAACCAGCAGTAAGTAGACAACAAAATAGGTAGGAGTTATGTATGTTTAATGTTCAAAATCAACAGATTAGTGACAGTGGAAGAAATGTAAGCTCTGTTTTGAATATTGAGCAAGCTATTCAGTATTTAAATTCTTTGGGGAGTTGGGTAGGAAATGAGCCTTGGCTAGCAAACGTGTCAGAAGAATTAAATAAACGGTATAGAGAGCTAAGGAAGGACATAAGAGAAAATACTAATTCTTGGTCTTATTCACAGTATTATGAGCGTTTAGCTTACCACTATTATAACCTTGCGTGCTACTATAATGATGAGCTGTTTAATAAATATAAGGTTAACTTAGAAAGCGTAAAACAATGTTTAGAAAAATGTTTAGAGAAGCTTGCTGAAGTTTCTGGAGAAGGCTATTCAGACAGGACAAAAGAATTAAAGAATGATGCTGAAAAGTTTTTGACAAAAGTAAAGAAAATACATGAGCAGCAAGAAGATCTGCTGACAAAATATAGCACTTTTAATAAATTCAAAAAGTACACAAAATTATGTATTGTTTTAGGTAGTATAAATCAGGTTCCTTTGCAACAATGCTCTGCTGAGAATAGACAGCGGATTCAAAATATTCAGCTGTTAAAAGTCATTAATATGCTAGAAGATGCAATTACTGTACCTGAGTACAAAAATACTTTCATTACTGCAGAGCAGTCTGACTATTTAGGTCAAGTGTATCAATTGGCTGGCCAACCTGCACTGAGTATACGATATAAGAGAACTAGTGACAATCTCAAAAAAACTGTAAATGCAACGAAGGAACATAGTGATAAGAAACAGGAGATAAAAGATATTATTAGCAAAGAAGTTAAAGAGTATAGAAGTAATTTAGTACAAGTTAAAGATTATATAGAAGAAAGGCTTCATAGATCGCTTAGCACTATTGACAATGCTTATATTGAGAGAAAATATATAAAATATTACGCAAGGCTTTGGCTACAAGAAACAACAAATTTACTAAAAGAACTGACTGAAAGTAAAAGCCGTACTGTTATTCAAGAAATTTTTAATTCACTAGATGACATACAGGGTTTTAGCCAGATTCCTAATCCTTTAAACCAACTTGAGTATTACACCCTTTTAATGGAGCACTATAAATTGGTTAGGAAAGAAGATGAAAAAGTTTTCATAAGTCGGTTTAAAAAAGAGTGCTTGGAACAAATAGTTGCCTATATTGATTCTGCTGAAAAAGAATTAGTTTTTCTAGAAACTTTTGTTGACTTTTTAAGTTCCTCTAAAAATCTTCAATCAATTATTGTTGAACTAGAATTAGAAGACTTTTGTCGTGGTGATTTATCGTTTGATAAGTTGATCAATAATATTATGAAGCTTGAAGTAGATACTTATGGTGAAAATCTTATAGTTTTGAAAAAAGTGACAGAAGGCTTAAAGGAGAAAGAAGATCTTTTTTTAATAGACAAGTTTAAGGAGGTTATAGGTGCTTATATAAAACCAGTAGAAGTACAAGAAAGAAGAATAGATGGTCGATTAGTTGTTGAAGTAACAGGTAAGAACATTGTTGTCAGTGAAATTTTACGGCAATTAGAAAATACACTTTTAGAAAATCCAAACATAGATGAAGTACGTTTTGTTGGTGCTGATATTATACATATTGATACAAATCTTAAGAGTGGAGTTTGGCAAGGAAGGAATGTAGTTATTTTAACAAAAGCAATAAAAGTTCATGATCAAGTAATCTGGGATATATCTGGAAAAGACAACGATCATACCTATTCCGATAATGCAGGTACTAGAAAAGATGGTCATGGTAAACAAGGAGCAGATGGTTATCCTGGGGAAAGTGGTGGCAATGTCTTGATTCTAGTAGAGAAAATAGAAAATCCGAAAAATTTTACCATTATTTCAAATGGTGGTAAGGGTAGTAAAGGACAAGATGGTGGAGATGGGGAGAAAGGTAAAGATGGAGAAGGTATCACAAAGCAAGAATTTGATAAAAAATTTCCCCCGGTTGCCAAATTTGGTGATCTGAAAAGAGCAAAAGAGGTACTAAAAACTGTTAATAATATTAAAGAAGATTTGCAGGTTATAATAACTGAATGGTATGAAAATAAAAACGATGCTACTTTTGACAAAGAAGTGATAGGGGAAATTATAAAAGATACTGAGCAGTCTAGTAATAATAATGAGGTTTTTAGAGGAAATATTTTCATAAATGCAATGACGAATCAAGAAAACGAGATTATCTTTTCTTTTGAACGTGGAGGTATGACTACAAATTGCCAAGCTTTTCTGCTTTACAAAGGATCATTAGGTCAACCTGGAGGACATGGTGGAGAATACGGATTAGGTGGTCAAGGTGGATATGCTGGAGAAATAACAGTAAAAAACCCAGAAAGCAGCCAGGAATTCAATATTATAAAAGAAGTTAAGCAAGGGAAAGAAGGAGAAAAAGGACAGGGAGGCTTATATGGTGATCATGGAGAAAATGGTTGGGATATGGGTTATATGGACTATTCAATTTCGGAGTTTTTTACAGAAGGATGGCCTAAATTTTCTGGTGTAAAAGAAAAAAGTAAAGTTGAGTTAAGATACTATAGTGATAATTCACCAAAACGTATACGATGTTCCTATAAAGAACGTAAAGGTGAAGGGGATATATATGCTGAACTGAAACCTTCTAAGATTGAGCACAAAAAGCAAAAAAGGTATGAAGAAAAGAAGAGTACCAGACAGAATAACGACCGACAGCATCATGCACAAGCTGTAAGGAAAAAGAACATTTCGCAAAGTAGCATTTTAGCTAACTATTCTCATCATTTGAGCTCTATAGAAAGAAGTACGTTACGGAATTTACAATCCGATTTAGAGAGTACTAAACAACGTGCTTTGCAAGCAATTGTTGAAAATCAAGAGCAGCAGGAAAAGCAAACTACAGAATTAGGAATTAAGCGTCATTCTCCTTACCAGAATAAAAGTAAGCATTATAATGATATCTTTATTACAACATCTAGTACCACTTACAGAGAGACTATTGATGTTGAAAGTTTTATTGATAAGCTAAAAAAAGAACAATCGCTGCTAGACAATTGGTTTCAGTTAAAAAAGGCAGAACTGAATTTATCTCAGCTTAGTCAGTTATTTTTAGTTTTTGAAACCTTAAAAGGTAGCCCTCCTGAAACGGGTAGCTTACAAAATAATACAGAGCTACAAGACATAGAGAAGTTTTTAATTGATAAGTATAGATTTGCTACATTGCAAGAAATTGCAAAGCAATTACCACCTTACCAGGAGGTTACAGATAATGTAGAATTAACACCTGAAAATGCAGCAAGATATCTCATTGAAGCGCAAGAAAATGACAATAATATCTCTCATCCTATTTTAGGAACTCTAAATCAATATCTTTATGAAAATGGTAAAGCACAACGTGAGAAGATCTCTAAGTTTTGTAAAGAGGAGTTACAGAATAGAGATAATAAAACTTTAAAATACTCAATTAGAGCGTTTGTTTTAGAAGTAGGAAAATTAGAAGAGGAACATACAGATGTTAAAAAATATTATAACGAATATAAAGAATTTCTAGAAAAACAGAAACGCAGTTTAGATATATTTTTTGAGGCGTTTAAGAGTGAACTATCTCAGTCAAGGCATGTAGAAGTATTTGGTTTGTGGGTCGAAAGTATTAAGGATAAATCTCTAAGAAGTAAGCTAGAGGAAAAAATACAAAAAGATAAATTTCTGAATGCTCTTTATAATCGCTTTAATAGTCAACTTAAGCAAGAATATGACTGGAATGAGTGTTGTAAAGATCAAGCTGTCCTTAGAGAACATGATAATTATATTCAAGAAAAAGGCCTATTGTCAGAAAGCTATAGGGAATTATTAGCCTACATTTTCGATATTAATATTAGATTATACGCTGAAAATCAAGATAATAAATTGTTTCTGCAAGGTGATCACAACCCTTCATCTAAGCAAGTTATTCACATATTATGTAGAGACAATAAATTTATACAATTAAATATTGATAAAAATTACTTAAAGCTAGAAGAAGAACGCAAAAAGAAAGATAGTCTTTATACACAGATTTTTGCAGAAATTAGGCCATTTAAACAAAAACAGGAGTTCGATGATTACTTAAAGAATAAAGCTTTTCTATCTAATAACAGTCCTTCAGAAAATGAGCAATCTTTTAATGAAGAGGAAGATATAGAAAAAATTATAGAATACTTTCCTGAAGGGGAAAAACAACAGTTAAAAGAGCGGTTGGAAAAAATCACATCTCGGTATATTGGACAGCAAAGAATTTTGCATAATATGTTAAAGCGCTTTTCTAATGAAGGAAGGCATGTGTCCTCTCAAGAATTATGTTGTTTAGTGAACTCAATTCTAACCTTTATTATCGAAGATAGAAAAGAGATGAATATCTTTTGTTGGATAGTTGCAGCATATCCTCAAAAGAGCTGGATAGATGAATTAGTGTTACTACAGTTCGAAGATTATTTCAAAAAACCATTAGCAGAGAAATCCAAGTGGCGAGAATACTTATCGAAGATAGAAAATAAGGACATTTTACTGTTATTTAAAGTAAAGTTAGATCAACATAAATCAAGCAATCCTATTTCTGCTCAATGTATTGAAGATACTCTGCATTTATTAAGTAATATTCCAAATGAAACAGTTAGTTTAGAAGGACTAGAGTTATCTGAATGGCCTTATGCTTTAAAAGAAAAATACTGGACATGCAAGCTATTAGAATTAGTAAATTGGCAAAAGGGTGACTTACCAACAGCTTCTTACTATCTTTTATCTATAGAGAATATTTTTGGCACTCGTTTAGCGGAGAAATTTATAGATGCTCTAGAGAAGAAAAAACAAGAATTGTCATCTGATAAGCTTACTAATATTTTATCTAATTTTCATAATGAAAAATGGAACTTAAGTGAAAAAGAGTTAAATACCCTTAACAGTTGTAGCATTGATAAGTGGGAACAGAAAATGCAGCAGGAGTTTATTGCTAATAAAGAAGAACGAAAGATAACGCAGTTAGTTGAACTAATTAAAGGTAAAGGTAATACTTCAGAAAAAATTAAAGACAATTTATCAAAAATTGCAGACTCCATTAAGAGTATTTGTGATGAGAAATATGTAATCGGTGGAAAATCTGTAGGTAGTTTTACAGAAGATGATATTAAAAATTGGGTAAAAGAATTTCGCAATATTGGTAAAGGAAAGCAAGATGTTAAAGAGGAAATGCTTGCTGTAATATGTAGAGCAATAGAGTTAAAAAAAGAATTAGAACTAAAAAGAGTATTTAAGCTTCGTGATACTCAAAAATTAACTGTATTAGCATTATTGACAAATGATCGCAGCACCCTAGCACAAGTGTCTACTGGAGAGGGAAAATCATTAATTGTAGTAGCAGCATCAATTATGAAAGCACTTTATGGAGAGAAAGTAGATGTTATAACTAGTTCTTCTGTATTGGCAAAACGTGATGCTGAGGATAATAGAGATATCTATAGTTTATTTGGTATTAATGTATCACATAACTGTAGTGAAGATATTGAAAAAAGAAAGGAAGCATATTCAGGTAATCAAGTGGTATATGGTGATTTATCTAATTTCCAGCGCGATTATTTATTAGATAAATTTTATGGGAAAAATATTTTAGGAGATCGTAATTTTAAAAATGTAATTGTTGATGAAGTAGATAGTATGTTGCTCGATAAAGGTAACAATATGTTGTACTTATCTCATGATCTGGCAGGACTAGATAAGCTGGAATCTGTTTACATTTACATTTGGCAGTGGATTAATAGACCAGCTAGAGATAATAAAGAACTTTGCTATGCTTTTGATGCTAAAGCAATTAAAGAAGCAGTGATAAGTGACTTATATGGATTGGTGAAAAAAGAAGATATTGGAAAGCTTGGGTCTGAATTAAGCGAGCAGCAAAAAAATATTATGTGGGAACGTTTAATCGAAACTGAGATATTAGATGATCAGGGCAAATTGTTAAAAGGAAACATTAATGACAATGAACTTAATAAAGTACTTTCACCTGAATTTAATTGTTACAAAGATCGTTTTCTTTACCTTTTAAAAGAGTGCATTGAAAGAGAAAAATTTATACATGTTCCCAATAATCTCAGACCGTTTATTGAACAGCACTTAGAATCTTGGATTAATAATGCTATAACCGCGTTCTTCATGAAAGCAGGAGAGGATTATGTAGTGGATGTAGATAAAACCGGAAGTAGTCCAGATCGCAATCCTAATATTACAATTCTTGATAGAGATACAGGAACAGATCAAGCTAATTCTCAATGGGATGAAGCATTACACCAATTTTTACAACTCAAACATGGATGTAAATTATCTTTACAAAGCTTAAAAGCTGTTTTTATCTCTAATGTTTCTTTCTTTAAATTGTACAGAAACTTATATGGATTAACAGGCACCTTAGGGTCACAGAGAGAAAGAGATTTATTGCAGGAGATACATGAGGTAGACTTTGTAACTATCCCTACAGCCAAGTCTAAGCAATTTCGTGAGGAAAAACCTATTCTTTGTACTGGCAAAGATGAATGGATAAAGCGCATATGTAATGAAACAAAAAGGCTAACTGAGGAAAAAAAACGATCTGTTTTAATCATCTGTGAAACAGTAAATGATGTAGAGACTTTACACAAAGCTTTTGGAGGAAAGGATGCAAAACATGTTCATACATATAAACGAGATTACGAAGGTTTTGATAAAGGGTTTGAAATTGTTCAAGGTAACAAAGAGTTGGGGCAAGGACAGATTATTATTGCAACAAACCTTGCTGGTCGTGGAACTGACATAAAAATTACAGAAGAATTGAGGAAAGCAAAAGGGTTGCATGTTTGTTTAACTTACCTACCTAGCAATATTCGAGTTGAACAGCAAGCATTTGGGCGAGCAGCAAGAAGTGGAGACCAGGGTTCTGGTCAATTAATCATTATGAATTCAAAAGGACAAGAATACAGTAACTCAAAAATACTTGATTTAAAAAAAGAGCGCGATGTGGAAGAATTACATCGTATATCTGACATTAAAGCTTACTATGATACTCAGATTACTATGGAAGAAAGCTGTTTTAAAGCATTCAAAGAGCAGTACAAACAATTGAAGAAAGACCTTGATGATAAAAAAGTACCTACTGAAGTTAAAGAAATTTTATTGCAGAGTTGCTTGGACAAATGGGCTTTCTGGTTAGATGAACACAGTAAATATGTAAGAAATTTGACAGGTGAACAGGATAAAAGAAATCTTCACAACCTACTGGATAAATTTATTTCACAATTAAAGAATTTAGACACTGGGTATAGCGAAAAGTGCTTACCTTCGTATGAAAGACCTCCAACTCTAATTATTGAATATGATAGCACAAACTGGTTAGCCTGGGTTAAAGAAAATCCAATTCAAATGATTAAACTTGGAAAGTATCTCTCTCAAAATGAGGAACATAAAAATGCTCATAAAAATGCCATTGAGCTGTTTGATGAAGTGATTGAAAAGGAGCTATATTTTTCTGAAGCAGCACGCTATTACAAGGCATTTGCATTAGTAAAGAAGGTTGATTGGGAACAAAAGCCTTTAAAAGAAGAAGATGAGAAAGTTTTGAAAGAACTTAAGCAAGAATTGCGAGAAGCTGCAAGGCTTTTAGATGAACATAGTAAATTTGCTATCAATGCAGCAAGCGTTATTGGTAAGATTAAGAAGAATAATAACGAAAGCATCATTCAAATCAACGCTTATGAAGAACAGCAGAAGAGTATAGCCAATCTTTATTATATGTTTTCACGATCTATAGATGATATTTTTGGCCACACCATTACTCCACTATCTTTTGTTAATTATGATATTAAGGAAGAGCTGGCTGAAGGTCTATATAAAGATCTTCTTGAAAAGGGCATGCTAAAAAAGCCGAGAGTAAAAAAGAGCATTTCTGAAGAAGAGCTAAAAGTGATCAGTGCTGGGTACGGAGTATCAGTTGAAACATTAAAAAATTTTCTTTCCAAATATGAAGGGAAGGAAATTAATGAGAAAGAATTTCAAAAAAAATTAAAAAAAGAAATACAGTTGCCTAGCCGAGAAGCATTTTGGAAGTCATTGGTTGAACAAAAAATCTTAAATGAAGAAGTTAAGTGTGTTGTAGTTAATAATGAAAAATTGAAAGAAATAGATCCTTCATTGCTGGACCATCTGACTGGAAAAATAAACCAAAAAGAGTTAGAAAAGCAAACTCTAGAGCTCAATAATGAACAGATTCTTTTAAATGTAGAATGGGTTACACAACAGAAAAATAAAGGTAATATTTTTAAAAAAGATGATTTTATAAAGATTGTAGGCAAAGACAAATATAAAATATTGAAAGAGAGAGGAGTACTTTCATTTAACAGAAAAGCGCATATAGACCAAAGTAAAATTGAATCTATGACTTTTCCTTGTTACGATTCCATTACTCTGGAAGACTTTACTAAAGTAAATATCACTAAAAGTGAAGCTGAAAAAATTTTAGCAGAACTAGCTAAACAAAAGGTCATTGAAAAAAAGGATGGCTCAGAAAATAGTGCTTATGGACTAAAGATCAAATTTGATGAAATCAAACAAGTTCAGCTTTCTTTCTGTCCAGTTTATGAGAATGTCCTAAAAGGACTATTATCTACATGTTTTACCTATAGAATAGCCCTTCAAAAAATTGCAGTGCAGCTAGAAGAAAAAAACTTTCCTGTTCGTCTGCAATTAATAACAAAACCACATCAAAGTTTAGTCTTGGAATTATTAGAACAGAAAATTATCAGACCTACTATGGTAGCAACTAAAGATGAAGACTTAGAGGAAAAGTTGAAGAGTATATATAGTCAAAAAATGACTAAAGATAATTTTAAATGTATACTTTCTAAAAGTACACTCATTCAAGAAGAGTGTATAGAAAAGCTTTTTGGCTTCTTGGTTGAGAAAGGATGGATTACCCAGTACGATCCAATGCAGTCTATACAAGATGAGGGTATTAGCAAGGAAAACATTAAAAATGCTGGCAAATCTTTAGTACAAGATCTTTATTATATTAATAGCCCTGACAAAAGACAAAAACCTTTAAACTTTTTTCCCGAAGGAAGCCATGAAAACGTACTGACCAAGTTGCAAAGTATTGATAAAAGTGTGGAAAAAGTTTTAGATAATCAATTACAATTAGCGAAAGAAGATACAATTAAAAATATTGTCGGCACTTTAAAAAGATCAAGAAGTGTATTAAAAGCTTTAAAAGTTCCTGATAGTAAGCTAAAACCTCTCACTGAGCTTTATGGTCAAGGTGAATTTGCAAATATAGAAGAAGTGCATGTCTTTTCTCTAAATGGATTAGATCAACTTTTACAATTAGAAGAGAAGAAGTGGACACAAGAAATGCTTATCAACACTGTAGCAGTAACTGTTATGGGAGTAAGCCAAATAGCTATAGGTACTGTAATAGAGTTGTACTCATTGGGGGTGATGACTCATGTTGGTGCTGCGTTTGTTAATGAGGGTGTAAATGATCTCTTCTTTGCTGCTGGTGCTTTAAAGTCAGGTTATTTTAGTTGGGAAGATTATGGACAGCATAAGCTTGAAAGTTTAATAATGACAGCTGTTACTGTTGGTATAGGAGCTTATCTTTCAAGAGGTGCTAAGGTATCACGTTTTGGCCATAAACTAGCTGGGCCTAATTTTGAATTTGGTAAGAAAGTAGCAGAAATGTCCGGAACTCAGCTGATTGAAACTGCAGGTAGTAAGGTAATAAAAGGAGAAGTTATAAAGAGCTTAGCATCAGGTTGGAAAGTAATAGGAAAAGAAGTTGCAAAGCGTATTACATCAAAAACTATAGAAGGGTTAGCACTTGGCTTAGCTAATGCAGGAGTTGATACACTCGTTGAAAATTACCTTCAAGCACTATGTGAAGGCATAGCTTCTAAAATTTTATCAAATATTGAACAAGAGGTTGAAAAGCATAACGTTTCTACAAGCCTAAAAAAAGCCTATGAGGTATTAGGAAGAGAAGAAGCAAAAAAAGTTATAGATGGTTTAACCAATAGTGTTTTCACTGAGCAAAATTGTGTGGAAAAATTCTTGCCTGTAGCTAACAAGATAGTTAGTAGTGTGACTCAGGGAATTGCAGAAGCTGTTAAAAAGAGAAGTACAACAAGTAATAAGTTGGAGTTACCCATTCATACTATCAGTAAGGTAGTGGTGTGGTCAGAACGTGTCGCTCACATTAGCAAAATACCTGGTATTACTGGCAGTTTTTTGGATAATTTAGATCGAAAAATAAAAGATAGGTTGAGTAAAGATGAAAATACTAAACGAGACTTGCCAACTCAAAGGCAAGAAGCAGAGGTAGGCTATAAAGTATTTAAAAAAGAAACGACTGATCAGTGGAAATCATTGCTTCGCGAAAAGGCTGGGCAAATTATAGCACAGTATATTGTGGGACCCATTCTTAAGGAAGGCGCTAATCATCTGGTTAGATATGTTGGAAGAAAGGTAGGAGAAGCATATCAATCCTATAAAGAAAGTGAGTATCTTGAGCACTTTGAAGAATTGAAACAGGAGTACAAGGAAAAGCTACAGAGTGAACAACAATGTGACAATACTTCTAAAGCAGAAGACCACATTACAGAAAAATATCATGAAGATTTGCGAAAGCTGATGATTAAAACTAGAAATCCTGACTTACTTGCAGATATAGTCCGAGAAAATATTCCAATGGATATGACATGTGTTAGCGCGTGTACTCAAGTAGTATATAAGATACTAAAAGAGCAGAGAGTTGTAATTTCAGGACTAACCATTATTGTCGAAGGAGATGGTGGTATAAGACAAGGATTTTCCTCTATGTCTGAAGGATCAGAAAGGATAATTATTCCACTTGAGCTCAAAGATAATCATTTTGAGTTTTGTGGAAGCATCACATCAGAAAACAATAGAAGTAGTGAATCAAAAAATAATTGCTTATATGAGGCTTTATCAGAAGCTATACCTGAATTAAAAAATATAATATCACCAGAAGGATTCAGAGATAAGGTAGCTGATTGTATTAAACATGATAAAGGAATACGGTATCACATTCAGCAAGGCTGGCACCGGCTTCCTATATCTCTTGGTGCGTTTGGTGGTAAGCGTTACATTTCTGTACCTACTAGCACACTAAATGAACAAGCAGAAAATCAATCGCCATATCAACATTCTGATTCCAGAGGGGAATGGAAATTTGATAAAAATAAAGACGTAGACTTACGGGAAGATAGGGTGCTAACAAATAAGGAATCTCATCTACAACGTGCTAAAGCTTACAATGAAGCTCTTGATAAAATTAACCAAGCACTTTCTAATATTGGTAAAAAACGTATATCTGTTGATCCCACAAATTTTAAGGCAACAAGATATGATACAATACTATGTACTGGAAAATTCGGTAAAATAGACATAGCACTATATCCAGTAGAGATGGAAGCTACAGTTGAAATATGGGTTCGAGATATTAAAGAAAACGTGAAATATACATTAAGAATTGACGTTGATAACCCTATAATTGAATCAGATTTACAGGGACCTCATGGTCCTCATGTTGGATATGATGTTATCTGCCATAATAAACAAGCTACTCCAGGAGTTACTGGGCATATACTGATAAATAAAAACGAAAGACTTCCTGATCGAGGCCGCAGTCGATATAGTATCGATGATGGTAGTATAGCTAGAATACCTACAACAAGGGTATTCTTTCCACCCAACCGTCCTAACACTTTTCTAGAAAGGGCTGAAGTAACAAACCAAGCTCAAATTAACAAAGATGAAACTAGAGGCCGTTCATATCCATCTCCACATTTTTAAGATAAAAATCTAAAGGATACTTTCCTTTTGGAATTTTTTGATCTCATCAATAGGTAATCCAGTTAACCTAGCAACGGTGTCAATATCCATGTTATCAGCAAGCATTACTTTCGCAACTTCAATTTTCTCTGCTTTTCTGCCTTCTTCCCTACCCCTTTCCGTGCCAATTTTTATGCCTTCAGCTCTGCCTTTTTCATGGCCGATTTGGATGCCTTCTTGTCTACCTTCTTGTCTACCTTCTTGTTTAGCATCATCAAGACGTTGTTCCAAAATAGCCTTCTCTTTCTGTACACTCAATATTCTTTCCTCATATGCGATCAAATCTTTTTCATTCCAGCGAAACCTGTCTAATTCATCATATGCTAGCTTTATTATTGGTGATTTTTCTGCTATTTTTCTTAAATCTTCATCAGTTGTATCTTCTGCGTATTTAAAAAAGAAACACCACCTTTCTGTAGTATTCTCTAATTGCTCTACCTTATTTTTTGAAAACTTAGGCAACTCAATAAAGACAAATTGCAGATCTTTCAAGTAATGCCCATTGGTTTTGATATCCCGTATATTATGAGTAGAAATATAGTCAACTTCTTCAGGCAGAAGGTTACAATTGGAAATAGCAATAAAGAAGACTTTCTGAAGATCAATGTAATTACCAGATTTATCTAATTGCCGAGAGTAAGCCTTAGCAGCATAAAGTTGAGCACGTTTTTCAAAGCCTTTATCACGAGCGAGCTGCATTTCGATGATAAATCTATTACCAATAGAGTCCTTGCAAAGAACATCAACAATACTTTGTTTGTCAGAGGCAATTTCAGGATCCATGATAGTACTGAGGAATTCAATTTCTATTATTTGATCAGAAGTAGAAAAGTCCAAGATATCGTTGAGGAAGTGAATGAGGATATTTTTATTCTTTTCAGAGCCAAAGATTTTCTTAAAACTAAGATCGTTTTTTGGATCAAGAAATTTAGAAAAAGCCATGACGAATTAACCTAAAAAGCATTGATAATTATACACAATTGTGAAGAAATATTCAACTAAAATGCAAACATTTTGTATATCTTTATTTGGTAGTATTAACTTGTATAATATTTATGGTAAATATCTTGATAAGGTACAAAATAGCACAAAAAGTAAGGAGCTGGAGGTTAAAGCAGGGTTATACTCAAAAAGATTTAGCAAAAAAAATCGATACAACATATCAGGTAATACTGCAATATGAAAAAGGAACACGCAGAATTTCAATTAAGAAGTTATATGAATTAGCAGAAGCATTATCAACAACTGCTAGAGATCTAGCTTGCGTACAAGAAGTATCAAATGAGGGAAGGTATGAGGAAGAAGAGATATTAAATCTAGTAAGAAGACATAAAGAGATTAAGGACCAAGAATTACGTGAAACGTTTTATTTATTAACTAAATTCATCCGTATTAGTGAGGAAGAAAGTGGAAAGGCAGTAAAAGTAGAGGTGGCAAAGGGTTTAGTTAAGGAAGGAGTTTCTGCTCATGTTATCTCTCAAACGACCAGTTTATCTATTGATGAATATGATAATGATGAGAAAAAAATTTCTATTCCGTATAAAGTAGGTCAAAGAATAAAAGAATGGAGGTTGAGAAGAGGATACACTCAAGAAGATTTAGCAAGTAAAGTAGGCATAATAAATCAAAGAATATATGAATATGAACAAGGACGAGCTGCTGTTTCACTTGAAATGTTAGATGAAATAGCAAAGGTACTATTAATTAATATTACAGGTCTGCTTCCAGAAACAAGAGAAAATGAGAATAGTGAAGTGGAACTATCAAGGTTAATAGAAGAATACAAAAAGATTAAAAGCCAAGAATTACGTCATGTACTAATAAAATCTCTGTTTGAAAGCATACAAGTTTGCAAAGAGAAAGTGAAGAGAGTAGAAAAGATGAAAATTGCAAAGGATTTAGTGAAAGGAGGAATTTCTACCGATATTATTTTGCAAATAACAGGCCTCTCTTTAGGCGAAATTCAACAGATTTAAAATAAAAAATCAGTATATATTAATATCTTTACTCTTAGATGAAAAAATAAGTAAAAAAGATTGAGAAATTGATTTGACTTCACTCGCAAGCTATGGCTTTATGCCAATGCTGATAAAAAACAGCAGTAAATATCTAAAAAAAGTTTGTTGTTAGTGAAAGGTAAATTATATGAATAAAAGTAAAGAAGAAATCGAATTCAGAATATTAGAAAGCAAAGGCAAAGCACTACTTGATCGTGAAATAATGGAAACATTTTTAAGTGCAGTGCATGAAAGGCCACAGGCTCAAGAAATTGCTAAAAATCTAGTGAATAGCTATACGGGAGTAGGAAGGATTTTAGGTAGAGAAATGGATGACCTGAAAGTTATAGAAGGAGTAACTGATTCTGCAGTAGCAATGATTATGTGTGTTAAGGAAACACTAGAAAGGGTGCTCAGAGAAAAGCTCAAAAGTGAGCCAATAATGGACTTACAAGGGCTAGTAGAATACTTAAACGTAAGTATAGGACACTCAGAAAGGGAATGTGTAAAAATACTATACTTGAATAAAAGACGCCAACTAATTGGAGAGGAATCCTATATTGGTGAAATGGAAAAAGCGCCAGTATACATAAAGGAGATTACAAGAAAAGCATTAATAAAAAATGCAACATTAGTAATAATGTCACATAACCATCCAGGTGGGAGCTTAGAGCCGTCAGAAGAGGATCAAGTAGTAACAAAGAGCCTAGCAGCAGCGTGTAGTACTGTAAGTGTTAGATTGTTTGATCACATTATTATCACAAGTGCGGGCTATTTTAGCTTTAGAGAAAACGGATTGTTATAGCAGAAAGTATTTGCAAATCTACTCACTATAATTTATAATGAGTAGTAGAGTGTATAACAACTATACACTTAAAAAGTATTTTTAATAGTGAGGATAATATGGGTAATAAAATAATTGTACCTTTTGATGATAAGAAAGGAGGTACTTACGAGTTAAACATTGATCTTGATAGATTATCAAAAGGTGAGGTGTTAAATGCTATTGTAGGAATTGGTCGTACTAAGGAGCAATCCACCTTTGTAAGCAAAATTAATAAGGCTAAAAAGCCTGAAGAAATAGCCCCTTTCCCTGGTAGAGAAGTTCGCGAAAACAAAATCAACTATGGGAAAGGACTTGACTACATATATGGCACAAAACCTTTAAATGATCAAGCAGAAGATTTAAATCCATTTACTTCAGCTTTGCAAAAAATAAAGCCAAGTATAAGTGAAAGCAAAAAGTTGAGTTGGTTTAAAAGTGCTGTGGTAGAAGCAAAAAACGTAAATGAATTGCACAAAACTATAGACAAAGTAATAACTTCTGGAGCAAGGCTAAATGCATGTAATGATGGGGAATGGAGTTTCTCAGAGTATGTAGTATTAGGTACACATTTTCATAAATTTGATAAGGTTGATCGTAAAAAGGTAATACGTAAATTAATGTTAAGCGGTGCAGAGTTTCATGATACTCTACTACAGAATAAACTGATAGATGAAATCTATAATGAGCTACAACCAGAAGTTCAGCCACAGATAGATAGGCAGCTAGAAGAACTAGAGAAGGCTAGCGAAAGTGCTGTGCAAGAAGGAGAATTAATAGATATCGAGATAGACAATGCAACATTATATATAGAATTTTCTGAGGACAGTAAAGTAGAGGTTGCCAAAATACTGAGAGAGTTAGGAAGTAATATTTTAAAAATTGGTAATGATGCAGTTGAGGTTAAAAGTGAGAAAGGAGGTGTAAGAAACTATACCGATATGTCAAATGGCAGCTCTGTCATGTTAGAGTTTCCTACGAGCATTGGTAAGCTAAATGTTATATTGTACCACGATGTAAAAAAATATGATCAAGTACAAGTCAGAGTAGAAAACAAGGAAATGTGGGCTGAGTTACAAAAAAGAGGCGAAGAAATTGGAAAAAATTGCCTCTTTGGGGGAGTGAAGCTTAAGGAAGTGGTAGAAAGAGGTAATTTCACTAGATGTGGCATATGGAATGAAAAGTATGCTATAAAAGAGATTAGCAATGATGAAGTATTGTCTTCATGGGTAAATAGGGTATGTGGAGGTAGTAAAGAAACCTTTAGGGAACTTTAATGCGTCTACAGCAAACTTTAAGGTTCCAGAGGTTTTTTCTACCGTTATATCTGAGCTATAGTAGAAAATATTATACGCATGATTGTTTTCGTGGAAAAAAGTCTAGACTGTGAAGTAGGGGAAAAAGTGAAAAGTTGGAGGTTAGAGCGAGGGTATACTCAGAAAGATTTAGCTGAGAAAATTGGTGTAAAATACTGGGTAATACTGCAATATGAGAAAGGGAACCGTAGAATTTCAATCGAAAGGTTGTATGCTATAACTGAGGCACTATCAATCAGTATTACTGATCTTATTCCTGTATCAAAAAGCTGTCTTGAAGATGAAGAAGAAATATTAAATCTAGTAAGAGAATATAAAAAGATTAACGATCAGGAGTTACGTAAGATGTTTTGTTTGCTAACCAAATTTGTCCAAGTTAGTGAGAAAAGTAGTAGAAAATCGGAAAAAATAAAAATTGCAAAGAGTCTGGTTAAAGCAGGAGTTTCTGTTGATATTGTTGCAAAAACAATTGGTCTGTCTGCTGATGAATGTGTTGAAGAAAAAGTTGGTTCTATCTACTACCAAATAGGCAAAAAGATAAAGGAATGGAGACTAGTGAGAGAGTATACTCAAAAGGATTTAGCGGAGAAAATGAGTACAACACGTGACGAAATAAGCAACTATGAACAAGGACGCGTAGCTACTCCACTGGGAAAATTATATGAGATAGCAGAAACATTATCGATTAGTATTACAGATCTACTAACAGAGGAAGATGAAGGTAGTAAAGTGGAAAATGAGCTACCGAATTTGATTAAAGAATACAAAGAAATTGAGAGCCAAGAACTACGTCATGCACTAATAAAATCTTTGTTTGAAGGGATACGTATTTGTGAGGAGAAAGTGAGAGAGATAGAAAGGATTAAAGTTGCAAAGGATCTAGTAAAAGGGGGAATTTCTATTGATACTATTTTGCAAGCGGTAGGTTTATCTATTGATATGGTTTTAGATGGATAGCTCGTAAAAAAATTATAGCAATAAAGTTTTTTTCTTAAATGGAGGATAAATGTTTGTTTCTGCAAGCAATGTTAGTTACGGAATAGGGCAAAGAATAGAAGATTGTAGGTTAATGCGAGGTCATACTCAAATAGGATTAGCAAGTCAAATAGGTTTAACATACCAAGAAGTAAACAGCTATGAAGATGGGTATATTCCTATTCCAATTGAAGTACTATATATAATAGCAAGAGTATTATCAGTTGACGTTGTAGATTTATTACCTGAACCAGTAATAGTAAGGGAAGACAGCTATGAAGACGAGGAAATACTCTATCTAACGAAAATATACGAGAATCAAAAGTTAGGCAAAATAGTACCTTCATTAGTCAGGTTTGTTCATATTAGCGAAAAAATTAATCAAGAAGAGGCAAGGTTGGAAATAGCAAAAAATCTAGTGAAAGAAGGGGTTTCAGTTGACATAATTTCCCAAGCAACCGGCTTATCTATTTACGAGTATGATAATACAGAGAAAGAAGTCTGCACTGATTCTATATACTACAGAATAGGGCAAAGAATAAGAGAATGGAGATTGATAAAAAGGTATACTCAGAAAGATTTAGCAAACAAAGTTGGTTTAACACTCAAGGAAATACACGAGTATGAAATAGGATACACTGCCATATCATTTGACAAATTATATCAAATAGCAGAAGGATTATCAGTGAATATTAAAGTTCTGCTGCCTAAAACAAATGAAGATAGTGAACTACTTAATTTACTAAGAAAAACTGAAGAGCAAGAATTAGTGAAGAAATTTTTATCTAGGGATATGAAGAATAGCAAAGAGAAAGTTAAAAAAACAGAAAAGATCAAGGTTGCGAAAAATCTAGTGAAGGCGGGTGTTTCTACTGATGTTATTTTGCGAGCAAGTGGCCTAACTGCTGATGAGTGTGAAAATTGAATTGTGTTAAACAATATATTAATATATAAGTAAAAATAGTTATATGTTTAATATATCTATTCTAAAAACTTGTTTAGCTCTTCAGAATTTGACGTATCAAGATATAACATCACAGAATTTCTCTATCGCTTTCTGATTGTCCTCTATCATTGCATTTGCCTCTTGCTGAAGAGATTTGATATTTTTTGATGTAATATTATCCATGTCAGGTGATGCTATTTTTAATTGCGATTGTATACGTATATATTTATCAGCTATAACTTGATTAAGTTGATAGTTTACTGCATCTAAACTTGAAGAAAACATCACATGTATTAGTGGTTTTATCCAGCCTATTTTTCCAAATCTCTTTGAATTGGCTATGCTTCTATCTGTTCTGCCAGTACCTACCGATAACAGTAGAATATCATCATTTGGAAATAACCTTTTACCACTAGCATAAGCACAAGCCGCTGGATTATTGGCAAAAACCCCTCCATCCACTAATACTCTGTTTATCTGGTTAATTTTGAGATGTTTTGGTATGAAATAAGTAGGTGCAGCCGTTGCAGCTCTGAGTGCATCTTTCAGCTTAATATTACCTTCTTTCCAGCTTTTGAAGAAAAATGGGCAGTTATTGTGAATATCGTAACTCGTAATCAACACATTACTTAAAGTGTTTTTAAAGACATCATCGCCAAAATATTTATGAAGTACATACTCAATATTTTTATGTGGGTATTGTGTACAGTTAAACCAAGATAATATTGATCGCCTGAAGAATGAAGATTTAAAAATATATGACCCGTATTCTTGGTAAAACTCAACTAAATCATTGGCTGAATATTGAGGTTTATCTTTTTTACATAATCCAGCTACAACAATTCCACCGGTTGAGGTCCCTGCCATAAGATCAAAGATTTCAGCTATCGTTTTTCTTGTCCTTTGCTCTATTTCTGCTAATATTATCGCTGGTATGATGCCTCTAATACCACCTCCATCAACGGATAAAATGTATTTAATCATTGTAAGTTTAGGTAAAGGTATTAAGATTTAATTTTTCCGCTTAAAACCTGCAATTTAAACTCATCTAATTCTTCAGAAAGATTTTTTACCCTCTCCTCAAGTACTAACACTTTTTCCATTAAACCATATTCAATAAGTTTATCGTGAAATTGTACCCTTGAGTCTAGCTTGGATAACCACCATATGAATGCTACTGTTTGTATTAATAACGTGATAATTACTGTAATTGGGATTTTTTGATTTTGCATGTGAAGGTATTAATCTATTATGGATAGTTTTAGAAGTTTATATACAGATTATAGAAAACTTACAGCTTTAGTGATTACTTTTTGTTGATTCGTATCGGTCCTCTGCTTCTGCAAGTAGCTTAATGATTTCCCTGTAAGGTTTATCTTTATTGTGTCTTGATTCCACTACAGCCATATTTCTAGGTCTTCTTCCATCTTTAGCTGTAGCAGTGGGATCTGCACCTTTGTCTAATAAAAGCTTAACAACCTCTAAATGGCCTTTATCTGCAGCATGATGCAAGGCTGTCCATCCCATATATCCACCTGTGGCACTTATATCAGCTCCTTCCTCTACAAGAAACTTTACAACTTGCAGACACCCTGAACTAGATGAATAATGCAAAGCTCTCATCATAGGAATTTGTGTGTTAATATCTAATAGGTTTTTTACTGAAAATTCTGTAACTGCCAAACTGCAGTTCTTAGAGGCAATTTGTAGTATTGCTTTATAATTACCCACAGCTTTACTCTTTGTATAGCAGCATGTAATAACAACACATATAATTGTTATCATCAGCCATAGAAAATTTATCTTATTCTTTATGTTCTTACTTATTTTGTTCATGTCTAACATTTTTTTAGAATTAAATGACCATTTGCTTAAGTTTCACTTAAACAGCTTTGCTCACTGTTGCCTCTACTATAGTTTGATATCCTCTATTATTCAGAATATGTTCTGCCTTGCTAATTACCCATTCACCTTCAATTTCCTGACAAAATCCTGAAAGGCTGATCTTAGCTTCTGCAAATAATTCTGGATTACCAGGAACAGTTACATTTAAACTTGATGTACTACGTTTTAGTTGTTTTAACTTGGCTGCTGCTGCACTAATTGCTGATTCTGCGGTAGAGTAAAGCGTTTGCAGGGTATAACTTGGACCCTCATTTCCCACTTTCTCTTCTATAGTTTCTCCCTTTTCATAACTGTGCCATTTTGCAATAACAGATCCATATTTGTTACGCACATTAAAATTTACCTCCCAATTTATAATATCTTTAGGTGTCAATACTGTTGTACCTAACATCTTTCCAGTCGCTGATCTTGCTTCTCCCTTCGGAATAAAAATTATATATCCTCCTGCTGGTTTTACTAGTGCATCATATTTTTTGCCTAATCCTTCCAAAAAACTCATGTCGCTTTCTTCTGCTTGGATGATATGTGGTATAAATATATTTTCAAATCTTTCAGCGACTTTACCTTCATACCCATGTTCTTGTGCTATTTCTTTAATCAAATCTCCCAAGGTAATGTCTTTCCATTCCTTTGATTTTCTTTCCTTTAATGATCCTCTTAAACTTGCAGCGTCACATTTTATTCTTAAAGTTTGTGGTGGACTTTGTATTGTAATTTGATTTGCCTTATATACCCCCATAGGTAATAAACCTGTTTCTTTATATCCTAGAAAAACCTGTAAATTACCCTTAAGTTCTAAAGCGCTAGAGCTATAATTAATACATATCTCAGCTTCGTCACTTGTAGTACCTGATCCATCAGTGACACGTAGTAATATTAAACTCTTTTTTAAAACCTCTGTTACTGGGTTATTTTTTGCTACTATATCAAAATCTGGTGTCATTCATCTAAAATGTTTATAACAGATTCTTTCAGTATTTTTTGAATTTTAGGAAGCTTAATTCTTAATCCAGCGGGCAAAAAACTTCCATGTT
Organism: Wolbachia endosymbiont (group B) of Chorthippus parallelus; assembly: GCF_947251815.1. Lineage (NCBI taxonomy): Bacteria > Pseudomonadati > Pseudomonadota > Alphaproteobacteria > Rickettsiales > Anaplasmataceae > Wolbachia > Wolbachia endosymbiont (group B) of Chorthippus parallelus. The sequence goes on along the minus strand of NZ_OX366390.1, from coordinate 1,480,593 downwards.
CTGTAAGGCCTGGATTTTCAAGCAATACTTCCTCCACTGCTCCACTACTGTATCCATAATGTTTCCAGCAAATGTAATCCAACATTTCGTTTTCTTTCGTGTAATAATAAATCACTTACTGTAACTTTTTAACTTCAAAATAAACTCAACTTTTCTCGGTTTTCCATCAGGAAAAAATAATATCTGCTTTTCTTCTACATTAGTAATGACAAAATTTCCAAATACACTTCCTGAATTATCAACTAGAACGTGTGGTTCTTGAGTGTTACGTATATTTTTTAGCTGTTCTAAGCCATTACTCTGATAACGTGAATAAATCACTCCTGTTAAATCAATACATTCAATTCCTGAACCAATGTTTTGTAGCGACGTTTTTTCAATACATTCAATTGTATACCACCTTTTTTCTTTACTGTATCTTAGGCTTACTGGTTCAAGCTTACATTTTCCAAGCAACATCAATGTAACTCTTCAACTATATCAAAAAGTGCCCCACGTGCTTGTTCTCTAAATCGTTCTATTACTGCATCAGCAACGCTGCGGACATCTTCAGACTTAATGTTGATATTAAACGTTTGATAGAATGCTTGGTTATATACTTTAGATTCCCTATTTTCATATCTACTTTTCTTGAATGCTTTCTCAATTTCTTCTTGTTCTATAGCTCTTTTTTCTTCTATAACACCTTTAACTTTAAAACTCTCAAAATTGCCTTTACTATTTTCTGAAAATTGTTTAATAGCACTATTACTTGTCAATGGGTTTCCGTTACTGAAAATGCTATTTTTAGAAAGCCTATTAACAACATTTCCATTATTTTCAAATTTTCTAATCGGACTATTCTCAGCAAATATGCTACTAACTTTATTTCCTATCCATGAAAAAGTTTCTCCTATGGGTTTAATGAGTGATTTCCAAAAGTTAGAGAAAAAGTCTTTTACCTTTTGCCAGTTAGTGATAACAAGAGCTGCACCAGAAACAAGACTCGCTATTAAAAGTCCAATTGGGTTAGTCATTACAGCTAGTGTTATTGCTCTTAGCCCTGTTATTATTGCAGGAAAAACTATACTTGATAAAGATGAAAATGTTGTCAGTATTGTTGCTTTAAGACCAAAAATTGTACTTCCTAATAAAGTAATTCCATAGCCTACTCCCACTACTAAGACTTTCAAACTTATCAAAGCTGCTAAAGTACTCATGATTGCCGTAGTTAAAGTTGGATATTTTTCTGCAAAAGAAGCTATACGCTCTGTTATTGCTTTCAAACTTCCAGCTACATAATTTAAAGTAGGCAACATTACTGACCCTAGATTCATGCCAGCTTCAAATACTGCATTTTTAAGTAATTGTAATTTATTAGCTGTAGTATTTGCCCGATTGTTAAATTCGTCCTGCATTGAAGCGTTATATTTTTCTTTATCAGCTAAATGTTCAATAGCTTTCTTGTAAATGTCTAAGCTTCCTACTAAAAGAGCAATGTCATCTTGAAACCCAGCACCAAATAGATTCATAAGAATACCGGCACGCTCTTGATCGTCTATTCTTTTTAAAGTTTCAAGGAATTGCAATATTGCCTCTTGAGGATTTTTTTTAATAGTTTGTTCGAGCTCTTCTATACTTGTTCCCATCTCATCTAATGCATCGTGAAATTCAGGACTTTGCTCTCTTGCAGTCTGTAGTTTACTGAGAAAGTTATTTATAGCAGTTGCTGCTTTTTCAGGTTGTTTACCTAAACTTATGAACGCACTTGCTAAGCTACTTGCTTGATCAACTTCTAAACCAAACTGTTTAGTATTACCGCCAATTCTATTCAGTGTAAGAACCATTTCCTTTGCTTTAGCAGCAGTATTATCTGAAAGATGGTTTATTATGTTACCTACATTTTCCATACCATCAACTTTAATTCCATAGACGTTGGATATTTTTGCAATAGCATTACCAGCTTCTTCTGCCGACATATCAAATGCTGTGGTCATTTTAGCAACTACTGTTGTAAACTTCATAAGATCATTTTTGTCAATACCAAGTTGACCACCACTTGCAGCTATTTGTGCTAACTCTGCTGCCGATAATGGTATAGTACGTGACATCTCCTTTAGTTTCTGCGCAAATTTGTCAACTTCTCTTGTTTCATCATCAAACTTTACTACTTTTTTAATATCAGCCATAGCACTTTCAAAGTCAATTGCAACTTTAACTGGAGCTGCAAGCGTTAGCCCTAGTCCAATAGTCTCTATAATTTGTGACTTAAAATGTGCTTTGCTTGCTAAAAAACTTTGGTGACTACGTATTGCAGATCCAAGCTTACCATACTTACCTTTTAATACTTCAATAGAAGAGCCAAGTTTATATTGATCACTTACTAATGACTTAATATTTCTTTCACTTTTCCTTACTTCTTCATTAAATGAATGCAAAGCATCTCTCTTTTTCAAATATGCTTCTTTTGCTTTTGTTGCAGAAAACTTAGCTTTATCAAACTCTGCTTTTAAAGTTTTGCTTGGTTTCTCCACCGCTTTCATTTGTTTAGCTAAAGATTTTACTTGATCTTCAAAGCCCTTCCACGACCTCCTGCTAGTTAAAACATCACTACCCAACTGCTTAAACTTTGATACTGATTTTAAAGATGAATCAAGCTTTCTTATATTCTCACCAAGACGGGTAAGTTGACTACTGCTTCCCTTTATTACAGTATTAAAACTGCCATCTAAAACTGCTCCGATTTTTATAGATAATGTTGACATTGTACCTTCCTCGCTGCTTTATGCCATAAGATAAATTCATTAATCTCCATATCAAGTATTTGTTCAACCCCGCCTCCTACAACAGAGCTGAACATTAATACTTCTAATCTCAAGTTTTTTGGATAATCGGTGAAAAAAAATCCTTTAATACCTCTTGAATTTTCACATAATCAGCAATATCTAACTCTTCAATTGCTTCTTTTGCAACTGATGTCAAATTGGCAGTCAAAGTTACTTCCTTACTCAGATCACTACCATTAAGGCGTTCTATTGCCAAATAGTCTCTAACTTTTGGACGTCTAATGGTAAGTTCTGAGACAGAAATACCATCAACTGTTATTGGATTATCAAGTTTTACTGTTGTCATACTTTCTCCTAAAAAATAAAATTCTAAAATCTTTTTAAAACTAAACCTAAATACCTAAAACCGTTTGCAGCAAGGCCATTTGATCAACACCATTTATCTTTCTTATCATATTTTCAGCATCGATCTCTATCAGCTCATTGCCACCTATCGTAAGTTTATAATAATGAGCAGCTACAGTGCATTTTAGAGTGGCTTTTTCAGCAGGTTTCCAGCTACCAAAATCAAATTCTTTGAATATGCCTCTAAGGTTGATGATTACTGCTTCAATATCATTACTTCTACTTCCTTGCATTCCACCACGAAGCGTCAAAGCTACTGAATTTCCATTTATCAACCCAAATAGCCGAAAGAGCTCTGTATCGTATTCAGAAAAAGTGAAATCTGCTTCAAGCTTTTCCATGCCCATATCAATATTTACTGGAATATCCATACCACCAGCTCTATATTCTTCAGTTTTTATGGTAAGCTTTGGCAGCGTAATTTCATCTATTTTTCCTGCATAACCCCGACCATCTACGAACACATTAAAATTCTTTAAAATCTTTGGTAGCATCTTTCTTCCTTTTTTCCCTTAATAAAATTTACGATATTTCACTATTCACCAGCCGTGAACGAAAAGTAATCTGTTCTGCTGGATATGGTGGTGTAAACTCAAAATCAAAGTATACTTTTCCACTTGCAATATTTGCTGGTGTGTTTAATTCTGAAGTTGCATAACATTTTCCACTGATAATCGCTCCTTGCGCTTTTAAATTGGCCAAATAAGAATTCACCCCCTCAATCACATCATCTATGTAAGTTTTGGTGATATTTCAATCAACTGCCCAGAGATGAGCTCGCAGCAGACTATCGTTGATTAAATCTGCAGTTCTTCTCACTGATAGAAAAGCCCATTTTGAATCATCTGAACATGTTCTATTGCCCCAAAGCCTATAGCCATTTTGATGAATTATCGTTGTTACTTCATTTTCATTTAAATGGTTTGCTCTACAATTTGCATAACCTAAGCTAAAATCAATAGGCCTGCTTGTTCCAACAATACCATTTATCTCTTTATTTGAAGGTGAGTGCCAAAATCCTTGTTCGCTATCTATTTTAGCTATTAAACCCGCTACAAACGGACTTGCTGGCTTTTCTTCCCCTTCAAATACTTTAACCCACGGATCAACAACATAAACTCTTGAGCTGCCTACACTTTTTCTCCACTTGATTGCTTCTTCATCATTAGTATTTGGTCCATCTGCTACTATTATGCTTCTCAGCTTTTCTGCTATAGGAATTAATGCTGCAACCACTGCATCTTCTGGTAGTTGGTGAGTAAATTGAGGTGCAATTAATATTCTTGGAGCAACATGAACTATGCTTTCACTACTGAGGAATGCCTCTATCCCTTGATACTCTCCAGTCTCTTTATCAACACCGCCAATTATATTCTTCAGCGTTTCTTCTTCTTTTAATTTTGGATTGATGTTTTCACTTTCTTCAACTCTAATAACTACTACTGTTGCACCAATTTGGGAAAATATTCCGTTTACTGCTGAGAAAAGAGTTCCACTCCTTCCAAGCTTTGCTGCTTCCTTTAAGCTTCCTGCAACTAACACTGGTTTATTTAGCGGAAATTTTTGCTCATCTGCTTCAGGTGCAGTACCAATTACACCTATCACTGATGATTTAGCCGTACGTACTGCCCTTGCTCCAGAGGTTACCTCTATAACATTTACTCCGTGCAAAAATTCCTCTGTCATATAGTTATCTGCTAAAACTTGCTCTTTAAAATTGTCAAGAAAACTCTTTTAATTTTCTTCTTCTGATTACTACTTTTTAAGATTTAGTATATTTATTAAAATAAAGACAGAAACTAGAAAGTATAGAAAATTTTGCATTTTGCAATAGCTCTTCTTAAATATTCTTTTTACTGCGTTGAACAATTTCCCCCCCTGTTAAACAATTACCAATAAAAATTCTCTCTGGCTTGTTTTAAGATACTGTCTTTATTGTCAACAAATTATTTAGCTAAAAAATAACAAAAATTTATCTACATTTTTCATGAATTAGTGTAACCGTGGATAAATACTTTAAATATGTGTGGACATATTTATCCACAGTTACACTATCACATCTTCTTAAATCAAAGTACATGCTGAATTATACCCTGAGAGTAAATTGCATTGCTTTTTCTATTAAAATTATTTCACTAAATCACCATTAAATGGTTGATTCTTTTTAAGAATACCAAAAAATATATGCATTAGTTTTCTCATCAGCGCAACAATTATAACCATTGGGCATTTTCCTTTACTGGCTAAACGCTGGCAAAACTTCTGAAAGTAAGAATTACGATTCTTGACTACTATAGCTGGAAAATAAAGAGCTTTGCGGATACGTTCAGATCCTATCTTACATATTCGACTCTTTTTGCTTACTGATGACCCTGATTGGTAATGTTCAGGATTTAGACCAGCAAAAGCTGTGAATTGTCTAGCATTATCAAAATTATCAGCTGATGGCATCTCTGTAACAACAGCAACGGCGGTAAGATGTCCTACACCTTTTACAGTCTTGATGTTTTCTATCATACTTTTCAGGTGTGAATGGTTATTGACATGCCCATCAATTTCTTTTTCTAGAGCAGCAATTTGTGTTTCTATTGTAGCAATTATCTCAAGTATGGCTTGTTTACAACGGGAATCCATATTTTTATTTTCTAAACGATTCATCTGTTGCAATTTATCATCTTTAAGTGCTTGCAAACAACGATAAAGATCTCTTAAACTTCTAACTTCAAGAGGCGCAGGTTTCCAAAGGTTAGGTTTATTAGCAATACAAAACCTAGCGATCATAGCAGCATCTGATTTATCTGTTTTATTTCTAAGCAGCTCACTCTTGCTAAAAGCTTTGATTTGGGCTGGGTTTACCACACTTACATTATGTTCCATGTCATACATAAAATTAACTAAATCTTCACTATAACAACCGGTTGCTTCGAGACACAGATGAATAAGGTCTGCTCCATGATGATTGCACCAAGCCATAAGCTTTTCAAAACCATCATGATTATTTTGAAAGACTTTATGTCGTTCTTTGTTGCCCACCAGTAAACAAACATCAAATTTCTTTTTAGAAATGTCCACACCTAAAACAGCATTTGCTTGCATAAAATTGCCTCCAAGACTATAACAAACTAAGAGTTAGACTAACCTTGCATACGGGATATAATTCCAAAGATACTGTTCAGTCTTTATAACTCTAATTGGAAGGGGAGCAAATCTTAAAATCAGCCTTGTTGGCATAAGTATTTTGTCGGCTTCACCCTTCCTGTAAAATATTTTAGCTCTAATATCTTACGTAGTGAAAGATACAAAGTATTTTGTTTTCAACTTATATGTTTTTTAATGCCAAAGTTTATATGTTGCATCTAATCCTGGACATTGCCATGCTCTTAGTGTTCTCTCTACATCTATTTCAAGCCCTGTGGTCAGAAAATTGCTGCGAAAATTATATATTCCCCACTGAATAAATTGACCATAGATTGTGCTATACGTGTGCTCACTTGCAAAGAACTCAGGTGTCTCACCAACTCTTTCATTTCCTGAGTGAAGATTGGATGACGTATAAAGTAACACTGCAACAGTTTTTCCTGCTGGAATGATTATGTTACCTGATGCAATAAATTCAGGACTGCTAATTTCATGCTGGTAAATACGTGTCCAAGTAATTCTCGAAATCTCTGACTTCCTTGTATTAGTTTTATCAGGTGTACCTATAAATAATCCTGCTCCTCCATAATTAACTTCATCTTTATACCACATTGCAGATCCAACAAAGTTTAGAGTTTTACTTATATCTACATTGCTTGTGTTTTTTACGAATATTAGTCCCAATGCAGCATAAGGGTATTTCAGCATATTGAATTGCTCCGAAAATCCATCATACATGAATCTTGGGTATGATTCTCCATAGATAAATGTACCTTTGCTTCCCTCTAAAAAACTGAGTTGTCTTGGCCGATAAAAACTAACATAGCTTGTATCATATGTGTGAGTACCTGCTAGTAGTTGTAGCATATAGTCTGTTTTTGTTACATCACTACTCCACTGACCAAGCTCAGTTGTAAAAGTTCCGTGGCCAAAGTAATTATTTTTTCTACTTAGTACACCAAATAAAAAAGGTAATGCTCCAGGTTCAATCATATGACGATTTCTTACTTCTTTCATGATTGATGAGCCACTTGGTACATCATTAACAGTACGGAAGTTATTCACTAAACCTTTAAGACCATCTTTATGATCATTGCCAACACTGTTTATTGCTGCAATATTGGCATTCTTTCTTGTATCAAGTAGTGATATATGTGAATCTGATGATGCTTTTAAAGTATTTAAGGAATTATCCCTAAGCTTGTTGATTTCATTAACAGACTCTGTTTTTACTGCAGTTATTGCTGATATTGAGTTTGTTTTATTGCTGTTTATATCATTTAGGTGTTTTTTTGCACTATCAAGCAGTTCTTTTAGCTTACCATCAGTCATTTGCACAATTTCAGAAACTGAACTTTTACCGATTATTGATTCCAGTGCTTTAGCAAGATATGCTAATTGATCTGGTGTACTGTTTACTGCTAAATCCCTAAGCCTTTCTTGTAGTGCATCAATTATTTCTTTTACTTTAGTCATTTGCGCAATATCAGAAATAGCTTTTTTATCTGCTATCAATTCCAGCGATTTTGCAAGATATGCCAGTTGATCAGCTGTGCTACTTACTGCTAAATCCTTTATCCTTTGATGTAACGCTTCTATTGCTTCTTTCATTCCCAAAAATTCAAAAAAGTTTCAAATCTAAATCGTTTAAAATTATTTTTTAGTTGATTATGCTCATCTTCTCTTTCGGTAATATCTTCATCTATTTTCTCAATTGTAGTACGGATACGTACCACATCTTGAACTGCAATATTTTCTGGATGAGGCAGTGGATATCCTCGTTTGGTTTGGTCATTTGGCATTTTCTTACGTTATAACAACCCGCAAGTTTTTTACCTTTGGCCGATAGACAACCGTTCCACTTAAAACCAATTTTATCCTTGTCTCATTAGCATTAAAGTTTGTCAGTACATGAGTTCTCTCCACCCAGTTTTCCCCTATTGGTTTTCCTGATGTTAAATTTACTAATTGCCAATCCACGTTTTTTTGTACATATGCTTTAACATCTGCAGTGCCAGGTATTATCGCATCATACGTTATGGTGATTTTAGTGTTAGCTCCTGCTGTAATGCTTCTTGTTACATAATCTCCAGACTCTGAAAGATTACCTAGAACTAGCTGTAACCCAGGATATAGCACTGGACTTTTTTCTCGCCCTCCTTTTAGGCTTGCCTTTACTGTTAGCTCTCCAGATAGTCTTTCACGCAGTGCAAGTGGCAAATTATCAGACAAAAAGTTCTCTTTTCCCTCTTCATCTGTTAAGATAAACTCTACATTGGTATCAAATGCTACTTTTTCGACGTTCGTCAAAACAATTAAATCTGAAGTATTGTTTGCAGTAACTTTTCCAAGATTAATAACGTGAGAACTTTCGCTAAATTTTGCTGCTAGTAATCGAAACGTTAAATCTAAATTTTGATGTGGAGTCCAGGTACTTGCATTGCTAGATGAGAGTAATACTCCTACTTGATATGGTTGACTCGTTACCCAGCGGCTATTTACTGCATCATACTTGCCAAGTTCTGCTATTTTTATTGTAGTACCAGGATCATCAGTAAGCAGTACTATTGCATACTCTTCTCCTGCGTGGCAAAACACTGGTGACCACTTTATACGTGTTGCTGTGCCATCTATCTTTATATCTTTTGGCTCAATAGAACTTTCAGCAATGACAGTTTGTGAGGGCATTCCCACTGCTGTTTCTCTAATCTGCACAACAACACGTTTTTTGCCGCTATTTGTGAACCATAACTCTAGACCCCCTATGTGTCTGCTCTCATTTAAAGTAAATGTTTGTGCTAAAGGATCAACTCTTCTTGCTGCGATAACTCTTCTTCTTTCCTCTATGATAATAGTTTTTTTACCAGTATAAGTTGCTTCTCCATAACTTCCTTTATCCCCGTAAAATTGCACTAATTTAGTGCCTGCTGGAATATTTGCTGGGATTTTTATCTTTCCACTTATTCGTCCTTGATTTTCCACTTTTTTTCTTTTTATTTTTACATAGGTTGGATACTGATGCCGTCAAATCTTACTTCTTTAAGCCTTTCACCTAGCTCAAAACCTTCAATTTTAAAATCTTGTACTGCTTCTCTCATAAATTCAGTTTCGTATGAAGTACTTGACAGCAGCTCTGTCGTTTCTTTAACATTAAATACTCTTGTTACTGGACTTTTCCAATTTGTTTTTACCTCCGTCCAGTGATCTATATTTTTATTTAGAGTAATTTGTGCCGGTACTGGATCAAAAGCTTGGTATGGATTGATCTTTTCTCCTTTAGTCTGTAAAAGCTGCTCCAGTACCGGTTCAAGTTCATACGGCAAAAGATATCTTTCCCCACCTTTTTCAATATCTGCAACTTCTACATCTATTGGCAGAACTAGCTCTCTATTTACTATTGCTGCAGACTGCGAAATTCCTTGATCACGCATATCATCATCAAAGAATGAATCAACAAATACTCCTTTTTTGGTGGTAGGTTCTCTTGAATTTGCATCATTGCGTAGACGTTCCTCTGCAACCAGCGCATAAAGATCATTTATTCCTTTTTTCATTGCTTCAAGCTCATTCATCGGTACAGCATGAATAGCATTATTCACTATTTTTACCCCTTCTTTTTCTCCGTTTTTCCACGTCTGATGAATGTAGCAGAGCAAAAGTTGTCCAGATGGTGCTTTAGGCATCGATGGTCGCCAAGGGTGAGCTATACCTTTTATTCTCCTTACTACTCCTTTGCTATCGATAGTAATTAAATCATAGCGGGGCATTTTCCAGGTGTAATCAATCAGAACCAAGCTGTTATCAACGGCACCTCTTACTTTACACCCCTCTTCACTTATATCTTCAGGGCTTACATGAGTGCGGCAGCGATAGGTTATTAGGTAACTACTCCCAGGAGCTGGTTCTTTGCCAGGTAATGACCAATCGACGTTTCCTGCATTTAACTTATAGTCTATACTATTTTCATAAATAACATTGCCTTGTTTAACTTGAATAATCTCAAGTACTGCAGAGTCAGGTATTGGATCAACAGCTCCTGAATATGAACCGTGAGTAACAGTAATGGTTTTTTGAACAGTGATATCTACTTTTTTGATTTCACTTATTGGAAAATCATTAACCTTCAGTTCCATTACTCTTTGGCTATTTGGCTGAAAAGTATGTGGTTCTGATTCAACTGATTTTATATCCGGATCTTCATCAAAAGAAACACGAATACTGTGAGGAAGTTCAATCTCATAGCCATCAACATGAGCTTTGCCCTCATTAATCACAAATATTTTTTTTCCTCCTTCTCCCTCTTCCTTTTGCAGGAACATTACTTCAAGACCATTTACGACGTAGGAACCATTTGCCTCTTTGTCATAACGAGCAAGAGCGGTAGTTACTATATTTGCTTGTGGTGGAGGTGAATGTTCTATTAATACTCCATTTTCAATATTGTAAATTGGGTAAAATTCGCCATTTGTAGAGTTAACAGTAACACTTTCTACTTGGTATCCCCAAATGGTGGAAACTTTAAGCCTTGCTGCTCCTACTTCCTGATAATTTCTTGTACCAATTGCAGGATCACGAAGGTTTTCATCCTCAAGTTCTGTAATGGTAGATTCTACATAATAAACACCTATGCGAACTATAGTACTCAGTGGAATAGTAAATTCTTCTTTTTCGACTTTTCTAACTGCTCCACGAAGATAGATTTTTCCTGATTCAAGCGTAACTTTACCAGTTTCTCTATCTATAATACAATTGCTTCCTGTTATAACATCACCATCACGAAATATTGCATCGCCTATGCCTTTAAGCTTAGAGAGAGCATACTCCTGAGTCTCGTTTAATTCTGCAGACTGTAGACCTCTTCCTGCAAGAAACAAGCTTTTTTCGTATTCTTTATCAGGATTAAAGCGGTTATAATAGGCGTTTAAAGTCATTTTGTTTCAAAAAGTTACAACAAATGAAAAAGTTTCCCGAGTTGCAGATGTTCTGATAAGTGGTACGGTATGTTCCAAAACCAATAAAATCCCATGGTCTTCTATATCTTGAGGTTCAAAATATCTCTGTCCTTCAGGTAATTCTTTTTTTACTTTAGTACCAACCATAACCCCTAGCTCTCTGATTACTCGATTTGCTGCATCCGTGAAATCGAAAGTGAATTTGAGAAAAAGATTATTGGTTGGTACATCAGAAGGCCTAAACCTTCCAGAAGGAGTTATAAGTTCGCCGTTTTCATCACCTGTGCAGAATAGCACTTCATCTGCAGTACGTCTGCCAAATTCATTCAAGAGCTTTATAGAATTTATAGGTTCAGGTGGTGTGCTTTGAATGTACTCTATGGTAACTTTATCACTTACTGGAATAGAGCTATTTTCCGTACGTTTAATTACACCAGTACTGCTATCAACTGTATAGTCAACACTTGGCTGATGCATTGTTTGTCCTGTAACAACCTTCACATCTTTAACAGGTTGATGATCAAGTTTTATTTCACCCTTAACGAAAGTTTTTTCTACTTTATGGCTACTTCCAGAGCTTCCATCACCACTTCCCCAAGCAAGATGGATAGATTGCTTTTTTATGCTGGCTGCTATTGCTGCTCTGCCTGATTGCGTTAGAATTGACATTATCTGTTTTCAACCCTCCTATTATATATAATCGCTTTTTCTCTTCAATTTGTTCAATTTTTTTTTATTATTTTTTTATGGTAGTATTGACGCAACTGTTTAATATACTACAGTTGTCATAATATTTTTTCTTTTGGACAATGATTGCCAATCAAGAATTCTGGGAAGATGATCTTGAAGTTCCTGCTACTGAGTTACTATTGAGTTTTCAAAATCCTGATTTGTGCAAAAGTTGGATTAACTCTCTTAATAATAAGCAATTAAATGTTATTCTTAAACAACACTTCAATTATCAACAGCATTTGTTTGATAATAGTCCTTATTATGACTATAGGTCAGTTCAGCAAAAGCGTAAATTCCTTATCGACAGCAACCTTGATTATTTACCTAATTATTATTTAATCAGCTACTTTAGCCGTTTGAAGTCTGATTCAGCCATAATTGAGATAGCAAAGCCTATATTGAGTGGCGATGTAAAATATGATAAAAAATCTATACTATTTACTCTCTTTCTTATTGACCATAACTTGCTGAAGCACGTCTTTCTTTTTAATAAAGTTCAAAAAAGAAGTTTTTCATCATTTATTTTAAATAATCCTCCAAGACAAAGACAGAGCTCATTTAAAGATTTTTTGTCGAAAGAGGTACTGCGAGAGATATTAACTCAACATGATTCTCTAGCAAATGACAACTTTGAAAGTAAGTTCAAAGGTTTTTTTTACTACCAAGACCGCATTTACTTATTTATACGTCGTGCTAGTGATTCAGACCTGGTACTTAGCTCAAACCAAGTAATACACGGTTACAAACCTGACTGGATTATTCTTGACTTCTCTTTAAATAGCAATCAGGTAAATTTGTGTACTAAAAACCTCAAACGTGGCTTAGAAATAGCAAACAGCATTGCCAGTCGATATTTTCAACGTGAATGCTCATTTATTAATCTACGTAATCAGAATAAAGTTGCCCAAGTGCGTACATTCTTGACTGACTGTGTACATGAATTAATAAAAGACATCAAATTAATTGAATTAAAGTTTACGTCACCTGAACCAAGCACTTATTTTACATTAAACACAAATTCCATAGAAAAGTGGTTAAAGGTGTTAGAGCCTTCAATTGGAAGTATAATCTACAATATTAGTCTTGTTCAACATATAAAGGTGATATTTAGAAACAAAAAAGTTACTCTATCTTTTCATGCCAATACAGACTATATAGCGATCAATTATTCAGAACACGTACTTGATAAAAAAGAACGTGAAGATTTTAAGTTAATGTTTTCCAATACTTATGGACTTACCATTCTGTCAAAAGCAAAATCCAACTTTCTACAGGCAAATAGTTACTAATCTGCTACGGTGGAGTGACTCTTATGATACACCTAGCAGAGATTATTTAGAAGTTGCACAATACCTGTCAAGTCTTGGGTTTGTAAATTTAAGAGAATATTACTTTATAATCTGTGCTAATGATGAAGATGAGTTTGATTTTCATGTAATAAATCCTTTCTGCAACAATAGATTAGAAATTGTCAGCGATTATGATGAAGATTATGATAACCCAATAATGTGTGACCTCTGTGAACGTGATATTTTACCTGATACTTATAAAAAACAGCGTTACTTTTCTTTAGAGGTAAAAGTTAATCATTTGAAAGTTATAGAATGGTTTGAAAAGCAATTAGCAAGTTTAAAGATTACTTGTAATAAAGTAGCAACCGGAGTTTATTATGTTATTGTTGACACAAGCCTTATCAGCTTAATTATTCCCGAATGCTGTCCTGATAACTCATACTCTGCTGTGGATAAGTTAAAAACCACCCCTACTGCTTTAATAACTTTTAATAAGGAGAGTCTTAAGCCACCACTGAATCTACACATTGTTCCTATAGCAGATCTAATTTGCGAAGATCAAAGTTTAAATGAAGTATTGCATCAAACAGTAGAAAAAGGAGTACCAGAATTATTACCTAATGTTTCTTTTCAGGCATTCAATTGCTATTCTTACATTCCATTGCAACAGACTAAGTCTACTCCAGCAGAAAAGACTTTTCAGCTCCATATTAAAGGCAATGACATTTGTGTTAATGGTATAGGAGTTATCGAAACACAGTCAAAGTCTGGAAGAATATTTTTTATTTTCTTAGATCAATTTTTTCATGACTTTAAAAGTGGAATTTCTCCAGAGCAATACAAAACTTTAAACGTTGGAGAAATTGCAAATCGCTTAGAAAACATTCACGATGTTGAACAACAAATTCGCAAACCAATAAATAGAATGCAAAAAACTATAGCAGAGAAATTGGCTATAACTTTAGGTTTAAATGTCAAAAAAGACGATATTATTCAAACTCTGCCATGGTCAGGGATAGGTACTAAGGAATATGGCTACAGGCTTAATCCTTTTACTATTGTTCTTAAAAAATGAGTGTTATTAAATATCTCTCCTCGTTAAATGCTCAGCCACTTTCATAACTTTTACGCGCTCTGGTATTTCTTTTTCATAGAATTTAATATAACCTGAAGCAACTAATGCGTTAACATATCTACGAATGGAATGACAACTCTTCAAACCAAATGTATCTTCAAATAAATAGCAAAATTGGCTTTTAGTATAAAATTTTCCCTTAGCTGCTCTCTCATTAATTAACCGTAAAATGATGTCATAACTTTTTTTTCGACGTTGTTTTACAGTTGGTTTTTCTGATACAGTTTGCCAACTGTCATTTACTTTTTCGATCTGCATAGGTAAAATAGATTTACCATTTCTAAGTTCAAATATCAATTGACGAGTATTTTGTTCTCCGTTTGGCTTGATCATCATTATCCCTGAAGTATAAAAACTTCTTAAAGCCGATGCTCCGCTAAAGTTTTGAAATGGTTCCTCTACTAATGACTTTTTCGATACCTTGTTAGTATTGTGCGTTAAAATGATTCCACAACTAGGGTTTGTTATAGACCTCAATTTTTCAACTCTATCTTTTAAAAAACAAAACATCGAGCTATTACTATTTTCTCCTTTATATTGATTGAAATCAAAAACACCACGTAGTGTATCTATAGCAATGATATCAACTGTTTTAACGTCTAGTCTCTCTGCTATAATATCTTTTACTTCTTCTACTCCTTGAGAATTCAAAAGTAAGCTTGTTTTTGGTGTAATAATTAAATTTTTTGATATTAATTCTAGAGATTTATCATCAAATTTCAATTGTTGTAGCCGTTCCTTAATGTAGGGATATTCAAGATCAGTTTGAAGATAAAAGATCTTTAATGGTCTAATTGGAACCATACTCAAAAACGGTAGTCCCGCTGACAGATGTGCTAACCAAGAAAGCAGTAGATCAGTCTTGCCAACCTTTGGAGCTCCTCCAAGTAGTAAAAGTCCTCCAGGAGTAAGAATTCTCGGTAAAATTATATCCTCTGGTGATGGAGATTTATCATTTAGATAATGACTAGCAGGAAATGCTTTTTTCTCAGATAATACACTTAAACTTTCACGGTTCTCAGATGATATACCTAAACTTTCAGGATTCTCACAGGACATACCTAAATTGTCTAGTTCCACTGCTACTTTTTTAACATATTGTTCATCTTTTTCCGGCCAAATTATTATATGCTTATCTGTTAGCATAGACCAATCCGTTTTCTCAATATCATCATCTATTGCAGTTGTTGCTGTAAGACCTCTCTTTATTAAACTATCAGCACGGTTTTCACCTTTAACTATAATCACTTCATCAGACTTAATAATACCGGGAATGTTATATAATGGCTTCAGACCATTCCTAGAGGTTCTTAGATTCCATATATGTCTATAATTGTTTTTATACAAATAAACATAAGCTATAGCCTCATTATTTTTATCAAGGTAGCTATATTTTGCTATTATACGCTCACTAAGCCACTTGGTTATAAGGCTGGTAATCTCAGAAAAATCAGTTTTATTGGTTATTATGCTCCAGAGTTCAATAATATCTCCGTTAGTTTTCTTATCACAGTTATACCAAGTGCCAGTTTGCTTACCTTCTGCCACTACCATCAAGTGGTCTTTATTAATATTTCCAGAATAGAACCCATAACCAAATTTACCACCAGGCAATAAGTAAGACAGACACTCTTTAATATTGTGAGCCAATAACATTTTTATCTCTTGTCTTGATTCAGTAATGCAAAACTCCATGTAACCTCCGATTAATTTACTATAAAAATAGTTGCAATTTATTTAGAATGGTATCCAATCAGCGTCTGAATTTTTCTCTTGTTCAGGAGTAATGACCGTAGCAATTCTGTTCCTATCTCCATAGGTATTATTAGCCTCAATGCCTACTTTTGCTGTGAACTCCAGGCCGTTTAAATCTGCAATTGAGTTGATTTTTCGCGCAAGAACTGCTTTTTCTGATGTGTCATTTGTATGAATATTACGAGCTGACTCTAAAATACTGCGAATCATAGAACGTCCAGATTCTCCCCAAGTATCTTCTTTACCTTCTGATTTGCCACTTTTAATACCAATTATTTGGTAAATCTTACATTTTGCGTATGGACCTTCAATGACGGTAAATTCAGCGTTTAAATAGATGCTGCCAGTATCATAGCTTTTAGTGAACCAATTTTCGTAACCACCAGGCTTAATTGCCATTTTTACCTTGACTATTGTACCTTTAGGTATTAAACTACTCTGTAGTTTCGCATTATTGAAATCAGTTAAAAAATCTTGCAGCATAAGTTGCCCCCTATATATCAATTGATTTTTAAAAAAAGCTCAGTTATTCCATTGATCAAGAAGCTGCCAGCTACCGTTGATCTTATCGATAAGTTTATTTGGCACACGTTCACCATTGCGTAGCTCAAATACTATTTGACGTCTGGTACTTTCCTCATCATAAGCAACCATCACCATGCCAGTAGTGTAAAATCCCCTGAGAGATCCAGCACCACTTAAGCCCTGAAATGGATCTTCTTCGAGCATTTTCTTGGATAATTTTTTCGTGTGATGCGTTAATATTATTCCAGCATTTGGGTTAATAGCATTACGTAGTTTTTCAAGAGTTTTTTGCAGAAAGAATAGCATAGCGCTATTATCGTTTTCATTGCCATACTCACTACTAAAGATGTTGCGCAGAGGGTCAACTGCCAAAATATCAGGCTTAAAGCGTTCCTTCGCAATTTCTTTTATGTAATTTATTTCTTCATGGCAAAATGATAAATGCACTTTTGGCGTAATTATTAGGTTATTAGCAGCTATTGCCAAAAGTTCTGGATCAAGTTGAAGACATTGCAAACGTTCCTTCATATATTCGTATTCAATTTCAGTTTGCATGTAGAAGATTTTCAAAGGTCTACTTGGAGTCATACCAAGAAAAGAAACACCTGCAGCCATATAAACAAGCCAAGAGATCAAAAAGTCACTTTTACCTATTTTAGGAGGGCCACCTAGAACCAATAAACTTCTCTGAGTTAAAATTCTTGGTGAGACGATGTCTTTCGGTATAGGTGATTGGTCATTCAAATATTCTTTCATACTGAAAAAGGGAATCTTTTGACCAGTAGTTAAAAAGTCTTGTAACATATGTAACCTCCAAAAGTTAGTTGTGTGGCATAAATTGAGTAGAAGTAGAAAAGGTTTTAGTTTTGATTTTTGTAAGTAATTTACCTAAATGCGGCTCTTCAACCATATCAAGGCAACCACTACGATCTTTAGCAGGATATCCCCAAGAATTAATAGTATGGCAAACAAAGGAACGTACCTCTGTACCATCATCCTTCTTGATGCTTACCATGCTAATTACTTCATCAACAATACCAGGTATTTCACTGGCAGTTTTAGCTCCTTCGCATTGTGGTAGCCAAGTTGGGCGATTGAAGTCATCTAAATATTGACCTAACGTACCAACTGTAATGATATCTTTATTGGGAATATGTTGAAACTGATTGAGCCAAGCCATCATTTCTTGAGCAAGTAACCCGTATGCAGCTCTCATGTCTTGTTTGCCATTTCTGTCAGAGAAAGCTTCTGGTTGCATTTTTGCCCATAAAAGACATAACCGCGAGGCTACTGTAATACTGTCGATAAAAATACAGCTATATTTAGAGAATTCTAGATCTTTGTACTTACTGAATACATGCTCATAGTGTCTTTGACTATATGCTGAATCAGATTTTAATGCAGGATTAGGTCCACCAATTAGGCAGGCAATATCGCGAGCTTGATTCCAGGTACGAATACTTATAGAATCCCCTTGCCAATCTTGAACAGCAAGTAGCCCAGCTTCAAAATCAAGACAAAGTGTCGGTTCATTCAAAGTTTTAAGCAGACTGGTCTTACCAATTCCATATGGTCCGAAGATTACTATCTTCACACCTGTTACCATTTTTACTCTTTGTTCACTATTTATTATTTTTAAAGTCATAGTTTTATTACCCCTTCATAATATGTAATCGCAAAATGACGACGATTTGTTCAAAAATTTTCATAAATATATTTTGAGATGAGCAAGTTTAGCGCGTATTTGTTCTCTAATGTCATAGATGGTTGTTCTAGATATTCCATGTATTTCTGCGATTTCAGAGATACTATGAGATTCAAGCTGATAACAAATGTCCTGCCAGAGCTTTGGTAGTTTTGAAATTGCTTCGTTTATATCAACACTAGCTGCTACTTTATCTGCAAAATTACTATTTTCATCAATAACATCATCCAAGTCAGTAATATCAACAAATGCTACGCCTGCTTTACTACCACGTTTAGCACAGGATTGTTTGCGTAGAAGGCTTATTGCATGGTTTTTTATGACACTATGAATAAATGCATTTCTACCACTTTCTTCACCATTATACTGGCTTAAATCAGACCAAGTTTCACATAAGAGCTGCTGCTTTATATCTTCAATATCAGAATTAACACAGCATTTATAAGATTTAATTTGTCTAGCACGTTTTCGTATTTGTTTAATGATTGAAGGATCAATACCAGGATATTTATTTTTAGATTGCATATAGCACTCCATGAAAGATTGAAAGGAATAAGGATGAAGGGTTTTAACCTCACTTTGTACGGCATGGGAAAAATTCGTTCCCCCATATGAAAAAATAAAACTATTGATATTCTGGCCTTTTTTCTTGAAGCATCCCCCATGTGAAAAATTTGTTCAGACATGGTTCGGTGAAAAGAAGAAAAATAGGTTGATCCAATAAGATTTCTACTAAAGAATTAAAGATTTTATAAAACTTTTTTAACCCTATAAAGAAAGGTGAATTTTTTTGTCAGGCTTGTAAGAAATTTCTTTACAAACAACAAGCGTTATTGCATAGAGGTGGTATAATTCATTACAGAATCGTCTTGAAACGCAATTGAAGGTCATTTTATTTTTTTCTAAGCATTTGTTTAACCGCTTCTTTCTGGAGCATCTAAAATTCATAGTCCTCTATAATAATTATACCGGATTAGTCACAACTTTTTCCGGAAATTTTTCAAAAAAAGTTTAAATAATTTTAAAATTGGTTCGATAAAGCTCATCAAAAAGACAAAAATGATTAGGCCTTTTAAATCTACTAAAGACTTTGATTTTAAAACTCAGCATGTTTATCCTTCCACTGTTTGTTAGGTTTTTTATGTTCTTTCAAGTTAATTCAGCTTTAAAAAAAATTTCTTTATAACTAAAATAAAACATGATAAAGTTGGGTAGGAATCTTTTGCGAAGTTAAAATGTAGTGTTAATTGCCTTTTAATCGGTTTTAATGTGGTTTATAAGCGTTCTTTAGTTCAAGGTAGTATAATTGACCTTAAAGTCGTAGAATCTTTTAAAAACGCTATTGTGAGCCATTTGTTCTTTTTTATTCAATTTAAATATCTTAGTAATATTTTTGTAGTCTTTTTACTTTCATTAACATTTTATACTGTTTGTAATTTACTATTATTTATTATTACTTTTATTTATTACTCATATATATTATATAATAATATAAGGGTTTTAGGAACGTAGAATCAGCCATAATGGCCAACTTTAGAGGGGTGCTTTCTAGGAACACTTTTAGGAATAGAGAGTATAAAGTTTAGGTTTCTAGAGGTATTTTTCATTCCTTAATTTCTGATTACTGATTCAGTAACGCAGGAATAGGAACATAATTCAATTATTAGTGGTATGATTTTTTATATATTCTATCAACTTCTAGTTGAAGTTATAATATATAATGTATTCCAATGCTTGTAATAAAAAAATAGGGTAAACCCTCAGATGCTTGAAGAGCTTACCCGTAATTTTATCTACAACTAATTTTGTTATTGGAAAGACAAATAGAACATATTATGAATTTGCTTAAACTCTTCAATTATAGTCAAAAAGGGCTGTTTCTAATTTGTCTTGTTAGCAATGAGATTTGGTATAATACCTTCAGCTCCATGAATAAATTTTCCAACACCACGAGCAAAAGGGCCTTCTCTAACATCAAGCCATTTATCTTCTCTCGAGCCTGTAGACATTCCTTTTACTAACTTCTTTGTTTGTAGAAGTTCTTGTACTATACGCTCTAGTCTATCTCACTGCCATTAAGTTAAGGAAAAGTGATGAACTGTATTATAAAATCAGGTAAGATCCACAAATTAAAAGAAGTAATGACATGAGTAAAAAAAAGAATAATCATGTTTATAAAAAATAAATTGATGAGTTTAAACTTTATAAACGCACACAGAGCATCCTCAAAAGACTTCTCACGAAAAAGAAAGCTGCCCTTCGTTAATGTATTTCTCCTGATTTTTAGAAAGAGTGTAAAGTCATTACAAGTGATGCTTAATGAGTTTGTTCTGCATACAAGAAAAGATTATACAATTACGGCAAGTGCATTTACTCAAGCAAGAAAGAAGCTAAAGCATACTACGTTTTCAGAGTTAAATGATGATATAGTTTCCCTATACTACCAAGATCAGGAATTTAAAACCCACCATGGCTTCAGAGTACTTGCATTTGATGCTTCAATACTGATTCTGCCAAAGAGCGACAAAATAATAGGTGAGTTTGGCTCAAGAGCAGTATGGAATGGAATCCAGAGATTTGAAGACTATACAAGTGCAACCTTTGAAGTTTGCTACGATGTGCTAAATAATATTGCAATAAAATCTGTGCTAAGTAGAGGTGACAGCTATGAGGTTGATTTAGCAATCGGTATGCTTGAATCCATAAAATCAGACGATTTGTTAATCTGTGATAGAGGATACGTATCTTATCGATTTCTTGCTGAGCTTACAGGAAGGAAAATCAATTATATAATTCGCTGTTCAAGTTCGTCTTTCAATGAAATAAACGCTATGTTTAAGCCGGAAAGCCCATCTAGTACGGTGGTAGTGTCTACCGCACCTATTAAAGTAGCAAGACAGCTACGAAAGCTAGGATTACCTGATGAGATGAAATTCAGGTTAGTCAAAATAATACTTTCTTCTGGCGAAGTTGAAGTGTTAGTAACATCTCTGTTAGATGAGAAACGTTTTACAGTTGAAGAGTTTGAGAGATTATATTACTTGCGCTGGGGAGTAGAAACATTTTTTTCTAGGCTGAAGGGAAGATTAAATTTAGAGAATTTCACAGGAAAAAGTATTGAAACTATCAAGCAGGATTTTTGGTCAACTATCTTCATCAGTAATCTAGAAAGTATCATGATAGAAGATGATGAAGAGACATTGAGCGCACAGAATAGTAAACTAAAAAAAAGCATCAATAAATCTGTCTCATTTAATGCGATTAAAAACTTAGCCTTTGATATTTTTTCTACAGAGTCAGACATAGACTGCATTATGGATCGACTATCACAGTTATTTTTGATGAACACTTTAGTGGTGAGAAAAGGGAGAAGAGTTGATCGTCATAAGATATCTGATATTCGTTCACTCAACTACCAGAAAAGAGCTAGAAAACATGTGTTTTAAATTCAAGATATCTTTTCAGTATCATTGCATTAGTACATTCTTTGCAAAATAACCTGCAATTATTACTTTTTTAAATAACTTGCACTTTTCAGACTCCCTTTTCTTAAAAATTCACCCTAGTATTTACCATAATTATCAATCACTTCAAATTTTTTGTCCAATCTTAACTTCTCTTTCCCTTAACTTAATGGCAGTGTAGTCTATCTCTCCCTAGACCATGAAGAATATCAGGTAATCTGTGCCGTTGTTTGTATACTCCTGTATTTCCTGTATGAGTGAATGGATGCCCTGCAACAGCAGATCTTGCAATTGCATCAACAAGATACATTTTAAGGTCTTTTTCACTAGCATTTTTACCTTTTAGTTGCACTGTTATATCTTCTAATAGCCCTGTTTCTTGGTTTCTCAGGTAAGTACGTACAGTTCGGTCAGCTAAACCATTTGCCTTAACAACTGCTCCATAAAATAACGCATTCTGTCTTGGAGCTTCTCCTATTGATTGAAAGATCTCTGGCTTAGCTGTACCTTCTACTGGCCAAAAAGCATATGAGCATCTGACACCATTAACAAGAGCAGATGTGCCTCTAATTGCATCACGTGCTTGTTCAGCAGTTAATATAGGCTTTTCTCCTTTTGGTTTTCTCAGATGATGAGCAGTAACTATCGAAGCTCCGGTACTACATGCTAAATCAGACAATAAACACATTAGATAATCTCCTACAGCAGGATCAGCATTTATGTCTGCATGAATAAACGATGCAAGAGGATCAAACACAACTAATTTCAGATCTTTAATTTTATCAAGTTGTTTTATTATAGACTCAAATTCAGGCGAAACTTCAATAATTTTACCACGAATACTTCTCAGTATTGTCAGTGATCCTCTTACGTTTGGTAGTGGTACTATAAACAGCTTATCTTTAAATTTTAATCTTTTACATTCAGGATCAAGACGTTCAAGCCGACGGTGTACCTCGCCTGCATCATCTTCTGCTGAAAAGATTACTACTGATCCATGTTCAGTAACAGGTGAACCAAAACCACATATCTGATCTGTGTCACTTGCAACCTTAAGCGCCAAATCGAGGAGTAGCATACCCTTACCTGTATCTCCCATAGCAGCTACTATTGAAGTAACACCCAAGGGAAATATTCCTTCAACAAGAAACTTTTGCTCTGGTACTGGACCTACAAAACGATCTGCACTCCAGTCTAAAATGTTCAGTGGTGGTCTAATAATTACCTTTTTCAAGTTATTTTCAATGAAGTCAGAAACATTTGTGTTTTCTTGTACATAGTCCGCAGCATCCCAACCTTTTGGTTTACCTTCTGGAATTTTGACTATAGAAAGCGATGCAATACCTAAGCTGAGAAGTTTTGTAGTAGCATTTTCAGCATATTGTTTACCAGGCTCATCGTTATCCGGCCAAATAACAATATGCTTGCCTTTAAGTTGTGACCAGTCAGTTTTGTCCGCATCTGCATTTGCTCCAGACATTGTGGTTGTTGCAGTAATTCCTTTTTCTATTAGTGCTTCTGCGCATTTTTCACCTTCAACAAGAATGATTTTATCAGACTTCAAAATACCAGGGATATTGTATAGTGGTCTTGTATCAGGTGCTTTATAACTCAACGTTTTAACATTAAAAGGCTTGTATACTTTTTTCTTTCCAGGAAAATCAGAACGGTAAACTTTTACAATCACCTGACCATTTTCATCATAATAATTCCAACTGTAGGTAATAAATTTCTCAAAGTCTTCGTCAATGTATTGCTTCTCTGTATATTTTTTGTTATACCCAAGCCACTCAGCTATAGAAGCCATTATCTCATGAAATTCTGTTTTGGAGTGTACTTCTGCCCAAAGATCAATAATATCACCACCTTGATTTGTTGCAAAATCTTTCCAAAGCCCAGCTTTACTACCAGTTAATTCTACTACTAAACTTTTTCCTCGATTACCATGTACATCACCTACATAAAACCTATTACCATGAAAAACCCCATTTGGTAGCAAGTAAGAAAGACAAGATCTGAGATCGGCCAGAAGCCTTAATTTTATGTTCGCTGTTTCTTCTGATGATGGTAGATAACTTTGTGAAATAGTATTGTTGAAATCGCATGAAATATTCATAAATTCTCCATTAAAACTTATCAGGGATTTTTTCTGTTTCCTCATAAGTAATTAATCGCAAAATGAAATGAATTTGTTCAGCGTAATTTGAAAAAACATAAAAAATAATATTTTTTTGAACATTCTGTGAAGTTTTTGCGATATATATTAGTAGAGGGGTATGAAAGTTTGAAACTCGTAATTTTCACTCCCACTATTTTCAAGAGGTAACTTAAGTGTCCATGTTATTGCTTAGGCTACCTCCAAACAAATATCTTACAGAATGTCAATACTAACACTAGATTTAGGGAAACAAACCGGATGGGCTATTCTACATGATGGAATAGTTCAAAGTGGCAGTGAGAGTTTTCATACTAGTCGTTTTAGTGGAGGTGGCATGGTATTTCTAAATTTTCGTAAGTGGTTGAATGAAATGAAAGAAAAATTTCCAAGTATTGAAACAGTTTATTTTGAGGAAGTGAGAAGACACCTTGGAACTGATGCAGCGCATTGTTATGGTGGTTTTCTTGCAGTTCTCTCTGCTTGGTGTGAAGAGAATCATATTCCCTATCAGAGTGTTCCTGTTAAGACTATAAAACGCTTTATCACAGGCAAAGGCAATGCAAGTAAGAGTGAAGTTATTGAAGCGATACGTGAAAAAAGTTTTTCACCTAGAGATGATAATGAGGCCGATGCTTTGGCATTAATGTTCTATATTAGTAAAGATATTAATAAGACAAAAAAACCCATAAAAAGTGGGTCCTTTCGGCCATAATGGCGGGTTTGGTGGGTCAGACCCCAGGCCTTCTTTAGCGTCAGATATATTTTGAATATTAACTTTTTAATTATTAAGATATGAATTTAGCAATCCACTATTATCCTACTCGAAACCTAGTTGAATATGAGCGTAATCCACGTAAAAATGACGATGTAGTCAACAGAATGTGTGCTTCAATCAGGGAATTCGGCTTTCGTATACCAATAGTTGCAAAAAGCGATGGAACTGTGGTTGATGGTCATTTAAGACTTAAAGCAGCAAGAAAACTTGGTATGGAAAGTATTCCTGTTGTTTTAAGTGATAATTTAAATGAACCACAAACTAAAGCTTTTCGGTTACTGGCAAATCAATCAGCTAATTGGGCAAAGTGGGATGATGAGCTTTTGAAAGTAGAAATTCAAGAGTTAGAAGATTTACAGTTTGATCTTAAAATGACTGGATTTGAATTGGAAAAAGTTCAAAACTTTCTTGATGATTTAGATAGAGAAGAAGAAGATTTTTCTGACTTGATTGATGATGAAAAAAGGGTAGAAATAACAAAACCAGGGGATTTATGGATTTTAGGTGATCATAGAATCTATTGTGGTGATAGCTCTGTAGTTGAATCATATAAAGCGCTGTTAGATGATAAAATGGCAGACATTACTGTTTGTGATCCTCCATATAACGTTGATTACGGTAGCAGTCAGGAAAGAGAAGATAAAAAAATACTAAACGATAATCAAGGTGAAAAGTACGAACTTTTTCTCTACTACATCTGTTCCAATATTTTAGCATATACGAAAGGAGCAATTTACATCTGCATATCATCATCAGAGTTTTCGACGTTGCAAAAAGCATTTGAAGAAGCAGGTGGTCGTTGGTCAACATTTATCATTTGGGCAAAGAATCACTTTACGCTAGGAAGATCAGATTATCAAAGACAATACGAAGCAATGCTCTATGGATGGAAAAGCGGCAATAAACGTGAGTGGCATGGAGGTAGAAATCAAAGTGATCTGTGGTTTTATGATAAGCCAATACATAACTCACTGCACCCAACAATGAAGCCAGTAGAGCTAATGGAGAGAGCAATAGTAAACAGCAGCAGATCAGGAGACATAGTACTTGATCCATTTAGCGGTTCTGGCAGCACGATGATTGCATGTGAGAGAACAGGAAGAATTTGCAGAACAATAGAGCTAGATTCAAAATTTGTAGATGTAACCATAAAACGTTGGCAAGTATATACCGGAAGAGATGCCATTTTAGCCAGTACTGGTAAAACTTTTGCAGAAATTCAAGAAGAAAATTCGTAAAAAGGAGCAAAAAGAGTGGAAAAAATCACACAAACAGAATGGGCAAGAGAGATAGGAGTATCAAAGCAATATGTCTGTTATTTAGTAAAAAAAGGAATAGTTGAGCTGGAGGATGGACTCATTGACCGAGAACAAGCAAACAGGGCTATAGAAACAATAAGAGATCCAAGTCAACCACTGAGAAGAAAAAACTATTCAGAAAGCGGAGAAAAACTTTCCACGATGTTGCTTAAAACGCGAATAAAAAATGAAATGGAGCGAGGTAAACTTCTTGAGGCGAAAGCTAAGGCTGAGATTGGTGAACTTGTAGCAGTAGAGGAAGTAAAGCGCGATGCATTTAATGTAGCAAGAGTTGTCCGTAATAATTTGCTTAATATTCCAAATAGGGTTTCAGCACTGCTTGCATCACTGAGTGACACTGAAAAGATTCATATGGCGCTAACTGAAGAGATTACAAACTCGCTTGAAGAATTATCTAACACTAAATTTTAAATATAAAATGTCTGCTCACTTAAGTTTAGAATTAATAAAGTGCCTCATTAATCAACCTGGATTAGATGTTAATGTTAGAGGATTAAATGGAAAGACACCACTACATTGCGCTATAGAGTTTGATGAATTAAGCATGGTAGATCTGCTGCTTACGAAAAAGAATATTAATCCTTTTGTGGAAGATAATGATGGTAAAACATCCCTTGATTATGCCAAAGAAGGGAAAAAAGCAGAAATATTAAAAGCGCTAATTAATAATAAATACGGGTCAGAACAAGATAGCTTACTTCATTTAGCTGCAATGGTGGGTGAGGTAAATGCTGTAAGCACTGCCATTAAGTTAAGGGAAAGAGAAGTTAAGATTGGACAAAAAATTTGAAGTGATTGATAATTATGGTAAATACTAGGGTGAATTTTTAAGAAAAGGGAGTCTGAAAAGTGCAAGTTATTTAAAAAAGTAATAATTGCAGGTTATTTTGCAAAGAATGTACTAATGCAATGATACTGAAAAGATATCTTGAATTTAAAACACATGTTTTCTAGCTCTTTTCTGGTAGTTGAGTGAACGAATATCAGATATCTTATGACGATCAACTCTTCTCCCTTTTCTCACCACTAAAGTGTTCATCAAAAATAACTGTGATAGTCGATCCATAATGCAGTCTATGTCTGACTCTGTAGAAAAAATATCAAAGGCTAAGTTTTTAATCGCATTAAATGAGACAGATTTATTGATGCTTTTTTTTAGTTTACTATTCTGTGCGCTCAATGTCTCTTCATCATCTTCTATCATGATACTTTCTAGATTACTGATGAAGATAGTTGACCAAAAATCCTGCTTGATAGTTTCAATACTTTTTCCTGTGAAATTCTCTAAATTTAATCTTCCCTTCAGCCTAGAAAAAAATGTTTCTACTCCCCAGCGCAAGTAATATAATCTCTCAAACTCTTCAACTGTAAAACGTTTCTCATCTAACAGAGATGTTACTAACACTTCAACTTCGCCAGAAGAAAGTATTATTTTGACTAACCTGAATTTCATCTCATCAGGTAATCCTAGCTTTCGTAGCTGTCTTGCTACTTTAATAGGTGCGGTAGACACTACCACCGTACTAGATGGGCTTTCCGGCTTAAACATAGCGTTTATTTCATTGAAAGACGAACTTGAACAGCGAATTATATAATTGATTTTCCTTCCTGTAAGCTCAGCAAGAAATCGATAAGATACGTATCCTCTATCACAGATTAACAAATCGTCTGATTTTATGGATTCAAGCATACCGATTGCTAAATCAACCTCATAGCTGTCACCTCTACTTAGCACAGATTTTATTGCAATATTATTTAGCACATCGTAGCAAACTTCAAAGGTTGCACTTGTATAGTCTTCAAATCTCTGGATTCCATTCCATACTGCTCTTGAGCCAAACTCACCTATTATTTTGTCGCTCTTTGGCAGAATCAGTATTGAAGCATCAAATGCAAGTACTCTGAAGCCATGGTGGGTTTTAAATTCCTGATCTTGGTAGTATAGGGAAACTATATCATCATTTAACTCTGAAAACGCAGTATGCTTTAGCTTCTTTCTTGCTTGAGTAAATGCACTTGCCGTAATTGTATAATCTTTTCTTGTATGCAGAACAAACTCATTAAGCATCACTTGTAATGACTTTACACTCTTTCTAAAAATCAGGAGAAATACATTAACGAAGGGCAGCTTTCTTTTTCGTGAGAAGTCTTTTGAGGATGCTCTGTGTGCGTTTATAAAGTTTAAACTCATCAATTTATTTTTTATAAACATGATTATTCTTTTTTTTACTCATGTCATTACTTCTTTTAATTTGTGGATCTTACCTGATTTTATAATACAGTTCATCACTTTTCCTTAACTTAATGGCAGTGAGAAACGCATGCGGTAATGGTAACAGACAAGGGTTTAATCTACAAAGAAGAGTTTTATACATCATTGTCAGCAGTGGCAGGAAAAATAATGGGAATGAGCTACAACGGACCTTTATTATTCGGTATGCGTGATAAAAATGAAAATTGAAAATGCTAAAAGAAGTAAGGTGTGCGATATATACAAGAAAATCAAATGAAGATGGTCTAGAACAAAAGTTTAATAGTCTTGATGCGCAACGAATAGCATGTGAAAAGTACATAAAGAGCAGAGAGGGTTGGGTAATATTGGCAAAAAGGTACGATGATGGAGGTTTCTCAGGAAAAAACTTAGAAAGACCAGCGATAAAGGAATTATTTGAAGATGTAAAGGCAGGAGAAGTAGATTGTGTAGTAGTATATACATTAGACAGGCTCTCAAGGGAAACAAAAGATAGCATCGAAGTTACATCATTTTTTAGAAGACATAGAGTAAATTTTGTAGCAGTAACGCAGATATTTGATAATAATACGCCAATGGGAAAGTTCGTACAAACGGTGTTATCAGGAGCAGCACAGCTAGAAAGAGAGATGATAGTAGAGAGAGTAAAAAATAAAATAGCAACATCAAAAGAGCAAGGATTATGGATGGGGGGAACTTTGCCGCTTGGATATGATATAAAAGATAAAGAATTAATAATAAATGAAAAAGAAGCAAAGGTGGTAAGGTATATATTTGAGAGATATTTGGAGCTGAATTCAATGGCAGAGTTAGCAAGAGAGCTAAATAGTCAAGGTTACAGAACAAAATTAAATATCTTTAAAAAAGCGACGGTAAGGAGAATAATAACAAATCCAATATATATGGGAAAAATACGGCATTATGAGAAACAGTATAAAGGAAAGCATGAAGCAATAATAGAAGAAGAAAACTGGCAAAAAGCGCAAGAATTAATAAAGAATCAGCCATATCAAGGGAAAAAATATGAAGAGGCACTACTAAAGGGGATAATCAAGTGCAAGAGCTGTGACGTAAATATGACACTGACATACTCAAAAAAGGAAAATAAAAGGTATCGATATTACATATGTAATAATCACTTAAGGGGAAAGAATTGTGAATCAGTAAATCGAACAATAGTTGCTGGAGAAGTGGAAAAAGAAGTGATGAAGAAAGCGGAACAGCTATATGAAAATTGGAGAGAAAAGACCGAAGAAAAATGGAAAAATTTAAGTTTTGGAAAGCAGAAAGAAGTAGTGAAAAAGTTAATAAAGGGAGTAATGGTTAAGGAAGATGGAATAGAAGTGAATTCTGAATCAGAGGAAAAGTTTATACCAATAAAGAAGAAAGGAAACAAATGCACAGTAGTAGAGCCAGAAGGGAAAACAAATAATGCATTGCTAAAAGCAGTGGTAAGAGCCCATCTGTGGAAACGTCAACTAGAAGAGGGAAAATATGCGAGTATAAAAGAACTGAGTGTCAAAATTAAGATAGGTACAAGACGTATACAGCAAATTTTGAGGTTGAATTATTTAGCTCCAAAAATTAAAGAAGATATAGTAAATGGGAGGCAGCCAAGGGGTTTGAAATTAGTTGATTTGAGAGAAATACCGATGTTGTGGAGTGAACAGTTGGAGAAGTTTTACGTGTTTAAGCAATCTGTCTGCCAATGAAAAATAAGATAATTTCTTTAAAAGAATCTATAAATTATTAAACTTTCTGCAATTCTTTAACCTCAATTATGGAAAGATTAATAAATTTAACATTCCCACTAAATTGGATAAATTGATTGCAAAAAGATAGGATTTTCAGTAAGTTGGCCTTTCATAGTTAATAAAATCAACCATCCTGCTATTTCTTCTTACCCTACCTTACAATTCCTGCCCTTGATTCATTGCAACTTCAGTATTGCTATTCTCAAGTGAGTTTGAAGGACTATTACAATAGTATATGACTGCAGCAGCAATTAGACAACAAACTCCAAGTGCTATTCCTACCGCTAACATTCCTGAGTAAACTGCAATAGCTATTCCTGAAACAATTCCAGCTACTACAAGTGCAGAAGTAACTAGAATATACATTTTTTTATTTTGAGAAATCACATTATTTTCTTTCGGTTTACTTTTGCTATTGTCCTTAGTACTAATATCTTGCTTATTAGTTACTGGTTTTAGCTGTTTACTTTCCCTATCTATAGAATCTGCTTGCTCAGCAGGTTGAGTAGGGAAGTGTTTTTCCTTCTTATTGTTAGCTAATATTACAGTAATATCACTCTTATCGTCTTCACTTTCAGATTCACTTAACACAACTTCTGATTGTATAACTTGTTTATTATTGCTTGCTGACATATTTAATAAAGCTTTCTCTTCAGAAGAATAAGAAATAGATTTACTACCAATATTCCCAAAGCTGCCTTGATTCTTTGTTATAGTTTCTGAAAGTTTTTCATCACCTTTAGAAATTGATAAGTCAGATGATGTTGGATTTGGCTGATTACCAATGATAGAATTCATTGATGAAGATAAATTTAACTGTTCATCTTGTTCATACTCATCGCTAAAAAAAGATGTAGCATGTTCTTGTGGCGACATTTGCGGTTGACTTTTTGCATAATCCTCGATTGCCTTAACTTTAAGTAATTTTTTAATGATAATTTTATATTCCTGAAGTGTTGGTATATTTCTAATATAATTGGGTAAGTATTCCTTAATAATTTCAGTAAACTTTCGATTGATTTCTGCTAAAATCTTTTGCTGTGCAAGTGTAATTTTATCAGGACGATCAAGATCTATTGTATTTAATATAAGGTTGTCAATCAAATTGCTTCCTAATTCTGAATTGTTTTTATCATCTTGAATTAATTTGCTAGCTAAAATTTCTACAAATTCTGTAATATTTTCCTCAGTGATAGAGGTTTTTTGACTTTCAAGGTTTCTTTGTTCTTCCAAATACTCATCACACTTCTTCTTTAACTCTAAATTAATTTGATCTGTGCTATTGATAATATGACCCCATGTGCCTTGAGTGCAGGCATTATGGCTTTCAAAATTCTTATAAACGTATGTTGTTGCTGCTTCATATATTTCCTTTAGAAGAACAAATTCTTTCTGTTCTTTCCACGTTTTTTCTATATTAAATCCACTAATTTCCTCAAACAGTTTATTCACTTTATCATCATTCACATTATCTAATAATTTATGAAACATTGTTCTATTAGTTATTTGTTCGTAGGAAATATTATCATTTTTAAGTTCTGATTTTATACTAGATAACTTTTGTTGTACCAGTTTTGGGTTCTGCTCCGCAAGACTAACTAGCAATTCTTTTTTCTCTTCAAGTGGAATAAGTGATCTATCAATTAGCAACTTAATACAACCTATGGATTGAGGTATGGTAATTTTTGCATCATCTCTCGTGTAATCATATTGTAGTTCTATTCTAGATATTTCTTGAGTATAGTTACCGTATTTATCTTTATTTAAGTATTGATCTTCTAATACCTTCTTGGCTTTTTCAAAGATTTCTTTAACGAACGCTTTATCATCTGGTAGAGTTGCGTTTTTAGATAATTTTCCTTCCATTACGCGTGTTTTTTCGTCTTTAGTTATGGAAAGTAACCTTATTTTTATTAGGTTATTTTGATATTCCTCATATAATTTAGGTATATTTTCCATATAAGAAGTTGCAGCTTGCTCTAATTTATCCTTACTAGCTTCTAGATATTTTAGTAGTTCCTTAGTAGTAAAGCGTGTTTTCTTTGCTGCTACTTCTGAATGGACAGACTGTTTATTTAGTACAATCTTCTGTGATTCATTAGTTCTTTCAGGCTCTTTTGCAGGAATCAGACCATGGCTAAACAAAAATTTTTGCATTGCAGGAGAGTGAGTGTAAAAAGAGAGTAGAGTCTCATTCTGCTCATTTCTTGAATTAATTAAGAAAGGGTATTTCTCAGATTGCTCTAGTATATATTTAAGCCAGTCTCCATTGTTATCCGATCTTGCTATATCAAAGATCATTTTTTTTATACTATCTGCATTTACAGTATTAGAAGATTGATTTTTATATTCATTTTTTAAAAAGTCATAAAAAGCTTTGCACTCATAACTCGAATTAAGTGTAACATGTATGACATTTAATTCTTGTCCTCTATCTTTAAGTGAGTGTTCAAGTTGAGCCAGGGCTTCTATGCCTTTAGCACTAAGTCTATGGTTCATCAATAAGAGGTGTTTAAATTCTTTTAGAGTATGAGATTTTTCTAGAAGAGCTTCTATAACTCCATCACTAATCTTGCACAAGTTTAAGTTTAGGTATTGAGTTTCCTCTAGATTTGCGGACTTAATAAAATCCTCAATGTAATGATTAAAAGCCTCTCCATTATCTTCACCTTCACTTTGAAAAGAAAGATTTTTGATATTTTTTGGATTACTTTTTAACCAATCTATGAATTTTTCTACACTGATTTTAGTAAATCCTCCGAATTGTTTTAATATTGAAGTAGCAGGCATTACATATTCTCCTATTTTATTATTATAATAATTTTAGCTAATATTTTAATAACTGTCAACTAACTCTAAAATTGGTAAAAAAGTTGATTAAGCTAATTTTTTGTATGCATTTCATAGTACATATTTATCTATTTAATTTTTTAACATATGAAATAAAACAGCTTTAGGAAGTGTAATAGAGAAACATTTTAAAATATGCATCTCATTTAGCATCACAAAAAATCTAATTATTGACTTTTTCTAAAAACATAAAAGTAGTACGTATATTTGTGAGAACAAGCAGCGTAAAAATATCATTTTGAAAATCGAAGTTTGAAACCTTTGCAACAAAGCTAGACAAAACAATTCATATGTAAACTTAGCGAAAGTAAGCCAATATAGCTGATTTTAGCGTACAGTGAAATTATTATATTAAAAAGTTTGCATGGAACAAGTGGTAGACCATGACATTCCAAAACAAACTCTTCTCTCACTGGCTAATTTTGGTTGTTAAAAATGGCTGCAATATTTAAGTTATTAGTGATGTATATTATTAAGCTAATGATAGTTTATTTGAAAGTACAAAGAGAAATTTATGGTAGTTTTCTACTTTAACTAGAATAAAATTCTTCTGATTCATACCTCCCATTTTATGAAAATATTCCTAACTTTTCCGCTACTTTTTCTTGTCAAGGTCAATTCTTAAGAAGGGCTATAAGTTATTGCGTGACGATATAGCCTAGAGAATTTCATCCATAATTTTCCGATTATTAATAACTTTGCTATGAGAATATAATTTTGAAGGGGTGTAGGATGAGCGATTTAAGCAGAAATATAAATGATGAATTACTTAAGGCTGCTAAAATAGGTAGTACTGATGAAGTAACCCGTCTAATAAGTGAAGGAGTAAGTGTTAATGCAGTAGATGATAAAGGAAAGACTCCTTTACATTTAGCTACTGAAAAAGGTCATAAAGAGATAGTAGACATCCTATTAGAAAAAAAAGCGGATGTTAATGCAAAAGATGCTGATGGATGGACGCCTTTAAGTTTGGCTATTAAAAATGGTTATAAAGAGATAGTAGAGATCCTATTAGAAAAAGAAGTGGATGTTAATGCAAAAGATGGCTATGGCAATACTCCTCTACATTTAGCTGTTAAAAATGGTTATAAAGGGATAGTAGATGCTCTACTAGAAGTAAAAGGGATTAATGTTAATGCAAAAGATGATAAAGGAAAGACTCCTTTACATTTAGCTACTGAAAAAGATCATAAAGAGATAGTAAAGATCCTATTAGAAAAAGAAGCGGATGTTAATGCAAAAGGTGCTGATGGATGGACGCCTTTAAGTCTGGCTATTCAAAATGGTTATAAAGAGATAGTAGAGATCCTATTAGAAAAAGAAGTGGATGTTAATGCAAAAGATGGCTATGGCAATACTCCTCTACATTTAGCTGTTAAAAATGGTTATAAAGGGATAGTAGATGCTCTACTAGGAGTAAAAGGGATTAATGTTAATGCAAAAGATGATAAAGGAAAGACTCCTTTACATTTAGCTGCTGAAAAAGATCATAAAGAGATAGTAAAGATCCTATTGGACAAAGGGACAAATGTTAATGCAAAAGATGTTGATGGAAAGACTCCTTTCGGTTTAGCCACTAATGAAGAAACAAAAGCTCTATTGCAAAACACAAATGAATTACTTAAGGCTGCTAAAATAGGTAGTACTGATGAAGTAACCCGTCTAATAAGTGAAGGAGCAAGTGTTAATGCAGTAGATGATAAAGGAAAGACTCCTTTACATTTAGCTGCTGAAAAAGATCATAAAGAGATAGTAAAGATCCTATTGGACAAAGGGACAAATGTTAATGCAAAAGATGTTGATGGAAATACTCCTTTACATTTAGCCGTTATTAGTGGCTGTTCAAAGGTGATAGAACAGCTTGTAGGGTCACCAGGTTTTGATCTTAATATAAAAAATAATTTTCACTGTACTCCACTAAATTGTCCTCTTAAAATTTACTCATACGATAAATTAGATGCAGTTGAAATTTTAATTAAAGCTCTATTAAATAACAAGATTGATGTTACAGGCTCTGCCGGTGATATTTTAAGTTGGGCTATAAAATTAGGCTACTCAAATATTGTTAAAGGACTTATCAAGCTACCAGGTATCGATGTTAATAAATTAGATCGCTCTTTTAGTGATGGTGGATTCCCTCTATATCTTGCTGTTAAGGAGAACAAGATTAGTATAGTCAAAGAACTATTAAAGGTACCGAATATTGATGTTAACAAACAGCAAGTTATGTATCGCATTGATAGACCAGAAAGTTATGGTTATAATTCTTTAAGTTTGGCTATTCAAAATGGTTATAAAGAGATAGTAGAGATCCTATTAGAAAAAGAAGCGGATGTTAATGCAAAAGATGGCTATGGCAATATTCCTTTACATTTAGCTACTGAAAAAGGTCATAAAGAAATAGTAGATGCTCTACTAGAAGTAAAAGGGATTAATGTTAATGCACAAGATGTTCATGGAAAAACGCCTTTACATTTAGCTACTGAAAAAGTTCATAAAGAAATAGTAGAGATCCTATTAGAAAAAAAAGCGGACGTTAATGCAAAAGATGGCTATGGCAATATTCCTTTACATTTAGCTGTTGAAAATGGTCATAAAGAAATAGTAGATGCTCTACTAGAAGTAAAAGGGATTAATGTTAATGCACAAGGTGTTCGTGAAAAAACGCCTTTACATTTAGCTGTTGAAAATGGTCATAAAGAGATAGTAGATGCTCTACTAGAAGTAAAAGGGATTAATGTTAATGCAAAAGATGTTCATGGAAAAACGCCTTTACGTTTAGCTGCTGAAAAAGATCATAAAGAGATAGTAGATGCTTTTAATGAAAAAATAAAAACTCTATTAAAAGAATCAGGATCAGAAACTACAAATCAAGGAGCTGATAAAATTGTAAGCTTAGAAAGCAAAACACTACAAGCACAACAGGGAGCTATTAATGCAGGACAAGAAACACAAACAGAAGAACAGACGAGCTCTTTTTTTGCCAATTTATTTAGCATAGTTATGAAGCCTTTTTCTTTAATAGGATCATTTTTCAGTGGATTCTTCTCATGGTTATTTGGTTTTAACACTGATGAACCTGTCTCACAATCTGATGATAATATTTATTCATCTGAATCTAATTTATTTGACGATAATAGTTATGATGCAACGCATATGAGTTTTATGGAGTAGCATGATATGTATTAAACAAGACTTGATCTGATACTTTAAAAAAGTAAGTTATAAAATAAAAAAAGAAAGGAGTGTTAGATATGAGTACGATACAAACAAAAATACTAAAACCAAAGTTAGGGTTATTATACCAAAATCCATTACTGACCGAACAAATAAGAAACATTACAAACTCGTTTAATAGTAGTACTGGAAATATTGACAATAAAATCATGTGTGATTCATAGAGGTTATTGCAACTAATTTGTCAGATCAAGTCTGAACTTGAAATACCTGTTAAGAGGTTTTATATTTTTGAAGTGACTTTAACTCTTGGTTATGTTTGTAATTTTGCATGACAAATGTTTCTTTTGATGAGATATAATTTTTTTGTATTTCACTTAGACAAGGAATTGTTTTTTCCAGTTCTTTATATTTTTCCCAAGGAGTCTTTCCCTGAAGAGAGCTATGAGGACGTTGTTTATTATAATATTCTTCCCAATCCCTAAGCTTGACTTGCAATTCATAATCCTTAATGTTAACGCTACTATAAAATTCATCTAAATCTGTACGCTGCGCTCTTTCTACTTTACCATTTAAATGTGGGGAAAACGGCTTAATTGGACGGAATTTTATTTTCCATTCTTTTAGACACTCTTGCACTTCGTAAGCAAAAAATTCTTGTCCTCTATCGGTCTGAATCCTTTGACAATGAAATGGAGCCCTTTCCCTTAATTGTTTTAGGAAATCCAGAGTATTTTTTGAAGTACGCCTTGAGTATAATGCGATAACTTTATAACGCGTACAATCATCTATAGCAGTATATTGATAAAGCCCCGAAGATATTTTGCAAACATCCATTTGTACACGCTCTCCTGGCACTTTGCAGTTATAACGCTTAATCTGCTTGCGATAGTGGCGCTTAATACGTAAAAGACTTACATCGTGTTTCTTCAAAACTTTGTGTATAGTAGCCAATGCAAAAGAGATATCATGTAAACGCTTTAATTCAGCTTGAATACGTCTTGCTCCTAATTTTCTAGCTTTTCTCAGATGAAGAATGAGCTGTTCATTTGACTTGTTGATTTTTTGTAAGGGTAAAGTTTTAGGCCTGCTACTAAGGTTTGACAATCCCTGTTCACCTAGCTTTTCATAACGTTTGTACCATTTTCGTAAGGTAAAGCGTGAAATGTTATAGTGTTGACATACTTTGCCTGCATGACCTAATTTTTTGTATAATTCTATCCAATTCAGACGCAACTTAACTTTGGTATCCATTTACTGATTGCCTCTTGTTGATGAATTTATTCATATTATTGTAATAAGGTATTTAAACTATCACAAGTCAAAGTTTTTATTTTATCTTACATTTTTGCTGTAATAACCTCTATGAATCACACAATTTAATTAAAAGATGTTGTCATTCGAGTAGCTGACACTGGACTCCAATGTCAATTACTCGGATAACAAAAAAACACAGGCTTCACATGCATCTGCAGTACTGTATTAGTCTACTATCTTCATTCCCACAACATTATACCCTGAATCAACATGTAAAATTTCTCCAGTTGTACCACTACTCAGGTCGCTTAATAAGTATAGTGCTGCCTTGCCAACATCTTCTATTGTAACATTGCGTCTAAGTGGAGAATTACTTCTATTCCATTCCGATATGGAGTGAAAGTCACTTATTCCAGAAGATGCCAAAGTTCTGATTGGACCAGCAGAAATTGCATTTACTCTGACGTTCTGTGGTCCGAGATCACATGCTATATATTTTACACTTGCTTCAAGTGCTGCTTTACATAAACCCATCACATTATAATTTGGCATAACTTTTTCAGCACCATAGTAAGATAAAGTAAGTAAACTACCGCCATTTAACATCATTTTTTCCGCTCTTTGCGCTAAAGCAGTAAAAGAATAGCACGATATATGCATTGCATTAATAAAGTTGTTTAGTGAAGTATTGACATATTTACCATTTAGCTCATTTTTATCGGAGAATGCTATTGCATGTACCAAAAAGTCAAGAGTATTCCATTCTTTCTTTATTTCCTCAAAAGCATTATCTATGGTTTCCTCATTTGAAACATCACAGTGTAATGTTAACTCCACATTTAATTCATTTGCTATTGGTAATAATTTTTCTTTTATTGTTTCATTTTGATAAGTGATTGCAAGCTCAGCTCCATGTTCTGAGAGGGTCTTTGCTATACCATATGCTATTGACCTCTTATTTATTATTCCGGTTATTAACCCTTTTTTGCCCTGCAATATCATAGAATTATTTGCCTTTTTTATAATTTGAAATATTAACTAGGCAAAGTCAATTATGTTTTAACTGTAGCTAACGTATAAAAATTACTTCCGCATATTTCCAACCTCATTATAATTACAATTAGAGATATTTTAAGAGCTCAAAATCTATCTTTAGTCTGCAGACTTTTTTTTTTATTAAACAATCAAATTCATCAAAAAATGTAGTGTATCTTCTTCAGTGTACGTGGGTGCACACACATACTTATCTGTGTGATTCATAGAGGTTATTACAGCAAAAATGTAAGATAAAATAAAAACTTTGACTTGTGATAGTTTAAATACCTTATTACAATAATATGAATAAATTCATCAACAAGAGGCAATCAGTAAATGGATACCAAAGTTAAGTTGCGTCTGAATTGGATAGAATTATACAAAAAATTAGGTCATGCAGGCAAAGTATGTCAACACTATAACATTTCACGCTTTACCTTACGAAAATGGTACAAACGTTATGAAAAGCTAGGTGAACAGGGATTGTCAAACCTTAGTAGCAGGCCTAAAACTTTACCCTTACAAAAAATCAACAAGTCAAATGAACAGCTCATTCTTCATCTGAGAAAAGCTAGAAAATTAGGAGCAAGACGTATTCAAGCTGAATTAAAGCGTTTACATGATATCTCTTTTGCATTGGCTACTATACACAAAGTTTTGAAGAAACACGATGTAAGTCTTTTACGTATTAAGCGCCACTATCGCAAGCAGATTAAGCGTTATAACTGCAAAGTGCCAGGAGAGCGTGTACAAATGGATGTTTGCAAAATATCTTCGGGGCTTTATCAATATACTGCTATAGATGATTGTACGCGTTATAAAGTTATCGCATTATACTCAAGGCGTACTTCAAAAAATACTCTGGATTTCCTAAAACAATTAAGGGAAAGGGCTCCATTTCATTGTCAAAGGATTCAGACCGATAGAGGACAAGAATTTTTTGCTTACGAAGTGCAAGAGTGTCTAAAAGAATGGAAAATAAAATTCCGTCCAATTAAGCCGTTTTCCCCACATTTAAATGGTAAAGTAGAAAGAGCGCAGCGTACAGATTTAGATGAATTTTATAGTAGCGTTAACATTAAGGATTATGAATTGCAAGTCAAGCTTAGGGATTGGGAAGAATATTATAATAAACAACGTCCTCATAGCTCTCTTCAGGGAAAGACTCCTTGGGAAAAATATAAAGAACTGGAAAAAACAATTCCTTGTCTAAGTGAAATACAAAAAAATTATATCTCATCAAAAGAAACATTTGTCATGCAAAATTACAAACATAACCAAGAGTTAAAGTCACTTCAAAAATATAAAACCTCTTAACAGGTATTTCAAGTTCAGACTTGATCTGACAAATTAGTTGCAATAACCTCTATGAATCACACAACTTTATAGATTTACGACTTGGTTTACTTGTAACCTCTCTTATTTTGACGTGTTTGATAATGCCTTATTGAAAATCCAAGAAAATCAAATCCTGGCTTTTCCCCATTTAGGGATTTCAGTGTATGTACAATTCTTGTCTTTGATGACTTTAATTCTAATCCAACGGGTTTTAGCCATTTTTCAATTAGAACCTTTGCCTTCATCACAAGTTCCTCGCTCTCGTGTAAAACCACAAAATCATCGGCGTACGTAATTACACTAACTATAATGCACCCCATAAACTAGACCAAAAAAAAATGGTTGATCCGAGTAGGAAGGTAAAGGGGTAAAAGTATGGCAACAAAAAAATATGAACCAGAGTTAAAAGCAAAGATAGCTTTGGAAGCAATAAAAAATCAAAAAAGCACATCTGAGATATGTAGTGAATATAAAATACCATCAACAAATCTATATGATTGGCGTGATAGAGTATTGGCAAGGTTAAAAGACCT
This sequence comes from Wolbachia endosymbiont (group B) of Chorthippus parallelus, assembly GCF_947251815.1. Classification (NCBI taxonomy): domain Bacteria; kingdom Pseudomonadati; phylum Pseudomonadota; class Alphaproteobacteria; order Rickettsiales; family Anaplasmataceae; genus Wolbachia; species Wolbachia endosymbiont (group B) of Chorthippus parallelus. The sequence continues at coordinate 1,440,278 of NZ_OX366390.1, read as the reverse complement.
ATTTGTTGAAGAAAGTGAAAGTGCGAGAAAACAAAGAATCTTAGCGCAAGAAATAGAAAGTTTACATAAAGTAATAGGAGAATTGACAGTGGAAAATAGTTATTTGAAAAAAAAATTACTGAAATAAGCAAAAAAGATAGAGTAAGGTTTATAGAAAAAGATTCTGATCTATCAATTAGGAAACAGGCTGATTTACTGGGGATTTGCAGATCTAGCCTATATTATAGGCATATAATTAATAACGAAAGTGAAATTTGATTCAAGAAGTATATTTGGCTTCTGATTGCCGTTATGGATATCGTAAAATTACTGCTGAAATCATAGCGAGTGGAGTAGTAGTCAATCACAAAAAAATCTTAAGAATTATGAAAAAAATGAAGATTAGTGGGCTGTATTGTAGAAAAAGATGTAATACAAGTATTAAAGAAAAAAAGCATAAAATATATCCTTATTTACTCAAAGATTTGATTATTTGTAGAGTTAATCAGGTATGGGCTACTATATATTATGGTAGAAGGTAAGTTTGTCTATTTTGTGGCAATAATGGACTTGTATAGTCGCTATATTATTGCTCATTCATTATCACCATATCTCGATGCTGGATTTTGCCTTTATACTCTCAAAGAAGCTCTAAAACAAGGTAAACCTGAGATTTTTAATAGTGATCAAGGAGTGCAGTTTACTAGCTACAACTTTATTATGGAATTAGAGCGTGCTAATATTAAAATTAGTATGGATCATAAAGGACGTTGCTTCGACAATATATTTGTTGAGCGTTTATGGAGAACTTTAAAGCAAGAAGCTATATATTATTATAGACCAAATAGTATCAGAGATTTGAATCTTATAATAAACGATTTTGTTGGTTGGTATAACTATAAAAGGCGACATCAGACTCTACATTATAAAGTTCCTGCTGATCTTTATTATCATAAACAGTAAATGAATATATTGATAAATACTTTAAATGTGTGTCGACGTATTTATCAACATATTCATTTTAAAAATCGGATCACTTTGAAAAAAATGGTCTAGACAAATGGGTGCATTATAGAGATGTTACCGAAGATTTTAAAGAATTTTAATGTATTCGTAGATGGTCGGGGTTATGCAGGAAAAATAGATGAAATAACCTTACCGAAGCTTACCATAAAAACTGAAGAATATAGAGCTGGTGGTATGGATATTCCAATAAATATTGACATGGGCATGGAAAAGCTTGAAGCAGATTTTACTTTTGCAGAATATGATTCAGAACTTTTTAGACTTTTTGGTTTGATAGATGGAAATTCAGTAGCTTTGACGCTAAGGGGCGGATTACAAGGCAGTGGCAGCAATGAGGTTGAAGGAGTAATTATCAACCTTAGAGGCATATTCAAAGAATTTGACTTTGGTAGCTGGAAACCTGCTGAAAAAGCCACTCTCAAATGCACTGTCGCTGCTCATTACTATAAACTTACTATAGGTGGTAATGAGTTAATAGAAATCGATGCTGAAAATATGATTAGAAAGATAAATGGTGTTGATCAGATGGCACTACTTCAAACGGTGCTTGGAATATGAAGATTTTTAGAATTCTATTTTTTAGATGTTGATCAAATAGTTACAACATTTTACAAGATTTTATTTTTTATAGGAGAATTTTATGCAAACTATAACACTAAACAACCCAATAACAGTTGATGGTATTTCTGTCTCAGAACTTACCGTTAGACGTCCAAAAGTTAGAGATTATCTAGCTATTGAGAGACTTAATGGTAGTGATCTAAGTAAGGAAGTAACTTTGACTGCCAATTTGACATCAGTTGCAAAAGAAGCGATTGAAGAGTTAGATATTGCTGATTATGTGAAAGTGCAAGAGGTATTAAAGGATTTTTTTTCACCGATTATCCAAAAAACTTGAGATTAGAAATACTAGTGCTTGGCTCTATCATAGGTGGTGGAGTTGAGCACATTCTTGATATGGAGATTAGTGAGTTTATTTTATGGAGCAAATTAGCTAGGGAGTTCAAATGTCAGTATTATCGATAAAAATAGGTGCGGTACTTGATGGCAGTTTTAATACTGTAATAAAGGGCAGTAGTAGTCAACTCTCTAATCTTGGTGAGAATATAAGAAAGCTTGATTCATCTTTAAAATCAGTATCAAAGTTTAAGCAATTGGGTAGTGATGTTTTAACTAGCAGGAGATCATGGAAGGGCTTTGAAGATCAAGTAAAATCTTTAGCTAAACAAATGAAAGCGGTAGAGAAACCAAGCAAAACTTTAAAAGCTGAGTTTGATAAAGCTAAGTTTTCTGCAACAAAAGCAAAAGAAGCATATTTGAAAAAGAGAGATGCTTTACATTCATTTAATGAAGAAGTAAGAAAAAGTGGAAGAAATATTAAGTCATTAGTAAGTGATCAATATAAACTTGGTTCTTCTATTGAAGTGCTAAAAGGTAAGTATGGTAAGCTTGGATCTGCAATACGTAGTCACCAAAGTTTTTTAGCAAGCAAAGCACATTTTAAGTCACAAATTATAGAGACTATTGGGCTAGGGCTAACGCTTGCAGCGCCAATTAAAGTTGCGATTGACTTTGAAAGTGCTATGGCTGATGTTACAAAAGTGGTTGATTTTGACGAAAAGACAAAGGAAGCTGATAAATTTGCCAAGAAGTTAAAAGAGATGTCACGTACTATACCATTATCAGCTGCAGAATTAGCACAAATAGCTGCAAGCGGTGGTCAACTTGGTATCAAGAAAGAAGATCTTTTTAAGTTTACAGAAACAGTAGCAAAAATGTCAACAGCATTTGATATGTCTGCAGAGCAAGCAGGCGATTCCATAGCTAAACTTTCTAACGTTTATGGAATTGATGTTAGTGAAATGGAACATGTTGGTAATGTGATCAACCACTTGTCAGATAACACTGCTGCTAAAGCAAAAGACATGGTTGAAGCTCTAGCAATAGTTGGTGGTACTGCAAAACAGTTTGGATTAAAGTTTGAACAAACCAGCAGTTTAGTAAATGCTTTCATTAGCTTAGGCAAACAACCAGCGAAAGCTGCAACTGCTATAAATGCTTTACTTTCTAAGCTTCAAACTGCTGAAGGTCAAGGAAAAGAGTTTAAGGCAGCACTAGAAGAAATGGGCATAGCCGCAGAAGAAATGGTACAAAGGATAAGTGAAAATGGGGAAGAAGCACTACTTTACTTCTTTCAAACTCTAAAGAAAATGGATAACCAGGAGCGTTCTACAATCCTTATGAAACTTTTCGGTCAGGAATATCAAGATGATATTGCATTATTAGCTGGAAGTTTTAGTAAGTACAAGGATGCAATAAAGCTGCTAGCTAACAAAGAAGAGTACAACAATTCTCTGCAAGATGAGTTTAAAAATCGTGCAGATACTACAGCCAATAAACTACGGCTCCTTCGCAATGCAATAGCTGAAGTTGGTATGAATCTGGGCTCAGTGATGCTGCCTACTTTAAAATCTATAGCTGAATTTTTACAAGAAAAAACTAGGAGCATAGCCTTATTTGCAGAAAAATACCCAACTTTAACTACAGCAATCATGGGAACTATAGCAGCTTTAATAAGTTTAAAAATCTTAGTAGTGGGCTTAGGTTATGGGTTCGCTTTTTTAGCAAGTACAGTTCTCGGTTTAAGAGCAAAAATAATCGCAACTTTTTCATTTTTATCAGCTACAGTTTTTCCTGCAGTAGTAACAGGACTAAGAGCAGTAACGCTTGCTGTAATGAGTAATCCTATAGGGCTTTTAATTACTGGACTTGTTACTGGTGCAGCACTTGTTATCACTAACTGGCAAAAAGTGAAGGAATTCTTTGCTAGTTTTTGGAAATCAATCATAAAACCGATAGGAGAGGCTTTTTCATGGATGGGAAATACAGTTAGTAGCATATTTGGGAAAGTGTCAGAAAATAGTCCAATAAAAGAATTTGAGAAGAGAAAAACTGTTATTTCGTTAGTTGATGGAGAAGCTAGCAATGTACTTTCTAAAAATAGTGTTTTTAATAATGGGAATCTTTTATCAAATAATGGTGTGATGAAAGGAATTTCTAAAAATAGCTGGAATAATGTTGAAGGATTCAAAATTAAACATGCTATCGCAGAAAAGAAATCTATAGCAGATGAGAAAAATCTAAAAGAGTACATAAATGGCAAGTATGAAAATAAAACTTTTAACCAAACTCAACATAATTATTTCAACATAAGTATACAAGCAGCACAAAATCAAGATGTTCGTAGTCTTGCTGATGAAGTAATGAAAAGGATAAGAGAAAAATCACGTGATGTTTTATTTGATACAGTAGAGACATTTTATTGATGTTATCTTGTATCTTGAAAAAAGCATCTAATGTTTTAAGCTTAAGCATTAGGTGGAGAAGGGAAGAACTCTGGATGTTATCTTAGATATAAAATCTGTCCAAGAGAAAAGAGTTCCCTTCTTATATGTTAAAAACAAGTCTTTATAAATGTTATAGAATGGCAATATAAGGACATATGGAGAAGAGGAACCGTTTCCCTTCTTGGTTATAAGAACCGTTTTTGAGCAAGGTTCTCTTCTCTGTTTTATATACTGAAAGTTCCGAACAACTGATTGAGCTTTTAGGCTCGTATATAAGGGTGGAAAATGCAGTATTCAATATTATTTTATGGAGGAATTATGAATTCACCAAATACTATTGCTGGCATTGATGTTAGCAAAACTAAACTAGACATCCACATTCATCCACTTGGTTATTATAAAACGTTTGAAAATAACGTACAAGCTATTGATCAAGTGCTCGACTTTCTACACTTGCATAATGTAACAAAAGTTGGATTAGAAGCTACTGGTGGATACGAAAAACTATGCGCTTACACTTTACTAAGCAATGGTTTTGAAGTATATGTCATTCAACCTAGATGGGTTAGAGATTACGCAAAAAGCCTTGGTATTAGTACTAAAACTGATAAAATAGACTGTAGTATCATCTCACGTTATATTAATAATACAGACATGCGTGTTACTCCTTTAAATGTTAATAATACTGATTGTTTGAAGCAAAAACTATCTCGCAGAAATCAACTAGTGGAAATGGCAAAGATACAGAAAACCCAAGCTCACCAGATAACCGATGTATCCATAATCAAACAAATAGAAGAATTGCTTGTAATTTTGCAAAATCAAATTCAAATCTTGGAAGATGAAATGATGGTATTAATTGATCAAAGTCAAGAGCTTAAAAAAAATACATGTCAATAACTAGTATACCAGGTGCCGGTAAAACCTTGGCTATTACTATGATCTGTTACATGCCAGAACTAGGAATTCTTAAACATAAAGAAATATCTAGCCTTTCTGGAATTGCGCCATTTAATCGAGACAGCGGTTTTAGTAAAGGAAAAAGGTGTATTCAAGGCGGTAGATCACAAATTAGAACAGTTTTGTATATGTGTATCCTTAGTGCACAAAGGTACAATTCTTATATAAAAATCTTCTTTGATAGACTATATGATCAATACAAAAAACCATATAAAGTTGCTTCTACTGCTGCCATGAGAAAATTACTTATTCTTGCTAACTCTTTAGTAAGAGATGGTAGAGTGTTCACTAAGGAATATAGTCCTAATTCTGCTTTTATCTAGTACTAGCGTAGCTGTGAATAAATACGTCCACACAACTTTAAGTATTTATTCACAGCTACATCAATTTTTCTATTGACTTTTAACACAACTGCTCAAAAGTAGAGGTTGGACGGTATCTTAGAAAGACCTAAATGGTTCTAATTCTGTATGCACAAGGTTAGCCTTACTTTTCATTTTAAATGGTAACGTATGGAGTTATAAATGATCAACAACTTTTTAGGTATAGACATATCAAAAGATCGCTTTGATGTTTTTCTTTCTTTCATAAGTAAAAAAGGGAAACGCGAAACTAAGAAAAGGAATTTTAAAAACGATGATTCTGGGTTTCAAGGTCTACTTGATTTTTTACAAAAACATAATGTGGAGCAAGTAACAATCTGTATGGAAGCTACAGGTTGTTATAGTGAAGCTTTGGCTGAATTTCTACACAATGCTGGATATTTTGTTAGTGTAGTAAATCCTTATTGCATAAAATCTTATGCAAGGAGTAAGCTTGTGCGACAAAAGAATGATCAGAGCGATGCAGAGATTATAGCAGATTATTGTCAAAGACAGGAACCTACACGTTGGACACCACCTTCTTCTGAAAAGAAAAAATTAAAACATCTTTATCGTTGTTCAGCTGCGTTAAAAAATGAATTAACATTAGTAAATAATCATTTAGAAAAGAAAGAGAGACTGCCTGAAAAAGTTGTAAATGTTTGGGAAAATCTTTCAGTGAACATAGAGCAATCAATAGAAACAATAAAAAACTCCATACATGAACTATTAAAACAACACAAAGAATTGTTGGAAGATTTTCAGCTACTATTAACTGTTCCAGGCATAGGAAAGGAATCAGCAGTAGCTATTTTAGCTGAAATTTCTGATATAAAAGTTTTTATAAATGCCAGGCAATTGGCATCATATGCTGGAACTATACCACGGAATATAACATCAGGTTCATCTGTATATGCCAAGCCCAGATTAAGTAAATCAGGTTCACAAACATTACGTAAGGCAATGTATTTTCCTGCTATAGTATCTAAAAAGCATAATCCTATTATTATGACTTTTTGTAAGAGGTTAAAAGAGAAAGGCAAGCATAACATGGCCATTGTAGGAGCTGCAATGCGCAAGTTACTCCATATAGTTTTCACTGCCATTAAGTTAAGGAAAAGTGATGAACTGTATTATAAAATCAGGTAAGATCCACAAATTAAAAGAAGTAATGACATGAGTAAAAAAAAGAATAATCATGTTTATAAAAAATAAATTGATGAGTTTAAACTTTATAAACGCACACAGAGCATCCTCAAAAGACTTCTCACGAAAAAGAAAGCTGCCCTTCGTTAATGTATTTCTCCTGATTTTTAGAAAGAGTGTAAAGTCATTACAAGTGATGCTTAATGAGTTTGTTCTGCATACAAGAAAAGATTATACAATTACGGCAAGTGCATTTACTCAAGCAAGAAAGAAGCTAAAGCATACTGCGTTTTCAGAGTTAAATGATGATATAGTTTCCCTATACTACCAAGATCAGGAATTTAAAACCCACCATGGCTTCAGAGTACTTGCATTTGATGCTTCAATACTGATTCTGCCAAAGAGCGACAAAATAATAGGTGAGTTTGGCTCAAGAGCAGTATGGAATGGAATCCAGAGATTTGAAGACTATACAAGTGCAACCTTTGAAGTTTGCTACGATGTGCTAAATAATATTGCAATAAAATCTGTGCTAAGTAGAGGTGACAGCTATGAGGTTGATTTAGCAATCGGTATGCTTGAATCCATAAAATCAGACGATTTGTTAATCTGTGATAGAGGATACGTATCTTATCGATTTCTTGCTGAGCTTACAGGAAGGAAAATCAATTATATAATTCGCTGTTCAAGTTCGTCTTTCAATGAAATAAACGCTATGTTTAAGCCGGAAAGCCCATCTAGTACGGTGGTAGTGTCTACCGCACCTATTAAAGTAGCAAGACAGCTACGAAAGCTAGGATTACCTGATGAGATGAAATTCAGGTTAGTCAAAATAATACTTTCTTCTGGCGAAGTTGAAGTGTTAGTAACATCTCTGTTAGATGAGAAACGTTTTACAGTTGAAGAGTTTGAGAGATTATATTACTTGCGCTGGGGAGTAGAAACATTTTTTTCTAGGCTGAAGGGAAGATTAAATTTAGAGAATTTCACAGGAAAAAGTATTGAAACTATCAAGCAGGATTTTTGGTCAACTATCTTCATCAGTAATCTAGAAAGTATCATGATAGAAGATGATGAAGAGACATTGAGCGCACAGAATAGTAAACTAAAAAAAAGCATCAATAAATCTGTCTCATTTAATGCGATTAAAAACTTAGCCTTTGATATTTTTTCTACAGAGTCAGACATAGACTGCATTATGGATCGACTATCACAGTTATTTTTGATGAACACTTTAGTGGTGAGAAAAGGGAGAAGTATAATGCACTGCCATTAAGTTAAGGGAAAGAGAAGTTAAGATTGGACAAAAAATTTGAAGTGATTGATAATTATGGTAAATACTAGGGTGAATTTTTAAGAAAAGGGAGTCTGAAAAGTGCAAGTTATTTAAAAAAGTAATAATTGCAGGTTATTTTGCAAAGAATGTACTAATGCAATGATACTGAAAAGATATCTTGAATTTAAAACACATGTTTTCTAGCTCTTTTCTGGTAGTTGAGTGAACGAATATCAGATATCTTATGACGATCAACTCTTCTCCCTTTTCTCACCACTAAAGTGTTCATCAAAAATAACTGTGATAGTCGATCCATAATGCAGTCTATGTCTGACTCTGTAGAAAAAATATCAAAGGCTAAGTTTTTAATCGCATTAAATGAGACAGATTTATTGATGCTTTTTTTTAGTTTACTATTCTGTGCGCTCAATGTCTCTTCATCATCTTCTATCATGATACTTTCTAGATTACTGATGAAGATAGTTGACCAAAAATCCTGCTTGATAGTTTCAATACTTTTTCCTGTGAAATTCTCTAAATTTAATCTTCCCTTCAGCCTAGAAAAAAATGTTTCTACTCCCCAGCGCAAGTAATATAATCTCTCAAACTCTTCAACTGTAAAACGTTTCTCATCTAACAGAGATGTTACTAACACTTCAACTTCGCCAGAAGAAAGTATTATTTTGACTAACCTGAATTTCATCTCATCAGGTAATCCTAGCTTTCGTAGCTGTCTTGCTACTTTAATAGGTGCGGTAGACACTACCACCGTACTAGATGGGCTTTCCGGCTTAAACATAGCGTTTATTTCATTGAAAGACGAACTTGAACAGCGAATTATATAATTGATTTTCCTTCCTGTAAGCTCAGCAAGAAATCGATAAGATACGTATCCTCTATCACAGATTAACAAATCGTCTGATTTTATGGATTCAAGCATACCGATTGCTAAATCAACCTCATAGCTGTCACCTCTACTTAGCACAGATTTTATTGCAATATTATTTAGCACATCGTAGCAAACTTCAAAGGTTGCACTTGTATAGTCTTCAAATCTCTGGATTCCATTCCATACTGCTCTTGAGCCAAACTCACCTATTATTTTGTCGCTCTTTGGCAGAATCAGTATTGAAGCATCAAATGCAAGTACTCTGAAGCCATGGTGGGTTTTAAATTCCTGATCTTGGTAGTATAGGGAAACTATATCATCATTTAACTCTGAAAACGCAGTATGCTTTAGCTTCTTTCTTGCTTGAGTAAATGCACTTGCCGTAATTGTATAATCTTTTCTTGTATGCAGAACAAACTCATTAAGCATCACTTGTAATGACTTTACACTCTTTCTAAAAATCAGGAGAAATACATTAACGAAGGGCAGCTTTCTTTTTCGTGAGAAGTCTTTTGAGGATGCTCTGTGTGCGTTTATAAAGTTTAAACTCATCAATTTATTTTTTATAAACATGATTATTCTTTTTTTTACTCATGTCATTACTTCTTTTAATTTGTGGATCTTACCTGATTTTATAATACAGTTCATCACTTTTCCTTAACTTAATGGCAGTGAAGTATAATGCACCCCATAAACTAGACCAAAAAAAAATGGTTGATCCGAGTAGGAAGGTAAAGGGGTAAAAGTATGGCAACAAAAAAATATGAACCAGAGTTAAAAGCAAAGATAGCTTTGGAAGCAATAAAAAATCAAAAAAGCACATCTGAGATATGTAGTGAATATAAAATACCATCAACAAATCTATATGATTGGCGTGATAGAGTATTGGCAAGGTTAAAAGACCTATTTGTTGAAGAAAGTGAAAGTGCGAGAAAACAAAGAATCTTAGCGCAAGAAATAGAAAGTTTACATAAAGTAATAGGAGAATTGACAGTGGAAAATAGTTATTTGAAAAAAAAATTACTGAAATAAGCAAAAAAGATAGAGTAAGGTTTATAGAAAAAGATTCTGATCTATCAATTAGGAAACAGGCTGATTTACTGGGGATTTGCAGATCTAGCCTATATTATAGGCATATAATTAATAACGAAAGTGAAATTTGATTCAAGAAGTATATTTGGCTTCTGATTGCCGTTATGGATATCGTAAAATTACTGCTGAAATCATAGCGAGTGGAGTAGTAGTCAATCACAAAAAAATCTTAAGAATTATGAAAAAAATGAAGATTAGTGGGCTGTATTGTAGAAAAAGATGTAATACAAGTATTAAAGAAAAAAAGCATAAAATATATCCTTATTTACTCAAAGATTTGATTATTTGTAGAGTTAATCAGGTATGGGCTACTATATATTATGGTAGAAGGTAAGTTTGTCTATTTTGTGGCAATAATGGACTTGTATAGTCGCTATATTATTGCTCATTCATTATCACCATATCTCGATGCTGGATTTTGCCTTTATACTCTCAAAGAAGCTCTAAAACAAGGTAAACCTGAGATTTTTAATAGTGATCAAGGAGTGCAGTTTACTAGCTACAACTTTATTATGGAATTAGAGCGTGCTAATATTAAAATTAGTATGGATCATAAAGGACGTTGCTTCGACAATATATTTGTTGAGCGTTTATGGAGAACTTTAAAGCAAGAAGCTATATATTATTATAGACCAAATAGTATCAGAGATTTGAATCTTATAATAAACGATTTTGTTGGTTGGTATAACTATAAAAGGCGACATCAGACTCTACATTATAAAGTTCCTGCTGATCTTTATTATCATAAACAGTAAATGAATATATTGATAAATACTTTAAATGTGTGTCGACGTATTTATCAACATATTCATTTTAAAAATCGGATCACTTTGAAAAAAATGGTCTAGACAAATGGGTGCATTATAAAGAGTTGATCGTCATAAGATATCTGATATTCGTTCACTCAACTACCAGAAAAGAGCTAGAAAACATGTGTTTTAAATTCAAGATATCTTTTCAGTATCATTGCATTAGTACATTCTTTGCAAAATAACCTGCAATTATTACTTTTTTAAATAACTTGCACTTTTCAGACTCCCTTTTCTTAAAAATTCACCCTAGTATTTACCATAATTATCAATCACTTCAAATTTTTTGTCCAATCTTAACTTCTCTTTCCCTTAACTTAATGGCAGTGGATCTTCCATACACCTTGTTTATCATTTTTCCCAGGAATCCAAGTAAACGCTCTCCTCCTTTCTGTGTCATAATTAAAACAATCAACAGCAGCATATAAATATTCATTTTGATAAATGTTTTTAATACATACTTTTGACGCAAATACTATATTCTTTACTGACTCTGGCAATCTGCCTTTTAGTTTCTCAAGGTTAGATCTTTTTTCTAAAGGAACATTAGGATAATTCTCCATTTCCATTGCTTCTTTAATGTAATAAGCTAACTTAAATATTACATTATCATTTAGATCACCACTCTTTTGCATTGCATCAAACACAGCTATGTAACCTGAAATAAGCTGATCAATATGACCATGATTTCGTACAAAACTTAATATTTTTTTTGTATCTACTTTCCCATACACATCATTTATAACTCCTTTAATTATATCATCAAACAACTTTCCATCTGATCTATAAATTTCATTAGCAAGTCTATTAACCGAACCATAACGATCATGTAACACACCATCCTTTAGCTTCTCTTGTGCTACACTTTTTATTGAATATCTTAACTCTTCTATAAAAGACTTTGCCCACTTTTTTACATTAGATGAAGTATCTGCTTGATTAATAATTTCCTTCTTTACACTTTCAACTATCCCCATCATCTTATATGGGTCGTTACTTTTAGCTTCAATACTAGCATTCTTATCAAGAAAAAATTTGACCATATCTAGATCACCACTACAAGCGGCTACATGCAGAGGTGTTCTACCATCATTACCTTTAGCCCCAATATCAGCACCTTTATCAACAAGAAACTTAGCTATATTCAACTTACCTTCCTGAGCAGCTAAGAGCAGAGGGTAGGTGTCCTTATTTTCAACACTAAAATCCTTTCTATCAAAAAGAACTTTTACTACATCTAACCTACCTCCTTGAATAGCCATACATAAAGGCGTTAATTCATTCTTACTTGCAGTATTCACACTTTCAATTTTTCTAATTAAACCTTTAGCTTCATTGATATTGTTTCGCACTATAGCATCAAACATTTTCTCCTTTAATAAAGTTACTTTCTCCTTATTAAAGTCCTCTAGAACATCTTCCGAATTACAAGCAGAAACTATGCATTTCAAATTAGAAATCATCGCATCATTAAAAGCAAACATCATTTCCCTTGCTGGTTGGTAAGCATTCCAATTCTCTATTTTTGCTAGGGTGTTATTTTTATGTAATAAGACTAAACTATCATCGACAATCTTAGTATCAAAATCCAATATAGATTTATCTCTAAAATCAACCAAACCAACATCACTCTTATCAATAGGTTGATTATGATAAATCTGTAACCCTTGCTCCTCTGGTTGATAATATCTGAAAGAGTTAGGATCCATCTTTATATGCTCAAGCTTTAAGTTTGCACTATCGATTTTATAAAGCTCATTGTTTATTCGTAATACAATTTGTTGATTCTCTGGATTTTTAAAATAATCAACTAACCCAATGGATAAAGACCATTTAGTACCTTTACTATCAAGTATTGTAATATCTTGTATCTCTAAACTATCCTCTGTAAGGTCAGAGATTGATTTGCCATAACATTCATTTATATAATCCCTTTTACCTTGTTCTATTCTTATACTATCAATACCTGTTACACTTAACTCAGCAAAATCAATGATACTATAAGGTATAGGTACTGCTTTATTTTTTATTTTTAAATTGAGCCTTATTGGCGACGATGAAATTTTGCTATTTAATGTATCTGGTAGTTTGATAATATACTGGTGTTGCTCTTTCTCTCCTTCTATTGTAATGTCCTGATAGTAATTACACAGCATCAGATAGTCATCATAACCATAGTTCCGTCCACCATTAAGGTATTTCTGATAACTACTTGTAACGTCAGAGCTACTATAGCTAAAATCAACAATGACTTGACCTGAGTACATGCTAGCAATTATTACTTTTTCACTAGGTACCCCCATGTGATTTTTAATAACTTCTACTTGAGATACTGGTATGTCAAAATTATTGTTATTGACAATATCTTTTGCAATTTGGTAAGTATCAAGTAATTCTTGGTCTAGAATACTTGCTTGTATAAATGCTTTTAACTTTTTTGCACTATTTTGTATTACCTCTCTACTAATATCACTTCCTGAACTTTTCAGCTCTTGATATCTAATATCTTCTATTGTATCAGACAAAGACTTATCTTGTATTGCAACAGACTCTGTTATTCCATTGCTATTTACCTGAATTACTAGATTTTTAAAATCATTGATTTTAGTACTTGAAACAATACTTTGTGTATTATTAGCTAAAACATCTAAGCTATAGCCGACCTTTTCTATATCTTCACTTATTCCCCACTGTGTGATATTAGCAACTTGAACCTTTATTATGTCAATATTTCCTTTTATTTTTCCTGTACTGCCCAAATCACTTACTATCTTAGCATTATCACTATCTTCATTAACAACAAATATTGTTTGTTTTAACCCCCTGTTATGCACATTTTCTTTGTTAACTACTCTAACTTCATAATCTTTGTCTGTGCAGTTAAATGAATTCTGCCAGACTTCTGCATTTTTTACATTAATCAATCTTGTTTTACAGTGAGTAGTGATATTTTGCTTGCTGTCAGAATTAGACACATAGTTATATGTGTTAACCAATCTTATGTTATTACTATTACCATAACGTATAGTTCTACCATGCAAATTTGCAACGACATTATTAGCCTTAACATTCATTATTAGAGTATTTTCTTTTCCTGGTCCACCTTCAAGAGTACCAGACGTATAGTCATTAATAATAAAAATAGTTTCATTATTTTTTGAGCCAACATAACGTATATTACTACCCTCTGGAATATGCATTACTGCTGGATAATTTGCTGCTGCTGTTAATGTTTTAGGTCCTGAAATATATAATACTGATCCTCTAGGAAATGTTTGCTTTTTTGTATTACTATGCTCTTTTCTTGTTGGATTAGTAAAGATAAAAGGTCCGCCTGAGAGAGTAAAGCTCTCTTGACAATTTCTATAAATTTTGCCACTGTTACATGGAGCGAACGCATCGTCACCTTTGTGCTTTGTATTGATTGTTTTGCTGCATTGAGATTTTTGTATCGGATTTGTTAATGGTGCATCTACAATTCTTAAGCCAAGATTTTCATACTCGTATTTTGTTAGATGAGGGATATGTTTTGCATCCGTATTAACAACATAAACTTTCTTTTCTTCAATCTCTTGATAGCATTGAGGACTATTCTTTATACCACAGATAAACCTTTCCCAACCTTCACTCATAACCAAAGTATAAGGTGTCATAGTCAATATCTTAGAGATATCAATAGAAGACAAATCTCTTTTTACACTAGAGGCTATATTGATCTTGTCAAAAGAGATATCTTTATATTTTTTTTCTAAATCACATGTCCACTTCATCTGCGTCGCACACTCAGGACCATACGGTGATGGCATAATACATATAGCCTGTGCACCCATATTTTTAATCACCTCACTATATTTCTCTTCAATGGAGATTACGTATTGTACAACCGCATCTATGTCATAACTGTCATTTAACAGTTTAATAGCTGCTTCTTTTACGTAAGTTAAATAACCTTTTATTCTAATTGTGTCTTCATATTCTTTTTCTACATCTCTTCCTGTAAAAAACTTGATTACCCCTGCAAAAAATACTTCCGCTTGTTCACCACCAGGTAATAGAGGTACTTGTTCTGCTATTGCTTTTGTATACTCTATTCTCTCATGAATTTCTACACCAATTGTTATTAATACATCAGCAACCATAGTAACTACTGCTGCCCTACCCAAAACTTTGCCTGCAGCAGATAATCCTCTTAAAATCTTAGTAGTTGTACTTACACTTTTCACTGTAAAGCTAACTCCTGCACTTACAGGCCTTATGCTCATGCTTGCTAGTTTTACACCACTACTAGCTGTCCAATAATAATTTAGTGGATAATGATTACCTTGAGCTATTTCGTTTATACTATATCCAAATTGATAAGCAATAGTTGCAAATGTAATACTTTGAACTATGGGGTTACTGATAATCTTAACAAACGTTTGACGTACAGGTTGTGGTACTTTACTAATCAATTTTCCTACTTTACTATTAGAAGAAATACTTACGCTTGTCCTAACATCATCCATAGCATCTAGTATACCATTGATACCAAATACTTGCTTTAAAGCATTATTATCATGTCGTCCAAGTGTTGCTGTATCACTTATACTATCAAGCAAGTCATATATAGCCATCATGGAAAAAAACTTTCCACCTTTTGCTCCTTTTATTTTCGCTGAATCAAATTTATCACGATCAAATGCAATTCCTTTTTCTTGAAGGCTGCTTTCTACATTACTAATATAATCTGCAAAAACTTTTTCACCAAGATCATCAAAATGATTTTTAAACGTATCAAAAGTATCTTCCCTAACACCTTTTGCTAGCAAGTTCTGTTTAATTTCCTCTACAATATTAGAGTAATCTTGATTAGTTTGAACATCACCTATATCTTCAATGTATTTTTTATTCTCTAACAACTGCTTATCATTTGATAGTTGATGTAATTTATTATGAATTTTCTCTCTTTCTGCATCTGTAGTAAAATTTTTAATTATATCATCGAATTTTACTTCATAGCCATCGATGCTTAAATAATACTCAATATTTTGTCCTTTCATTTTTTCTTTTATAACGCGATCCTTATCTCTGCCTACTTTTACTAAGATCTCAATACCATCACTATAATCATCTACAAAATATCTTTCTGCATTCTTCATTTCTATAATATCACCTATTATCAATTTTTTATCATTACCATTGTTATCTTTTACTTTTACATATACATCAGTCCTATCAGCATTGCCTATCATATCAAACACTTGCTCACGACCTATATCTACAATTTCATTAGTTAAATCCTTAGCATTATCAATATCAAATAGCTCTTTAACACGTTGCTTTTTTTCTTCCTTTGTAACCTTTTCTTCATCACGTGAATCTATGCATGGTATACCTATATCACGTCTTTTTCTTGTTGCACATTGGCTAAAACTAAAAATGGAGCTATGAACTACCTTAACAGGAGTAAATTCATCTTTACTTACTAAAATAAGAGAATTTGTATTACTCGCCCCTTTGTCAAAAATAACACCCATAAAAGCAACTTTGTTGCCATCTGTAAGCGTTTTATAAGTTACACCTTTTACATACTCTGTATTTATCTGATCATTTGCCTCCTTTACCAATGCATCAGCTGTCTTACCTTCCCTTGGTCCTTTAACCTCCAATCCTACCGGATCATACTCTTTAGCACTGCTGGCTTGGTTTGCAAACTTAATACCATGAACTAGCATATCAATGCGTTTTCCCCTACCTGTTTGAAACTCTGTTAATATTAACGCTCTATCTTCTTGTTGTGGTTCTCCTAGCTTGATATCACTATAATGGTCAAATGCTCCATGCAATACTGCCTGAGTATGTGCTTCTTTTTCTATTAAACCTTTAAAAGGTAATATTGCCTCGCCTACTTTGCCAAATAACTTCTTGTACTTACCTATTGATGAAGATTGATCTTGTAAAGAAGCAAGCTGAGATACTAGTACTTCATCAAATGTTTTCTTAAAATCCTTAGGGTAAGGAACATTCTTAAAATCACCTTTAAACTTATCAGATTTTTTACCATTATACTCTCCTAGAGAAATAGGCTCATTAACTTCAACACTAAAATATTTTTTAAAATCTGATTTTTGTTCTTTTATATTAAAATTAAGATTTAATTCTACTATCTTTCTATTTCCTATCTTTTGTTCAAGTTTATTAAGAGGAATGCCTTTTTTTAATATTTCAGCTTTTCCATCTGATTCAACAATATTCATTACACAAACTGATTTTTGAGAATTGCTTGGAATAAATACCATTGTCACAACTCCATGGCTTTGATCCAAGTTAGATGGTTGACCGGCACCTTGCCCTTTACTTTTCTGATCTTTAAGACGTTGAGATTTAGGTTCAGGTTGAGCTTCTGTGGGTATATTTTCTCCATAAATAAAAACGTACTTTTTAAAACTGCTTTCTAAAGCTTGAACTTCATTTAATAACAGGGACTGCCCTAACAAAAACCTACTAAAATAATGATTATCTCCCTTCTCTCCTGTACCAGGAAATGTGTGATAGATACGTTCTATATTATTCTGAACTTTCTCTTTCAGCCCCTCTTCATTAACTCTACAATTATTTCGTCCATCAATAGATATCAATATTTCATTAAAAAGAGGAGTGATTTCTTGATCACGTGATTTAGCAACGATATTCGAAACAGGAGATGGATGATCAAGGTTTACACCAACGCATAGCATGTCATTTGTAGTAGTTAAAACTCTCATTACATTCGGTTGAAAACCTTTTGTATAATCCTCAGCTTGTTTTAAAGCAGCAGCTGGTGTAGTTCCACTCTTTTCCCCTATTTTACCTTCTTTTAGCTCTGCTTTAGTAGCAGCCTTCATCTCTATAATAATAGGAATAGCATTTAATGACCTATCCTTACCACGAGGCACTAGAACAATATCAGCATAACCTCTCCCTGCAAATTGCTCCAGGTAAACTCTAAGATTATGTCTATAGCGAAAATTAACAAGAGCTCCTGCTAAAAACCCATGATGTGCTGCTTCTCTTGCTTGATTAGCGTAAATAAGTGAATCCTTGTATTCAGAGTGGATTTTACTGACTTTTTTAAGAATTTCTTCAACAGATTCCTTTACTTTTCCTGCATTCGAATTAGTAAGTTTTGCTATATCACTTTCTGGTTTACTCCACAACCCTCCTTTTACCTCATGAAAACCTTTGCTAACAGCAGAATTAAGTACTCTCGTATCTATTACTTCAACATTAATACCCTCTTTGTTAATATTATTTCTGGAAATCTGTATTAACCTAAAGTCCATTTCTAATACAGAATCTATCGGACCTTTAAATGCATCTTTTATATCTTGAGCTTCAGCTTGTATACTTTTGCCTTTAGGTGGAGTAAGACACTTCTTCAATATCTCTACCAGATCACCTGAAGTAAACTTACAGTTTTTATCATCAGAGTTATGCTCTGAAATAGAAATTAATTTTACATGCTTCTTAACGTCTTCATAAGATTGTATTTTATCATTACTAATAACAGCTACTTTTAATGTACCTGGAGTATCAAATCTAAAATATATTTTTTTAATCTTCAGCTTTTTCGCAATTTCTGTGTCTACCAAAGTAGAAAAGCTTCCCAAAAAGAAATGAGGAAAAAATCCTTCTTTACCTACTGAATGTAAATACGAAGGAACCTGATCAACATATGATTGAAACCTTGCTTTGAAAGATTCAAAGTCACTTCCTTGCTGAGCTGAGGTGCTTGCTACATTTGAACCTACTTCTCGAATTAATAACTCTATTAATTCAAAATCTTGTGGTCTTTCTTCGTTCGGCATATAACCCTCCTTTTAGATCTTTTTAATGATCACCTAACCCCATATAAGATTGTTTACTAATCTCTACCTCAGCTAAATCACCACTTGGACCGGATATGTTTTTTGGAGCAAGTTCTTCATCAGCAAACTTACCATAACCTAAAAACTTATTTAATGATTGATTATCTCTTTGTTCTAATATAGAACGTATATAATTTGCTTTTTCAGAAGACATAAACTCCTTAATCTGATCAGAGTTAGCTTTATCTAAAATTGCCCATACTGGCTCCATAAAACCTTTTTCAACTAAATGCACTGAAAATCTCCCTTGAAAAACAGAGTTATTCATCATTTCTTTACTCAATGTCAAAGTACGATGATCATCAAACCCCTCTCTTGTCCATATATGTATAAAAATTTCCATAGCTGTACTTAAATAATGCTCTGGGCATTCCTTTACCATTAATTTTAACCAGAGATAGTAATCATCTTCTGGAATATTGCATGGCTTCAAAAAATCAAATAACTTCTGAAATAGATCAAAATTAAACATTTCTAGCATTCTGTATAAAGAGGCATATTCAGTATTTCTTTCCAAATCTCTTTTCAAAAGCTCTGGATATCTATCAGGATTTATCTGATTAAGGAAGAACTCGAATATATCAGGGTAAACGCGAAAATTAGGTCCTGCTGAATAAATTGCATTTTTCATTAAGATCTTATCTTTCTTTTCTGCACTCATTTCACTCTCAGGTAATGATTTTATTTTATTCCAAAAGAATTCCACTGCTTCTACTTTTTTCCAATCTACTGCACAATCAAGCCCATACTCATATGGATGACGACCTCTTAAATCCAATTTATCAAGATACCCACTAATAAAATGTGACCAAAACTGTGCTATAGGACCTTCTCCACAACACCTAATTAAGTGATGATACTCAAGCAAGCTATCATTACCTTGAGCAGACAATTCCTCTTTTCTTTCCTCAAAGATAGCTCTTATTTCATCCTCCAAACAACACTCACATGCAATTTTGTATCTACTTGCCCTGCCAAAAGCATTATCTGAATCTGGTAGTGTAGTAAGCCTTTTACCTACCTCGCGTCTATTAAGCTTGACTCCATGTAATCCTCCTACTTCCTCCCAAGACTCCTCATCAGATAACACTTGTGCAATAAGATTGTGTCCTTTTTGACCACTTCTTTCAATTATCTTCGAATGTGTATAGCACCAGCGTTCAATTTGGAGGAGCTTAGATGCCCTATAAGGATCATCCTCTTTAACAGATGAAAACAAAACTTCCGGAATATCTCCACGATCCATAATTACCTCCCTTACAATGAATGAAAAAATGCTTTGACCCTTAACTCTCTCGAGTACCATAATGAATTAGCCTCTATTATATTCTAGGCATGTTGCTCTACCTTTAAAACTTTGTCAATTACTATTTTAGAAAAATTTTCTAACCCAAAGTAGTTTTAGGCAAAAGGCTCTTAATAGGCTCAATATAAGGCCTTTTATTTGCTTTTAAATTCTGTTTTTTATAAATCTACCTTAATTACTATTCTAAAATGAACTAGTATTAATTTAACAAAATATATTATTAATATCTCAAATAAAATAACCATTTCCAGCGCTCAAAACTACCGTACGTGAGAACAAGTTTTTTTGGGATGGAATGGTCTACCAAACGATACATACGAACTTTTGCTTATAATAATCTTACTACACGCTAAAATCATCTATATTGGCTTACTTTCGCTAAGTTTACATATGAATTGTTTTGTCTAGCTTTGTTGCAAAGGTTTCGCCTTTTTGTTTCATAAACCTGTTTTTACCGAACAAGTTCTCACAAGTATATGTACTTTTGCAATTTTGAAGAGAGTCAATAATTAAAACTTTTATGAAGCTAATTTGCAGTATGTTTCTGAAGCTAAAGTCGATATTAACAATCTTATATAAAGTATAAAAAAATACATAACTCTTGATTTTTTCGTAGAAATAGCTAATAATTAAACTATACTCTTTGAATAAAAAAGTTATGACTTTAGCATTAGAACAGTGGAAAGAAATACTAGATGCAGTAATCCCAAACAAAGGTGATATACTTGAACAAATAAAAGGAAAATTAAAAGAACAAGATGAAGATACATATAAAAATTGGGAACAAAAAGGCTTTTATGTAGATCATCTGTTTGATGTATCACCAGATTTACCTTCTTACAAGTCGACGTTGTCACATATGGCTATTTCAAATGGCTGCTTAGACATAGCTCAAGCTCTATTAATAAAAAATGGAGCTGATGTTAATGTAGAAAATAGTAATGGCGATACTCCCTTACATCAAGCTGCTTTTTGGGGTCACTTAGATATAGTTCAATATCTTATAAAAAATAAAGCCAATGTTAAGGTAAAAAACAATAATGGCGATACTCCTTTACATGAAGCTGTTGTTAGAGGTTATTTAGAGATAAGTGAATGTCTTATAGAAAACGGAGCTGATGTTAATGTAACTTACAAGCATGGCAATACTCTCTTATATAAAGCTGCTATTAGAGGTCATTTAAAGATAGTCAAAGCTCTGTTAAAAAAGAAAGCTGATGTTAATGTAATTTGCAAGTATGGCGATACTCCTTTACATGGAGCTACTGTTAGAGGTTATTTAGATATAGTTAATGCTCTATTAGAAAACGGAGCTGATGTTAATGTAGAAAATAGTAATGGCGATACTCCCTTACACAGTGCTGCTACTGGTGGTCATTTAAAGATAGTTCAAGCTCTGTTAAAAACAGAAGCTGATGTTAATGTAGCTGACAATTATGGCAATACTCCCTTACATAAAGCTATTTTTAGAGGTCATTTAGATATAGTTGAAGCTCTATTAGAAAACGGAGCTGATGTTAAGGTGAAAAACAGTAACGGCGATACTCCCTTACACAGTGCTGCTACTGGTGGCCATTTAAAGATAGTTCAAGCTCTGTTAAAAACAGAAGCTGATGTTAATGTCACTGACAATTATGGCAATACTCCCTTACATAAAGCTATTTTTAGAGGTCATTTAGATACAGTTAAAACTGCTTTTATAGATCGTTTAGAGATAGTCGAAGCTCTGTTAGAAAATGGAGCTGACATTAATATCACTGACAAACATGATGATACTTCATTGTTCTTGGCCCATAGATGGAAGCATGAAGTAATTGTTAATTCAATAGTAAAGCACATAGCAAAATTAAAAGCTATTGATTCATATGTTAGTAAAGACAATTTACAATTTATAAATGCTTCAGAAGAAAGGAATAACAATTATTTACAGCATCTTCGGAATTGTAAAAAAGAAGTTCAAATGATTAAAGAAAGAAATGAGCCATTATATAACTTTTTAAGAGAAAACGACGTTAATAAAATGCTTGGCATATGGGAGAAAAATGAAAATGTACGTAATGAATTTGATAATGAAGAGAGTTTAAAAAAGCAATATCCAGAATATGCTCATATTTTGATCAATAAGGCTAAAGGCGCACGCAATAACAATGATAGAAAACAAGAGATTAAGAGGTCTGTTGTAGATGCTTTTACACTTGCAATACCTAATATTGCCTCAGAAATGGGAATAGAAGCTGGAGCTTTTTGCTTATTAGCTAGTAGCATTATACACTATTTTAATAAGCCTTCAGACTCACTTAAAAATATCGACATTGCTAAAGTTGTAGTGAATCAAGAGCAGAATTATAACTCAAGGTAAGGAGAAATAGCAGAAGGGTTGGCTTTTTTTACCTATGAAAGGCCAATTATACAAGCAACTTATTGAAAATCTTATTTTTTTGCAATCAATTTATCCAATTTAGTGGAAGTGTTAAATTTACCAATCTTTCCATAAAAGAATTATAGAGAAATTTAATAATTTAAGATTATTCTAAAGAAATTATCTCATTTTTTATTGACAGACAGCTTGCTTAAATCCGTAAAACCTCTCTAGTTGCTCACTCCACAGCATCGGCATTTCTCTCAAATCAACTAGCTTCAAGCCTCTTGGTTGTCTCCCATTTACTACGTCTTCTTTAATTTTCGGAGCTAAATAATTTAATCTTAAAATTTGCTGTATACGTCTTGTACCTATATTAATTTTGATACTTAGCTCTTTCACACTTCTATATTTTCCTTCTTCTAGTTGCCGTTTCCACGAATGGGCTCTCACCACTGCTTTCAGTAGCGCATTATTTGTTTTTCCTTCTGGTTCTACTACTGTGCATTTATTTCCTTTCTTTTTTATTGGTATAAATTTTTCCTCTGATTCAGAATGCACCTCTATTCCATCCTCTCTCATCATTACTCCCTTTATTAACTTTTTCACTACTTCTTTCTGTCTTCTAAAACTTAAATTTTTCCATTTTTCTTCGGTCTTTTCTTTCCATTTTTCATATAAATATTCTGCTCTCTTCATTACTTCTTTTTCCACTTCTCCTGCTACTACTGTTCGGTTTACTGATTCACAATTCTTTCCTCTTAAATGATTATTGCATACGTAATATCGGTACCTTTTATTCTCTTTTTTTGCATACGTCAGCGTCATATTTACACTACAGCTCTTGCACTTAATTATTCCCCTAAGCAGCGCTTCCTCATATTTTGCTTTTCTATATGGCTGATTCCTTATTAATTCTTGTGCTTTTTGCCATTTTTCTTCCTCTATTATTGCTTCATGCTTTCCTTCATACTCTTTCTCATAATGTCTGATCTTTCCCATATATATTGGATTTGTTATTATTCTTCTCACCGTCGCTTTTTTAAAGATATCTGATTTTGTTCTGTAATCTTCTCTATTTAACTCTCTTGCCAACTCTGCCATTGACTTCAGCTCCAAATATCTTTCAAATATATAACTTACCACTTTTGCTTCTTTCTCATTTATTATTAATTCTTTATCCTTTACATCATATCCAAGCGGTAAAGTTCCACCCATCCATAACCCCTGCTCCTTTGATGTTGCTATTTTATTTTTTACTCTCTCTACTATCATTTCTCTTTCTAGTTGTGCTGCTCCTGATAACACTGTTTGCACAAATTTTCCCATTGGCGTATTATTGTCAAATATTTGCGTTACTGCTACAAAATTTACTCTATGTCTTCTAAAAAATGATGTAACTTCGATGCTATCTTTTGTTTCTCTTGAGAGCCTATCGAGCGTATATACTACTACACAGTCTATCTCTCCTCCTTTAACATCTTCAAATAATTCCTTTATCGCTGGTCTTTCTAAGTTTTTTCCTGAGAAACCTCCATCATCGTACCTTTTGGCCAATGCTACCCAGCCTTCTTTGCTCTTTACGTACTTCTCACATGCTACTCGTTGCGCATCTAAACTGTTAAACTTCTGCTCTAACCCGTCTTCATTTGACTTCCTAGTATAATGCACCCCATAAACTAGACCAAAAAAAAATGGTTGATCCGAGTAGGAAGGTAAAGGGGTAAAAGTATGGCAACAAAAAAATATGAACCAGAGTTAAAAGCAAAGATAGCTTTGGAAGCAATAAAAAATCAAAAAAGCACATCTGAGATATGTAGTGAATATAAAATACCATCAACAAATCTATATGATTGGCGTGATAGAGTATTGGCAAGGTTAAAAGACCTATTTGTTGAAGAAAGTGAAAGTGCGAGAAAACAAAGAATCTTAGCGCAAGAAATAGAAAGTTTACATAAAGTAATAGGAGAATTGACAGTGGAAAATAGTTATTTGAAAAAAAAATTACTGAAATAAGCAAAAAAGATAGAGTAAGGTTTATAGAAAAAGATTCTGATCTATCAATTAGGAAACAGGCTGATTTACTGGGGATTTGCAGATCTAGCCTATATTATAGGCATATAATTAATAACGAAAGTGAAATTTGATTCAAGAAGTATATTTGGCTTCTGATTGCCGTTATGGATATCGTAAAATTACTGCTGAAATCATAGCGAGTGGAGTAGTAGTCAATCACAAAAAAATCTTAAGAATTATGAAAAAAATGAAGATTAGTGGGCTGTATTGTAGAAAAAGATGTAATACAAGTATTAAAGAAAAAAAGCATAAAATATATCCTTATTTACTCAAAGATTTGATTATTTGTAGAGTTAATCAGGTATGGGCTACTATATATTATGGTAGAAGGTAAGTTTGTCTATTTTGTGGCAATAATGGACTTGTATAGTCGCTATATTATTGCTCATTCATTATCACCATATCTCGATGCTGGATTTTGCCTTTATACTCTCAAAGAAGCTCTAAAACAAGGTAAACCTGAGATTTTTAATAGTGATCAAGGAGTGCAGTTTACTAGCTACAACTTTATTATGGAATTAGAGCGTGCTAATATTAAAATTAGTATGGATCATAAAGGACGTTGCTTCGACAATATATTTGTTGAGCGTTTATGGAGAACTTTAAAGCAAGAAGCTATATATTATTATAGACCAAATAGTATCAGAGATTTGAATCTTATAATAAACGATTTTGTTGGTTGGTATAACTATAAAAGGCGACATCAGACTCTACATTATAAAGTTCCTGCTGATCTTTATTATCATAAACAGTAAATGAATATATTGATAAATACTTTAAATGTGTGTCGACGTATTTATCAACATATTCATTTTAAAAATCGGATCACTTTGAAAAAAATGGTCTAGACAAATGGGTGCATTATAGGAAAAAATGGTGTTGTTTATAGAGGACAGACGAGAGAGAAATGGGGAGCAGGCAAAAAAAATTGTTCTCCTATTCCTGGAAATCCTTTGGAGATAGCTATTGTAAAAAGAGTATTGGAGATCATGGAACCTGCACAAATTGAGATTGCCGTAAAAGCATTTGAAGAACTAGAACAACGAGGTCACATGTTAGATAGACAATGGCAAATGCAGATAAAAAGAGCAGATTATGAAGTGCAATTGGCACAAAGGCGTTATGAAGAAGTTGATCCATCAAATCGCCTAGTAGCTGCAACTCTGGAGAAACGTTGGAATGAAGCTCTAATAGCATTAGAAGAGGCACAGAGGCAATATGATGAATATAGGAAAAAAGATGTACTTATAGCTACAAAACAACAAAAGGAGCAAGTACTGGCACTAGCTCAAGATTTACCACACTTATGGAATGCAGAATCAACAAGTGCAAGAGATCGAAAGCGTATTTTGCGACTTTTAATTAAAGATATCACTGTTGAAAGATTACGTAATGAGCAAAAGGCAGTACTACATATACGTTGGCAAACGAATGCTACGGAGGACTTAGAAGTGCAATTACCACAAAAAATTTGTGATAGGTGGCGGCATTCGGAAGATATAATTGATCGAATAAGACAACTATCAACAACAATGACTGATGAGCAAATTGTTAATTTATTAAACCAAGAGGGACTTATAACAAATAAAGGTAATCCTTTTACTATAAGCGGTATGCAAGGGATTCGATATAAACATAAGATTCCAGCACTATGTAATCAAAAATCTGAAGAAGAGTTATCAGTGAAACAAGTTGCAAAAAAATTTAACGTTAGTCATGACATAGTACGTTGTTGGATTAAACGTAAGTTTGTTGATGCACGACGTATTGGTCCAAAGTTCTGGATATCTATAAGTCTAGCACAAGAACTAGAGTTAAAAAAGTATATTGAAAATTCTTCTAAAATTACAACTGCAAGATTGAAATCACAACAACTAATTGAATGAGGTGTATTATGAAGCTATTGTGTTTATACCTATCTGCAGCTCAAAGAAGTGCTTGCCAGGTGGTTCTTCGATAATTGTAATATCTTCTATATTTGCCCATTTTAGTGCTATTTTGAGTGATGCTGGGGTTCCTCTTAAACGCTGAAATTTTACTCCTTCTACTATGGCTTTTCTTCTATCTTTTACCCAGCGTAATATTTCCCCCAATTCATATTCCTCAATTAGCCAAGGTAATATTCTTTCTTCTAATCTAAATTTAAACCCTCTTATGCAACTTGGATTAACTTTGTAGTCGATTGCTTCTACTAATGCTTGCTCTTCCTTTGTTGCGTTTGGGGGCAATAGCATTACTCAATCTTTAAATTTCGCAAATTTGCACACTCGTTACCTAGCACCACAACATCCTCTCTTGGCTCGATTAATTCCACATTTTTTACACCATCTACAAATAGATTCGCTATTATCCAAGATCTTGTTACACTCCACCCTAATCTTTTTGCTAATTCAAATTTCTCAATAAACTGCTTCTTGATTTCTTCCTCTGATATTATATAATTCGTGCTGATTCTGCTGTGGATATCTATTTCCATAATATTGCAGCCAATTACTGTTACTGTATCGGTTAAAACCCTTATATCATCTCTAGTAACTTGCTTTCTTACAATTTCAAGTAGCTCTTCTAATGCTATGCCAGTTGTGGATAATTGTGTTGATAAAATCGAGATCTGTACTTTCCCTGGTATAGGTGATTCTACTAATGCATCTTTTACTCTACTATCTGCTGACAGTGCATAATACCTATAATACTCCTTGCTCCCACATGTGCTCCAGCCTTTTATTTTTGCTTTTACCTTCTTTCTAAATCTTTCATCCTCTTCTTCTTTCTGCCTCTCCACTCCGTAAAACTCAGCCAAATTATCAAGATCTTCTCCTGTCGCAAATTTAAGTAAGTTACTCTTTACTGTTTCATTTATTCTTTCTCTAAGCAAAAGTTCTCTCCATGCTGCTACCTCCAGAATCTTTATTGCTGGATCCGACTCTACTAATCCTGAAAAGGTTTCATCCCTACGGACCAATTCTTCCTTCATTCTCGAAAAGATTTCTTCATAACTTAGCTTTTCAATAATATTAGGTGTCTGCATTTCTAAACAACTACTCCACTAATATTTATGAACTTGCCTTCTGAAAGATAGACACCTTCTAAATTCAATGTTACTCTCCCTTCTTTTACTCCTTCAACTTTTACTTTTTCTAACTTAAATCTCTTTTCCCATTTTTCCAAAGCTTCTCCTGTTGCTGCATATATCTCAAGTGTTAAATTTCTATTTATTGGCTTATCCACCAATTCAAATAATCTTGACCCATAATCTCTCCTCATTATTCTACTGTTTACTGGAGTGGTCAGTATATCAATTATCGATTGCTTTAAGTGCTCTATTCCTTCTAACGCTTTTCCTGTTTTAGCATCCATACCCTTCATTTCTATTTTGCAAAAACGCTTTCACTGCCTTTTATTACTTTAAAACCACATGAAACTATATCTCCTACTCTTCCTACACTAAGACCATTTGCAAACACTGTTTTTGATCCTTCAGTTAATGCTCTTCCTTCACTAAAATTGTCTCCTTGTCTGCATATTGACTTACCGTTTACAAAAACATTGTTACTCCCACTAATGCAGAAATGTGGTATAGCTTCTCCACAGTAGTCTCCTAACCTCACTATTCCTTTGTTCAATTTAAGTCGATCCTTTCTGCTTTCAGTTTTATTCCACTTTTTGTCATTTCTATTCTCGATTCCCCAGCTTTCAGTGTTATTTTGTCTAATACTTCAATCTCTAAATGATGTTTTTCCTTATCATATAACAATCTTGTTCCATCTTGAAACTTCACACTATTTATTTCTTTTTTATTCTCTGGTGCATGGTATTTTTCCTGATATATTCCTCCTAATACCACTCCTAATGATAGTTCACCAAGAGGAGAAAATACCATCACTTGTTCATCGATATCTGGAGGAGACCAATCTCTATCTTTTCTTGCTTTACTTGTTATCCACGGTAAATAATCTGTTAAAAATTCTCCTATTTTCACTCTTACTTTTGCTTTTTCATAATCTATTTCTTTTACAATTCCTATACGAATAACGTTTGCTAGCTTCCTATTCAGCTCTGAAATCGCAAAACTATGATCCAACATTTATATTTCTTACGTTTATTGTATGTGGCTTAATTTTTCCCTCTAACCAGACTGATTCTCCCACATGCAGATAGTGGACCCATTCAATCAACCACACTAAATATGCATCAAGTTCTGGCCTAAAATCATCTCCTCCTCCTGATATAAATTCTCCTGGTGAAACATTTTCCACGTTCCAAGTATTTTTATTCACTACTCTTGCTACTTCTGCTGCTAATGTTCTGACAATAATAGCTGCATTTTCTATTGTGCTATCAATCACAATTCGTGCTTCAAATCTTGCTTTCAGCGCTAATTCCTCTGTTCCAGGATCTTTTCCCGATTCTAAACTCACAAGCTCTACAAATACCGCTGGCGCTAATAATTCTTTTCTTATTGCTGGATAAATTTCACATGTCTGTATAGACGGTATTTCTTCCTTCAGTGTGCTGCAAATTGCTTGATGTAAATCTTTCCAGAACTTTGTCATGCATATAATTTAACTCATGTAATGTATAAAATATTTTTCAAATACCTTTTCAACTTCATAATTAACAAGATTCCCTATTATCCTTGAAGCCTCAGGTTCTAGTGGCAACTTAACTTCCTTTATTGGTAATGCTGCTCTTCCTTCACGTTTAAAAATACCGCTATTTCCTTTTGGCATAACTGCTGCAAATCCTCCTATAAACTCATGCTTTCCTACTTTCGATCCTCTTCTTGTTTTTTGTATTTTGCCAATTGCCGATGCTCTAATGTCATAGAGATTTGCTCTAATTAACACTTCTAATCTGCTAGTTTTCGCCTTAAAAATTCTTAATCTCTTTCTTATCAAACTTAATTTTATCTTCTTTTCCTCACTGATTTCCTTAGCTGCTTGTCCCTTTAACCATATTGCTGTTTTGTTCAGCGCTTTTATAGCTGTCAGTTTTATTTTCTGCTCTTTTCTTTCAATATTGGAGATTATTTCATTAATATTGTTACTAATTTTAATATCAAACACTTTCTATTGCTTCAATTTTCCATATTTCACTCGAAGAATCTTTTAACGGTGGTTCAAAAATCTTGTAGAACCTTTTTTCAATCTTGATATAATCGCCTATGCTAAAGGAAGTAACGTCCTGATCACGTATTTCTACAGAAGCAATTTGCTGAGTTAATGCTCCATCTGTACCTAGAGAGTACGTAGTCTCAGGACGTTTTATTAGCACTTTTATTCTACGAATACCCTCCTTATTTCGATTACAATATATGGCTTCCACTCCTAGATGCTTAAAACAATCCTCCAATAATCGCTTAATATTCTCTTGCATATTTCTTTTTGATATACTAACCTTTACATGCTAAGAAAGCGCATACCGGTAGAGTCGTTCTGTGCCTCACCAACTTGTAATTACTCTACCAGTATGTTATGCTATAGCGACTTTTACTAATACGCCAGGTCTATGGCACATTGGCAATGGATTCGACTGCGTATGTAAATCAGTTCCTCTATCAAATCTTCTTGGCTCTTGTTTTGCATAGAGTGGCTGTCCAAGAGTATTTACTGTTTCATTAAAGTCTGCTGGTGCAAAATATGTTGTAAATGTACTTGCTGTTCCTAGTGGAAAACAGTGCCCTGTATCTTTTTCTATAAATCTTCTTACTGTTCCTTCAGGGTCAGTTGCTTGCCCTCTATATTCCTCAAATGTTATACCACAAAACGTAAATCCTGACCTCATATCATTTCGAAGCGCTGCTCCTTCTTGCCATCTCTCGTATGCTTCTTTCACTTTACTATGCGAAGTTAGTGCATCAAAAAACTCAGGGCTTACCAAGGCATGAATTCCCGTCATATATTCACCACTTAAGTTATCCTCAATATGTCGCAATACCTCCAAACACTTACGTTTTACATCTGTTGTTGCTGTTCCAAGGGCAAAATTTACTACTTTTGGTGTTATTTCAAATTCGTTGTACAGATTTAATAATTCTGACCCATCAGCATCTAAAATTATTCCTTTTAGCGCTCCCATTCGCAAATGCTCTAATGTTATTGCATGTTTGTTTCTCATTAGCTGCAAATGATCAGTTATTACATCTGCAAGCGCTTTAAGTTCACTCTCTGATCCAAATGCCCTTATTCCCTGTACTTCCTCTGGTAACACTACATCATCATGTGGAATATGTGGAATCGTAAATGTTCTTACCTTTCTTTTTCCTCTTTTTCCTACTGTTGCTGGCGCTCCGGGTAACTGAGTTGGTAGTAAACTTAATACTCCATTTTGCTCTTCTATGGTAATATGTCTAAATCTTACTGACCTACTTGGAAACAAATTTAAATTTTCAACTCGTCCATAATTTATCGGCAATATATTTATCGCATTTGTTAGTACCGTCATGCTAAATGCTGTATTTGTAAATGGATTTTGCATTTTTTATTTCCCCCCTTTTGTGTTTTTAATAGTTTTTTTTAAGCTCCCTTGCGGATAATGATCCCCCGTCCTTCAAGTTGCTTTATTGCTTCAGCTTTCTGTTCTTCAGTGATATTTGCTGGCCACACAACTGCATGATCTGCTAGTATTGCACCACGAGTAATAATTACTGCTTTGGCATTTTCTGTCGCATTTACATCACTTACTATTGCACCTATTGCTGTTTGTGTGCCGTCTGTTCCAGTGGGATTAAGTACTCTAATAAAACCATCTTCCGTCTTTTTGGCAACTACTGCACCAAGCTTAAGATTTTGACCTTTAGCTACTGTTATTTGATCTCTTGAATATAGACTTGATGCCTCATACTTTAATAAGTCACCTAGATTATTTTGTTCAGTTATACATGTCATATTTTCTTTTCTCCTTTTTTTCCCTTTAGTTTACCGCCATGTTTGTAGTTGTTGTACCCGACGGTTATAAAAAAACTTAAATACTTGATTATAATGCACCCATTTGTCTAGACCATTTTTTTCAAAGTGATCCGATTTTTAAAATGAATATGTTGATAAATACGTCGACACACATTTAAAGTATTTATCAATATATTCATTTACTGTTTATGATAATAAAGATCAGCAGGAACTTTATAATGTAGAGTCTGATGTCGCCTTTTATAGTTATACCAACCAACAAAATCGTTTATTATAAGATTCAAATCTCTGATACTATTTGGTCTATAATAATATATAGCTTCTTGCTTTAAAGTTCTCCATAAACGCTCAACAAATATATTGTCGAAGCAACGTCCTTTATGATCCATACTAATTTTAATATTAGCACGCTCTAATTCCATAATAAAGTTGTAGCTAGTAAACTGCACTCCTTGATCACTATTAAAAATCTCAGGTTTACCTTGTTTTAGAGCTTCTTTGAGAGTATAAAGGCAAAATCCAGCATCGAGATATGGTGATAATGAATGAGCAATAATATAGCGACTATACAAGTCCATTATTGCCACAAAATAGACAAACTTACCTTCTACCATAATATATAGTAGCCCATACCTGATTAACTCTACAAATAATCAAATCTTTGAGTAAATAAGGATATATTTTATGCTTTTTTTCTTTAATACTTGTATTACATCTTTTTCTACAATACAGCCCACTAATCTTCATTTTTTTCATAATTCTTAAGATTTTTTTGTGATTGACTACTACTCCACTCGCTATGATTTCAGCAGTAATTTTACGATATCCATAACGGCAATCAGAAGCCAAATATACTTCTTGAATCAAATTTCACTTTCGTTATTAATTATATGCCTATAATATAGGCTAGATCTGCAAATCCCCAGTAAATCAGCCTGTTTCCTAATTGATAGATCAGAATCTTTTTCTATAAACCTTACTCTATCTTTTTTGCTTATTTCAGTAATTTTTTTTTCAAATAACTATTTTCCACTGTCAATTCTCCTATTACTTTATGTAAACTTTCTATTTCTTGCGCTAAGATTCTTTGTTTTCTCGCACTTTCACTTTCTTCAACAAATAGGTCTTTTAACCTTGCCAATACTCTATCACGCCAATCATATAGATTTGTTGATGGTATTTTATATTCACTACATATCTCAGATGTGCTTTTTTGATTTTTTATTGCTTCCAAAGCTATCTTTGCTTTTAACTCTGGTTCATATTTTTTTGTTGCCATACTTTTACCCCTTTACCTTCCTACTCGGATCAACCATTTTTTTTTGGTCTAGTTTATGGGGTGCATTATATTATATTTTTTGGTATGGTTCCTGCATATGCTGCCAATTGCCTTGCATTTATGAAAGCCTTTATATCAGGAATTTCAGCTAAAATAGCTATTGCTGATTCCTCTCCTATTCCTGGAATAGTTAATAAGAGTTGAAAATCTTCCAACAATTCTTTGTGTTGTTTTAATAGTTCACGTATGGAGTTTTTTATTGTTTCTATTGATTGCTCTATACTTGTTGCAAGGTTTTCCCAAACATTTACAACTTCTTCAGGCAGTCTCTCTTTCTTTTCTAAATGATTGTTTACTAATGTTAGCTCATTCTTTAACGCATCTGAGCAACGATAAAGATGTTTTAGTTTTTTCTTTTCAGGGGAAGGTGGTGTCCAACGAGAAGGTTCCTGTCTCTGACAATAATCTGCAATAATTTCTGCATCAGACTGGTCATTCTTCTGCCGTGCAAGCTTACTTTTTGCATAAAAGCTTATGCAAGCTGGGTTCACAACACTAACAAAATATCCAGCGTTGTGAAGGAATTCAGCCAAAGCTTCGCCATAACAACCAGTGAATTCCATACAGGCTTTTACTTCTTCTACATTATGTTTTTGTAAAAAGCTCAGCAGACCTTGAAACCCAATATCATCGTTTTTAAATTTTCTTTTCCTTGCTTCACGTTTTCCTTTTTTACTTATGAATGAGAGAGAAACATCAAAGTGTTCTTTTGAAATGTCTATACCTAAAAAGTTGTTGATCATATATAACCCCATACGTTACCATTTAGAATGAAAAGTAAGGCTTACCTTGTGAATACAGAATTAGAACCATTTAGGTTTTTCTACGATACCGTCCAGCCTATACTTTTGAGCAGTTGTGTTAAAAGTCAATAGAAAAATTGATGTAGCTGTGAATAAATACTTAAAGTTGTGTGGACGTATTTATTCACAGCTACGCTAGTACTAGATAAAAGCAGAATTAGGACTATATTCCTTAGTGAACACTCTACCATCTCTTACTAAAGAGTTAGCAAGAATAAGTAATTTTCTCATGGCAGCAGTAGAAGCAACTTTATATGGTTTTTTGTATTGATCATATAGTCTATCAAAGAAGATTTTTATATAAGAATTGTACCTTTGTGCACTAAGGATACACATATACAAAACTGTTCTAATTTGTGATCTACCGCCTTGAATACACCTTTTTCCTTTACTAAAACCGCTGTCTCGATTAAATGGCGCAATTCCAGAAAGGCTAGATATTTCTTTATGTTTAAGAATTCCTAGTTCTGGCATGTAACAGATCATAGTAATAGCCAAGGTTTTACCGGCACCTGGTATACTAGTTATTGACATGTATTTTTTTTTAAGCTCTTGACTTTGATCAATTAATACCATCATTTCATCTTCCAAGATTTGAATTTGATTTTGCAAAATTACAAGCAATTCTTCTATTTGTTTGATTATGGATACATCGGTTATCTGGTGAGCTTGGGTTTTCTGTATCTTTGCCATTTCCACTAGTTGATTTCTGCGAGATAGTTTTTGCTTCAAACAATCAGTATTATTAACATTTAAAGGAGTAACACGCATGTCTGTATTATTAATATAACGTGAGATGATACTACAGTCTATTTTATCAGTTTTAGTACTAATACCAAGGCTTTTTGCGTAATCTCTAACCCATCTAGGTTGAATGACATATACTTCAAAACCATTGCTTAGTAAAGTGTAAGCGCATAGTTTTTCGTATCCACCAGTAGCTTCTAATCCAACTTTTGTTACATTATGCAAGTGTAGAAAGTCGAGCACTTGATCAATAGCTTGTACGTTATTTTCAAACGTTTTATAATAACCAAGTGGATGAATGTGGATGTCTAGTTTAGTTTTGCTAACATCAATGCCAGCAATAGTATTTGGTGAATTCATAATTCCTCCATAAAATAATATTGAATACTGCATTTTCCACCCTTATATACGAGCCTAAAAGCTCAATCAGTTGTTCGGAACTTTCAGTATATAAAACAGAGAAGAGAACCTTGCTCAAAAACGGTTCTTATAACCAAGAAGGGAAACGGTTCCTCTTCTCCATATGTCCTTATATTGCCATTCTATAACATTTATAAAGACTTGTTTTTAACATATAAGAAGGTAAATAATTCAATTTATTGTGGTACTAAAACACCTAGTGTCTTCTGCAAAGAATAATATTCCTTGATTAATATATTAATAAAGTTGACAATTTTAACAATTTATGTTAAAATATAAACTAGATTATATTGGCAAGGTAAAAATGAATTTCAGTAAGCATGTTAAAGAAAACGAAGGAGCAGAGGCTTTAGCTGATAATAAAAACCTTGGAAATCTTACTATGCTTGATTGAAGAGGGAACAAAATTAATTAGGAAGTAACTATGAATGAAATTGTGAAACAGCTCATAAAAAACGCTTCACCTGCATTAAAATACTTTACAGAGCCATCATCAAAGTTAGATGAAAAGAAGTTTAAAGAAATATTGTATAAACATCTTTCGTTGCAAAATCATGAATTTGGTGCACATAAAGAAAAAATTGATCAGATTATTAGAGAAGGTTACCAAGATTATCATGATATGTGTGAATTAGTAAGGAAGGGAATGTACTATGTGTACAGAATATACTATTCTAAAGAGAATGGAGAACTTGTGGCCCATACCCTCCAATATTTTATACAAAATAAACTGAAATTTAGCAAATACAAAGAGATTTGCTATTCACAGGAAGAAGGGGAACTTAAGCTTGTTAGAGAGTTTGAATCTCCTCAAAGTTATCAAAAATTCGCGATAACTGGCGGAGATCTTGGATTAGTAATATGTCGCTTGCAGAGCAATAACGTTATTGAATTGCTACCTTCAGAGAAAGATGATATGCCTCGCTTTATTGGTGGTGGTATTAGAGCTGTTCTAGGTAACAATACTCAGCTTATGCTGGATATATCAAATTCAAATAGCAAAAGAATTGAACATCTAATTAAGAGAACCAAAAACATTAATAAGTATAACCTACAGTATGGAAATAATCCTATTCTTCTTTCTATAACCAAAGGCTACAATCACGAGAACACTGACCATAAAGGCCTTCAACCTTCATTACAAAAAAACATTATAAATAAATTACTAGAAAGAGAAGATCTTGATATAAATTGTATTCACCTCGGCAGCGGTATGACACCTTTACATATAGCATGCCTGAGGGGCGACTCTCCTGAGCTAATACAAAAATTATTGGATAAAGGAGCTGATTTAAATGCTGTCGATTATTACGGAAACAAGCCTAATGATCTGCTTAGTTATAGTTATGAAAAGGTCCAGATAATTATACAAAATATGACTGGAAATTATAAATTTGGTGGTAAAGAGCATTCTTATATAAAGCTGCGTGAAAATCAGTCTTATACTGCAACATTACCGACTCGAGAAGAAAGAGAGAGCAATATTAAAAAAATAAGAGAGATATTGTCCAAAAATAGGCTACAAAAAAAAGAACAGTCATTCATAAATTCCAGTACAACAGATAAAACTGTAGCTATAAAAATAAATAATGTACAAATTGAAGCTCAACACTTCATAAAAAGATAAGAACCTCTGCAAAAGGAGAGAAATGGTTACATAAAAAGTGACTTTACCCAGAAAAAATGGAAAGAAAGTTAAGGATATTGTTTATCAAAATGACAATACTAGAAAAGAATCTCGTTTGATTTTTAAGATAAAGCTGCAATAAATTTTTCCGTCATCTATAAATAAATTATATCATTCTTCTTTCTACTTCCCTACAAATGCGACAGAACCTTTTCATCAACAAAAATTAGATAGCGTGATAGGTATTCATTTTGGAATCCCATGGTCACCAAGTGTATCGTGCGAACTTTTTTATATAGTAATTTCACTGTGCGTTAAAATCACCTATAATGGCTCATACCAATGCCCATTGTAGAGAGAGCAGATAGACAATAATGGAAAGGCCATACTGAAATAAGTGAAGTAG
Organism: Wolbachia endosymbiont (group B) of Chorthippus parallelus; assembly: GCF_947251815.1. Taxonomy (NCBI): domain Bacteria; kingdom Pseudomonadati; phylum Pseudomonadota; class Alphaproteobacteria; order Rickettsiales; family Anaplasmataceae; genus Wolbachia; species Wolbachia endosymbiont (group B) of Chorthippus parallelus. Next base: position 1,403,515 of record NZ_OX366390.1, on the reverse strand, counting down.
TTGAGGTTAAAATGGCATTAAAATCAAAATTGTTGGATGGAAAAGTAGTGGAATCAGCAAGAGGGATGCTGAAGAAAGTAAGAAATAATGCATATGCTGCAAAAAAACTCAACAACCATTACCTACAAGGTGAAGGGTTAAATATTAATCAATTTGAAATTGATCATTGTCATGAAGTGGCTCGCCTTCCTGGATAGATATGTACTCTTGTATTACCTCATCTGTATTGTATCTCATTTTTCATGGCAACCTACCTTGGCAGCTCCCTAAGTCTAACAGCAATTTGGCCTATTAGAACCCTTTTGCGATATTTGGAAATCCATACCAAGTGTACTTTCATATCGTACTTAGAGTATGCATTATACCCATAACGTCGCATACGCGACTATTATCTTCGCCTCAAGGTGAGGGGTTTTTACAATCCCCGAAGGGGGACACTAAAGTAAATATGAACAATTCTATATAAAATGTAAAAAAATACATAACTCTTGACTTTTTCATAAATATAATTAATAATTAAACTACATTATTATTTTGATAAAAAAATTATGACTTTAACATTAAAACAGTGGAAAGGAATACTAGATGCAGTAATTCCAAACAAAGGTGATATATTTGAACAAATAAAAGAAAATTTAAAGAAAAAGCATCCAGAGATATATCAAGCGTGGGAAAGAGAAGACTTTACTTTAAATTGTCTATTTTCTGTAGAATCTCGACTTAATGGTTTTATTATGAAAAGGTCAATAACATTGTTACATGTAGCTATTATCTATAGTAATTTAAAGATAGTTAGGGCTCTATTAGAAAAAAGATTGGATGTGAATATAGAAGGCACTTTCAAAGAGACTCCCTTACACTTAGCTGCTCGCGTTGATAATTTCGAGATAGTTAAAGCTCTATTAAAAAATGGAGCTGACGTTAATGCTAAGGGTGATTTTGGTTATACTCCTCTGCATTTAGCTGTAAAGCATGGTCATTTAGAGATAGTTAAAGCTCTATTCGAAAATGGAGCTGACGTTAATGCTAAGAGTGATTTTGATTATACTCCTCTGCATTTAGCTGTAAATCATGGTCATTTAGAGATAGTTAAATATCTCGTAGAAAATAAAGCTGATATTAATGCAAAAGATAAGTATAACACTACTCCCTTACACAAGGCTGCTCAGAGTGGTCATTTAGAGATATTAAACGCTATACTAAAAAATATAGCTGATATTAATGCAAAAGACCATGATGACAACACTCTCCTACACACAGCTGCTTCCGATGGTAATTTAAGAATAGTTAACGCTCTATTAGAAAATGGAGCTGATATTAATGCTAGAGATCATTATAACTTTACCCCCTTACATTCAGCAATAGAAAATGGTCAAATTGAGACAGTTACACTTCTTCTGAATCGTAGAGCTGATGTTAATGCGAAAGATGAAAATGGCAATACTCCCTTACACTTAGCTGCTCGTTGTGGTTATTTAGATATAGTTAAAGCTCTATTAGAAAACGGAGCTGATATTAATGAAAAAGATGAAGGTTACCATGGCTACACTCCCTTACGCAAGGCTGCTCTGAGTGGTCATTTAGATATAGTTAAATACCTTATAGAAAATGGAGCTGATGTTAGTGCAAAAGACAATCATGGCTATACTCTCTTACACGAAGCTGCTCGCGTTGATAATTTTGAGATAGTTAACGCTCTATTAGAAAATGGAGCTGATGTTAATGCGAAAGATAAAAATGGCAATACTCCCTTACACGAAGCTATTTGTAATTATAATTTAAAGATAGTTAACGCTCTATTAGAAGATGGAATTGATATTAATGTGGAAAATAATGATGGTAATACTCCCTTACACGAAGCTGTCAAAGCAGGTCATATAGAAGCTGCGGACTCAATAGTAAATCAAATAGTAAAATTAGAAACTGTTGGTTTATATGTTAGTGAAAAGAATTTACAACAAAGAGATGAATTTATAAATGCTTCAAGAGAAAGGCAGGGCAATTATTCACAGCATCTTCAAAATTGTAAAAAAGAAGTTGAAAAGATGGAAAAAGAAAATAAACCATTACATGATTTTTTAAGAGAAAACGACGTTAATAAAATGACTAACATATGGAAGGAGAATGAAGGTGTACGTAATAAATTTAATAATGAAAGTAACTTAAAAGCGCAATACCCAGAATATGCCCATATTTTAATTAACAAAACTAATAAAATAAAAGGAATTTTCTTGCATAACCATAAACCATTGATTTCTATTTTAGAAAAAAATTATAAATGTAATTTTAAAACAACGACATTTTATAATATAAATAACTTTTTTGAAATACATAAGAATGACATTATAGTAGAGATGGCAGCAATAGAAAAATCTCTTATTGAATTTATAGATTTCAAAAATTTTAAAAAAAGGGAAGTTCCTAGACTAGATCTATATGCATTTGTACAATCGATTAAAAACGAACTCGCAGATAGTAAACATAGTGAAGCTTCATCAAGCTTACTTGAGAATAGCAATGCTGAAGCTGTAGTGAATCAAGGGCAGTATTATAACTTAAGGTAAGGAGAAATAGCAGGAGGGTTGGCTTTGTTAACTATGAAAGGCCAACTTACTGCAAATCTTATTTTTGCAATCAATTTATCCGATTTAGTGAGAGTGTTAAATTTACTAATCTTTCCATAAGTGAGATTAAAGAATTGCAGAAAGTTTGGGAGTGTTAAATAAACCATACGCGTCAAGTTAAGGAACTGTGGTAATAAACTTAGTGTAAGGAAGAGAAAAAGAAGATATAAGTTCTCTTAAATTTAACAAAGAAAACGGAGAACTTATACAATGAAAAGAATAGTTTGCATCTCAAAAAAGCTCAAAGAATTTTTTAATGAAAAAGCAGATAAAATCTCAGCTACAACAGGGTTCATAAAAAGAAAGAGGAAGCTAAAAGGCTCGTCGTTCATAAAAGCCATCGTTTTGGGTAATATAGGGGTTGATAATTGTAGTATAGAGACAGTGTGTCAATTATTGAATGAAGACTCGATAAATATAACAAAACAAGGTCTGGACTTTAGATTTACCAAGGAAGCAGTGGAATTCATGAAAAGAATGTATAATGAATCTTTAACGTTACTTAAAAATACCTTACAAGTTGATTGCAGAATCTTGAAGCACTTTGGAGGTGTTAAATTATTAGACAGCAGCTATATTAGCTTACCTAACAGTATGGAAGACATGTATAAAGGTTATGGTACCAGCTACAGTGGTTATGAAAGCAATACTAAGTCTGGAATAAAGTTACAATTAGTTTTTGACTACCTAAATCAGACATTAGACCAGCTTAATATAACTGAAGGAATAAGGTCAGATCAGGGTTATAGAAGCCATTTAAGCAATATATCGAACAACGATTTACTAATATCTGATTTGGGTTATTTTGTGCCAAGTTCTTTTAAACAAATCAATGAAATAGGAGCTTATTTCATAAGTCGTTATAAATCCGATACTAACATATATGATATAGAGACAGGTCAAAAAATAGATTTACTAGAACATTTGGGAGATCGATCTTTTCTAGAACAGGAGGTATTGTTAGGAAAAGAGACAAGGGTTAAAGTAAGAATTATATTTAAAAAACTAACTGAAGAACAAGCTATGGCTAGAAGAAGAAAGGCTAATAGGTTAGCAAGATCACATGGATACACATCTTCTCAAAGGAACCAAAAGTTACTAAATTGGTCGATATTTATAACTAATGTTCCAAAAAGTAAGATTAATGCTGAGCAAATACTAGTAGTTTACCGAATAAGATGGCAAATTGAATTATTGTTCAAATTATATAAGAGTAATATAAGGCTTGATAAGCTGAGAGGAAAGCCATACAGAGTATTATGTGAGCTATATGCCAAATTGTGTGCAATTCTTATATTTCATGGAATAGTGGGTTGCACAGAACTGAAAAAAAATACGGAGCTTAGCTTAACAAAGGCATTTATTGAGCTAAAAAGACGGGTTAGAGAGTTATTTTTAGCACTAAATAATAAAATTAAAGGCTTAAATATTTTTCTCAAAAAGCTTACCATAACTTGGTCGCAATTTTCATTAAAAGACAAGTACAGAAAAACTAGGGTATCCACCTTAACTTCTCTAAATTTGCTTTAACTTGACGCGTATGGTTTATTTAACACTCCCCTTTGAGTTTTTAGTCTTTTAGCATAATTATAAGCCATAACAAAATCATAAAGATGCTCTTTGAGCTGCTGATGTGACCTGTAGTAATACTTCTTAACAGTGGCATTTTTTAATGTTTTATTCATACGTTCAACTTGTCCATTTGTCCAAGGATGGTTAACTTTTGTTAGACGATGTTCAATGTTATTTTCCTCACAAACTCTATCAAATACAAAGCTATGGTCTACTTACAAGCAGTGCCTTATGTTGGTGAGATTCTATCTTTAACCCGTCCATACTACACCTTGGTGAGCTTGAATAGCATAACGAATTTTTTTGTTCTTGTGTTTGTTTTGCTAAGATTTTATTCCTATTAAGCAGTGTTTCAAAATGATCATGTCCCCTATTTACTATATGTAAGACATTATTGTCATTATAATCTATCCTATTATACTCACCTGCATTTCTTGATCCTGAGCTATCTATTAGTTGATGCAAGAATAGATCTTGTTGCTCATCAGTAGCATGTAATGGATTATTCTCTACAACATGCAATTTTACACCATACTTTCCGCAAAGTATTCTACCTTCAACTTCAGGATCACCCCGTCTATTGTTATTTAGAATATTTTCTGTATAGGAACCTGGCACCGCACCATTATTATCATGACTGTTAGCAATACCATTTGTGAACCATTCTGGTGGGTTATTTTGTGCAAACTCTTTACAATATTGTCGCAATTGCTCAACAGTAGCTCTTATTCCTAATTGTTGTTCTAGTCCTTGTCTAAACGAATCAAAAAAACAGCTTCCATTATTGATTGCGTGCCCTAAATAGAAGTCATCAGGTATGTTTGATTTTTGCTCTTTATCACCTTGTTTTTCTGCCTTTTTAATAACTCCTTCCTCTAAACCAAAAATCTTACTCCAGTTGTATTTACTTTCTAACCCCAATTTTTTACTTTCCTTTTCTGCTGCTTTAGCTAAGTCTGTTTTAGAAATATCCCCTTTTTCTTCACAGAACCTAGATAAAGTTTTAAAGATGTCTATCAAGTGAGTTTTTATGTCAAAATTCTTCTCCTTTTTTACAATATTAGACTCAATATTGCGTAAATCTTGTAATAACTTATGCCTTCTAGCAACTTCCTCCATAGAAACCCTTCTTAACTCTTCACGTTCTGCCCATGAAACCTTTTTGTTGTTAGACTCGCTTATTACTTCAGGACGCATTAATCCACTAGATCTAACAAAAAAACCTCGGTTTATAGCTTCAATAACTGATAAACCTCCCAATAAGCAATTTTGTCCTATTTCTTCATTATAACTTTCTATGTCCTCCAGTAGATCTTCATCACTCACTTCTACTCTTATCAAGTTTTTATTTGTTTCATGAGGATATAATCTAACTTCTAATTCTCCCAAACTAGTATAGAAAGTTAATACCACATCACTACCTTCTGTAAGATCTACATAATTTCTTTTTTCTCCTCTATTATCAATTTTTACTGTACTTTTTCCTATTTTTAATATGTGAACTCTGAGTCCTCGATCTATTATTTCTTGATTGGCTATGATTTTTACGGGTTCAATTATACTAGTTTGTGGATATCTTGTATAAAAGTAGATATTATCAATCTCTACTTCTGATTTGTCTTGAGTTTGCTCGCTCTTGTTTACAATACACTCATATGCTATATCCTTTAACTTTTTTTTCATTTCTTTATACTGTTCAATGAGATATTCATCAAATTGTTTATAAGAATTGTTATCTATAAAAGCAGTGGTCGAATATCTTATCCTATCATGATAAAAGAGGCTCTCTTTTACTTTTCCTCCTTTTTGTAATAAACCATGAGCAATCTCTCTTATGATATCCAAGTTGTAGTAATCTTCTTCATCATCGTCAGAAGAATCATGGGGCTGCATTTCAGGAGCTACAGTGCGGGAGTTTATAAATACAATATTATCGAGAACACCTGCGATTTCTTTAAATATTAAATTTACTATAACCTCACCATCATTATCACAGTATGAGTTTATTCTTATCCCTCTCTCTAAATATTTATCCGTTATGGATTTAATATATTCTAAAGCACTTTTTGTATTAGCTTTGCTTTTAGCATCTTGCATTTCTTTATAAAACTCACTAATCAGCTTCCTTTCATTTTCAATTAAAGTTACTTCTTGCTCAATTAAGAGTGAACTTTCTTCAAAGAAAAAGGTTTGCTGACTATCATCTTTTGTTTGGTATGGATCATCCTCTAACTGTGAGTGCGTGTTACTAAAATTATGATTGTTTAGATCTTGCAACACAAATTCAGCGCATTCTTGAGCAAGCTTTTTATTTTTTATATCATATTCATCTGTATTTTCCGCTTTACCTTCAAGGATTTTTTTGTCATCACTTCTGTCTTGCCAATAGTTAATTACTAATGACCCTTGATTTTGATATACTAAGTCGTTAGAATTCTCTTTACTATTTAATTTAACCTCACTCATACATACATATATATTATTTACCTACTTATTAAAGTGTATTATAATACATATGTAAATTAATCAATTTATATTAGACCTCTTTCATAACTCATATGGATAATTCCAATTTTTTTGACCTCTCTATTGATATTTCTGTTCCATCTACTATCCAGAACCTGATACTCTACATTCGAATCTAATAGCTCTTTTTCTTCCAGAAGTGTAAATGTTTTATTAACGTATCCTCAATCCAACCGATAACAGGCACTTTAGCTTATTCTATACCAATATGAAATATGTCACGCAAATATTCTAGCGCCATTAACAAACATGCATTGTTTATTTGGTTTTCCTCCTCTTGCCTTTTTCTTACTCCATTAAAATTTCTGTTATTTTTTCGAATGTTTTTCTTTTTACTTCTGTTAATCTTCGAAACTCCTCTTCATCTAGTTTACTTATTTGTTCAAATTTCATACCTTCACTAATATTACTTTTGGTATTATTTCCTCAGTTATGCAAGAAGTCTAATCTATGCCTGTTTTACTTCATCATCTAAAAATTCTTAATTTTTGTTGATTTTTTAATGAATAGACTTAGTATGATAAAGAGAATAAAAGTAGGAGGCATGTATCATGAAAATATTTGTCATATATGTTGGAGGTAAAACTGAAACCTCTTTAATCGAGCTACATGATATATTTTTTGTAGTAGCAGAAAAGATCGAAGATACTTATGAAGAAGTAAAAGCAAAATGGTGGGGTGTAAAAAAAGGTTTCCATATTGATGCTTGGGGTATATTAGAAGGTGCTGAAGATTATAATATTACCTTAACGAGACAACCTACCCACGTTGAAGAAAAGCTTTATTTTGTCAACCTTGGTGGTTACGATAGTAAAAAATTTACGGAGTTGCATAAAAATGTATTTGTCATTGCAAAGAATGAATCGAAAGCTAAAGTGAAAGCACTACGCCAAATACTTAATTGGGAATCACATCATAAGGATTACCTGTATGAAGTTGAAAATTGTTGCTGTGTTAACAACGTTACAGAGAATAAAGAACTTTATATTCACTTAGAAAAGACAGATAAACCTAAAGAATTTGAATTTACCTGTAAATATACACCATTATCTAATTAGTATTGCTATAATAGCGTAAAGAATTCTGTCCATAAAAAATCTATTTCAATTGTTTCCTAGCTTGATTGATTTTTTAAATATTCACTTATCTAGTTTTACTACATTCTATTATATGAGCAGTATTTTTTGAAAGAACATCTTTAGGTAAAATATTGCAATAACTAGTAGCAAGAACAATTCAATTATTTACTTCTTCAAAAAAGGTCATACATTTGTAAGAACAAGCAGCATAAAAATAAGGTTATAAAAATAGAAGATTTAAATTATTTTCATAAGCTTAGGCAAAATAGTTCGTATGTAGATGTGGGTGAAATGGGCTAATGTGGTTAGTTTTAGCGTATAATGAAATCACCATATTAAAAAGTTCGTATGGTACACATGGTAGACCCACTGCCATTAAGTTAAGGAAAAGTGATGAACTGTATTATAAAATCAGGTAAGATCCACAAATTAAAAGAAGTAATGACATGAGTAAAAAAAAGAATAATCATGTTTATAAAAAATAAATTGATGAGTTTAAACTTTATAAACGCACACAGAGCATCCTCAAAAGACTTCTCACGAAAAAGAAAGCTGCCCTTCGTTAATGTATTTCTCCTGATTTTTAGAAAGAGTGTAAAGTCATTACAAGTGATGCTTAATGAGTTTGTTCTGCATACAAGAAAAGATTATACAATTACGGCAAGTGCATTTACTCAAGCAAGAAAGAAGCTAAAGCATACTGCGTTTTCAGAGTTAAATGATGATATAGTTTCCCTATACTACCAAGATCAGGAATTTAAAACCCACCATGGCTTCAGAGTACTTGCATTTGATGCTTCAATACTGATTCTGCCAAAGAGCGACAAAATAATAGGTGAGTTTGGCTCAAGAGCAGTATGGAATGGAATCCAGAGATTTGAAGACTATACAAGTGCAACCTTTGAAGTTTGCTACGATGTGCTAAATAATATTGCAATAAAATCTGTGCTAAGTAGAGGTGACAGCTATGAGGTTGATTTAGCAATCGGTATGCTTGAATCCATAAAATCAGACGATTTGTTAATCTGTGATAGAGGATACGTATCTTATCGATTTCTTGCTGAGCTTACAGGAAGGAAAATCAATTATATAATTCGCTGTTCAAGTTCGTCTTTCAATGAAATAAACGCTATGTTTAAGCCGGAAAGCCCATCTAGTACGGTGGTAGTGTCTACCGCACCTATTAAAGTAGCAAGACAGCTACGAAAGCTAGGATTACCTGATGAGATGAAATTCAGGTTAGTCAAAATAATACTTTCTTCTGGCGAAGTTGAAGTGTTAGTAACATCTCTGTTAGATGAGAAACGTTTTACAGTTGAAGAGTTTGAGAGATTATATTACTTGCGCTGGGGAGTAGAAACATTTTTTTCTAGGCTGAAGGGAAGATTAAATTTAGAGAATTTCACAGGAAAAAGTATTGAAACTATCAAGCAGGATTTTTGGTCAACTATCTTCATCAGTAATCTAGAAAGTATCATGATAGAAGATGATGAAGAGACATTGAGCGCACAGAATAGTAAACTAAAAAAAAGCATCAATAAATCTGTCTCATTTAATGCGATTAAAAACTTAGCCTTTGATATTTTTTCTACAGAGTCAGACATAGACTGCATTATGGATCGACTATCACAGTTATTTTTGATGAACACTTTAGTGGTGAGAAAAGGGAGAAGAGTTGATCGTCATAAGATATCTGATATTCGTTCACTCAACTACCAGAAAAGAGCTAGAAAACATGTGTTTTAAATTCAAGATATCTTTTCAGTATCATTGCATTAGTACATTCTTTGCAAAATAACCTGCAATTATTACTTTTTTAAATAACTTGCACTTTTCAGACTCCCTTTTCTTAAAAATTCACCCTAGTATTTACCATAATTATCAATCACTTCAAATTTTTTGTCCAATCTTAACTTCTCTTTCCCTTAACTTAATGGCAGTGCATTATACTTCTCCCTTTTCTCACCACTAAAGTGTTCATCAAAAATAACTGTGATAGTCGATCCATAATGCAGTCTATGTCTGACTCTGTAGAAAAAATATCAAAGGCTAAGTTTTTAATCGCATTAAATGAGACAGATTTATTGATGCTTTTTTTTAGTTTACTATTCTGTGCGCTCAATGTCTCTTCATCATCTTCTATCATGATACTTTCTAGATTACTGATGAAGATAGTTGACCAAAAATCCTGCTTGATAGTTTCAATACTTTTTCCTGTGAAATTCTCTAAATTTAATCTTCCCTTCAGCCTAGAAAAAAATGTTTCTACTCCCCAGCGCAAGTAATATAATCTCTCAAACTCTTCAACTGTAAAACGTTTCTCATCTAACAGAGATGTTACTAACACTTCAACTTCGCCAGAAGAAAGTATTATTTTGACTAACCTGAATTTCATCTCATCAGGTAATCCTAGCTTTCGTAGCTGTCTTGCTACTTTAATAGGTGCGGTAGACACTACCACCGTACTAGATGGGCTTTCCGGCTTAAACATAGCGTTTATTTCATTGAAAGACGAACTTGAACAGCGAATTATATAATTGATTTTCCTTCCTGTAAGCTCAGCAAGAAATCGATAAGATACGTATCCTCTATCACAGATTAACAAATCGTCTGATTTTATGGATTCAAGCATACCGATTGCTAAATCAACCTCATAGCTGTCACCTCTACTTAGCACAGATTTTATTGCAATATTATTTAGCACATCGTAGCAAACTTCAAAGGTTGCACTTGTATAGTCTTCAAATCTCTGGATTCCATTCCATACTGCTCTTGAGCCAAACTCACCTATTATTTTGTCGCTCTTTGGCAGAATCAGTATTGAAGCATCAAATGCAAGTACTCTGAAGCCATGGTGGGTTTTAAATTCCTGATCTTGGTAGTATAGGGAAACTATATCATCATTTAACTCTGAAAACGCAGTATGCTTTAGCTTCTTTCTTGCTTGAGTAAATGCACTTGCCGTAATTGTATAATCTTTTCTTGTATGCAGAACAAACTCATTAAGCATCACTTGTAATGACTTTACACTCTTTCTAAAAATCAGGAGAAATACATTAACGAAGGGCAGCTTTCTTTTTCGTGAGAAGTCTTTTGAGGATGCTCTGTGTGCGTTTATAAAGTTTAAACTCATCAATTTATTTTTTATAAACATGATTATTCTTTTTTTTACTCATGTCATTACTTCTTTTAATTTGTGGATCTTACCTGATTTTATAATACAGTTCATCACTTTTCCTTAACTTAATGGCAGTGATGGTAGACCATCCCATCCCAAAGAAACTTGTTCTCACGTACGGTAGTTTTGGGTGCTGGAAATGGCTATCTTGCTTGAGATCTTAATAATATATCTTCTTAAATTAATAAAGATTTATCTAAAAATAATTTAGGTAAATTTATAATGAAAAGAGATCTTAATTTAATAAAAGATCATAAAATGAGTCTGTTAATGGCCTTTTATCAAAAGTTGTTTTGGGTTAGAAATTTTCTAAAATAGTGATTGACAGGTTACAAAGGTGGAGTATGATGTTGAAATTAGTATAGAGTCTATAAATTATTATAGCTCTGTATCTTACGTATGGTTTTGTTTGTGAGGTAAGAATTATGGACTGTGATGAACTAAGAAAAGCTGTTTTCTCTATTGTTAAGGATGATGATCCTTATAAAGAATCTAAACAACTTCAATTGAAAAATTGGTGTGGTGCATTTTTGGAAATATTTGACAGTTGGGGTGAAAAAAAACTTCCGTTCTTTTTGGATATATTATCAAATGAAGAATGTTGGGAAAAAACCGATACAATACATGGTATCAAACTCAATAGAAGAGTAGTAGCTAAAAAGATGATAGAATCAAAAAGTTCTAAGGGTATAAGTAATCCACTAGATGACTTTGATCGTTACCAGGTTGCATGTTGGTGTTGCTTAGAAGAAGACATAATCTCTATATTTGAACATTTTAAACGGGAAGATGAAATAAATGAGGGAGATTCAGATGCATTAAAAAAGTTAGTTAAATCAGTAAGTGGGAGTTGGTATACGGACACAATGATGCAATTTTGGTCACATTTCATTAGTGGATATATTTCAGAGTTAGATCTAAAAGGCCAGCATCCTTATGTCTTTGGTTTACATCGTGCAGCAATAAGTTCAAATAGAAGACATGTAGAAGCAGTGGAATTCTTTTGGGACAAGATTAAATTGTTGCCTGAAAGTGAGTTAAGTGCTCAGGAAAAAGATGAAGTTTTCATGAGAATTGCAGTGCATGCGGCACATGATAATGGCTATCCTGATGTGTTTGAATTTTGTTTAAGTCAGATAGATCCTGACAAATATCCAGAGCTTTTGAAAAGAGATTTAGAGAAAAATGGTTGCTATGGTTCTTTAAATAGAATAAAGAACACGCTTAGCTTTGATAAATATCAACAATTGTTTGATTGTCTAAAACAGAGTGAAATTTCAGGAGATTATTATAATGCCCGCTTGTGTTCTATAAAAATACAAGAGTATTCAGGATGTTATTTAGACGCAGCTAAAAAGCTTTTTCTCCATATATGGACAAAAGAAGGGTTTGACAGTCATCGTGCTTTTGTAATAAGTGAGGAAGTAATGGATTCATCTCCTTGTTTTCATACAAATCTACTAATACCTTGGGTAAAGAAGAGTATTATGGACCCGGTATGGGCAGTACTAGATAAGCTGGACTCTAATCAAATAAAAGAATTCATGACTTACAAACAAGCAGATTACATACGTTCCATATTAGAGCAAAGAGATCATGATTTATTAAATAGATTTTTAGCTTATGGTAAGTCCATAGAGAAAAATCTTGCTCAGAATAGTGTAAGTGCTAATTTGGCTGAAGTTAAGTTAAGTAAACAATCTTATGTGGGGTTAGGTGATCATTAAAAAGTATTATATTATAATTTAGGGGGTTATATGTTAGGTCAAGAAAAGCCACAAGATTTTGAGTTAGTAGAACTATTAATTCGAGAAGCAGGTTCAAATGTAGCAAGTACTTCAACTCAGCAAGGAAGTGATTTTGAATCTTTCAAAGCAAGGTTTCAATCGTATGTTGACCAGTTCCATCGTATTTGCATTCAGTAGCTAAGCAAGGATTTTTCCCTCATTTCTTTTTAGGCAGTTTTTCTACTTTCATAGACACAGAGATTGCAGTAAAGCTAGATATTGAAAAAATATGTTTCTGTTTTGATGGTCCACAAACTTTGAAGGTGGCTATCATAAGGAAAGGTGACATTAAAGGTAAAAAAGATGTGATAGATAAGATAAGGTTATTTGTGATCTCAGAGAAAGGTGCCCCTTCTGCAACTCAAAAGTTCAGTTATGGTGAATTGAGGGATGCATTAGGAAGATCTCAGCCTGCACGATTTCAACCTGTTTTTGACAATCAGGGCGAATTAAGAGTTAAATTAGTAACAATTGATAAAGGTAATGTTAATCAACAAGGAGTACTTGTTGTAGTGGAAGATAAAAAATTGCATGAAGATGATGCTTCAAAAGATAAGTTTAAAGAAATAAAAAAGGGGGTATGGAATAATCCAGAAAGTGATATAGCCAAACTTACCAATTCTGACGCAGAGGAAGTTAGTAAACCTTTAGAGAAAATTCTTAAAAAAGTTAGTGGAATCCACTCTGAATATGAGAATTCAATTGTTTACGCTGATCAAGCAAGAGAAGCAGCACATCATGGATTTATAGCAGGAGCTTTAGTGAATTTCCGCTATAGGTATAATCTCAGGGTTTACTTAGAGCAATTTGCAGGAAGAGGTTATGCTGATATTGTTCTAGTGCCTCGTGGTAAGGATAGATCATTAAATGCTGTTCCAATTATTATTGAATTGAAAGCTGGAACAGGTCGTGGTACTACGCCAGAAAATGCTTTGGAGCAAGCAAAGGATTATGCAAAAGGCTTTCAGCCAAATACAATGCGTGTTTTAACCATTTCAGATAATGTGCTTTGTGTAGGGTTAAATTTGGATTCAACTGAAAAGTTTTCTATGTATATATCTCCACCTGCTGACAGGAAGCCTGCTCGACCTACGATACAGAAACTTCTAGAAGTAACTTCAAGTTGGAGTGGTGAAGAAAGTGCGATCGCTGACCTTAAAAAGGAAATAAAACAGCCACTAGAACGTATTTATCATACATTTCCTGGTACGCCAGAGAAAGGAGGTAATTACTTTAGTAGGTTTTTATTAGGGCAACTTCTTCTTGCTAATGAGTTCAAAAGAGTAGATCTAAAGAGATTTATATTTTTATATGATGAATACCCACTCGATTCTACCACAAAATCCGGAAAGCCTGTAACAACTTTTACGTTGATTAGAGGAGGTCGTAATGAAGAGGTATTTATTTTTCATGTTAGAGAAGGAGGAAGAGGGGATCGTAGCAGTAAAAAGATACTTATGCCTGATAGCTTAACAGAACAAAGCAAAATCACAGAGGTGTATATAAGTTTAAGTGAGCAAAAGAAGTCAGATTTTTTTAACATAGAGGAAGTTAATAGGTATGACTCCTTGAGTGAATATAAAAAAGGAAAAGATTTTTTCAAAGGAAAATTAAAAGAAGTTCCCTATCTTAATGGATTGAGAGAAGCATTTGATGAAGCGTTCAAGTCTCAAATTACTCCTGCAGCAGGTAAGGTTCTATCAGTAGATAAATATGATTCACTAACAAAGAAAGTTGGAGAAGGGATGTTTTCTTTTAAGGATTTTATTGGTGAAGAGGCTCATTTTCAAGGAGTGTTACATGGGGCGTTTAGTTATTATAGTGATTTAAAATTAAAAGAATCTCCTAGAGCATTGATATTAACGGAGTTTCAAACAGGGAGAGGAAAACGTATTGATATGGTTGTTCATGGCATCAGTACAGATAAGGATGGAAACGCGAAAGAATACGATCCAGTAGGATTAGAACTTAAAGGACCAAGGGAGGGTAAGACAGCTGATGCATTGGTAAAGGAGGCAAATGATCAGATAAATACAGAGTATGTAAAAGGTGTAACTTATAAAACACTTACAGATGGAAAGGAAGTGGCCTTTATGGGTGTTGTGTTTGATAAAGGTGCGAATAATGCAGATTCTCTTATCTTAATGAGCAAAGATGAGTTTGATTCTGTTAAAGTAGTTCATAGCTCTATCTTTAGTTTTAGTCAGCAGCAATGTTCTAAAGGAAGGAAACAGCGCAGTACAGGTATGGCCTGTATAGATTCACGTGATGAAGAAGAGATTACAAAGGAAGAAAAAGAAAGATTTATTAAAGAGTTGTTTGGTATTGAAGCTTATGATACAAAAATTATAACTATAGATTCTCCTCAAGTGAGGATTGATGGTGGTAAAATGAGTGTAAAATTCAAAGACAATGACGGTAATGATAAAGAATTAATAATAGATAACGCTACAAATATTAAGAGTATAGAAAATTATATACTGGATAAGGAAAATCTTGAGATAAAGTTAAAAGTAAGTAGCGATAAAGAGTATGCTATAATAGAAGAAATTAAAGATCAAAGTAGCGAATATTATTTAAAAATTGATGATTATAGAATAGAGCTAGATAGTATATTTCAAGATGGAAAAGAAGTAATCTTTGATAAATTACATCAACTATCAAATGATAAACAGTTGTTAGAGAATAAAAAATACATTGAAGATATAGGTGATGTTCAAACTAATCAAGATTACAATAATATTGTAGAGGAAATTAAACAAAACTTATTAGCAAAAGGAGTGAGGGAAGATACTTTCGACAGGTTTAAAAGTCACTTTGATGATCTTGGTGAAAAAGTTTTTGCAGGTTATATTAGTAATGTAGAGAGCAGCCTTCAAGAAAAAGGAATTGCATTTGACCATGATAAATTTGATTCAGCGAAAATAAAAGGAGCAAAAGGTGGAAAGTTTTTTTCCATGATGGCTATATATGACTTGCTTGATAGTATAAGTGATACAGCAACACTTGGACGACATGATAATAATGCTTTAAAGCAAGTATTTGGTATCAATGGTATACTAGATGCTATGGATGATGTTAGGACGAGTGTAAGTATTTCTCCTAGTAGTAAAGTAGGAAAACTGATTGGTAAAATACCAGGGCCTGCACGTCAAGCTTTTGTTAAGGTTATCAGTAATCCTGTAGTTCAAAGTATTACATTTGCAACCATTGCTTATCAATTTGGATACAGTATAAACGAAATAGCTCAAGGTAATCATCATCCACTAAATTATTATTGGACAACAAGTAGTGGTGTAAAACTAGCAAGTATGAGCATAAGGCCTATAAGTGCAGGGGTTAGTTTTACGATAAAAAGTGTAAGTGCTACTACTAAGATTTTAAGGGGGTTATCTGCTGCAGGCAAAGTTTTGGGTAGGGCAGCAGTAGTTACTATGGTTGCTGATGTATTGATAACAATGGGCGTAAAAATTCATGAAAGAATGGAATATACTAAAGCAATAGCAGAGCAAGTACCTCTATTACCTGGTGGTGAACAAGCGGAAGTGTTTTTTGCAGGGGTAATCAAGTTTTTTACAGGAAGAGATGTAGAAAAAGAATATGAAGACACAATTAGAATAAAAGGTTATTTAACTTACGTAAAAGAAGCAGCTATTAAACTGTTAAATGATAATTATGACATAGCTGCAGTTGTACAATACGTAATCTCCATTGAAGAGAAATATAGTGAGGTGATTAAAAATATGGGTGCACAGCCTATATGTATTATGCCATCACCGTATGGTCCTGGTTGTGCGACGCAGATGAAGTGGACATGTGATTTAGAAAAAAAATATGATAATATCTCTTCTGACAAGATTAATACAGCTTCTAATGTGAAGAATGATCTGTCTTCACTTGACATATCCAAAGCATTGCCTATGATACCTTATACTTTGAATATGCGAGGATTTGAATGTACACTTCCTGTTCTTGGAACAATTGCTTTTCCTGCAGGGAGTTTTATAGCAAATAAATGTTTACAAGAATCATATGAAAAGGAAAAAGTTTATATTGTTAATACTGAAGCCAAACATATTCCTCACTTAACTAAATATGAGTATAAAGACCTTGGTTTAAGAATTGTAGATGCACCATTAACAAATCCGATACAAAAATCTCAATGCAGCAAAACAATCAATACAAAGCACAAAGGTGACGATGCGTTCGCTCCATGTAACAGTGGCAAAATTTATAGAAATTGTCAAGAGAGCTTTACTCTCTCAGGAGAACCTTTTATCTTTACTAATCCAACAAGAAAAGAGCATAGTAATACAAAAAAGCAAACATTTCCTAGAGGATCAGTATTATATATTTCAGGACCTAAAACATTAACAGCAGCAGCAAATTATCCAGCAGTAATGCATATTTCAGAGGGTAGTAATATACGTTATGTCGGCTCAAAAAATAATGAAACTATTTTTATTATTAATGACTATATGTCTGGTACTCTTGAAGGTGGACCAGGAAAAGAAAATACTCTAGTAATGAATGTTAAAGCTAATAATATCGCTGCAAATTTGCATAGTGGAACTATACGTTATGGTAATAGTAATAACATAAGATTGGTTAACACATATAACTATGTGTCTAATTCTGACAGCAAGCAAAATATTACTACTCACTGTAAAACAAGATTGATTAATGTAAAAAATGCAGAAGTCTGGCAGAATTCATTTAACTGCACAGACAAAGATTATGAAGTTAGAGTAGTTAACAAAGAAAATGTGCATAACAGGGGATTAAAGCAAACAATATTTGTTGTTAATGAAGATAGTGATAATGCTAAGATAGTAAGTGATTTGGGCAGTACAGGAAAAATAAAAGGAAATATTGACATAATAAAGGTTCAAGTTGCTAATATCACACAGTGGAGAATAAGTGAAGATATAGAAAAGGTCGGCTATAGCTTAGATCTTTTAGCTAATAATACACAAAGTATTGTTTCAAGTACTAAAATCAATGATTTTAAAAATCTAGTAATTCAAGTAGATAGCAATGGAATAACAGAGTCTGTTGCAATACAAGATAAGTCTTTGTCTGATACAATAGAAGATATTAGATATCAAGAGCTGAAAAGTTCAGGAGGTGATATTAGTAGAGAGGTAGTACAAAATAGTGCAAAAAAGTTAAAAGCATTTATACAAGCAAGTATACTAGACCAAGGATTACTTGATACTTACCAAATTGCAAAAGATATTGTCAATAACAATAATTTTGACATACCAGTATCTCAAGTAGAAGTTATTAAAAACCACATGGGAGTACCTAGTGAAAAAGTGATAATTTCTGGCATGTACTCAGGTCAAGTCATAGTTGATTTTAGCTATAGTAGCTCTGACGTTACAAGTAGTTATCAGAAATACCTTAATAATGGACGGAACTATGGTTATGATGACTACGTGATGCTATGTAATTACTATCAGGATATTACAATAGAAGGAGAGAAAGGGCAAAACCAGTATATTATCAAACTACCAGATACATTAAATAGCAAAATTTCATCGTCGCCAATAAGGCTCAATTTAAAAATAAAAAATAAAGCAGTACCTATACCTTATAGTATCATTGATTTTGCTGAGTTAAGTGTAACAGGTGTTGATAGTATAAGCATAGAACAAGGTAAAAGGGATTATATAAATGAATGTTATGGCAAATCAATCTCTGACCTTACAGAGGATAGTTTAGAGATACAAGATATTACAATACTTGATAGTAAAGGTACTAAATGGTCTTTATCCATTGGGTTAGTTGATTATTTTAAAAATCTAGAGAATCAACAAATTGTATTACGAATAAACAATGAGCTTTATAAAATCGATAGTACAAACTTAAGGCTTGAGCATCTAGAGATCAATCCTAGCTTTTTCAGATACTATCAACCAGAGGAACAAGGATTACAAATTTATCATAATCAACCTATCGATAAAAATGATATTGGTTTGGTTGATTTTAGAGATAAGTCTATATTGGATTTTGATACCGAGATTACTGATGATAGTTTAGTGTTATCACATAAAAATAATACCTTAGCAAAAGTAGAAAATTGGAATACCTATCAACCAGCAAGAGAAATGGTGTTCGCTTTTAATGATACGATGGTTTCTAATTTGAAATGCATAGTCTCTGCTTGTAATTCGAAAGATGTTATAGAGGACTTTAATAAGGAGAAAGTAACTTTATTAAAGGAGCACATGTTTGATGCTATAGTGCAAAACAATATTAATGAAGCTAAAGGTTTAATTAGAAAAATTGAAAGTATTAATACTGAAAGTAAGCATGAATTAACACCTTTATATGTGGCTATTCAAGAAGGTAGATTAGACATAGTAGAAATTCTTTTTGAGAGAAAGCACTTTAGTGTTAAAGATAAAGACATCTATGGTTGTAACCCTCTGCACTGGGCTGCTCAGCAAGGCAATTTGAATATAGCTAAGTTTCTTGTTGAGAGAGGTGCTGACATTGGAGCTAAAGATAAAAATGGTAGAACATCTCTTCGTATAGCTGCTTGCAATGGTAGCTTAGATATTGTCAAATTCTTCCTTGATAAGAATGCTAGTATTGAAGCTAAAAGTAACGACCCATATAAGATGATGGGGATAGTTAAAAGTGCAAAAAAGGAAATTATAAATCAAGCAGATACTTCATCTAACGTAAGAAGATGGGCAGAGTTTTTTGTAGAGGAGTTAAGATATTCAATAAGAAGTGTAACAAAAGAGAAGCTAAAGGATGGCATGTTGCGTAATAGGTATAGTTCAGTTAATGAACTTGCTAATGAAATTTATAAATCAGATGGAAAGCTGTTTGATGATATAATTAAAGGAGTTATAAATGAGGTGTATGGGAGAGTAGATACGAAAGAAATATTAAGTTATGTACGCAGTCATAATAATGTTGATCAGCGTATATCAGGTTATGTAGCTGTGTTTGATGCAATGCAAAGGAATGGTGATTTAAATAATAGTGCAATATTTAAGTTAGCTTACTCTATTAAAGAGGCAACGAGTTTTGATAAATATTCTAGTCTCGATTCAGAAAAAAGATCTGATCTTAAAAGGCTAAAAAGTAAATTACCAGAGTCAGTAAAGAATATAGTATTTGCGTCAAAAGTATGCATTAAAAATATTGATCATAATGAATATTTATATGCTGCTAGTAATTATTTGAGTTATGATGATGATAGAAGGAGAGTATTTACTTGGATTCCAAAAGATGAAAAGAATGATAAATTTAGATGGGAAATTAAACTTGATGGTGATGATTATTCTATAATGAATGTTGAATTTAATGAATATTTATACGGTGCTGTTGATTATTTTAATTATGATAACGAGAGGAGGAAAGTGTTTACTTGGATTCCGGGGGGCAGAGTTGGACGAGATACATGGAAGATAGAACCTATTGGTAGCAGCTGTTATATAATGAATGTTGAACTTAACGAATATTTATATGCTGCTGTTGATCATTTTAATTATGATGACGAGAGGAGGAGAGTATTTACTTGGATTCCAAAGAATTCAAAGAGTGATCAATTTAAATGGAATATTGAAGATTGTGGGCATGCTGTGAAAAGAAGGGATATCTCTAGTTCACATACTGATCTCAACTCAGATACGACAAGATCTTCAAGAAAAGCAGAACTAGATAAAGAATTGTTGAGTGCTACAAAGATTGGAAATCTTAGTGAAGTGAAAAATCTTGTTAATCAAGGGGCTAGCGTTGATGCTGAAGATAAAGATGGTAATACCCCTTTTCATAACGCTGCATTGAAAGGGTATTTGACTATAGCTCAGTATCTTGTTGAGAAAGGTGTTGATGTCAATGCTTCTAATGAAGATGGTTGGACACCTATGCATGGATCTGCATTGAAAGGTCATTTAGAGGTTGTAAGGTTCTTGATAGAAAAAGGTGCAAATATTAGTGCTGAGAACATTTTTGGTGAGAAACCTATACATTGTGCTGCAAAGAGAAACAATAAAGATATCATAGAAGTTCTTCTCAGAAAAGGGGCAAGTATCAATGATGCTGATAAAAATGGTAGAACACCTCTATATTTTGCCTCTTGGAACGGTTACTTAGGTTTAGTAGAATATTTTGTACGTGATAAAAAGGCAAATATAAACATCAAGGATAAGTATGGAAAAACACCACTAGACGTTGCTATTGATAGGAACCATATCAGTGTTATAGGATATTTAAGTAAAAAACAATTGGAATTATGTAAGGAGCTATTGGTTGTAGTACAAAGTGGTGATCTTAGTAAAGTTCAAGACCTTGTAAATCAAGGTGCTAGTTTAGATATTCAAAGTGAGGATGGTTTGACGCTGTTACATTTTGCTTTTATTGATAATCGTTTAGATATAGCAGGGTATCTTATAAAAGAAGGAGTTGATATTAATGTTAGGGATAATGATGGTGCTACTTGTCTACATTATGTTTCAAGATTTGGTCGCTTGAATGCAGTGAAGTATCTGATAAGTAAAGGCGCTGATATCGATGCTGAAGATAGTAATGATAGAACTCCTCTAGATGTTGCAGACCCAAGTATAATCAAGATTTTGAGGCAGGCACACTTAGATAAAGAATTATTAATAACTGTACAAAGTAGTGATCTTGAGAGGATAAAAAGTCTTATTGCTCAGGGGGTGAGCAAGGATGAGCATGGTGCATACTATTTTGCTTGGATCGGTAACTTAGGTACAGTCAAGTTTATTGTTGAGAACGAGGGTGGTGTTAATGTTACTGATAAATATGGCTGCACACTACTACACTGGGCTGCACGGGGAGGACATTTAGAGATTGTAAAGTTTTTATTAGAAAAGGGAGCTAATATCAATGCTAGGAGTATTCTTGGTAGAACGCCTATACATGTTGCTGCTATAAACAATCGCAAAAATATTGTAGAATTTTTTATCAGTAAGGGAGCGGATATTAATGATGCTGACAAAGATGGTTGGACACCGCTACACTGGGCTGCATCAAGAGGTAATTTAGAGGTTACAAAGTTTTTAGTAGAAAAAGGTGCTAATATTAATGCTGAGAATGTTTTTGGCAGAAAACCTATACATCGTGCTGCTGAAGACAATCATAAGAATATTATAGATTTTCTCCTGAGCAAGGGGGTAAGCGTTGATGATGCTGATAAACAAGGTCATACACCATTGTACTGGGCTTCTTGGGGTGGACATTTGGATATGGTAAAGTATCTTATAGGTAAAGGAGCCGATATCAATGCTAAAGATAAGGGTGGTAAAACACCGCTAGATATTGCTAAAGATAAGGGGCACAATAATATTGTAGAATACTTAGAAAAAAGGCTCAGGGAAGAAAGAGGAGAACCTTTACAACGCAAACGCCGTCATCACCATGGAGATCACAATCATCATCATATGTCAAGAAAACCACTTGCTATAGATTCAAGTAATCAACCTGAAATAGCAACAAGCAGTGCAATAAAACCATCTTCCTGGATAAATGATTTATTTAATTGGGTAAAAGGCTCTGTAGGTGGATTATTAAATTCTAAACCTACATTATCTAAGGAAACATCAAACACTTCAAGTCCAATCTCACAAGTTGATGCAAAAATGGATGTAAATGGTACAATAATGTTACTTGACGTGCTCGTTAGAAAGGTTACGGGTCAGAAGTATGTTTCTACTGTAGATCAGCCTATATCTTCACTAAAAGCACAGGGCTATGCACTCAATATTACAAATAGATTTGAGAAAGTAGTAGAGCAAGCTGCATTAAAAAGTGGCATATCAATGCATCGGTTAAATATTGATTATATGGGAATGCAGAAAGAGATTACTAGAAAAGTCATGAGGGGTAAATTTAATGAAATTTCAGGGATTTTAAAATCGTATGTAGAGAAAGCATGTCCTGGTGAAGAAGCTGGTAAATTAAGTCCGAAGAAATTTGAAAAGTTTATAGCTCAATTTAATAAGGGGCTGCTAAATCAATCAATAGAGCAGATATTACACAACAAAGATGGTACATTAGAAGTTGGTGGTGCAAAGCAAATGAGTTTAGAACCTCAAAGTTATTTGAGTAATGCTTGTGTTCAAAGCCATTCAAAAGTATCAACTTGCCTTTCTGAGATAGGAGTAACCAAGCTTGGAGGTAATCTCAATAGGTAGGTTATAATATAAGAGGTAATATGCCAAGTAGTGGAAAATTTAAAGTGAGGGTAGCCAAAATAATTAGGGAAACCAGTAGCAAGTTTGATGGTCCTAATACTAAAGTAGCTTTGATATAGAAGTTTGGGTAACGTTATGATAGTAATTTATATAATTCTATGTGCAATCTTTATAGCTGTTTTAGACAGTTCATTAGACTCTTAATTAAGGGGTATGTCTAACTTAGGAAAGATTTTCATAAATGTTGAAAAATAAAATGAATAAGTTGTAGTATTTATGTTTTTTCCCTGAGTTGTAAAATTTCAGAATGAGAGAGACCGGTAATTTGAGCTATAACATCAATAGAGACACCGGCCTTGAGTGAGTTTTTTGCAACTTCAATATCCCTTTCTTTTCGACCTTCAATTTTACCTTTTTCATGGCCAATTTGGATGCCTTCTTGTCTACCTTCTTGTTTAGCATCATCAAGTTTTTGCTCGAGGATAGCCTTTTCTTTCTGTACACTCAATATTCTTTCCTCATATGCGATCAAATCCTTTTCATTCCAGCGGAACCTGTCTAATTCATCATATGCTAGCTTTATTATCGGAGCTTCTGCTGCTATCTTTTTCAGATCTTCTTCAGTTGTTTCTTCTGCGTATTTAAAAAAGAAACACCACCTCTCTGTAGTATTCTCTAACTGCTCTACTCTATTTTTTGTAAATTTAGGCAACTCAATAAAGACAAATTGTAGATCTTTTAAGTAATGACCATTGGTTTTGATATCACGTATATTATGAGTAGAAATATAGTCAACTTCTTCAGGCAGAAGGTTACAATTAGAAATAGCAATAAAGAAAACTTTCTGAAGATCGATGTAATTACCAGATTTATCTAATTGTCTTGAGTAAGCTTTAGCGGCATAAAGTTGAGCACGTTTTTCAAAGCCTTTATCACGAGCGAGCTGCATTTCGATGACAAATCTATTACCAATAGAGTCTTTGCAAAGAACATCAACAATACTTTGTTTGTCAGAGGCAATTTCAGGATCCATGATAGTACTAAGGAATTCAATTTCCATTATTTGATCAGAAGTAGAAAAGTCCAAGATATCGTTGAGGAAGTGAATGAGGATATTTTTATTTTTTTCAGAGCCAAATATTTTCTTAAAACTAAGGTCGTTTTTTGGATCAAGAAATTTAGATAAAGCCATAGCAAGAGTACGTAAAAAGCATTAATAATTATACACAATTCTAAAGAAATATTCAACTAAAATTGAAACGTAGAAGTTTTTGTATATCTTTATTTGGTAGTATTAACCTATATAATATCTATTTCTGTATGGCAAAGCATACTACTGTTTCCATAAGGTACCAAATAGCGCAAAAAGTAAGGAGCTGGAGGTTAAAGCGAGGATATACTCAAAAAGATTTAGCAAAAAAAGTCGGTATAACATATCAGGTAATACTACAATATGAAAAAGGAACACGTAGAATTTCGATTGAAAAGTTGTACTCTATAGCAAAGGTGTTATCAATTAGTATTACGGATCTTATTTCTGTATCGAATAAGAAAATCTGCATTAAAAATAAGGAAGAAGAGATACTATATTTAATAAGAAAATATAAAAAGATTGACGATCAAGAGTTACGTAAGATATTTTGTTTATTAACCAAGTTTGTTCAAATTAGTGAGAAAAGTAGTAAAAAAACGGAGAGAATAAAAATTGCAAAGGGTCTGGTTAAAGCAGGGATTTCTGTTGATATTGTTTCACAAGCAATTGGCCTCTCTGCTGATGAATGTGTTGAAGAAAAAATAGGTTCTATATACTGCCAAATAGGAAAGAAGATAAAAGAATGGAGACTAGTGCGGGAATATTGTAAGTTAAAAATATGATATAAAGGAGGTAAGAGGGAAGATCACTGCCATTAAGTTAAGGAAAAGTGATGAACTGTATTATAAAATCAGGTAAGATCCACAAATTAAAAGAAGTAATGACATGAGTAAAAAAAAGAATAATCATGTTTATAAAAAATAAATTGATGAGTTTAAACTTTATAAACGCACACAGAGCATCCTCAAAAGACTTCTCACGAAAAAGAAAGCTGCCCTTCGTTAATGTATTTCTCCTGATTTTTAGAAAGAGTGTAAAGTCATTACAAGTGATGCTTAATGAGTTTGTTCTGCATACAAGAAAAGATTATACAATTACGGCAAGTGCATTTACTCAAGCAAGAAAGAAGCTAAAGCATACTGCGTTTTCAGAGTTAAATGATGATATAGTTTCCCTATACTACCAAGATCAGGAATTTAAAACCCACCATGGCTTCAGAGTACTTGCATTTGATGCTTCAATACTGATTCTGCCAAAGAGCGACAAAATAATAGGTGAGTTTGGCTCAAGAGCAGTATGGAATGGAATCCAGAGATTTGAAGACTATACAAGTGCAACCTTTGAAGTTTGCTACGATGTGCTAAATAATATTGCAATAAAATCTGTGCTAAGTAGAGGTGACAGCTATGAGGTTGATTTAGCAATCGGTATGCTTGAATCCATAAAATCAGACGATTTGTTAATCTGTGATAGAGGATACGTATCTTATCGATTTCTTGCTGAGCTTACAGGAAGGAAAATCAATTATATAATTCGCTGTTCAAGTTCGTCTTTCAATGAAATAAACGCTATGTTTAAGCCGGAAAGCCCATCTAGTACGGTGGTAGTGTCTACCGCACCTATTAAAGTAGCAAGACAGCTACGAAAGCTAGGATTACCTGATGAGATGAAATTCAGGTTAGTCAAAATAATACTTTCTTCTGGCGAAGTTGAAGTGTTAGTAACATCTCTGTTAGATGAGAAACGTTTTACAGTTGAAGAGTTTGAGAGATTATATTACTTGCGCTGGGGAGTAGAAACATTTTTTTCTAGGCTGAAGGGAAGATTAAATTTAGAGAATTTCACAGGAAAAAGTATTGAAACTATCAAGCAGGATTTTTGGTCAACTATCTTCATCAGTAATCTAGAAAGTATCATGATAGAAGATGATGAAGAGACATTGAGCGCACAGAATAGTAAACTAAAAAAAAGCATCAATAAATCTGTCTCATTTAATGCGATTAAAAACTTAGCCTTTGATATTTTTTCTACAGAGTCAGACATAGACTGCATTATGGATCGACTATCACAGTTATTTTTGATGAACACTTTAGTGGTGAGAAAAGGGAGAAGAGTTGATCGTCATAAGATATCTGATATTCGTTCACTCAACTACCAGAAAAGAGCTAGAAAACATGTGTTTTAAATTCAAGATATCTTTTCAGTATCATTGCATTAGTACATTCTTTACAAAATAACCTGCAATTATTACTTTTTTAAATAACTTGCACTTTTCAGACTCCCTTTTCTTAAAAATTCACCCTAGTATTTACCATAATTATCAATCACTTCAAATTTTTTGTCCAATCTTAACTTCTCTTTCCCTTAACTTAATGGCAGTGCTACTGTCCCTAGTATTAACATCAGCCCCTTTACTGATAAGATCTGCAACTAGACTAGCATCCCCACTACGTACACCAGCAAATAATTCATCAATCATCGGACCCTCCATAAAATCACACAATTTAAAAGTAAGCTGTTCAATCTTAAATAAGAAAAAAATCTTTTTCTGAATAAAACAGCTACCTCATAATATAAAGAAAAATATTTTCACTATCATATTTATTTTGCATAAAAAATTAGTAATTTAATATACTTTTTATAATATGCCCATCTCTAAAACTTGTCAATCCCTATTTAGAAATTTTTCTTTAATGAAAGTTTTCACTAAACCTGCTGCAAAAGAGAGGGAATGGTGGCTTTGTTGCATGGCTACTAATGTGGAGGAGTGATGGAAGAGATTTACGAGACAAATTCGAAAGTAGGCATACCGATATCAGTAAATTTGTTAATCAAGTAGCATTTTAAGAGCATCTCTTGAGAGCGGTTTATCTCAAGACCTGCTGCAAAAGGTGATTGAAAAAGTGATGTGAGAGAGATAGAAGAAGAATAAGCAGATCGAGTAAGGTAAAAAATGAGCTTTAGTTACTATAAAATGAAGAAACACCCAAGAAACTTTCGTAATATAACAGGTTTAACTATAGAGGAGTTTGAAAAGGTGGTGGAAAAAGTGAGGTCTGAGTGGAAAAAACTTGAAAAACAGAAAAAGTGCCATGGTAGAAGATCACAACTACCAACTCTGGAAGATAAGTTATTTTGCGTAATTTTGTACTATCGCACTTACATAACACATAGATTTTTAGGGTGTCTGTTCAATTTGCACAACGCAAATGTATGTAGGTTACTGAAGAAAATAGAGCCATTACTTGCCAAGAAAGTTACTATAACAAAAGATAGAAGTATAACATCAGAAAAAATACTAAAGATTCTGGCCGATGTTACAGAACAGCAAATACAGAGGCCAGAAGATAGTAAAAAACGGAAGAAATCATATTCAGGAAAAAAAAGAACCAACACTATGAAAACTGAGATTGTTATCGAAGAAGATGGAAGAATTTTATCAGTGTCAAAGTCATATCGTGGTAGAATTAGTGATTTTCGCATAAGGAAACAAGAAAAATATTTACCAATTAACAGTATAAAACATGCCGATTCTGGATATCAAGGTTGGCAAAAATTGCAAAGTAATGTTATAATTCCATATAAAAAGTATCGTAAAGAGCCATTAACTCCAGAGCAGAAAGAGCATAATAGACGATTAGCATCATTTAGAATGAGAGTAGAAAATAAGATCCATGAGGTAAAGATATTTAAGATTATGTCCCATGTTTACCGCAATTTTCAGAAAAAATACAACTTGAGGTTCAATATTATTGCTGGTATTGTGAATCTTAAGCACGCCTTTTAGTTAACCTTGATTTTATCCACCCTCCTTACCTTTTTTATCCCTTGATTCGCAGCAGATCTTCAGATTTATTGTCCCAAATTTGGGAGAAAAACCCTGGACTTGAAGTCCATCCTTTCAAGAATATAATTTTAAGGTGAAAAATTTGAAAGAATGTGGAATATTATAGAAAAAGTAGTCACTCTGTATATGAATGTACATATCACATAGTGTGGATAACAAAATATCGATATCCAGTATTAGTTGGAGATATTGGGCAGAAAACTAAAGAAGTTGTACAAGAAGTATGTAGAGATAATCAAGTAGAAATTATCAGAGGTAGAGTTGCGTCAAGTCATGTATATGTATACGTTTCTATACCCCCATACTTAAGTATTAGTAAGTTAGTGCAGTTAATAAAAGGAAAAAGTTCCAGAAAAATCCAGCAAAACTTTCCAGAGCTGAGAAAAAGATACTGGAGGAAACACTTGTGGGCAGTAGGCTACTTTGTCAGGACTAGCGGAAACGTAACTGACGAAATGATAAAAAATTATATTGAAAACCACTCTAAAAAAGAAGATAAATTTGGTGACTTTCAAGTCGAAAGGGGAGTGTTAAATAAACCATACGCGTCAAGTTAAAGCAAATTTAGAGAAGTTAAGGTGGATACCCTAGTTTTTCTGTACTTGTCTTTTAATGAAAATTGCGACCAAGTTATGGTAAGCTTTTTGAGAAAAATATTTAAGCCTTTAATTTTATTATTTAGTGCTAAAAATAACTCTCTAACCCGTCTTTTTAGCTCAATAAATGCCTTTGTTAAGCTAAGCTCCGTATTTTTTTTCAGTTCTGTGCAACCCACTATTCCATGAAATATAAGAATTGCACACAATTTGGCATATAGCTCACATAATACTCTGTATGGCTTTCCTCTCAGCTTATCAAGCCTTATATTACTCTTATATAATTTGAACAATAATTCAATTTGCCATCTTATTCGGTAAACTACTAGTATTTGCTCAGCATTAATCTTACTTTTTGGAACATTAGTTATAAATATCGACCAATTTAGTAACTTTTGGTTCCTTTGAGAAGATGTGTATCCATGTGATCTTGCTAACCTATTAGCCTTTCTTCTTCTAGCCATAGCTTGTTCTTCAGTTAGTTTTTTAAATATAATTCTTACTTTAACCCTTGTCTCTTTTCCTAACAATACCTCCTGTTCTAGAAAAGATCGATCTCCCAAATGTTCTAGTAAATCTATTTTTTGACCTGTCTCTATATCATATATGTTAGTATCGGATTTATAACGACTTATGAAATAAGCTCCTATTTCATTGATTTGTTTAAAAGAACTTGGCACAAAATAACCCAAATCAGATATTAGTAAATCGTTGTTCGATATATTGCTTAAATGGCTTCTATAACCCTGATCTGACCTTATTCCTTCAGTTATATTAAGCTGGTCTAATGTCTGATTTAGGTAGTCAAAAACTAATTGTAACTTTATTCCAGACTTAGTATTGCTTTCATAACCACTGTAGCTGGTACCATAACCTTTATACATGTCTTCCATACTGTTAGGTAAGCTAATATAGCTGCTGTCTAATAATTTAACACCTCCAAAGTGCTTCAAGATTCTGCAATCAACTTGTAAGGTATTTTTAAGTAACGTTAAAGATTCATTATACATTCTTTTCATGAATTCCACTGCTTCCTTGGTAAATCTAAAGTCCAGACCTTGTTTTGTTATATTTATCGAGTCTTCATTCAATAATTGACACACTGTCTCTATACTACAATTATCAACCCCTATATTACCCAAAACGATGGCTTTTATGAACGACGAGCCTTTTAGCTTCCTCTTTCTTTTTATGAACCCTGTTGTAGCTGAGATTTTATCTGCTTTTTCATTAAAAAATTCTTTGAGCTTTTTTGAGATGCAAACTATTCTTTTCATTGTATAAGTTCTCCGTTTTCTTTGTTAAATTTAAGAGAACTTATATCTTCTTTTTCTCTTCCTTACACTAAGTTTATTACCACAGTTCCTTAACTTGACGCGTATGGTACTAAGGTCCCTACGATTTTTACCAATCAACCCTGTTGACAGTATCACTCCTTGCTTGTCATAGTCTTGCGACTTTGATTTAATATACAACCACCAATATAATCAACGAAGAAGAACTTATAGTTGAAGAAAAAAAACCTACAGGTGGTGAAGAGGAACCTACAGGTGATGGAGAAAAAACTAAAGGTGATGAGGTTAAGTCTATAGTGGATGAGGTTAAAAAACTGATAGAGGAAATAAGAGTTGTAGTGGACGAAGTTAAACCTAAGGTTGAAGAAGAGAAACCTACAGGTGATGGAGAAAAAACTAAAGATGATGAGGTTAAGTCTATAGTGGATGAGGTCAAAAAACTGATAGAGGAAATAAGAGTTGTAGTGGACGAAGTTAAACCTAAGGTTGATGAAGAGAAACCTACAGGTGATGGAGAAGAAACTACAGGTGATGAGGATAAGTCTATAATGGATGAGATTAAGGAACTTATAGTAGATGGGATAAAACTCATAATGGACGAAGTTAAACCTAAGGTTGATGAAGAGAAACCTACAGGTGATGTAGAAAAAACTAAAGATGATGAGGATAAGTCTATAATGGATGAGGTCAAAAAACTGATAGAGGAAATAAGAGTTGTAGTGGATGAAGTTAAACCTAAGGTTGATGAAGAGAAACCTACAGGTGATGAGGATAAGTCTATAATGGATGAGATTAAGGAGCTTATAGTAGATGGGATAAAACTCATAATGGATGAAGTTAAACCTAAGGTTGATGACATGATAGATAAGGAAAAGCTTACGGTGGATAAGGTTAGGGAACTTATCGAAGATAGGATTAAATCTGTAATAGATGAGAAAAAACCTACGGTGGAAGAAGAAAAGCTTACGGTGGATAAGGTTAGGGAACTTATCGAAGATAGGATTAAATCTGTAATAGATGAGAAAAAACCTACTGTAGATGAAGAAAAGTCTATCATGAATGAAATCAAAGAACTTATAGTAGATGGAATAAAGCTTATAATGGATGAAGTTAAACCTAAGGTTGATGACAAAGTAGGTAAAGACAAATCTATAGAAAGTGAGTGGAAACCTATAATGGATGAAATTAAACTCATAATAGATAAGGTTATACCTACGTTAGATGAGAAAAAACCTACGGTGGAAGAAGAAAAGCTTACGGTGGATAAGGTTATGAAACTCATCAAAGATGAGGTTACTACTATAAATGAGAAAAAACACACAGAAAATGAGGTTAAATCTGCAATAGATGGAATGAAACAATCTATAATAGATGGAATTAAATCTGTAATAGATGAGAAAAAACCTACGGTGCAAGAAGAAAAGCTTACGATGGATAAGGTTATGAAACTTATCAAAGATGAGGTTACTACTATAAATGAGAAAAAACACACAGAAAATGAGGTTAAATCTGCAATAGATGGAATGAAACAATCTATAATAGATGGAATTAAATCTGTAATAGATGAGAAAAAACCTACAGTAAATGAGGTTAAACCTGTAATATGTGAGTTTAAGCCTATAATTGATAATTACCCGCATTACAAACATCATCATGATCAGTATTTCAATAGTTATCATGTCAGTCCTTGTCATAGTGGTTACGATGCAGGATGGAATCACTGTGGTTCTGGCCACAAGGTAATGTTCAATGCATTACCTGATACAGGATATTTAGGATATTCTGACTATTTGTACTAATTAGCTTCCCTAGTCGTACAGCCGTACTATCAGCAAGTAGTGTAAATTATTTACCATGGATAGAGATGCATGTTATGCATCTCTATCCACTGATTGCTTCTTAATAATTCTTTGAACGTTCCCTTTGAATGCACACTTCAAGTAAGTATAAACAGCCGATGTAAGATAACCCTTCAACTTCCCCCACTTATTCGCTATACTGCTACAGGTTTTGTAGCTTTTTAGTTAATGAACATTTTTAAGCGTATTTTCTCTCTGATTTTCAGTAAATTAAATGAATTGAAACGAAGAGGTATCATAAATATAAGTGCAGAAAATTTTATTGTGGAACCTCCAAGCAATAGAGCACATGGTGATATCTATACAAATGTTGCTATGGTGCTTGCAAAACATGAAAAGAAGAATCCTATTGAAATCGCAGAGGTTTTAGCTAAAGAGTTTGAACTTTTTGATGAAGTTGCAAAAGTGGAAATAGCAGGTCCTGGGTTCATCAATATGCACTTGAAAATGGAAGTATGGCATGGGATTTTAAAACAAATAAATGAGCTAAAAACAGAGTTTGGCACTCTAAATATTGGAAATAACCAAGCTGTCAATGTTGAATTTGTATCTGCAAATCCAACAGGTCCTCTGCATATTGGTCATGCAAGAGGGGCAGTGTTTGGTGATGTTCTGGCAAATTTACTAAAGAAAGTTGGCTATAATGTTACTAAGGAGTACTATATCAATGACGCTGGAGCGCAGATAGATACGCTAATTCGGTCAGTATATTTGCGGTATAAGGAAGCTCTAGGAGAAAAAATTAGCATTGAAAAGGGTTTATACCCAGGTGAATATTTAAAGCCAATAGGAGAGGGATTAGCTAAAAAATATGGCAAGGAGCTTAGAGCAGAGGAAGATAACCAGATAATTAGAGAATATACTTTAAGTTCTATTTTAGAACTCATAAAGGAGGACATGAGCTTGCTTGGAGTAAATCATGATGTCTTTACTTCAGAGTATGAGCTACAAAAAAGTGGCAAAATCGAAGAGAGTATAAAGATATTATCTGACAAGGGTCTAGTGTATGAAGGGTACCTGGAGAAACCAAAAGGCAAAGAAAGTGAAAATTGGACTTCCAGAAAAGAAATGTTATTTCGCTCTACAAAATTTGGCGATGATGTTGACCGCGCATTGAAGAAAGAGGACGGCAGTTGGACTTATTTTGCCTCAGATATCGCTTACCATTTTGATAAGATATCGCGTGGTTTTAACAATATGATCGTAGAGCTTGGTAGTGACCACGGTGGTTATGTCAAAAGGCTAAAAGCAGTCGTCTCTGCGCTCAGTGATGATCAAGCAAAAATAGAGGTAAAACTGCATAATATTGTGAATTTTTTCGAGAATGAAAAACCTGTTAAGATGTCCAAAAGATCAGGAAACTTCCTAACAGCAAGAGATGTAGTGGAGGAAGTTGGCAGGGATATCACTCGTTTTATAATGCTGACACGCAAGAATGATATGGTCTTGGACTTTGATTTTGCTAAAGTTAAAGAACAATCAAAAGACAACCCTATTTTTTATGTGCAATATGCGCACGCCCGTGCTCATTCGTTAATGCGTAATGCTCCAAAAGAGCTCCCAACAGCAGATCCTTCACTTTTAAAGACCGATGGGGAGCTCTTCCTCATAAAAATCTTAGCAAAGTGGCCAGATGTGGTAGAAATAGCGGCAAGGCTCTATGAGCCACACAGAATCACTTTCTACTTACTTGAAGTTGCAGAAGCGTTTCACGTTTTATGGGGATATGGCAAAAGTGATTTAAATATGCGGTTTATACTGGAGAATAACTTAAACCTCACCGCTGCAAGAATATTTCTTGTCCAAGCCTTAGCATACGTCATTGCTTCTGGACTTTCTATTTTCAATATAGAGCCCTTGGAAGAGATGTGTTAATTTTTTGTGTGATTCATAGAGGTTATTACAGCAAAAATGTAAGATAAAATAAAAACTTTGACTTGTGATAGTTTAAATACCTTATTACAATAATATGAATAAATTCATCAACAAGAGGCAATCAGTAAATGGATACCAAAGTTAAGTTGCGTCTGAATTGGATAGAATTATACAAAAAATTAGGTCATGCAGGCAAAGTATGTCAACACTATAACATTTCACGCTTTACCTTACGAAAATGGTACAAACGTTATGAAAAGCTAGGTGAACAGGGATTGTCAAACCTTAGTAGCAGGCCTAAAACTTTACCCTTACAAAAAATCAACAAGTCAAATGAACAGCTCATTCTTCATCTGAGAAAAGCTAGAAAATTAGGAGCAAGACGTATTCAAGCTGAATTAAAGCGTTTACATGATATCTCTTTTGCATTGGCTACTATACACAAAGTTTTGAAGAAACACGATGTAAGTCTTTTACGTATTAAGCGCCACTATCGCAAGCAGATTAAGCGTTATAACTGCAAAGTGCCAGGAGAGCGTGTACAAATGGATGTTTGCAAAATATCTTCGGGGCTTTATCAATATACTGCTATAGATGATTGTACGCGTTATAAAGTTATCGCATTATACTCAAGGCGTACTTCAAAAAATACTCTGGATTTCCTAAAACAATTAAGGGAAAGGGCTCCATTTCATTGTCAAAGGATTCAGACCGATAGAGGACAAGAATTTTTTGCTTACGAAGTGCAAGAGTGTCTAAAAGAATCATACGCGTCAAGTTAAAGCAAATTTAGAGAAGTTAAGGTGGATACCCTAGTTTTTCTGTACTTGTCTTTTAATGAAAATTGCGACCAAGTTATGGTAAGCTTTTTGAGAAAAATATTTAAGCCTTTAATTTTATTATTTAGTGCTAAAAATAACTCTCTAACCCGTCTTTTTAGCTCAATAAATGCCTTTGTTAAGCTAAGCTCCGTATTTTTTTTCAGTTCTGTGCAACCCACTATTCCATGAAATATAAGAATTGCACACAATTTGGCATATAGCTCACATAATACTCTGTATGGCTTTCCTCTCAGCTTATCAAGCCTTATATTACTCTTATATAATTTGAACAATAATTCAATTTGCCATCTTATTCGGTAAACTACTAGTATTTGCTCAGCATTAATCTTACTTTTTGGAACATTAGTTATAAATATCGACCAATTTAGTAACTTTTGGTTCCTTTGAGAAGATGTGTATCCATGTGATCTTGCTAACCTATTAGCCTTTCTTCTTCTAGCCATAGCTTGTTCTTCAGTTAGTTTTTTAAATATAATTCTTACTTTAACCCTTGTCTCTTTTCCTAACAATACCTCCTGTTCTAGAAAAGATCGATCTCCCAAATGTTCTAGTAAATCTATTTTTTGACCTGTCTCTATATCATATATGTTAGTATCGGATTTATAACGACTTATGAAATAAGCTCCTATTTCATTGATTTGTTTAAAAGAACTTGGCACAAAATAACCCAAATCAGATATTAGTAAATCGTTGTTCGATATATTGCTTAAATGGCTTCTATAACCCTGATCTGACCTTATTCCTTCAGTTATATTAAGCTGGTCTAATGTCTGATTTAGGTAGTCAAAAACTAATTGTAACTTTATTCCAGACTTAGTATTGCTTTCATAACCACTGTAGCTGGTACCATAACCTTTATACATGTCTTCCATACTGTTAGGTAAGCTAATATAGCTGCTGTCTAATAATTTAACACCTCCAAAGTGCTTCAAGATTCTGCAATCAACTTGTAAGGTATTTTTAAGTAACGTTAAAGATTCATTATACATTCTTTTCATGAATTCCACTGCTTCCTTGGTAAATCTAAAGTCCAGACCTTGTTTTGTTATATTTATCGAGTCTTCATTCAATAATTGACACACTGTCTCTATACTACAATTATCAACCCCTATATTACCCAAAACGATGGCTTTTATGAACGACGAGCCTTTTAGCTTCCTCTTTCTTTTTATGAACCCTGTTGTAGCTGAGATTTTATCTGCTTTTTCATTAAAAAATTCTTTGAGCTTTTTTGAGATGCAAACTATTCTTTTCATTGTATAAGTTCTCCGTTTTCTTTGTTAAATTTAAGAGAACTTATATCTTCTTTTTCTCTTCCTTACACTAAGTTTATTACCACAGTTCCTTAACTTGACGCGTATGGTCTAAAAGAATGGAAAATAAAATTCCGTCCAATTAAGCCGTTTTCCCCACATTTAAATGGTAAAGTAGAAAGAGCGCAGCGTACAGATTTAGATGAATTTTATAGTAGCGTTAACATTAAGGATTATGAATTGCAAGTCAAGCTTAGGGATTGGGAAGAATATTATAATAAACAACGTCCTCATAGCTCTCTTCAGGGAAAGACTCCTTGGGAAAAATATAAAGAACTGGAAAAAACAATTCCTTGTCTAAGTGAAATACAAAAAAATTATATCTCATCAAAAGAAACATTTGTCATGCAAAATTACAAACATAACCAAGAGTTAAAGTCACTTCAAAAATATAAAACCTCTTAACAGGTATTTCAAGTTCAGACTTGATCTGACAAATTAGTTGCAATAACCTCTATGAATCACACAACTAAATTATAAGACTGAAAATAATCCAGAGTCAAAATTATTGCTAGGAGTACAAGGATTAATCTCAGAATACGAATGTGCAAAGATAATGGAAAGAAGTCGAAGGGGAAAACTCCATGCAGCAAGGAAAGGGTGTATAAGTGTAATGGGCTTATGGATACCGCTATATAAAGCATGTAGTCAGAGAAGAAGCAAAGTTTGAAGTTGAAGAAGAGGAAGCAAAAGTAGTGCGTAAACTGTTTGAGTGGATAGGTCAGAGCTTAAAAGAAACTACAAGAAGGCATATTACTGCTCCAAAGGGCAGAAGAAATTGGCATTCAGGTACAGTGTGTAGAATGTTGAGGAATCCAGCATACAAAGGACAAGCAGCATTTGGTAAAACGAATCAATAAAAAAAGAAGTGAGAGCAATATGGAAAGTGAGGAAAAAAAGTTATTCCATTTATCAAACTGAGAAAAAGAATTGGATTCATATAGAAATACCAAATATAGTTGAAATTTGATATAGTACAAGAGCAACTATCTGAAAATAGAAAAAGAGCAAGAATGCAACGAAGTGGGAGAAGGTACCTATTACAAGGGCTAATGGTGTGTCAGTGTTGTAAATACATTTATTATGGAATGAGTAATGTTAAAGGAGGAAGAAGTTACTATCGATGCCCTGGAACGGATGCAAATCGTTTTGGTGGGAATAGAGTGTGTAACAGCAAATCAATACAAGTTGATATACTAGAAGAAGCAGTATGGGAAGAAGTAAAGATGGTACTCAAAGAACCAGAAGCAATGACTAAGGAATATCAGCTCAGACTCGTGAAACATGAAAGTACAGAGGCAAAGGATGAACTTGAAAAGCGTGCAAATAAAATAGAACAAGGTATAGAAAGATTAGCTTATGTATATGCAAGAGGTCATATAACGAAGGAAAAATATGACTTAGAAGTTGAGAGCATGGCAAAGGAGTTAAAAGGAATTAGAGATCAAAGGGAAGAAATGGTCGATGAAAAGAGGCTACAG
This sequence comes from Wolbachia endosymbiont (group B) of Chorthippus parallelus, assembly GCF_947251815.1. Lineage (NCBI taxonomy): Bacteria > Pseudomonadati > Pseudomonadota > Alphaproteobacteria > Rickettsiales > Anaplasmataceae > Wolbachia > Wolbachia endosymbiont (group B) of Chorthippus parallelus. Next base: position 1,366,367 of record NZ_OX366390.1, on the reverse strand, counting down.
AGGGAATTAGATTTTATCACAAGTAGTGTAGAAAGTTTTTCCTCTGAGGTTGAGTTGGAACTTAATCAGGCGGATTGGGAAACTAAACTTGATATAATAAGAAAATTAGTTCAACGCATTGAAGTTGATGATGATAACGTGCATGTAGTGTTTCGGCTGAAAGAACTCGCTCTCGAAAGGCAAAAAAAAAGTGTTCAACATTGTATCGGGAGTCCAGTGTCAAGTACTGGAATGACACCATCTGCTACCTACAAACCCAATGTTCGTACAGTTGTATGTCAAACACTGACTGTTTGTTGTGCAAGCTATCCAATGTTCATACACTGAAGTGTTTAGGCTCCAAGTTCTCTTTAAAGGTCCAATAGATGCTTGAATGTAAAAATCTATCCTGTGCTCGTAATAACAAAGTATTATTTAAAAACCTCAATTTTAAAGCTGAACCAAAATCAAAAATCTTAATCACTGGTCCAAATGGTAGCGGCAAAACCAGCTTAATCAGAAGTTTATCTGGACTTTTGCCGCCAGTGTCAGGTAATATAATGTACTGTGGAAAAGACATATATGATGACCTAAAATCCTATATACCTTCCATGGTCTATATAGGCCATAAAAATGCCTGTAAAGATAGCTCAACAGTTGGTGAAAACATACAATTCTGGGCAAGAATACGGAATACTAGAGAATTAATTATGGCAGCCGTTTGTTGCTTACAGTTGCAACCTGTACTTAATATCAAATATAGTGAACTTTCTGCAGGTTGGAAAAGAAGAGTTGCGCTTGCTCGCCTCTTAATTTCTAATGCAAACGTTTGGCTGATAGACGAACCATTTTGTAATCTCGACAGTGCAACGTGTGAATTAATATTAAATCTAATCTCAATACGCTCTGAGCAAAACGGTATAGTAATTATTACAGGACATAGCTCTACAGAACAACTGTGTGACTTCAAGACCATCGATATACGTGATTTTAACAGACCTCTTGTATAATTTTTTGCCTTAAAATTAACTGTAATAGTTTAGACTTGATCTGACAGGCATGAATTAACTGACAGAAGAATCGACGAAGTCAAAACCGATATCAGAATCTATTTTAATGTTATCAATATTTTTTTGGTAAGCAATATGCATACTATCAAAAAAGGTCTGCATAGCAGTACTTACCGGAATGAGGTCTAGTTCTGTTGTAAGAATGCAGCCAATCTAACTGAAGCTCCTCCAAAGTACTATAAATCTTTTTCCTAAAAATAATATTATAACATTCATCTTGCATAGTTTTATGAAGCCTTTCACATATACCATTAGTTGTGTGATTCATAGAGGTTATTACAGCAAAAATGTAAGATAAAATAAAAACTTTGACTTGTGATAGTTTAAATACCTTATTACAATAATATGAATAAATTCATCAACAAGAGGCAATCAGTAAATGGATACCAAAGTTAAGTTGCGTCTGAATTGGATAGAATTATACAAAAAATTAGGTCATGCAGGCAAAGTATGTCAACACTATAACATTTCACGCTTTACCTTACGAAAATGGTACAAACGTTATGAAAAGCTAGGTGAACAGGGATTGTCAAACCTTAGTAGCAGGCCTAAAACTTTACCCTTACAAAAAATCAACAAGTCAAATGAACAGCTCATTCTTCATCTGAGAAAAGCTAGAAAATTAGGAGCAAGACGTATTCAAGCTGAATTAAAGCGTTTACATGATATCTCTTTTGCATTGGCTACTATACACAAAGTTTTGAAGAAACACGATGTAAGTCTTTTACGTATTAAGCGCCACTATCGCAAGCAGATTAAGCGTTATAACTGCAAAGTGCCAGGAGAGCGTGTACAAATGGATGTTTGCAAAATATCTTCGGGGCTTTATCAATATACTGCTATAGATGATTGTACGCGTTATAAAGTTATCGCATTATACTCAAGGCGTACTTCAAAAAATACTCTGGATTTCCTAAAACAATTAAGGGAAAGGGCTCCATTTCATTGTCAAAGGATTCAGACCGATAGAGGACAAGAATTTTTTGCTTACGAAGTGCAAGAGTGTCTAAAAGAATGGAAAATAAAATTCCGTCCAATTAAGCCGTTTTCCCCACATTTAAATGGTAAAGTAGAAAGAGCGCAGCGTACAGATTTAGATGAATTTTATAGTAGCGTTAACATTAAGGATTATGAATTGCAAGTCAAGCTTAGGGATTGGGAAGAATATTATAATAAACAACGTCCTCATAGCTCTCTTCAGGGAAAGACTCCTTGGGAAAAATATAAAGAACTGGAAAAAACAATTCCTTGTCTAAGTGAAATACAAAAAAATTATATCTCATCAAAAGAAACATTTGTCATGCAAAATTACAAACATAACCAAGAGTTAAAGTCACTTCAAAAATATAAAACCTCTTAACAGGTATTTCAAGTTCAGACTTGATCTGACAAATTAGTTGCAATAACCTCTATGAATCACACACATTAAAGCGTACTGAGTTACATTCTTTTGCTATACTGCCAAAGAGATGGGTTGTCGAGCGTTCTTTCGCTTGGTTAGAAAAATGTAGACGATTGTGGAAAAATTGCGAGCGTAAACTTAACACTAGCCTACAGATGGTCGTTCTTGCTTTCACTTCTCTACTTCTCAAAAGATTTTAAACAGGTTCTTAGAAGACTGCTCCTCTCTCTTTCCTTTTTATTTTATTATCTTAGTATTCACTTACTCATAAATTATTGACAAGTACTAATAATTTAATCATCATTAATATAATATTAATAATGAGGAAGAAAAATGCTTACTAATAATAATAACACACCATCATCAGCTCCGCCACCACCCCCACCTCCACCACCTGCAGATTGGAGAAAAAATTGGAAGCCAGCGAAAAATAACGATAAAAATGAAAACACTCTTGGTAGTACTCCATCAAAAACCAGCAATAGCACTCAATTAAAAAAAGTTCAATCTAAGAGTCCTGTTCAACAATCACCTTTCAATTTTGAAGAGAGTTTAGTATTTAAGAAAATACAAGAAAAAAATAATGTGGATAGCGAAACTGCAGATGAAGGAAGCAAGAATAGTATTCATGTTAAGAATCCAGAAACCAGAAATAGCGCTCAGTCAAAAGAAGAAGATAATGCGAGTGACAAAACTAAAAATGACAGAAGCAATACTAAACAGGTTGTGCCGAAAAAACCTATGACTGGACAACATAATGGTGTACAGTCTGATAGTGAAAATCAAAAGTCATCTGTAGCAGAACAAAAAAAGGCAACTGCCTTAAAATATTCAATTGCTATTTTGTTATTGTGTACATCCGGTCCTGTAGCTGGAGTATGCACGTATTTCATCATTTCAGCGGTATTAAGTAGTGCTGCAGTGCCAGTGTCTTCTGCAGTTATTGCTTTTGTTTCTGCATCGGTTATGTTGAGCTTAGCTGCATATCTTATCAATTCACACCTTTCTGCAATAAACAGCGAGAAAAAAGTTGATCCTGGTAGAAAACAATCACAATATAGTGAATTGCAGAAAGAAACAGAAAGCTTGGGACATAGCAATACTCCTACATCATCACTTTCAGTAATAGCTGAAACACCCAGTGCACCGCCACCACCACCTCCTCCATTGCCACAAAATGCTGCACCACTACCATCTCCGCCTCCTCCTCCTACAGCTTCCAAGTGTACGGAGAAACCTAAGAATGGTGCACCGAAAAAGGCTAATGAATCTGAGCATGATCGTTCTGCTCTGCTTGCGCAGATAAGAGGAGGAGGTGTTAAGTTGAAACGTGTTAACAATGAGGTTAAAAATGCTAAGACACCAGGTAATAACAATGATGGGAAATCACAAGATTTTTCAGATGAATTGAAGGAAAAGTTTAAAAGTAGTAAGAGCAATGCTGAGCAAGAGACAGGAGAAGAGCTCGCTGCAAGAATTGAGAAGTCGATACAAGAGAATAAGCAACATACAATGAGGAATGCTCAATGTCATGATTCTGGGATAGCTAATATCCTGAAGAGGAGAGCAGCAATAGAATTTTCTAGTAGTGAAAGTGAAGTTTCTGACCACAGTGACAGTGATGATTGGAGCAATGATAAATCGAAAAAACCGAAAGAGAAAAAGCTGACAAAATCCAGGAAAAAACCTACTCCTTCAAACTCCCAACCAGAAGATGAAAGAGGAAGCAAGAGTCCTGACAGTGGTCATGAATCTGATGATAATGAAAAATCTAAACCTACATCTCCGTTACATTCTGTGCCAAAAGCAGGTAAGCCACTGGTACCGCCTAAGACTGCTGGTTTACAAACGAAATCTGAAGCTTCTTCTCCAACAAAAACAAATACTGTGGAGCTAGCAAGTAGTGAGATGCAAGAATCGTCTACTGTTTCTGTTCAGGAAATCCGAAAGAGATTTGAATAATAAGGAAATGTCAAGAAAAGCACCATACACTTTCCTTCCTTTTTAAAATAAGTTTACCTAAAGGCCTGATTATAATGCACCCCATAAACTAGACCAAAAAAAAATGGTTGATCCGAGTAGGAAGGTAAAGGGGTAAAAGTATGGCAACAAAAAAATATGAACCAGAGTTAAAAGCAAAGATAGCTTTGGAAGCAATAAAAAATCAAAAAAGCACATCTGAGATATGTAGTGAATATAAAATACCATCAACAAATCTATATGATTGGCGTGATAGAGTATTGGCAAGGTTAAAAGACCTATTTGTTGAAGAAAGTGAAAGTGCGAGAAAACAAAGAATCTTAGCGCAAGAAATAGAAAGTTTACATAAAGTAATAGGAGAATTGACAGTGGAAAATAGTTATTTGAAAAAAAAATTACTGAAATAAGCAAAAAAGATAGAGTAAGGTTTATAGAAAAAGATTCTGATCTATCAATTAGGAAACAGGCTGATTTACTGGGGATTTGCAGATCTAGCCTATATTATAGGCATATAATTAATAACGAAAGTGAAATTTGATTCAAGAAGTATATTTGGCTTCTGATTGCCGTTATGGATATCGTAAAATTACTGCTGAAATCATAGCGAGTGGAGTAGTAGTCAATCACAAAAAAATCTTAAGAATTATGAAAAAAATGAAGATTAGTGGGCTGTATTGTAGAAAAAGATGTAATACAAGTATTAAAGAAAAAAAGCATAAAATATATCCTTATTTACTCAAAGATTTGATTATTTGTAGAGTTAATCAGGTATGGGCTACTATATATTATGGTAGAAGGTAAGTTTGTCTATTTTGTGGCAATAATGGACTTGTATAGTCGCTATATTATTGCTCATTCATTATCACCATATCTCGATGCTGGATTTTGCCTTTATACTCTCAAAGAAGCTCTAAAACAAGGTAAACCTGAGATTTTTAATAGTGATCAAGGAGTGCAGTTTACTAGCTACAACTTTATTATGGAATTAGAGCGTGCTAATATTAAAATTAGTATGGATCATAAAGGACGTTGCTTCGACAATATATTTGTTGAGCGTTTATGGAGAACTTTAAAGCAAGAAGCTATATATTATTATAGACCAAATAGTATCAGAGATTTGAATCTTATAATAAACGATTTTGTTGGTTGGTATAACTATAAAAGGCGACATCAGACTCTACATTATAAAGTTCCTGCTGATCTTTATTATCATAAACAGTAAATGAATATATTGATAAATACTTTAAATGTGTGTCGACGTATTTATCAACATATTCATTTTAAAAATCGGATCACTTTGAAAAAAATGGTCTAGACAAATGGGTGCATTATATAGTACAATCAGATTTATCAAATGCGTTTATCTCAATATTACCTGCCAACTTTAAAAGAAACCCCGGCTGGTGCTGAAATTATTTCTCATCAATATTTGTTACGTGCGGGCTTAATCAAGCAGACAGCATCTGGAATTTATTCTTGGCTGCCGCTTGGTCTTTTGGTACTTAAAAATATTGAAAATATTATCAGAGATGAAATTGGTGCGATTGAAGTGTTAATGCCTTGTGTGCAGCCAGCAAGTCTTTGGCGAGAGTCAGGACGTTACGATGATTACGGCAAAGAAATGCTACGTATTAAAGATAGGCATGAAAGCGATATGCTTTTTGGTCCAACACATGAGGAGGTGGTAACTGATTTGATTAGAAATACGGTAAAAAGTTACAAAGATTTACCACTTTGTTTATATCAAATTCAGTGGAAGTTTCGTGACGAAGTAAGACCTCGTTATGGCGTTATGAGAGGCAGGGAATTTCTGATGAAGGATGCATACAGTTTTGATGTAGATTACGAAGGTGCACTGAATTCATATAATTTGATGTATAAAACTTACATAAAAATCTTCAAACGCATGGGACTTACTCCAATTGGAGTGAGGGCAGATACAGGACCAATTGGAGGAAATTTAAGTCATGAATTTCATATATTGGCAAACACCGGTGAGAGCACTCTATATTATGACAATAAACTTTTTGAATTACTAGAAAGCGAAGATATTGAAAGCCTGAAGAGCATATATGCAGTTGCAGACGATATGCATGATCCTGAAAGTTGTCCTATACCGCAAGAACAGTTAAATGTTAGCAAGGGTATTGAAATAGGGCATATTTTTTATTTTGGTGATAAATATTCGAAACCTATGAAGGCAAGTGTTACTTCTCAAGATGGAAAAAATGTTAACATGCATATGGGTTCGTATGGTATTGGAGTTTCAAGGCTTGTTGGCGCAATAATAGAAGCTTTCCATGATGATAAAGGAATTATCTGGCCAGAGGCAGTAGCTCCTTTTAAAGTTGGTTTGATCAATTTACAAACAAAAGTAACGGAGGCTGCAGATAAAATATACAAAGCTTTGAAAAGCGATGAAGTGCTTTATGATGATACGGACGAAAGTGTAGGAGTGAAATTTGCCAGAATGGATCTGATAGGCTTGCCATGGCAAATAATTATTGGAAAGAAAGCAGTAAGTGAAAATATAGTTGAAGTAAAAAATAGAGCAACTGGCAAGGTAGAGGAAATACAAGTTGAAGAAGCAATAAATCGCTTTAGCACAAAATGATATACGGTATTGGCACTGACATAGTATATATACCCAGAATATTGAGAATATCACAAAAATACGGGGAAAAATTTCTCAATAAAGTCTATACTAAGAAGGAGATAGAGATAAGCAAAAAATATAATAGCCAAGAAGTAAGGGCAAAATATTTTGCTAAACGCTTTGCTGCAAAGGAAGCTTTTGTTAAAGCGCTAGGCACTGGATTCAGCCAAGGAATTATAATGAAAGATATAGAAATATACAGTAATATCAGGGGAAAACCACATCTTGCTATCACAAAGGATTTCATCTCGAAAGACTACAAGATACACCTTTCTCTAAGTGATGATCAAGATTATGCTACTGCGTTTGTTGTAATTTGCGTTGAGTAGATATTGTTTAGTACATACGATTTCAAAAATTTTTTTGAAATTATACTTTGACCTACACAGATCGACCTTTCTGTGAATCCTGGTTTCTGCTTTCTTCAACTTGTTTTGCAAAAGACGTCTCTTGTGTGTTCATATGTTGAAGTGGTTTAGCAATTTCGCGCACAACAGCAGCAACTGCAGTTAAAAACGCCTTGAACAATCCACCTAAAACTCCACCAACTGCTTCTCTACCGTACATACGAGCTTGCTTTTCATTGTCATCAGCAGTTTCCCCTGCCCTCCTTCGTGGATCCATTCTATGAGCAATAACTGAAAACAACACCCCCCTAATTGAAGACTTCACTCGTGCTTTTGCCTTCTGAACATCCCCATCACTTGCTACTTCATGTTTTTCCCTACTATTCATTAGCTCCTTTTGTTGTTGAAAACTTAAGATCTCTTCCATCAGTTGTTTCTTTCTCTTTTCCAGAACTCTTTTCTTGGACTCTGATTTATCGCGAGTGTGTTTTGTGGTTTCAAGTTCTACATCAATATCCTCAGATGCTGCTTGGCTATATAAGGTTTCTATGAGCCTATCTATACTTCGCTTTACTTGCATAGTCCTTTCGTAACTATCTAAATTATCAACTCCTTCATCAATTTGACTTAAAATATCCTCGAAAGGTTTTAAATACTCTTTAAATTGCTCTTCGAGCTGATTTTCATTCTTCAAATTCCTTTCTCTTCTGTCATCGCTATTCTCTTCAACATTATCATCACCTTCTTCGAAAAGATCCTCATCGTTCATAATTTTTTTTAATTTATTCCTACTTATTATTATTGTATATGAAAAAATTAAATTAACACTAATGAAAAGTGTTCACAACTTCAGCACTGGCTAAAACTACAGTGAAGCTGTCAAAAGTGGCAGGATCATAATATCTCTCATACAATTCAACCGAACACCTGAGTTTTATCTTCTCCTTAGCATTAAAACTAATCTCATAATCATTATTAGAGTTTAACATTGCAGAATTACGCAATAATTCATCAGCCAATACTGAATTTAAAATGCCATTAATTTTTATTGTAATCTTTCTACTTCCAGCACAATCAAGCACTTTTCTCCAGCCAAAAGAGGAAATATCTTTCATCTCCTCTTTGTTATTACGCAAAGTAAACCTTAAGTTTCGTATATTATTCAGCACAACAAAATTATTGTCATGACCTTTAATTTTCAGCTGTAATTTGCTCATCGCTACCTCCTTGTATTAAAATATCAAAATTAATTGTTGAATGTAAAACTTCATCATGCTGATTCATAGCACAACTACTTTCTAAAATGGTCTCACTACTAATGCTCTTTACCACCAAGCTAACGTGCTTTATAGCGGCAAGCATACTGCCTATATAGTATATATGTCACATGAAAATCTTACTTTTGTAGCAAAGTTAGATAGCATATGCAGGTTAACATAATTTACTATGCGCAATCTCAGATAAGGAATAGTAACCTGCTTAGGCAGGTAATCATAGATGTTAGTAACATATTTCTTTAAATCAGAGTTTGCTTTTAATGCTGCATAAATACTATTATACAACTCATTTATAATTTGAATTTTTTCCATCTCACAGATACGGTTACGAAGATTGCAATTTGCAGGTACAACAGATGGTATCATCCTAGTGCTTACTGTACGAACATTATCTGTCAAGAAGATGTCATCCCATCCCCAGACACTGGTTCACTTTATAATGATGTCGTTCCAGTAGCTCTTTCTTGTCATCCCAGTGCTTGACACTGGGATCCAGGAATTTTATTAAGTTGGTAAGCATAAAAGTAGCCGTTTTATGTTAAAATACAACGTTTTGATGATCCTGAAAAAACTGGATCCCAGTGTCAAGCACTGGGATGACACCTTCCTTTATGGAATTAAGTTACAATGTTTTTACAGTAAGCGCTGGAATGACACCTTCCCTTATGGAATTAAGTTACAATTTTTGTACAGTAAGCACTGGAATCCAGTTTTCTTAACCAAAAACACTTCATTCTATAATGCAAAACCCATACTCACAAAACCTATAATGCACCCCATAAACTAGACCAAAAAAAAATGGTTGATCCGAGTAGGAAGGTAAAGGGGTAAAAGTATGGCAACAAAAAAATATGAACCAGAGTTAAAAGCAAAGATAGCTTTGGAAGCAATAAAAAATCAAAAAAGCACATCTGAGATATGTAGTGAATATAAAATACCATCAACAAATCTATATGATTGGCGTGATAGAGTATTGGCAAGGTTAAAAGACCTATTTGTTGAAGAAAGTGAAAGTGCGAGAAAACAAAGAATCTTAGCGCAAGAAATAGAAAGTTTACATAAAGTAATAGGAGAATTGACAGTGGAAAATAGTTATTTGAAAAAAAAATTACTGAAATAAGCAAAAAAGATAGAGTAAGGTTTATAGAAAAAGATTCTGATCTATCAATTAGGAAACAGGCTGATTTACTGGGGATTTGCAGATCTAGCCTATATTATAGGCATATAATTAATAACGAAAGTGAAATTTGATTCAAGAAGTATATTTGGCTTCTGATTGCCGTTATGGATATCGTAAAATTACTGCTGAAATCATAGCGAGTGGAGTAGTAGTCAATCACAAAAAAATCTTAAGAATTATGAAAAAAATGAAGATTAGTGGGCTGTATTGTAGAAAAAGATGTAATACAAGTATTAAAGAAAAAAAGCATAAAATATATCCTTATTTACTCAAAGATTTGATTATTTGTAGAGTTAATCAGGTATGGGCTACTATATATTATGGTAGAAGGTAAGTTTGTCTATTTTGTGGCAATAATGGACTTGTATAGTCGCTATATTATTGCTCATTCATTATCACCATATCTCGATGCTGGATTTTGCCTTTATACTCTCAAAGAAGCTCTAAAACAAGGTAAACCTGAGATTTTTAATAGTGATCAAGGAGTGCAGTTTACTAGCTACAACTTTATTATGGAATTAGAGCGTGCTAATATTAAAATTAGTATGGATCATAAAGGACGTTGCTTCGACAATATATTTGTTGAGCGTTTATGGAGAACTTTAAAGCAAGAAGCTATATATTATTATAGACCAAATAGTATCAGAGATTTGAATCTTATAATAAACGATTTTGTTGGTTGGTATAACTATAAAAGGCGACATCAGACTCTACATTATAAAGTTCCTGCTGATCTTTATTATCATAAACAGTAAATGAATATATTGATAAATACTTTAAATGTGTGTCGACGTATTTATCAACATATTCATTTTAAAAATCGGATCACTTTGAAAAAAATGGTCTAGACAAATGGGTGCATTATACTTCTGATTCACGATTTTTATAGAGAGCAGAAACATGCTGCATAATACCTAGCTTTATTTGCTCAGGAACGCTGTCATAGCCAGCTTCGTATACAACATCAGCCCTTATTATGTTCAAATAATTGAAAAATTCAATATAGCTTCCTATATCACTAAAATAATAACTAAGTTTTCTATTCTTATCAGTAGCCAATATTATTTTATTCACAGGACCATAGCTTAAATAGATTCTACGAGGTATATAACCTTCATATGAAACTTGCCACGTTTGCTTTACTAGAGACTTTTCCATATGCCACTGAGCATAATCAGTTGCCATAAAAATAAAACTTGAAATCAACTTATCATCTTGATCATTTTCAATTCGTAAAAAAGATTTAACCTCTCCTAAAGTTACTGGAAAAGATTTAGGCTTAGACTTACGTTGTATATTTATGATGGGATACTTTGGTCTTGTTGACATAACAACCCTCCTTTTCTATATATAGCTAAAATAAGTAAGACTTATCTATAAAAAATCTTACTTATTTTAGTTATCACTTAATATTAAATTGCAGCAGCAACTCTATCGTACAAGTATATTGAGAAGAGAACGTATTAACGCTGTTTCTCCTTTTTTTAGGACGGATTTTAGTAGATTGACATTCTGAGAATGAATGTTATTGAAAGTGAAGTTTAGCTCTTTAGCAAGTAGACTGCGAAATTTCTGCACACTTTCATATGCGATGTTTTCAAGTTCATGCGCAAACTTATCTTGAGCCGCAGCTGCTATGTCTTCTATTTCTTCATTGAACTCTTCTAGCTTTCTTTCCTTACCTTTAAAATTTTTTGCAAAAGTTTTCATATTAATTGGCCTCAACTATTCTTATAATTATAATGACAATAAAAAAACTACCGAAGTAAAAAATTCGTACTATGAAACTGCAAACAAAATCAGCACACCAAATCGGTTCGCTTTATAGCGTAAATCCTATCATCCTGATACTCTTTACTGTCATTCAAGTACCCCTTTTTTGTCATCCCAGTGCCCAGACACTGGGATCCATGTTGCTCACAAGCAAACTAGCATAGAAAGGTGGTACAACGTTTTCGATGAGATTGCAGAAAGGCTGGATTCCAGCATCAAGTGCTATCTCTATAGGACTCCTCACTAATCCAAAATATTAATAAATTTACTAATTATAAAAAAGGCAAAAGGATCCCCACTTAGTGAGTTTGACCCTATAATAATTTAAACTGGCGCTGTAATAATGTGCTAACGCTTAAAATAAGCGCGTTTTGGCTGAATGTAGAAAAAATAAAAAAGACATGCAGCCGCTATAATTTTATGTAATCCGCCAATAAGTACCTTAAGTTTTTTACTGAATTTTTGTTATTGAGCCTGCAGGTCAAAAACAAGTTTTGAGTCATAAATACCCTTAGTGTCATAATAAGGAAAGTTGGCAATATTTGTCAAGTAGTTTTCTTATCTTTTACAGGCATAATTTACATGCTACAATCAAATTTTCATAACTGGTGAATAAAAATGCAAAGAGACAAAATTAAAGTAGAAATAAAAAAGTTATCACACGGAGAAGACTTGTCTCTTCCATGTTATGCAACTACGCAGAGTGCTGGTATGGATCTTTATGCTGCATTGGACGACTCTATTATTTTAAATCCACTTGAGAGATTACTTGTTCCAACTGGAATTGTGATTGCAATACCAAACGGTTTTGAGGGGCAAATCCGCCCACGTTCTGGGCTTGCTGCAAAACATGGAATCACTGTCTTAAATTCTCCGGGCACTATAGACTCCGATTATCGAGGTGAAGTTAAAGTTTGCCTAATCAATCTAAGTAATCAGCCATATGAAATAAAAAGAGGAGATAGAATTGCACAAATTCTTATCACTCCTGTACCTGAGATAATTTGGAACAACATAGAAGAATTCTATGCAAAAGAAACTGCTCGCAATGAAGGAGGCTTTGGCTCAAGTGGTAGATAATTTATTGTTTATAAGTTGACAATAATAATTCTTTACATACAACTTTAATTAATTTAAATGAGGCAATTATGTTAATTTTTAAAAACCACCGTGGCCAGCTCCACAAAACAAATACTGCACTTTTAGTACTTACTTCTCTGTATGTTATAGGCGCAGCAGTAGCACTTTCATCACCATATTTGATGTCTTCAACTTATATACTTGCTCCACTTGCAGCTTTTGCAGCTACACCACTTGGAATGAGTGTTTTAGCATTTGTTACTGTTGCACTGATTAGTTTAGCAATATATTCCTTCATGAAAAATAATGAAATATCTGAACTTAAAGCTCCGAGAATTGTTGCTGGTAGCTTTCAAAGATACCTGATGTTGCAGGTAACAAATAAAGATCTTGAATTTATTGAAAAGAACTATAAGAACGAAAATGGTGAATATACTATAGATTTTACTAACTCAAAAGGCGAAGTATTCAAAGCTGAGAGTTATGGTCAGATCAGATATATTGGTAATCCTGATCCAATCTTGCTTGGCAACACTAAACTCCTTGATCTATATCAGCTATACAAGAAGAATAGTGATGGTATATTTGAAGAGATAAATTGCGGACAGGAGTTAGAAACGTTAGGTTTAGGAGTTGAGGAAAATGATGCTAAAGAAGTAACCATCAAATTTGTGCCAAGCTCAATTATTAATTCACCAAAAGTTGAACACGAAAAGTCAGAAAGATTATTAATCAGCCAAGTATAAAAGGAATAAGTCTTCCCTTCATTTTTTTTACTGTTAATGACTTAAACTTATTGTAGAAACTGTCTCAAAAAATAGATATTCACATACTTGTAAGAAATTTGCTAAGGATTTTTATTTAATTTAACTGCATCTTTTGCCTTATCCAATAACCCATTAATAAAACCAATTTCGCTTGGTTTATCAAGTAAATCAGATGCAATGTTAGTATACTCATTGATAACAACTGGAACTGGTATATCGCAATTAATCAACTCACATATTGCAACGCGCAAGATAGATAAGCTTATAAGATTCAACCGTGGGAGGGACCAACTTGGGTGTAAATAAGACTCTATTATTTTATCATATTCTTCACTGCTCTTTATAACCTTATATAACAAGTTTTCTAAGAACTGATGGTCAAATTCTTCACATTCAAATATATCTCTCAACTCATTTATGTAGTCCTTAAGCTCACAATTTTCCAGTTTAAAAGTGCTTTTGTTGTAACCTACGAAAATATTTGAATAAGCAATTTGTACAGCAAGAAATCTTGCCGTGCTTCTTTTGATGCGCCACTTTTTATCTACTGGTTTTTCCTCCATTATTTTAATTTATTGTGTAGATCCATCATATGCAAAACAGTTGAGGCTGCATGGCCACCAACGTTCTTTTTATTTTTGTCAGCTCTAATTAGTGCTTTATCTTTGCTGTCAGCGGTAATTACGCCCATACCAAGGGGTATTGCATAATGCATAATAACTTCATTTAAGCCTTCGATTACTCCTTTACAAACGTATTTATAATGATCAGTTTCACCGCGAATCACGCACCCAAGAGCTAAATAACCGTCATAATTAGCATTCTTGCTTTTTACTGCAAAGAGAATTGTAGCTGGTATCTCAAATGCACCAGGAACTTCAATTATGTCATAGCTTGCATGACTTTCTTTTAATCTATCGACTGCACCTTCAAGCAAAAGGTTTGCTATTTCAGCATAATAAATTGAATTAACTATTAGTATTTTCGACATTTACTACCACTTTTTTCGTTAAAAACAACTTTATTAATGATTGTTGAATTAAAGTTATAATATTACTAAATATCCAATATATTACCAGGCCGGCAGGAAAAGAAGAAAAAATAAAGACAGAAATGTAAGGTAAAAACTTCATAACATTTACTTGAATATCATCTTTACTGGTTTGATCGTTCTCACTTAGCTTCTGCTGAATTATCATGGTAGCGCCGAAAATTATAGGTAAAATGCCTATAGAAATAGGAAAGTTATAATTAAACAACCCAAATAATGTAAAGATGTTCGTTGGGTCAGGAGCTGAAAGATCCTTAATCCATAAAAAAAAAGGAGCATGCCTCATCTCTATAGTAACAAATAATACTTTATATAGAGCAAAAAATACCGGTATTTGTATTAGCATGGGAAAAATGCTCGACATTGGATTTACATTGTTTCTCTTGAACAACGCAATTGTCTCTTTGTGCTGCTTTAAGTTGTCATTTTTGTACAACTCTTTTATACGAGTTAATTCAGGCTGCAGGCTTTTCACCTTGAACATCGAAATATATGATCTATTAGATAAGGGAAGCATCAAAAGTTTGATTACTAAAGTTAGCAATAATATTGCTAAGCCAAAATTTTTCAAAACAAAGTTAAAATATTCAAGAAGTAAAAACACCGGCTTGGTTATAAAATAAAGAACACCAAAATCTACAGCCTTATCAAACAAAGGTATATTGAGAGTGTCTTTATAAGAATCAAGTAAATTCAATTTCTTTGCCCCAGCAAAAAAGTAGTTCAGAGTAGAAGCACTTGTACCAGGGAGTATGTGTGTGTAAGGTCTAACAAAATCTGCTTGAAACTTATCAATGTTATTAACATTCGTGTGTTTAATGCTCACATTTATTTTATCTGATTTCTCAGGTATGATGGCTGTAAGCCAGTATTTATCAGCAAAACCAAACCAATTTTTTTCACTCGTGCTTGCCTTTATTAAATGCTTCTTAGAAATATCCTTATATGTCCACTCCTTTAGCTTATTGTTAAATGCACCTAGTACTCCTTCATGTGATATCCAATAGGATTCGTTAATATTATCACGTTTACGATTGATTTTACCATAGGGAACTAAAACTACATTATCTTTTGTATTGTTTTCAATAATTTGCTCAACTTTAAACATGTAGTTATCGTCAAGGCTAATTTTCATTCTAAATAAAATGCCATTTTCATTATCCCAAAATAAATTGACCTCTTTTTGATTGAGTTTATTTGCTTGCCATACTGTTTTAGAATCTGGAACTTTAATCTTTTCATTCGGATCGAGCCACCCAAATTCTGCGAAATATACATCTTTTGATTCTGCAGGTGACAGTAACACCACTTGTGGAGAAGAAGAACTCGGTTCTAAGTGGTAGTTAGTTAGGATTAAGTCATCAAACCTTGCACCTTTCAGAGAAATTGATCCTTCAAGCATGTTATTGGTTAAATTAACTCTCTGTTCTCTAGTAGAATTAATAATTTCAGAACGATTTTGGTATATCATAGGAGCAAGGTCGTTAGAAGATTCGATATGTTCAATATTTTCAATCGATGGTTGGCTTTGGCTCGTGTTAAGAAAATTATCATAAATAATATGCCATAATACTATAATCAATATAGAAAGAATTGTTGCTAAAATTAAATTTTTTGCTTCTGACATGAAATTAAATCGAACATACCTCCTTAAAGTATATATTAAATATTGTACTAAAACAATAAAATTTACTTATTTTTAATAATAGCTTTTAACGCTAATCTTAAAAATTTACTCTTATGGCTTCAAATTTTAATAATATGAATGCAGCAAAAAATCTAGTTATTTGGCTACTGATAATAGTCATTACTGCAATGTTTATTGATTCACAAGGGGATAAACTAAGCAATAGGTTTCTGAGCACTTTTCTACCGTACAAAGGAAGGGTTCAAAATGGCGGAAGTATTGAATTTACAAAGTCATACGATGGACACTTTTATATTCAAGCTCAAGTCAATGATCGTAATATAACGTTTTTGCTTGATACCGGAGCAACTGATATTGTTCTATCGCAAAAAGATGCGTTACATGCTGGTATTAACTTACAAAACATTCAAGACTTTAAAATATATGAAACTGCAAAAGGTCAAATAAAAGCTGGAGTGGTTCAAATACCTCAAGTTAAAATAGGAAATTTTTTAATTAATGATGTGCACGCTAGTGTTAATACTCATTCTATGTCCCATTCATTACTTGGCATGAGTTTTTTGAGGTATTTTCATTTCACTATTAGAGACAATAAGTTGATATTATATCGTGACTAGAAAATGCTGCTTACATAAGCAGCATTCTGGTATTGATCTTTAAAATACATTAATCTCTAAATTGTGATCACCATATGGCTCCGTGTAGTACCTTATCTGGTAAGTACCATTATATTCAAGCGTTCCACTTTTGCTTTCTAAATCAATTCCTCTTGAAGTTTGATCTATACTCTCGATCTCAAGCCTGCTGCCTAAATTACCTAATCCTTTGTTCTCAACCTTAAAAGAGTCTTCTTCGAATTTTACTAACGCCTGTGTTTCCCCTTTATAAATATCGGTAAAATAAACATTACCAATTTTTTCATTATACCCAGAAAACCCTTTTATATTTACAATAGATTCTCCATCTTTGCTGGCAATATTTATATTTCTTTCCATATCCAAATCTGAGTATACCGGATACTCTGCGACATAATTTCCTTCCGTATCATCATTAACTTTAAAACTAAATAACTTATTAATTTCATTATCAATTGTACTTTTGCTAGAATCAAACTGAATATTCCCTATTTTTATCTGTTCTGTAAATCTGTAATCTGTATCTGGATTATGAACAGGCTGGCTAAACGGATTATGGCTTTTGGCGTTATACCTACACTTTAAATCATTTCCATCAAAATTGCACTCTGCACCATTCTTTAATTTAACATCGAAACTATCTCCTGATGAATTGAAATCGTCAATATCTTTCAATTGCAATTTCAGAGTATCTACCATAAAAAACTCCTTTATAATATGAATAATGAAAGCTATATACCAATTTTATTATAAATATATTAACATTTGTGCTTCATCTGCTTATTAAAGCTCTGCAGGTCAATATAGGAGCAGAAATAAATATTGCAGAGCAAGTGCCAACTGCAATGCCAAAAGAAATAACTAAGCTGAAGTCTCTGACCACACCTGTACAAATCAGCACTAAAGGAAGAGCGGCAAGAAGAGTAGTACCTGAAGTTAACATAGTGCGAAATAGGGTCGAATTAATGCTGGAATCAACTATTTCATCCATTTCTACATCTTTTCTATTTTTTTGATACTCTCGAATCCGATCGTATATAACCACTGAATTATTGATTGAATAGCCAATCACGGTAAGTAGAGCTGCAACTGATGAAATATTAAACTCAATACTCGTTAAGCTGATAAAGCCAAGAGTTAAAATTACATCATGAACCAGTGCCGTTATTCCACCAAGTCCACATTGCCAATTAAACCTAAGCCAAACGTAAAAAAATATTCCAATAATTGCAATTAACATGGCTGATATCCCTTCAAATATCTGTGTTGAACCTATTTGTGGACCAACATAGTCTATTTTGCGGTAAATTATTGCATTACCGAATTTTTCTTCCAGTATACTTTTGACCTTTTTAATTTTATCTTCATCTCCCTCATCTTTAAACCGCACAACTAAGTTATCACCAGCTTTTGAACTCTGTATCGTAAATCCATTCTCTTTTAATATATTAAGAATAGCATTATCCTCACTTGAGGATTTTATCTCTATTAAAACTCCACCTGTGAAGTCTATTCCTAAATTCACTCCATGTAGTACAACAGTAAGCACCGAAAAAACGACGAGAATAATGCTAATAAATGCTGTCATTTTTCCATATTTACTAAATTTGATATCAATATTGTCCGGAATAAGTCTAACTGCCATATTTCCTACTTAAATTTTGATTTTATATACTTTTTAAGCAATAGACTAGCTATTTTCTCTAGTTTTTTTAACCATTACTAATACTGACACCTGGCTCACCTAATCTAATGAAATAGAAAGAAAAGGATATTTGATCAAAGAAATTAAAATAGCCTGGTTATCATTAATAAAATACTACTTAAATATCTTTTTTAATAGATTGATTTCATCAGCAAATTTTGAGTCAGTTCTTATAAAATTTTCTACTTGTTTGACTGCATGTATAACAGTCGCATGATCTCTGCCACCAAAGTTTCTTCCAATATCTGGCAGGCTCTTTTGTGTAAACTTCTTAGCAAAATACATAGCTATTTGTCTTGGTCTTGCAAGACTACGGAGCCTTCTATTAGATTGCATATCTGCAACCTTTATGTTAAAAAATTCAGCTACTTTCTTTTGTATCTCTTCTATTGTGATTGACCTATGATTCGATCTAAGAAGATCTATTAGGGTCTCGCTAGCTGATTCTACTGTCATACTTCTTCCAATTAACGAAGTATGAGCAACCTTATTTAATGCTCCTTCTAGTTCTCTTATATTGGATTTTATATTCCTTGCTAAAAATTCTAGGACATCTTTTGGAACATAAATATTCATTCGCTCCACTTTGGCCTGCAATATACCAAGTCTTAATTCAAAAGTTGTTTCATTGATATCTGCAACTAATCCCCAACCAAGTCGTGATTTTATTCTCTCCTCTACTCCATCAAGATCACTAGGAGATCTATCAGCTGATATAACCAATTGTTTATTTTGATCTATCAATGCATTGAAAGTGTGAAAAAATTCTTCTTGTGTACTATCTTTACCACTGATAAATTGTACATCATCTACCATCAATACATCTACTGATCTAAATTGTTCTTTAAATAACATAATATCTTTACTCCGCAGCGCTGTAATATATTGATACATGAATTTCTCTGCCGATAAATATACTACTTTTCTCTTTGCTGATAGAGAATTAACTATATCCCAAGCTATAGCATGCATTAAATGTGTTTTACCAAGTCCCACTCCACCATATAGAAATAAAGGATTGCTGCCTGATATTGGATCTATAGATTCCGCTACACGCTTTGCCGCTGTAAATGCTAATTCATTTGACTTTCCTACCACAAAATTATCAAAACTGAATCTGGGATCCAGTGGTGAACCAAGATTATGATTATTTTCCTCTCTATTTTTTAGTATCGTATTAGAATTTGAATTTCTTTCTTCAATTAATTGAATATCAATAGAACATACACTTTGATCTTCGCTTTGCCATAATGACAATATTTTTTCCATGTAGTGAACTGTAATCCACTCCTTTATAAATCTTGTTGGTACAGACAACAAAACTTCTCCATTTCTGTTGCTGATAAATCTTAGTGAACTCAGCCAGCTGTTATATGTTGCCTCTCCATAAAGATTATGGAGATAATTTTGGATTTTTTCCCAAGTAACATTGTGGTCCGTTACTGTAATAATCTGATCAAAAAACATAGTAGAAACCTTAGGGTTAGTTAAGTTCATATACCACACCAAGAAAGAACAATAATCAGAAAGATGCAAGATAATCAATAGCTTACTGTAAGATAAAAAGCTAACACTACTTAATACATACCTAAAATTATGAGGATTTTTTGACGAGTTGTAAAGAGTATAAAAGCACTAAAATTGATCATTTTTTTGAAATAAAAACAATCAATTTGTAAATGTCGCTTGTACCGAGGATTAGAAGTATGTTATTAAAAAATAGTAATATATTATGTATAAATAAGATATTAAATTTACTGATAAATAAGTAAAGTACTTGTATAAATATAGCTGATTTAATATAAATTTATTGAAGTAAATTTGTGATTATATTAAGTAATTTGAGTCATAATACTGTATTCGGTATTGAACTGGAGTTTTACACTGAGGGAATAAAAAAAGAATATTTATTTCTGAATAGCATCAAAAATAAAATAGCTTCTCTTGGATTTTTTTGTGAGAAAGAGAGTTCTTTAAACCAATATGAAATAAAAAGTGACTGTTATACGAGCTCTGATAATTTAATTATGCATTTTGAGTTGGCAAAACAATTACTGATTGGAACAGCACAAGAGTTCGATGGTAATGTTTCTTTTAAAGCAAAACCTTATTTAGATAGAGCAGGCAGCGCACTAAATGTACATGTTAGCCTCATGGATTC
Source organism: Wolbachia endosymbiont (group B) of Chorthippus parallelus (assembly GCF_947251815.1). Lineage (NCBI taxonomy): Bacteria > Pseudomonadati > Pseudomonadota > Alphaproteobacteria > Rickettsiales > Anaplasmataceae > Wolbachia > Wolbachia endosymbiont (group B) of Chorthippus parallelus. The sequence continues at coordinate 1,345,656 of NZ_OX366390.1, read as the reverse complement.
AAATAATAATAACTTATTTTATAGCAATAAGCAAAAATATAGTGACCACCTGATTCACAGCATAGGTGGATTATGTGCAATGATGAAAAAACATATGTTGTTTTTTGCTCCAAATGATGATTCATATTTAAGATTTCAGTACCCAGATATTCATACTCCAACGACGATTAGTTGGGGAGTGAATAACAGAACTGCTGCAATAAGAATCCCCTATTTTGGCAACGATTCCAAAAGATGCCGCCTAGAGCACCGTGTTCCTGGAGCAGATTGTAACCTTGAAAAAGTACTCACAGCAATAATTGAAGGTATAGTTTTTGGTATAGAGAACAAAATTGCTCCGCCAAATAGAGTGTATGGCATTGCATCTGATCCTCAATATAAGATGGAGAGTTTGATATAGCAACTACCTGTTAAACCCTAACCCATTAAACTCCTTTGAGGTAATTGGCCATTCTAGCACTTTCCTCACATCATTATTTACATTCCCATACCGTAATAGCAAGTCTGCAGCAGATAGTTTCTGCGTACTTTTAGACTTAGGCCCTATATTGGGAAGGTTGCTTGGTGGCTGCTCAGGAAGTGGATTACCAAATACATCCATGTGTTCAGGAAGAGATTTCATCTGATTCTTTACAGAGCTAGAGCTATTTTGTGTAAGAGTTTTATCATCTGGCATGCCAAGAATAATTTTCTCAGGCACTACCATAGTTTTTGTATAATCAACAGGATTGCTATTTTCAGCATCTATAGTCACATGAATTGGTTCGCCAAACGCATTTATCGGGCCACCAAGTGATCCTTTCTCCATGCGTTCTTGTGCTCTTTTCCTTATTATTTCTTCTTCTAACTCAGTTTCAGCTCTTTCTGGTTCTTTTGCGGATATTTCTGTATCTTTTTCTTCACCTTCATCAACACTGCTATACCCTTCATCTCCTGAAACACCAGTAATTTCAGCAGGCTGTTCTTTTTTAGTTCTTATTTTATGAATCAACAAAAGTAATAAGTAAGTAACTGCAGCAGCAGTAACTATAATGGCTATCTTTGCAGCAATGTGAATCACTGTTAAAAATACTAAAGTTGATGAAACACCAACCAACCCAGATACGATCACTTTATTCTTGCCTTCTGTCACACTTAAAACTGCTACCATAATAATCCCTCAAATACCATACTAAAGTCATATTATATAGAAATTTTCTTACGCTTGCAAAATTGTAAAAATTTTAATCATTTACATAAAGCTATATAAGGATTAATTAATATATAATTTATCTTAGCTATAATATGATGTAAATACGTATAATGTCCGGAATGAAAAGCTTAATTATAGAGAGGAATAGAACAGTAATATTATTGCTTATCGTGATTTTTACCTTCGGCTCATACACTTATATAAAAATGCCAAGAGAAAGCAATCCTGATATACAGATTCCTATAATTAGCGTATTTGTCGGGTTTCCTGGTATTTCTGTCGAGGATAGTGAAAAGCTATTAGTGCTTCCTATAGAAAATGAACTAAGATCCATCGAAGGTGTAAAAGAATTGAGAGCTTTTGCAACTAATGATGGTGCTCACATGATAATTAAGTTTGGTACAGAATATGATAACAAAGAAGTACTTGATAACGTCCGTTCAAAGCTTTTAAACATAAAATCAAAATTACCTATTGAAGCAGAATCTCCGATAATCAATGAAATAAACTTGAGCTTATTTCCGATACTAAACGTTGGCTTGATTGGTAATTTGCCGGAAAGAACTTTAACTGAAATAGCACGCAAACTAAAGAAAGAAATAGAATCTCTGCCAAATGTTCTTAAAGTTGAAGTAGCAGGTATGCGTAAAGAAACAGTGGAAGTTATAATTGAGCCCACAGTTCTAACAAAATATAACATTCAATCAAATGAGATATTTCAAGCTATATCAAACAACAACAGATTGGTAGGAGCCGGATCACTAGAAAATGATACCGGTAAATATTCGATTAAAATATCAGGGTTATTAAAAGACATAGAAGATATTATGAATATTCCTATTAGATCTCAAAGTGATGCAGTTTTGAGAATCAAAGATATAGCAAAAGTATACCTTGGGTTTGAGGATCACCAAGGATTTGCTCGTATTAATGGACTACCTAGCATTGTACTAGAAATTTCAAAACGTAATGGAAAAAACATAATAGACACGGTAAATCAAGTAAAATACTTAATGGACAAAGCAAAAGATCAATTACCTGAAAATTTAAAAGTAGTTTATTTGAATGACCAGTCAAAAAATGTACGTGATGTGCTTGACGACTTGGAAAATGGTATAATATTTGCCGTATTACTAATATTAACCATAATAATGCTCTTTATGGGAACAAGGGCTGCTATTCTTGTTGCACTATCAATACCTGGCTCCTTTCTAATAGGAATAATGGCTCTTTACCTCATGGGTATTACTCTAAATATAGTTGTGCTCTTCAGTTTAATTATGGCAGTTGGCATGCTGGTTGATGATGCAATTGTAATCAGCGAATATGCTGATAGAAAGATGATTTGTGGCATGGATAAAGTAGAAGCCTTTTGCACCTCAGTTCATGATATGTTCTATCCAGTTTTATCATCAACATTGACTAAATTAGCAGTGTTTTTCCCTCTGTTACTCTGGCCCGATACAGTCGGTAAATTTATGCAGTACATACCAATTACAATAATTCTAACTTTAACTGGATCGCTAATTATGGCTTTAGTTTTTATACCAACACTTGGTGCAATATTTGGTAAACCTTCAATAACTTCAAAAAAAGAAATAATAAGAATGAGTGCTATAGAAAGTGGTAAGGTAAAAAATACTGGGCTTATAATAAGAACTTATGTACGTATGTTAGAGAAAGTCTTAGATCACCCCAAAAAATTTGTATGTGTTGTTGTGTTTGTTTTATTTTTGTCTAGTATATTATATTTTACTTTTGGTCCTGGATTAAAGTTCTTTCCGAATGTAGATTCAGATAACATTTTAATCAGCGTTAAAGTAAAAGAAAGCTTATCAGCCAAAGAACGAGATTTGATACTTAAGAAAGTAGAAGAACGTATTTTGGGTGTTGAAAAGGAAATTTATGTTTTTTATGCTCGATCAGGAAAATTTTCAGACAACGTTATTGCCAAAATTCAATTGGAACTTGTAGATTGGCGCTGCAGGCGCAAAGCTACACAAATACTAAATGATATAAGGAGTAGTGTACAAAACATAAAAGGAGTAATAATTGATGTACAGGAACAAAAGTCAGGACCATCAGCTGACAAGCCAATACAAATTAACTTAAGCGGAAGTGCATCCAACTTGAATTCAGTAGCAGAGAAAATCCTAAAAATTATGGACCAACCTTCATCTGGATTTATAAATATTCAAGATAGTAGATCAGCACCTGAAATAGAGTGGAATATGAGTATTGATAAGAGTAAGGCTACAAGCTCTGGAGTAAGTGTTGCAACCATCGGTGATTTTATAAAGATGGTTACAAATGGAGTATTAATTGGAAAATATAGACCAAATAACGCAGATGAAGAAATTGATATTGTACTACGCTTTCCCAGAAAGAATCGCAACATGAAAACTATAGATAACCTTTTTATTAATACAGCAAATGGACCATATTCTATGAGTAGCATAGTGAAATACGTTCCCGAAAAAAAGGCAAATAAACTAAGTAGGATTGATGGATCACGCACAGTAACAATCTCTGCTGACGTTGATACTGGCTATCTTGTTGATGAAAGAGTTAAGTTCATTCAAAATTCGATTACTCAAGACTGTAGTAAAGGAGTAAAGATTGATTTCAAAGGTGATAAGGAAGATCAACAAAAATCAGGAGCATTTTTATTAAAGGCTTTTATATTAGCAATTACATTGATGATATTGGTGCTAGTGGCACAGTTTAACAACATATACTATACATTTATCGTAATGACAGCAGTGTTTTTATCAACAACATGTGTATTTTTCATTTTCTTTCTTATTCAGAAAGTTTTTGTAGTTGTCATGTGTGGAGTGGGGATAATTGCTTTAGCAGGAATTATAGTGAATAATAATATACTATTGCTTGATGCCTTTCATCAGCAAATTAAGGTGCGCAAAAATAACATTAAGCAATGTATAATAAACGCTTCAATTTCTCGCATCAGGCCAATACTACTTACCGTTGCAACTACAGTTCTTGGTTTAATACCTATGATTACTAGGTTAAATATCAGTTTTTTTACGCTACAAATCACATATGATGCTCCATCAAGCCAGTGGTGGGTTGATATTTCAGCAACCATAGCAAGTGGAATATTGGCTGCAACGGTCTTAACTTTACTCTTTACTCCGGCGTTGCTTGTCATACAAAGACATGAAAAAACTTGACTTAAATTAGCAATCATTTAACATTTAAGATAGCGTTCTTTACCTGTTGAAGCTATAATTATAACTAATTAAATTGGATTTATTTATATGATTGCTAATCGTAAAAGCAGTGTTAAGCAGAAAAGCAACAAGAATAACATAGTTGGGAGCCTTGATGTAATAAAAACAGCGGGAGAGCTCTCACTTCAAAAAGGTTTGGATTTTAATATTATAATAAATGCACTTAAAAGTGCTATCGAAGCAGTAGCTCAACAAAAGTATGGTAGCAAAAGTAAAATTGTAGTTAATATAGATAGAAACACAGGCAAAGTTACCTCATATAGACAACTAAAAGTCATTAATGATGAATCAAATGAAAATGAGTGTGACTTAATTAAGTTGACACAAGCTAAGTTAATAAAAGAAGATGCAAAAGTTGGAGATACTATTAGTGAGTTGATTTCTCTTAACACTGATCTTGTTTCAGCAAGAATTGCCCAGCAAAAGATTTCTGAAATAATCAAAAATGAAGAGTTAAAAAAGCAATATGAGGAATTTAAAGATAAGGTAGGAGAAATGAGGTATGGCATCGTTAAACAAGTAGAATATTCAGATCTTATTATAGACATAAACGGAATTGGAGCATACCTCCCTTTACGAAACTTAATTGGTGGTGAGTCATTTCGTGAAGGCGATAAAGTTAAAGCTTACATACAGGCTGTTAAGCGCTCTGACGATGGACGTCAAATCATTCTTTCTAGGACTCATGAAGGCTTTTTAGAGGCATTGTTGAATCAAGAAGTACCAGAAGTTGCTGACGGATTGATAACAATTAAAGGTATAGCTAGAGACGCTGGTTCAAGATCTAAAGTTGCTGTTTTTTCATCTGATAAGAATATCGATCCAGTAGGTGCTTGCGTTGGAGTTAAAGGAGATAGAATAAAAACTATTATACACGAATTAAACGGTGAAAAAATCGACGTCATACATTACTCATCAGATTTGGGTCAATTTGTTATTAAAGCCATTACTCCTGCAGAAGTATCAAAGGTCATTATTGACGAAAATGAAAATTGTATAGAGTTAATAGTTGCTGAAGATCAATTGAGTTTAGCTATAGGAAAAAAGGGTCAGAATGTAAGATTAGCTTCAGAGCTTGTTGGATGGAAAATTGAGATATTAAGCACTCAGCAAGAATCAGAAAGAAGAAACAAAGAATTTAGTCAATGTTCAGTTTTATTTGCTGAAGCTTTAAACTTAGAAGAGATTATGGGCCAATTATTGGTAACAGAAGGTTTTTCAAGTGTAGAAGATATATCTAACACTTCAATTAAGGAACTTGCTTCAATAGAGGGCTTCAATGAAGATATTGCAAATGAACTTCATAATAGAGCAAATAATTACCTGAAAGCAGAGAATGATAGAAAAATAGAAGAGCTAAAAAATTTAGGTATGGAAGACGATGTAATCAACTTAGCCTTATCAATAGATAATAAAATTGCTCTTAGTAAACATAATATTAAAACTTTAGAGGACATAGCAGATTTATCAAATTATGAGTTTTGTAGCATACTCTCTTCCTCAACTAATAATAAAGACAATCTAAAAGATACAGCAGATTTAATAATCATAGAAGCACGTAAAAAGCTTGGATTAATATAAAAACAATATGAATAATGAAGATATCAGTAATAAAAAATTAACCCTACAAGGCTTAAGCAAGCTTAAATTAGACATTAATTTAAACTCTTTAGATAGTCAAAGTACTGGTACTACAATAGTAAAAAAAAGAAGAAAAATTCATTCTGCAGAAGAATATAGTTTATTTGACGAGAGTAAATTAGGCTCTTTAACTGAAAAAGAACAAATTTCCCGCATTAATGCTGTACAGAATGCTACTTTGCTGAAAGAAAGGAATCAGAGAGAACAAGAAGAGAAAATAAAAAAAGAAGAAAGCAATCAAGAAGCTGAAGATAAAAATGAATCACACTCTGTACCTAAAGAAATAAATAAGGAAGTTTTAAGTAATACTAACTCAGTTGAACAAAAAGAAGATAGTATTGAATATGAGAACAATGATAAAAAGTCTTTTAAAGCTAGCAAAGATATATACTCTAAGCATTCTAAGCTAGTAATTACACAGGCAATAGATGAAAGAAATGAACACCTCCCTGTATTTAAGCAAAAATTTGGTATAAGAAGTAAACAATCAAAGTTTACTAAGGGTAAAAATATAGCAAGAGAAGTTATTATACCAGACAAAATAACTATCAGGGAGTTATCTATTCGTATGGCAGAAGATAGCAAGAGTGTGCTAAAAATGCTCAAAGAAGAAGTTGGGGAGAGCTATAGAGTAGATGATCTAGTAGATCCAGATATAGCATGCGAAATAGCAAAAAAATTTAATCATACGGCTAAACGAGTAAGTGATGCTGATAAAGAAAAGAATTTACTCTTCATAAGCAACAGAGAAAACTTACCTAAAAGACCAAAACCACCTATCGTTACTTTTATGGGACATGTGGATCATGGTAAAACATCATTGCTTGATGCATTTCGTGAATCCAATGTTGCAGAAAGAGAGTCAGGTGGCATCACTCAACATATAGGTGCTTATCAATTAACGACACAAAATAAGCAAAAAATTACTTTCATTGATACACCAGGGCATGAGGCGTTTACTGCAATGCGTGCACGTGGTGCCAATATTACTAATATAGTTGTGATAGTAGTTGCAGCTGATGATGGAATCATGAAACAAACAGTTGAAGCAATAAACCATGCAAAAGCAGCAAATGTCTCTATTATAGTTGCCATTAATAAAATTGATAAATCACAACCTGGCGATGTAGAAAGAATAATTAATAGTTTGCCTCAGTATGACCTCATCCCCGAAGAACTTGGTGGTGATGTTATAATTGTGCCAGTATCAGCAAAAAAGAAAATCAACTTAGATAAACTAGAAGAGGCAATTTTATTAATTGCTGAATTAATGACGCTAGAAGGAATAGAGGATTGTCGAGCACTTGGATGGGTAATAGAGTCCAAAATAGATAAAGCTAAAGGAATATCAGCTACATTAATAGTTGAAGAAGGGACATTAAAGATTGGTGACATATTGGTAGTTGGTACAACATACAGCAAAGTACGCAGTATGGTTAATCACCTTGGTCAAAGAGAAAAAGCGGCACTACCTTCTACTCCAGTTGAAGTTACTGGTTTAAATGGTGTACCAAATGCTGGAGATAAATTTGTTGTTGTAAACTCTGAAAGGCAGGCTCGTGAAATTGTTGAATACAGGTTAGAATTAATCAAGAAAAAGCAAGAAGATTTAGACGACAATAATTTAGATATATTCAGTCGTAATGATAGTGAAACAGAAGAACTATCTGTAGTTTTAAAGTGCGATGTCAATGGTTCTATTGAAGCAATATCAAGCTCAATTGATAAGCTTGGTAAAGATCAAGTGAAATTAAATATTCTACACAAAGCAGTAGGAGGAGTAACAGATTCAGATGTGCTGCTTGCAGAAGCATCAAGCGCAGTAATTTTAGCTTTTAATGTAAAAGTGGATTCAAAAATCAGAGAATTAGCAAAACAAAAAGGTATAGAAATACATACTTACAATATAATATATGAGCTTATTGAAGACATGAGGATGTATCTAACTAAAATGTTAAAGCCTGTTACACGAGAGGTTCGTGTTGGTTCTGCATCTGTAAGGCAAATATTTAATTCATCCAAAGCCGGTAATATCATCGGATGTTATGTCACTGATGGAGTTATAAAAAAAGATTCTCTAATTAAGGTAGTACGTGGCAGCAAATTGGTGCATGAAGGAAAGTTAAAAGCACTACGTAGATTTAAAGATGATGTTAAAGAAGTGGGTGTAAATTTTGAATGCGGAATATCGCTAGAGGGTAATATCGATATTAAAGTTGGAGACATTTTGGAAGCTTATCAATTAGTGCAAGAAGAAAGGACGTTATAGTAGTTGAATATGAAAAAGGAAATTAGAAACCTAAAAGTAGCATCGGTATTACACAGGGCAATATCAAAAGTCTTAATGGAAGGTAATGTTCTTAATGAAAAAGTAGTAGTATCTGATGTAAAGCTAAGCAAAGATTTGAAGAAAGCAGATGTATATATTGTGTTATCTTCATTAAACATCCAAAATGATAATGATGATATCAGCACTGTTGTTAATGAAATGAACCAATCTGCATGGTCAATACGTAAATCTATATTGTGTTATGTTGATTTGCGATTTATACCTGAGTTAGTTTTTAAGCCTGATTTAGCATTCGATAATTTTGTCAATGTAAGCAAAATATTACATAATCACACTTAATTAATGTATTTCAACCATTATTTCTCATTAATGAGAATACACAGTTTAACAGGTTTATGGCTTGTGCTATTTTCTAGCTTAAGCGGCATTCTTTTAGCCTCAACTTCTCTATCGTATCAGGCTCTTTTTCTCCTTGTTTTGTTTACTATAGGTGCATTTTTAATGAGACCCGCAGGGTGCATAATCAATGATATCTTCGATAGAGAAATAGATGCGCACGTTGAACGAACAAAATATAGGCCACTTGCAAGTGGTGCATTAAACATAAAGCAGGCTTTGGCTTTACTTTCACTGTTACTGTCTATTGCCCTGGTAATCTTATTATTAACCAATAAAACTACTCTTATACTTGGAATAATTTCAATGTGCATGATAGTTATCTACCCCTTGCTAAAGCGTTACGTTTGGTGGCCACAATTGTTTTTAGGGTTTACTTTCAACATGGGATCACTCATGGGTTCAGCAGCAATAACAAACCAGATTAGCATAGAATCCTTGCTATTTTATATAGGATGCGTCTTTTGGACGCTTAGTTATGATACTATATACGCTCATCAAGATAAAAAAGATGATGAGAAATTAGGAATGAAATCTACTGCATTATATTTTGGCAATACAACAAAATCTTGGTTGAAAAGATTTTATTTAATATCCTTAATGGCATGGTTGTACGCTGGTATACTATCATCATTAAATAACATCTTTTATATTGCTTTACTTGCCATAGGATTCATATTTCACCACCAACACAAAAATTTCAATCCAGACGATTCTAATCAATGCATGTCCATATTTAAAAATAATTCCCAGATAGGACTCCTGCTCTTTTTCGGTATCCTTTTAGATAGAATTCTAAATTCTACTTTTGTATCCGTTCAGATGCATGGCTAATGTGTAAATATCGAAGCAAAAATGGTGTCATTCCAGTGTCAAGTACTGGGATGACAGAGAAAGCATCATATTGAAATGACACCATTTATTTCTATGGCTGTCTTTTCTATCTTATTTTGTCACCCTGCTGAACGGATTCTACTTTTTAGAACATATCTTGAAAGGAAATCAGGAAGATAATATGATAGGATCAGTAAAAAATATATCCATGTGATGTAAGTGACAAAGAATGGAAATTTCTTGAGCCAAGAGTTGCACAAGGTGTGGCCAAGAAAGCACAAGATAAGCAATTATTAATGTTATACAATACATAATGAAAGGTATTTGCCAGTAGAGCAAAAGATTTTCCTCTATGGAAGACAGTGTATGATTATTTTTTTAGGTGGCGTAATAGTCACACATTGCTTGAATGCATACAAAATAAAGGCTGGTGTGCCCATTGATGTTATAAGATCAAATTACCAACCTTTTACTAGATGAAATCAAAAAGCTAAGGATTAAGCCTTACCTTGATTTATTAAACCTCTATCCTGAGTTAAATGGCCTTGAACAGAAGTATTACTTAAATAACTTTGAGGCTCTAAGTTTATTTGCTGTTCTTCAACTTCTAATGTAATATCTGCTCTATTGATTGATTTACTATTAAATCTAGTCCTTTATTAAATACAATCATAAATTTGTTAAACTTCTTTGGACTTAACTTACCTGTTTCTCTATCGTGGCATGCTTGCTCTACATATGAGTTTAAAACCTTCGGAATCTCATTAAATTTACCACTTATGATTTTTGCAGCAACCTCTTTCTTCATTTCTACATAATCAATATTTAACCGGTGCATTGATATGCCACTTTTTAATGCAGCTTGCTCTACTACTTTCTCAAATTCCTCTATAATATTTAATGCATAGCCCTGTGCTTCCAATGGTGACACAGATTGATCTACCATACGCGTCAAGTTAAAGCAAATTTAGAGAAGTTAAGGTGGATACCCTAGTTTTTCTGTACTTGTCTTTTAATGAAAATTGCGACCAAGTTATGGTAAGCTTTTTGAGAAAAATATTTAAGCCTTTAATTTTATTATTTAGTGCTAAAAATAACTCTCTAACCCGTCTTTTTAGCTCAATAAATGCCTTTGTTAAGCTAAGCTCCGTATTTTTTTTCAGTTCTGTGCAACCCACTATTCCATGAAATATAAGAATTGCACACAATTTGGCATATAGCTCACATAATACTCTGTATGGCTTTCCTCTCAGCTTATCAAGCCTTATATTACTCTTATATAATTTGAACAATAATTCAATTTGCCATCTTATTCGGTAAACTACTAGTATTTGCTCAGCATTAATCTTACTTTTTGGAACATTAGTTATAAATATCGACCAATTTAGTAACTTTTGGTTCCTTTGAGAAGATGTGTATCCATGTGATCTTGCTAACCTATTAGCCTTTCTTCTTCTAGCCATAGCTTGTTCTTCAGTTAGTTTTTTAAATATAATTCTTACTTTAACCCTTGTCTCTTTTCCTAACAATACCTCCTGTTCTAGAAAAGATCGATCTCCCAAATGTTCTAGTAAATCTATTTTTTGACCTGTCTCTATATCATATATGTTAGTATCGGATTTATAACGACTTATGAAATAAGCTCCTATTTCATTGATTTGTTTAAAAGAACTTGGCACAAAATAACCCAAATCAGATATTAGTAAATCGTTGTTCGATATATTGCTTAAATGGCTTCTATAACCCTGATCTGACCTTATTCCTTCAGTTATATTAAGCTGGTCTAATGTCTGATTTAGGTAGTCAAAAACTAATTGTAACTTTATTCCAGACTTAGTATTGCTTTCATAACCACTGTAGCTGGTACCATAACCTTTATACATGTCTTCCATACTGTTAGGTAAGCTAATATAGCTGCTGTCTAATAATTTAACACCTCCAAAGTGCTTCAAGATTCTGCAATCAACTTGTAAGGTATTTTTAAGTAACGTTAAAGATTCATTATACATTCTTTTCATGAATTCCACTGCTTCCTTGGTAAATCTAAAGTCCAGACCTTGTTTTGTTATATTTATCGAGTCTTCATTCAATAATTGACACACTGTCTCTATACTACAATTATCAACCCCTATATTACCCAAAACGATGGCTTTTATGAACGACGAGCCTTTTAGCTTCCTCTTTCTTTTTATGAACCCTGTTGTAGCTGAGATTTTATCTGCTTTTTCATTAAAAAATTCTTTGAGCTTTTTTGAGATGCAAACTATTCTTTTCATTGTATAAGTTCTCCGTTTTCTTTGTTAAATTTAAGAGAACTTATATCTTCTTTTTCTCTTCCTTACACTAAGTTTATTACCACAGTTCCTTAACTTGACGCGTATGGATTGATCTACTGTGGAAATGTATTTCTGACCTGTGATTTTCCTTATAAATACATCTAATAAAAGAAGTATACCGTTGTTATCAATACCTTGAACTGTAATAGCTTTAGAAGGTTCCATACTTATAGCTGCCTTAAAAGGAGAAGAAACAAACTGAAAAATACCTTTAATAGTATCTACCGTAGTGTAAGCAAAAATATTGATAAATGAAGATGGCTTACTTGTTCCGCTTGTAACTCCTATTTTATCAGGACCTATCTTATCATTTTGCAACGAATTTTCATCTTCTTGTGCAATACTGCGGCGATTATGGACACGTGTTGATAGGGAGCTGCTTTCTTCTTGTAAATTAAGATGTTGGGTGATTTCTTCATTTCTTCTTATTCTTTCTTCTAGAAGGTTTCGTATTTCTAAGCTGTTTTCTTCATTAAGCGTATTTGCCATGGCTAAAGCTCCTCTAGCATCAACATAATCACTTTTATCAAGAATGAGCTTAACTATATTTAAATTACCATAAGCAGCTGCAAAGTGCAAAGATGTCCAACCATCTTTATTTTTAGCGTTAACGTCAGCATGATTACTTATAAGAAATTTAGCTACTTCTAAATGACTGCTTTTAACAGCCCAATGCAAAGGAGTATTGCCATTATTGTTCTTAGCATTAATATCAGCTCCTTTCTCTATAAGCTCTTCTACTGTACTTAACCTACCATAACTTGCAGCCCAGTGTAAAGGGATATTACCATATTTGTTTCTTTCATTAACATTAGCTCCTTCCTTTATGAGCTTTTCTAATACATCTAAATGACTATTTTTAGTAGCCAAGTGCAAAGGAGTATCGCCATTACTGGACTTAGCATTAATATCAGCCCCTTTCTCTATAAGCTTTTCTATTACACTTAAGCTACCATAACCTGCAGCATAGTGCAGAGGGACATTGTCATATTTATTCTTCTCATTAACATTAGCCCCTTTCTCTATAAGCTTTTCTACTATATTGACATTCTGATTAAGAGCAGCCCAGTGCAGAGGAGTAGCGCCATGATTATTCTTAGCATTAACATCAGCCCCTCCCTCTATAAGCTTTTCTACTACCTGTAATTTATCTGCAAGAACAGCTAAATGTAGAGGAGTATTGCCTCTATTGTCCCCACTGCCATTAAGTTAAGGGAAAGAGAAGTTAAGATTGGACAAAAAATTTGAAGTGATTGATAATTATGGTAAATACTAGGGTGAATTTTTAAGAAAAGGGAGTCTGAAAAGTGCAAGTTATTTAAAAAAGTAATAATTGCAGGTTATTTTGCAAAGAATGTACTAATGCAATGATACTGAAAAGATATCTTGAATTTAAAACACATGTTTTCTAGCTCTTTTCTGGTAGTTGAGTGAACGAATATCAGATATCTTATGACGATCAACTCTTCACTGCCATTAAGTTAAGGAAAAGTGATGAACTGTATTATAAAATCAGGTAAGATCCACAAATTAAAAGAAGTAATGACATGAGTAAAAAAAAGAATAATCATGTTTATAAAAAATAAATTGATGAGTTTAAACTTTATAAACGCACACAGAGCATCCTCAAAAGACTTCTCACGAAAAAGAAAGCTGCCCTTCGTTAATGTATTTCTCCTGATTTTTAGAAAGAGTGTAAAGTCATTACAAGTGATGCTTAATGAGTTTGTTCTGCATACAAGAAAAGATTATACAATTACGGCAAGTGCATTTACTCAAGCAAGAAAGAAGCTAAAGCATACTGCGTTTTCAGAGTTAAATGATGATATAGTTTCCCTATACTACCAAGATCAGGAATTTAAAACCCACCATGGCTTCAGAGTACTTGCATTTGATGCTTCAATACTGATTCTGCCAAAGAGCGACAAAATAATAGGTGAGTTTGGCTCAAGAGCAGTATGGAATGGAATCCAGAGATTTGAAGACTATACAAGTGCAACCTTTGAAGTTTGCTACGATGTGCTAAATAATATTGCAATAAAATCTGTGCTAAGTAGAGGTGACAGCTATGAGGTTGATTTAGCAATCGGTATGCTTGAATCCATAAAATCAGACGATTTGTTAATCTGTGATAGAGGATACGTATCTTATCGATTTCTTGCTGAGCTTACAGGAAGGAAAATCAATTATATAATTCGCTGTTCAAGTTCGTCTTTCAATGAAATAAACGCTATGTTTAAGCCGGAAAGCCCATCTAGTACGGTGGTAGTGTCTACCGCACCTATTAAAGTAGCAAGACAGCTACGAAAGCTAGGATTACCTGATGAGATGAAATTCAGGTTAGTCAAAATAATACTTTCTTCTGGCGAAGTTGAAGTGTTAGTAACATCTCTGTTAGATGAGAAACGTTTTACAGTTGAAGAGTTTGAGAGATTATATTACTTGCGCTGGGGAGTAGAAACATTTTTTTCTAGGCTGAAGGGAAGATTAAATTTAGAGAATTTCACAGGAAAAAGTATTGAAACTATCAAGCAGGATTTTTGGTCAACTATCTTCATCAGTAATCTAGAAAGTATCATGATAGAAGATGATGAAGAGACATTGAGCGCACAGAATAGTAAACTAAAAAAAAGCATCAATAAATCTGTCTCATTTAATGCGATTAAAAACTTAGCCTTTGATATTTTTTCTACAGAGTCAGACATAGACTGCATTATGGATCGACTATCACAGTTATTTTTGATGAACACTTTAGTGGTGAGAAAAGGGAGAAGAGTTGATCGTCATAAGATATCTGATATTCGTTCACTCAACTACCAGAAAAGAGCTAGAAAACATGTGTTTTAAATTCAAGATATCTTTTCAGTATCATTGCATTAGTACATTCTTTGCAAAATAACCTGCAATTATTACTTTTTTAAATAACTTGCACTTTTCAGACTCCCTTTTCTTAAAAATTCACCCTAGTATTTACCATAATTATCAATCACTTCAAATTTTTTGTCCAATCTTAACTTCTCTTTCCCTTAACTTAATGGCAGTGCATTATACTTCTCCCTTTTCTCACCACTAAAGTGTTCATCAAAAATAACTGTGATAGTCGATCCATAATGCAGTCTATGTCTGACTCTGTAGAAAAAATATCAAAGGCTAAGTTTTTAATCGCATTAAATGAGACAGATTTATTGATGCTTTTTTTTAGTTTACTATTCTGTGCGCTCAATGTCTCTTCATCATCTTCTATCATGATACTTTCTAGATTACTGATGAAGATAGTTGACCAAAAATCCTGCTTGATAGTTTCAATACTTTTTCCTGTGAAATTCTCTAAATTTAATCTTCCCTTCAGCCTAGAAAAAAATGTTTCTACTCCCCAGCGCAAGTAATATAATCTCTCAAACTCTTCAACTGTAAAACGTTTCTCATCTAACAGAGATGTTACTAACACTTCAACTTCGCCAGAAGAAAGTATTATTTTGACTAACCTGAATTTCATCTCATCAGGTAATCCTAGCTTTCGTAGCTGTCTTGCTACTTTAATAGGTGCGGTAGACACTACCACCGTACTAGATGGGCTTTCCGGCTTAAACATAGCGTTTATTTCATTGAAAGACGAACTTGAACAGCGAATTATATAATTGATTTTCCTTCCTGTAAGCTCAGCAAGAAATCGATAAGATACGTATCCTCTATCACAGATTAACAAATCGTCTGATTTTATGGATTCAAGCATACCGATTGCTAAATCAACCTCATAGCTGTCACCTCTACTTAGCACAGATTTTTATAATGCACCCATTTGTCTAGACCATTTTTTTCAAAGTGATCCGATTTTTAAAATGAATATGTTGATAAATACGTCGACACACATTTAAAGTATTTATCAATATATTCATTTACTGTTTATGATAATAAAGATCAGCAGGAACTTTATAATGTAGAGTCTGATGTCGCCTTTTATAGTTATACCAACCAACAAAATCGTTTATTATAAGATTCAAATCTCTGATACTATTTGGTCTATAATAATATATAGCTTCTTGCTTTAAAGTTCTCCATAAACGCTCAACAAATATATTGTCGAAGCAACGTCCTTTATGATCCATACTAATTTTAATATTAGCACGCTCTAATTCCATAATAAAGTTGTAGCTAGTAAACTGCACTCCTTGATCACTATTAAAAATCTCAGGTTTACCTTGTTTTAGAGCTTCTTTGAGAGTATAAAGGCAAAATCCAGCATCGAGATATGGTGATAATGAATGAGCAATAATATAGCGACTATACAAGTCCATTATTGCCACAAAATAGACAAACTTACCTTCTACCATAATATATAGTAGCCCATACCTGATTAACTCTACAAATAATCAAATCTTTGAGTAAATAAGGATATATTTTATGCTTTTTTTCTTTAATACTTGTATTACATCTTTTTCTACAATACAGCCCACTAATCTTCATTTTTTTCATAATTCTTAAGATTTTTTTGTGATTGACTACTACTCCACTCGCTATGATTTCAGCAGTAATTTTACGATATCCATAACGGCAATCAGAAGCCAAATATACTTCTTGAATCAAATTTCACTTTCGTTATTAATTATATGCCTATAATATAGGCTAGATCTGCAAATCCCCAGTAAATCAGCCTGTTTCCTAATTGATAGATCAGAATCTTTTTCTATAAACCTTACTCTATCTTTTTTGCTTATTTCAGTAATTTTTTTTTCAAATAACTATTTTCCACTGTCAATTCTCCTATTACTTTATGTAAACTTTCTATTTCTTGCGCTAAGATTCTTTGTTTTCTCGCACTTTCACTTTCTTCAACAAATAGGTCTTTTAACCTTGCCAATACTCTATCACGCCAATCATATAGATTTGTTGATGGTATTTTATATTCACTACATATCTCAGATGTGCTTTTTTGATTTTTTATTGCTTCCAAAGCTATCTTTGCTTTTAACTCTGGTTCATATTTTTTTGTTGCCATACTTTTACCCCTTTACCTTCCTACTCGGATCAACCATTTTTTTTTGGTCTAGTTTATGGGGTGCATTATACGTTCCGAAAGCCTTACCAGCACAATATGTTATAAACTTTGGTAAGAATCTACTAGGAAAGCGTAGTGCGGGAAATCCGCATGCTGCGTTTGATGAGGCGGGAATTGGAAACGTAAACATGGGAATTTTGGATTGAGGACCAACATGAAAATAATGGATCAGCCACCAAACCCTAAAGAGGCGCGCCAGTTCTCGACCCTACATGATAGTTAAGGTATGCTTATTGTATAGCTAGAGAGGTAATATGCCAAGTTTTTTTGATAAACCGTTTGAAGAACAAGTAGAAGAAATAATAAAAACGGGAGATTCAAAAATACTGCAGGCATTTATTGGTACAAGAACACCAATTGGGTTATCGTTATATTGTTCTAGTTTTTTTCTTACTAGAACAGTTATTGCGCAAGCAAAGTATCAAGCATATAGTGCTCTGCTTAACTTGCTAACTGAGTATCAAAAACCAGGGAAAGAGATTTTTGTAGACAACATAAAAAGGGATATAGAAAGACAAATAAGTGGAAATGAGGATAGATTAAGACAAAAAGCACTTTTGCCATTATCAAGTAATAATTTAAAATCTCTAACTAATAGTAGTTGTTCTGATTTAGAAAGTTATGTTCAGGAAACAGATGTATCAAGTTTGTGTACTTTTAACTTAGAAAAAGTAATTGAAATTTATCATAACTATATTTCTCAAGAGGTAAAAGAATTAGAGAGAGTGCTATTAAAAGCAAAAGAAGTGGAAGATAAGTACTCATATATAGAAAATCAAAAAACAGAATTACAGTATAATCGTAAAAGAACAAAAGCGTTTAATGTGGTTAAAGATAATAAACCTCTGTTACTTAAAATAAAGGACAAGAGTTTTTTTGATAGTTGGTATGAAGAGTTATTACACGAAGTTCTTTGTGAAGCAAAAGAGAATAAGAAACATATACTGCATGGGGAAATAGTAAAGAAGAATCATCCTGATATCGAAGTTGAAATCGGTAGTGCAAAGAGCAAGCTAGGTACTGCCTTTAACAAAGAAGCAATGAGAAGAGTGATAAATAAATTAGTGGAAGATTATCTTAAGGTTCTACCTGATAGTCTTGGAGTAAAAGAATCGTTATTGTCCAACATGAAATGTGTTGATATCTCTGATTACAGAGGAAGAATGAATCATGAGGCAGTAAATCATAGAATTATTAGTAGAGCGAATGAAGTAATCTTAAGTGAGTCAATTGTACAAAATAACCTGAGTGATGACGTAGAAAGAGGTTTTCAGTATATAGTAGAAAATATGGATGTATCTCTTCTTGCGGAAGTAGAGCAAGAGATGCTAAATGAAATAGCAGAAAGAGCAGCAAGTTATAGGGAAAGAGACAATAAGAAGAAAGATTTAGAGTTGCTAGCTATATGCAATGGAGGGGAATTTCAAGACAAACTTTCTTTACCAACAGATCTAAGTTTTTCAGAGATTGAACGTCTGTATAAAGATATGCTCTTAATAAAGTTTAAAGAACAAGGGGAACTTGAGTTACACAAACTATGCGATAGGTTACCATTATTAGAGTTAGAAGAGATAAAAGAAGCCTTTCCTGCTTCGATTACGGACGATATCTTAAAAAGTATGGAGGAAAGCCTTGGTAAGTATGTGAAGACAGTAGAGGATATAAAAAAAGAAATAGTTAATAATGTTTTCGGAAAGAAAGAGAATATAGAAAAGTTATATGAACTAGAGAAAGAGCTAGAATTTAGTTTTATGCAGTGGATACTACATCCAATTTATTATAAACAGTATGAAGAAGTAAAAAAGTTTGTTGAGTTTAAAAGCTTTGTTCATGATAACATCAGTAGCCATAGGAATGTATCATTTCGAGAAAAGCTTGAAGGGCAACTAGAAAAACTAGATAAACCAAAGCGTAAAGAATTAGGAAGGTTGTTATTATCCTCAATTGATAATGAATTTCAAGGATTAGCAAATCAGTTAGTTTCTTACAAAGATGAATTAGGAAAAAAAGCTACAAAAGAATTTCGTCTGCCAAAGCTGTTTCATCCTTCTTATTGGGAATCTTATATAAAGAGGGAGAAGGATAGTCTTAAAATATGTGAAGAGGCTTTGAAAAAAAGTGTTGCAACAGGAGATGATGAATTATTCTATAAAGCAGTAGAAGACATCAAGAAAGACTCTAAGTATATGTGGGTATTTCAGGTAAATAAAGCATTGTTTGAAGGTGTATACAAAACTCAACATGATTCAAGAAAAAAGACGTTATCATTTAGAGAGCTAGCAGAAAATTTTATTGGGAATCGTAAAAAGTACATAGCTGAGCAACAAGATGAGTATAAAATAAGAAAGGCAACAGTAGAGCAGCATCAAGTGAATGTGGAGCTAGTTCAACGAAATATGGATGATCAAGTAGAGAAAAATAGATTGAGTGAAGGTAAGAGAGCGGCAGAGGTAAAAGCAGAAGAAGCAGAAGTGAGAGCAGAAGAGGAAAGAAGAGCTAGAGAAAAAGCAGAAGCAAAAGTTGAAATGGAAAGAGCAGAGAAGAAAGCTCTTGATTTACTATACGATGAAGCAGACAATCAAGATATATCAAGAAAAAGAATAAAACAAAATAAGGAAGTGCAGAAGTTTTTAGAGTGCCAATATACTTTTCTGGTTTTAAATGAAGGTTATACAACAAAATTTAAGAACCTATGTAAAGAGTATAGGGAGTTGAAGAGGGAAGTGAAAGAGCCTGACTTTGAAAGATTATCAAAGCTTGCGAATGAGTTTGAGAAGCTAAGCAGAAGTTTTGTTGAAAGAGAGAAGGAAAGAGAGAATGTACCAGAATGCAGAGACGGTGATATTGATAGATTAAAGCTGAGCATAGTAACGAGAGTAGTACAAGCAAGGGATGTAGCAGAGGAAGAAAAGAGGAAAGTAGAAAAAGAAAAAGTAGAGGTAGAAGAGATAGTAAAACAACTGCAACCAGATACTACGTTTAGTAATATAAGTCATGAGCAGATAGCAGGACCTTCTTGGCAAATATGAGAGCAGAAGAATTTCTGAGCTTTTTAGAAAAGGAAAAGCTAAAGAGCATTATATATAAAAGATTAAAGTGGAGGGAGAATTACATACCGAAAAGCTCTGAAGAATTAGTTTATGAATTTGGCAGGCTGAGAATAATTTGGTGGATGCCAAGCGTAGCTGATTGTGCTGAAGGCAAAAGATTTGCTAAAGGGCAAGTAGTATTAGCTTTGTTTTTCACCGGAGTGTCATTATGTTGTTTATCCAAAAAATATAGATTAACGTCAACTCTGTGTCTAATGGCATTATCTTGCTACATAGGAGGCTCTTTTTTACTACATGTAAAATATATTAGAGATTATGTTGATATTTATAAAGGAGGGATTATGCCTTTTCTTTCTTATATGGAAGCAGAAGAATGTGTTGAAGAGGATTATATAGAATCAATAAAAGGAATAGTGAGCAGCGCAGAGTTTAGTATGCATGTGGGCTATTTATTAAACATGAAAGATAAAGGGTATGAAGACGAAGATGGGATATATCATATAGGGTTTAACGACTATGCATCAAAATTAAAAAGTAGTAATAGATTGAAGACCAAACTTGAAAAAGGTGTAGTAGAGAAGTTTTTAAGTTATGTAGAGCTAAAAAGGAAGGATAGAAAAGGTTTTGAACATGATATAAATAGACTGCGTTATTGTGATGAGAGAAATGATGAGAGAGTTATTAAAGAAACATACGAAAAGTTATTTAGGTATACAAAAACGCTGTTGTGGCATGTAAAGCCATATAAATCGCAAAATGTAGAGCCGATAAGTGGGTTCTATACAAGAGTAAAACACCTAAGTGGGGATTTATCACTAGGGAAGGCTTTAGAAAGAGTATACGTTTTACATGATGATCCTGATCAGGTACTAAGAGAGCTCAAGGGTTTATTAGTTGTATATCATCCAGATAAAAATGGGCATGAGAGCGCAAGAGAAGTATATGAAAAAGTTGAGCTGATATATAAGGCAGTAAGCGCAATATTAAAAGTTCATGAAAGGCATTTTGGTGACACTATATTCTGTAACTTTAAAATATTTTTAGGAAAGAAGTTAAAAGATATTGATGAGAATAGTGTGTATGAAGAAATTATTTCGACGCATAAGAAATTAAGAATGAAAGAATATTTAAAAAAGAAGGAAATAATTGCAAAAATAAGAGATGAAATGCTAGAACAATAAAGGGAATTGATAAAGTTAGAAGATATAGTTTTAGCAAAGAAGATAGATTGTCCTCATCCAAAACAATACATAGGAGCTGAAGGTAAAGAATCACAATTGAAAAGAGAGTACAAAAATCAGGAAGAAGGAATACAGAAGATCTCTAAACTAAAAGAAGAAATAGAGGAAAAGATAGAAGGCTTAAGTAAAAAGTTAAGAATAGAAATAGAAGAGATATTAGACATATGCTCCACAATAAAAGAAAGATGTAAAAATGAAATAGAAAGAGAAAGCCTTGTTTTAGATAAAAGTAGTTTTGGTAAGTACTACAGTCGGAAGAAAATAAATGATTTTAAAGAAATGTTGGGAAAGCTAGATAAGGAACAAAAGGAAGTAGAGGCTTTCTTAGCACGGTTAAAAAGCAAGAATTTTTTAAGCATGTTAAGTAATAAAGATGCTAGAGGATTGTTTAATGTGGCAAAGGGAGGAGTAATGAACCCTTTAGATGCGTTGAAAAGTAGTTTAAAAACAGTGAAGGAATTACCTTCAATACTTTCTTTAGAGACAGAATACGACTATATAAAATATTATTCTGAGCTAAATGAAAAGTATATAAAGGCAATAAAGGAGGTGGAGGGTTATAAAGTGAAGAAGGAAAAAGGTGGCAAGCTCATTTTTTATGAAAAAGTATTAAAAAGGCAAGAAACTGATCCACTAAGTTATAGAGTTGATTATGATGTAGTAGATTGTAACGCTAAGTTAGAGGATTTAAGATCAGGAAATAATAAGTTAAATAAGGTATTTAAGACACAGCAAGAATTGGAGAGAGAAGCCAAAGACAACTTATTAGTGACTAAGGATCTGAAGAAAAAATCAGTGGAAACTAAGAAAGAAATTGAGCAATTAAAGAATGAAAGTGAAATATCAGAAAGAAGAGCAGAAGAAGCAGAAGTGAGAGCAGAAGAAGAAAGAAGAGCTAAAGAGGAAGAAAGAAGAGCTAAAGAGGAAGCAGAAGCAAAAACAAAAGCTCTTGATCTACTATACGATGAAGCAGATGATCAAGACATATCAAGAAAAAGAATAAAACAAAATAAGGAAATACAAAAGTTTTTAGAGTCCCAGTATACTTTTCTGGTTTTAAACGAAGGTTACACAATGAAATTTAAGAATCTATGCAGAGAGTATAAGGACTTGAAGAGGGAAATAAAAGAGCCTGACTTTGAAAGGCT
Source organism: Wolbachia endosymbiont (group B) of Chorthippus parallelus (assembly GCF_947251815.1). NCBI lineage: Bacteria > Pseudomonadati > Pseudomonadota > Alphaproteobacteria > Rickettsiales > Anaplasmataceae > Wolbachia > Wolbachia endosymbiont (group B) of Chorthippus parallelus. Next base: position 1,323,218 of record NZ_OX366390.1, on the reverse strand, counting down.
GTCAAAACTTGCGAATGAGTTTGATAGATTAAGCAGAAGTTTTATTGAAGGCGAGAAAAGAGAGAATGTACCAGAATGCAGAGACGGTGATATTGATAGATTAAAGCTGAGCATAGTAACAAGAGTAATACAAGCAAGAGATGTAGCAGAGAAAGAAAAGAGGAAAGTAGAAAAAGAAAAAATAGAGGTAGAAGAGAAAGTAAAACAACTGCAAATACCAAGTTCTTCATTTAACAACGTAAGTCATGAACCAATTGTAGGACCTTCTTGGTGGATATGAAAGATTTAAAATTTTTGAAAGACCTTTCTAATATAGAAGAGATTTTATAAAAATTCCAGTCTATTAGTGTCATGACAAATTGAATTATTTACTTTCTCCAAAAAACATAAAAAGGTCGTATATTTGTGAGAACAAGCCGCGTAAAAATAAGGTTATAAAAATAGAAGATTTAAATTATTTCAATAAGCTTAGGCAAAACGGTTCGTATGTAGATATTGATGAAATAGGCTAATATAGATGATTTTAGCGTATAGTAAAATTATTATATTAAAAAGTTCGTATGGTACACATGGTAGACCATCCCATCCCAAAACGAACACTTCTCACGGTTGCTGGTTTTATAGTGTTTTCTAAAATAAGTGATAGTGTGCTAATATACAGATTTGCAGCTTTTAGCAATTAATCCCGTAATGGAAATTTATCATTTATTTTCGAAACTACTATAGTTGCTGAAAATGGTTGCGTTGTTTAAGTTTTTAACGATATATGTTGCTGAATTAATAGCAATTCATTTTTGACACATAAACTCTCAATAACCCTCATCTACCAGGAAGATCATCTGCAGAACTATGTCCTAAGTTGTCCTTTATACGAAGAACATCCTTAACTGATATAAGAGTATTTGGCCCCTGTGCACGATCATTGAAGATGGCATACGTTAAAACTACTGTGTTCCCGTCAGTAATACGCTTATATCCTCTAGCATTAAAATAACTACCTAGCTGAGTATTTGCTTCTGCGATTTTTCGCTGTAGCTCTCCAGTACCAGCAAACTTTAACTCTATTACAATTGGATGGGTACCATCTCTCGCTTCCACAGATCTTAACAGAACTAAGTCCACTTTCTGCCCTCCTCCCAACTGAAATTCAATAATTACCCTAGCTGGATTACTGCAAGCGTAAAATAACCCATGCAATATAGAATGAAATCCTGCTTCCCTAGCGTTATCTCTATTTACTGTCCACCTTAATGGAAATAACACATTAGAAATGGCTTGGAATACTTGTGCATGACGATTTTGTACTTGCCAACCAGTATTCATCATTATATCTGCAGCACTGTGCACATTACTAACACCACCTACTTGTAAAACGTCACCTTGAAAAACAGCATTACCCCTATTCTGCAGATAATGAGCAGGTGACTGGAATGGTATTATATTAACAGTTAGGCCTAAATCATCTTCATTCCTTCTATTAGGGTCTAATTGGCACATCACTTCATAAACCCTAGCATTTGGCCATTGTGTTAAATCTAATCCCATATTGGGAAATTGGTGACCCAAGATATGACGGATATGAAACACAACAACTCTTTCTTCCCTCCCTAATAACACATGTAAAACCATAGTTAAAGCACGATCTCCAATATTTACTTGTGCAATTCCTCCTTGCGGACCTAGCATCCTATCGTTATCATGATACTCAAACAAGTACTTAGTTACATATATCTCATTTCCATCTCTTAACACAACTCTTCTTCTTGTAAATGCAGTACTTCCAAAAGTAAACCCAGTTGTATAAAGAAATACTCTTCTATCTCTAGCGCTAACACCACCTCTACTTCTCACACCAGGTACAGCAGGTACACCAAACGATGGATGGAGTAAATAATCTCTGACATTTTCTTCAACTTCTTGATTTGCTAAGGGTTCAAATAATCTTTCTACTAAAGAATATTCCCTTTCTAAGAAATTTTCTATACTAAGCTGAAAACGCCTACGATTAAGGTCAAAGTTCAGTCCCACACAGATAGCATTGCCTGATGAGGTATGGATAGACAGTGATGAAACAGGACATCTGTTAACGTAGTTCTCTGCTTGCTCTAACGCATCTGCAGCACTTCTTCTTCCTGCCTTAAGCTCAATTATGATAGGCACAGAATCCCCTAACCTCTGCACACCACGCACAAGAAAAGTAATATCTGTATACCCTCCTCCTACAAACAATTCAAGATAAATGCCAGCTACATGGCGATACCTAAAATTCATCAAAAAGCCTGACAAAAAGCCATGGTAGTCAGATTCGATACCATTAAAGTTTAACGATTGATTATACCTATCATATGTATCCAGAATATACTGTAAAACATCTTCAATATTATCTCTTATATTAACTGCATTATTGTCTGCTAACCCATTTATTAAATTTAGTAAATAATTATTTTGCAATCCAGGTGTTCTGGTAATTTCATCAAAGCCATCACACGGAGATGCTGAATTTCCAGTAAATGCTTCTCCCTCACGAAATTGCATGCACCTTACTGCTTCTTCATCCTCATCTTCCCCCTGATTCCATGCCCATACAAATGTTTTATACTCCTGCCAAGCTACTCGCCTTCTTCTAATACCCTGCCTCTGCAGCTCATCTTCTAACCACTGCCTCTCTTCTTCGCTAAATCTTGAGCCAAAACTGTTTTGCCTATCAGCAATAGTGTAGCACCTTACAACTCTGTTATTTCTTTGATCTACCTCATTAGTTAAGACAGCAACCTTTAAATTTCCCCTTCTATGATTATCTGGATCATTATCAAAGCGAAAAAAAATCCTTTCATTATTATTTGCAACATCAGAATCATGTACAGTAGCAAACATACCGAAAAAAAATGCAGGAAAGAAACGATCTTTACCAACGGAATGTAAAAAAGATGGACTCTGATCTAAAAAAGACTCAAACCTTTCCACGAAACCTTGGCAATTTCCATTTAACAAACTTCTAATTAACCCAATGTTTTCACCGTTACCATGCATATAAATACCTCTATCTTCTGTGACAAGAAAATCCACTAACTCCAGCACCCTTCAACATAGACTGTGGATCACCAGAGCCACCAAAATCACCGCCTTGAGGAGGCAGAGGCGCTTCCTTTTCTAACTCATAAAATAGCTTTTCTGCCAATTTATCATAATCTATATCATCTTTCATACCAGCTCTTCCAACAATCTTTAGATTTTTAACTATAGACTTTTCAAAATTTTTAAAGTCTGTAGTTGAACAAAACTTCTTAGCAAATTGCAATATTTCTAGTATTTCACTCTTTTTTACATTTGCAGCACTACCTGTTCCGCTACTCAATTCCAAGTCAATGATCAATCCTGCAAGAGCATGTTTGATTGGCACTATGCCACTGGAAAAAAAGACTGCAGCCTTTTCTTCCTTTCCTTCCTGGCTATTGAAATTACCACATCTTATAAGATCCATCATAATTTTTCTAGCTTGAGTACTTAAAGTAGGACTTTCAACGACCTTATCCGAAAGGGAAGAAAGAAGAAGAGCGTAATCCTTAGGTGAAAGTATTTTATCTTCTAATATTTTATTTTTAAACATTGGAACTATAGTTTGAACTGTATCAAAAAAATTTTGGCGTATCAATATGCTAAGAAGAGAATATATTCCTTTGTCTTTTTTTGATAACTCAGAGTTTTTCAACAGTTCATTTTTTCCTTGAGCATTAATTTTGCTCAGACAAAAATCTAAAATAACAGCACCATTATAATTACATTGAACAGAAGATAATGTAGTAATTGCACCGATAATTTCCTTTTCTCTTTCTCTTTCACTTAAACGGTCATAAAAATATTCCACTCCCTCACTCCATCTAAGACCTACAGCTTCCCTAAAACCTTCTACACTACTGTATTCTTTTAATTTTAATTCTTCAGATTCTCGATCAATCCAGAAGCTAAATACAGGATCATAACTTTCCATAGACCCTAATAGATCACTTCTTATGTATTTGTTGTTGCTAGCTGCGGGCCTACCATCACCATCTACTGCATCAGGGGAAAACCTACCCTTGTGAAATTCAAACTTCTCCTGAAAAAGTGGTTGAATTTTGTTTACCATACAATACTTACATGCCATATTATACCTAGAAAATGGGTTTTCTACTTCACCTATTTTTTCTGTAGTTAGCCTTTGCCCTAGCGTTGTGTTATTTAATCTTGTACCTGACCAACAATTTTTATCTTGAAATACATTATATAAAAATTTCAGCCCATCATCTTTAAGGTATTCTACCTGCCTGGTATAAGTTTTTACCCATCTTTCGATAGCTAAGCGCCTTCCAGCAGCAACATCAGGATCCCTATGTTTAATAATATCCTGTAGTTTTTTAAGTATTGCGGCATGACGATCTGTTTTTCTTGGCATTGCACTCTCCATATAAAAATACTTACTGCATTATGCAAAAATTATAATCAAATATCAACACTAAACTTATCAAGGACAAGAAAAATTTTATGAAAAACATTTTCTATATTTAGATATTATGCATTTAACTGATACGTAGAATTGGTGAGAAAATCAAACAGGCCATAGCGAGAATAGCGGAAGAGTTAGATATAGGCTCTAGACTAGTGGATAAAGAAATATAATAAGTTAAAAATGGATAGAGCTTTAAGGGAGTTACAATACTTAGGCTTTTTCCTTAAGTTTTGAAATTTCAGCTTTAGGAAGACCGGTAGACTCAGCTATTAAGTCAACAGATACACCTGCTTTAAGTAGGTTTTTTGCAACTTCAATTTCCCTTTCCTTTCTGCCTTTTTCATGGCCGATAAGGATGCCTTCGTGAAGTTTTTCTTCAAGGGTAGATAAATAATCATCGGTACGTTTCTTAGCTTGATCATAAGCAAGACGTTCTTCTTTACTCCAGTTATATTGGTTTAACTCATCATAAGCCCTACCAATAATTACATCACTACCTATTATTTTTTTTAGATCCTCTTCGCTCGTTTCATCTGCGTGCTTAAAAAAATAGATCCATTTTTCAACAATATTTTCTAATTGATCTTCTTTTGTTTTATTAAACTTTGGTAGCTCTATAAAAGTGAAACTAAAGTCTTTGAGATCATGTTCAAAGGTCATCTTATCAAAAGTCACGTGATCAGACTTATAAGCGAGCTTGTTAGGAAATAAGATAAAATCAGCAATAGCAATAAAGATAACCCCTTTAAGATCATGATACTGGTCACCTACATCAGCTTGACTTGAATAAGCTTTGGCAGCGTAATATTGGGCACGTTTTTCAAAGCCCCTTGTTTTAGCGACTTGGTCAGGTAAGGAAGCAGTATTACTACTACTCCCTCCCTTAGAAACGCAGCATGCAGGTTTCCCCACACTACGCTTGAGCCCCTTATCTAAGTTCTTCTTTTCTCGAACCGGCTTGTCTTTCATAAATCCTCAGAATACATCAACTTTAGTGGTGACACTAACAGTAGAGAACCTTCTCTTGAAAAGGAGCTTGCTAACATTCTTGTTCGTTTCACTCTCTCATCAAAATACTTTTTCCATTTTAAGTCAAGGGGATTTGCATCCGCTCTGATTTTAACATGTCGTCTGATAGGTACATCAATCAGCTTAAGCAGTCTTAAATACCGTATCTCTTTTGGTTTGTTCTTGCATATGGGTGCAGCAAAGACCCATTGTCGTTGACCCATTACTTTGAAGTAACGATTCTTTATCCAACGTAATCCTTTACGAGGATGTCTTTTCTTTGCCCATTTCCATAAACTATGCCAAATTTCATTGTCGATCTTTCTAAACGCTTTTTTAGCACACACATGGTGATAGTAATTTCCCCATCCTCTCAGTAGAGAATTGAGTGACTTAATTACTATAGCCTGAGTGTTCGCTATATTTGCTTTTATCAATGTACGTGCTTTATTCAGAAGTCTTTTAATACTTTCTTTCGAAGGTTTAATAATTAACTTCTTATTATATCTACGTACATTACAACCAAGAAAGTCAAACCCTGTTGTGATAGATGTAATCTTTGTCTTCTCTTCTGACAGAATTAAACCTCGCTCATGAAGAAAAGATGATACTAAAGGCTTAACTTCATTTTCCAGTACTTCATGTGTGAAACCTGAAATAATAAAGTCATCTGCATACCTGATTACATTCACTCCACTTCTGATTTTTTCTCTTCTTTTGCTACCTAATTTACCAAAGCGACTTTCTAATAACTGTTCAAGACCATCTAAGGTAAAGTTAGCTAGTATTGGAGAAATTATACCTCCTTGCGGAGTGCCAGCAGTTGTGGGATACAAGGTTTTTGACTCTAGGAAACCAGCCTTTAACCAACTATGCAGAATTTTCTTCTCCATAGGAATATGCTTCATAAGCCATTCATGGTTAATGTTGTCAAACGATCAATCACCTTAATACCCTCTTCAATAATCAAGTAACTAAGGAAATTACAGTTACAGATTCAACACATCCACTATTTGGCAGAACATTTCCAATATCTTCTGTCAGCTCAAAAGTCCACAATGTATTTGTTACTTATCGCAATTACATCATTCTACGTATTCCGTTTTCTGCTACCAACTTAGCTAGTAAGCAAAACTTTCTCACCAGCAAGTTAACGTGGTCTTCATTATACGAATTTGTTTCTCTAGCAAAGGAGTATAAATTATGCCATGTAAACCATGTCAAGTGTGGCAGAAAATGTCGCAACGTTTCAAGTCAGAAGTTTTAGAAAATATATTATTAGTGTCCAAAGAGGTTATCTATGAGTACATCAGAGCTAATTACAGCACAGCATTTAGCACGCGAAGCAATAATTTATATCAGACAATCAACACCTCATCAAGCATTGAGCAACCAAGAAAGTTTGGAGTTACAGTATGCACTAAAACAAAGAGCAATTGACCTTGGATGGAAAGCTGATAATGTTGTAATCATTGATAGTGATCTTGGTTTAACTGGTGCTAGTGCTGAAAAGCGTGAAGGGTTTAAAGAGATTGTCACTAAAGTCACTTTATCAAAGGTAGGAATTATTCTCTCCTACGATGTGACTCGCTTATCACGTAATTGTTCTGACTGGTATCCTTTACTGGATATATGTGGCTATAAACAGTGTTTAATAGCTGACCGGGATGGTGTTTATGATCCTGGTACTATTAATGGTCGGCTGTTACTTGGTCTGAAAGGGCAACTTGCTGAAATGGAGTTATCTACTATAAGAGCTAGACTAAATGCTGGACTATTAAATAAAGCAACCAGAGGTGATTTAGCCTTATCTCTCCCAGTTGGTCTTGTTCGTAACATTGATGGTTCTGTGAACAAGGATCCTAACCTTGAAGTTCAGTCTCGTATCAATCTTATTTTTGAAACTTTTCTAGAAAAACGAACAGCATCAAAGGTTTTAAGACATTTTAATGATCATCAACTAACTCTTCCTAGATATAATAATTTCAAAGAACTACAGTGGAAAAAGCCAACTGTTGCAGCAATTACCTCAATACTAAAAAACCCAGCCTATGCTGGAGCATTTGTTTATGGGCGTTCCCGTACTACATACCATAAGCCATCTTCTGCTGACAAAACAACAAAAAAATTACCAATGGAGGAATGGAAAGTTCTGATCAAAGGTAAATACTCAGCTTACATAGATTGGGAAACTTTTACAAAGATTGAGATGATGCTAAAAGATAATTATGCAGAATACGATCGCAATAAAACACGTGGTATAGCAAGACCAGGTGCAGCATTATTACATGGAATAATTTATTGTGGAGAATGTGGACATAAAATGTTGGTACAGTATAAAGGAGGAAATCGTTATTTATGCAACTATCTACGTCAGCAGTATCGTGTACCTGTATGTCAGCTTTTACCAGCTGATATTATTGATAATGAAGTAGTTCCCAAATTTTTTGCTGCACTTGGTCAAATTGAGCTTGATGCTTATACTCAGGCGATTAACTCACAATTGCAATCTGAGCAAGCAATTAATAAAGCACATTTACAACAATTAGAGCGCCTAAAGTACCAAGTTAGATTGGCAGAAAGACAATTTAATCAAGTAGACCCTGACAATCGTCTTGTAGCTGCAGAACTTGAAAGACGCTGGGAGAAAGCATTGAAAGAACTCCAACAAGCAGAAATTATGTTCGAACGTCAGCGTCCAAGTGATCCAACACCTCAATTACCTGAAGAACTGAAAACAGTATTTTTAGATGTAGGCAAAAGATTACCTGAAATTTGGTATAAATCAATTCTATCACGTCAACAACAAAAGTCCTTTCTTCGTTGTCTCATTGATAAAGTGGTAGCACACAGAATCAGACGCGATTGTCTTCAGGTACGCATTATATGGCATGGTGGCGAAACTACTACTTCTCATGTTCCCATTCCAGTAAACTCTTTTCGCGAGTTGACTAAAGCAAAAGAAATGGAACAGTCTATAATAAAGTTAAGTAAAGAAGGTAAAACAGATGCAGAAATTGCTAAGTACTTAGAAAAACAGGGACATCGCTCCCCCACAAAAAACATCGTTTTAGAAAATACAGTAAAAACTATTCGGTTAAAAAATAACATTATGCGAGCAAGGAATCAGTCACATCCGCTTAAAGTATCTGGATATCTTACCGTTCCACAAATTGCAAAAATCCTCAATGTTACTACACATTGGATTTATGATAGAATTAATAATGGTCAAATCAAAGTACGAAAAGATGACAGTAAAACCAGAGGAAAATATTTATTTGAGAATACGCCAGAGACTGTTAGAATCCTTATGGATTTTAAACATGGTAAACTCAACAATCCAAATTTTTTATAGGAGTATCAATATGCATAATCAAAGCACCCTTTGATATCACCTTCTAGTATCCATTGTGGTCGATTGCGTCTTGCCAGTAATAAGTGACAAGCAGCAATAGCATCCGCGCAGGATCTTTTAGGTCTAAAGCCATAGGAGTGACGGTCGCTGATCGTTTCAGATACTGGCTCCAGGGCAAACAGATATAATGCTTGCATGGCTCTATCTTTTATCGTTGGTATTCCAAGAGGTCTTCTTTTGCCATTAGATTTACTGATATAAATCCGTTTTAGCGGAGAAGGTTTATATCCTCTTTGCTTTAACTGCTTTATTCCTTGAAATTTAGCATTGCAAGTTGACCATAGTTGACGATCTACACCCGCTGTGTTTTTTCCTTGGTTTTCAGTTACTCTCTTAACAGCCAAAGCTTTTCCGCTAAAAGAGCGTGTGAGAAGATGTTGTAAAGCTTTTACCTTACCCCATCTTCCTTCTTGGACAGCCTTAACAATACGTCTTTGTAGCCTTATAACAACTTTTTGGCACTTCTTCCATGGCAATTGCTTCCATGCTTCGGAGTTGTCGGTAGGTGCACTTACAGTTTTATCTGTAATCATCTGCTTTCCTCCCTTAAGTGGTTAACAAAGTTTCTTGTCACGAGGGACCAAATGGAAGTCTGCTCGTTTTCACGAGAATTAATGTTACAAATTCTATCCATTTCGTTACAAAATGGCATTCGCTTTCTCCATTCTCCTTTACCTGCACTTCCATCAGCATTCCTTGCGGTTTGCTTGCCATGTAGGCGAAAATACAGGCTTACCCTGTTCCTTCTATCATACAACAGTGGGTTAGGTGGCTTCTCTATACCGGTGGAATTGTTATTTGCGTACATCCAGAGATGAAAAATGTATCTTATCCACATTACCTTTTGGTCAGAGCTTATCAGCATCTTTAGCTCTTTCATCATATCGGTACTTATAAAGCTTCACTTACGTTCACCATACCACTAAGCCTAGCCCTCCAACCACATGATGCTTGCAGTTTATGCCCCTCTCACGATTGAGCATCTTCTTTTTCAAGAGGAGGTTCATTGTCCGCATCGCTTGGCACCAACCGGTTGCCCAATTCGCACTGATGCGTAGACTCAGATGGCAAAACATCTGGTTTAATAAGTTTTAGAATCCTTTCAGTTTCTTTCTGGAGGAATTCCTCTCCTTTTAAACAATATGACCGAAGACTTTCAGGTCGCACCATCTCAATTATCCATTGTACTCCTGTTGAATCTTTACATAGCACATCAACAATACTTTGCTTTTTAGCGGCAATTTCGGGATCTTGAATAGTACTTAAAAACTCTATATCCTGTATTGCATTTTTGCCAGTAAAGCTCAGAATATCATTGAGGAAGTGAATGAGGATGTCTTTATTCTTTTCTGTACCAAAGATACGGCGAAATGCTATATCATTTTTAGGGTCGAGAAATTTAGATAAAGCCATAGCACAAATGCTTAAAAAACATTAATAATTATACAGTATTATCAGTAATTTTTCAATAAAAAAGTGGTTATATGAAAAGGCATCCATCTATTCCATTAAATCCCTAAAATCGTTTGCAGCAAGGCCATTTGATCAACACCGTTAATCTTACGGATCATGTTCTCAGCATCGATTTCTATTAATTCATTACTACCGATAGTAAGTTTATAGTAATGAGCAGCTACAGTACACTTCAGCGTTGCTTTTTCAGCAGGTTTCCAGCTACCAAAATCAAATTCTCTGAATATGCCCCTAAGGTTGATTATTACTCCTTCAATATCGTTACTACCACTCCCTTGCATTCCACCTCTGAGTGTCAAAGCTACTGAATTCCCATTTATCAACCCAAATAGCCGAAAGAGTTCTGTGTCGTATTCAGCAAAAGTAAAGTCTGCTTCAAGCTTTTCCATGCCCATGTCAATATTTATTGGAATATCCATACCACCAGCACGGTACTCCTCTGTTTTTATGGTAAGTTTTGGTAGGGTAATTTCATCTATTTTTCCTGCGTAACCCCGACCATCTACGAATACGTTAAAATTCTTTAAAATCTTCGGTAACATTTTTTCCTCTTTTTTATAATATTGTACCACTCACAAGATGTGACCTGAAAGTAATCTGTTCTGCTGGATATGGTGGTGTAAACTCAAAGTCAAAGTATACTTTTCCACTTGCAATGTTTGTTGGTGTATTGAGTTCTGGGGTTGCATAACATTTTCCGCTAATAATCGCCCCTTGTGCTTTTAAACTTGCCAGATAAGAATTCACCCCCTCAATTACATCATCTATATAAGTTTTGGTGATATTGCGATCAACTGCCCATAAATGAGCTCGAAGTAAACTATCATTGATTAAATCTGCAGTCCTTCTCACTGACAAAAAAGCCCATTTTGAGTCATTTGAACATGTTCTATTTCCCCAAAGCCTATAGCCATTTTGATGAATTATCGTCGTTACTTCATTTTCATTTAAATAATTTGCTCGAGAGCTTCTATCGCCAAGTGTAAAATCAATAGGCCTGCTTGTTCCAACAATACCATTTATCTCTTTATTTGAAGGTGAGTGCCAAAATCCTTGTTCGCTATCTACTTTTGCTATTAAACCAGCTACAAATGGGCTTGCTGGCAAAATTTCTTCTTTTCCTTCAATAAATACCTTAACCCATGGGTCAACCACGTAAACTCTTGAGCTGCCTACACTTTTTCTCCACTTTATTGCTTCTTCATCATTGGTATTTGGACCATCTGCTACTATTATGCTTCTCAGCTTTTCTGCTACTCCTATCAAAGCTGCTACTACTGGGTTTTTAGGATTTTCAGATTCAGGCAATTGATGAGTAAATTGAGGTGCAATTAATATTCTTGGAGCAACATGAATTATACTTTCACTGCTGAGAAATGCCTCTATCTCTTGATACTCTCCAGTCTCTTTATCAACTCCACCGATTATACTTTGAATAGTTTCACTTTCTTTGAGCTTTGAATCGCTGTTTTCACTTTCTTTAACTCGAATAACTACTACTGTTGCACCAATCTGGGAAAATATTCCATTTATTGCAGAAGGTAAACTGCCACTCTTTCCGAGCTTTGCTGCTTCCTTTAAGCTTCCTGCAACTAACACTGGTTTATTTAGCGGAAATTTTTGCTCATCTGCTTCAGGTGCAGTACCAATTACACCTATCACTGATGATTTAGCTGTACGTACTGTCTTTGCTCCTGAGGTTACCTCAATAACATTTACGCCATGTAAAAATTCTTCAGCCATTTCTTTGTATTTTTTTCCTGAAATCATCTAGCAAAGTCTGTAGCTCATTTTCACTTTTGGCTTCTTCAATCTTTCTTTTGGCTAAATCTTCAAGCTCTTCACATTTAATTATTGCTTTTACTGCTTTTTTCACTTTTTCCTCAATTATTCTTGCCATTTCAATAACCGTAATACCACGGACTTTTGCTAAAGGTTCTATAATTTCTTTATCCTTTTCATTCATAGATTCTGGTGCTGCTAGAATGCTTTTTGCGGCTTCCGCTTGAATCTCATAAGATTTAGCTTTTTGGTGAGAATGACCTGCATATTGGTGAGTATGATTATCATAATAGAAACGCATACTATCAAATGCACAAAGCTTCGCATTATCCAGTAACTCCTTTTGTATATCTTCTTTAGTACGCTGAGCAATTTCTCCTCCCTCTGTTAAACAATAACTTTTTTGCCAATCAAAATCTTCTGGTGCTTCATACCAATCATTTCCGGTTGGCTTGCTTTCAAGTGTTGTTGTTTCTACTTGTTTATGGTTTTCAAAACGTATGTAAATGCTCACAGTTTTTCTCCCTCCCTATTTAATTTACTGCCAAATCTCACATGTACTAGATAACCCAGGACATTGCCACGCTCTTAATGTCCTTTCTACATCTATTTCAAGTCCCGTGGTTAGAAAATTGCTGCGAAAATTATATATTCCCCACTGAATAAATTGACCATAGATTGTGCTATACGTGTGCTCACTTGCAAAGAACTCAGGTGTCTCACCAACTCTTTCACCTCCTGAGTGAAGATTAGATGACGTATAAAGTAACACTGTAACGGTTTTTCCTGCTGGAATGATTATGTTACCTGATGCAATAAATTCAGGACTGTTAATTTCATGCTGGTAAATACGTGTCCAAGTAATTCTCGAAATCTCTGACTTCCTTGTATTAGTTTTATCAGGTGTACCTATAAATAATCCTGCTCCTCCATAATTAACTTCATCTTTATACCACATTGCAGATCCAGCAAAGTTTAGAGTTTTATATAATGCACCCCATAAACTAGACCAAAAAAAAATGGTTGATCCGAGTAGGAAGGTAAAGGGGTAAAAGTATGGCAACAAAAAAATATGAACCAGAGTTAAAAGCAAAGATAGCTTTGGAAGCAATAAAAAATCAAAAAAGCACATCTGAGATATGTAGTGAATATAAAATACCATCAACAAATCTATATGATTGGCGTGATAGAGTATTGGCAAGGTTAAAAGACCTATTTGTTGAAGAAAGTGAAAGTGCGAGAAAACAAAGAATCTTAGCGCAAGAAATAGAAAGTTTACATAAAGTAATAGGAGAATTGACAGTGGAAAATAGTTATTTGAAAAAAAAATTACTGAAATAAGCAAAAAAGATAGAGTAAGGTTTATAGAAAAAGATTCTGATCTATCAATTAGGAAACAGGCTGATTTACTGGGGATTTGCAGATCTAGCCTATATTATAGGCATATAATTAATAACGAAAGTGAAATTTGATTCAAGAAGTATATTTGGCTTCTGATTGCCGTTATGGATATCGTAAAATTACTGCTGAAATCATAGCGAGTGGAGTAGTAGTCAATCACAAAAAAATCTTAAGAATTATGAAAAAAATGAAGATTAGTGGGCTGTATTGTAGAAAAAGATGTAATACAAGTATTAAAGAAAAAAAGCATAAAATATATCCTTATTTACTCAAAGATTTGATTATTTGTAGAGTTAATCAGGTATGGGCTACTATATATTATGGTAGAAGGTAAGTTTGTCTATTTTGTGGCAATAATGGACTTGTATAGTCGCTATATTATTGCTCATTCATTATCACCATATCTCGATGCTGGATTTTGCCTTTATACTCTCAAAGAAGCTCTAAAACAAGGTAAACCTGAGATTTTTAATAGTGATCAAGGAGTGCAGTTTACTAGCTACAACTTTATTATGGAATTAGAGCGTGCTAATATTAAAATTAGTATGGATCATAAAGGACGTTGCTTCGACAATATATTTGTTGAGCGTTTATGGAGAACTTTAAAGCAAGAAGCTATATATTATTATAGACCAAATAGTATCAGAGATTTGAATCTTATAATAAACGATTTTGTTGGTTGGTATAACTATAAAAGGCGACATCAGACTTTACATTATAAAGTTCCTGCTGATCTTTATTATCATAAACAGTAAATGAATATATTGATAAATACTTTAAATGTGTGTCGACGTATTTATCAACATATTCATTTTAAAAATCGGATCACTTTGAAAAAAATGGTCTAGACAAATGGGTGCATTATAGGGACTAAAAGTGGAAAATTTTTCTCTCTTATGGCTATATATGATTTATTTGATAGCATAGGTGATACAGCAACACTTGGACGGTATGATAATGATGCTTTGAAGCGATGTTTGGTATCAATGGTATACTGGATGCTATGGATGATGTTAGAACCAGTGTCAGTATTTCTCATACTAGTAAAGTAGGAAAATTGATTAGTAAGGTACCACAGCCTGTACGTCAAACGTTTGTTAAGATTATCAGTAATCCTGTAGTTCAAAGTATTACATTTGTAACTATTGCTTATCAATTTGGATATAGCGTAAATGAAATAGCTCAAGGTAATCATCATCCACTAAATTATTATTGGACAACAAGTAGTGGTGTAAAACTAGCAAGCATGGGCATAAGGCCTATAAGTGCAGGGGTTAGCTTTACAGTCAAAAGTGTAAGTACAACTACTAAGATTTTAAGAGGGTTATCTGCTGCAAGTAAAGTTTTAGGCAGAGCAGCAGTAGTCACTATGGTTGCTGATGTATTGATAACAATTGGTGTAGAAATTCATGAAAGGATGGAGTATACGAAAGCAATAGCAGAGCAAGTACCTCTACTACCTGGTGGTGAGCAGGCAGAGGTCTTTTTTGCAAAGGTAATCAAGTTTTTTACAGGAAGGGATATAGAAAAAGAATATGAGGATATAATTAGAGTAAAAGGCTATTTAAATCATGTAAAAGAAGTAGCTATCCGGTTGTTAGATGATAACTATAATGTAGCTGCAGTTGTACAATATGTATTTGGTATTAAAGAAGAGTATAATAAACTAATTTCCGGTTATAGCCAAAACATGCCTGCTAGTATGAATGATCAGTCTTCATACATTTGTCAATTCAAAAACAATTATACTAGCCTTTCTTTTGAAAATCAACACAATGAGGCCAGTAATTTATCTTCGTTGGATTTATTTAACACATTAAGTTTGACACTTCATACTTTAGTAATGAGTAAAGGTTGGGAGGAATTTAAGTGCGCGTTTACTAGAAATCTGCAATGTAGACAAACAGTAAGGGATAAAGAAGTATATGTTATTGATAGGGGTAAAAAATATCTTCCTGATATTACTAAATATGAATATGAAGATGTAGGCTTAAGAGTTGTGGATGTACCGTTAGGAACCTTAAGTGAAAGGAATCTGAAATGCAGTAGTATAATTAACGTTCGAGAATGTAGTGATGGTATAGTTATCGGTGATGAGGTCAGACATATACAATCGAAAGACATAGGTAAAGCCCATAAAAGCTGTACACATGAGCTTGTTATTCATTCAAATAATATCAAGCCCTTTGTTTTCACTAGTCCAACAAGGAAAGACCCATATCATATAAGGAAAGAAACATTCCCTAGAGACTCAGTGTTGTATATTTCATTGCCTAGGATATTCACAGCAATTGCAAATTATCCAGCAGTAATGCATGTCCCAGAGGGTAGTAGTATACGTTGTACTGGTTCAAAAAACAATGAAACTATTTTTATTATTAATGATCGTACATCTGGTACTCTTGAGGGTGGTACAGGGAAAGAAAATACTCTAATAATGAATGTTAAAGCTAGTAATATTGTTGCTGATTTGTATAGTGGAACTATACACTATAGTAATAACGATAACATAAGATTGGTTAACACATATAACTACGTATCTAATTCTGACAGCAAGCAAAGTATTACCACTCACTGTAAAACAAGGTTAATTAATGCAAAAAATGCAGAAGTGTGGCAAAATTCATTTAACTGCGCAGATAAAGATTATGAAGTTAGGGTAGTGAATAAAGAAGACATACATCACAGAGGATTAAAACAGACAATATTTATTGTTAATAAAGATAGTAATAATTCGAGGATAGTAAGTGATTTTAACTATACAGAGAAAATTAAAAAAAATATAGATGTAATAGATGTGCAAGTTGCTGATATTACACGGTTAAGTGTAAATGAAAGCATAGAAAGAGGTAGCTATAGTTTAGACTTTTTGGCTGACAGCACACAGAATATTGTTTCAAGTATTAAAATAGATAGTTTTAAGAACTTAGTAATTCAAGCAAAACGCCTTGGAGTTATAGAGTCTGTTGTAATACAGGATAAATCTTTGTCTAATATAATCGAAGATATGAGGTATCAAAAATTAAGTGATTTGGGAAAAGATATTGATAGAGAGATCATACAAAACAGCGAAAAAAAGTTAAAAGCAGTTATAAAAGCAAGTATTCTGGATTTAGAATGGCCAAACACCTATCAAGCTGCAAAGAATATTGCTGATAATAATAATCTAGGCATTCCAATATCTGAAGTAGAAGTAATTAAGAATTATGTTGGGGTACCTACTGAGAAAGTAATAATTGCTGGTACGTACTCAGACCGAATAATTGTTGATTTTAGCTACAGTGACTCTAACTCTACACATAGCCACCTGAGGCACCGTGCCAATGGAGGAAATTATGATTATGATCAGTATATGATAGTGTGTAATTATTACCAAGATATAATAATAGAAGGAAAAGAAGAGCAAGATCGATATGTTGTCAAAATTCCTGAATATGGTCAAATGTTACAACATAATATCTTGGGATCTCCTATAAAACTTGACCTTAACCTAAAAGTGAAAAATAAAGCAACGCTTTATCAAAATGTACCTGATGATATTATCGATCTTACTGCATTGAACGTGGTAGATGTGGATAGTATAAGTATAAAAAAAGGTAAAAGAACCTACTTCAACAAATGTAATAGTAGGGAAGTTTCTGATCTTACAGACAATAGCTTAGAAATAAAGAATGTTACAGTATCGGATGGTAAAGGTATTAAATGGTCTTTATCTATTGGTTTAGTTGATTACTTTAGGGGCCAGGAGTATCAAAATATTGTATTACAAATGAATAATAAGTTTTATAAAATAAATAATGCGAATTTAGAGCTTGAGTATGTGGAAGTAAATACTAAACCTTTTAGGTATTATCAACCAGATAAGCAAGGACTACAGATTTATCATAATCAACCCATTAATGAGAATGATATTGGCTTAGTTGACTTAAAAGAAAAGTCTATATTTGATTTTGATATGGAGGTTGTTGATGATAGCTTATTGCTGTTGCATAAGAACAACACGATTGCAAAAGTGGAAAATTGGAATGTTTATCAACCTGCAAGAAAAATGGTATTTGCTTTCAATGATACAATGGTTTCAAATTTAGACTGTACAGCTTCTACCTGTAATTCAGGGAATGTCATATATTCTTTCAACAAAGCAAAAGAAACTTTATTAAAAGAGCAACTATTTAATGCTATAAGACAGGATAATACTAATGAAGTTAAAAATCTAATTAGAAGAATTACAGGTAGTACCGATGCTGAGGATAAGCATGAATTAACTTCTTTATATATAGCTATTCAAGAAGGTAGATCAGATGTAGTTAAATTTCTTTTTGATAGAAAATCTGTTAATGTTAAAGATGAAGATATACATGGTAATAGTCCTTTACACTGGGCTGCTCTAGAAGGTGAGTTAAGTATAACTCAGTTTCTTGTTAATGAAGGTGCTAACATTGAGGATAAAAACAAGGGTAACCAAACGCCAGAAGATCTAGCTAATCAGGAAGGCTATGCATATATAGCAGGGTTTTTAAGGCAAATACAATTAAATAGAGAATTATTGACTGCTGCAGAAGGTGGTAATCTTAATAAAGTTAAGGATCTTAGCGAAAAAGGAGCTAATCTAGAGACTAAAAATAATTCTGGTTGGACTCCTCTGCATTATGCTTCTTTATATAATCACTTTGAAGTAGTAGAATATCTTGTCGGAAGAATAGCTAATTTGGAGGCTAAAGATAATAATGGTTGGACTCCTCTACATTATGTTTCTTTGAAGGATTATCAGTTAAAAATAATGGACTATCTCACTAAAAGTGGAGCTAATTTGGAGGCTAAAGATGATAGTGGTAGAACTCCTCTACATTGTGCTTCTTTGAATGGTAGCTTAAAACTAGTGAAATATCTTATCAAAGCAAAAGCTAGTTTGGAGGTTAGAGACAATAGTGATAGAACCCCTTTACACAATGCTTGCTTAAGTAAGAATTTGAAAGTAGTAGAGTATCTTATCAATAATGGGGCTGATCTAGAAGCTAAAGATAGTAACAGCAGAACTCCTTTGCACTGTGTTTCCTTGGATGGTTATCCAGAAGTAGTGGAATACCTTATCAAGAGAGGTGCTAATTTAGAGGTTAAAGATAAAGATGGTAAAACACCTTTAGAGTTAGCGATTCAAGGTAATTATACTAATGTAGTGAAAATTTTAAAGCAAGCGCAATTAGATAAAAAATTGTTCACTGCTGTGGAAAGTGGTGATCTTAATGAAGTTACAAACCTTATCACTCAGGGTGACTATATTAATGCTACTGACAAAAGTGCTAAGACATCTTTACGCTATTCTGCTTATGAAGGTGCTAACATAGGAGCTAAAGACCTATACGGTTGGACGCCTCTACACTACGCTATTTATAGGAATGATTTAGATATATTAAAGTTTCTTCTGGGTAAAGGTGCAAATATTGAAGCTAAAGATATTAATGATGAAACACCTTTACACATAGCTGCTAAGGACAATAATAAATCTAAAGTAGTTAGACTCCTTCTAGATAACGGTGCTAGAACTGAAGCCAAAAACAAGGTCGGTTGGACACCTTTGCACTATGCTGCTTACAAAGATAATTTGGATGTATGTAAACTTCTTCTTGAGAGAAACGCTGATGTTGAGGCTAAAAATACATATGATGAAACACCTTTACATGTAGCTGCTGAGAACAGTAATAAATCTAAAGTCACTGCAGAATTTCTTTTGGATAAGGGTGCTAATATCAATGCTAAAAACAAGGATGGTTGGACACCTTTGCACTATGCTGCTTACAAAGATAATTTGGATGTATGTAAGCTTCTTGTCAAGAGAGGTACTAGTATTGAAGCTAGAGACAATGGTGATAGAACACCGCTAGATGTTGCTGGGGATGAAGGGCATAATAATATTGTGGAATACTTAGAGGGAAAACTCAAGAAAGAAAGAGAAAAACCTGCACAACGTAAACGCCGTCATCACCATGGAGATCATGATCGTCATCGCAGTCACTTATCACGTAATCTTCTTGCTATAGATTCAAGTGGTCAACTTGAGATGGCAGCGAGCAGTGGCACAAGAACATCTTCATGGATAAACGGTCTATTTGGTTGGGTGAAAAGCTCTGTGGGTGGATTATTAAATCCTAAACCTGAGAAAATATCGAGCACTAAGGATTCAATCTCACAAATTGATGCACCAATGGATGTAAATGGTACAATAATGTTACTTGACGTGCTTGTTAGAAAAGTTACAGGTCAGAAGTACATTTCTACAGTAGATCAGCCTATATCTTCACTAAAAGCACAGGGATATGCACTCAATATTACAAAGGGATTTGAGAAAGTAGTAGAGCAAGCTGGATTAAAAAGTGGTGTGTTAATGCATCGATTAAATATTGATTTTGTGGAAATACAGAAAGAAGTTACAGGAAAAATCATGAGTGGTAAATTTAATGAGATTTCAAGGATTTTAAAATTATACATAAAGAAAGCATGTCTTGGCGAAGAAGCTGGTAAATTAAGTCCGAAAAAGTTTGACAAGTTTATGGTTCAATTTAATAGCAGGCTAAATGTTGTGCTAAATCAACCAATTCAACAGATGTTACACAATGAAAATGGTACATTAGAAGTTGATGGTGCAAAGCAAATGAGTTTAGAGTCTCAAAGTTATTTAAGTAATGCTTCAGTTCACAGCCATTCAGGAGTATCAACTTGTCTTTCTGAGATAGGAGTAACTAAGCTTGTGAATAACCTCAGTAGGTAGATTAAAATATGAGAGATGGAGCTATAATATGCCAAGTAGTGGAAAATTTAAAGTGAAGGTAGCCAAAATAATTAGGGATACCAGACCAAGTTTGATGGTCCTAATACTAACATGGATGAAGTAGACATTAAATGCTAAGTGGTTAATGTGTTTATCCATATTGAACTTACAGCACGTAGCTTTAATATAGAAGTTTGGGTAACGTTATGATAGTAATTTATATAATTCTATGTGCAATCTTTATAGCCATTTTAGACAGTTCACTAGATTCTTAATTAGGGGATATTTCTAACTTAGGAAAGGTTTTCGTAAATGTTGAAGTGGATAAGTAGGAATATTATGTTTTTTCTTTGAGTTGTGAAATTTCAGAATGAGAGAGACCGGTAATTTGAGCTATAACATCTATAGATACACCGGCCTTGAGTGAGTTTTTTGCAACTTCAATTTTACCTTCAATTTTACCTTTTTCTTGACCAATGAGGATGCCTTCTTGTCTACCTTCTAGTTTAGCATCATCGAGTTTTTGAGCAAGGATAGCCTTCTCTTTCTGTACACTCAATATTCTTTCCTCATATGCGATCAAATCTTTTTCATTCCAGCGAAACCTGTCTAATTCATCATATGCTAGCTTTATTATTGGTGATTTTTCTGCTATTTTTCTTAAATCTTCATCAGTTGTATCTTCTGCGTATTTAAAAAAGAAACACCACCTTTCTGTAGTATTCTCTAATTGCTCTACCTTATTTTTTGAAAACTTAGGCAACTCAATAAAGACAAATTGCAGATCTTTCAAGTAATGCCCATTGGTTTTGATATCCCGTATATTATGAGTAGAAATATAGTCAACTTCTTCAGGCAGAAGGTTACAATTGGAAATAGCAATAAAGAAGACTTTCTGAAGATCAATGTAATTACCAGATTTATCTAATTGCCGAGAGTAAGCCTTAGCAGCATAAAGTTGAGCACGTTTTTCAAAGCCTTTATCACGAGCGAGCTGCATTTCGATGACAAATCTATTACCAATAGAGTCCTTGCAAAGAACATCAACAATACTTTGTTTGTCAGAGGCAATTTCAGGATCCATGATAGTACTGAGGAATTCAATTTCTATTATTTGATCAGAAGTAGAAAAGTCCAAGATATCGTTGAGGAAGTGAATGAGGATATTTTTATTCTTTTCAGAGCCAAAGATTTTCTTAAAACTAAGATCGTTTTTTGGATCAAGAAATTTAGAAAAAGCCATGACGAATTAACCTAAAAAGCATTAATAATTATACACAATTCTGAAGAAATATTCAATCTTTTTATTGTTTTAAATGTGTTGATGAAAAAACGACTGTCAGAGATCATCTGAGAATTGCATTTAAGGCTTTAGATGTAGATTTGATCATCTTTTCATAATTACCTTATAAAACACCTTAAAAACCCCAGCAAATGAATTGATGAACTATGAAGAGCTTAAAAATATTTATTTTCATTGTGAGAGATTAACCTCCTAATAAAAATATGAGCCTAAAAGCTCAATTACGATTTACCTAGCATCGTGAGGACAGGTTTGTCAATCTCTCACATCTTACATTTAAAAATATTCAAAAAATAATATCAACATATTTCGGTAGCAAATTTACGTTGAATCTATATCCTGTAAGTATGGGCGAAAAAAAGAAGGTTACAATATATACAGATGGAGCATGTTCCGGAAATCCGGGGCCTGGTGGATGGGCAGCCGTGGTGATTATAATGCACCCCATAAACTAGACCAAAAAAAAATGGTTGATCCGAGTAGGAAGGTAAAGGGGTAAAAGTATGGCAACAAAAAAATATGAACCAGAGTTAAAAGCAAAGATAGCTTTGGAAGCAATAAAAAATCAAAAAAGCACATCTGAGATATGTAGTGAATATAAAATACCATCAACAAATCTATATGATTGGCGTGATAGAGTATTGGCAAGGTTAAAAGACCTATTTGTTGAAGAAAGTGAAAGTGCGAGAAAACAAAGAATCTTAGCGCAAGAAATAGAAAGTTTACATAAAGTAATAGGAGAATTGACAGTGGAAAATAGTTATTTGAAAAAAAAATTACTGAAATAAGCAAAAAAGATAGAGTAAGGTTTATAGAAAAAGATTCTGATCTATCAATTAGGAAACAGGCTGATTTACTGGGGATTTGCAGATCTAGCCTATATTATAGGCATATAATTAATAACGAAAGTGAAATTTGATTCAAGAAGTATATTTGGCTTCTGATTGCCGTTATGGATATCGTAAAATTACTGCTGAAATCATAGCGAGTGGAGTAGTAGTCAATCACAAAAAAATCTTAAGAATTATGAAAAAAATGAAGATTAGTGGGCTGTATTGTAGAAAAAGATGTAATACAAGTATTAAAGAAAAAAAGCATAAAATATATCCTTATTTACTCAAAGATTTGATTATTTGTAGAGTTAATCAGGTATGGGCTACTATATATTATGGTAGAAGGTAAGTTTGTCTATTTTGTGGCAATAATGGACTTGTATAGTCGCTATATTATTGCTCATTCATTATCACCATATCTCGATGCTGGATTTTGCCTTTATACTCTCAAAGAAGCTCTAAAACAAGGTAAACCTGAGATTTTTAATAGTGATCAAGGAGTGCAGTTTACTAGCTACAACTTTATTATGGAATTAGAGCGTGCTAATATTAAAATTAGTATGGATCATAAAGGACGTTGCTTCGACAATATATTTGTTGAGCGTTTATGGAGAACTTTAAAGCAAGAAGCTATATATTATTATAGACCAAATAGTATCAGAGATTTGAATCTTATAATAAACGATTTTGTTGGTTGGTATAACTATAAAAGGCGACATCAGACTCTACATTATAAAGTTCCTGCTGATCTTTATTATCATAAACAGTAAATGAATATATTGATAAATACTTTAAATGTGTGTCGACGTATTTATCAACATATTCATTTTAAAAATCGGATCACTTTGAAAAAAATGGTCTAGACAAATGGGTGCATTATACATTTGTCATGCAAAATTACAAACATAACCAAGAGTTAAAGTCACTTCAAAAATATAAAACCTCTTAACAGGTATTTCAAGTTCAGACTTGATCTCACAAATTAGTTGCAATAACCTCTATGAATCACACACTTTCATTACACTTTAATATAGCGAAACTAGATTTCACTTTTACACACCTAGATAAGGGGTAACAGCAGATACTAGAATGACGAAATCGTTATTCTGCTACGCATTATCGCCGTATAACTATAGCTATATATGAACTAAAAAAGTAATATTCACTAGATCTTAATATTTTAGATCTATATTTCAATAAAATATTACAATTAGTATGAATGATCCATTTAAAAGTGAGGATTATAAAAAAAATCTCGATTCTCTGATCAAAGCTATAAAGCTAGGAAATTCAGAGAAACAATATGGTAAAACAGTAACAGATTTATCTCATGCTTTAGAGGGTTTTACAGATAAGGCAGAAGATGTAGCTAAGCTTGTTATACGTGATGACTTGAATAATTGTGTAAAGAAGGCAAATAAAAAGCCATTAATTCTTAGGATATTCAATAGAATATTAGGAAGAGATGTTTCGATTAGGAATATAAGTAATTTTATAAAAGATAAATTGCCTCCTTCAACTGCTAGAACAGTAATCGAATATACAGATGTTATTCAAAAAATTTCAGATTTAGAGCGAATAGAAAGAAGTCAAGATAAATATAGGTCATATGGAATAAATTTAGAAAATAGACAGCAAAAGAAAAATCTCTTATATGAGCGAGAAGATTCAGGTTATGGAGGTTCATTAAACGAAGATCCTGAGTATGAAGAAATATCACATTATCAAGAGGAAAAAAGCAAATCTTTAACAAAAGATTTGCGTAATCTACAATCAATTAAAGAGGAGCCGATTTATGCAACAATTCCTAAAGAACATATAGAAGCAAAAAGAGAAAATAGGAAGAAACAACAACTTCAATCTCTTGCACCACCAAAACCACCAAGAGTACCACCAGTACCAGAGAAAATGTTTACTATCAATCAAAAAATTAGACAAGAACCGAAAAAAGATAAACCTGCAGTACCACCAAAGCCTAAAGATTTAGGCGAAAAAGTAAGCACAGAGCAAAAAATAGTAGTGGAAAAATCAGCTGAGAGTAACCCTACACTACCACTAAAATCTGAAAATCAAGATGGTAAAGAATCAGCAAAAAAAGCTGATGGACCAAAAGTACTAGTAGTTGCTATGAAAAAAGAAGTGACTCGCGAGAGTAGTAAAGTAAAGGCATTAAAAGAAAGATTTGAGCGAAATCAAGTAAAGAACGTGTTGCCTGCTGAAAACAAAACTGCTTCAGTAACACAAACGGATATCAGTGTGAAGAGAAAACAATCTCGTTCATTTCCAGTAGGGAATAAAAAATCTTCGATCAACCATCTTGCCAGCAAAAATTTACCTTCCACGAATGTAAGTGTAAAAGAAATGGTTAAAAAATTTGAAGGGAGAAAAGGTGAAAGATAGTAATATTTGGGTATTTCCCTACTCATGAAAATTAGCTCTTATCATAACATTTTCACAGCCATAAGAGGAAGTTTTTATAAGATTGGGGCTAAAGAAAACTTGCATGTAAATGTATCAAGGTATAAAATTATAAATATTAAGAATGAATAGGTTAGTTATGAATCTTGTAACAAAATCCGCTATCGATTTTACTGCTTCGGCTGTTCTTGCTAGTGGAAAAATAGTTGATGATTTCTGTTTAAGTAAACATATAAAGGATAAGTATGCTGTCCTTTTTTTCTATCCACTTGATTTTACTTTTGTCTGTCCAACTGAGTTGATATCATTTAGCAACAAAATAGAAGATTTTTCAAAACGTGATGTTGAAGTGATAGGAATAAGTATAGATTCAAAATTTTCACACTATAAATGGCGAAACACTCCAGTTAATGATGGTGGTATTGGAGAGGTTAGCTACAATTTAGTGTCTGATATCAAAAAGTCTATATCAAGAGACTATGGGGTCTTATATGATGACTCAATTGCACTAAGAGCAACTTTTGTTATTGATGATAAGTTTGTTGTACGTCATCAATCGATAAATGATTTTCCTTTAGGGCGTAATATCGATGAGTTTATTAGAATTATTGATGCAATAAAACATAATGAAGAGCATGGTGAAGTATGTCCAGCAGGGTGGAAAAAAGGTAAGCCAGCAATGCAGGCAAGCGATGAAGGAGTGGCTGATTATCTAAACTCACACAGTGCAGAATTATAAATTGAGTACAAAAGTTCTTATTATTGGATCTGGAGTAGCGGGTTATGCTGCTGCTATATATGCAGCACGTGCAAATTTAGAGCCAATTGTAGTAACAGGAATGCAACCTGGTGGTCAGCTTACAATTACTACGGATGTTGAAAACTATCCAGGTTTTATTTCTATACAAGGTCCAGAACTTATGGAACAAAAGAGGTTGCATGCAGAGAAGGTGGGGGCAAGGGTAATAAATGACGAAATAAAAAGCGTTGAACAACTTGAGGATTCTAATGAGTATAGATTTAGATCTTGTGGTAATGCTAGTGACTACTATTCGAATGCAATTATAATCGCAGCTGGTGCGCAAGCGAAGTGGCTTGGCCTGGAGAGTGAAAAGAAATTTCAAGGTTACGGAGTTTCGGCATGCGCAACTTGTGATGGTGCATTTTTTAGAAATAAAGTTGTAGCTGTGGTTGGTGGTGGAAATACTGCTGTTGAAGAAGCAATATTTTTAACTCGATTTGCTAAGGAAGTTATACTGATACACAGGCGTGATAAGTTAAGAGCAGAGAAAGTAATGCAAGACAGGCTCTTTAAAAATGATAAGATAAAGGTAATATGGAATCATACCGTAGAGCAGATTCTTGGAGAAGAAAATCCTAAGAAAGTTACTGGCATTACAATTAAATCGACAGACATCAATAAAACCCAGGAATTGAAAGTAGATGGAGTGTTCATTGCAATTGGGCATGCACCAAATACAGGTATTTTTAAGGGCTTTGTTGAAATGGACCAGCAAGGTTATATAATTACGAAACCTGGAACAACTCTAACCAGTAGGGCAGGGGTGTTTGCTGCTGGTGATGTTCAAGATAAGGTATATCGCCAGGCAGTAGTTGCAGCAGGTACAGGGTGCATGGCTGCACTTGATGCAGAAAAATTTTTGGAATCATAATTAGTTCTAAAATTTTTAACTAAATTACTTGCAATTTTCTTTGTTTTTTTTTATAATTATGTTAATAAATTATAGATTGAGGAGAATTTAGTATGTTTTCGGCAAATAATGTAGCTTTTGAAAGAAGGTTTGTTAATGGACGAACTAAAAATCAAATAACTTCAGGACAATCAACAAAAAAATTATTTAAAGCTATTGATGATGAAAATCTAGGAGATTTTGAGCGAGCTCTGGCAGAAGGTGCGAATGTTAATACGTTTGATCAGGGATATACACCATTAATGACTATTATCATGGGTGTTGATGATAGTCCTACAAACTTAAAAATGATGACTTTGCTTTTACAGCACCAGAATTTAAATGTTAATATTCAAGAAGCTAAAGAACTCAATACAGCTCTACATCTAGCTTTTCGTATGGAAAATAGGAGTTTCGTACAGATGTTACTTAGACATCCTGAATTGAATCCAGTCATTAGAAATGATTATGAAGATCGTTATGGGAGCAGAAAAAGTTACACTCCTAAAGAATATATTGAACAAATTGGGAGAGAGCAGAAGAAAGATTTTTCACATCTTACAAAAGAAATACAAAAAGCACAAACAGGAAAAGAATTATTAAATGCTCTTTCTAACAGAAATATTGACCGAGCAAAAAGACTATTAAATCAAGAACTCAACCCTAATTGTTGGAAAAGAAATTCAAATGGAGAAATAGAAACACCACTTAGCCTGATTATCAAATCATGTTTACAAGGAATAACACAAGATAACGAGGAAGTATTGACTAAACTTTTAGAACATAAAGACCTAGATTTTAATCAAATAAAACCAATACCAGCTATAGAGCAAAATTCAAGATTGAAGCAAATCATTGAACAAGCTATGAAAGAGCGATTAACTGATGCTATTAATAGAAAAGATTTGGATGATGTAAAAAAATTAGTAGAAGATAACTGCTTTATGAATGGTCAAATTGTTATTGAGGTGCTTAAAAGTTTTAATCCTGTCAGAGAATATCTAAATAAAAAATTCCCTGCAACTGTGGAACAGTCTTCAGCAAATGTACATAATGTTGCCCCGGAAATAAACGACGATTTGATTGCTCAAGAATTGCAGCAGCTCGAAAACCTTAGAAATGAGCTTGAAAGAACAAAGGCTCAACTTGCAGAAAAAGAGCAAGAGTTGAATAGGACCGTAGATGAAAGAACAAGAGACACTGACAAAATTTCACAGTTAGAAAAGGAGTTGAGACAAGTAAGGCAGGGTAATCAGGAAAGAATTCACACTCTCACTGATCAAGTAGCTCGACTTACTAGAGAAAAAAGTCAACTTGAAAACCTTAGAGATGAGCTTGAAAGAACAAAAACTCAACTTAGAAAAAAAGAGCAAGAGTTGGATAGGGTTGTAAGTGAAAGAGACACTAACAAAATTTCACAGTTAAAAAGGGATTTTAGTCAACAGAGATCAGAACTTCAAACTCAAAATCAAGACTTAAATAACAAAAACAGAAAACTTTCAGAAGCAAGCATTTATAATAGAAGGCAAAGTAACTATGCCTCTGCCTCTTTTGTGTTATCTGGAGCGTTTGCTATTGGTGCATGTTTAACAATATCGAATTTAGAAATATGTATTTCACTTGCTGTAGCTGCATTTGTCCTTCCTTACAATTGGATGCTACTGTTCATATAAAGCAAGTACAGTACTGAGTGATGTGATAAGCACTGAACTTGGTAATGTTATCAGTTTAAGATAGAGTTAAGGTTTTTACTTCTTGTCTAAACTCTTCTGAAAATTTTTGTACATCCTGAAAATACCTTGATAATTCGAGTGAATGTAAACCTGAGTGGTTTCAAGACTGAAATAGTTGTTGTAAACTTGCTTCTATTATCTTTTAGTTCAAGAAATTAAAAGTTTAACGATGAGAATTATAATTACAGACCAAAGTAAAAAGTAGGCTTTTCCATTTGATTTATTTTTCACCTGTAATTTTTTGTCAGCTATTAGGTTTAATTTTTCTATAAGGCTAAATATTCCCTGAATTGCTTTTATGGGATAAGAGCTTTTAATTTTTTCCCTATACCCTATTTTACTTTCATGTTGATTGTTTATCCATGTTTCAACTACTTTCCACATATTGATTTCTGGATAGACTTTTCTACATGTTCCTTCTAATAAAATCATAGTTTTCTGCAGCAATAACAATTGTGTTTGAACTTTCATATCAAAATCACCAGTTATTTTTAGTAGCTGAGTAAGTAATCGAGCAAATGAAATCTTCTGTATAGGCTGTCCAACAATGGGTTCACCTATTGCTCTGCAAGCTGTAACAAAATTTCTATGCTGTGATGGAACATAACCGGCTCTAAAGTGCATTTTTGCAACGTGATCATAATCCCTATTTAAAAAGCCTTTGAGTATCTCTATAACGTAATAGCATGTCTCACGATCTATTCTACCCATGATTCCACAATCCAGGGCAATAATATTGTTATTACTATCGATCATTAAATTTCCAGGATGCATATCAGCATGAAAAAAACAATCCCTATATACCTGATTACAAAAAGATTCTATAAGATTGATAGCTATTTGCTTTCGGTTATTCAGCTTTTCAACTTCGTATATTGGTATAGCTTCCATCCATTCTAATGTTAAAACCTTTTTTGAAGTTCTACTCCAATCTATTTCAGGTACGTAGAAACCTCTGTCATGTTTAGTATTTTCCTTCAGTTCCGAAGAGTGGGCAGCCTCAAAACGTAGATCTAACTCTAATCGGCAAATTTCAGCAAAAGTTTTGACTAATTCAACTGGCTTCAGCCTTTTTGATTGTTCACTAAATTTTTCTGCAATTTCTGCAAGCCAAGAAAGCATTTTTATATCCCTTGAGAATGTTTTCTCAATATTTGGCCTCAAAACCTTTACAGCAACTTCCTTACCCTCAATTGTAACTGCTCTATGCACCTGAGAAATTGATGCTGCTGCAATTGGCTTTTCAGAAAAACTTGAAAAAATATCGCTTAATTTACAATTAAACTCACTTTCTATAGTTTTAACTGCTATTTTATACGAAAATGATGGCAATCTATCACATATCAATAGCAAGTTATTTGTTATGTCCTCATTTAAAATATCAGTGCGTGATGAAATGGATTGCCCAAATTTAATGAACACCGGACCTAATCTTTCAAGAGCACGCTTTAGTTTATGACCTTGTATTTTATTTATTGATTTTTTTGATGGTGGAAGTAAATAAGGTAACACATTGTAGCGTGTTAGCACTGTAGTTATTTGCAGAAGACGTAGAATATTTTGAATCATTTCGCTGCGTAACTGCCAAATATTTCATTTATCTCCATAATTTCATCAGGTTTACCTTGATAATAGATAGTATTATTTATGCAAATTATGTAATCTGAGGATGGTAGAGCAGAGTTAAGGTCATGAGAAGTCATGAGAATCGACACTGATCGTTCTTTTGCGATTTTATTTATAATATCATAAAATTTAGATCGTGCGTTAATATCCATTGCACTGACTGGCTCATCTAAAATGATCAAATCAGATTCTGAAATTAAACAGCGTGCAAGCAGCAGTAATTGTGTTTGTCCTGCAGAGATTTCTAATACTTGATTTTTTAGGATGTTACCGATACCAACCAATTCTATTGCTTCTGTAACAATGGGTTGATTTTTCTTCAATTTCTTCGAGGAGCTATTGAAAAGGAAAGACTCAACTGTTATTGGCATCAAATTACCAATACTAAAATTTTGTGGCATATAGCTAATTTTTATATTGTCAGCGAATACAATACTGCCAATAAAACCTTTATTTATACCAGCAACTGCTTTCACTAAAGAGGTTTTACCTCCGCCATTTGGACCAAGTATTGTAACTATATCTCCTCTTTGTACTGATATGTTGATATTATCAAGAACTTTTTTATTACCGTATGAAAGAGTAAGGTTTTCTATTTTTAGAATGCAGTTATTGACACTACTTAATTTTTTGGCAAAAATTGACTTCTTCTCAACATTTATATGAGACATTTACTGTTTTTTTTTCTATTACTTTCATTTACATTATACTACAATAGTGCCTTTTCATCCAATTTAAAAATTGTAGCTACAATCAAACCTATACACTCACTTGTAGCTTCTGTTACAGATGGAATTTCAAAGCCAGAACTACTAATGTACGAAGTAGTGTCTGAACATAACTACATGCTCAGGCCTTCAGACGCAAGTAAATTAGAATCTAGCAATATTATATTTTATATCGATGATTCTTTGGAAACATTCATTAAAACTTTCGCTAAAGAAAATAAGAAGTTAATACCGCTATCAAGTGCAATCGATCTACTTCCTGCTCGAACACATTCATTTTCTAGTCACATTCAAGATGAAAAAGATTTGCATATTTGGCTGAGTCCTGAAAATGCAAAAAGTATGATACTTTCTATCAGTGCAACATTATCTAATATAGATAAAGAAAATGCCTATCGATACAATACTAACGCAGAGGAGGCTATAAGAAAGATAGACCAAGAAGTAGAAAAAATTACGAAAGAATTGGATGAGTTAAAAAATCAAAAATACATAGTTACTCACGATGCTTATCAATATTTCGAAAAATATTTTGATTTAAGTTACCCAAGCGCCATTCTTTCTATAGAAGAAGATTCTTACATAGGTATGAAGAGTTTAATGAAATTAAAAAAGGTAATGAAAGAGGAAAACGTTAAATGTATTGTTTCTCATTCACGAGAGGATAGCATAAAGCCTAATGTCTTTTCTAGTGACGTAAAAATGGTGATTCTTGATCCTATTGGATCAGATGTAGAGCCTGGAAAGGATGCATATCTAGATATAATCAGCAGCATTGCACAAAATTTCAAGTCTTGTTTCACTGAGTAATGAGTTCTTTTATCTATTCAGATAGCATTGCAAACTTAGTGCTTTCTATTCCAATCACAACTATACCGACATTATCTACCAGAAGTATATCATCCCAGCCTGGGATTCAGTTAAGTTGGTAAGCATAAAAATATTATGTTAAAGCACAACGTTCTTGATGAGATTAGGGCAAGCCAATGTCAGCTACTTGAATGACACCATTTGCTATGCCCTCAAAAATGAATGCTCGTACAGCTGTGTGCCAGCTACTTGCATCTGCTATTTTTACTCATAATTATCTTGCCTAAACGAACTTAAATTCAAGTAGTTAATCATAGAAATAAAAAAAAAGAAGATAACCAATATCTTCTTTTACTCTAATTAAAAAGACATTGAATTGTAATTGTCTATTTCATCTGATATAAGCGATAATTTTATGCTCTCAAAACGGAGATTACTTGCAATATCTGTTAACTGTTCACTAAGTGTTACTTTTTCTGGTGAATGGTGTTCAGGAGCTTTAATATTTCTATTACAGTCAGCCTTACACCAAGATCTATTAATTTTTGTCAATAAATCATTACCCTCGTATTTATTTTCACACTGTCTGTGGCACAAATTAAGTAAATCAACACCATGCAATGTCAATGAAGCAGAATCTTGTGTAAATTTTACCATAATATAATCCTTAATCTTATTATATCTATATTAACATATAAATGTGAATATTATACTAATATAGTTACTTTTTATGGCAAGTGGTTTTTGGTTATTTTCTAAACTTTCTTTATAAAAACCATAGGCGCCTATTGGTTTTTAGCTAAAGTAAAGATCAAGTATCTGGAATTCTGGACATAAAATCCTCCTGTGTAAAAAAGATTAGAAAAAAAGTGCGGCGCACATACGACAGAGATTAAGTATGTGTGTGCACCCACGTACGCTGAAGAAGATACGCCACATTTTTTAATGAATTTAATGAAAAAAGTCTGCAGATAAAGATAAATTTTGAGCTCTTAAAATATCTTTTACTATGATTATAGTCAGATTTAAAATATGCGCAAGCAATTTTTTTCTGTAAAAGTTTAACAAAAGAATTCAAAAGTTTGTGAACAACCTCTAAGTGTATGGTCCCAGAGTGTGATGGTATATAGACTATCTGGATCATTTAAAGTATCAGATCAAGTCCCATTTAAGCAATAAAAAGACCAGATCAGGACAAAAACGCTACCATTTTCAGCCCTTATTCAGGTGGCTCAATTTCCCGTAACTTATATAAGTTACCGTAATCTTTCAAAACCTCAAACAGACTTTCCCTAATGCAAAACAGTATAACTAGTGAGCAATAAGCTACACTCCTTTTAGCTGTAAGCTTTGCATGATAATATACTTACTTTAATTTTTCTTCTTTAAATAATACGTGTCTTCTGACCACTGGGTCATACTTCCTAAACTCGAGCTTCTTGGGAAGGTTCTTAGGATTACGTTTTTTTACACAAAAATAGCCTGTTAGTTTCTCTTCTCCAGTTTTTGTTGTTTTAGTTGCAGTGCTAACTAGCTTGACAAGCAAAGAAGCATTTTTTTTCGCCATAATTGTTAGTGACATAATAAACTCTATGCAAGTTTATTACGCAAAACACTGAAAGTCAACCCAATAATGCAGATCGCAAAATTCTTGACAATCAATAATATATTAAGTAGTATAAGAACATTTCAGAATGGAAAGTAGACGGTAAATAAGTGGTGAGTGATGGCAAAAGGTTATTGTTGATAGAAAGTACTACCTGTTCTAACGAGGTAAGGGTTGCCCTACTAGTTAATGGTAGGGTTGTAGAGTTTGAACAAGAATTCAAGGAAAAAAAACAATTAAGAGGTAATATATACGTTGCTTATGTAAAGCGTATAGAGCCTGCTTTGCAGGCCGTGTTCATTGAGTATGGAAAAAATAAGCAAGGTTTTTTGTCTTTTTCTGAGATATCTCTAAATTATTTTAATATTCCAGAAAAAGAGAAGGAAATTTTCCCTGATGAAGACTATTCGAGCGGTGTGGACTGTTCAAATGATAATTGCACAGAAGAAGGCCTAGATTCTACAGCTAGTAATGAATCCAGCAGTGGTTTTGTGAGGGGGGTACCTTTACATAGAAAATATAAGTTACAAGATGTGATTTCAGTAAATCAAAAGTTATTAGTTCAATTAACTAAAGAAGAACGAGGAAATAAAGGAGCTTCATTTACAACATACGTAACTTTGGTCGGTAGATACTGTGTTTTCATGCCCAATTCCATAAGTAGGGGTGGAGTATCTCGCAGAATTGAAGATACCAACGTTAGAAAACAGTTAAAGGATATATTAAATTCAATAAATTTACCAAAAGGCTCAGGTTTAATAGTAAGAACTGTTGGTGCAGGAAAAAGTAAGAAAGAAATTGAGCAAGATTACAATAATTTGACCTTATTATGGCAAAATATTCAGCAAAACTTCTCTTCTTTAAATGTTCCATCATTAATTTACAACGAAGCAGATGTAGTTATGAGATCTGTACGTGACTTTTGTAGTAATGATACAGAAATTATAGTATCTGATAGAGAAGTTTGTGAAGCGGTAAGAAAATACACTAAAAATGTGTTACAAGGAAAATTGCGTCCTAGATTATATAGAGGTTCTGTTCCAATCTTTACTTACTATCGAGTCGAAGATCAAATTTCTGAATTATATAGCAATAGAGTAGAATTGCCATCTGGTGGGTCTTTGGTGATAACCTTAACTGAGGCATTTGTTTCAATAGACGTAAATTCAGGGAAAATGACAGGAGAAGATAACATAGAAGAAACAGCTTATAGAACTAATATGGAGGCATTATCTGAAATATCAAGGCAAGCGAATCTCAGGGGCTTATCAGGGTTAATAGTTGTTGATTTTATTGACATGTTGAAACTTGAGTATTGTAAAAATGTTGAATTTGCTATCAAGCAGGCGTTTAAAGATGATAAAGCTAAAGTTCAATTTAGCTTTATCAATGACTTTGGTTTAATGGTCTTTTCAAGACAAAGAATTAAACCAAATATACAGGAAATTAATACTACAGAGTGCTTACACTGTAAAGGTATTGGAAGAGTGAAATCAAACGAAGTGATTGTTGCATCGATACTAAGGGATTTGCAACATATTGCTAATAAAAATCAAAATAAGTCCTTTGATTTAATAGCACGCAGTGCAGTTATAGCGCACATTTTTAATAATAAGCGTGATATGGTTTCTACAATCGAAAAAGAGTTCAATATTACATTAAATGTTAGTATTGATAATAGTTTAGATGCAGATACATTTATTTTAAAGCAAGGAGACCATATTAATTTTAATGATTATAAGCCATTGCAGAATTCTGGATGTCAAATTGTGAATAGCAGGGATAAAGAAGCTGGTAAACTACCGGGCAACTTTTGGTTAACTAAATGGCTTTCGCGCCTTTTGGGCTCTAACAACTAAACGGGACTTGTAATTAACGAGTTTTATACTTATATATTTTACATTAGATAATATTTAAAAGGGAGTATTCATTATGGGAAGAGCAATAGGTATAGATCTTGGAACAACAAATTCTTGTGTTGCAATAATGCAAGGCAAGGATGCAAAAGTAATCGAGAATAAAGAAGGAGCAAGAACTACTCCGTCTATAGTTGCATTTACTTCGTCTGGAGAAAGGTTGATTGGTGCTCCAGCAAAAAGGCAAGCAACTACCAATGCAAATAATACTTTTTTTGCAACTAAGAGATTGATAGGTCGCCAATATAGCGATCCTGAAATGAAGAATCTAGGTGTACCGTATAAGGTATTTGCAGCAAAAAATGGTGATGCATGGGTTAAAACAACTGATAGTAAAGAATACTCTCCTAGTCAAATTGGTGCATTTATACTACAAAACCTGAAAGAAGCAGCTGAGGCTTATCTTGGGGAAGAAGTAAAGGATGCTGTGATAACAGTGCCGGCGTACTTCAATGATTCTCAACGTCAAGCAACAAAAGATGCAGGAAAAATTGCTGGATTAAATGTCCTCAGAATAATTAACGAACCAACTGCTGCAGCACTTGCTTATGGTCTTGATAAAAAGCACGGACACACAATAGTAGTGTATGATCTTGGTGGTGGTACATTTGATGTTTCAGTTCTTGAAATAGGTGACGGAGTTTTTGAAGTAAAGGCTACAAATGGTGATACTCACCTTGGAGGGGAAGACTTCGATAATGCAGTAGTAAATTATTTACTGGCTGAATTCAAGAAAAGTAATGGCATTGATTTGAAAAACGATCCAATGGCTATGCAAAGAATCAAAGAAGCTGCAGAAAAAGCAAAGGTAGAATTGTCAAGTGCAATGGAAACAGAAGTAAATCTACCGTTTGTTACAGCTGATGCAAGTGGCCCAAAACACTTAAATATGAAGCTAACAAGAGCAAAGCTTGAAAGTTTAGTGAATGATTTAATTGAAAGGACTATAATTCCTTGCAAAAAAGCTCTTGAAGATGCTGGTTTGTCTGCTAGTCAAATTGGTGAAGTAGTTCTTGTTGGTGGCATGACTCGTATGCCAAAAGTCATAGAGAAAGTTAAAGAATTCTTTGGCAAAGATCCACACAGAGGGGTTAACCCTGATGAAGTTGTAGCAATTGGAGCTGCAATACAGGCGGGAATCATTCAAGGTGATGTAAGAGATGTGTTACTACTTGACGTAACTCCACTTTCTCTTGGTATTGAAACTCTAGGGGGAGTGTTCACTCCACTTATTGAACGTAATACTACTATTCCCACAAAAAAATCTCAGGTGTTTTCAACTGCAGAAGATAACCAAACAGCCGTTACAATTAAGGTACATCAAGGTGAAAGAAAATTGGCGATTGATAATAAACTGCTTGGTCAGTTTAGTTTAGAAGGAATACCACCTGCTCCTCGCGGGGTTCCTCAAATTGAGGTGACATTTGATATAGATGCAAATGGAATAGCGCATGTTTCTGCAAAGGATAAAGCTACTGGAAAAGAGCAAAAAATACGTATTCAGTCTTCAGGTGGTTTATCGGAGGATGAAATAAATCGGATGGTGAGAGAAGCTGAGGAAAAAGCACAAGAAGATGAAAAGCGTAAGAAATTTATTGAAGTGAAGAATCAAGCGGATAGTTTAGTTCATTCTACAGAAAAATCTCTGACAGAATATGGTGATAAAATTTCTCCAGAAGATAAATCTGCTATTGAAAATGCAGTTAATGAGTTAAAGGAAGTGAGTAAATCTGACAACATTGATGATGCTGATTCAATACAACAGAAAGTTACTAACCTCTCTCAGTTATCTATGAAACTTGGAGAAGCTATGTATAAGGAATCTCAACAACAACAAGGTGGAGAAAGCTCATCCACAACAAATAATGAGGAAGAAAAAGTAGTAGATTCTGATTATCAAGACATGGATAATAAAGAAGAGAATAAGTAATTCGATTGTCATCCCAGTGCCCAGATACTGTGGGATGACAAGAGGAGCGTATTGTTGCTTAAAGGAACTATTGTGGATATTATTAAGACAATAGAAGAAAAATTACGCGATTCAATAGGTGTAATTGATATTAATATTATCGATGAATCAGCAAAGCATGTAGATCATTATTTTGCTTCTTCTTCGACACTACCTTCACATATCAAATTAGTATTAATATCTAACGACTTTTCTGGAATGAGCTCTTTAAAGAGGCATAAATTGATCTATGAATTATTAAAGAGTGAAATAGAACGAGTACATGCGATTTCTCTTAACTTATATACGCACAGTGAATATAATTTAAAAAATAAATAGTAGAAACGTGAGAGAAGAGTCTTTATTAGTTAAAGCAGGAAGAAAATTTAATGATTATAAAGGATCGATGAACCCACCAGTTTATCATTCTTCTACCATATTATTTCCTACTTACAAGGATTACTTAAGTGCAGCGAATGGGGAGAGTATATATGATGTGATCAATGATGGTGTTGCAAGGGATTACAGCTATAGTAATGTTGGTACGCCTACTGTTCATTATTTTTCAAATGCACTGGCTGAAATTGAGGGTAGGGGACAAGCACTCATCTACCCTTCTGGATTATTTGCACTTACTTTTGCTATTTTGACTTTCACTAAAGCAGGTTCGCATGTTCTGATACAAGATAATAGTTATTATAGGCTAAAGAGATTTGCCGAAAATGAACTACCAAAAAGAGGAGTAGAAGTAACTTTTTATGATCCGACACAGGATATAACTGATTTAGTTCAGAGTAACACTTCACTCATCATGATTGAGACTCCTGGTTCTATAACGTTTGAGATTTCGAATGTAGAGCATATAGTAAAAGTTGCTAAAGAACGTGGAATTGTAACCGTTTGTGACAATTCATGGGCCACTCCTTTGTTGTTTAAGCCGCTTGATTATGGAATTGATATTGCACTATATGCGGTGACAAAGTATCTAGCCGGTCACTCAGATTTAGTGATGGGAGCTATGGTTGCTGAAGGTAAAATTTTTAAATTGCTTTATGAGAGTTATAAAAATTACGGAGTAACCATTCAATCGCACGACTGTTACCTTGCACATAGGGGACTTAGAACACTGCAAACACGCATGAGGAAACATCAAAGTACAGCAATGCAAGTGGCAAAGTGGCTGGAAAAACATTCAAAAATCAAAAAAGTCTTATACCCGGCACTTTTTTCCTATTCTCAGCATGATTTATGGAAAAGTTATTTCAAAGGGGCAAGTAGCGTATTTAGTATAGTACTCGATAGAGAATATTCATGTGAGGAACTAAGCTGCATGGTTGATCACATGAAAGTTTTCGGCATTGGTGCTTCTTGGGGAGGGTGCGACAGTTTGATATTACCAGTAGATCGTAGATCTATGTCAAGATCTGTAATGAATTCAGATTGTGGTGGAAGTTTCGTGCGAATATTTTGTGGACTGGAAG
The DNA here is from genome assembly GCF_947251815.1 of Wolbachia endosymbiont (group B) of Chorthippus parallelus. Classification (NCBI taxonomy): domain Bacteria; kingdom Pseudomonadati; phylum Pseudomonadota; class Alphaproteobacteria; order Rickettsiales; family Anaplasmataceae; genus Wolbachia; species Wolbachia endosymbiont (group B) of Chorthippus parallelus. Next base: position 1,284,794 of record NZ_OX366390.1, on the reverse strand, counting down.
ATCCTGAAGATTTAATCTTTGACCTTAATGACGCACTAAAAAGGTTACCATGTTTAGACTTTCAAAACGATGAAGTAGGACATGAAACTGAGAGAATTACTGCATGATATTGTTGATGTTAACTTTGACGTTGAAATCAAGGGCGTTACATGTAATCCCAAGAGAGTCAGGGAAGGTTATCTTTTCGTTTGTGTTTCAGAAAGGAGTAAAGAATACGCAACATGCGATACTGGAATCCATATCCTTCCTACTGAATCACAGTGCTACGTACACAACTGTGTAGACGTTGTGATACAAGGGGCCAAGAAAGATGTCATCCCAGTGCCCAGACACTGGGATCCAGAAAATTTAATTGTAAACAAGCACACTAGGCAATTGTATAATAAAAACTGGATTTCAGTGTCCGCTACTCGAATGACAAGTACTCCAAGTTTTGCAGTGCTTTACCACTCGGACCCTCAAGGAATATACAGTGAAATAGTCAGCAGGTTTTATCAATTCAAACAACCTAAATATGTTGCTGCTGTAACTGGTACGAATGGTAAAACTTCAGTGGTGGAATTTTGTCGCCAGATTTGGCAAGATAATGCAGCGTCTATAGGAACACTGGGAACATGTGTCAATAATAATAGAAAAGATAATAGCCTTACAACGCCAAGTGCAGATGATCTTTATTCCACATTGCGTGACATAAATAATAAGAACGTAGAACACTTAGCATTAGAAGCTTCAAGCCATGGAATCGATCAATACAGAATCCATGGACTCAGGTTCAATGCTGCAGCTTTTACTAATTTCTCTCAAGATCATTTGGACTATCACAAAAGTATCGATGAGTATTTTGAGGCCAAGAAAAGGTTGTTTGATGAGGTATTGCCAAAAGAAAAAACAGCGATTTTAAATGCAGATATAGGCGAATATGGAGAGTTGCTCAACATAGCTGAAAAGCGTGGCAACAAAGTTATAACCTATGGAAAAAAAAACTCTGATATTACTTTATTAAAGCAGATACCCACTGCCAATGGTCAATACCTAACAATTCAAATCGGTGATGAAATTTATAACGCATTTTTTCCGATTTTTGGGCAATTTCAAGCATATAATTTGTTGTGTGCAATCGGTATAGTTATTTCATCTGGTATGGACTATCAAAGAATGTGTATAGATAAACTCGCTTCTCCACCTGGAAGAATGGAAAAAGTGAACACTTTTGCATTTGTCGATTACGCTCATACTCCAAGTGCACTCAAACAAGCTCTGTTGTCTTTAAAATGGCACTTCAATAAAAAGATAGTTCTAGTGTTCGGTTGTGGCGGGAATCGTGATCAAACAAAACGTGCAGAGATGGGTAAAATAGCACAAATGCTTGCAGGTAAAGTTATAGTCACAGATGACAATCCGCGTGATGAAGATCCGGGGAAAATTCGTCACGATATTTTGTTACATTGCCCTGATGCACTGGAGATAGGAGATAGAAAAAAAGCTATAGAGAAAGGTATAAATATAGCACATGATGAAAATATGATTCTGCTAGTTGCAGGAAAAGGACATGAAAGATTCCAAATAATAGAAGGCCAATCCCTTGAATTTAGTGATGTTGAAGTTATTAGAGAGGGCCAAAAATTTGCTACTGCTGTTTTGCTCTCTCCTTCATCCAACGCCTGAATGGCTTTTTTCCTTAAGTCATAACTGTACGCTGCTGGCATTTTTACCTTCTTGTTATACTAAATCACTATCTTATCTTGTTCCTACTATTATGAGAAGAGCTATACAAGGATATGAAAGTGGAGATTGTGGTTACAAGATTAGTGAGAGAATATAGAAAAATTGAGGATGAAATATTGCGTGATATAGTTCATTTAGTGATAAAGGCTCTTACAGGTATAGTAGCGCTTCATAAGTAAGAATATTTTTACAAAGAATTTAATAATCACAATTTAGGCAATGATGAAAGTTCTTTAAGAAAAAAGTTTAATACTATCAAGAAAAGTTTGCATAGGCATAGCAATATAATACATAATAATCAAAATATCTAAAATTCTGTCAATTTATTTGCACAGTCAATCACTTGAGAATTCGGAAATTGATTTTTAAACCAAGTGTACTGGCGTTTTGCATAATGCCTTGTGTTTGTTTGAGCAATCTGTATTGCTTCGTCTAAAGTAATCTCCCCTTTTAAGTATCTTATAATTTCTGGTACTCCATGTGCTTTCATAGCTGGCAAATGTGGAGATGGGTTCATGCTAAGTAGGTTTTTTATTTCATCAATTGCTCCATTTTCAACCATTTCAATAAAACGAGAATTTATTTTTCGGTATATATCCTCACGTTTAGGTAGAATTGTATATACCTTAAAATTATTGAACAAAGGAGGCTGTCTATTTTCTTGCCATACAAAGATTGTCTTGCCAGTTTCAGTGATAACTTCAAGTGCTCTTGAGAGGCGATGTGAGTCATTAATAAATATTTTACCTTGAATCCTTGGATCTTTGCTTAGCACTAATTTGTAGAATTCCTCTTTACTTAAATTTTTCCTAAGTTCATTTACGTTTTCTCTCACTTCCTGGCTTATTTGTGGAATCGATGATAATCCCTTGATTAAGCTGCTAATGTAAAGCCCACTTCCTCCAGTGATGATGGGTATTCGTGAATTTTTCAGCGCGTTGTTAACTTCCCTCTTTAAATCCTCTAGCCATAAACCTACGGAATAATTTTCTCTTGCTGAAACATAACCGTATAGCCTATAAAATTCTTTCTGCTTTGGTGGTTGAGCAGTAATTACGGGAATCTCTTTGTATACCTGCTTTGAGTCACAGTTTATTATGCTAATGTTTTTATACTTTTTTATCAAGTTATCGCATAATTCTGATTTACCTGAGGCTGTAATTCCTGTAATAATTACTATATTATCCTTCATTTATATTAATTTAACTAACCTATGATAGGGTGTAGTAAAAATTTGGATTCTACAATCTAAAATTTGGAGACTTTTATGGCAGAAAATGATAACGATAACTCGTTTACTAAGCGTTTTACAAATAGGACCTCTAATGAGACAAGAGGAGGTTTTTCCAGTAAGTATTCATCTCAAAATACCAAAGAACATGCACTAGGAGCAAAAGGAAAAATTTCTGAATTGGCAAACAAAAAAGCTGAAGCCAAGGAAGCTTTTTCTGAAAGTGGCGGCATAAAGAGTAAAAGCAGAACTATCAACGAAAGATCCTTTGCTGATGCAACAAGAAGAAGTAGATCAGATCTCATATATCTAGTTCGTGGTAAAGATCGAGGAAGATCAGCTTGGCACTATGTATTAGTTGATAAAGATAAAAGAGAAATGTTTCTGGCAAAAAGTAGAACTGGCTCTATAGATGTTGCAGATTATGGAGAGATTTTATATTCAGGATGGGGAGATGATCCACCACAGGAGATAGTCGATAAAATCAATGCGGAGTTCGGATTGTAGTAAATCTGTTGTAAAAGCAACAAGGACAACATTGCAAACTTAGAGTTCAAAAGGGTTATTCCTCGAGAACTACTGCGTCAGAAAGCTGGCGTTGAATTTGTATATAATGTTGATCTTGGAGGTTTTTATGAATAATAGTGAGAGAAAAGAAAAATTGGAAACTCGCATTTTATCAAGTAGAGGCAGGTCTTTACTTGACCATGAGCTACTGGAACATACTCTATCTGAATATGCAGAAGGAAGAGAAGTCGCCAAAAGGCTAATGGAGCTTTTTAGTAGTTTAGGAAGGGTAATTAATGCTGATTTTCATGAGCTAAAAAATGTTACAGGAATGAACGATGGAGCAATAGCAAGTATCTTTTGTCTGAAAGAGATTTTCGATAGGATATTGAAAGGTAAGCTAAAAAAGCTGTCAATTCTTGATAACAGAGAAGAGCTACTAAAATACTTTAAAACAGCAATAGGACAATCACGAAAGGAAAGCTTACGAGTGGTATACTTAGATCGAAGTGGTCATTTAATATATGAGTATATTCAAGACTGTGGAACTATAGACAGAGTACCTCTGTATGTCAGGGAAATAATAAAACAGGGATTACTGATTGATGCAGCATCTGTTGCAATTTCACATAATCATCCAAGTGGAGATATAGAACCATCAAAAGAGGATGAGGATAACACACTTACATTAGCTGCAACCTGCGAAAATGTAGGAATGAAATTGATAGACCATATAATCGTAACACAGAAGAGCCACTTTAGTTTTTATGATAGTGGTTTATTGTAATCTGTAGACCGGAAGGAAGGTTCTCCAACTTTCCTTCTTTTTTTCACTTCATAAATTAAAAAATTCAATATAAGCTTGAACAGCTAGAATTAGTAGTGAAAGGTGGAATTAGGCAAAAAAATAAAGGAACTTAGGTTATACTGTGGTTTAACGCAAACTGAGTTAGGAAAAAGAATAGGTGTTTCATATAGGCAGATACAAAGGTACGAAAATGGTTCAAATTGCATTTTAGCCAGTAGACTGTATGACTTAGCAAAAGCCCTATCGATCGATGTTGCTGATTTTTTTACTGATATGCACGCCGACTCACATGAAAGTTACGATGAAGAAATACTAAAACTAGTCAAAGGATATAACGAAATTAAGAGCAAAAGGTTACGTAGTGTAGTTTATATATTGGTAAAATCTTTTTCTCAAAGTGATAATACATAGCTAATATTACCTGATATGTAAAATGACCATACAACATCCTATCGATAAGCAAATAGCTGAAAGAATAAGGAAAAGAAGGCTAATGTGTGGTTTTAGCCAAAGGGACTTAGGAAAAAAGCTTGGAATTTCATTTCAGCATATACAAGGATATGAAACTGGAGAGGTAAGGCTTATAGTTGATAGGCTGTATAATTTGGCAGAAGCTTTGTCAGTTGATATGTCATATTTTTTCACCAAAGCTTCTAAAGACTTGCATGATAATGCCTTTCGTAGCGATGTGGGCAGCGAAGAAATATCAAGATTAGTAAGAGAATATAGAAAAATTAAAGATGAAACATTGCGCGATATTGTTCATTTAGTAATTAAAGCTCTTGCTAATACAGGCTTCAAAGGGGATGTTAAATGCACGTCAATCTCAGAGTAGAGAAGTTAAGGCATTGTTTCAGCATTCTTTCCTCAAGCCACCTAATCAGTTATTTGTACTTTTACTATAGAAGGACAGCAATTCCATTTTTTTTATTCTTTAACATGGATAGCGCTGTTTCGCGCAGGAAATTACTTTATTCCAGAAGACTGTATTCTATTTTGTAATTATTGAGTTTACTCTACTTTCCGGTCTTTTCTGTTTTCCTTTAATCCAAAACTTGCATTTTTAAAATAAATATTGCACTGTAAAATGTTTATACATAACCTATTAATGCAAAGAGCTTTTTGGTGAGGATTTTGTCAATTTTAGAGAGGGTTAGATGCCATCAGAGCAGTTTGAAAATATAAAACAAGCTATAAGAAATAATAATAACAGAAAAGTTGTAGAACTTATAAACGATAATGTGACTATTGCTGGGCATTCTGATGTAGATGGGTGGAATTTGCTACACTATGCTGCTCAGTATGGCAACTTAAACGCTACAGAATTTTTAGCAAACTTAACAGATATAAACCTTATCGATGGTAAAACCAATGCTCAGCAGAAGCCTATACATATTGCTGCAGATAATGGACATACAAAAATCGTAGAGTTTTTTATTCATGAGAAAAAAATGGATGTTAATGATCCAGGAAAAGATTACGTGACGCCACTTCACTATGCCGCTAAAAAAGGTGAACTTGAGATGGTAAAGTTTTTAGTAGGAAAAAACGCAACGATTGATGCTCTAGCTAATGGTGCTTGGACACCATTGCATTACGCTTCTGAAGAAGGTAAGTACTCAGTTGTGGTATTTCTCGTAGAAAATGGAGCAGATATTAGCAAAAAAAATCCTGTTGGTAAAACATCATTACAGCTTGCTGAGAGAAAAGGATATCAAACTATTACGGACTTTTTAAAAAGTAAAGAATCAGAAAAGGAAAAGTTACGACAAAATAAAGCATTGCTTGATGCTGCAAAGGAAGGAAGTAGTAAAAAAGTTCAGGAATGTCTTGAAAAAGGAGAAATTGATTATAAAGACCAGAATGGTTGGACAGCCCTACATCATGCTTCTAATAGAACAGTGGATGATCTGGAATTTATAAGGTTTTTGGTAGATAAAAATGCAGACATTAATTCTAGAAATTCTGATAATAATAAGCCCTTGCACATTGCTGCAAGAAACGGACATGAAAATATTGTAAAGTTCTTTTTGGATGAAAAAAAACTAAGTGTTAATGATCAAGGAAAGGATAATTGGACACCCCTACATTATGCTGCTGAAAGTAATCGCATTGATGTCGTTAGGTACTTGGTAGAGAAAAAGGAAGCAAATATCAATGCTAAAAATTATGGCAATGAAATTCCATTTGACCTCATTAAAGACAAGGACTATGAAAAAGTGAAAGAAATACTGCTAGGTAAGGCATTAATTGATGCTGTAAAGCAGAATGATATTACAGAAGTTGAAAATCTTATTGAGAGAAAAGTTAAGGTTAGCTATCTATATGAAAATAATAAGTGGACTCCACTACACTATGCTGCAAATTCAGGTTATAAAGCTTCAGCAGAAGCGCTTATAGCAAAGGATTCAAGTGTTATTAATGCTAAAGACTATGAGAGAAGCACACCTTTACATCTTGCTGCTGATCAAGGTCATAAAAATATTGTAGAGCTTCTTCTTGAAAAGGGAGCAAATATTGACGCTATAAATTCTGGTAACAAAACACCGTTACAATTAGCTAAAGAAAAAGACCATCAGGCAACAACACAGTTATTATTGAGTAAAGCATTGCTTAATTCAATAGAAGAAGGAAATATTAATAAGATCAAAAAATGCCTTGAGGAAGGAGCTGAAATTAACCGTGAAGATAATAACGGCTGGGCCCCGTTACACTATGCTGCTAATAAAAAAACAGAAGCTCAAGAGCTGGTGAGGTTACTAGTGGAAAGAGGAGCAAATGCTAATGCTACAACTAATGATGGAGATAAACCCTTACATATTGCGTCCAGCCATGCACATACAAAAGTTGTAAAATTCTTCATTGATGAGAAGGGACTAGATATTAATGATCAAGGAAAGGATAATTGGACACCGCTACATCATGCTGTTAACAAAGGTAGCAGCGATTTAGTAAAGTTTTTGATAAAAAAAGAAGCAGATATTTATGCTGAAAATTCTAATAGTGTAACTCCACTTGACCTTGCTCAACAGCTTTCCCAAGGTGAAAGTAATCGGCAAGAAGTTAAAGCAATGTTGCAGGGCAAGGCATTGATTGATGCTATAAGGAAAAATGATGTATCAAAGGTCAGAAAATATATTCAAAATCTTAATTATTCATACGAGAAAAATGGATGGCAGCCGTTACATTACGCTGCTAGCTTAGGGTATAAAACGCTAGCAACAGAACTTATCAATAAAGATCCAAATGTTGTTAACGCTAAAGATTCTGACGGAAATACACCTTTACATCTTGCTGCTACTTATGGCAAAGGTGACGTGGTAGAGCTTTTTCTGAGTAAGCAAGCAAATATTGATGAAGTAGGAAAAAATAACTGGACACCGCTTCACTATGCCGTTTATGAAAATCGATTACCGGTAGTAAAATTTCTTATAGAAAAAGGAGCAAATATTGGCGCTACGGGTTTAAGTGGAGAAACGCCGTTGCAACTTGCTGTTGAAAAAGGAGATAGTCACAGGGAGGTGGCAAAGTTATTGCGGAGTAGAGAGCTATTCAATGCTGTAAGAGGAGATAACTTGGGTGATGACATTAATAAGATTAAAGGTCTTTTTGTAAATGAGATTGATGTTAACTATTCAGATCTAAATAACTGGACACCACTTCATTATGCTGCTCGCAACGGTTATACAAAAGTAGCAGAATTTCTGGTAGAAAAAAAAGCAAATATAAACGCAAGAACAGATAGTAGAGAAAAACCTTTGCACATTGCTGCAAAAAATGGGCATAAAGATATTGTAGAATTTTTTATCGATCAACAAGAATTAAGCGTTAATGAACAAGGGGAAAATAAGTGGACGCCCCTGCATTATGCTGCTGCAAGCAATAGCCTTAATGTTGTACAGTACTTGATTGAAGAAAAAGAAGCTACTATTGATAGCAAAGATAGAAATAATTGGACAGCTTTACATCATGCTTCTAAAGAAGGCCATATTGAGATTGTAAAGTTTCTTATAAAGAAAGGAGCGAATATTAATGCTCATAATTCTCAAGGAAAATTACCAGTAGATCTGGCAAGCGAGCCTGAAGTAATTCAATTCTTACTGAATGAAGGGTTGTCTGGTGCTGTAAAACAAAATAAAGTGTCGGAGGTGAGAAATTATCTCAACAAAGAAGTTAAAGGAATAAGGGTTAATATTGACTATAGTGATCAAAATGGCAGAATTTTCCTTCATCATGCTGCACGTCATGGTTACTCTGATGTAGTTGAGCTTTTAGTGCAAAGTTGGCCAGCTGTTAATGCAACTGATTTAAACAATTGGACTCCACTGCATTATGCATCTGAAGGCGGGCATCTAAAAATCGTAAAGCTTTTAACGAGAGAGCGGGCAGACATTAACATTAGAAATTCTGACGAGGACAAACCATTACACGTTGCAGCCAAAAGTGGGCATCAGCCAATAGTAAGGTTTTTTATTGATGAGCGGGGAATGGATATTAATGATTTAGGTAGAGATAATTGGACACCACTTCACTATGCTAGTGCAAACAACTATTCACAAATTGTAAATTTTCTTGTCAAAGAAGGTGCAGATATTACTATCCAGAATGCCCAAGGTAAAGCACCTTTAGAGCTTATAACTGGTAATCAGGAAATTGTCAGGTCATTACAAAATGAGGCATTATTTGATGCTGTAGAACAAGGAGAGTATGCTCAAGTTCAAAAATATCTTGACAATGGAGCTGATCCTAACTCTCTGAGCGGTAATGATTGGACGCTGTTGCATCGTGCAGCTGAAAAAGGTCATTTGCTAATAGCTTCGCTTCTAGTAGAAAGAGGGGCAAGCATTGATGCTGAAAATTCTGATGGGGACAAATCTTTGCATATTGCTTCACAATATGGCCACATAAACATTGTGAAGCTTCTACTCAACGGTAAAGTTAATGATAAAGGTAAAGATAATAAAACACCACTACACTATGCTGCTGAGAGCAATCACTTCGAAGTTGTGCGATATTTAGTAGGAGAAAAAGGTGCAGATATTAATCTTAAAGATGCTGATGGGGATAAACCTATGCATCTTGCTGCAAAGAATGGACATACGGATATAGTAAAGTTTTTTCTTGATAAAAAGCTCAGTGTTAATGATTTAGGTAAAGATAGCTGGACACCACTCCATTATGCCGCTGAGCAGGGCAAGTCGGAAGTTGTGGAGCTTTTGATAACAAGAGGTGCAAATATCAATGCAGAAAACTCTGGTGGCAAAACACCTCTACAACTTGCCCAGGATGAAAGAGTCAAGGAGTTATTGTTAAATAAAGCACTTTTTGATGCTGTGAAAGAAGGAAATTTAGTGAGAGTACAAGACTCTTTCAGAGATGGAGCTAATGTAAACTCTACTAACAGATGGGGATGGGGGCTTTTACACGCTGCTTCTGTGAGAAATAATTTGCCATTGATCAGGTCTTTAGTGGAAGAGAAGGGAGCGAATATTAATGCTAAAAGTAGAGATGGAGATAAACCTTTGCATATTGCTGCCGAGAAAGGCTCTTTAGATGTTGTAAGATATTTTCTCAGTAGAAAAAATGGTGTGAATGAGGCAGATGCTAACATTAATGATAGGGGCAAAAATAATTGGACACCGCTTCATTATGCTGCCAAGTACAACCACCCTGAAGTTGCAGAGTTTCTCATAGAGAATGGTGCAGATATTAATGCAATTGACTATGATAATCTAACACCTCTGCAACTAGCTAATGAAGGGCCAATTAAAAGATTATTACAAAATAAAACATTATTACATGCTGTAAAGCAGGGAAATTTAAATGATGTAGAAAGATACCTTGATAATGGAGCTAACGTTAATTATTCAGATAAGAATGGATGGACAGTATTACATGAAGCTGCAAGTAGAGGACATCTAAGAGTTGCTCAGGCTCTAATATCAAGAGGGGCAAACATTAATACTAGAGATCAAAATGGCGACAAGCCTTTGCATATTGCTGCTGATTACGGTCGTAGAAACGTGGTAGAATTCTTTCTGAAAGAGGAAAGAGCTGGCCTTAGTGTTAATGATGCAAATAGAAATGGATGGACACCGCTTCACTATGCTGCAAGCAGAGGTGGTTTGGCAATTGTAGAACTTCTGATAACAAAGAGGGCAAATATTAATGCTCAAGATTCTAACGGAAATAAGCCTTTACATATTGCTGCAGATAACGGGCATAGAAGTATTATAGAATTTTTCCTTAGGTGGCACGGGGATGAGCTAAGCATTAACGATAAAGGTAATAATGATTGGACTATGCTACACTACGCTGCTGACAAAGGGTATCCAGAAGTTGTAAAATTTTTAATAGAAAAAGGAGCAGATATTGATGCTAAAAGTACTGATAACAAAACACCTTTGCAACTAGCAAGCGGTAAAAACCATCAGGAAGCAGCAAGATTATTGCGTAATAAAGCATTATTTAATGCTGTGAAACAAGGAGAGTTAAGTAAAGTTGAACAGTATCTTGCTGAAGGAGCAGACCCTAACTACAAAGACGAAAATGACTGGACATTGCTGCATGATGCCGCTAGCAAAGGTTACATTGAAATCGTTAGGCTTCTAAAGGCGCAAGGAGCAAATGTTGATGCTAAGTCTTATAATGCAAAGCCTTTGCATTATGCTGCTAGGAATGGATACGAAGACATAGTAGCGTTTTTGATAGTAGGAAAAGAGAAAAGTGAGGGTGTTGACAGTCGTGGTAGGAATAATTGGACACCATTACATTATGCTGCTAGACATGGACGCTTGGCAGTAGTAGAATTTCTGATAGGAGAGGACGCGGATATCAACCTTAAGGATACTAACAGAAATAAGCCATTGCATGTTGCTGCTCAATATGGTCATACAAATGTGATGGAGTTTTTCCTAAGGAAAAACAGAGAAGGGTTGAGTATCGATGACAAAGGTATAAGTGGAAAAACAGCTTTACATCAAGCAGCTGAGAAAAGCCATTCAGCATCTGTAGAATTTTTGATAGAGAAAGGCGCAGATATCAATATTCAAGATTCTGAAGAAAACACGCCATTGCAACTTGCAACTGACCCTGAGATTATTAAATTGTTACAAGATAAGGTGTTATTTAATGCCGTTAAGCAGGGAGATCGTGATAAAATTAGTGAATATCTTACTAGTGGAGCTGATGTTGATGTGACTAACAGGTGGGGATGGGGAATGTTGCATATTGCAGCAGAAAATGGCGACTTATCAATGATAAGGTTTTTACAAAGTAAAGGAGCGAACCTAAACATGAAAAGCATTAGTGGTGAAAGCCCGTTACATGTTGCTACCAAAAATGGATACAAAAATGTTGCTGAGTTCTTGCTTGAACATGGAGTAAGTGCTAGTGAACCAGGCAAAAATAATAAAACGCCATTACATTATGCGGCAGAGGAAGGTTATTTTGAGCTTGTAAAGTTACTAATAGAAAAGAGAGCAGACACCAACGCAAGGGATTCAAACGGTAAAACACCATTACAACTTGCTAAAGAAAAAGAGAATGGAGAAATTACTGAATTGCTGTTAAATGAGGCTATGTTTCATTCTGTAGGAAGGAATGACATACAAAGAGTTAAAGATTATCTTAAAGAAGGAGCTGATGTTAATTATTCTAGTCACAATAACTGGACACCACTGCATTATGCCGCTTATAGAAACCACATAAAACTCATAAAACTTTTAGTAGAAGAAGGGGCAAATGTTAATGCTGGGTCTCATTACATAAAACCTTTACATATTGCTGCTCAATATGGCCATAAAGGCGTAGTGGAATTTTTGCTTAACAGCGGATCAAATATTAATGCTTCTGGTTGGAATAGCTGGACACCACTCCATTATGCTGCTGATTCTGGTCACTCAGAGGTTGTGAAGTTGCTTATAGAAAGAGAGGCGGATATTAATGTTCAAGATTTTCATGGCAAGACACCGTTACAACTTGCTACAGAAAAGCGCCACCTAGAAGTCGTAAAAACTCTTTCAAATGCAGGATTGTTTGATGCGATAAGTCAGAAAGATTTTAGAAAGGTTGAACATTATTTTAATATAGGTGCAGATGTTAACTCTAGAGATGATAATGACTTAACACCATTGCACAAAGCTGCTCAATGTGGTGATTTAGAGATTGTCAAGTTTCTTCTTAGAAAAAAGGCTTACACTAATGCTAGAAATAATAAAGATTACCTTACTCCGCTCCATGAAGCTGCTAAGAGTGGTAACTTAGAAGTTGTGAAACTACTTATTAACTTTAGATCAAATATTCATGATCAAACGATAAGCGGAGCAAAACCTTTGCATATTGCTGCTGAGTATGGACATAAAGATATCGTAGAGTTTTTCCTCAATAGGAGATTAAGTGTCAATGATTTAGATAAGAATAAGTGGACGCCGTTACACTATGCTGCCAAGAGTGGTAACTTAGAAGTTATAAAGTTTCTCATCAGTAGAGGAGCAGATATCAATGCCAAAGATTCTAATAATTTAAAACCTTTGCATATTGCTGCTGAGTACGGTCATAAAGGTATTGTAGAGTTCTTTACTGTAGAAAAGCAATTAAGTGTTAGTGACCAAGATAAAAGTAGTAAAACATTGATGCACTATGCTGCTAAAAGTGGCAACTTAAACGTTATTGAATTTTTTGCTGGTAGAGGAGCAAATATTATCGCTTTTGATATTAACGGTGTGAGTCCTTTACATATTGCTGCTGAGCATGGACATAAAAACGCCATTGAGTTTTTTCTTAGTAGAGGATTGAATGTTAACTATCAAGATCAGAATAATCAAATACCACTACATTATGCTGCCAAGGGTGGTAGTTTAGAGGTGGTTAAACTTCTTGTAAGTAGAGGAGCAAATGTCAATGCTCAGGATTCTAGTAATGCAAAACCTTTGCATTATGCTGCTCAGTATGGTCATAAGGATATAGTAGAATTTTTTGTAGTGCAAAAGCAGCTAAGTGTTGATGACAAAGGCAAAGACAATTGGACACCTTTATATTATGCTGCTAAAGGCAGGAATAATAAACACATTGATGATAAACTTTTAGAGGTTATTAGGTTTCTCGTTCGTCAAGATAGAAACATCATCAAAAATAAAGATGTTTACGGTGCTGGGCCTTTACATATTGCTGCCCAGCATGGACACAAAGATATTGTGGAGTTTTTTATACAAAAAGAATTAAATGTTAATGATGCTGATTATCAGCAATTAACACCTTTGCATTATGCTGCCCTTCATGGTCGCTTGAGGGCTACTAAATCTCTAGTTGAAGAAGGTGCAGATATTAGAGCTGTAAGCAACGATGGAAAAAAACCTATACACTCTGCAGCTAGCAATGCACATAAGAATATTGTACTGTTTTTCGTACAGCAGGGGCTAAGTATTAATGATCCAGATACTAATTTAATGTGGACGCCACTGCATTATGCTGCCCATTCTGGTAATTTGGATTTTGTCCAATCGCTTTTAGCTGAGGGAGCAAATTTTAATGCTGTAGATGCTGATAACGCAAAACCTTTGCATATTGCTGCTGAACGTGGGTATCAAAAAGTTATAGAACTTTTAATAAACCAGGGAATGAATGTTAATGATTTAGGTCAGGACAATTGGACACCGCTGCATTATGCTGCAAGGCATGGTCATTTGGGAGCTGTAAGATTTTTAGTAGAAGAGAAAGGAGCAAATATTAATGCTGTTGATCTGAGTGGTAAAATACCTCTACATATTGCTGCTGAGAATGGACATAAAGATATTGTAAAATTTTTCCTTGATAAAGGAATAAGTGTTAACGCTGTTAGTGCAGATAATTGGACGCCTCTCCACTGCGCTGCTAGTAATGGTCATTTAGAAACCGTAAAATTTCTTGTGGAGGAAAAAGGAGCAGATATTGATCTTCTCAGTATTGATCATGAAAAACCTCTTGATCTAGCTATTTCTGCAAACCATGTAAGTGTGGTAGAATACCTAAGGCAAGCTCTGGAAGAAAAAGAGCACAATTACGTTGCTAATATCAGGCATAGTCATCTTTTTGTAGATCAGCCTACTGTAGGTCAGTTTCAAAGTAGTGGAGCAGGTAGACATTCTTCACTGATAGGCAACTGGGTTTCTTGGATAAAAGGTTGGATACCTAATACTGGACAGCCATTTTTACCAGGTAAGGTGGCCAGCTGTAAATCATCTACACCTATTATTCAAGAAAGGCTTGGGAATATTAGTAATGCAGACATGATGCTTTATTATGTATTATATAGCTGGTTCAATGGAAATAAATGCAACATGAAATGTAGAGCTTATGAAAGCAGTACTTTATCAAAAGAGGAGACAATAGGCTGTACTTTACGTATAGTGGAAAAGCTAGAGCAAGTAATGAAGCAAGCAGCTTGTAGCAGTGGTATAGCATGGAAATCAGTAAGAATTGATTTTTTAGAAGTACAAAAAACTATCACAGCAAAAATTACAAGTGGCAATTATGATACAATTGCTAGTCTTTTAGACTCATATGTAGAAAAGGCATTTTCACAAAATTTAAGTCAAAAGCAAATCGATGGATTTAAAAAAGCCTATAATGGTAAGAAAGATCGAATATTAAATAGTGCTGATCTGCAAATCCAAGCTAGCATCCAAGTACCTACCTCTATACAAAGTGTTCTTATAGAAAAAGGTATTACAAATGAAAAAAGCAAAGAGACCTGCTACTCGTTATTAAAATAGCAGGTATAGAAGTTACCAATTAATCGTTGCTTTATAAGGGACCATAATCATTATTTCTTCGATTTTGCTTATATCTGCATTGTTGATTTTAATACTCCAATCACTACCAATTGTAAGTGAAGGATTAACAATCTTTTTAGAATTACGTTCCCAATTGTAGTTATTTAACTTTATAGTTATTCGACTCATATCTGGCGTAGTAGGTATAACATAAATGTTATTTTCTTTATTTAAATCAACTGATGGATTTTTTACATGAACGGGAAAAATCTCAGAGGATAGTTTGAATTTTAGCTCAGAAGAACGTCCTTTTGCTTGTTGTTTAAATTTTTCCCACTCTTCTGGATAGACCGAACTTAGGTTCATAACTAATGTACCGAGGTAATACTTTAATTGGTTAAGGTTTTTTACCTGGCTACTTAAAGCTTCTCCACCATTTAACGCTGTGTAGTCTAAATGAATGATAACATCAGAAATAGTACCGATATCAAATCTATTAGTTGCTTGAGGAAGGCTTAATTCCCAGGTAGAAACTGCACCTGTGCCCTCAAATGGTAAGTAACGTTCATCACCAAAACTAAGTTCAAATAATCCACTATCTTGATCAGCTTTTGAGATAGCAATTTCTTGATTTGGCTTCCAGTTAACTCTCAACAGATCAGTTTCAGGCTGTTCTTCTTCACTTGGGTTTACTAAGTATTTAATTGCATTTATTGCACTATCGCTTTTTAATATTACTTGGCTACTTGTTTGTTGCAAACTTGCATGAACATTTTCATAAGGACCAACCACTGCTGGAATAGTGATCTTGATATCTTTAATTTTACGAGCATAGTGACCAGGGAAATCAAGGTCAAATAATTTTTCCGTGAAAGAGAATTTACAACTGCCTTTAGTTTTAAGCTCATAAAGTGCGATAGGATCAAGAGATTTAAGTGAGATTACTTTAGTGATCTCCAGTCTTCTTTCATTGGTATCATGGTATTCCTTATCAAGTTGCTCAAGTTCAAACTTTAATTTTTGTCCTGAAAGTAAGCCTTCTTTTAAACTATTCCAGTGTCCTGGCTGAATAAAAGTCTTGTTACTATCAACTTCATACTGATAGGCATACTCTGCTTGTCTTGCAATTTCAAGAGCAAGTCTATAAACCCTAATATATAAACTTTTAAGTTCTCCTTTCATCCAGCTGTATAGTTCCTGGTTAGTAAATTTACTTCTGAAAAACTGCTCTTTTTCCTTAATCTGCTCTATTGATTTCTTATGAGCTGTAAGGTCTTGTACAGCATTTGCCTGATTTATCTTGTTTGCTTCTATTTGATGGCTAATTTGCTCAGTATCATAAGTTGCCATAATTTTTTGTAAATCCCAATCCTGAGCTCTTCTTTCATAACTTGCTGATGTACTTATATTCTGTGATATGTTTGATAGTGTGTTTGCTGTTGTTGCTAGAGCTTTAGCACCAGCTTCCACAGACCTGCCAAAGTCACTGCCACCACATGCTAATCCAAAAATATTTGGCACAAGATGCACAGCTACAGCAGCTATTTCAAGAGGAATTGAAAGCGTTAAAAGACCTGTGGCAGTAATAGCTGTTGCTATTGCTGCAATTTCAGAGCCTGATAATCCATCATTAATTAATTTCTCATAATGAGATTTTCGGTCTTTTGCGCTACTCAAACTTGCATCAAGTGCCTTAGCTTCTTCTTTTAATGCTTCAATAGCTTTTTCCTTAATGGTTGTCATTAAGTTAGCCATTATTCCTTCTTGCTTATTGTAAAGCAAAGTGAGTGCTTCAGCATCCTTCTTCTCTAAAACGCTTAGTAGCTCTGAACCAATTTGAGTAACAGTATCAGCAATTGATTTAGCGTAGGTAATCATATACTTAAAACGGTAATGAGGCACTTGGGCTATTTTTGGTAACCTTATAATACTTCCACTAGCTGCAGTACTTATTAGTTGTCTTGGATCAATTGGTGGTTGGAATAGAGAAAGCTCTAAACGTTTACCTTTGATATCCAAGCAATGTCTTATTTTATAAAGACGATCCTCAATCCTATCCCATAAGGCAATAAAATCTTTATTTTCTGGAGTGCAGAAATAACTGCAATATGTAGTAAGATCAACTACAGCAGCACTAGAACTATTGCGTGTATTTTGAACAGTATCTCTCGGAGCTTCTGCTTCTATTTTACATATGTCATATTTATTATTCGACAACTCACATATACTCTCAGGCTCAGCTTTGAACTTTCCTTTCTTTTTGGGCTTTTCTCCAAGAAGGTTCCAAGCTCTTACATAAAGCATCGTTGCTTGGTTAATTCCTTCCCATGAATTTTGAGAAAAGAGCATATCCCCCCAATCGACTAAATTATCTATGTATGACATTATTACATACTTCTCATAAGAGATCTTTTTCTTGTCAGCCTCTTTGTACGGATCAAGTAAATCTATTAACTTTTCACTATCACACTTCTCATTACCATATGAATTTCCGCATTTAGTTTTAAAGGGAAGAAATTGCCATGCATTGCAGCCCCTATTGGTAGGATTGAAGACGTATTGATACCACCTGCGTGCCTCAGCAAACTTCTGCTCCTGGTTGAAAAGATATGCAACCAGTGTTGGAATATGGAAAAATATTTCCCACAAATATACCCCATAAAACCCTTGAAAATCAAGCGTTTGGTTTTGCACTTCTGGTGCTAAGATTGCTTCTGATCCCTTAATGTAAGCTTCTTTATATGACTTATTGATTAAATTAAAAATTTCTATGCTTTTGTATTTACTTTGATCTACGTTATCGTTTTTCTCTTGAATAATTAATTCTCTTACTAACTTTATCTCTTTATCTCTTTTTCCATCCAATTGCTTATGCCTTTCCTGTTCAGCAACTTTATTATTACCGTCTTCTATTTCTTTTTTGTTTTTTTGTAATTGTGATATTACATTCTTAAGATACTCTTTCTCTTTTTCATACTTTTTTATTTCATCATCTAACTTCTTTATCTCTTTTTCATGCTGTTTTATACTTTCCTCTAATATACCCTTCTCTTTTTTTAATACCTCTATAGTTTTTTCTGGCTCTTGCAATCTGTTTATCTCACTTTCCAAATTTGTCACTTTTGTTTCTAACTCTGTTAGCTGCTCCAGCAATTCTACTTTTTTGCTTTCTGTACTTTGCTTGAGTAGTGCTAACTTTTGTTTCAAATTATCTGCAGCTACTCGAAGCTTCCCTTTTTCTCCTGACTCCTCTAGTGGATCTAGCTGTGCTTCTTGTAATTGTAAATCACTTAACCGTTTTATTATATCTTTTGTTTTTCTCTGTAAGTTATCATCCACAGTTTCCTCTGTTGCTAGCTTAGCTATGTTATTGATCAAAGTTGCCGTTTCCGTTTCTAGTGTTATTAACTCTTGCTGTAATTCTACATTTGTACTCTCTACATTTTGCTTGTGCTGTGTTAGCTCTTGTTTCAAATTATTTATTACTGCTCGTAAATTGCCTCTCTCTGCTGCTTTTTCATATGAATCACTTGATCTATGCGGAAATAAATTATTCAACTTTACTTTTAAATTCTCTATATCCTGCCATAATCTTCTCTTTTCTTTTATATCTTGTTCTACAGAATTTACCTTGCTTTGTAACGCATCTTTACTCCTTTTCTCGCCATCTTTTTTGTTTTCTAAACTAATTAACTCACTTTGCTTATCATTCTCTCTTGCCTTCTTTTTATCTATTTTTTTCTGCATTTCATTTATCTGGCGTGTAACAACTTTCTTCTCCTCTTCCTTTTTCTTATCGTAGAATTCTTTTATACTTTTTTCTGCCTCTGCAATGCTGTTCATACTATTAAAGTAACGCGTATAGGATCTTTCTGATGTTAGGTCCTCTTTCAGAATAAACTTACTATTATGAAAGCCGTTTTCACAAGACAAAATCAATATTTCGCTATCCTTTGTAGCTACTTTCAGCTTGCCATCAAATTTTTCATTAATATCTTTTGATTCTTTAACCTTCTCTTTTAGTTTTCTACCCCAATCCCTAATCTCGTTTTCAAAATAACTTCTAGCCTCCTCTATATCCCGATCTTCAACCCATACATTGTGTTTAAGGAATCCAACTTTCTCATCTTTTTTACCTTTATACTCCTCCAGTGTTTTTTTATTCCAATTTCTAACATCTAAACATTTCCTTACTTCAATCTCAAATTTCTCATCTATTTTAACATCGTGTGGCAACTTTTGTTGAGCGGACCAGCTACCATCCACCTTTTTAAATACATAGTACAAAGTTAGAGTAGAATCATTAATTGATACATCTTCTATTTGCTTTTCCTTTACAGTTTTGTGTAGCCAAAAAATAAATATTCTACCAAATGTATGGACTATTCTTGCGATGTTGACTGGTATTTGCACTTCAATTTTTTGCCAAGGCTCCCAAGTCTGTGTACTTCCTGTTTTACCACCTTCAAAATTGCCAATACGGTAATAGTAAGTATAAGGACCTGCTTGAGTTCGTCCTAAAATATACAACTTGTTGTCTGTAAAATAAGTATCAACTACTCTGAGATTCACAAGCTGTGCAAAATCCTCAAAATACTTAATGTATGCATCGGTTACAGTATCATCAATAAGATTTCCTTGCATTAGAGTATTCTGCAATGCTTTATATTCTGCAGTTGCAGATTTACGTAGCGTAGGGTTGAGGTAATTTTCAGGGTATAATGCAATTTTCTTAGTTGCCTCCCATTCTCTATAATTATCTAATAAGTCCCACATTTCTTCAGTTAATTCAGAATTAACTGCTACTCCTTCTTCTAGCCCTAATATACAACGATGAATATATAGCTGAAGGCTATTTAGCCCTGCTTTAAGTTGGGAGATTTTTGAGCAGTCACTTATTTCAACATCAATCAATAAGAACGCATACAGACCTCTCATATTCTTATTTTTGACCTCAGAATATGTGTACAGCATATAGTTTGATAGGATATTGCGCTTCTGGTTTTCTAGATGTTCTTTCACTCCCTCTACATAACTTAGCGATTCCCGTAGTTTCCTTTCAATGTTATTGTACTTATTCCATCCAGTAGATGATGGCAAATTATGTAAGTCTTTTAGTTCTAGCAAAATTTGACCATCAATACCTGTTTGTTCTGCCATATCTACAAGAGACTTAATTTTTAGCAAAGAGTCTATAGGATGATTTTCTTTACTGAAACATTTTTTAAAAGCATCAATTTCTTTGATTTGATTTAGTAACTTTTTATCCCAATTAGCAAGCTGTGCTATTTTTTCTGTAACTTTGCTTTCATCATAACTGTCACGTAGCCATTCTGTGTATTGTGATAGAGTAAGTTCATTACCAGAAAAAGCATCCTGCAATGCTTTATGATTTGAAAGGGTTTTAATCTGCTTCTCTGTCCATGTTGCTTTTAGGCCATAAATGGCTGAATGACTTGTAATGCTTTTTATATCCTCTGCACTAAGCTTCAGTACTGTAAAGACTGCAACATTATTTAGAAGTTCTTCAATCATTGCATCGTAAGTTATAGATAAGTCTATTGAGTACGTTTCTTCATATGTTCTTCCAGATGAATTTTTGCAAGTTAAGATCGCTTTATTATTTCGAATGTCTATCGAAGTACATTCACTAGGCTTATAAACATCAACACTCTTCCAAGTTTTAGCTATATTATCATAAATATCTATTTTTCCAGAGAACTTTGTACTATTTGTGATTTTTGCAAACAAACCGTCACGCATCTCGTTTTCTTTTGCAACACGTCTTGTCCAGTTTTTAGCTATAGAATTATTTACAGAATAACCAGTAGAGTCGTAAATATATACTTGGCCAGCAATTCTATTATTCATCTCCTTTGTAAAGAATATAGCCTTTGTACCAATTACAGCTACTGATACGTTGTTATGCGCTCTGCTAATCTCACCTGTAAACTTCCAGCTATCAGTAGCGCCATCATAGACGTCTATATATTTAGAATATTCTTGATCACCTTTATTTCCGCCAAAGAAAATAGCTTGTTTATTAACTATAGCAACTTGCACCATATCACGTGCTTCACTGGCAACGTGTTGAACTTCTATCCATTTCTCAGTTTTAGCATCATAAATATCTATTTTATTAGATCTCGTTTGACCTACTTTACCACCGAAGAAAATAGCTTTGCCATCAACCACAGCTACTGATGCATTTTCACGAGCTTCACTAACTGTATGCGTTGTCCATTTTTCAGCTTTACTATCATAGATATCAACCTTTGAAGAACATTGGTTATCACTCTTACTACCACCAAAGAAAATAACTTTCGTATCAATTATAGCTACTGATGCGTTTGATCGTGCTTCACTAGCTGTATCTGTGCGATTTACCCATTCTCCATTATTATATATATCTATCACACTTGATCTTGTTTTATTAATTTTACCACCAAAGAAAATGGCTTTTTCACCAACTACAGCAACCGAAGCATTTGAGCGAGCTTCACTGGCTGTATGTTTTGTCCACACGCCATTATCATAGACGTCTACTTGTAATGAACATCGTCTATTATCTTTATTTCCACCAAGGAAAATAGCTTTGTTGCCAACAACAGCAACTGCAGCACTATCACGTGCCTCGCTGGCTGCCTCAGTTATCCAGCTTTTGGCTTCTTCATCGTAGATGTCTATTTTTCGTGAGTATTCATTTTCACTTTTCTTACCACAAAAGAAAATAGTCTTAGTGCCAATTGTTGCTACTGCTACGTTTTTTCGTGGCTCACGCATTGAAGACTCTACAGAATTTTTGCTGTGTACTTCACTCTTTCCAAGAAAAACGGCCTTATTGCCAATTATACCTACATCATGAACAATATTTTTATTTGGAGACTCAAGTCTTAATAACTGCAAATTTGTTGGCTGCTTTTCTGTAAATTGATGAGCTGCGGCTAATACGTCAGAGCTTATGTTAAAATGTTTACGTATTTCATTATGAAGATTCTCTCGTTCTTCTATTACCTCACTTATTCTTGTTTTGCATTTTTCAGAAAGTGTAGAATCATTGATTAATGCATCCAACCTTTCCTTGCTTGTTAGTTTTTTGTTTTCCGTTTTTTCTATTATTTCTTTTATTTTATATTCTTCAGAAAGTGTAGAGTCATTAATTAGCGAATCTAATTTTTCTTTGCTTTTTAATTCTTCCAATACACCTTTTATTTTCGTTTTACAATCCACAGAAAGTGTAGAATTATTCATCAACGCATCTAATTTCTCTCTGTTTTTTAATTTTTTGATTTCTGATTCTTCCAGTATTTTTTCTATTTGTATTTTCCACTCACCAGCAAGCTCAGCGTGACTCACTAACGAGTCTAGCCTTTTTCTGATTTCTAATTCTTGATTCTTTTCTATTTCTTCCTCTATCTCATTTATCTCCTTCATATGCTGGTGAGAAAGTGCAGAAGAGTTGATCAATGTGTTTAATTGCTCAATGGTAATAGAATTGTTATTTAGCCAATTATTTAATTCAAAAATACGCTCTATATTATCTAGATTTAGATCAGTGATGTTTAGCTGCAGTAAAATTTGTACTATTTCTGCTGTTGATATATTCATCAACCTTGCTAGCAGGATTTGCTTATGTACTTCTGAGATTAATGATTTTCCAATTTTGTCAGAAACTTCATCGTTATAGTTGACCAAAGAAATGAGTTCGTTATCACTAATATTCCAAATTTTCTTTAGTATAGTACTATTATCTGTGTTTGTAACTAAATCCTTAAGCTTAAATTCACTTGGTAACTCTGCAATCATCGTGTTTAACTTACCAAATAACAATTTTAGTTGCCCAGCAAGCTGAGTAAAGTTGTGTAGAAACTTTTGCTCTTTAACACTAATTTTTTCTTGTTTCTTGGCTTTCTTGCTATGAGTAGTAGATTTATAGTTATCAAGCAGCCATTCCACTTCCTGACGTTTGATTCCAGTTCTTGCAATGAATTCATCAAAATTTTCTTCTTTAAATGGTTCAGAAGGTTCCTCTATACCATATGCTTTCTTTAGATCTGATTCTTTTACTCCTTGTAAAAAGAGTAAAGACTCTGCTGCATTGTTAGCATCTTCTTCACTCTTACTTCCTTCTATTGATATGGAAGCATTAGAATATAGCTTACATACTTCACTTAAAGGCTTTTTTAGCTTTTCCTGCAAGCTTTTGATTCTACTTATTTCCTTTAAAGAATTTGCATCAATTTCATTCTTATCAACCGCAAGCAATACATTACACAGTCCATCAAACGACCAATTAAGCTTATTTGCAAGACGAATAAAACGATGTAGAAAGCCTAATGCCTGATCAATGTTATCTATAGTACCAGAATTGATACTTAGCTTATTGGTAGGATCAATTCTGTTATAGCAGTCAATTAGCTGCTTTAATTTATCAGAGTCTATATTAGTTTGAGCAATGAACTTCTCAACATTTTTAAGCTCACTTTTACTTATACCATAAACTTCGCTTATGTCATGATTTGGAGTAGTAATAAGTTCGTACTCTTCTGGAGAAAGGCCTAAAGATTCTGCTATACTATCAGCTTTTGGTTCCAGTACCTTATATACATCAGCTAAATTTATACCCTGCTTTTCAAGATAAGCACATATGCTAACTAAAGGAAAATTTGCTGGTAGATTAAATGGATACTTAGCTTTAGCTAATTTTTCTAGAGCATTGCCACCTAGTTTCTTATTCAGATTATTCTCCATTATTTCATTAGCAATCTCCAGGTATAACTTTGTTTTGTTAGTGCTATTACAATCTAGTGGAAGCTCAAATAAGTCATGACGACGTTCTTTAAGTTTATGCCCTGGAATATACTTTTCAATAGTTTCAACCAACTTAACAAAATAAGCTGCTGGACTTAAAACTGACTGGCAATGGTCACATTCGTTATAACTTTCTTTAGTCTTAAATATAGTTTCAACTACGTTGCTATCTGTTGTCATATTATTCCCCTTGTAAACTGTGTATAATTGCATCGCACTTCTCTGCAGTATCATGGTCGATATTACAAACGCGTAGTGCTCTATAATGTGGTTCGGTCATTTCTCTGGCGTTTTCTATATAACGGGAGACGAATTCTCTCCTTGCTAAGGCCTTCTGATAAATATCCTTCGCTTCTTGCTCTGTGATTGTGTCTTTTACTTTTTCAATAAAGATATCCTCACATAAATCTGTAATTTTAAATGCTGAGTCATATAAATACTCATCATTTTCATTTTTAAAACTGAGTAATTTTTCAGCTTCTTCAACGTTTTCTATTCCCATCTTCTCTAGGCGAATTTGAGAATCGTTCGCTGTATTTTCGTTGGTCATGTTTTTCCTCTTAATAGTTGTTTAGATTTTTAAATTAATATTTGTTGCTCGACTTAAAAAGTGATACATCCCATTCTTGCTCTGAAATTTTCCTTACCTTTTTGATATAGTTATTATTGCTCAACATATCGTTAAAATGTACTTTCTACTTATCCCGCCCCTCTATTTTTCCTTTGCTTTTGAATATGTTGTGGTCCCTTATAATATTCGAGAGCACGATTAAAAATTTTATCGATATTATCTTTTGACAGTTCCGATAATTTGTTTGCCTTATCTTCTTTTATCTTGGATATAAACTTATCTTTTATTTGATTAACTAGTTCTATATTTCCAGGAGTGTTACGTTTGGCATAGTCAATCTTTCGAAGTATACCTAGTGCCCACTGCCATTAAGTTAAGGGAAAGAGAAGTTAAGATTGGACAAAAAATTTGAAGTGATTGATAATTATGGTAAATACTAGGGTGAATTTTTAAGAAAAGGGAGTCTGAAAAGTGCAAGTTATTTAAAAAAGTAATAATTGCAGGTTATTTTGCAAAGAATGTACTAATGCAATGATACTGAAAAGATATCTTGAATTTAAAACACATGTTTTCTAGCTCTTTTCTGGTAGTTGAGTGAACGAATATCAGATATCTTATGACGATCAACTCTTCTCCCTTTTCTCACCACTAAAGTGTTCATCAAAAATAACTGTGATAGTCGATCCATAATGCAGTCTATGTCTGACTCTGTAGAAAAAATATCAAAGGCTAAGTTTTTAATCGCATTAAATGAGACAGATTTATTGATGCTTTTTTTTAGTTTACTATTCTGTGCGCTCAATGTCTCTTCATCATCTTCTATCATGATACTTTCTAGATTACTGATGAAGATAGTTGACCAAAAATCCTGCTTGATAGTTTCAATACTTTTTCCTGTGAAATTCTCTAAATTTAATCTTCCCTTCAGCCTAGAAAAAAATGTTTCTACTCCCCAGCGCAAGTAATATAATCTCTCAAACTCTTCAACTGTAAAACGTTTCTCATCTAACAGAGATGTTACTAACACTTCAACTTCGCCAGAAGAAAGTATTATTTTGACTAACCTGAATTTCATCTCATCAGGTAATCCTAGCTTTCGTAGCTGTCTTGCTACTTTAATAGGTGCGGTAGACACTACCACCGTACTAGATGGGCTTTCCGGCTTAAACATAGCGTTTATTTCATTGAAAGACGAACTTGAACAGCGAATTATATAATTGATTTTCCTTCCTGTAAGCTCAGCAAGAAATCGATAAGATACGTATCCTCTATCACAGATTAACAAATCGTCTGATTTTATGGATTCAAGCATACCGATTGCTAAATCAACCTCATAGCTGTCACCTCTACTTAGCACAGATTTTATTGCAATATTATTTAGCACATCGTAGCAAACTTCAAAGGTTGCACTTGTATAGTCTTCAAATCTCTGGATTCCATTCCATACTGCTCTTGAGCCAAACTCACCTATTATTTTGTCGCTCTTTGGCAGAATCAGTATTGAAGCATCAAATGCAAGTACTCTGAAGCCATGGTGGGTTTTAAATTCCTGATCTTGGTAGTATAGGGAAACTATATCATCATTTAACTCTGAAAACGCAGTATGCTTTAGCTTCTTTCTTGCTTGAGTAAATGCACTTGCCGTAATTGTATAATCTTTTCTTGTATGCAGAACAAACTCATTAAGCATCACTTGTAATGACTTTACACTCTTTCTAAAAATCAGGAGAAATACATTAACGAAGGGCAGCTTTCTTTTTCGTGAGAAGTCTTTTGAGGATGCTCTGTGTGCGTTTATAAAGTTTAAACTCATCAATTTATTTTTTATAAACATGATTATTCTTTTTTTTACTCATGTCATTACTTCTTTTAATTTGTGGATCTTACCTGATTTTATAATACAGTTCATCACTTTTCCTTAACTTAATGGCAGTGACCTAGTGCCCCTTCTTTTCCGCTTGTTCTTTGTACAGTATCAATACCCTGCCCTGTACCAAGGTTTGCCTCTTTTCGTGATTGAACTTGAACATGAGCTAATTCAGAAATTAATTCCTTGATTTCTTGTGATGTCTCACGGGAGCTTTGATATTTTGGGTTAAGAGTCAATGCAACAGTGTGGGCTTGAGGATAATCATTTCCATACCCTCCTCTTTCAGCTTGAAACATAGTATTTTCCTTACTATCAGGAGCAACAAGAAAATCTCTTTTTTCCTTCAATTTTTCTGCAGCCCTTTGCTCAATAGCACCTACATACAAGTAATGCTTAAACTATAATGCACCCCATAAACTAGACCAAAAAAAAATGGTTGATTCGAGTAGGAAGGTAAAGGGGTAAAAGT
Organism: Wolbachia endosymbiont (group B) of Chorthippus parallelus; assembly: GCF_947251815.1. NCBI lineage: Bacteria > Pseudomonadati > Pseudomonadota > Alphaproteobacteria > Rickettsiales > Anaplasmataceae > Wolbachia > Wolbachia endosymbiont (group B) of Chorthippus parallelus. The sequence goes on along the minus strand of NZ_OX366390.1, from coordinate 1,258,051 downwards.
ATGGCAACAAAAAAATATGAACCAGAGTTAAAAGCAAAGATAGCTTTGGAAGCAATAAAAAATCAAAAAAGCACATCTGAGATATGTAGTGAATATAAAATACCATCAACAAATCTATATGATTGGCGTGATAGAGTATTGGCAAGGTTAAAAGACCTATTTGTTGAAGAAAGTGAAAGTGCGAGAAAACAAAGAATCTTAGCGCAAGAAATAGAAAGTTTACATAAAGTAATAGGAGAATTGACAGTGGAAAATAGTTATTTGAAAAAAAAATTACTGAAATAAGCAAAAAAGATAGAGTAAGGTTTATAGAAAAAGATTCTGATCTATCAATTAGGAAACAGGCTGATTTACTGGGGATTTGCAGATCTAGCCTATATTATAGGCATATAATTAATAACGAAAGTGAAATTTGATTCAAGAAGTATATTTGGCTTCTGATTGCCGTTATGGATATCGTAAAATTACTGCTGAAATCATAGCGAGTGGAGTAGTAGTCAATCACAAAAAAATCTTAAGAATTATGAAAAAAATGAAGATTAGTGGGCTGTATTGTAGAAAAAGATGTAATACAAGTATTAAAGAAAAAAAGCATAAAATATATCCTTATTTACTCAAAGATTTGATTATTTGTAGAGTTAATCAGGTATGGGCTACTATATATTATGGTAGAAGGTAAGTTTGTCTATTTTGTGGCAATAATGGACTTGTATAGTCGCTATATTATTGCTCATTCATTATCACCATATCTCGATGCTGGATTTTGCCTTTATACTCTCAAAGAAGCTCTAAAACAAGGTAAACCTGAGATTTTTAATAGTGATCAAGGAGTGCAGTTTACTAGCTACAACTTTATTATGGAATTAGAGCGTGCTAATATTAAAATTAGTATGGATCATAAAGGACGTTGCTTCGACAATATATTTGTTGAGCGTTTATGGAGAACTTTAAAGCAAGAAGCTATATATTATTATAGACCAAATAGTATCAGAGATTTGAATCTTATAATAAACGATTTTGTTGGTTGGTATAACTATAAAAGGCGACATCAGACTCTACATTATAAAGTTCCTGCTGATCTTTATTATCATAAACAGTAAATGAATATATTGATAAATACTTTAAATGTGTGTCGACGTATTTATCAACATATTCATTTTAAAAATCGGATCACTTTGAAAAAAATGGTCTAGACAAATGGGTGCATTATAAACCTAGATAGATAATGACTTGCAGTACTGCGTTTTTTACCTACAACTTTCCTACTTGTTTTGTTCCGTTTATTTTCAATATTAGCTTGAAAACACTCAGTATTCTCACTTTCAGAATCTGATCCGACAAAGTAGTATTCTGGATATGGTCTAGATTTTGGATCTAACTTATCATCCTTTTTATCTTGTTCTGGCGTGCCTGTATCTTCAAATAAATCTTCCTGGTCATCATCATTGCTTATATCACAATCGTTATAGCTAACTTTCTGTTTTTTGCTCAGTCTTTCTGATCCCATTCCCCCAACATCAACACCATTAACTGGATTACCTTTAATAAACTGAAATAAATTCAACCCATCAACAGTCCCCGCCGGATCAGGATTGACCCACCTCAGAAGCCATGGCGCATAGTAACGAGCTCCGTAGTAATAAAGACCGGTGCTATCGTCTCTTTCTTTTCCTGAATATCTATATTCTTTCTCTGTGACTTCTCGTGCATTTTTCCCTGCAATTAGAGCTGTACCACCAAACGGTAAATATTCCTCATATGTCATGATTTCAGCATTATCATTTAACTCTAGTGCTACTGAGTCTAAGTGATTACTCAGCTGATAACGACTTTGACTATTTCGAGTTTCATCAGATGTTCCACGAGTCCAGTAATGATGCAATGCTACTCTACTTTTATCGTCCATCACATGGACAGTATACTTCTCTTTGCTTAAACCATTATTTTGGTAAGTTCTAGTAACCTCGATATCACCAAAGTAGATTTTTTCTACTCGAGTAGAGTTTGTTTCGTTATTCTGATAGGTTTCAGTAACCTTTCTGACTCTTTGCCCACTACTGTCATAAACATAGTATAATGCACCCATTTGTCTAGACCATTTTTTTCAAAGTGATCCGATTTTTAAAATGAATATGTTGATAAATACGTCGACACACATTTAAAGTATTTATCAATATATTCATTTACTGTTTATGATAATAAAGATCAGCAGGAACTTTATAATGTAGAGTCTGATGTCGCCTTTTATAGTTATACCAACCAACAAAATCGTTTATTATAAGATTCAAATCTCTGATACTATTTGGTCTATAATAATATATAGCTTCTTGCTTTAAAGTTCTCCATAAACGCTCAACAAATATATTGTCGAAGCAACGTCCTTTATGATCCATACTAATTTTAATATTAGCACGCTCTAATTCCATAATAAAGTTGTAGCTAGTAAACTGCACTCCTTGATCACTATTAAAAATCTCAGGTTTACCTTGTTTTAGAGCTTCTTTGAGAGTATAAAGGCAAAATCCAGCATCGAGATATGGTGATAATGAATGAGCAATAATATAGCGACTATACAAGTCCATTATTGCCACAAAATAGACAAACTTACCTTCTACCATAATATATAGTAGCCCATACCTGATTAACTCTACAAATAATCAAATCTTTGAGTAAATAAGGATATATTTTATGCTTTTTTTCTTTAATACTTGTATTACATCTTTTTCTACAATACAGCCCACTAATCTTCATTTTTTTCATAATTCTTAAGATTTTTTTGTGATTGACTACTACTCCACTCGCTATGATTTCAGCAGTAATTTTACGATATCCATAACGGCAATCAGAAGCCAAATATACTTCTTGAATCAAATTTCACTTTCGTTATTAATTATATGCCTATAATATAGGCTAGATCTGCAAATCCCCAGTAAATCAGCCTGTTTCCTAATTGATAGATCAGAATCTTTTTCTATAAACCTTACTCTATCTTTTTTGCTTATTTCAGTAATTTTTTTTTCAAATAACTATTTTCCACTGTCAATTCTCCTATTACTTTATGTAAACTTTCTATTTCTTGCGCTAAGATTCTTTGTTTTCTCGCACTTTCACTTTCTTCAACAAATAGGTCTTTTAACCTTGCCAATACTCTATCACGCCAATCATATAGATTTGTTGATGGTATTTTATATTCACTACATATCTCAGATGTGCTTTTTTGATTTTTTATTGCTTCCAAAGCTATCTTTGCTTTTAACTCTGGTTCATATTTTTTTGTTGCCATACTTTTACCCCTTTACCTTCCTACTCGGATCAACCATTTTTTTTTGGTCTAGTTTATGGGGTGCATTATACTTATTTGGCCAATTTAAAAGCCCAAGGAGCGATTATCAGTGGAAAATGCTATGCAACTCCCGAACTCAATACACCGGCGAATATTGCAAGCGGAAAAGTATACTTTGACTTTGAGTTTACACCACCATATCCGGCTGAGCAAATAATATTCAGATCCCATCTTGTAAATAATAGTGTAATAAGTTAGGAGAAAGCGAAGTGTTACCCAAAATACTGAGAAATTTTAACGTATTTGTAGATGGTCGTGGTTATGCAGGAAAAATAGATGAAATAACCTTGCCAAAACTTACCATAAAAACAGATGAATATAGAGCTGGTGGTATGGATATTCCAATAAATATTGACATGGGAATGGAAAAGCTTGAAGCAGATTTCACTTTTTCTGAATACGATACAGAACTCTTTCGGCTATTTGGGTTGATAAATGGAAATTCAGTATCTTTGACGCTCAGAGGTGGAATGCAAGGGAGTGGTAGTAACGATATTGAAGCTGTAGTAATCAATCTAAGAGGCATATTCAAAGAATTTGATTTTGGTAGCTGGAAACCTGCTGAAAAAGCAACGCTGAAGTGTACTATAGCTGCTCATTACTATAAACTTACTATAGGTGGTAATGAATTAATAGAGATCGATGCTGAAAATATGATTAGAAAGATAAATGGTGTTGATCAAATGGCCTTGCTACAAACGGTTTTAGGAATATGAAAACTTATTTGAAATTTTATTTTTTTAGAGGAAAATATGAAAACAATTACACTTAGTGAATCAATAACAGTTGATAGTATCTCTGTCTCAGAGTTATCGATGCGTGAACCTAAAGTAAGAGATTTACTTGCTATAGAACGCATAGAAGGCGAAGCTTTGAAAGAGGTAGCTTTAATTGCTAATCTAGCATCTGTGCCAAAAGAAGCAGTTGAAGATTTATGTATTAAAGATTATGTAGAAATACAAAAGGTGCTAAAAGATTTTTTGTCGCCTTTAGAACAGAGGAATTAAGATTCAATATTTTAAAACTTAGTTCAATAACAGGAAGTGGAATTGAGCAGATTACTAATATGGATGTAAATGAATTTTTATCCTGGATAGAAATAAGTAAAGGAGTAGCAAAAAAATGTCAATGCTTTCAATAAAGATCAGTGCAACATTAGATGGCAGTTTTAATAGTGCAATGACAGGTAGTGCAGCAAAGCTTTCTAAGTTGGGTGATAGTATAAAGCAGCTTGATTCGTCAATGAAATCTGTTTCCAAATTTAAGCAACTAAATCATGATGCCCTTGAAGCTATGAAGAATTGGAAGGAAGCGGAGAAGAAAGCAAAAGAATCAGCTGCAGCAATTACTAAAGAAAAAAAGGAAAAAAACGAACCAAGCAAAGCACTGAAAAATGAATTTGAAAAATTGAAAGCATCGGCATCAAAGGCAAAAGAGGCTTATATTAAAAAGAGAGATGCACTTTACACATTAAATGAAGAAATCAGGAAAAGTGGAAAGGATGTCAAATCTTTAGTGAGAGATCAAACTAAACTTGGTTCATCTATTGAAGTACTAAAAGGAAAATACAGTAAATTAGGATCTGTAATACAAAAACAGCAAAATGCTTTGGCAAAAAAAGCGCATTATAGATCACAAGTAATGGAAACTATAGGACTAGGACTTTCGCTTGCAACGCCAATTAAAGTTGCGATTGACTTTGAAAGTGCTATGGCTGACGTTAGGAAAGTAGTAGAATTTAATGGTGATAATGAAGCTAATATATTTACTCGAGAATTGAAGAAATTATCCCGTGAAATACCATTATCAGCCGCAGAGTTAGCACAAATAGCTGCAAGTGGCGGACAGCTTGGTATCAACAAAGGTAAGCTGCTTGAATTTACCACAACAGTAGCTAAAATGGCCACAGCATTTGATATGTCTGCTGAACAAGCTGGTGATTCCATAGCTAAACTCGCTAACATTTATGGAATTGCAGTAGAGAAGATGGAAGGAGTTGGTGATGTTATAAATTACCTATCAGATAATACTGCAGCTAAGGCAAACGATATGATTGAAGCACTTGCTAGAGTGGGTGGTAATGCAAAACAATTTGGTTTAGATATTAATCAGACAAGTAGTTTAGTAAATGCCTTCATTAGTTTAGGTAAACAACCTGAAAAAGCAGCAACTGCTGTCAATGCTCTGCTTTCTAAACTTCAAACTGCTGAAGGGCAAGGAAAAGAGTTCAAAGCAGCATTGGAATCGATAGGTATCACTGCAGAGGAAATGTCACAAAAGGTTGCTGAAAACGGGCAAAACGCTCTACTTCATTTTTTTGAAACTTTAGAAAAAGTAGATAGACAGGAACGTTCACAAATCCTTCTCAATCTCTTTGGTCAAGAATATCAAGATGATATTGCATTGATAGTTGGGAGTTTGGAAGAATATAAAAAAGCAATAGATTTTGTGGCTGATAAAGAAAAGTATAACAAATCTATGCAAAAGGAATTTAATAACCGTGCAAGCACTACAGCAAATAACTTGCAGCTACTTAAAAATACAATAGCAGAGCTAGGAATGAACTTAGGGTCAGTTATGCTACCTACTTTAAATTGGATAAGTAAGATTTTGAGGTCTATATCTACAGGTATAGCTTGGTTCGCAGAGAAGTGTCCAATTTTGACTACAGGAGTTATGAGCATAATTTCAGCTCTTATTATTGGCAAGATTGCAGTGGTAGGTTTTGGTTATGCATTTACATTGGCTGGAGGTGGACTATTAACTTTTAATGCTATTTTGCAGGGAACACTTTTGCCAGTATTAACTTCGTTATCAGCACGAGTAATTCCAGCAGTAATCATGGGACTGAAAGCTTTAACGCTAACCAATCCTATAGGAGCTGCTATTGCTGGACTATCAGTTGGTGCAGCACTTGTAATCGCTAATTGGCAAAAGGTAAAGGACTTTTTCTCAAGTATCTGGAAATCAATTACAAAACCTATAGAAAATTGGATTGGTATAGGAAAATTGTTTAATGATAATCCAATAAAAGCATTAGAGAAAACAGTAGAAGCAAAAATAGGCAGTGCAACTAGTGAAAATAGAAATGTTTTTAGTAAAGGAAATCCTTTATTAAATAATAATGCTTTTAGTGGAATTTCGAATAGTAGAACGAATATTGAAAGTGTGATTACAGAAAAAAGTTCTGTAGCAGATAATTCAGAGAAAGTTTTAAAAGACTGTGAAAAGTGTGAACAAAAAATTTTCAATCAAACTTTTACATTTAATATAAGTATAAAAGCAGAACCTAACCAAGATGTACGTAGTCTTGCTGATGCAGTAATAAAAAGAATAAGGGAAAAATCTCGTGATGTTTTATTTGATTCAATAGAACCAATTTACTAATGCTATCACTTGGTCAACATAAGCTTTCTCCAACAAGTGTAAGGTATAGTAAAGAAAATCGTTGGAGTACAATTGAGTGCATTGGTAAAATACCTTCATTACAAAATATTGGTCAAGGTGCAGAAAATATAGACTTAGAAGGAGTAATTTATTTCCATAATCTGAATGATTTAAATCAATTAAAAAGTATGAAAGAAACTGAGAAAAATCATGAACCAAGTATCTTAGTAGACAATTTAGGGAATGTTTTGGGAAGATTTGTTATTGTGCGGTTAGAAGAAAAGCAAACGTCGTATTTTCCCTGTGGATTACCAAAAAAGGTTGAATTTAGCTTAAGTTTAAGGAGTTATGTATGACAGTACATTATATAACCCGAGAAAATGAAATGTTAGATTACATATGTTTTAAGCACTATGGATATAGCTCTGGAGCAGTAGAAATAGTATTGGAGGCTAATCCTGGTCTTGCAGCAGTTGTGTTAAAAGTCAATAGAAAAATTGATGTAGCTGTGAATAAGTACTTAAAATTTGTGTGGGCGTACTTATTCACAGCTATGCTATTGCTATATAGAAGCAGTTTTAGGGCTATACTCCTCAGTAAACAGTCTACCGTCTCTTACTAAAGAGTTAGCAAGGATAAGTAATTTTCTCATTGCAGCAGTAGAGGTAACTTTATATGGTTTTTTATATTGATTGTATAGCCTATCAAAGAAGATTTTTATATAAGAATTGTACCTTTGCGCACTAAGAATGCACATATGTAAAACCTTTCTAATTTGTGATCTACCACCCTGAATACACCTTTTTCCCTTACTAAAACCACTATCTCGATTAAAAGGTGCAACTCCGGAAAGGCTGGATATTTCTTTATGTTGGAGAGTTCCAAGCTCGGGTAGATAACAAATAAAAGTAATAGCTGTTATTGCACCTACACCAGGTATACTAGTTATTGACATGTACTTTTTTTTAAGCTCTTGATTTTTATCGACTAATTCCATTACCTCATCTTCTAAGACTTGAATTTGATTTTGTAAAACTGCAAGTAGCTCTTCCATTTGTTTGATTATAGATAAATCGGTTACTTGATGAGCTTGGGTTTTTTGTATTTTTGCTATTTCTACTAGTTGATTCCTGCGAGATAATTTTTGCTTCAAACAGTCAATACTACTAACTTTTAAAGGAGTGACACGCATGTCTATATTACTAACATAACGTGAGATGATGCTACAGTCTATTTTATCAGTTTTAGTAGCAATACCAAGGCTTTTTGCATAATCTCTCACCCATCTTGGTTGAATGACATATACTTCAAAACCATGGCTTAATAAAGTATAGGCACATAATTTTTCGTACCCACCAGTTGCTTCAAGTCCAACTTTGGTTACGTTATGTAAACGCAAAAAGTCGATTATTTGATCAATAGCTTGAACGTTATTTTCAAATACTTTATGATGTCCAAGTGGATGAATATGGATATCTAGTTTATTTTTGCTAATATCAATTCCAGTAATAATATTTGATAAATTCATAATTCCTCCATAAATAATGTGTATACTGCATTTTCCACCCTTATATACGAGCCTAAAAGCTCAACCAGTTGTTCGGAACTTTCAGTATAATACACCAGAGAGGAGAACCTTGCTGCAAGACGGTCCTTATGACCAAGAGTATGGACGGTTCCTCCTCTCTCCGTGTCTTTATACTGCTATTTCGTGACATTTATAAAGACTTGTTTTTAACATATAAGAGTATGGAAGTTTTTTGCCTACAGGATTAAAGATCAGGTTACCTAGAATACAAGAGCAATTAAAAAAATCGAAGTTAAAAGTGTGGGAATAAATGAAACCTGAATTTAGCATTGAAGGAATAAAAGGTCATGTAATATCGGTGTATCTTACTGATGAATCTGGTACTATAGATGATATCGCAGAGGTATGTGTTGATTATGGCAATGAAAATGTAGAAGTTCCAAATGAATTGAACATAGCACTAGGTTATAAGGAAACGGGAATCTTTCCAATGGGTGTATATACAGTCAATGAAGTTACGATACAAGGCCCACCTCAGACCCTACTAATAAAAGCTCATGCAACAAATTTAAGAATATCTTTGAAGGCAAAAGTATCAAAAGAATGGCACCAAATTACCATAGAAAACTTAGTAAAAGAAATAGCTCAAAAACATGGATATGGATACAAAGTCGCTGAGGAATTTAAGGATATATTGATACCCCACATCAACCAAATAGATGAAAGTGATATCAGCTTGTTAACTAAAATAGCAATAGAAAACGAAGCAATGGCAAAATTAGCTGGTGGGTATATATTATTTATTTCAAAAAACATGGCAAAATCAGCCACAGGAAAAGCTTTAGGAACAACAAATATTAGACCTCAAGACACAATTAATTGGAAAGTGCATTTTACCGTACGTGATAAGTATAATTCAGTAGTGGCAAAGTGGCATAGCTATGAAAAGGGCGAAACTATTAAAGAAACAGTTGGTAGCGGTGAGCCAAGTTATATTATGCTGGAACTTTACTCAAATGCAGAGTCAGCACTAAGTGCAGCAAATGCCAAGTTGAAACAATTGAAGCGTAACAATGAAACTTTAGATGTAACTATGCCTGGTAATCCTCAAATTTTTGCAGAAGCTAAACTTAATCTTCTAGGTTTTAATCAAGCGTTAGATGGTGAATGGATAATTAATAGAGCGGAGCATACTTTAAATAGCTCGGGTTACCTTACTATGTTGTCAGCATCTTTGAGTAAGTAATGTTAAGAAAAAAATGAGTAATGATCTATTTAATATGAAGAAACTGTGTGCCAAATATGAAAAAAATAAAGTATAATGAAAGAGATAAACTACATTTCGTATGGTTCATACTATTAATAGTATGCGTTGTTATTACTTATTGCTATCAAAAATCTAAAGCTACAGATAATTATAACAAAACATTACAAGTGGCTACTAGTAATTGCAACTTAGAAATAGTAAAACTTTTAGTAAAGGATATGGCTCCAAACTTGAGTGGAACAACGTTACATTGTGCAGCAAGAAAAGGATGTTTAGACATTATCAGATTTTTAATAGAAGAGGAAAAAGTAAATATAAACGCACTTGATAGAAATGCATTTAAAAGAATAGCTTTACATCACGCTGCAGGTGAAGGACACCTAGAAGTTATTAAGTTTTTATTGGAGAAAGGCGCAAATCCTAATATTAGAGATATAGATGGAAAAAACCCAAGAGATGTAGCTGTGCTAAGATCACGGCACAATAAAGATAAACCATACGATGAAATTATACACTTGCTCTATAATGCTGAAAAAGAACACGAATCTGAGCAGTAATATTTCGTAACCGGAAACAAGAAGTAGTTGAAAGATTACACAGTTAGGAGAAACCATACGCGTCAAGTTAAGGAACTGTGGTAATAAACTTAGTGTAAGGAAGAGAAAAAGAAGATATAAGTTCTCTTAAATTTAACAAAGAAAACGGAGAACTTATACAATGAAAAGAATAGTTTGCATCTCAAAAAAGCTCAAAGAATTTTTTAATGAAAAAGCAGATAAAATCTCAGCTACAACAGGGTTCATAAAAAGAAAGAGGAAGCTAAAAGGCTCGTCGTTCATAAAAGCCATCGTTTTGGGTAATATAGGGGTTGATAATTGTAGTATAGAGACAGTGTGTCAATTATTGAATGAAGACTCGATAAATATAACAAAACAAGGTCTGGACTTTAGATTTACCAAGGAAGCAGTGGAATTCATGAAAAGAATGTATAATGAATCTTTAACGTTACTTAAAAATACCTTACAAGTTGATTGCAGAATCTTGAAGCACTTTGGAGGTGTTAAATTATTAGACAGCAGCTATATTAGCTTACCTAACAGTATGGAAGACATGTATAAAGGTTATGGTACCAGCTACAGTGGTTATGAAAGCAATACTAAGTCTGGAATAAAGTTACAATTAGTTTTTGACTACCTAAATCAGACATTAGACCAGCTTAATATAACTGAAGGAATAAGGTCAGATCAGGGTTATAGAAGCCATTTAAGCAATATATCGAACAACGATTTACTAATATCTGATTTGGGTTATTTTGTGCCAAGTTCTTTTAAACAAATCAATGAAATAGGAGCTTATTTCATAAGTCGTTATAAATCCGATACTAACATATATGATATAGAGACAGGTCAAAAAATAGATTTACTAGAACATTTGGGAGATCGATCTTTTCTAGAACAGGAGGTATTGTTAGGAAAAGAGACAAGGGTTAAAGTAAGAATTATATTTAAAAAACTAACTGAAGAACAAGCTATGGCTAGAAGAAGAAAGGCTAATAGGTTAGCAAGATCACATGGATACACATCTTCTCAAAGGAACCAAAAGTTACTAAATTGGTCGATATTTATAACTAATGTTCCAAAAAGTAAGATTAATGCTGAGCAAATACTAGTAGTTTACCGAATAAGATGGCAAATTGAATTATTGTTCAAATTATATAAGAGTAATATAAGGCTTGATAAGCTGAGAGGAAAGCCATACAGAGTATTATGTGAGCTATATGCCAAATTGTGTGCAATTCTTATATTTCATGGAATAGTGGGTTGCACAGAACTGAAAAAAAATACGGAGCTTAGCTTAACAAAGGCATTTATTGAGCTAAAAAGACGGGTTAGAGAGTTATTTTTAGCACTAAATAATAAAATTAAAGGCTTAAATATTTTTCTCAAAAAGCTTACCATAACTTGGTCGCAATTTTCATTAAAAGACAAGTACAGAAAAACTAGGGTATCCACCTTAACTTCTCTAAATTTGCTTTAACTTGACGCGTATGGTTAGGAGAAACATGCAAAATCAAAAAATCCCAATTACAGTAATTATCACGTTATTAATACAAACAGTAGCATTTATATGGTGGTTATCCAAGCTAGACTCAAGGGTACAATTTCACGATAAACTTATTGAATATGGTTTAATGGAAAAAGTGTTAGTACTTGAGGAAAGGGTAAAAAATCTTTCTGAGGAATTGGATGAGTTTAAATTACACGTTCTAAGCGGAAAAATTAAATCTTAATACCTTTACCCAAATTCACAATGATTAAATATATTTTATCCGTTGATGGAGGTGGCATTAGAGGCATCATACCAGCCATTATTCTAGCAGAAATAGAGCAAAGGACAAGAAAACCGATAGCTGAAATCTTTGATCTTATGGCAGGGACCTCAACCGGTGGAATTGTTGTAGCTGGATTATGTAAAAAAGATAAACCTCAATATTCTGCTAATGATTTAGTCGAGTTCTATCGGGAATATGGACCATATATTTTCAAGTCTTCATTTTTTAGGCGATCAATATTATCTTGGTTTAACTGTGCACAATACCCATATAAAAATATTGAATTTGTATTGGACAAATATTTTGGTGATGATACTCTACAAAATACTTTAAATAATGTACTGCTTACCAGTTACGACATTCAGAATAATTGCCCATTTTTCTTCAAAAGCTGGAAAGAAGGTAATATTAAGCTGAAAGATGCACTCAGAGCTGCAACGGCTGCACCTACTTACTTTGCACCTAAATATCTTAAAATCAACCACAAGGAAATGGTATTAGTGGATGGCGGGGTATTTGCAAATAATCCAGCGGCTTGTACATATGCAAGTGGTAAGAGGTTATTTCCAAATGATGATATTCTACTGTTATCGATAGGTACTGGAAGAACAGATAGAAGCATAGAGTATGCCAATTCAAAGAGATTTGGAAAAATAGGCTGGATAAAACCTTTGTTAAATGTGATGTTTGCCTCTGGATTGGACTGCGTAAATTATCAGATGAATCAAGTAATAGGCAATAGATACGTAAGAATACAATCGCAATTGAAGCTAGCGTCGGCTGACATGGATAACATTACATCAAAAAATATCAAATCTCTTCAACAAGAGGCAAAGGCAATGATAGAGGACAATCAGAAATTAATAGATAAACTTTGCGATTTCATATCTTAATTTATACCAAGCAAAATTCAACTGAGCCAAAAAAGTTGGTTAGCAAATTCTGTTGGTTAAATCATTAACTAATTTTACTTATATCTTAAACACATTCAATTTTCACACTCACCCAACTCATCAGCAGTTAGGCCACTTGCTCGCACAATAATATCAATAGCAACACCTTCCTTAACTAGATCTTTTGCAATCTTGATTTTCTCTGCTTTTTTAACCTTTTCTTTACCAGTTTGCATTCCTTCAGATAAAGATCTGGCTACCGTATTCAGTAATTCTTGATCCTCAATTTTTTCGCATTTACCTATAAACCCAAAAACTGGCTCATTTTCATATTCTGTTAGTCCAAGAGCTTTAATGTTAACTGATAATGTCTTTGCTATCTTATATAATATTTCAATTGGAATGTCTGTATATCCTCGTTCATAGTCGTGTATTTCTTTAGGTGTTGAACCAATTTTATTTGCCAAGTCCTCCTGAGTGTATTCCCGTATTAATCTCTGCTCTTTTATCCTTTTCCCCACTTTGTAGAGTATAGAATCAGTACAAATTTCTTTCTCTATATCATCATATTCATAAGTAGATAAGCGAGTCACTTGGGAAATAATATCAACTGAAACTCCTTCTTTAACTAGATTCTTTGCTACTTCTATTTTCGCTTCTTCTTGGCTAATTTTCTCGCTAATATATACAAACCTTACTAATGGATACAGCTTCTTGCGTAATTCCTGATCCTTAATTTCTCTATGTATTTTTGTTAGATAGACTATTTCTTTATCCTCATCTTCATACCAACTGTTTTCTCTTAGTACTGTTGGTCCTGGAAGTAGATCTATAACATTGACTGACAATGCTCCTGCTATTATATACGATTCTTTGATTGTAATAGCCTTGCACCCTAGTTCAAAGTTATGTATTTCCTTATGTGTTAAACCAATTTTTCTTGCTAATTTTGCCTGAGTATACCCTTGTACTATCCTACAACCTTCTATTTTTTTCCCCAGCTCGTAGCTTGCTGAGCCAATATGCTCTGAATTATCATAGATAAATCCTCTAAAAGCTGTTTTTCCTACAGAAGCAAACATATATTCTATCACAAAAAAATCCACTATTGGCTAAGTTTTTATGAAATCACAAAAATTTCTCAATCATATAATTTGATAAGCCTGTCGTTTGCAAGATAATATCAACAGAAATTCCTTCTTTCACTAAATTCCTTGCAACTTCAATCTTCTTTTCCTCTCTGACCTTTTCTCTACAAACATGTATACCTTCAAATAAAGACTTGATTAGCATATCGCGTAATTCCCGGCTCTCAATCTTTTTGTATTCTCCTATCAAATTTGATAGCTTTTCTTCCGCTTCTTCATCTGATTCGGGAAGCAGATCTATGATGCTGATTGATAATACCTTTGCTATTTCATCTAACATTTCAAGTGAGACAGCAGCTCTCCCTTGTTCATACTCGTATATTCCTTGATTTGTTATGCCAACTTTATTCGCTAAATCTTTTTGTGTATATCCTCGTATCAATCTCCACTCTTTTATCCTTTGCCCTACTTTGTATGGAACCGAAATTTTGTTCTCCTCATACTCACCAATAGATAAGTTAGTTGTTCGAGAGATAACATGAGCAGAAACTCCTACTTTCATCAAACCCCTTGCTACTTCTATTTTTACCGCTTTTCTGCTTCTTTCCTCACTCAAACGAATAAATTTGGTTAATAAATAAAATACCTCGCTTAATTCTTTATCCTTATACCCCTTTACTAAATTTAATATTTCTTCATCTTCAAAATATCTTTTTTCATTTGTTAGCGTCTCTCCACAAACTAAACCTTTAACATTTACTGATAATGCTTCTGCTATAGCATATAATTTCTTAATTGGAATTTTACGACTCCCTTTTTCATATTGCAGTATTGCCCAGTACTTTACACCAACCTTCTCCGCTAAATCCTTCTGAGTATACCCTCTCTCTAACCTCCAACTTTTCACTTTTTGCCCTACCTCACAGTCTAGACTTTTTTCCATACAAAGAACCATACATATAATATTTTCTACTATAGCTCAAAGGCTCCAGTAAACTCTGGAACCTTAAAATAAATGAATTAAAGTTCCCTAAAGGTTTCTTTACTATCTCCACATACCCTATTTACCCATGAAGACAATACTTCATCATTGCCAATCTCTTTTATAGCATACTTTTCATTCCATATGCCACATCTAGTGAAATTACCTTTCTCTACTGCTTCTTGAAGTTTCACTCCCCCAAAAAGGCAATTTTTTCCAATTTCTTCTCCTCTTTCTTGTAATTTAGACCATATTTCCTTATTTTCTACTCTTACTTGTACTTGATCATATTTTTTTACATCGTGGTACAATATAATATTTAGCTTACCAATGCTTGTAGGAAATTCTAACATGACAGAGCTGCCATCTGAAATATCGGTATAGTTTCTTATACCTCCCTTCTCACTTTTAACCTCAACTGCATCATTACCAATTTTTAAAATATTACTTCCTAACTCTCTCAGTATTTTAGCTACCTCTACCTTACTATTCCCAGAAAATTCTATATACGATGTTGTATTATCTATCTCAACATCTATTAATTCTCCTTCTTGCACAGCATTTTCGCCAGCTTCCTCTAGCTCTTCTAGTTGCTTATCTATCTGTGGCTGAACTTCTGGTTGTAACTCATTATAGATTTCACCTATCAGTTTATTCTGCAATAAAGTATTATGAAACTCTGCACCACTTAGCATTAGCTTCCGCATTATCTTTTTTCGATCACTTTGTTCTAACTTATGAAAATGTGTACCCAATACTACATATTCGGCAAAGCTCCATTCCCCATCATTACACGCATTTATTCTCATTCCAGTAGCTAGTGCTTGATCTACAACTTTGTATAGTTCACTTGCGCTTTTTGCTTCTACCACTCCACTCTTAAACCAGCTCAACTTTTCACTTTCGCTTATACTTGGCTTTATTTTTTGCAAGGCGGAGGTAAATGGATTTTTATCTTCTTGATCACTTGCAGGTTTTGTGCCATAAACATAGTCAAATCCTTTCCCACAGTTGATTTTGTTTTCGCGAACTTCTCTACCAGGGAAAGGTGCTATTTCCTCAGGCTTTTTAGCCTTATTAATTTTGCTTACAAAGGTGGATTGCTCCTTAGTACGACCTATTCCTACAATAGCATTTAACACCTCACCTTTTGATAATCTATCAAGATCAATGTTTAACTCGTAAGTACCTCCTTCTTGATCATCAAAAGGTACAATTATTTTATTACTCATATTAGCCTCCGCTATTAAATATACTTTACTAAGTCTACAACCGACTTTATTACTTTATTATTAACTTAATATATATTTTCTCATTAATTATAAGTAACAATTAATGTGCTTGCAAATATTTTCTTCATTCAAGTAGTTAAACAACTCATGAAAATCTTCAAATATCTGCTTTATAACAGTCCTTGCTCTTTAAAGCTAAAATACCCAACACTTGTGATGATAATGTGATCCAGTAACCTAATCCCTATAGTCTGACAAGCTTTAGCCAAGTCTTTAGTTACAGCTTCATCCTCATCAGATGGCTTTAACCTTCCTTCTGGGTGGTTATGCGATATTATTATTGACGTCGCTTTTCTTATTAATGCCTTTCTTGTTACTTCTCTTATGTAAAAAGGTACCTTATCCACTGTACCAGTGAACACTTCTTCCCACTTTAAACGGCACTTTTGATCAAAATATATTATTTTCATCTTTTCCTCCTCTGAATAGCCAATACTAACCCTTAAATATTTTACTATGGTTTCCAAGTTATCCATTACAGGTCCTTTCTTTAACTCTTCTCTTGGTACTCTCTTTGCAGCTTCCTTTAGACATAAAATTACTGCTACTGTAGAGTCAGTTATCCCTTCTATAGTTTTCAAGTCATCTATTTCCTGACCTAAAATTCCTCCTATTCCAAAACTATCTATTAGCTTTCTAGCAATAACTCGAGCTTCTTCCCTGTCATGCACTGCACTTAGAAACGTTTCTATTACTTCACGATCAAGTAGAGCTTTACCGTTGCTTTCTAATGCTCTGAACTCTATTTCTTCTCTACGATCTTTCTTATTATTCATAAAAATTACCCTTCACTAATAACAAAATGTTTTTATATATTTACTGCTGTTTTTTTGTCAGCATTGGCATAAAGCCATAGCTTTTGAGTGAAGTCAAATCAATTTCTCAATCTTTTTTACTTATTTTTTCATCAAAAAGTAAAGATATTAATAGATACTGATTTTTTATTTTAAATTTGTTGAATTTCGTCTAAAGAGATGCCCACTTTTTTTAAAATAATATTGATAGAAATTCCTTCCTTAACTAAATTCTTTGCAATTTTCATCTTTTCTACTCTCTTCACTTTCTCTTTGCAAACTTGTATGCTTTCAAACAGAGATTTTATTAGTACATTACGTAGCTCTTGGCTTTTAATCTTTTTATATTCTTCTATTAACCTTGATAGCTCTGCTTCACTATTCTCATTTTCTGTTGTTTCTGGAAGCAGATCTGTAATATTAATTAATAGTACCTTTGCTATTTCATCTAACATTTCAAGTGAAACAGCAGCTCGTCCTTGTTCATATTCATATATTCTTTGATTTATTATGCCCACTTTACTTGCTAAATCTTCTTGAGTGTATCCTCTTCTCAACCTCCATTCTTTTATTCTTTGACCTACTTTATACGGAATGGAAATTTTTTTCTCATCATTATCATATTCATCAATAGATAAACTGGTCGTTTGAGAGATAACATGAGCAGAAACTCCTTCCTTAACTAAACCCTTTGCCACCTCTATTTTTACTGCCTTTCCACTTTCTTCTTCACTAATACGGATGAATTTAGTTAATAAATAAAACGTTTCACGTAATTCTTGATCCTTAATCTCTTTATGTCTTCTTACTAGATTCAGTACCTCCTCTTCCTCATACCTTCCCTCATTTGATACTTCTTGTCCGCAAGCTAGATCTCTAGCAGTTGTTGATAATGCTTCTGCTAATTCATATAACTTCTTAATTGAAATTCTGCGTGTTCCTTTTTCATATTGCAGTATTACCTGATATGTTGTTCCGATTTTTTTTGCTAAATCTTTTTGAGTATATCCCTTTGCTAATCTACGATTTCTTACTTCCTGTCCTATCACTTTGTAATCTAAAAAATTAGAGCATTTATTCTCTTTTTTCAAATTTTATACTCCATAATCAGAAGAGCTGTTACGTATACTTAATTGGCAACCTTTTTGACAAACTGAACTCATCTCCTTTCAAACAATTTTTCTATATCACTTAGTTTCATTTCTATATAAGTTGGTCTTTCATGACCAGAATATGGAGTTTTCTCAATTTGTCTTAGTATCTCATTCATCTCTTCCAATTTCATTTTTCTTCCTGCTCCATGGCAAGCGATTGTGGCTGATATTTTATTCACCTTATCCTCTATTGGCAACGTATCTTCCATTTCCATTAACTTATCTACTATATCAACTAGCATCTCTTTTATATCTATTGTTCCCAAGATTGCAGGTATTTCTTTTATCGTTACTTTATCTTCTGATTGTATTTCAATATCAAAACCCATTTCAAAAAGCTCATCTTTATAAGTTTTAACCATCCCCATTCCAGCTTGGTTTTTAATTTCAACTGTTTCAGGAAGAAGTTTTTGTCTTTTTATGCTTGATTTTTGTTTTAAGCACTCATAGATCAACCTCTCATGAGCTGCGTGCTGGTCTACTATAATTAATTTGCCTTTAGCCTCAGCAATAATGTAAGTATTGTAGACCTGACAGCGTGCATATCCCAGAGGATAATCCTCTATTAAATCAATTTGCTTCCTTTCTAAAACCATCGTTCCCTTTTGGGGTGGAGATTCTCCATATTTAAACGTTTCTGGTAAGCTTTGCCTTCTTTCATCTGGTGCATTGAATTCTTTCATTAGACGATTTTCTAAAAGACTTGGTCTCTTTTCATAAAACTCTTTTTGATCTTTTTTCTCTTGACTATCAACCTGCTCTTGGCTTTTACTATCATTAAAAATTAGCTCCTCTTCAATACCTTGATCACCCACTGCAAATCTCGTTGATAGTGTTTTTATTATCCCTCTTCTCACTATTTCATATATTAGCCTTTTATTCTGAAATCTTACTTCCGATTTATTTGGATGCACATTTACATCTACTTGGTCATATGGTACTTCTAAATGCAACACTGCAAAAGGATACCTCCCACTTGGAATAAAGTCCTGATACGCATATCGAATTGCACCAATAAGTAGATTGTCTTTTATTGGCCTTCCATTAACAAACGTATAAATCTGAGTTGAGTTGCCACGATTGACATTAGGTTTACAGATGTGTCCCTTAAGTTTGATGCCTTCTTCTTCCTCTTTAACTTCCAGTAAATTGCTTTGAAATTCTTCTTCTATTTCACATAATCTGTTGAACAGCGAAGTTTGCTTAACATATTTTAAGAGCTTTTTATTACCAGAAGTGAGAGTAAACCCAATACTATAATTAATCATCGCTAAGTTATTCACAATATCAACAATACTTTGTGTTTCTGCCCTTTCGGTTTTTAGAAACTTTAGTCTATTTGGTGTAGCAAAAAATAAGTCACGAACTTCAATATATGTACCTTGCAACAAAGAACAAGGGGTAATCTCTCTTATTTTTTCTCCTCCCTCATACCTTATAGACCATGCTTCCTTTGCTCCACTTGCCTTAGACGATAATTTCATTCTGCTTACTGCTGCAATTGAAGGTAAAGCTTCTCCCCTAAACCCAAGGTGCTTGATTTCTATTAACTCACTATCGCTTAATTTTGAAGTGGCATGCCTCATAAATGCTAGTTCTAAGTCGTCCTTTTCTATTCCATTTCCATCATCTGTCACAGTTATAAGGTTACGTCCACCACTTTCTATTTTGATCTCTATCTCTGAACTTCCAGCATCTATTGCATTTTCTACTAATTCCTTTACTACACTCGCTGGCCTTTCTATTACCTCTCCTGCTGCTATACGATTTATAGTTTTTGTGTCTAAAAGAATTATTGCCATATTTTCAACTCTCAGTCTGATCAGTTTAATATCAATTAAAATCAGATTGTCTATTAAATTCTATTCTAAGCCCTTTCATGAAGATCATTAGAATTATGTATAATTATTAATGCTTTTTAAGTGGATTTCCTATTGTTCTTTCTAAGTTCCTTGGTGCACGTAACGATTATTCTTTAAAAAGAATATTGGCTACTGAGAAGAATGAAGACATCTTCATCAGAGAAAAAAGGGGCAAAAAACAGAGAAATTTGATGTAGCTACTTAAGGTAGGTGTCTCTATTGCAGCTGAGACAGCTGATCACCCATGATCAAATAAAAAAGTTATAAGTACACAGATTGGATTACAGTATCTTTTTTAAGAAGAAGATTTATCTTGCTTAAAAACTTGTAGATACTATATTTTACATAAATTCTTCATGCGAGGCCTTTATGTTTACTAATAGAATATCTAATAATCTGGATCAGCTACAATTTTTTGTAGAGTTTTTAAATGAAAATTATGAAACTCAGAAACATCTTAGTCTTACACCACTACATTTAGCAGCAGGAAATGGTCAGTTGGATTTAGTCAACACTTTATTAGGAGAGGGTTTAGATATTAACTCAGAGATTAAGTACGATGGCTTTACGCCACTGTATTTTGCAATTGCAAAAAATCGCTTAGAGATGGTTAACTTTCTTATTGCTCATGGAGCAGATGTAAACCATAGGGCCATTCTAGGCTTTACACCTTTAAGTTTTGCATCCCAGCAAGGATATTTAGATATAGTCAACACCTTGATTGCAAATGGAGCAGATCTTAGTACTAAAACAGATAAACTTAATACACCTTTACACCTAGCAGCAGAGAATGGTCATCTAGATATAGTAAATGTTTTTATTGAAAAGGGGTTAGATGTTAATGCTGTAAATAATGATCGAGCAAGACCTTTGCATTCTGCAGTACAAAATGGTAACCTCGAAGTAGTTAAAGCTCTTATTTCACAAGGGTCTGATATTAACGCTGGATCTTCAGGCATAGGTAATCGTAAAGTTGATGCAAACATTACACCCTTACATCTGGGAACACAAACTGGTAGGTTAGATATAGTTAAAGTTCTGCTTGAAGCGGGAGCAAACGTTAATGCAAAAACAGATGATAAGATTACACCTCTACATTTAGCGTCTCAAAATGGCTTTTTAGAGTTAGTAGACATTTTACTAAAGGCAAAATCTAATGTTAATGCTAAGGATTATGAGAATCTTACACCTCTACATTTAGCAGCAGAACGTAATCACTTTGGAGTAGTTAAGTCTCTTCTTCTCGTAAAGGGAATTGATGTTAATGCTAAAGGCCACGATAATTCCACAGCTTTACATATAGGATCTCAGAATGGTCACTTAGAAGTAGTGAAGCTACTAATAGAGAAAAAAGCCAATGTTAATGCTAAAAAAAACGAAGGTTTTACACCTTTGCATCTAGCAATTCAGCAAAGTCATTTCGAGGTGAGTGATTTTTTAATTAAAAATGGAGCAAACATTAACACCGTGGATGATCAGAATTGGACTCCTTTACATAATGCAGCATATAATGGTTTTTCTTTAAAAATAGTAGAGAGCTTAATTGCAAAAGGAGCAAATATAAATGCAAAGATGGATGATGGTAGAAGAGCTCTACATTTGGCAGCAGAACATAATCGCTTGGAAATAATGAATTTCTTGATTGAAAATGGAGCAGATATTAATGCTCTAGATAACAGAAGTTGGACTCCTCTACATTGTGCAGCATATGATGGTAATTTAGAAGTTGCTAAATCTTTGCTTGATAAAGGAGCAGACATTAATGCTAAAACAGTTAAAAGTACTACACCTCTACACTTTGCAGTAGACCATGATCATTTAGAGGTGGTTGAATTGCTCTTAGAAAAGGAAGGAGATATTAATGCTTTAGATCACACAAATTGGACTCCTTTACATTTTGCAGCAGAAAAAGGTTATGATCAGATAGCAACCGTTCTATTGAAACATGGTGCTGATGTAAATGTAAAAGAAAATCAAAATAAAGGCACAGCCCTACATCACTGCCATTAAGTTAAGGGAAAGAGAAGTTAAGATTGGACAAAAAATTTGAAGTGATTGATAATTATGGTAAATACTAGGGTGAATTTTTAAGAAAAGGGAGTCTGAAAAGTGCAAGTTATTTAAAAAAGTAATAATTGCAGGTTATTTTGCAAAGAATGTACTAATGCAATGATACTGAAAAGATATCTTGAATTTAAAACACATGTTTTCTAGCTCTTTTCTGGTAGTTGAGTGAACGAATATCAGATATCTTATGACGATCAACTCTTCTCCCTTTTCTCACCACTAAAGTGTTCATCAAAAATAACTGTGATAGTCGATCCATAATGCAGTCTATGTCTGACTCTGTAGAAAAAATATCAAAGGCTAAGTTTTTAATCGCATTAAATGAGACAGATTTATTGATGCTTTTTTTTAGTTTACTATTCTGTGCGCTCAATGTCTCTTCATCATCTTCTATCATGATACTTTCTAGATTACTGATGAAGATAGTTGACCAAAAATCCTGCTTGATAGTTTCAATACTTTTTCCTGTGAAATTCTCTAAATTTAATCTTCCCTTCAGCCTAGAAAAAAATGTTTCTACTCCCCAGCGCAAGTAATATAATCTCTCAAACTCTTCAACTGTAAAACGTTTCTCATCTAACAGAGATGTTACTAACACTTCAACTTCGCCAGAAGAAAGTATTATTTTGACTAACCTGAATTTCATCTCATCAGGTAATCCTAGCTTTCGTAGCTGTCTTGCTACTTTAATAGGTGCGGTAGACACTACCACCGTACTAGATGGGCTTTCCGGCTTAAACATAGCGTTTATTTCATTGAAAGACGAACTTGAACAGCGAATTATATAATTGATTTTCCTTCCTGTAAGCTCAGCAAGAAATCGATAAGATACGTATCCTCTATCACAGATTAACAAATCGTCTGATTTTATGGATTCAAGCATACCGATTGCTAAATCAACCTCATAGCTGTCACCTCTACTTAGCACAGATTTTATTGCAATATTATTTAGCACATCGTAGCAAACTTCAAAGGTTGCACTTGTATAGTCTTCAAATCTCTGGATTCCATTCCATACTGCTCTTGAGCCAAACTCACCTATTATTTTGTCGCTCTTTGGCAGAATCAGTATTGAAGCATCAAATGCAAGTACTCTGAAGCCATGGTGGGTTTTAAATTCCTGATCTTGGTAGTATAGGGAAACTATATCATCATTTAACTCTGAAAACGCAGTATGCTTTAGCTTCTTTCTTGCTTGAGTAAATGCACTTGCCGTAATTGTATAATCTTTTCTTGTATGCAGAACAAACTCATTAAGCATCACTTGTAATGACTTTACACTCTTTCTAAAAATCAGGAGAAATACATTAACGAAGGGCAGCTTTCTTTTTCGTGAGAAGTCTTTTGAGGATGCTCTGTGTGCGTTTATAAAGTTTAAACTCATCAATTTATTTTTTATAAACATGATTATTCTTTTTTTTACTCATGTCATTACTTCTTTTAATTTGTGGATCTTACCTGATTTTATAATACAGTTCATCACTTTTCCTTAACTTAATGGCAGTGAGCCCTACATCTTGCAGCTCAATATGGTCATCCTAAGGTAGTTAAAACTCTTATTATAAATGGAGCGGATGTTAATGCAAAAATGGATAAAAATGCTACGCCTTTACACTTAGGGGCACAAATTGGTAATTTAGATATAGTTAGGTCTCTACTTATGAGCGGAGCATACTTTAATGCTAGAGCTGAAGGAGGTAGATATGTTTTACCATTACACTTTGCAGAAAGAAGAGGAAACCCAGAAGTTATAAAATTACTAAAATTGACTGAGAAGTTATTTAAGGCTATAGAAGATAATAATTATTTAGGAATTGAGAGTTCCATTAGAGATGGAGCAATCATTGATTCGAAAAACGTGGATGGAAGAACGCCATTACATTATGCTGTTAATAATGGGCACATAAAAGTTGTAAATATCTTGCTAGCAAATGGAGCTGATGCTACTAAAGTTACTAACAAAGGTAATACACCATTACACACTGCTGCTTCCAAAGGTCATAAAGAAATTATTGAAGCTTTGTTACAACGTGTAAGCCACAATAAATTGAGTGATTTTATTAATGCTAAAACAATAGTTAAAGGCACTACATCGTTGCATGTTGCTACTGAAAATAGCTTTTTCGAAGCTGTAAAATCTTTGTTGAAACATGGTGCAATTTATAACATCAAGAATAAAGAAGGTAAAACACCACTTGATCTTTCTCGAGACCAGAATATTACTAACCTATTGAAATTAGTAGAAGAGCTATTTGAAAATGCAAAAAATGGTAATGTTGAAATTATCAGTAAGCTGAGAGCAATAAAACCCGATGAGCGCGTAGCTGTAACAAATGCTCGTGATGATCAAGGCAAGTCATTAGTCCAGGTTGCAGTAATCAATAAACACTCAAACCTTGCAAGTAGATTATTAGAAATATTAAAAAGTCCAGATCAGAGTTTACAAGATGTCAGCGTAGAAAATCGAGTAAAGAGTTTAAAGTTATAGCTTTCTTAAATGAAACTCTAATGAGGGTGCCAAGATCTAGAAAATATAAAAATTACAGTGGGCTTTACATCTTACTAATTATGAATTAACTTACTACCTAATCAATTCCTAAGTTATGTATGAGTAAAATTTTGATAATATTAGCAGCAGGAAAAAGCAGTAGAATGAATTCTGAATATCCAAAAGCGTTGCACCAAGTGGGAAATCTTACTCTTTTAGAACATATAATTTCTAATGCAAAATCGCTGAGTCTAAAAAGCTTATCAATTGTTGTTAACAACTCCCTTCTAAAAGATTTAGAAAACTTTGATACCCTAAAAAGTATAATCGATCAATACAATATAAAACTAATAATTCAAGAAGATATTACAGGTACTGGCACTGCAGTTAAAATTGCTCTAGAAAATCTGGAGGAGTTATCTGATCAAGACATAGTTTTAATACAGTATGGAGACACTCCTTTTATATCTAGTGATACAGTTATGAAAATGACTGATTGTTTAAAGTATAATAATTTAGTTCTTCTTGGATTCAATAGTCAAGATGAACAATATGGAAGATTAGTAATTGATAATTACGGCAATGTTCAAAAAATCCTAAAAAATGGAGATAAAATGCTTCTTGCAAACTCTGGAATAATAGTTTCATATGCTAAAGATCTTTTTACCTTAGTAAAAGAAATAAAATTCAATAATTCGACCAATGAATATTGTCTTAATGATATAGTGCCGATTGCAGCAACCAATAACTTGAGTGTAGGTTATGTAGTTTCTGATGAAAGAGAAGCAATGGGAGTAAATAATAAGGAGGATTTGATTAAAGCCGAACACTATTTTCAAGAAAGAAAGCAGCCAACTTTCATTTCATAACTACATTTTTTTATTCATTAATTTAAGTTGACATTTGTTTTATACTGGTTTTATAATACCTTTTGATTCTTACTTGTAAGATAATTGGTACGATAAATTTTCCTAGTTGTAGTGAGAGGGTGTACATGGGGATATTAATAACAGGTGCTGCAGGTTTGATAGGGTCGACCTTGGTGAAAAAGTTAGAAAACCAGGGCCATGAAGTAATAAGCTGTGATATTAGGTTTCGCAACAATCCACTCAGTTTTTTTTCAGAAGATATAGTACCACTACTTGCTAAGTGTACAGGAATTATTCATCTGGCTGCAATTTCTCGAGTTATACATGGTGAACTTTATCCTGAACTGTGTCAAAAAATTAATGTTGATGGTACAATGCAGTTTTTAGGGTTATGTAATTCACTTCCAAATAAACCGTGGTTTATATATGCAAGTAGTAGGGAAGTCTATGGAGAGCAGAAGGAACTGCCAGTTACAGAATCTGCTAGTATCGATCCAATAAATAATTATGCAAAAGGTAAAGCATTTATTGAGGAACAAATAACAAGTTCAAAAGATTTTAATGTAGCAATATTACGCTTTTCAAATGTATACGGTGGTTTACTAGATCATAACAGTAGAGTAATTCCTGCACTCTGTATTAATGCATTAAGAGGTGATCCAATTAAAATAGAAGGTAAAGAATGTGTTTTTGATTTTACCTATTTGGATGATGTTATAGAGGGTATATGCTTAACTGTTAAATATTTACAAAGCGAAAAATCTTCTCTTCCTGCTATTCATCTTACTACTAATAGCCCATGTACTTTAGAAAACTTAGCAAAAACAATATTAAAAGTCACGAAAAGTGATTCTAGAATTGATTTTTATCCTCCAAGAAATTTTGATGTAACTAAGTTTCATGGTGATTTTACTAGAGCTAAAGAGCTACTTGGTTGGTCTCCAAAACATTCATTAGAAGTAGGATTAAGTAAATTTATAAAAAGTCTACAAAACAATACACAAGAATATCCTAACAATATAGATATGGTAATATATGAAAATATTAAAAGTTATTCATGGTTACCCTCCTTATTATAGTGCTGGTTCAGAGGTTTATAGCCAAACTCTTGCTCATGAACTAGCAAATAACAATGAGGTACAAGTATTTACTAGGTATGAAAATAGCTTTTTACCTGATTTTTATTACACTACAGTCCTAGATAGTAGTGACTCTCGAATCTTACTGCATTTAATTAATATACCCACAGCTAAATATCGTTACAAATTTATCAATGAAGAAGTAGATATACAATTTAAAAGAGTAATAGATAACTTTCAGCCAGATCTTATACATTTTGGTCATCTTAATCATCTATCAATTACTTTACCAGAAATTGCTTTTAAAGAAAATATACCTACAATTTTTACGCTACATGACTTTTGGTTAATGTGTCCAAGAGGAAGGTTTATTCAACGCAATTCTGAAGATTTGTTACGGCTTTGTGATGGACAAAAGGATCAAAAATGTGCAACTCAATGTTACAAAGGATATTTTACAGGAGATGAAGAATTCCTGAATTTAGACATAAATTATTGGGAACAATGGGTTGCAACTAGAATGAAGCACACAAGGAAAATAATAGACTATATAGATTACTTTATTTCCCCATCAAAATTCTTGATGGATAAATTTACTCAGGATTTTAATGTTCCGATAAACAAAATTTCTTATCTTGATTATGGTTTTGATCTCAATCGTCTTAAGAATAGAAATAGAGCACAAGAAAAAGAGTTTATTTTCGGTTATATTGGTACTCATACTCCCGAAAAAGGTGTTAATCTATTATTGAAAGCTTTTTCTCACTTATCATCTAAAGCAAAACTTAGAATTTGGGGAGCAGCAAGAGAAGAAACTAAAGCTTTAAAAGCAATTGCCGATCAGTTTTCACCTGTTGTTAAAGAAAGAATAGAGTGGATGGGAAGTTATAATAATAAGAATATAGTTACTGACGTATTTAATAAAGTTGATGCAATAGTCGTTCCTTCAATTTGGGGTGAAAATTCACCGTTAGTAATACATGAAGCACAGCAACTTAGAATACCAGTTATAACAGCCGATTATGGTGGTATGGCAGAATATGTAAGAGATGGACTATTATTTAAGCACAGAGATGCAAGTAGTTTGTCAGAAAAAATGCAAGTCCTATCTACAAATCAGGAGTTATACAATAAACTTACCCAAAAAGGCTATCCTTATACTGAAAATGGAAATATACCTTCTATAAGTGAGCATACTGAAAAACTTAACAAGATTTACCGCGATGCTATTGAAAAGAAAGGCAAATCAGTAGCTGTTAAACCCGGTCCTTGGAGAATTACTTTTGATACTAATCCAGATTACTGTAATTTTGCTTGTATAATGTGCGAATGTTTTTCACCATACAGCAAAGTTAAAGAAGAAAAAAAAGCTAAAGGAATAAAACCTAAGATACTGTCGATAGAAACTATCAGAAAAGTAATTAAGGAAGCAGCTGGAACACCTTTAAGGGAAATCATTCCTTCTACTATGGGTGAGCCTTTAATGTATAAAAGCTTTGATGAAATAATCAATTTGTGCCATGAGTTCAGCCTTAAGCTTAACCTCACAACCAATGGTTCTTTTCCTATTAAAGGAGCTAGAAAATGGGCTGAACTATTGGTACCAATTTTATCTGATGTTAAGATTTCCTGGAATGGGGCAACTAAAGAAACTCATGAAAGAATCATGAAAGGTTCAAAATGGGAAGTAGTGACAGAAAACTTAAAAACTTTCCTTGAAGTTAGAGATAAATACTTTAGCGATACAGGTGAAAGGTGTACCGTTACTTTACAATTAACATTTTTGGAAAGTAATTTACATGAACTCTATGACATAGTTAAGATGGCCATAAAAAACGGCATAGATAGAGTTAAAGGACATCATCTTTGGGCACATTTTGAGGAAATTAAGGATCTATCTATGAGAAGAGATGAGTTAGCAATTAGTAGATGGAACACGGAGGTGAGAAGGTTATACGAACTTAGAGATAATATGCTATTGCCAAATGGTAAAAAGATAAAATTAGAAAATTTCACAATCCTTTCTCAAGAAGGTATTAAGGATTTGGCTCCAGGTGGTCAATGCCCATTTTTAGGTAAAGAAGCATGGATAAACAATGAAGGAAAGTTTAGTCCTTGCTGTGCTCCAGATGAACTCCGTAAGACATTAGGAAATTTTGGTAATGTTAATGAGGTTAAACTCGAGGAAATATGGCAGAGTAGTGAGTACCTAAGCTTACAAAAGAATTATTTAAATTACAAATTATGCAAAACATGCAACATGAGAAAACCTTTGATCAATTAATCAAAGATAATCTTAAATCTATTAAAATTTCACCGTGTGAGAGTTTTCACGAATTACTAGGAAATCCTTTGTATGAAAATAGGTTTATAAAGGTTGGTAAATTTCATGAGCCCGGTCTTGCACCGGTTTATGATCAGACAGGTGCTTATCATATCAATGTGAGAGGAGAAGCAGTTTATCATCATAGATTTCTAAAAACTTTTGGATTCTACTTTAATAGAGCGGCCGTAGAGGATGATACAGGGTGTTACCATATTGATTCATCTGGATGTAGAGTATACAAACAGTCGTATCAATGGATTGGAAATTATCAGGAAGATGCTTGTGTAGTTAGAAGACATGATAAATGGTTTCATATTAATTTAAATGGCAACAGGATTTATCAGGAGGAATATGATTATGTTGGAGATTTTAAGGATGGTATCGCTGTAGTCTATAAGGATGGTAAAGCTACACATATTAATCATCATGGAAAGTTAGTACATAATAAATGGTATAAAAAACTTAATGTTTTTCATAAAGGGTATTCTATTGCAGAAGATCAACATGGTTGGTTTCATATAGATATTAATGGTGATCCTGTTTACCAGCAGAGATTTAAAATGGTAGAAGCATTCTATAATGGGATGGCAAAAGCTGAAACTTTTGAAGGTGTGTTAGGACAAATCGATATTACCGGAAATGTAAAGTTTAATATTGTTGATTTAGGTAAAGAATCTCAAGTGCATAGGATTTCTGCAGAACTTTCAGCCTTTTGGAAAACGTACCTAACAAACGTTGCTATTGAACTTGATTTGTTAAATATTTTACCTGCAACTATGCCAGTTTTATCTAAAAAGTTAAACATTATCGTACCAAATCTAGAAAGGCTGTTAAGGGCGTTGTGGGAAATAGGGTTTATTGATTACGATAAGGACTTATGGAAACTATCATCAAAAGGTAAGTGTTTTAAGGAAATACCATTTTTGCCAAAAGCAGCAACAATGTGGGCAAGAGTTGCCGCTGAAAAGAATTGGTTAAATATTGCCGATATACTAAAACAGAAATCTATCTCTTCATTTGAATCTTTTAAGGAAAGAGAAGCATCAGAAGATAAGAAAATAGCATTTTACCAAGCATTGCTAGGATATTCTAGGTTTGATACTAAAGAGTTTAATTCTAGGATTAATATAGATGGTGCTAAGAATATATTGCTATTTGGTGTACACTCTTTATTTCTTGCTTATTCTGATATACACAATAAAGGTTCTATAGGCCTATATAACGAACATAAAGTACCAAGACAGTTAGTAGAAAATTTAAAAGTCAAACTTATAACTCAGGAAGAACTATCAGTTACAAATTATGAATTAGGTGTCTTTTGCCGCTTTCTACAGCACTATGATGATGATAAAGTATTGTCTTATTTAAAATTGGTCAAAGGAATATCTCGTATTTTATTGATAGAAACTATTTTAGATTACCGCTCTCCAACTGGAGGCTCTGTAGATATTAATGTAATGGTTGAAACAGGAGGTAAACTAAGAACATTAAACGATTGGGAAAAAATACTCAAACAAGTAAAAGGATTCAAAATTTTTGCTGTTTTACCTTTAACAGATTACTTATCAGTTATTGATGTTAGGTGTTAATCACATGGAAACATTACAAAAAAATGGTTTTTTTATTATCAAAAATCTGGTTCCTTTAGAGCTAATAACTCAGTCTTTAAGTGATATAACAAATAAGATATCAAAGCTATCCCAAGAACTAAGTGTTTCAACTTCTGACTACTTAAACTGTACCGGCAGATGGGGCACGTCATCTCGAGTAACTAGAATTATCTCTCAAGTATTAGATGAAATTATTAAAATTTACCTTGAAAAGTCACTTCAGTGTCAGATACTGCAGAAAAAATCAAATGTTATATGTAAAACTGCTGATTTAATAGATGCAGTTCCCTTCCATCAAGACATCTCCTATAGTTTCAATGATCCTTACCACTTTTCTGTTTGGTTGGCTTTGAATAATGTAAGTGAAACTTCAGGTGCACTGCAAATTATAGAAAACAGTCATAAATGGGAAATACAGCCTTTAGTTGATTTTTGGTACCCATATTTTTTTGATCAATACTCAAATAACCAAGAAAATTACAAAATTAAGTCACTACCTATTTCAGCAGGAGATGCGATAGTTTTTGATTCACGGTTATGGCATGGTAGTGATAAGAATACAGATGCTAAAGATAGATTTGCTTATGTAACAAGGTGGATTGTAAAAGATCAAGATCTTCCCTATGTGCCAAAACCTCAGCCTTCAGTTTTTGGTATACTCAATTGTGGTGAGTTAACAGAATCTATACTGAGAGAATGCTTGTCATTATTTTGCTACCAGGAAAGTATAAAAGTAAAAAACATGGAAGAACTTATCAAGAGCTGGTTAGCCTTTATTACAGACACAACTACAAATATTTCTGAGATCGACACTACTGAGGCTAAGCGAGATTTATATAAGCTACTTATTCTGAATCAAGCATCAGCACTACATGATGCTGGAGACATCTCAGGAAAAATATACAAAAATTTATGGTTTTCACTACTTGTATTTCTCAATAAAAAAGTCAACGTAGTGGAGCTAGCATTGTAAATGAACAGAAGTAGAGTTGATAGCTTCAAATGTGTATTGATGTTCATCCTGAATATAGTATCCAAATTCAAACTTAATGTACTTATAATGTCTTTAGTTGCCCTGGTGGTAGCTGTTGATTTGTCTGTTAGAAAGTATTTAGTAAAAAATATTCTCGATACAGCTGTAAAATATCAGGAAGGTAATGTAATTGAAAATCTTTTATTACCTGTAAGCGCTTATCTTGGTATGGCATTACTTATCACTACTGCTTTTAGATTCTATGGCTATTTTGTTGACATTCGAATGTTTACCTTAATGCGTCAAAAGATAGCTGATATGTCTTTTTGTAGGCTACTCCAGCAAGACCATTCCTATTATCAGAACAATTTATCTGGAAGCTTAGTACATAAGGTCAGTAACTTAATGGACAGTGTGATAGAGTTAATAAGATTGCTTATAGATTGTTTTTTCGGTTACAGCATAGCATTAGTCTTAGCTATTTATACCTTATCATTAGTAAACATAAAATTTGCAATCGCTACATTCACTTGGGTAAGCGTTTTTATTTTAGTATCGATTTTCAGCTTTCGTGTACTTACTGAACTAGCTGATAATTACTCTAAACAAAATTCACAAGTAATAGCTAGTATAGCAGATAGTATTTTAAATGTTATATCAGTAAGGTTATTTTCTCAGCAAGCACATGAGAGACACAAATTTTTTCAAATATGCAAGAAAAGAACTATTGCAGAGAGAAAATTACAATGGGCATACTTTTGTCTTTGGTTTATATATGGCTATTCATTTGATATACTCCAAGCAGTAAACTTGTATTTTTTAATTTATGATTATCAATTGAACAAAATCGCAATAGGAGATATTGCTCTTGTACTTGGAATTAATATATCGATCATAGAGTTTCTTAACCATCTAACTAGGAATCTTACGCAATTTTCTACTCATTTCGGCAAAGTTTCAGATGCATTGCCAATCTTGACTACTGTACCAGAAATTCAAGATAAGGAAAATGCTAAAGAATTAAATTTATTAAGTGGAAGAATAACGTTTAATAATGTTTCTTTTTCTTATGAAGGTCAGGAGCCATTATTTCAAGATTTCTCAGTTACCATTAATCCTTGCGAAAAAGTAGGTCTAGTTGGTTATTCTGGAGGTGGTAAATCTACTTTTATAAACTTAATCCTAAGGCTATTTGATGTTAAAAAAGGTAATATACAGATTGATAATCAAATAGTATCAGAAGTTACACAGAGTTCTTTGAGGCAACAAATATCTGTAATACCTCAAGACCCATTGTTATTTCATGATACTATTTTAGCAAATATCATATATGGTAGACTTCAATCTACTATCGCAGAAATAATGAGAGCTGCAAAGCTGGCTGGTATTCACGATTTCATTATGACTCTACCAGATCAATATGGAACTACAGTCGGAGAAAAAGGCATCAAGCTATCTGGAGGAGAAAGACAAAGAATAATAATAGCAAGGGCATTTTTAAAAAATGCTCCAATATTATTTCTTGATGAACCAACTAGTCAGTTAGATTCTATAACAGAAAAAACAATTCAAATGAGTTTATTCAAATTGATGAAAAATAAAACTACGATTACTATAGCACACCGTATTTCTACACTTTTACACATGGACCGAATTCTAGTATTTAACAAAGGAAAAATTGTCCAAGATGGTAAACACGCTGAATTAGTTTCTAAGCAAGGTCTTTACAAGGAACTTTGGAATGCTCAAATTGGTTGTTTGAATGGCAAAAAATAAGATGGAAAAAATTATTGATCTGAGAAGTGACACTACAACTCTGCAGAGCTCCAACGTTATACATGCAATAAGTAATGCAACTGTTGGAGATTTTGCTTATGGTGAAGACAAAAGCTGTAATGACTTATCAGAATATTGCAAACAATTATTCAAAGTAGAAGAAGCATTATTTGCAACCAGCGGTATGCTTGCAAATAGATTAGCCATTGCCAGTCAAACAAGTCCTGGTGATGAACTAATAACTCATTATAATTATCACGTTAATTTTTTCGATAGCGCAGGCAATGCAAAAGTAAATAATATCGTATTTAATTGTATTAGAAATAATAGCGGAATCTTAGATGTTGATGAAGTAGAATATGCTATTAATTCTAAGCCGAGGTATAAAATTTTTGCTCAGGTGAGTCTTGTTTCTATAGAAAATAGTATAAATGGGTTTAATGGTAAAATTTATCCTTTTGAAAAACAAGTCGAGTTATATCACTTTTTAAAAGCTCACAATGTAAATCTTCATTTAGACGGTGCAAGAATATTTAATGCTCATATCGAAACAAATATTGCTTTAGCAGATTATGCTAAATATGTGGATACAATGAGCTTTTCTTTTACTAAAGGACTTGGCGCTCCTTTTGGTTCAATGCTTATGGGTAAAAGAGAGATAATTGAAAGGGCTAAAAAGCTACAGGTTTGGCTAGGTAGTGGTTATCATCAGATAGGGTATTGTGCTAATGCAGCAAAATACGTACTACAGAATAATATCTCTAGGCTTAAAGAAGATAATAAGCTCGCTAAATTACTTGCAGATAAGATTAAAGAAATTCCACACATAAAACTGGTACTACCTTATCCAGAAACTAATATAGTAAGCTTTAGTATAAAAGCACTAA
Source organism: Wolbachia endosymbiont (group B) of Chorthippus parallelus (assembly GCF_947251815.1). Lineage (NCBI taxonomy): Bacteria > Pseudomonadati > Pseudomonadota > Alphaproteobacteria > Rickettsiales > Anaplasmataceae > Wolbachia > Wolbachia endosymbiont (group B) of Chorthippus parallelus. The sequence goes on along the minus strand of NZ_OX366390.1, from coordinate 1,224,054 downwards.
ATGTAACTAATGAGGTTTTCTTGAGTAAGTGCCAAGCTTATGGTTTATTGCTTTTTCCTTGGCTCGAGTCTCATATAAGAGCAGTTACCCATCTTGGCACAAAGGAAACAGACATCATGAAAGCTGCTGAAATTATAAAGGAGGTTGTGTTAAATTTAATATGAGAGTAAAAATAGATTTCTTTAGCGATTCAAACACTGACCCTTCAGCTAAAATGAGGGAAGCGATGGCTAAAGCAAAAGTTGGAAACGAAGCTGCATGTGAAGATCCAACTGTGAACGAATTAGTGGCAACCGCATGTAAAATATTAGGTAAACCTGCAGGAATCTTTTTGATTTCAGGAACGATGTCCAATGTAATTGCCTATAAAGTACACATTCAAAGACCTGGTGATTACTTGCTCCTTGATGAAACTTCACATCCACTCATAGTACAATCTGGCTTGATCGCAGCCCAGGCACATGCTACTCCTTTGCCCATCAAAGGTACGAGAGGAATATTTACTGGAGAACAAATTGTTGAGTTTATTACTCGTCCTAGTTTAAGAAATATTCCGAGAGTTGGGCTTGTTTCTATCGAACAAACGACAAATTTTGGTGGTGGAGCTGTGTGGCCTTTAGAATATATTCAAGAGATCTCAAGTCTCTGCAAAGAGAATGACGTATTCACTCATTTAGATGGAGCAAGACTGTTCAACGCTTGTGCTCATACTAAAATATCTCCAAAGGAGTATGCAAGTTATTTTGATTCGGTATTCATTGATTTTAGTAAAGGATTAGGTGCTCCAATGGGCGCAATATTGCTTGGAAGTGAAGAGTTTATTGAAAAATCTTGGTACTATAAGTTTCAAATTGGCGGAGGTATGCACCAAGCTGGCATTATTTCAGCTGCATGTTTATATGCTCTACGTAATAATGTAAATTCTTTAGAAGAAGATCATAAAAAAATGCAGCACCTTATAGAAGGCCTAGACTCCATAGATCAAGTTATAATTGATATCGACCTATATAAAACTAATATAGCGTATTTTTCATTACGTACTAATTGTATATCTACTCAAGAATTAATAAACGTACTAATGACAAATTATGGAATTAGAATGGCTAACATCAAAGGTAAAATCAGAGCTATAACACATAGAGATATAAGCTATGAAGATATTAATGCTACTGTATCTGCTATAAGAAAGATACTAAGTAAGTAATTTTCTGCACTAATTGTTTGCAAACTTCTTGTCAAACAATATTATACCAATATAGTATTATGCTAGCATCTGCATAGAGCTATTTGGGAATAGGTGTGAACTTTGTCTTCTTTCAATATTTACTATTCTTCTGTGGATATATGCTGCTTTATTTATCAAGACAAAGTATACCAATTGCTCTACCACTGTTAATAGATACTGACCATGTAAAATTAAGCTATTTTTTTGCCTGCTTTTCTTTTTTTTATGGAGTATCAAAATTTGTTAATGGAATAATCATGGACTCCAAAAATAATCCATTATTTATGTTTGGGCTATGCAATATTGCAACTGGATTATTAACCATTGGTATAACTTTATCATATAATAATCTAACTTTATTACTGTTAACATTAATATTATTAGCTTGGACACAAGGGTTAGGTTGGCCAGCTATTACCAAGTTTATGGTTACAAACTCTAGCATCTCTTCAATTGCATCATCATGGGGAGTTATGAGCGCATCTCAGCAACTTGGTTCTTGTATTACTTTAATTGTATTACCAAGTATAATTAAAATATATGATGCAAAAAGTGCATTTTTGTACTCTGGTTTCTTATGCTTACTTTTTGGAATTTATATAATATTAAAGGCATATTACAAAGAAAGTGCCAACTTTATTACCTATTATAAGGTGCAGAAATCTCAAATAGGTATCAAGGTAACAAGTTCCATATGGTTTCTATGTTGTGCTACTTTTTGTGCTTATATTATAAAAATGGGAATCTTCTTTTGGTTTCCTATAATTTTAAAGAATAAATTACAAATTTCTCTTGTACAATCCTCACTAATAACAGGCGTATATGATTTAGGTGGAATCCTTGGAACTTTAATAACAGGAAGAATTAGTGATATGTACTTCTTTCAAAATAGAAGCTTGCTGGCATCACTTTATATGTTGGGTATAGCACTCACTTTTATTGCAATGAACTTTGGTCAAAACATAATTCTTATAAACCTTGGTGCAATCTTATCAGGATTCTTTATATTTGGAGTGCAAGTACTGACAGGTGTTATAGCTGTAGAAATTGCTCCACAAAATAATGTATGTGCAATTGTAAGCTTAACAGGATTATTTGGGTATATTGCAAGTTCAATATTTTCATGCGTGCTCTTAGGAGTACTTGTTAAGCACTGTGGTAACAGTATTATGTTTTCATTTTTTTCCATTTGCTCTGTTGTTGCACTCGTTTGCTTTTCCATACTATCAAGCAAAGATCTAAAAAAACTAAGTAAAGCGGTGTAAAAAAATTTCTCAACAGTTAAACTTTGTAGATAGATTTTTTACCCAAAGAATAAACATGGTAACCATATCTTAGTAATAGCTCGCTATCTAATAAATTACGGAAATCAAAAACATTAGGTGCAGCCATAATACTCTTTAAACTTGCAAAATCTTGATTTTTAAATTCTTTCCACTCCGTTAACAATAACAAGGCTTCCGCGTCCCTTGCAGCCCCTATAGCATTGTCCGCGTATTCTATATCCTTTAGAACTTGCCTAGCATTATCCATCCCCATTGGGTCATATGCAGTAATTTTAGCCTTGTTATTCACTAACAATTGTGCAATATCTATAGCTGGGCTATTTCTTACATCATCAGTACCAGACTTAAAAGTTAGCCCCCATATTGCTATTTTTTTATTTTGGACTCCATTTAATACATATTCTACCTTTTTAGCAATGTTTGTTATATGATTATAGTTAGATTCCTTAACTGAATTTAAAATTTGTAGCTTGACATTGTGATCTTCAGCAAGCCTTATTAAAGCTGACAAATCTTTAGGAAAACATGATCCTCCAAATCCTGGACCAGCTTTGAGAAATTCCTTACCTATTCTATGGTCCATTCCCATACTGTTAGCTAAAAGGTCAATGTCTGCTCCTAATAGCTCACATAAACCTGCCATCTCATTGATAAAAGCAACCTTTGTTGCTAGAAAAGCATTAGAAGCATATTTAATCATTTCAGCAGTAACTGTATCAGTGACCATTAACGGAATATTCTTATCTATAAATGATTTATATATAACTTCTAGTTTTGCTCTAGCTAGCTTAGTTTTTACTCCTATTATTATCCTATCTGGGTATAAAAAATCTGATACTGCAGAGCCTTGCTTGAGAAACTCTGGATTAACTCCTAAATCAAAATTATAGCCCTTATTAGATAAATAATTATGTATATTTTCTGCAGTACCAGGAGGAACAGTTGACTTTATCACTATTAAGCAATCTTGATTAACTCTCTCAGAAACTTCACTTACTGCATTATATACATTCTGTAAATTTGCATTTCCTAGGGAGTCTGATGGAGTATCTACAGTTATAAATACTACTTCTGTATTGGGATTTATTTGAAAATACGAATCGAAAAATCTTATCCTTTGTGACTTTATATTATTCTCTAAATAATCTGCTAATCCAGGTTCATATAGAGGAATTTTCCCTGATTTCAAAAGTTCAATCTTCTCAGTATTTATGTCAATGCAATCAACTTTATGGCCCTGCTCCGATAACATTGTACCAGATACTAATCCTACATACCCTACTCCTATAATAGTTATGTGCATTTTATTATCACCTTAAAAATATAGCTTAGCATCTAAAATAAATACCATTAACAATTATAAACTTTTGTTGTTAGATTATTTTTCTTAATTGCCTTACCTTCCGAATAAGCTATAAATAAGGTTGATGGTATTAATATCAAAGTACCATATAAAGCACTTTTATCAGGTAATTCATTAAATATAACGTATGTTACTATTGCAGAAATTATTAGCTCTATGTATCTATACGGTGCAAGTGCAGTAGCATCAGTAAGAGCAAAAGCTTTTAACATGAAGAACAGAATTAGGTTTGAACTTATTCCTAAAATCAGCAGTAATACTAACTCCAATAAGGAAGGCATATGCCAATAAAATAACAAAGGTGGAGTAGAAAAAATAGTTGTCGTTAGAGCTGAATAAAATAACATACTTATTACTGACTCTTTTATTACAAGTTTCTTATTAAGTATATCCAATATAGCAAAGATCAATGCAGATACAATAAAAATAAGAATTTTAGGATTAAAATCTTCACTATGAGCTTTGGTAGTAATAGCAATACCAACAAAGCCAATAACAGCTACTATCCATCTTTGCCAAATTATATTTTCGTTTAGCAAAGGGATTGCAAGAAGTATAACAAATAATGGTATAGAAAAACTTATAATCGTTGCAGTTACTATGGGGAAAACAGTCAACCCGTAAGTCCATAAGGTCATTCCACAAAACAACAACCCACCCCTGGTTATTTGAGTAGATATTTGACTTGTTTTAAAAGTTTCTATTCCATAGTAAAATATAAAAGGTACAAGGGTAATAGTGGTAAACAGAAAGCGGAAAAAAATTATTTCAAAACTCTGAAGATGTAAACTTAGATATTTTGATATAGTATCATTAGCTACACTACTAAGTAAGCTAAGTATAAACCAGATAACCCCAAACAAATAAGCTCTCAATCTGTAATCCATAAAGCTTCTGATTTAATAGATACGATGTACTCATATAATTTTACTACAAAACTAATAATATAAAAGTTTTCTGATGTACGTCCCCAGAATGTGATCGTAAGGGTTCATTATAAATAATTCGGGAAATTTCGTCTCTTTTGCAGCAGGTCTATAGAATTATACAGAGTATTTTATCTTCCAATACAGGCAATCTTGACGTTCTTCCATGGCATTTCTTCTGTTCTTGAACTTTTTCCCACTCTGGGCGCACTTTTCTACAATCTTTTCGAATTCTTCTATTTTCAAACCTGTTACATCTCGAAAATTTCTCGGATGTTCTTTTAGATTATGGTAGTTTAAGCTCATCTTCCCTCTCTATTCTCTTGCTATACCTCCCTATTTTATAACCATTCCCACTCTTTTGCAGCAGGTTTAAAGAAATACTAAAGGCAAAAGATACGCTTGCGTAGTTCGAAAGCTTTCTATAGGATAAGTCTCATCTGATTTACAAATAGAATTGTTATGTTAGATGTTTGCTATTTATTCTTATTATTCTTAAGCTCATTTTAACAGCATTTTGCTTTTTTTAGTATGTAGAGGTTTTCTAGGAATTATCCTATTGAATTCTATGATATTATTTTTTGTAACATTGTTATACATATCATGATAAGAAAGCTAGTGAAATGTTTCGAGTAACTTTTTCTTTTCTATGAGCTACTTGACGGCAAGAATAAAGTTTTAATCATTCCATGGTTTCTGTATAATTTTCAAAACTTAATTGGTATATATGAAGGTAATAATAGGTAGCGCTAGTAAACGATTAGGAGATTCAATAGCAAGTGGGCTAAATGCTCAGCTATTACCTACTCAGGTATCAAGATTTGCCGATGGTGAGGTAAATGTAGAAGTAGCAAATAATCTACATAATCAAGAAGTATACGTAGTACAATCTCTTTCTTCTCCTGTAAATGATAACCTTATGGAGCTTTTGCTTACAATTGATGCAGCAAAGAGGTCAGGAGCCAAGAGAATAACGGCTATTATTCCTTATTACGGATACAGTAGGCAGGATAGGGTTATTAAAAACAATAATATGCAATCTGCTTTAAGTGCTAAATTAACTGCAAATCTTATTCAAACAGCTGGTGCAAACAGTGTTGCTGCTATTGATTTGCATTCAAGTCAAATTGAAGGTTTTTTTGATATACCAGTTACTAATCTAAGCTGTTTTGAAGTATTTGTTAACTCTATATACAAGGAAAACTTGGCAATAGTTGCGCCTGATGTTGGAGCAATTGGCAGAGCTCGTGCTTTTGCAAAGATTTTAGAGGAAAAATACAAGTTAGATAATGATATTGTTGTAGTAGATAAATATAGAGAAAAAGCAGGTACATCTGAGGTAATGAATGTAATCGGAGAAGTTGCAAACAAAAATTGCGTCATTGTTGATGATATAGTTGACTCTGGCGGAACATTATGTAATGCAGCTCTTGCTTTAAAAAACCGAGGAGCAAAGTCTGTAGTTTCATGCATTACACATGGAATACTTTCAGGAAATGCAGTTGAGAAAATCTCTTCCTCTTCTCTGGATAAATTAGTAATTACGGACACCGTATTTCACAAATTTGAAAAAAATGATAAGATAGAGGTTGTTTCAATTGCAAATATTTTAATTTGCTTTATGCAAGGAGGTAAGAGTGCCAGCTAGATCAACAGAAGATGTTATCACTTCGTTAATAGAATTTGCAAATAAGAGAAAAATAACAATTACTAAAGAAGAAATGCTTAAAACTGCACAGCTTGTGAGGATTAAGTTATCCGATGATGAGATTCAATACTACTCAAAAGAACTGACAATGCTGGATTGGATACATGATACTTTGTTGAAAGTTAATACTGAAGGTGTTTCTCCTATGCGTTATGGAACTATAGATAAGGATATTCATGTACGCGATGATATTATAAATTCTCAAAACATTAAAGAAGAAATATTATCCAATACAAAATCGGAGCATGGGTATTTCGTAGTACCGAAGGTTATAAACGATTAAGATAAAGCAAGATTTATAACGATTTTATAGATCTACTTTCAAAAATAAGACCAATCTGGTAAAGAAGCATTCGTTGGAGTAAAAACCATTTTTTGATTTTTCTTTACTAAATCTACTAAATATAATTTAGAGTTGCTTGGTGATTCTGCGTTAGTGAAGATAATTTCTCTGCCATTTGGTAGCCATGCCGGAGATTCAATTTTATGTCCCTCTGAAAGCAAGCGCTCTTCTTTGCCATCTGGCTTCATAACTCCTATGTAAAATTTTCCTGACTGAATTTTTGTAAAAGCTATCAGATCTCCTTTTGGCGACCAAACAGGTGTAGCATATCTTCCATTTCCAAAACTAATTCTCTTGGGTTTTTTGCTTTTTTTAGTGAAATCTATGATATATAGTTGCTGACTTCCACTTATATCAGAACTAAAAACCATGTACTTTTGATCTGGAGACAAAGAGGGAGAAGTACTTATAGCTGAACCTTTAGTAATTTTTTTTGTTCGTTTACTGTTTAAGTCTAGAGATAATATATTTGTTTCACCACTCAATGAGTGGGAAATAAAAAGAGATTTACCATCAGGAGAAAATCTTGGTGCAGAAATAACTCCTTCAAATGCGCTGATTATTGATTCAGTGTTATCTTTTAAATTTTTTAATATTATATAACTTTTACCATTTGTGTATGAGATATAAACAATACCCTTTCCATTTGGTGAAAATCTTGGTGTTGACACAAATTTCTCACCATTTGTTAAGTACTTTATATTACTTCCATCTTGATTCATCACAGCAATTTTACGGACGGATTTGTAATTGCTATCTTTTTCTTCAGCGATATATGTAATTTTTGTATTGAAATGCCCTTTCTCACCAATCAATCTATCATGTATCAGATCTGAAACAAGATGACTAATTTTCCTCCAGTCTTTTGCTAGAAAAACAACCGACTGAGTAAGCAATTCTCTGTTTGTAAAGCTGTCAGATAAACGAAAAGATAGCTCTAAATTTCTGTTTGATACTTCACTTAAACTTACTGTGACTACAGTATCGCTTTTCCAAGACTCAACTTTCGCGTCACGTTTCACATTAAATAAGCCACAATTAGATAGATTTGTTTCAATTACTTTTGTGATGCTTTCACTTAGCTCACTTTCCACTTCTGTCTTGCATGCACATTTAGATACAACAAGATCAATATTACCAATATTGCTTTTTTTTATATCAACATATAAAACAGCTTTTGTGGAATAAGGAATAAATAACGAAATAAATAACACCAGTTGAACGAATAGCTTCATTAGATTTCTTGCATTACCTCCTGTCATCTCAGCAAATAGCTTACTTTTGAAGTTAAACTGCATGACAGTAGAGTAAATCAATTTCTGCAGTACTTGACACTGGAATCCAGAAATTTGACTGCAAGTAAGTGCACTGAGGTGGCAAGCATAAAAGTAGCTGTTTTATTCTAAAATAAACGTCTTTGACAAGGTTGCATGAAAAACTGGATTCCAGTTTCAGAGCACTGGGATGACACCCTACTGGTGGAGATTGCTCTAAAACTACAATGTTTGCATGGGCGTTGAGATGGCACCCTTCTGGTAGATTCAAATCACAATGTTTGTATAGTTGTGTGATCTGACACTGATTTTTTTTTACGGATTCCAGTATTGCATGCTGAAATAACATCAAAGAATACATTGTTAACTTCTTACTCAAATAATGGTTAATAAAAAAAGGTGTATTTCTATACCTGTTCTATCTGGACTTCAATTATAGGTCTTTTTAGTAAATATTCTTTTAAGATACTAAATATTGAGCTCTCAATTTTATTTCTTATTTTTTTTATCGGCTGTGAGTCAAATGCTGACTCAACCTTCTTTATGATCTTTTGCATAATGGCTGCATCTTTTTGCGCTTCGAAAACACCAGGTGCAAATACTTTTGGCTTAGCAAGCAGTTTATTTTTCTTGTTTACAACTGCTGTCACTACGATAGCTCCGGCATCTCTCATTCTCTCACGCATTTTTATAACGCTGCATTCTGGATGACGGAGTAACATACCATCAATACCAAAGTAGTCGACATCAATGGAGCTAACTTTTTCCCCATTTTCCAAATTAACAATATCACCTGGTGCAATCATTATTGCTTTTTTCACACCGCACTCTTTAGCAAACTTTACATGTGCATCCGTATGAATATACTCACCATGAACCGGAATAGACATCTTAGGTTTTATCAAAGAATACATTTCCCTTAGCTCTGCTTTTACTGGATGTCCGGAAGCATGAACATTCTCTGTTTTTTCAGTAATAACTTCCACTCCCATCTCAATAAAGGCATTGAGCATGTTATGTGCACGAGTTTCATTGCCAGGAATGATTTTTGATGAAAAGATCATGGTATCACCTTGCTGCATTTTAAATGCTTGATGACTCTTAGCGGCAAGTCTTGCGGTAGCTGCCAGTGGCTCACCTTGACAACCTGTGCAAAGTAGCACCAGCTTTTCCCTTGGAAAATTTACTGCCTCCTTTGCTTCTAGAAACTCAGGAGAATCAGTTAAATAACCACTATCCTGAGCAACTTTCACTATTCTCCATAAAGATCTGCCAAGTAAAACCACTTTTCTATTTAGTGCTTTTGCAGCTTGGCTTATTGTTTCAATTCGCGCCACATTCGAGGCAAATAGCGAGACAGCAACCAATTTTTTAGACCGCTTTATTATATTGTAAATATTATCATAAATTTCACTTTCTGATTCAGGGTCGTGTTTGCTCAGTATGTTTGTTGAATCACAAATTGCTGCAAGTAGATCACCTTTATCGCCAATTTCTTTTAAACGCTCTATATTAGAAATTAATCCAACAACAGGTTTTGGATCAAATTTCCAGTCCCCAGTATGAAGTGCACTACCTGCTTCAGTGCTAATTAATATTGAATTTGCCTCAGGAATTGAGTGAATTACATTTATAAACTCAACGGTAAAAGGACCCAAATTTATGCTGCCATTTATGTCTACCTCTTTCACAGGTACCACACCTTCCAATCGAAACTCCTTTAGTTTCTCCTTGAGAAAATTAACTGTAAACTTTGTTGTATATATGGGACATTGCAAATCTTCCCACAGATGAGGCACTGCACCACAGTGATCTTCATGTGCATGTGTAATTATTATTCCAAGCAAATCTTTTTTTCTTTGAGCAATAAAATCTACATCAGCAATGAGTAGCTCAACACCTGGCATAGTTTCATCTGCAAAACCGATACCAAGGTCGATCATAATCCACTTGCCTTGATAATGATATAGGCTAACGTTCATCCCAATTCTTCCTACTCCTCCAAGAGGAAGAAATAAAAACTCATTTTTGTTTATGTTCATTAATTTTAAATTATTAAAATGCGAGGATAGCAAAACTTCGACCTTAAATAAAGGAATTTATCACTTTTGCATAACTTAAAAAAATCTTTTCACTAAAAGAGAAGGCTTTCAAATTGGTAAAAAGAATTAAGTGTAGACAGCTACCTCTTTATATCATTTAGCAAATTTCTCATTTTTTTTTTACTTTTCCAAAGAATCCTTCAGATTTCTGCTCTACACTTTCATGTTCCCCTTCCTCAAGCGCTTTTAATAGCTCAATCTGCTTTTGGGTTAAATTCTTTGGATTTAAAGTCTCAACTATTACCTGTACGTATAAATCACCACGAGCATGTGAGTTCATATATGGCATACCCTTTTCCCTACAACGTAGTTTGGTACCAGTTTGAGTGCCTTCAGGGACCTTTACTTTTATTTTAGCTCCATCAATTGATTGAATATCGATTTCACCACCAAGTACTGCTAGTGTCATTCTTATAGGCACTTTACAGTGTAAATCTGCTCTATTGCGAGTGAAGATCTGATGAGTAGCTATTTTCACACATACGTATAAATCTCCGCTTTTTCCACCTCTTGCTCCAGCTTCTCCTTTACCACTGACCCTTACCTTAGCTCCTTCTTCTATGCCTTTTGGAATTGAAACGGAGATATTTACTTCATCTCTTTTACGTCCACTTCCACCGCATTTCTTACATTTATTTTGTATTATTTCTCCTTCCCCATAGCATGTAGTACACGTTCTTTCAATGGTAAAAAAGCCCTGTTGAGTTCTAATTCTACCGCTTCCCTGGCATGTGTTGCACTGAACTGGTTTGATTGCTCCTTCGCTACCTGTGCCTTGGCATGTATTACATTTTATATTTGTCACATAATGTATAGGTGCTTGTATTCCTTTAAATGCATCTTCCAAGGTAATTTTAAGGTCGTAGCGCAGATCTGCTCCAGATACTCCTGTTGTACTTCTTTTTGTTCTTGACCTACTTGTACTGCCGCCGAATCCTCCACCAAAAAAATCGTTAAATATATCGCTAAAATCCCCTCCAGCTTGGCTGAAATCAAATCCACCGGAAGCACCATCGTGACCATAACGATCATAACCTGCTCTTTTTTCAGAGTCAGATAGAACTTCATATGCAGCTGTTACTTCTTTAAATTTTTCCTCTGCTTCCTTATTACCAGGATTTCTGTCAGGATGATATTTTAATGCTAGTTTTTTATATGCTTTTTTTATCTCGTCAGTACTAGCATTTCTGCTCACTTCTAGCAGATCATAGTAGTCTTTTTTGTTCATATATAATAGCTCAGTATTTTACCTTTGAAGATAGGTATTACATATATGAATTTCAAGTATGACCTCTATTTCCTATAAAATATGGTGCACCCTGAGCGACTTGAACGCCCGACCTTTTGATCCGTAGTCAAATGCTCTAATCCAACTGAGCTAAGGGTGCTTGCACAAAGCTGACTTTAACAGATTTTATAGCTTATTTCAATTGGTTTAGCTAAAAATAAAACTCTTATCATGTATGAAACCTGTAAGAAATTGTACTAGCTCTCTTAAAGGATAACTTAAGTTAACAGTTTCCAATTACTTTGATTTTAGAACCGCTATCCGAATAAGAGCTTTTCACATTATACTGCCAAGCTGCTAACAAATAGCGGAATGACGGTTATAGTTAAATCTAAACTATTTTGGCTATATCAGAAGACGGGTTATGCAGAAACCTTAAAATACTTCTTGCTTGCCAAGGAGAATAAATACATTCCTACAAACAAGCAGATACTCAATATCGATGCATAGGAAAACTTGAAAATTAAATCTTTAATATATATTGATAAGCATTTACCTGCAGAAATTTTGTATAGTAGTCCAACACAAATAATCGTACTATCAATGACCGATGCTATAATTAAAGTGATGAAATTTGCCATATGAAAATTCAATTTCGACTTTAATTCTTCAAAAACAACTATGCTTGAGAGAAGAGAGATTAAAATTGCAGTATATAGAACCAGTATCATAAAACTAAAATTTTGCAATTTAAAAAGACAGCATATCACTGTACACACTATTAAGCTGTAAGTAGCTTTGCTTCTACCATAAAACTCAACCATTGAGTTTACAACTAAAGTAGCTCCCACAAATAAGGCAGCACATATCATTAATTTATTTGAAGTGTTAAGTAAAGAAAGACTGATAAGCAAGAGTATTGATAAAATGGACATAATCACCTACCCAAATTTAATAATATGCATTTATTTTAATCAGACATTACACATAATGAAAAATTTGTCTAGCGTAATCAAAAGTTATTTAAACTAGTACCTAAGTCTTTCAAATCTATTCTTATAATATCCTTTATATTGAGAGCTTTCTCCTCTGTCACTTTTCCAATACATGAAAAAACTATACCTTTAAACAATTCTTCAAACTTCCGCTGATTTTGCGGGGCAATGGTTACTAATATTCTACTTTGCGATTCAGAAAACATTATTATCTTGTTTATTATGTCTGTATTTTGTGTTTTTCCTATTGGTACTAGTGAAAGATCAATTTCAGCACCAAGGTCTCCTGCAATTAGCGATTTTGCCAAAGCAATAATTAAGCCGCCTAAGTTTGGTGCAATTGCAGAGACAATTATGCCATCTTTTATTGCCTGGTTGTAACGTTCATACAACTTCCTAGCGCTCTTTGCATTAACTTTTGGCACGTTGTTATTATCTATTCCACTATATAACTGATATTCAGATCTACCAAGCTCATCGTGGGTTGTACCAAGCACATATATCAAGTCCCCTGGCATTTTCACATCAAGCGATACCGCATTTTCAATATTTTCTATAATTCCAATTGCTGAGATGAGTAATGAAGGTGGTGCAGAGATTATCACTTTCTCGCCATTTTCATCATATCCCTTGAAGTCATTGAACATACTGTCTTTTCCGGATATGAATGGTGTTTTAAATGCAGTTGCAAAGTTGTAACAAGCCTCTGCAGCTCTCTTTAGTTGCCACAATCTTTCTGGATTATAAGCATCACACCAGCAAAAATTATCGAGCAACGCTAGATGATTTATATTTCCTCCTGCAGCTACGTAGTTGCGTATGGCAGTGTCAATCGCACATGCTGCCATGTGATAAGTGTCAATTTCTCCATAACTTGAGCCAAATCCCTGCGATTTTACAACACCTTTGTTTGAAGAAAGGACTGGCCTCGAGACAACAGCTTCGCTGCACACTCTTCCCTTGCCTTGCAGTGGTTTCAGTATTGACGATCCTTGAACCTCATGGTCATATTGCACCACTATAAACTCTTTGCTGCGTATGTTTGGTCTGCTTAGCATTTCTTTTAGTTCAAAGGTGTCATGCAAGTAGCTGAGACTGGAATCCATTTCACGCTCAGCTCTACCATCGTATGGGTTTTGGCGTAAAATGTTTGCAGGCTTTACCTGCTGGATCCCAGTGTCAAGCACTGGGATGACAGGAAAGGATACAGCAGACTCCTTAGACCACGGTTTCGTCTGTAAATGCACTTTGGGATTACCGTCATGCAGAAATTCAGTTTCGATGTCCATTATTACTTCTCCTGGGGGACATTTAACAACGGCTTTGCCACTTTTGTTGAATTCTCCAATTACACAGACCTCCACATCATGTGTTTTCATGATTTGCTTAAACGCAGGAAGATTTTCTTCTGGCACTGCTAAGGTCATTCTCTCTTGTGATTCTGATATCCATATTTCCCACGGAGCCATACCATCGTTTTTAAGGAGAACCTTGCTCAAATCAACTTCAAATCCGTCTTTTCCCATTTCACCAATGGACGATGATAGACCGCCTGCTCCATTATCCGTTATTGCATTATAAAGACCAAGATCTCTTGCTTTTACGACGGCGTTGGATAATTTTTTTTGTGTTATAGGATCACCAATTTGCACAATTGTTGAAGGGCTGTTTCCCGACAATGCCTCTGAAGAAAAAGTTGCACCGTGAATTCCGTCCCTTCCAACTCTTCCACCAATAATTACGATTTTATCACCGTTTTTGGGTTCTTTTATGTGTGAAGGTGCATTATTTATATTCCGTGGAATAATTCCGATGCTTCCAACAAAAACTAATGGCTTTCCACAGAATCTATCGTCAAAGTATACCGATCCAAGTTGCGTTGGAATACCGGAGCAATTACCAGCAACATTAACACCGTGAATCACTTCTTTCATTATATATTTTGGTGGTAAGATTTTATCAGTACGCTCTTTATCTCTATAAAGTTTGCCTTTTGATTCTTTGGCAAAGCAAAAGTAATAAGTATTCATGATAGGTTCTGCACCTTTGCCAAAACCGACTACATCTCGATTAACTCCAAGCACTCCAGTCATTGCTCCACCGAACGGATCGAGAGCTGAAGGACTATTGTGAGTTTCAACTTTATCTACAATCAAGTAATCGTCATCAAAAATTATTCCTCCTGCGTTGTCGGAGAAAACTGACACGCATATGTTAGAATTTATCTCACGCGTTGCACGCTTAATATAATGAGCATATAGACCATCTTTTATTTCATCAATAGGGGAGCAAAAAATATTGTGTTTACAATGTTCAGACCAAGTCTGTGCCAGAGACTCAAGTTCAATATCATATGGATTTCTACCGAGTTTTTTAAAGTAATCCTTTATAGCTTTCATTGATGCCAGCGAGAGCCCTAAAGTGCCATTACCATCGATTCCATCTCTGCTGATTTTTTCAAGCTCTTGGTCACTTACATTGAGTTTGACAGATTTTGCTCCATTATTACCTGGTGTCATCCCAGTGCTTGACACCGGAATCCATTCTTTTTTTTCCTGGTCACGCGCTGTAATGACACCAGGTGGGGTATTTGGTTTACTGTAATACTTCCAATGGCAATTGCCGTTTTCTTTATAGACAAGTGTGCAATATTCAGTAATAGGATTGAATTCCTGTTTTATGTCATCTTCGATTGGAAAACCTCCTTGACTTAGAATCAATTTTGAACTTCTTGCCTTGATAGAAACACTTTCATCAATGTGGCCTTTGCTCATTAGATATTCTCTAACAATTTGTTTTGCCGTGTTTCCTACGTTATCGGTCATGCCAGGTAAAAAGCTTATCTCCAAGCCCCACTTTGCTTGTGATTCTATGAAATCATATTGAACTTCTTCGAGATTTTTGTTGTAAGAATAATAACAACAATCTTGTATGACTTTATTATAAAATAATTCACAAATTTCTTCGTATAATTTTAATGGTAGTTCTTTGCTTATGTAAATCGAGTAAATGTTGACTAGCCACCTGTGGCTAATTTGCTTACATTTATTTAAAACTTCTATTCTGATGTTCGTCATGCAATATTATTAAAAAATTTGATATATAATAACATAAGAAAGTGAGAGCACATTTATATTTTGCTGTACAATAATGCATCATACTAATTGTTATTTTTCATGGGAAAAGTTTTTACCATTAACGTAGATGCATCCTTTTTCGATGTTCTAGTTCAGCATATATTTTCTGAATATGAAAGAAAAGAAATTCCTCAAATAAAGATCATACTTCCATGCAAGAGGGATGTGATAGCATTGCTGGGTGCATTCAAGAGTTGCAGCGCTATAATTTTGCCAGAGATAGTTTCACTAGAGAATATTGATGAAGAAGATTTAATATTAAATCTTGATAGAGTTAAAGTTATCAACCCAACAAAAACAACACTGCTACTCATTCAATTTATATTGGAGTGGAATAAAAAAAACAATGATAATTTTCCAATCGATCTGGTTTACAGTTTGCCGTCATTGCTTCAATATACCCAAATAGAGGGTGATTATCAACTTGATGAGCACTCAAAAAAAGTAGGGAATTTCATAAATTTACTTATCAAAACTTGGAGTAAAACTTTAAAAGGTTTGGGAGTAATAGATATACTAAAGCATAAGAATGACTACATAAACAATATGATAAACTTCCTGCAGAAAGATCAGCATATGATCTTTATTGGAATTGGAAAGGGTGAAATCTACAAGTTATTGATTAAGGCTATATATGACCTGCCATTTGGAAAGATAATTCTACCTAACCTGAATTTGAAAATGAACGAAAAAGATTGGAAATCACTTGATAAAAAACACTATCAACATTGCCTGAAAGATTTACTCGATTATTTAAAAGTGGATAGAAGGGATGTTAGTTTTCTGTCAGAAGCGTGTTCTGGTGTCATCCCAGTGTCAAGCACTGGGATGACAGAAGAAAGGGCTGGGATAACAGGAAGTCCTGAGGAATATCTTGATTATATCTTCGATACAACTGCTGATCTAAGTGAAGTTGGTGGCGGATCAATTGAAAATATTGAAGTCATCACTTGTGATTCAAGGGAGGAAGAAGCACAAGTGACGTCACTAATTATAAAGAATGAAGGTTATGAAAACGTTTCTTTGTTTGTCTTTGATAAATTACTTGCAGATCGTATGGCGTGTACCATATCGGAAAACTATTCTTATATAACGCTCCTATTTTACAGCATTGAAGTTTTGACCTCAAATTGGAACAGTGTGGCACTGCTTTCGCTACTCAAACATAGTCTAGTGACTTTTGGTTACACTCAAGAAGAATACACTCGTATTTTATCTGAGTTTGAGATAGAAGTATTGCGTAGCTTTAATACAAATGGTCTTAAGGATATTATTAACGCTATTAATACTTGTAAAAAGCTAAGACATAAAGAAGATATATTAATTATTATCAGTAAGTTAAAGATTATATTTAATCCTTTACTGTATCTTGTAAATTATCCCATTTTTGATGTGGCATCAGCTCATTTGCAGTGTGTTAATGTCCTTTCTAATATCAATTTTTTAGAGCTAAATGGTGAAATAGGTAATTTTACTCGTGATTTCTTAAATGCATGTGAAGATGTAGCAATAAAATGCTCCTTAGAGTTATATAGCCAAATCCTGATATTATTTTTAAAAAGAAAATTTTTTTCTCCAGAAAATAACTTAGATAAATTCAGCTTATATCACAATAAGGTTGTAGTACTTGCTGGATTTAATGATATACCAAATTTTCAGAATCCGTTTTTGAGTGCACTGAATAGAGAAAAATTTAACCTTCCTTCTGTGCAAGAAGAGCAAGGGTACTTTTTGTATACTTTGCGCAATTTATTTGGTGCCGGCAAGGTTTATATTACGAGGCTAATTAGTGATAGAAAATCAATTCTATTACACCGTTGGGATATTCTGTTGCAAAGAACAAAATATCCTTACCGCGATTGGCTAAGAATATTAAATACACCTGAGTGTATTGTTCCATGTACTCAGCCTATGCCAAAACCTCAAGCCAAAGTCAGAGAAGAAAAAATGCAAGTGATGTCTTGCAGTGCAATAGAAAAGCTAATTCGTAATCCTTATTCGTTTTACGTTGAATATATACTGGGCCTTAAGCAATTGAGAGACTTGAATTTTAAGCCATCGATATTGGAGTTTGGCACTATGGTACACAATATTCTTGCAAGATATTTACGCAACGAAAAGTCGCTGATGAGTATTGCACGAGAAATATTCTCGTCTAATCGATTCCACTTTTCAAATATGTGGTGGGTAAGGTTGCAGAGGATAATTCAATCTTTTGTTGAGTTTGATAGGACTGGAAACAATCAAGTTGAGTTGGAGAAGAGCTTTTCCTATCCGATATTTCATATTCCAGCGCGTGACACACAACTGCGCGGATGCTGTACAACTTCCACTAAGAATAAGGGTGTCATCCCAGTGCTTGACTACTTGGATCCAGAAAATTTGATTGCAAATGAACACACCAGACAATTGTGTAATAAGAGCTGGTCAGATACTCGAATGACAGAAGAAATTTTATTGACAGCAAGATGTGATAGAGTTGAGTATCTACCAGGTGGGCAAGTAGCAATTATAGACTATAAACTTGGTTCACCACCTTCCAATGAGGAAGTTATGTCAGGATTTTTCCCGCAATTAATTTTACAAGCTTTAGCAGTGGAATACACAACAAAAAAAGAAGTCTCGGAGCTTGCTTATTGGAAACTTGATTATGATAAAATAAAGGTTATTGCTTTGAAAGATTATAGACAAAAAATGCATGAATTTCAGAATATTCTACCAGATTTCTTATCTAATTATTTAAGAGATACTACTCCCTTCATTGCCTCTCCTTATTTTGATAAATTCCTGAGATTTAACATCTACAAACAACTAGAAAGGATAGGGGAGTGGTTATAAATTATATCTCCTCTCATCCAGATCAAAATAGCTGGTTGTACAGCTGGTTTACTAAGTGCAGTAGGAGAATTACTAGATTGTGATATAGACTCATCTTTGCTAGACTCAAACAACCATAAAAAAACACTAAAAAGTGATTCAATCAATTTTAGCCATTAAAACTTGAATAGTGGCTAAAATAGCTTTAAATTGTATATTTATTTTAGGAGGGGTATATGCCATCACAAAAACAGCTAAATGCGCAGCTAATTGATGCTGCTAAAAAAGGACAGCTAGATTTTGTTCAGCAAGCTATACAGGGTGGAGCAATTATTAATACAATAATAGATGATGATTATGGGAGAACTGCTTTAATATGGGCTGCTGACAATGGTCAACTAGAGATATTACAATACTTGATAGAAGAGGGAGCAAATGTTAATGCAGAATCTCCGGGAAACATAACTGCTCTAATTCATGCTGCTGCCCATGGTCATCTTGAGGTAGTACAACTTCTAATAGCAAATGGAGCTGATTTAAATGTGAAACGTAAAGGTCAATTCTCTGCCCTAACATATGCTATTGTAAATGGCCATACGGAGATAGCAAAGCTTCTAACTAGATATCATTTAATAGCTAATCTTGATATGTCAATACCTCGCTTGCCTCTTCCTACTTGTATACCAGAGTTATCATCTTATTGGTATGACTGTAAGGATGAGCTCAATAAAATGAAGGAAGAAGATAGTGAATTATATAATTTTCTTGTAAGATAAGAGAATTAATGAACAGGTAAGAATTTGGACAGAGAGTGAGACAATACGAAATATTTCACAAGATAGATTAAATATAGAATACTCAATCTATGCTAAAGATTTAACAGGTAAAATAGAATTAGTGATATTTTTTCTTAACAACAGGGAAATAATCAATTCTTTATCGCGGTATTATAAGGTAAGAATTCAAACAATTGATCAGGTAAAAAGCTTACTTGATCGTTTCATAAGAGAGTATGTGGAACTTGAGGTAGAAATTGTTCCAGCACAATTAAACTTTAATACTCAAGAGTTACAACCCCCTACACTAAAAACATTATCATTTGCACAAATGATTAACAATCATGCAGGATTATTTTCAGCTGCTAAAAGTGGTCAATTAGAAACAGTAAGATACCTGATAGAAAAACAGAAAGAGGATATTAATGCAACAGATAACTATGGAAGAACTGCTCTAATGTGGGCTGCTGGAAGTGGCTATTTAGAGGTAGTAAAGTACCTGATAGAAACAGCAAAAGCAAATGTTAACGTGAAAGATAACTATGAGAACACTGCTCTGAATTATGCTACTAGAAACGGGCATTTAGATGTAAAAGAATATCTGAAAGGTTACATACAAAAAGAACTGCGGAAGAAATACGTCTGCATTGGCGTGAGTGGTGCAATAGGTTATGTTGCAGGTATGACAATATCATGTTCTGCGGGAGCAGCGATTGCAGTTTGTGCAGCATCAGCTACCATTAGTCTAGCGTTAGGTGCAATTTTTGGTTATACAGTTGTAGAAGTAAAAAAAGAGAAAGCAAACACAGGTATAGCTTCTGCGCTTAAAGATGTTTTCACTATTCAAGCTCTAAGTAGAATAGCCTTATAGAGAGTGAAAGTAGGTTTATTGCTTAAGGTTGCATGATTGCCTTAATAACAATAAAAAAATAATAGAAGCAAAAGATATGGCTTGAAAATTTTCTAAGGTCTTCACTAAAAATGTCTCAACTTGACACTGAAATACAATTTGATTTAATTAATTCATATATGTAGTGTCAAGCACTAGAATGAGGAAATATGGATAAAAAAGTTAGAATAGAATCAGATAGCTTAGGAGAAGTAAAAGTACCAAGTGAACATTACTGGGGAGCGCAGACTCAGCGTTCTTTGGAAAATTTCAAAATTGGTACAGAGAAAATGCCAGAGCCCCTGATTAAAGCGCTAGCAATAGTAAAACTTGCAGCAGCACGTGTTAACATGAAACAGGGTAGCATAGATAATAGAGTAGGGGATGCAATCTGCACAGCGGCACAGGAGGTAATAGACGGTAAATTTAATAATCAATTTCCGCTTGTTGTTTGGCAAACCGGTTCTGGAACGCAGACCAATATGAATGTGAATGAAGTGATCAGCAATCGTGCAATAGAAATTTTGGGCGGTGATTTAGGTAGTAAGTCTCCAGTGCATCCAAATGATCATGTAAACTGTGGTCAGTCATCAAATGACACTTTTCCAACAGCAATGCATATAGCAGTAGCAGAACAAATAGACCGCTTGCTTATTCCCAATCTTGAAGAATTATATAAAGCGCTAAATAATAAGGTTCATGAATTTAAAGATATAATAAAAGTAGGGCGTACTCATCTGCAAGATGCAACTCCTCTAACACTTGGGCAGGAATTTTCTGGCTATGCAGTTCAGATTAAAAAGGGAATAGAGAGAGTAAAGTCAACTCTAAGCAATGTATATGAACTTGCACAA
Source organism: Wolbachia endosymbiont (group B) of Chorthippus parallelus (assembly GCF_947251815.1). NCBI lineage: Bacteria > Pseudomonadati > Pseudomonadota > Alphaproteobacteria > Rickettsiales > Anaplasmataceae > Wolbachia > Wolbachia endosymbiont (group B) of Chorthippus parallelus. Next base: position 1,203,131 of record NZ_OX366390.1, on the reverse strand, counting down.
GGTGGTACCGCGGTTGGCACGGGAATCAATACTAAAAAGGGTTTTGCTGAGGATTTTGCTAAAGAAGTGGCAAAAATCACTAATTTTCCATTTATTTCAGCAAAAAATAAGTTTGAAGCACTAGCAGCAAATGATGCTTTAGTTGAGCTCAGTGGAGCACTCAATACAGTAGCAGTAAGCTTGATGAAAATTGCAAATGATATAAGGCTACTTGGTTCTGGTCCAAGATGCGGGATTGGAGAAATAATGTTACCAGAAAATGAGCCTGGCTCTTCAATCATGCCGGGTAAGGTGAATCCAACTCAATGCGAAGCAGTGACTATGGTATGTGCTCAAGTTATGGGAAATCATGTTGCCGTGACAATTGGTGGCTCAAATGGTCACTTTGAATTGAACGTGTTTAAGCCGGTGATAATTTACAATGTTTTGCAGTCTATAAGACTTTTAGCTGATGCAAGTTTAAATTTTGCAGAGAAATGCGTAGTTGATATTAAAGCAAACGAAGAAAGAATAAAGGATTTACTAAATCAGTCGTTAATGCTAGTTACTATATTAAATACGCATATAGGATATGACAATGCAGCAAAAATAGCGAAGCTTGCTTATAAAGAAAATATCACTCTAAAAGAAGCAGCAGCAAAACTTCAACTGCTCACTGAGGAGGAGTTTGAAAGGATAGTGAAACCAGAGGAGATGGTAGGTTAATCTACCACCTTTTTTTGTCCCTAGTTAATTGTGGTAATATGTATGGAACTTTGCTGGTTGCTCTACATATACCTCTTCTAAATCACTTAGAGCGTGGTCATTGTGATTAAAGCCATATCTCTTAACCATCTCATCTAGCGTAACAGAGCTTAGAGAGAAACTGAACTCTGGCAATGGATTCACATTTGAGGATTGCAGACTAGTTACTCCATTTATCAAATAGTTATAATACTCTGGGGATAATTGCTCACCTTCTAGGCTATCTGATATATGCTCATTCGACGTTAAACTACTACTAACTGTCAAATTTTCTGTTACAGTATTGCGGAATTGATTATGGAATTCAGCAAAACCCAGAAATGGAATTACTGTTTGGCTACATGATTGATTCTCTTTGTCAGAAGAAAGTTCTAGTCTAGTATCAAATGTATGTTCAACAACTGTTTCCTCGAACGCAGGAGATATAAGAGAGAAATGTGCTGCTGGCAAATCATCTCTGTTTTGTACTAACGGTTCATTGGAGTTTTCAGTACTTAAGTTGTTTGAACTCTCTTTATTGCTTAAGTAAAAATTCTTTAGGACAAGCTTAGCTTTGACAGTTGATTTTGTCTCTAAATTTACTTTATAATCTTCTTTTTGTTGGGGATTCAGTTGATTAAATAGAATTTTAAATAAAGTCGATGTGGGATTAATACAATCGAGTGTATTGAAAGCAGACTCCTTATCCTTTTGGAGTAACTCCTTGAAGATTTTAAGTGCTTCACCTTCACCTTTATCTTTCCTTAGTGAATTTAGTATGCCGGACATAGCTGAAGAGCCTTGAGGCTTTTCTTTAACATGCTTTATATATTGATTTTTATGGTTAGTGCTAAGGTTATTAAATGCTTTTCTAAATTTATTTGTTTAGTGAGAGTTAATTAACTTGTTTAAATTTTTCACCACTTCGTCGCTTATACTACCATGCATTTCTTTACCACCATCAAAGTTAATATATTAATATTATATGAGATTTAATGATAAAATCAATATAAAGTATTTAAAAATTAATTATTTTTATTATAAAAACAGGAATTCTATTAATTTTTTTTCCTGATTTGTGTCTGTTTTGCTTTCTATAGTTAACCCAAATTAGGTTTGCCGAAACAAATTTTATGAACAATTTAAGTTAGAGCGTGACGCTGGAATCTAGATTTTTAGCTATGGTCAAGCCATAGGATGACAAATTGGACCCCAGACTATGCAAGAAATCTAAGGCGAATTATCTTTTATGGTCTGTATTTGTTTTTTCTACTTTCGTGACAGGAGTTACCAATGAATTATCAATTTGCTTTAAACCTTCACTTGCGCTTTGGTCTTGATTTGAAAGGAGCTCATTTTGTTGTTGCCCTTCATCATTTGGCGTACTTTTTTGAGTAGTTCCTTTTATATCCTCTACACTCTTTTTATCTTTACCAAAAAGTTCTTTGAATATTTTCTTCAGAAAACGTACCAAAAAGCCTTCTTCTTTTTGATTTTCTTTCAATTGAGCTATATTTTTCTTTTCACTTAACTGAGATTTTTTATTATTAGATTTTTTTTCTGTAGCATTCCTATCCACTGAGACTTGTTTTAACGAAATTTCAGGCTTTTTGTCGCTAGGTTTATCTTTTATAGGATCTTTGCTTACTGAAGGTTGTAACTTAGTTACTGTATCTGTTTGAACAGAAATCTTTTCTTGTTGAAAGTTTCTATCTTCTGAAACAGATCTTCCAGAAGTATTTGTTTCGCTAACTGAGTCACGAATTTTGTCTGTTTGCACAGAAATCTTTTCTTGTTTATTTTGATCAGAAATTTTGCCTTCTAATGTAGTTTGAGATTTTTTATTACTTTCAAACTCTGCAACTTTTTTACTTGTAAAAACGTCTTTTCCTTCGAATTTTTGTTTAAATCCAGCAATCTTTTTAAAATCTTCAGCTATTTTTTTGGCTGCACGATCCATTCGACCTTCAAGATTATGAATCAATTTTTTAATAATCTTCACTTCATCTTTACGCCCTTTTTGAGCTTTAAGCTCCCGGTGCAATTCAACAATAATTTTTACTTTATCTTCCAATGAAGAATTTTCTGGAAAAACATCTTTAAGTTCCCGATTCAATTCGACGATCTTTTCAAAATCTTTAGCTACTTTTTTAGCTGCACGGTTCATTCGATCTCTAAGACTACGATTTAATTTTGCAATAGTCTTGATTTTATCTCCCAGTGAAGAATTATCTGCTGCAGAAATATCTTTTAACCTTTTCCCGGGATTTTCTTTGGTTACTTGCCTTTTGTAAGCTTTAAGTTACTGGCGGAAATCATTGATAATCTTCACTTTATCTTCCAGCGACGTACCTTCTGGAAAAGCACCAGCAAAGACATCCTTGAATTTCTTCTCAATATCTTGTGTATCTTTAAGCTGTGTCATACCCAACTAAATAAAAGCTTATACTAAAATCAGTATATTAGTTAATTATGTAAAAATGGTTAAGACACAAGGAGCACCTCATTTATGCTTTTTTCATCAAAATATCATTTACTTATTAACTTAAAATACGTCACAATATAAAAATGAAAAATAGCCCGTTAGCAGTAGTATTCGATTGGGATAATACCTTAGTTGACACTCAAGATAATATTTCTAATGCCATTCAGCATACCTTGAGTTCAATGGGGTGCAGCAACAAAGTTGCTGATAGAAATTCTCATGAATCAAGAAAGAGCTACATGGTCAATTTGTTTGGTGATCAGTGGAAAAAAGCGAATCAGATATATCAAAAATACCTAGATGATGCACTGTTACAAAATATTACTCTGAACGAAGGAGTAGAGAAAATGCTGCAGACACTCAAAAGCCACAATATTTACCTAGCAATAGTGAGCAATAAGAAAAATACTAATTTACGTCAAGAAGTTGCCTATTTTAAACTAGATTCTTACTTTGAAAGAATAGTTGGCTCATGTGATACTGCAGAAGATAAGCCATCTGCAACTCCACTGCTATTTGCACTGGAGGAGAGTACGTTACCTATAAATAGAGAAAATGTGTTTTTTGTTGGTGATAGCATCACAGACATTCTATGTGCACAAAATGCAAATTGCTTACCTATTGTATACGGACAATCAATAAGAGGTTATGAAGATTTGTTATATTTTCAACATTTTAATAAACTTACAGAATTCATAGTAAAGTATTTGAAAGATAGGTGGTAATGACAGAGATCGCTAGTGTACACAGGCGCTTTTGCGCATATTTAATAGATGTAGCAATTTTATTAATTCCAACCTTACTAATTGTGTTGTCATTAGGGGATTTTCCATTAATTTTACACCTGTCATACATGTGTATAAATTGTGGCTACTTTACATATTTTATATCTTCAACAGCTCAAGCAACTCCTGGTCAACAGTTAATGAATATATATACTATCACTTTAGATAGTTCTAAAATAGGTTTGAGCTTAGCATTTGATCGCACTATCTCTCAGTTTTTTCTTCCTATGCTAAATAATTCAATTATCACCTTTATCAAACTTTTTCAAACATCAGTAAATGCTTTAAGTACACTAGAAGTGATTATAGTGATGCTTACCTTCAGTTGGTATTTAGTTGCTTGCTTCTCTCAGAGGAAACAGGCATTTCATGATGTGCTATTTGATACGATTGTTGTGAGAAAAATGAATTGATGTTGCCTTGATTGTTATGTAGATTACATTGGTATATTAGCTAAAGAAAGGTTATGAATAAAGAAATAGTAGAACATTTAAATAAATTACTTACAAATGAGCTGACTTCTGTACGCCAGTATCTTTTGCATTCTGCGATTCTTAAAAATAGCGGAATCAATAAACTTGCAGAAAAGATGAGAAAGGAGCTTAATGAAGAACTTGAGCATGCAAATAGGCTGGCAGAAAGAATTTTACTGCTTAAGGGCATGCCAAATTTTCAAGATACAAATAAAATCTCAAAGTATGAAGGAAAGTTCACAAAAGATACAATGCAGAAAATCTTAGAAGATAATTCTAACTTAGAAGAAGAAGGTATCAAGGGCATCAAAGAGGCAATTTCCGTTGCTGAAAAAGAAAAGGATTTCGTGAGTGTAATGTTATTAGAAGGACTACTGAAAAATGAGGAAGAGCACTTACATTGGATCAAAGAACAGATTGACCTTATTGAGCTTATGGGTATTGAAAATTACTTGAGAACACAAATATAGAGTGTTAAGAAAAACAGTATTTATTTTCATTATACCTTTTTTACTTCTTTTTTCACTCGGGTTATGGCAGTTATTTAGATTGAGCTGGAAGAATAATATTATCAAAAATATGGATCTTCCAGTTATTCATCTACTGCCTAGTGATAATCTTTCAAAGTTTAACTACAGAAACGTTAAAATCGACGGAATTTTAAGTGATATAGAACTATATGTTTTCGCAGGTCAACGTGGCTATCATGTGCTGTCTCCTATGTTGCTTATCAATGGACATTACATGTTAATAAATAAAGGAATAGTCAGAGAAAAAAAAGAAGAAAAAGCAAAAATTGAAAAAGTAGCTGCTGATGGCGTTTTGTATTGTGATGGTAGCAAAAATTGGTTTATCAAAAATGATATTGCTTCAAATACATGGTTTACCCTAAGTACAGAAGAGATCTCCAATGAACTAGGTATTAAGCTAGAGAAATGTATATTGTGGCAAGATAATTTTGGTGGCAAATTGACTATACAGCCAATAAAGCATCTTGAATACGCAATTACTTGGTTTGCACTTTCCTTGATTTGGCTCATTATGTGCGTATTTTACTATAGGCAAAATATATATAAGTCGTAGAGATACAGTGTGGAAAAAGAAAAGCTACAAATAGAAAAAATGCAACAAAGTGGAAGAAAATACTTATTACAAGGGTTAGTGATATGTCAGTGTTGCAAATCCGTTTATTATGGAATGAGTAATGCTAAGGGAGGAAGAAGTTACTATCGTTGTCCTGGAAAACGTTTTGGTGAATGTAACAGCAAATCAATACGCGCGGATATACTAGAAGAGGTAGTATGGGAAGAAGTTAAGATGGTAAGAGAGCACATAACGAAGGAAAAGTGTGATTTATCAGAGGCAGATTGGGAGACTAAACTTAATATAATTAGAAAATTAGTTCAACGCATTGAAATTGATGATGATAATGTACATATAGTGTTTCGATTAAAAGAACTCGCTCTCGAAAGACAAAAAGAAGATGTTCAACCTTGTACCAGAATTATAAAGAATGTAGTGCTATCAAATGCAATAGGAATGCATAAAGTTAGCAATGCCCTGGCTGCAATATCAGTTGCAGTGAAACTTGGAATTAGTGATGAAGAGATTAAAAAAGGTCTTTTGGAATTTAAAGGAGTAGCAAGGAGATTTTCTTTAATTGCCGATATTAAAGGTGTTAAGTTAATTGAGGACTATGCTCATCATCCAAATGAAATACAAGCAACCCTGGCAGCAGCACGTTTGACCACTAAAGGAAAGGTAACAGGAATTATCGAGCCGCTTCGTTTTGCTCGTGTTCGTAATTTTTTTGATGAGTTCGTACGAATTTTCATGATGTTTGATTATGTAATTCTCACTCCTGTCCATCCTCCAGAAGATAAGCCTATTCCTGGCTGTGGAATTGATGATATACAAAAAGCCTTGATCAGTAATGGGTTTAATGATGTGAAGATTATGAATGATGCTTTACTCATTTCACATTTTATTAGTAATTCGACAAGTTCAGGAGATGTAGTATTATTTATTGGTGCTGGTAGTAATATAGCTAAACTAGCGAAAGAAACTGCAAAGCTGCTGCTAGTAAAATAAACTTAAGCATTGGTGATTTATATGATAAAATTGTGTAGTAAAACTGGATCCCATTGTCTAGGCAAACAACTGTACAGACATTGCGATATGGGGATAGCTTCCATTAAGAATGGTGTCATCCCAGTGCCCAGACACTGGGATCCAGAAGACTTAACTTTAAATAAGTGGCTGTATAATAAAAACTGGATTCCAGTGTCAAGCACTGGAATGACACCATCTGCTACTCAAATTATCTGTTTATCTGTAGGTTACAATGTTCGTACACTGAAATGTTACAGCGCTGGGGTGACATTTCCCGAACGTGAACACAATTGTGAATCTAGTGGAGGTTTAGCATGATGAAAAAGACGATCAGCAGTGTATTTGCAAGAGAAATTTTAGATAGCAGGGGTTACCCAACAATTGAGGTAGAAATAGAACTATGTGATGGAGCAACAGGTAGAGCCGCTGTCCCTTCTGGGGCTTCGACCGGTAAACTAGAAGCATTGGAGCTGAGAGATCAAGATGAAAAAAGGTATTGTGGTAAAGGAGTGCTGAAAGCTGTTCAATCTGTGAGTGAAGTGATAGCAAATAAAATCATTGGCATGGATGCAGCAAACCAGAGTGCAATTGATAAAGTTTTAATTGAACTAGATGGAACAAAAAATAAATCTAAACTTGGAGCAAATGCAACTTTGGGTGTGTCTCTTGCTGTTGCAAAAGCAGCAGCAAACAGTTTCAAAACACCGTTATATAAATATTTGGGCGTAGGGGAGAAGCAGATGCCAGTTCCGCTAATTAACGTCATTAATGGTGGAGTACATGCGGATAATAAACTCGATTTTCAAGAATTTATGATTCTTCCTGTTGGTGCTGAAACTTTCAGTGAAGCAATAAGAATATCTGCAGAGGTATTTCATAACTTGCGCAGCATTCTTAAGAAAAAAGGTTATAGTACAAACGTAGGAGATGAAGGTGGTTTTGCACCAAACATTGGAAGCACTGAAGAAGCTCTTAATTTGATAATTCAGGCTGTTGAATCTGCCGGTTATTCGATGAAAAATCACTTTGCACTGGGTCTTGATGTTGCTGCATCTACTTTTTATGAAGATGGAGTTTATAAATTTGAAAACAGAGAACTCACTTCAGAGGAATTGGTTCAGTATTATTTTGACCTTGTAGGCAAATATCCAATAATTTCTATAGAAGATGCAATGAATGAAGACGACTATGAAGGTTGGAAATTACTTACTGTAAAACTTGGGAATAAAGTTCAATTGGTTGGAGATGATTTATTTGTTACAAATTGTAAACTAATAAGTAAAGGAATAGAGGAGAAAATGGCAAATGCTGTACTAATCAAGCCAAACCAGATAGGAACACTTACGGAAACTTTTGCTGCTATTGAAATGGCAAAATTAAATGGCTACAGGGCTATTATTTCACATCGCTCAGGTGAAACAGAAGACACAACGATATCCCACATATCAGTTGCGTCGAATTGTGGGCAAATAAAGACTGGCTCGCTGTCGCGTTCTGATAGGCTTGCAAAGTATAATGAATTGATGAGAATAGAAAGTTCATTAGGAGAAAATGCTAAATATTATCGTGGGTTGGCATGGATTTCATAGATGAAGTTAAATTATATTTAAAAGCAGGTGATGGTGGCGATGGCTGCGCTAGTTTTCGTCGAGAAAAATTCGTTGAATTTGGTGGCCCAAACGGTGGTAATGGGGGCAGGGGAGGAGACATAATTTTCATCAGTGATGCAAATCTCAACACTTTGCTTAATTTTCGTTGTCGAAGACATATTAAAGCGAGTAGTGGAAAAAGTGGTACGAGTAGAGATAAATCTGGCACAGCAGGAAAAGATATTATACTTAAAGTTCCAGTTGGTACACAAATAATCGATGAAGAAAGTGAGGAAATAATAGTAGATCTTGATAAACCTGACATGGAATTTCAAGTAGTGAAAGGTGGAAAAGGTGGGCTTGGAAATACTAACTTTAAATCTGCTACTAATAGGGCACCAAGACATTTTACCCATGGTCAGCCCGGTGAAGAAAGAAATATAATATTGAAGCTAAAAGTTTTATCTGATGTTGGCATTATTGGTATGCCAAATGTAGGTAAATCTAAATTTTTAACCCGCTGCTCGAATTCTGATACGAAAGTAGGCGATTATGAATTTACTACTATAAGACCACATTTAGGTGTAGCAAAAGTGGATTATAGCGAAATTGTAATAGCAGATATTCCTGGAATAATCGCTGATGCTCATCTTGGAGTTGGGCTCGGACACAAATTTTTAAAGCACATAGAAAGGTGCAAAATTTTACTGCATTTAATTGATGTAACTCACGATGACATTATTTCAGCTTATAATTGTACGCATAATGAACTGAAGCTTTACAATAGCGATCTTGTTGAAAAAGAGGAAATTGTAGTGTTAAATAAATGTGACTTATTGGAAGAAACAGAAATTCTTGAGAAGAAGAATCATTTAGCCAATTATCTTGATAGAGAAGTACTGTGCTTATCAATCGACGATGATTTACAGCCCATTCTGAGGTTATTGAGTGAGAAAATGAAAAAAAGCGACCCTAAAAAAATTGATGTGTATGATCCTTTTAAGACATAAATTTTTTATTTAACAGTTGGTCACTTAAGGTAAATCCGATTCTTTCAGTATATTAAACACTGCAATTGACCTTGATCCCATTTTTAGCTATATTCACATTTGTAGGTGTCAATTCTTGGCTTGGGTAGCTTTGAATTTTCTTTAAGAACTTCGTATTGTCAATAAAAGCAACATCATTATGAGACCACATTTTTTTATGATCGAACATTTTTTTATTTAGAACTGCTACTAATTCACTTAGTGTAAGGTTAAATCTAATACCATCATTAGGGTCAAAAAATGTAAAATCATTGTTTCCATTCTTTCTTATTAACATAGAATGACCGTGAAATTGAGTTGTTGTTCTTTTAAAAGTGCAGAACTTGATATAATTTCCGGAACCAATACTATTAATATCTTTTTCAAGTATTTCTTTTTTTATACAATAAGACCCACTACTACTATTATAATTGATTATTTTTAGTTGATTAGGATATGTTAATATATTACAAGGATAAATTCCAAATAAAAATGCCAATGTTTTTTCGATTAAAGATGAGGTTTTTAATATGTGTGAATGTACTGTGTGTGTTTCTAGCTCACTGAGAATGTTTTCATATCTACTTTTTTCTGTAAGTTCTTGTGATGAGCCTATATCAAGTAGTAAATCGTGTTCAGTAACATAATTGCAAAGTATATCACATAACCCATCGAACTCTTTTTGAATTTTTGCAGTTAGGGGATATTTATAGTTAGAGGTTACATTTATTATGTCACCTTGTGAGAATTTTATATCTACTTTCTTTGCATAGAGATTGTTTATATCAAGCACATTTCCCAATCTGTTAATGTTGTTTCTAATAGCATAATACATTGAAAAAATACCAACCACAGCAGATAATAGAGCAACAACACATAGAATAATGATTGTAGGTAACGTTAAACTTAAGGCAATCATGGGCATTACTGATGCTATGAAAGCTACACCAGCTATTGTTGAAATAACCAGAAGATTAGTATTACTTTTGTTAAAGATCTCTCTACTTTTCTTCATAAGAAGAAGATTTTAATACTAAGAACTAATTTATACTACTATATGTAGTAGTAAATATCAATAGAAATATTATTAATAAATCAAATTCTTTTATATAAGAAATAGGACTAGACGCTTAAAAAGCTTTTATCAAAAGCATTTGTGCTATAGAAACCTTATGTCTATTTTATTGCTAATTAAAATATATACAGCTGCAAAAAGAGCCAAATTTACCCTCATCGTAGAAAAGATTCAGAAAAAATGTAACGCACATACGACAGAGATTAAGCATATGTGTGCACCCATTTGCGCTGAAGAAGATACGCTACATTCTTTACTGAGTTTGATTATTTGATAAAAAAGTCTGCAGACGAAGATAGATTTTGAGCTCTAAAAATACCTCTACTGTGAGTATACTAAGATTATATAAATAGGCGAAGTAATTTTTATATTAGTTTTTTAGTTGCCAATCAATTTGGAGTTCAATAACTTGACATTTATTTAATACTATTGTATAATGGGAGTGTGTGTTTTTTATACACTATGGCAATAAAATTACCTTGTAATAGGTGTATTGGACCCGAGGGCAGTGCTCGGCGCCTCCACCATATTTTTGATACGGGGGCGAATAAGGATCGACATGCATAGTAAAGATGGTAGCTTTGCTCGGTTAGATACCACCGCTAAGAGTTCATAATTTAGATGCAAACGATAACTTTGCTGCTGAAGACAATGTTGCATTAGCTGCTTAATTTAGGCACTATAACTTCATTGCTATAAGCACGGTTTAGGGAACACCGGGTAACAGAAGTTCCCCCAAACATGTAAGGGTTATATGGATAAAACAGATTATCGGAAGTTGCTTAGTTCTAGCAAATTTCAAATTGTCAAAAAGGCTTTGAATACTATATTAGATAATGATTTTACTCCTTACTTAGAGATACTGTTTTTTACGCGATTTAACGGTGTTGTCATACCAGATTACTTGAAAGAATCATATCCTACTCAAATGCTTATTATATTACAGCACCAATTTTATGGTCTAAAAGTTCTTGAGGATAAGTTTAGCGTCAGTTTGAGCTTTAGTGGAAAACAAGAACAAGTCACTGTGCCGTTTTTTGCTATTAGTGAGTTTCATGATAAAATGTCAGGAGATACTTTAGTATTTAGAGTTGATTCTGATAAAGAGTATGAAAGTGAGAAATGTGCTGAAAAATCATCAAATGGTAGTATTATATCTATAGATCAACTTTACGATAAGTAGTTACTTCATTTTATAAATAAAAAATATTGTATCTGTTCAGGATATCGACAAGACCATAGAGTAAAAGTGAGTTTATAACAAATGGTATCATTTGAGTAGCTGACATTGGCTTTCACATAAAAAACGTTGTAAAGCGCTTTCATATTTACCAACTTAGTGCCAATCTGGATCCCAGTGTCTGGGCACTGGGATGACAACAAAGGGGCTACTTGAACAGAGGCTATTTAGGTAACAAGAGGTGACAAGAAAAGAAGCGCTGCGTACCTGAACACTTATCCTGCATGTAATAAACATGATCAAAAAGCTATTCATACAGTACACATCTCTCCGTTAATTTATCAATAAGTTTTTTATCTACTTGGAACCAAAGATTACAATATCTTATTAAATTTTAATAAAAATCTTTAAATTTTTAATATTTTATGCTATACTTAATATACTATTAAAATATTAGGTATAAGTAATGTCAACATATATAAAAGAGTACGTCAATGATATTTGTGGATCGCAAATATCAAAAATTCATCTTCTCAAAGGAGATGAGGTCAGAGTCTTTTTCAAAAACGCTAATGGAAAAACCTTTGATCGAACTTTTTCGAAAAGAGATATTGCAGAATTTTTAAACCAAACTATTGAAACTGAAGACTTTGTTATCACGCAAGATATAGAGAATGGCATTGCTTGTAATATAGAAGGAATTTATAAAGACAGCAAAGGGAAATATCACTACATAGAAATAATATCATATGCTCAGGTAAAGTCGGCTTATGAAGAGTATACACAAAAATTTAAGAGAGAAGATGGCATCATATTCAAATTAAATCGACATATTTCCACAGCCATAGGGAATATGCCAACATTGAGTGGATGGTATAAAAAAATTCTAGGCTTTAATCCTCAAAACGGATTATGTAATCCATTAAGTAACTTAATTGTTTCTATGAAGCTAGAAAGTAGAGAAGACTTTTTAAGCTTTTTTAATAGACTAAATAACGAAATAACCGAGCAAGATATTATAGATTACCTTAATGGCAAGGAAGAAAAAGAACGGCAGTTACATTTGATACTGGTTCTATCAGAGTGCTTGCCTATTTTATGTCTTTATGATGCTAAAAAGAGTAAAAGTTTTGCTTTGTCTGATAATACTTTGCTGAATAAACAAAAATTTTCCTTTGATCCTAAAACAAAAAAACAAGCTTACATTTCTCAAAAGCAACTTGAGCATGCATTAGATAATACAGAATCAGAGCATTATATAATGTTTAGCTGCCGCCGCCGTTATTATTATAAAGATGGAAAGCTCAATAAAGACGGGCATGCTATGCTAATATATAAGGGAGAAAACAATAGATACATATTTTTTGATGCTAATATTGGAGTGGTTGGTTTTTGTTCTAAAACAGGCATTGCGCAATTAGAACGAAATGATGTGCTTGATTTGATAAACCTTGCCATCTATTATTATTCAGCCAGTGGATATTTTAGAGAGCAAGTTCCAAATAGCTGTGAAACATCAATTTTGCTTCGAGATGTAACATTGGCACTGCAGGAAATTGAAGAATTTTACAGTAAAGGAAATCCAAAGCAGCAAATTGTAGACATATCAGTTGATAAACAGACTAATCAGTTATTGTTTACACCTGTGTCAGCATAAAAATTATTGTGGGGCTTGATTTTATACATATCACTACACATAATAGGTTTTAGTATAAATTAGTAATATGCATCCAATCATATACTTGCTTAACCTGTTACTTGATCTTTACAGCTTCGTTCTAATATGCTCAGTTGCTCTCGATTTGTTGATTAAATTGAATGTAGTTAACATGTATAATGAGATTGTAAGCAGCATAATGCAAACTTTAAACAGACTTACCCATCCTCCACTAAAGGTTATCAGAAGGTATATACAACCATTCAATGGATTAGATCTATCCATCATGATATTGATAATAGCAATTCACTTTGTAAAATATACAATTACTTATTACTTTAAGTAGATGTTAAAAAAACAGCTAAAATCAGCGATATACTTGTCACTCTTAATGTATATATATATATCGGTTTTTAGCTATAATTATCAAGATCCATCCTTAAATACAGCTACAGATGAGAAAGTAACAAATTTAGGTGGAATAGTAGGTTCATATTTAGCTGATATATTAGTTCAATTTTTTGGACTCGCTAGTATTACAATAGCTACAACCATAGTTTACTTTTTAATTTTCAGAGCATCATTGCTGAAAATTATCTACCTAACGTTAATCAATGTAGCAATATATGCTATATTGTCGCAACTTTCGCTTGGCATTACTGCTAGATACATGCACGGTGGAATAGTCGGTAATGCTCTAATTGACCACTGCCCATTTTACATATTCACAGTAGTAGCATCAATAGGTGTTGTAGGGTTGGTTGGTTGGAAGAGAACAGTTTATTCTTTACTTTTCCTATGCAAAAAAATAGCTTCCTTTTTTGCAAAGTTTCTGTTTTTCAGGTTACGTAAAACTACTGATTATTCAATAGCACCATTAGTAATAGAGGGAAAATATAGAACCACTAGACAACAACCAAAAGAAAGACAGAAAAAAGCTACCGAAGAGATTTTTAAACCACCTTCTAGCGAGTTTGAGTTTCCAAGCATTCACTTACTTTCTAAAGTAGAAGAATCTATGCAGAGAAAACAGTTGAATGCATTAGAGAGCAATAAGAATTTATCTCTGCTCGAACAGGTGCTGAGTGATTTTGGCGTGCAAGGAAAAATTATAAGTGTATGTTATGGACCGGTTGTGACTTTATACAAACTTGAACCACAAGCAGGTACAAAATCTGCAAGAGTAATTGGTCTTGCAGATGATATTGCACGTTCAATGAGTGCACTCTCTGCACGTATTTCAATAATTCGTGGACAAAATGCCATGGGAATAGAATTGCCAAACAAGGAGCGAGAGATTGTGATGCTGCGTGATTTACTTGAATCGCCAGAATACCAAAATGCAAACTTAAATCTTCCAATTGCGCTTGGCAAGGAAATAAGCGGAAAACCAGTTATTGCAGATCTGACTAAAATGCCCCACTTGCTTGTTGCCGGAACTACAGGGTCAGGTAAGTCGGTTGCAATTAACACGATGATTCTGTCGCTTGTTTATCGACTAAGTCCTGATGAATGCAAGATGATAATGATCGATCCAAAAATGCTTGAGCTTTCAATATATGATGCAATACCGCATCTAATAACACCAGTGGTAACAGAGCCAAAAAAAGCTGTTATTGCTCTTAAGTGGATCGTGAAAGAGATGGAAAATCGCTATCGTATGATGTCATATTTAAATGTGCGGAATGTAATAAACTATAATCAAAAAATTACAGAAGCGATGAATAGCGGAATAGAATTGGAACGTGTTGTACAGATTGGCTTTAACTCAACAACTGGTAAACCTTTGTTTGAAAAAATACCGATTAAAATGGAGACATTTCCGTATATTGTGGTGATTGTAGATGAAATGGCAGATTTAATGCTTGTTGCTGGCAAAGATATAGAATGCTCTATTCAACGTTTAGCTCAGATGGCTCGTGCTGCAGGAATACACATCATAATGGCAACACAACGCCCATCTGTAGATGTGATAACAGGTGTGATAAAAGCAAACTTTCCAACGAGAATTAGTTTTGCTGTTACTTCTAAGATAGATAGCCGTACAATACTTGGTGAACAAGGGGCTGAACAATTGCTCGGTATGGGTGATATGCTTTATATGGCCTCTGGTGGTAAGATTATTCGAGTTCACGGTCCATTTGTAAGTGATGATGAGGTGCAAAATATAGTTGATCATCTAAAAACGCAAGGTGAGCCAA
The DNA here is from genome assembly GCF_947251815.1 of Wolbachia endosymbiont (group B) of Chorthippus parallelus. Lineage (NCBI taxonomy): Bacteria > Pseudomonadati > Pseudomonadota > Alphaproteobacteria > Rickettsiales > Anaplasmataceae > Wolbachia > Wolbachia endosymbiont (group B) of Chorthippus parallelus. The sequence continues at coordinate 1,187,823 of NZ_OX366390.1, read as the reverse complement.
ACTACATGGAGGAAATCACTCAAGAAGATGAAAATTCTTTCGCGGAATCAGAAGGTGAAACAGAAGATGAAGAGAACGATCTATACAAGCAAGCAGTAGCCATCATTCAGAGGGATCAAAAGGTTTCAACTAGTTATATTCAAAGACAGCTTAGAATAGGCTATAACAGAGCTGCAAATATTGTTGAAAGAATGGAGAAAGAAGGCATTGTCAGCGCTCCGAGTTACTCAGGAAAGAGAGAGATATTGGTAGAATAACCCTTAACTTAAACCAAGGAAAGTTATTTTAAGATCAATGTATAGTGATAGTTAATTTAATAATAATTTAAACATTGGGAATGTAAAATTATAATATATTAATTAGCTAGGGGGTTAAAATGGTAAAAGGAATTTTCCGCAATTGGTTAGGTATAACAGAATTGCAAGAAAGTCAAAAGATAGATGCTGAGAAGTTTGAAAAAGTTTTTAGTGAATTAAAAAAATGGCAAGAAGCTCAAAATATTGATGCTAAACAGTTTGAAGAGGTATTTAGTGCATTAAAAGAATGGCAAGAAGCTCAAAAGATAGATGCTGAGCAATTTGAAAGAGTTTTTGGTGCATTAGAAGACAAGATTGGTACTGAGCAGTTTCAAGCTATGCAAGAGCACTTAAGCGGCTTGCAAGAAAAATTTACAGGCTTAGAAGAAAAAGTAGAAACATTTGCAGACATGGTAGGGGGACAAGAACAAGCAATACTAACTTGTGCCATAGTCAGTGCTGTTGCTGCAATAGCTGTAACTAGTTTTGTTGCATTCTGTATCTATCAGGGAGTTAAACTTGATAAAGAGAAGAAAAATGACTTGTCTCAAGGTACACCAAATGGAAAAGTTGACGCAAGCAATGTTGTTAGTCATGAAACACCACTGATTGACTTTTTGAGTTGATAATGCTCTTCTTGAAAAGGTGTTACGTAAAATTTGTAACACCTTAAACTTTCTTTAGATTTTGCAGGTTTTGGTAGTAAATTTTTTAGAAAGATGTTTGTATTATAAAGTTAGTAGAGATTCTGATTTACTTAAAGTTCGTTAATTGGTATCTTTTAAAGTACAATATTCACTATAGCATGCTTAAGATCTTTTCTAAAGTTTTATTTACATTAATACTTTTGGTTTCTAGTTTCTTAACTGTACATAATGTTGAAGCTAAGTCTAAAGTAAAGCTCAGTAAGAGATACATACCTCCTGGTAATCCTGGTGGTGCAAACTTTCATGAAGATGAGGAATTTGCTGATTCATATAAATTATATGAAAAGCGTAGGGAGATTCTCAAGAAAAAAAAGTTACAAGTGCAATCTAATGCTAACATAAATAAAGAAGATCTAATCAAAAAATTAAAAGAAAAAAAAATTGCTAGCCTTGATAACGAGCCAAACAACGTGGGAGCTTGCATAGTTGAAGATGGGGAGGATGCTATGATCAATCAGCATGGTATTAATCTTGCACGTTTAAAGGGTGCTGTATTTATAGATCAAGAGCCAGTTTCTCAGTATGAAAGTAAGCAGCATAAAAGTGAACAACAAAAAGGGAAAAAAGTTACTTCAACACGAGAAAAAAAAGTTTCCCCTATAAATGTTACTATAAAAGAAAGTCCATCAAGAAGAACGTGCTCTCATGATTCTATTACTGATCTAAATAGAACACCACAGCATAGTTTAAATGGTTCAAGTTCATTTGGCAGTGTAGTTGACACAGTAAAATAGTGTCACGATTAATAATATGCTAGATAGAGACCTGACATTGAGTGATGATGCATATGAGTCATCGCCGGTTTCCAGGCATAAAACTCATACTGTAAAAGTTGGACAAGTGAAGATAGGTGGAAATAATCCTATAGTTGTTCAATCCATGGCACTTGGTGCACATATAGATTCTGACAACATAAAAAGTAGTGCTCAGAAATATGCAAAAGAAGTAATAGAACTAGCGCATGCAGGTTCAGAATTGGTGCGAATTGCTTTGAACTCAGAGGAAGTAGCAAAAGCAATACCTTATATAGTAGAGGAAATAAATAAAGAAGGCTTTGATGGTAAGATATTAGTAGGCTGTGGACAATATGAGCTCTACAGGCTGATTCAGGATTATCCAGACAACATTAAAATTCTGGGTAAAATTAGGATAAATCCAGGTAATATAGGCTTTGGTGATAAACGTGATGAAAAATTTGAAAAAATTATAGAGTATGCAATAACGCATGATCTTCCTGTCAGAATTGGAGTAAATTGGGGTAGTCTTGATAAGTACCTTTCACAAAAATTAATGGATGAAAACTCCTTGTCTAGTAATCCAAAAACTTCTGATGTTATATTACGTAAGACGCTTGTAATGTCTGCTCTTGGTAGTGCAAAAAAAGCTGAAAAGATTGGCCTTAATGCAGAGAAAATAATCATTTCATGTAAAGTCAGTAGAGTGCAAGATTTAATTTTAGTTTATACGGCACTTGCACAATCTTCCAATTATGCGCTGCATTTGGGTTTAACCGAAGCTGGTATGGGTAACAAAGGCGTAGTAAATACCACAGCAGGGCTTACTTATTTATTGCAAAATGGTATTGGAGACACTATCCGGGCTTCTTTAACTCAGCGCCCTGGTGAATCACGCACTAATGAGGTGGTAGTATGTCAGGAAATACTGCAGTCTATAGGTTTGCGCTACTTTAACCCTCAGGTGAGTTCATGTCCTGGTTGTGGACGCACAAGTGGCGATCGTTTTCGTATATTAACTGAGGAAATAAATGACTACATAAAAACTCATATGCCGATATGGAAGAAAAAGAATCCTGGTGTAGAGTATATGAGCGTTGCTGTTATGGGATGTATAGTAAATGGTCCTGGAGAAAGCAAACATGCAAATCTGGGGATCAGCCTGCCTGGGTATGGAGAAAAACCTGTTTCAGCAGTCTACAAAGACGGCAAATATTTCAAAACTTTACAAGGTGATAATATTTTTGAAGAATTTAAGGAAATTATTAGTGATTATGTGGAGAAGCATTACACGTAACAGGTTCATGATTAATGTAAATCTAATGTTGAAAATAAGTTTTATAAGAGGGAGTTAAATTTTTCTAAAAACCAGCTAATGGAAAAATTTGCTTCTCTAGGTTATCGGGAATTACTTGATTTTATATCATAGATATTATATAATAAACTATATATATTAATTTACTAAAGAAACATTATGAGAAGAGACGAAGCTTTAAAAATATTAGGTTTTCAATCAAGCTATGCGCCTAGTGAACAAGAAATTAAATCAGCTTATAGAAAATTAGCTTTGAAATATCATCCTGATAAACATTCAGGTAAAAATGAGGTTGTGAAGAAACAAAATGAAAAAAAATTTAAGCAGCTAGGTTCTGCATATGAATTTCTCACTAAGAAAAATATAGAAGAGGTTACAAATCTAACTGACGAAAATTTAAATGAAATTAATTCGCCTGGAGATTTGAGGTTTTACTTAAGTAGGGCTCTATATAATCAGGATATAAAGTTTCTTGAAAAGCTTTTTTCCAAATTCAAAAGCAGTAAAGATGGAAGATTTGGTGATTACATCAATAAAGAACTTATTTGTATTTACTTTCCATTATCTATTGCTTTAATGCAAGCTAAAGATTCAAGAAATTATAGTATTTTGAAACTTCTTTTAGAAAATGGTGCTGATCCTAATATAAAGCTATTACATAATGAAGCTTCGTTATACTATTGTAGGGTTATCGATGACAGCAGAATTGTAGAGTTATTGTTACAATATGGTGCTGATCCTAATATGTTAGATAAAAATGGTAAAAATCCGTTGTTTAAAGCGTTTTTGTGTGATGATGATCATACTATGGAAATACTTTTGAAATATGGTGCTAATCCTAATATGTTAGATAAAAATGGTCGAGTTCCATTATATCAAGCAATCAATTGTGACAACGATAAACGCGAAAAATATGTAGAGTTGCTTCTAAAGTATGGTGCTGATCCTAATCAGAAGGTTAATGGCTCCAGAGTTATAGAGTGTGCTCCATATTTCACTAATAATGGTGTAATGAATTTGATTAAAACGCTTACTCTGCCATACGGTAACAATGATAAAGTTAAAAGGTTGATGGCTGAGTACGGTGGAGTTGATAGACGTTATCTACGTGATCAAACGATACTGACTTGTTGTTGCTTAATAGTCGCTTCTGCTACTTTTTTTAGTATAGCTTCTCCTGTGCGCTATGTACCGACAGCAATATTTGCACTTGCTGCATGTTTTTTTATTAAAAATGCTGTACATGCTGCATTTTTTGCAAAAGAACCTTCTACTGAGTTTACCGAAGCTAGAGCTTGTCCAGAGATTAGTAAAAGAGGTATAATATCTAAAGTTTTAGTACTGGGTAAAGACGAGAAAAAAGCACCCAGCAGACCTAAGTCAAAGGGAATGGACAAGAATAGAAAGCTATTCCAGTATAATGCACCCATTTGTCTAGACCATTTTTTTCAAAGTGATCCGATTTTTAAAATGAATATGTTGATAAATACGTCGACACACATTTAAAGTATTTATCAATATATTCATTTACTGTTTATGATAATAAAGATCAGCAGGAACTTTATAATGTAGAGTCTGATGTCGCCTTTTATAGTTATACCAACCAACAAAATCGTTTATTATAAGATTCAAATCTCTGATACTATTTGGTCTATAATAATATATAGCTTCTTGCTTTAAAGTTCTCCATAAACGCTCAACAAATATATTGTCGAAGCAACGTCCTTTATGATCCATACTAATTTTAATATTAGCACGCTCTAATTCCATAATAAAGTTGTAGCTAGTAAACTGCACTCCTTGATCACTATTAAAAATCTCAGGTTTACCTTGTTTTAGAGCTTCTTTGAGAGTATAAAGGCAAAATCCAGCATCGAGATATGGTGATAATGAATGAGCAATAATATAGCGACTATACAAGTCCATTATTGCCACAAAATAGACAAACTTACCTTCTACCATAATATATAGTAGCCCATACCTGATTAACTCTACAAATAATCAAATCTTTGAGTAAATAAGGATATATTTTATGCTTTTTTTCTTTAATACTTGTATTACATCTTTTTCTACAATACAGCCCACTAATCTTCATTTTTTTCATAATTCTTAAGATTTTTTTGTGATTGACTACTACTCCACTCGCTATGATTTCAGCAGTAATTTTACGATATCCATAACGGCAATCAGAAGCCAAATATACTTCTTGAATCAAATTTCACTTTCGTTATTAATTATATGCCTATAATATAGGCTAGATCTGCAAATCCCCAGTAAATCAGCCTGTTTCCTAATTGATAGATCAGAATCTTTTTCTATAAACCTTACTCTATCTTTTTTGCTTATTTCAGTAATTTTTTTTTCAAATAACTATTTTCCACTGTCAATTCTCCTATTACTTTATGTAAACTTTCTATTTCTTGCGCTAAGATTCTTTGTTTTCTCGCACTTTCACTTTCTTCAACAAATAGGTCTTTTAACCTTGCCAATACTCTATCACGCCAATCATATAGATTTGTTGATGGTATTTTATATTCACTACATATCTCAGATGTGCTTTTTTGATTTTTTATTGCTTCCAAAGCTATCTTTGCTTTTAACTCTGGTTCATATTTTTTTGTTGCCATACTTTTACCCCTTTACCTTCCTACTCGGATCAACCATTTTTTTTTGGTCTAGTTTATGGGGTGCATTATATATCTGGCTATGAGTAGAGTTATGTTAAGGAGAGAAATATGCTTGAATTCCCGGACAAGTTCTAATCATTAATGTTATACACGTTCTTTTCTTTTTCTATTCTCTCTTGTTCTTCAATACAATACATAGCAAGCGGATTAGCTTTAAGTCTTTCGACTCCTATTTCTTCTCCCGTTCCATCGCAGTAACCATAAATGCCTAATTTTATTTTTTCCAACGCCTCCTTAATTTTTTCTTTTCTATCTTTTCGGCGCTTAATTAATTCTCCATTTTCACTATCAGAATAAATACTACTATCTTCTAGATCTTGTTTCTCCAGTTCAGAGAGTATTGATTGTAACTTTAAGCTAAAGTATTCCAGTTGTTTTACGTTCATATATTCTTCATTTTCTGAAGGAACGTAATCTTCCGGTAACTTTATTTTTATTAATTTTTCCATAGCATTATCAATAAAATATATTAAAACTTATATAACTTGTAAACACAAAAAATTATACTACCCTCAAAGTAAACACTATAATTTATAATAAACATTTAAAATCCTGGTATGATTAGTTTGGTAAAAAAATTAGTAATAAATGATAATAATCTTACTTATATAGTATGTATTTTTATTATAATGTTAAGTTTATCTTCATATACACTTGAAAACAACAGTAAACAAGAAGTCATATTAACATTAACATGGATATGTGCTACATTTGTTTTGCAGATCTCTACAAATAATTTATTTACATCTGATTATCATGATGGAATATTAGAGCAAATCTTTTTACAGCCACTCTCTTCTAGGCTGATAGTTGCTTATAAAATCTTCGCTCACTGGTTGTTATTTGGGTTACCGATTTCAGTGATTTCTTTCATGTTCAGCTTTGCAATTCTAGGCAATAATATTGAACATTCAATAGCAGTTGGAGTGTCTTTATTATTTAATACGCTGATAATCATTAATATTTCAGCTACTGGAAATGCATTGATGATTGGTCGAAATAACTTAGCATCAGGAGTGTCGCAAATTCTTGTTTTGCCAATGATAATGCCAACTTTTGTATATTTCAAATTGCTAACTCAATTTGAAAATTTATCCTTGAATATTTATACACTACTAATCACCATCTTAGTTTTTGTCATTTTAATTGTTAACAGCACTATAACTACTCACATAGCATTAAAATTTGCTGTGGAGCAGGATTGAAAAAACTTACTAGTTATTTACTTGTATCTGCTTAGTTAAGGGTGTTAACTTAAGTAGAGATGGAGACATTAGACTTCTTGCATGAATTACAGCGTGTGAAACCATTATTGGATTTCAGACTGGCTGGTTATGCAAGAAATCTAATATCTATCGAAGAGTCAGAAACTTTTATAACTTACCTTTAATCAACCTAACCCATGCGTGCCAATCTCTCTCACCAAGATTGCTTTCGAAAGACAGAAGATCCTTTACGGCTTTTGAGCAAATTTCTTCACTTGGAATTGACAACTCCCTATTCATTGCTAGCGTCAGGCATTGAGTTTTACAAGCTTGTTCTAAGTGATACGTATAAAACATTGCTTCTTGTATAGTCTGACCACATGTTATAGATCCATGATTGCGCATTAACATCACAAAATTTTCTTTCAAATCAGCTATTAATCTTTTTCCTTCTGTATCATCAAGTGCCAGGGAATTATAATCATGGTAAGATACCTTATTATAAAAGTGCAGCGCCCACTGACTTATTGGGAGTAATCCATCCTTGAGAGAAGAAACTGCTACAATAGAAGGTGTATGTAGATGAAAAATTGCTTGAATATCTTTCCTTGCTTGATAAATGAAGCCATGGATTACATAGCCAGTTTTATTATATTGATATTCTTTGCCTTCAATTATATTCCCATCAAACGATACTTTCATCAATGAACTTTCATCTACTTCATAAAAACGTATACCAAACGGATAAACATAAAATGACTTTTTATCTTCAGAACGTACAGAGAGATGAGTATACGTATGATCATCTAATTTAAGATAAGATAAAATTTGATAGGCGTTAACTAGGTCTCTTTTCAACTCACTATTTGTTAATAACATAGCTCTTGACTAAAATTTTCTAAAGATTTATACGTAAAAAAAAGTTTATTACAAACTAAAAGGTGAACCTACGTTAAAATACTAAGCACTTTTACTTGCCTTAGGTGATTAGAGTTTACATTTCTAGATTACATAGTATTTTAACTATAAAAACGACTTTTTATGTAATATTTCATATGTTTTAAAGCCTTGTTTTTATGTTATTATAATTGTAGGTTTTAATATTAAAAATAATATGATAAACGTTGACATAAAAAAACAGCTAACAAAATTTTTCATATATATCACTGGTCTTCCAGGAAGTGGTAAACTTTCTACAGCAATAGTATTATCTAGTATGATAAATGCAGTAATTGTAAGTGGACTTGAATATAATCAAACTTCCAAAGAAGCTCGAGATAGAATATATAACACTACACATGTTATGTTTCAGGCAATAGAAGCCTATCCTATTGACTCAAAAAATTATATATTTGTTGATGAATTAATTAAAAATAATGATTACAACATAAGAATATATAACTCAGTAGTAGAACTTAGTAAAAAAATGAGCATAAAAATCCTTCCTATAGTACTTAGGTGCAATCCATTGATATTACAAGAGCGTACTATATCAAAAAAGCAAAGAAAAAATAGGAAGGTTACTAATATAAATAGTATTAAATTTAGGGAGGAAGATTTATTTGTACCACAAAATGCTATAGAGGTAGAAAATTCAAATATGAGTATAAAAGAAGTAGCAGAAGAAATAGTAAGTCAGATGTACAAACTTGGCCGAATTAATAGTGTTTACGCAATAGGCAACGATTTCATATACTGAGGCTCATTTAAATATAGAGCCTCAACTCCATTTAATTTTTGTTTATTTTTTAGTCTATAACGGACTAATAGCCCTGCATGGCTAGCATCCAACTTTGGTAAACTGCAATCCATATATGTAATGCAGTGCGTTTCAGGCTGGAGTTCACTTACTACAGCAGGATTTGATAGCGGTAACAAATTGAAATCAAATAACTGCGTATAAAACTTTTGATCATCTTCGATTATAGCTTTAATATTTTTTTTGCTATTTGCACAAAGTAGCGATATTGCATATGCTTGAGCTTCCAGCGCACTAACCCCATATAACGGCTTATTTGTAGCAAGATTTATACCTTGTGCAGTTGATATACCAACTCTGATTCCAGTAAAACTTCCTGGTCCAACTATCACTGCTAAATGGTCTATTTTATCGTAGCTGTAATTATGCTTACCAAACAAAGTATTCAGTATTTGAAAAAATGATTCTGCATGACTATTGTTTGCAGAATTGCGTTCTACAAAACAATTACCATCGTAATCAATTACTGCTATTGAACTACCAGCACCTACAGTATTAATTGCTAGAATGGACATCACTTAAGCTTATCATAGAGCTTTGTAAACATCATAGTGAACGCACCGTTACCCATAACATTTGCTGAAGTTATTATTGGGTCAAACACTATATACAATGCTGTAATTAATGAAAGCATCTCTGGGGAGAATTTAAGATACTTCTCAAGAATGGGCAACATTACCATAATCCCTCCCGCTGGAACTGCAACAATAGCAAATTTAAATAACAGAAAGTAGAGAAGGAAAGTCACATAGTCTGTTGCAGACAATGCACCACCAAAAGTCATTATCATTGATAGTATTATAATAAAAAAGCAATCACCTACTAAATGAAAGCTAGCGGTTATTGGCACAACAGACGATGCTATATCATGCTGCTTTACATTTTTTTTGCTTCCTTCAAGAGTAAGCGGCATAGCTATATTACTAGACATTGTGCTCATTGCAGTAATAAATGCTGGTATCATATTACCTATACTAGCTATCCAGCTTGTGATCTTGAACGAATTTGCTGCTCCATATAAGAGAAAAACATAAAGGTAGGTTGCAGATGATATAATAATAAAAATTATTGAGTAATCCTTAAATATTATGGGTAAAACCTGATCATGTTCCATTTTTAAAGCAAGACCAAGTACAAACATTGGAATAATTGGCGTCAAAAATGTCTTCAAAATAAAGAGAGTTAAATCTAACATTTTGTTCGAGAGCTCTTTGCTTTTTTTTGGTAATATTGTGGACACTAATATGCTTAACACAAATCCACAAGCAAGGGCATAAAAATTAGAAAGCAATGCAGGTATCCTAAATGACCATAAAGGAACAATTGTTTCTTCATATGTTATATCTTGTATTGAATAAGTGTTTTGTGTGATGAAATGCCCAACAGAATAAGCTATTAAACTTGAAGCTAGATTCGACAAGAAAATCGTTATAATAAGTAACAATATAAACTTTATAGCCGACTGCTTAAGATTGTTAACACTACTAAAGATTAATGCAAAAACAATAAAAGGCATTATAAATAGTAAGATCTCTTTTATACTAAGGCTTATTGAATACAAGAAGGTTTTCACTTCCATTGGAACTAGATGACCAAAGAATACAACCGAAGTGATAACAGCAAGTAAGGTTAGTAATTGCAACATATTCTAATATAGCGATACCCTATGGAAATACATATGATAAATTAGCTGCTAAGTAAAGTAAAACTGCCTAGAATATTTGCATTACCTTCTAGTACTTGAATGAGATTTCAAATTACAACGTTTCCACAAAGTATATAATTAACATCCACACCTTTGGTCAAGTTCCATTCACGCTTTATTACATTATATTCCATACCAGTCATATCTTGTAGTGTTACATTGTTCTCTCTTAGATGATTTGCAATTTCTGATGGCTTGAGAAATTTATTCCAATTATGTGTGCCTTTTGGCAGCCAGTTTAATATGTACTCTGCGCCGACTATTGCAAGACAGAAGGATTTAATAGTTCTATTTATCGTCGATATAAAAATTAGCCCTTCTGGTTTCAACAGCTCTATTGCTTTTTTCATGAAAAACTCTAAATTATCGACATGTTCAACCACTTCCATCAACAAAACCACGTCATACTTCTTGTCATTGCTTAGCTCTTCAATGCTAGTGTGTGTGTATTCTATATTTAACCCTACTTTCTTCGCATGCGACTGTGCCACTTTTATGTTTTCCTCACATACATCTATTCCTGCAACGCTAATACCAATACGCGCCATTGACTCTGACAAAATGCCACCACCACAACCAACATCGAGCAATGATAGTTCTTTTAAATCGCATTTTTTTAATTCTTTTATTTTCTCAACGATGTATGATACTCTCACAGGATTCATCATGTGCAATGGCTTGAACTTGCCATTCTCATCCCACCATTCACCTGCTATTTTAGCGAATTTTGATATTTCATCTTCATTATAAGTTTTTGTGGTTTTTTTCTTGCTAATATTGCTAAGTTTATCAAGGCGTTCTTTATGTCTACTTTCTTTTGAAAATTCTGTTTCGAGGAATTGTTTGACTATGTCTTTTGCTAATCCACTCGCAGTAAACCCTGCACCAAGACACAGTATATTCGCGTTGCCATGCTCGCGAGCTAATTTTGCGATCTCAACACTATTACATAAAGCAGCGTAGATTCCTTCAAAACGATTTGCCACAGTACTCATGCCCAAACCTGTACCGCAAATTAATATTCCATAATTTGCTTTTTTGTTTGTTATATCTTCTACAACTTCAGCAGCATAGTCAGGGTAGTCTACACTCTTTTGTTCAGCAGTGCAGCCACGGTCTATCACTGTATAATCTAAAGTTTCCAAGTAAGCCTTTATTTCTGATTTTAGTTCATAACCTGCGTGGTCTGAAGCAACTGATATCACATCTGACATATAAGAAATTGCAACTTAAGGGTATTTATATGGGTAATTTATTTTGAGCTTTTTGTCAAGCTCTCCTGATCTTTCTGAATAAATTTCGAGTCAGATATGCATAAATTCTATATAATTTTTATCCTACCACTACTCATTCGGTAAAATGGATCATATAGATATTATAAAGTCAAAATTATTGTTGTCCGACATAGTAGGAAAAAAAGTTAGGTTAATAAAAAGAGGAGATAGTTTTGTTGGACTCTGCCCATTTCATAACGAAAAAACTCCATCTTTTTCGGTCAGCAATGTTAAGGGCTTATATTACTGTTTCGGTTGCTCAGCTCATGGTGATGCGTTTGAATTTATTTCACAAACTGAGGGCTTAAGTTTTAAGGAAGCGTTGGAAAAATTGGCATCTGTTGCAGGTGTTGAGTTACCCAAAAACCTCAGCTTTGCTAAAGAAAATGACAAACTGTTTTCAGCACTGAATTTAGCTGCAAGTTGGTTCGCGCAGAAAAATCGAGGTGTTATGGCTTATTTAAGGCAGCGCAAGATCTCACTCAAAATCATAGATAAATTTAAGATAGGTTATGCACCAAGTTCTGGCTTGAAGGAATATTTGAACTCCTCTGGTATTAAAGACGAGATTTTGATCGATGTTGGGTTAATAAATAAGAATTCTCGTGATTATTTCTATGATCGGCTGATATTTCCTATACACAACATCACGGGCAAAGTTATTGGTTTTGGCGGACGTGCGCTGAACTCTGAGCAACAGCCGAAGTATCTAAACAGCCCAGAGAGTCAGCTCTTTAAGAAAAGAGAAAATTTATATGGATTAAACTTTGCTTTGAGTGAAATACGCAAAAAACAGCATCTATTTGTTGTTGAAGGATATATGGATGTAATAGCACTACATCAAGCGGGAATTAGCAATACAGTTGCTCCGCTTGGTACCGCAATTTCTGCAGAGCAGATAAAAAATCTTTGGAAACTTGCTAAAGAAATTTCTATCTGTATGGATGGCGATAGTCCTGGATGTCATGCTGCTATTCGAATTGCAGAACTTGTTCTGCCGATACTGGAGCCTGGATACACATTGAAGTTCGTGACTTTGCCAAGCAACAAGGACCCATACGATATATGCAATGAACTAGAATATAAGACGGAAGATGTACTATCCGCTTTTAACCGCTCAACAGAACTGCACTCTGAATATTTATGGCATCACATGATTGGTAGCAATTTGCAAAATTATGAAAAATTTGCTCCGGAAAAATATTCAATTCTTGAGCACAAGTTCATGAAATATGTCAATGCTATCGGTAACAGCAGTATTAGAAGGTATTATAGAGATTATTTTTACAATAAGGTCAGTGAATTAAGAAGAAACTTTAAAAAGCTGATTTTTAATAGCAAAGCAACAAAAGGTGAGTATCTTTACAATAAATCTCCAGAGCTAATTGAAGCAGAGCAAAATCAGGCCATAATTTTGCGTATAGCCGTAGAATTTCCTGAAATTTTGAACCGTCCTATATTTTTTGAGCAATTTTCTCATTTCGAATTTACTAATGAGATGAAAAAATTACAACAGTGCGTAATTAATATGGTAACTAGTGAGAGCAACTTTAATAAAGAAATTCTGCTACAGGAGTCTAGTGTTATAAAGTTTATATTTGAAAAAACTAGCGTACTAAATAGTCAATTAAGTGAGAAGAGATCGGCAGAAACTGTCTGGAATAACATAGTATTACGGAAAGAATTAAATGTATTACAAGAAGAAAAAATTAAAGCAAGGCTGGGCGGTAATTTTGACTTAGAGGAAAGGCTAATAGAACAAATAAAGCAAATAGAGGATAGTATACAAGAAATGCAAATGGAATTTATTCAAAAGTAGATGGCTTAAGATGTTCAAAATTATTAGAAAAACACTGTATTAGTATTTGCTTAAAATAGCTTATTCTAGTATATTTCTGGTTTGTTCAACTACGATAAGTGTTTTCATTTCTTCCTCTTATTATCTTTCTAGCCTTATACCTTGGAAGTGGTATTTATTTTTCTTTTATCGGACTTGGTAATCCTCTTCATCAAATTTCACCGTTAGTTTGCTTATTACCAGCATTATTTTTTGCTATTCTATTTAATAAAAACAAAATTCAGCATAGCGTTGATACTCTTATAAAAGGTATGGGGAATAAAACTACTCTTACCGTGTGTTTGATTTTTCTCCTTGCTGGGGCATTTTCTACTGTTACTCAATCGCTTGGTAGTATAAATGTTATTGCTAGCTTAACTATTTGCTTTCTTCCAGCACAATTATTACTTCCTGGAATGTTTTTAATTTCTGCGTTTATTGCAAGTGCAATAGGCACATCAATCGGAGTTATTGCACTTATAACACCAATAGCTGTGAATCTAGCACAAAATGGAGCTTTTGATTGTGCGGTGGGCGTTGGAGCTGTGATAGGTGGGTCTATGTTTGGCAGCAACCTTTCAATGATATCTGACACTACTATTGCTGCTACTTCTTCACAAGGAGCTTCAGTAAAGGATAAAATAAAACTCACTTTCAAGACAGGATCTGTTACAGGTCTTATAATACTTATTTATCTAGTAATAATTTCAAATAGTACAGAAGTTGTTTCTATCTCAAGTCTGAATTATTTATCCATAGTCAAAATTATCCCTTATATATCTTTAATAATTATGGGTTTATTTGAAATAAACACACTGGTAACATTAGCTGTTAATATGGTTGTTGCTGGAGTATTAGGAATAGCTTTTTTTGATTATTCTATTATTGATTATTCTCATGATATATGTAGGGGTTTTAATAAGATGAATGAGGTAATGATATTTATTCTTTTCAGTAGTGGATTAAGCCACTTAATGTACGAATATAGTCAGAAAAAGATAGATAAATTCACCGATGAGGTGAATCTCACAAGAAGTCAAGCTGAACTTATGATTACAGGAATATCATCTATGTTTACTATTTTAGTTTCCAGCAATGTTGTTGCTATTTTATTAACTAGTAATATTGCGAAAAGACTTGCACAAAGATATAACATTGCACCACACCGTAGTGCGTACTTATTAGAGATATTTACTTCTATCACAAAAAGTATCTTACCTTATGGTTCTCACGTATTACTAGCAAGCAGCATTGCCTCTCTGTCACCTATCATCGTACTAACAAAAGTATATTATTGTTTTGTTTTTGCAGCAGTTGCAATAAGTGAAATAGTGATTAATGGCAGACGTCATGCGGTTGTAGCTCCTCAATTACCATAAACAACTCTTCTGTAGCTTTGTGGAAATTATGCTAACTGATTATGCTGTAAAGTTGAGCAATATTAATATATAAATTAATCTGTTGTTGGAATAATTCTAAACCTTCATTTTCACAACTCATTTTTCTACAAATTTTCACTCAATTTGTTAATAAATTGACAATTATTACAATATTTGCTAAAATGTTTATATGTCAGTACCGTGCTTTCATAAAGATGTGGTATTAGTGGTATAATCAAAAATGTATAAAAATAGTGGAGAAACAAATGCCTGATTATTATGAAATATTAGGAGTAAAAAGAGATGCTACTCACGATGAGATAAAAAAAGCATATCACAAATTGGCACTTAAGCTTCATCCAGATAAATTGCATAAGGAAGCGCAAGAGTTAGATAGGTTAGAGAAAAAAAAGAAGGACGGAGAGCTACTATCACAGTCGGAAGAAGGTCAAATGGCTGAGCTTAAAGAGAAATTGGGAAAATTCAAGCAAATATCAGTAGCATACGAAATTTTATCTGATCAAACAAACAAAGCTCAGTACGATAGGGGAGAGGATGTTAGTCAACAAGCTTATAAGAGGGAGTCGTCATGGGAAAAAGAAATGAGAAAGTTTTGTGAAAAAGCAGGTGAAATAGAAAAAGGAATACATAAGTCAAACAAAAGGGTACTTAAATACATTGCAGAAATGAATCGAATAAAAAGTTTTCACGATATACGTAATATATTTTTTTATAAATGTGAAGAATTAAGAAAAGAGCGAGAAGAAAAAGTAGACAAGGTCATTGAACTAAACAGCGAGGTAGGCAAAGATGAATGGATTGAAGAATTAACCAAAAGTGTAACAAAACTAAAAAACGACAAGGGTAACTATATATCCACTATTATGAACTTGTTGGAAAAGATCAAATCAGATGAACTTGAAGAGTGCTCTTCTATAATAAGGAAAGTTGAAATTGCTGATGATGACATTACATCTCTAGTGCAAATTGCTATTGCATACGATCATGTGGAAATTTTTAAGCTCTTTGAAGAAAGGACAAAAATATCATCAAACGCCATCTTAAGATATGCTTCCGAATGCAAATCTGAAAAGTTTTTTGATTATTTTTTAAGTAGATACTTAGATAAACTAGATGTCAACTATAAAGATGAAGAAGAAAATACAGCTTTACATCATGCATTAGAATGGTTTGTTTGGGATGAATCGAAGAAATACCAAGGTTTTGTCGAGTCACTTCTTAGTAAAGGTGCAAAGCTTAATACTAAAAATCACGAAGATAAAACTCCATTTGATCTCTTGGTTAATTATGCTAAACAATTTTCTTCTAAGGAAGAAGCAATAGAAAGATTATAATGCACCCCATAAACTAGACCAAAAAAAAATGGTTGATCCGAGTAGGAAGGTAAAGGGGTAAAAGTATGGCAACAAAAAAATATGAACCAGAGTTAAAAGCAAAGATAGCTTTGGAAGCAATAAAAAATCAAAAAAGCACATCTGAGATATGTAGTGAATATAAAATACCATCAACAAATCTATATGATTGGCGTGATAGAGTATTGGCAAGGTTAAAAGACCTATTTGTTGAAGAAAGTGAAAGTGCGAGAAAACAAAGAATCTTAGCGCAAGAAATAGAAAGTTTACATAAAGTAATAGGAGAATTGACAGTGGAAAATAGTTATTTGAAAAAAAAATTACTGAAATAAGCAAAAAAGATAGAGTAAGGTTTATAGAAAAAGATTCTGATCTATCAATTAGGAAACAGGCTGATTTACTGGGGATTTGCAGATCTAGCCTATATTATAGGCATATAATTAATAACGAAAGTGAAATTTGATTCAAGAAGTATATTTGGCTTCTGATTGCCGTTATGGATATCGTAAAATTACTGCTGAAATCATAGCGAGTGGAGTAGTAGTCAATCACAAAAAAATCTTAAGAATTATGAAAAAAATGAAGATTAGTGGGCTGTATTGTAGAAAAAGATGTAATACAAGTATTAAAGAAAAAAAGCATAAAATATATCCTTATTTACTCAAAGATTTGATTATTTGTAGAGTTAATCAGGTATGGGCTACTATATATTATGGTAGAAGGTAAGTTTGTCTATTTTGTGGCAATAATGGACTTGTATAGTCGCTATATTATTGCTCATTCATTATCACCATATCTCGATGCTGGATTTTGCCTTTATACTCTCAAAGAAGCTCTAAAACAAGGTAAACCTGAGATTTTTAATAGTGATCAAGGAGTGCAGTTTACTAGCTACAACTTTATTATGGAATTAGAGCGTGCTAATATTAAAATTAGTATGGATCATAAAGGACGTTGCTTCGACAATATATTTGTTGAGAGTTTATGGAGAACTTTAAAGCAAGAAGCTATATATTATTATAGACCAAATAGTATCAGAGATTTGAATCTTATAATAAACGATTTTGTTGGTTGGTATAACTATAAAAGGCGACATCAGACTCTACATTATAAAGTTCCTGCTGATCTTTATTATCATAAACAGTAAATGAATATATTGATAAATACTTTAAATGTGTGTCGACGTATTTATCAACATATTCATTTTAAAAATCGGATCACTTTGAAAAAAATGGTCTAGACAAATGGGTGCATTATAGTATGGCTTTCCTCTCAGCTTATCAAGCCTTATATTACTCTTATATAATTTGAACAATAATTCAATTTGCCATCTTATTCGGTAAACTACTAGTATTTGCTCAGCATTAATCTTACTTTTTGGAACATTAGTTATAAATATCGACCAATTTAGTAACTTTTGGTTCCTTTGAGAAGATGTGTATCCATGTGATCTTGCTAACCTATTAGCCTTTCTTCTTCTAGCCATAGCTTGTTCTTCAGTTAGTTTTTTAAATATAATTCTTACTTTAACCCTTGTCTCTTTTCCTAACAATACCTCCTGTTCTAGAAAAGATCGATCTTCCAAATGTTCTAGTAAATCTATTTTTTGACCTGTCTCTATATCATATATGTTAGTATCGGATTTATAACGACTTATGAAATAAGCTCCTATTTCATTGATTTGTTTAAAAGAACTTGGCACAAAATAACCCAAATCAGATATTAGTAAATCGTTGTTCGATATATTGCTTAAATGGCTTCTATAACCCTGATCTGACCTTATTTCTTCAGTTATATTAAGCTGGTCTAATGTCTGATTTAGGTAGTCAAAAACTAATTGTAACTTTATTCCAGACTTAGTATTGCTTTCATAACCACTGTAGCTGGTACCATAACCTTTATACATGTCTTCCATACTGTTAGGTAAGCTAATATAGCTGCTGTCTAATAATTTAACACCTCCAAAGTGCTTCAAGATTCTGCAATCAACTTGTAAGGTATTTTTAAGTAACGTTAAAGATTCATTATACATTCTTTTCATGAATTCCACTGCTTCCTTGGTAAATCTAAAGTCCAGACCTTGTTTTGTTATATTTATCGAGTCTTCATTCAATAATTGACACACTGTCTCTATACTACAATTATCAACCCCTATATTACCCAAAACGATGGCTTTTATGAACGACGAGCCTTTTAGCTTCCTCTTTCTTTTTATGAACCCTGTTGTAGCTGAGATTTTATCTGCTTTTTCATTAAAAAATTCTTTGAGCTTTTTTGAGATGCAAACTATTCTTTTCATTGTATAAGTTCTCCGTTTTCTTTGTTAAATTTAAGAGAACTTATATCTTCTTTTTCTCTTCCTTACACTAAGTTTATTACCACAGTTCCTTAACTTGACGCGTATGCTATACTGATTCTCTCTCGCTGGAATATCTGCATAAATTTTCTTTCCTCTTGGAGCACGTCCATATTCTCGGTATAACTTATTATCAACTCCTGCTTCATCTATATATAAGATGCTGGAATGGTCTATTTTTGAGATTTTATCAATAAATTGCTCCCTATCTTCTTGATTGCGCTCTTGATATAGTGTGACTTTTTTTTAAAGTAATTTTTAGCTGTTTTAGTCTATACCAAATTGAAATTATTCCAAATCCAAGATTTTGTTTCATCTCTGCCAGAGTATGATCTGGATTCTTTGTAACATATTCTTCGAGTATTTTTGGGTCTATTTTTCGAATAAAGCTACCGTTTTTAGATGGCTTTAGGCTTTCACCAGCAGCTTTCTTTTTTAACCAGCGGTACAGAGTTGCTATTCCTATCTCCATGAGCTCTGCTATCTCAACCTTTGTCTTCCCTTTTTCTATCATCAATACTGCCTTTTCCCTTAAATCCACACTATATGCCATTATAACTTAAATACCTTATTATATCTTTATCATTTACTTTGGGAAATACTATAAACTAATTTCTGCACATTGTACTTTGATGTAAAGCCAGAAATAACTTTATTTTTATGTTCCCAAATTCGTTTAGTTAGATTTGACGTTATACCTATATACAGAGCCTTATTGTGCTTGCTTGTAAGTATAATAACTTTTCATATCTAGTAAGTAAATTTACTAGATCCCAGTGTCAAGCACTGGGATGACAGAAGAGAGAACTGGGGTAACATCGAATTGAATGACAAGAAGAGGGCAGGGCCCTCCTTGTATATTATATATAGGCTGAGTTATGATCGTGATAAACGTGATCGCTTGCGCAGTCGAACATTTTCACAAAACCATTCTCTAGATAGAGATTATATTCATGATGTTGATCTAATAACTCAAAGTTATCTTGTGTTTCTAAGCTGAAGTGACTTGAATCTGATAGCAATTCGTAATTTGGATTATCTATTTTACTAATGCTGCTTATTACTTTGCCATTACCATTTGATATAGCCAAACTATAACTATCACCATCCTTCATTATTTTGATAGATACCTTATCCTCAGGTAACACTATAAGCTTTTTTGTATCACTATCGTGAATTACAAATTTGCCATCTTTAAAGTAATACTTGTCTTCCGGCAAAGTACCAACCTTATAATTCGATGTATGCAGTTTGTTCCAAAAATCTAACACAGATTGCTTTTCTGCTCCTTCTGCCCTATCATACAAAGCTTTTACATCATTATAATCTATGGTTACATTTGCCTTATGCTTTCCTTCTACATCTCTATCATAGCTCTTTTCTATTTTCAAGATTGTGTCTTTCAACACTACCTGCTCTTTCTCCTCCACTGAAGCTGACCTTTTTGCCCTTGTTGGAATTTGTGGTTGATCAGACTGTATTTCACTATTGTCGTTTGATACAGTTCTCTCTTCAGCAACAACATTAGTAGTACTATGAACTTCTGTCTTAGTTTCACTTACTTGCCCTTTTGGACTTTCGGTTTGTTTCTCTTTTGTGAATATTCTCTGATAGTCCGTGTAGCCTCTATTAGTGTCACCGATATCACCATCACCTTGATCGAAAGTTATTTTTTTACTTCCATTCCCCATGTCCTCAATTTCAACTTGAGGAGAAACAGATGCGAGGAAATCGTTATAACTGTAGTTGTAGTCAACAGAAAAGAATATTTTCCCTTTGAAGTTATGGAAATTATTAGATAACATTCCAATTTCTTCATCAGTATCACCATCAAATAGTTTTACTTTAGTGAAATATGCTTGATCTTTTATTCTAACTATTTCACCGCTAGAGTTTCTTTGTATTTGGTAATCATTTGGGTCGTACTTTATAGCAAAAAGTTTGCCAGAGCCATATTTCTCTAAGTTTATAAGGCCCACATTTACATGTTTATGGGAATAATCTCTCTTCTCATATTCATGTGCAAATATTGGATCTATATATCTATATTCATCTGGTATGCCATTATACTCTCTCCCTTCAGAATCAGATGGTGCTAATTTATATTGTCCATCTTTTTCCACCAATTTTAGGTGAGTAACATTGCCTGGCAATTGAAACCTTACGTTTTTTCCATGATCATGAATGAACAAGTTACTTTCATTTATAACTTCACCTCTTTCATTTTTCATCTCTTCAGTGATATAGAAGCCCATATTTTTGAATGCATGTAGATTTTCGCCTCCTTGCTTTACAACCGCTTCGTATACATCGTCGTCTGTTCTATCAGTCCCTTTATCATCCAATAATGTTCCTTTTTCTACGATTACACCGCTTTCTCTTTGCTCATCAGAATATTGAGCATGCTTTGAATCCTGATGATTTAGAATTTTGGTCCCTCTAAGAAGCAGAGAATCTAAATCTTTTTGAATGTGTCCAGTGCTAGGATGCAACAATTCATTTTCATGTAAATGTGCTTCATCAAAGTATTCATCACGTTCAACTGTTCTGCCATCTATCAGAGAAGCTTTATAATGACCATTTTCTTTTGTAATAGCCATATAAGCACCACCGTCATATTGAGTATTCAAGTTGTGCAATATGTCCTCAAAAACAAAAGTTTCTTTAGTTTGACCTTCAACTTGCTTAAAAAAGCCCGATTCGCTCGACAACTCTCCAAGCTTTGTATTCCCATCATATATAGATAGTGCACCCATATCTCCGTGACCAAGAGCTTTGATAGAGAAAACTTTACCTTCTTGTAGATTAATATGAGCACCTCTGATTAGGTTTGGATCGATATTAACCATCTCTTCTAACATCTTTTCTACGTCAATGTTCTGAGTTTCTTTTACTTGTTTCAAGCCAGCGTTTATGGTTTTATCAAGCAAATCATCTTTCAGTTGTGTATATTTGTCCTGTGTAGCATTATATAATCTCTTATCTTCATTATGATAATTAGTGCTGGCTGAATTGCATTTTTCTACAAATTTCTCATAAGAGATCTCTCCTCTTTTGTATTGCTCGTATGCATCATGACGCTGTGTTTCTTCCTGTTCACGCAGGCTTTTCAACACATCATTATATTTTATATCCTTCTGCTTATCTAAGTCTTCTTTCCCATCATAGTAAGATTTTCTAAGATCTTCACCATGTTTTGATAATATCCTCAAAGCTTGCATTTTATACTCTTGACTGTTTTGATATTCATTACCTTGTTGATCAGAGTAAGTCAGCTTAACCTGCCCATCAGCAGTTTTTACTGCCTTTAAGAAATGATATTCCTTTGATATATCGAGGTTATCATTTGTTGCCCTATTAACAGCACGAGCATAATCATAAAACGACACATGTTCTACAGGAGAAAAACTTCCAACGTTTTCTCCATCTATTTTTTCTATATTTGCTTTATAGTAGGATATGTTTTTAATTTCTCCACCCACTATTTCTTGACCAGTTGCTATAAAATCTCCTTTTGTAACTTGTAGGGCATTAATTTCTTCCATAGCAGTTTCTGTATCATTCTCAGCAAGCCAACTTTTGAAGTCAGCATCATGTCCTTTTATGTCTTTCAAGAAACTTTTTGACTCATCTGAGTTACCTTGACGTAAAGCATCTAGGTAGTCTCTTAATAAACTAGGATCTTTTTCCTGTAAGTACATTATCAACGCATGACCAGTTTTATACACTAAACTGTTTTCTTCACCATTGGCTGAGTATTGTAAATTTAAAATTCCACCTAGATCCAAATTTGCGGCTTCAGTTTTATCAATGCTTGACCCTTGAGCATTGAACTTGTGATCTGAATGATGTTCAAAGTAATCTGCAATTCCCTCCATTAATACTGTAGGTAGAGATTTTCCTCCTGTAGCCAAGTAAGTTAAACCATGTGCAAATTCATGCTGAAGGTTATGAACGCCACCTTGCTGATAGACATACATCTCAGCAAAAACATCAGCTTCTCCTTTGTAGTAACATTTACCACCCTCATCTCCAAGGTAAGAACCAAAACGTTCGCTTTCGCCAAGATGAGTGTAATCAGCCTTATCATCAAACACATAAATTTTGAACGTTTGTTCTGAGCTACCAGGCTCCAACTTAAATGCATCTTTAAAATTAGTAGCTGTTTCTCTTATTTCACTTTCAATTTTAGCAACTTTACTTGCTCTTAAATCGTGAGAATAAACCTCTACTTTAATATTTAAATCTTTAACTTCTATAACATGCTTATCGTTAAAACATTCTTCTTTAGTTATATTTTTATTTACTTGTTGATTAATTGTCATAATTCTAACCTCTAATTTATTAGTCTTTACAATATCAAGCATAAAGTGACTCATCTGAAAAAAACGTAAATTCTCATATTGATATAATTTATATCTTATAAGAGCATGTCTTCAAACTATATAGGAAGCAGTGAATAATGTCATTTCAGTAAAAACTGTATGAACATTTTAGTTAATTTACATAGCGAAAGGTGTTACCCCAGTATCATAACACCGGGGTAACGATAAAGGAGAGAGTAGCTATAGTATTTCCCAAAGTAAATGATAAAGGTATAATAAAGTATTTGAGTTATAATGGCATATAGTGTGGATTTAAGAGAAAAGGCAGTATTGATGATAGAAAAAGGTAAGACAAAGGTTGAGGTAGCAGAGCTTATGGAGATAGGAAGGGAACGTTCAAAAAAGCATACGCGTCAAGTTAAGGAACTGTGGTAATAAACTTAGTGTAAGGAAGAGAAAAAGAAGATATAAGTTCTCTTAAATTTAACAAAGAAAACGGAGAACTTATACAATGAAAAGAATAGTTTGCATCTCAAAAAAGCTCAAAGAATTTTTTAATGAAAAAGCAGATAAAATCTCAGCTACAACAGGGTTCATAAAAAGAAAGAGGAAGCTAAAAGGCTCGTCGTTCATAAAAGCCATCGTTTTGGGTAATATAGGGGTTGATAATTGTAGTATAGAGACAGTGTGTCAATTATTGAATGAAGACTCGATAAATATAACAAAACAAGGTCTGGACTTTAGATTTACCAAGGAAGCAGTGGAATTCATGAAAAGAATGTATAATGAATCTTTAACGTTACTTAAAAATACCTTACAAGTTGATTGCAGAATCTTGAAGCACTTTGGAGGTGTTAAATTATTAGACAGCAGCTATATTAGCTTACCTAACAGTATGGAAGACATGTATAAAGGTTATGGTACCAGCTACAGTGGTTATGAAAGCAATACTAAGTCTGGAATAAAGTTACAATTAGTTTTTGACTACCTAAATCAGACATTAGACCAGCTTAATATAACTGAAGGAATAAGGTCAGATCAGGGTTATAGAAGCCATTTAAGCAATATATCGAACAACGATTTACTAATATCTGATTTGGGTTATTTTGTGCCAAGTTCTTTTAAACAAATCAATGAAATAGGAGCTTATTTCATAAGTCGTTATAAATCCGATACTAACATATATGATATAGAGACAGGTCAAAAAATAGATTTACTAGAACATTTGGGAGATCGATCTTTTCTAGAACAGGAGGTATTGTTAGGAAAAGAGACAAGGGTTAAAGTAAGAATTATATTTAAAAAACTAACTGAAGAACAAGCTATGGCTAGAAGAAGAAAGGCTAATAGGTTAGCAAGATCACATGGATACACATCTTCTCAAAGGAACCAAAAGTTACTAAATTGGTCGATATTTATAACTAATGTTCCAAAAAGTAAGATTAATGCTGAGCAAATACTAGTAGTTTACCGAATAAGATGGCAAATTGAATTATTGTTCAAATTATATAAGAGTAATATAAGGCTTGATAAGCTGAGAGGAAAGCCATACAGAGTATTATGTGAGCTATATGCCAAATTGTGTGCAATTCTTATATTTCATGGAATAGTGGGTTGCACAGAACTGAAAAAAAATACGGAGCTTAGCTTAACAAAGGCATTTATTGAGCTAAAAAGACGGGTTAGAGAGTTATTTTTAGCACTAAATAATAAAATTAAAGGCTTAAATATTTTTCTCAAAAAGCTTACCATAACTTGGTCGCAATTTTCATTAAAAGACAAGTACAGAAAAACTAGGGTATCCACCTTAACTTCTCTAAATTTGCTTTAACTTGACGTGTATGGTTTATTTAACACTCCCTTATTATAGAATTTACAATGTCTTCTTTTGCGTCAACAAGAGGTTTTAATTTTTGTAATAGTAAACCCAATATCTGTTTTTCCTCGCTCTTCTTTTCCTGATCCACTCCCTTGTCAGATAACTTATCAATAATAATACTGAAAGGATTCTCTTTTCCTGTTCTTTCAACTTCTACTTTAACACTAGCCCCTTTACCTAGTAAAAGCTCTACCTCTTTTGCATTGGATTTTTGACAAGCATGTATCAAGAATGCGGTTTCAGTTTTGTGTTCTTTTCCAACTTTAAACACATAATCTAAACTAAAACTATTTTGTTTCCATGCTTCAAATTCAGGTGTGCTTTTTATATCTTGCTCAAGTCCTTGTTCGATTTTATCATTTATCTCCTTCGGATCTTTGATGCCTAAAGTCAATATTTCCTGTAATTTTTTGTATATTTCTTCAAACTGTTCACGTAGCAAATTCATATTACCCTGTATAATATCTATTTCTGTATGGCAAAGCATACTACTATTTCCATAAGGTACCAAATAGCACAAAAAGTAAGGAGCTGGAGGTTAAAGAGAAAATATACTCTGAAAGATTTAGTAGGCAAAACAGGCATAAACTATCATACGCTGCTAAGATATGAGCAAGGAACATGTGGCATTCCAATTGAAAGGCTAAAAGTGATAGCAGAAGCGTTATCAATTCCTATTAGAAATCTCTTTCCAAGACAAAAAGTACTAAAAGAAGATAGTTGTTTTGACAAAGCTAAGACCCAGGAAATGTATAATTTCATAGAAAAAACAGGAGGACACAAAGCAATTTATGCATTAACCAAATCTATCCGAGCTGAAGAAGAAAGTAATATAAAAGCAGCAAGAATAAAAATTGCAAAGAATCTAGTTAAGTCAGGGTTTGCTACTGACGTTATCTATCGAGCAACAGGCTTATCAGTTGAAGAATATGCTGATAAAGAGAGAGACGAGCCAAACGGAAGACAAGAGATAAAAAAGTGGAGGATAATAATGGGGTATACTCAAGAAGAATTAGCAAAAAAGCTTAATGTGGGACCTTCGCAAATACATCATTATGAACAAGGTAGCGGTACTCTTTTAAGTGAAAGGTTATGGGAAATAGCAAGAGAATTGTCAGTAGATGCTGAAGATCTGATAAAGGAAAAAGATAATTATGAAGATGGTGAAGGAGAAAATGAATTATTAAGTTTGGCAAGAGAATATAGAAAAATTGACAATCAAGAATCACGAGATGAGCTAAATATATGGGTAGAATTTTTATTGCAAAGAAAGCAAATTTACAAAGAGAAGATTGATAAAGTAGAGAAAATGAAAGTTGCAAATAATTTACTTCAGTTAGGTTTTTCTACTGATGTTATTTCTAAAATAGTAACAACTTCTTTTAAATAAAGAATTAATTTTCAATTAGATAAAATAAGCATCTGTTAATATCTTAATTTTTTGATGAAAAAATAAGTAAAAAAGATTGAAAAATTGATTTGACTTCACTCGGAAGCTATGGCTTTATGCCAATACTGATAAAAAACAGCAGTAAATAATTAAAAACAATTTGTTATTAACGAGGAGTATATTTTATGAATAATAGTGAAAAACTTACAGAAGAAATAGAGAGAGTATTACAAAGTGGAGGAGGAAGTGCTCTATTTGATCGTGAGATAGTGTCAGTGCTTCTAGGAGCAGTTCACGACAGAAAGCAAGCACAAGATGTTACTAAAACTCTAATGGATAATTGCCCAGGAATAGGAGAAATTTTAGGACGAGAAATCGATGATTTGAAAATGATAGAAGGAATGACCGAATATGCAGCCGCAGCAATTGAATGTGTTAAAGAAGCTTACAAGAGAGCACTCAGAGAAGGATTAAAGAGAGGCCCAGTAATGGATAGCCAAGAAAAGCTGATAGAGTATGTAAGGGTAAACATAGGCTTTTCAGCAAAAGAAGCTGTCCTGATAATATACTTGGATAAACAGCACCGTATGATAAGAGATGAAGTGTATTTTGGTACAATAGATGAAGTACACCTATCTGAAAGGAAAGTGGTAAAAAAGGCATTATCAATGGAAGCAGCATCGATAATATTATCCCACAATCATCCAGGAGGAAGTTTAGAGCCATCAGAAGATGATAAGGTTATGACTAGAGAATTAGTGTCAGCATGTCAAGGAGTGGGAATTGAGTTAGAGGATCACATTATTATGACAGACAAAGGATATTGCAGTTTTAAGGAAAGAGAGCTGTTATAAACCAAATTTCAATTGCTTGAGAAGTTTGGCTACTACACAGTAGCAAAAAAACTTAATCAAGAATCTGGAGAGAGATATTGGAGAATTACAAAATATAAAAGATCTTTGTATAGCTTGTATATTAAGTTGTGATTAAAGAATAAAAGTCTTAAAGAACCTATTCTTTTATTATAAATAGTTGCAAGATATACAAGATCTTTTTATAATTTGCGTATTAAGTTAATCATAAAGCAATAAATTGCTCTATAGACTTGAATAATATGCTTAATATAGGAGGGTATATGACTACTAAAAAAACAGTATCATTTGATGATATGGATGGAAATACTTATGAATTAATCATTGATTCTAAAAAGTTACCAAAAGGACTATATAGTGCTATTAGGCGTACTGGTAAGAAAACCCAGCAGTCTGTATTTGTAGACGAGACTGATCCGAAAATATTTGATGATAAAAGTAGGTTTGAGAAGCCTGAAGGTGTGCCTTCCCCTAGCGATGTTTCTGGAAAATCAATCAATCTTGGAGAAGGACGTGAGGTTTATAACAAAAAATCTTCAAATCGTCAAAGTCTAAATCCGTTTATTCCATCCTTAAGCAAGATAGAGCCAAGTGCAAGTGAAAATGCAGAATTAAGATGGTTTAAAAGTAGAGTAGTAAAGGCAAAAAGCGTAGACGAAATGAACAAAGTGATAGATCAAGCACTAAGCGCTGGAATCAGGATAAATGCGTATAGCGAAGGACAGAAGAGTTTTGCCAATGAAGTAATATCGAAAATGCCTTCGATCAAATGCAAAGAAAATGAGAAGGAAGACATAATATGTGAATTGATGCTAAATGGAGCAATATTCAGTTACGATCTATTGCAGGATAAGGGAATAAGTGAAATGTATAACAAACTGTATCAAGAGATTCGTCCACAGATAGATGAATGGCTTAAAGAACTGAGAGAAATCGGTGAAAGTGCTATTGAAAATGAAGGAATCATAGAAGATGTGGAAATAGACAATCAGACATTTTTTATGAAATTTTCTGAAAATAGTAAGGTAAATATTGCAAGAGTATTGGAAGGTACAAGAAATTTAGGGTTAACCACAGGAGAGGTAAAATTAGGAGGTGATGTAATAGAAGTAGGAAATAGTAAGGTTGAAGTTAGAAGTGAAAAAGAAGGTGAGAGGAATTACGTTGATGTGTCTGATAATAGTGCTTTTGAGATAACATGTGTGATTCATAGAGGTTATTGCAACTAATTTGTCAGATCAAGTCTGAACTTGAAATACCTGTTAAGAGGTTTTATATTTTTGAAGTGACTTTAACTCTTGGTTATGTTTGTAATTTTGCATGACAAATGTTTCTTTTGATGAGATATAATTTTTTTGTATTTCACTTAGACAAGGAATTGTTTTTTCCAGTTCTTTATATTTTTCCCAAGGAGTCTTTCCCTGAAGAGAGCTATGAGGACGTTGTTTATTATAATATTCTTCCCAATCCCTAAGCTTGACTTGCAATTCATAATCCTTAATGTTAACGCTACTATAAAATTCATCTAAATCTGTACGCTGCGCTCTTTCTACTTTACCATTTAAATGTGGGGAAAACGGCTTAATTGGACGGAATTTTATTTTCCATTCTTTTAGACACTCTTGCACTTCGTAAGCAAAAAATTCTTGTCCTCTATCGGTCTGAATCCTTTGACAATGAAATGGAGCCCTTTCCCTTAATTGTTTTAGGAAATCCAGAGTATTTTTTGAAGTACGCCTTGAGTATAATGCGATAACTTTATAACGCGTACAATCATCTATAGCAGTATATTGATAAAGCCCCGAAGATATTTTGCAAACATCCATTTGTACACGCTCTCCTGGCACTTTGCAGTTATAACGCTTAATCTGCTTGCGATAGTGGCGCTTAATACGTAAAAGACTTACATCGTGTTTCTTCAAAACTTTGTGTATAGTAGCCAATGCAAAAGAGATATCATGTAAACGCTTTAATTCAGCTTGAATACGTCTTGCTCCTAATTTTCTAGCTTTTCTCAGATGAAGAATGAGCTGTTCATTTGACTTGTTGATTTTTTGTAAGGGTAAAGTTTTAGGCCTGCTACTAAGGTTTGACAATCCCTGTTCACCTAGCTTTTCATAACGTTTGTACCATTTTCGTAAGGTAAAGCGTGAAATGTTATAGTGTTGACATACTTTGCCTGCATGACCTAATTTTTTGTATAATTCTATCCAATTCAGACGCAACTTAACTTTGGTATCCATTTACTGATTGCCTCTTGTTGATGAATTTATTCATATTATTGTAATAAGGTATTTAAACTATCACAAGTCAAAGTTTTTATTTTATCTTACATTTTTGCTGTAATAACCTCTATGAATCACACACACAAATACTACAAATTCAATCTCACAAGTTGATGCACCGATGGATGTAAATGGTACAATAATGTTACTTGATTTATTAATTAGAAAAGTTACAGGTCAGAAGTATATTTCTACAATAGATCAGTCTATATCTCCACTAGAGGCACAGGAATATACACTCAATATTACAAAGGGATTTGAGAAAGTAGTAGAGCAAGCTGGATTAAAAAGTGGTGTATCAATGCATCGATTAAATATTGATTATATGGGAATGCAAAAAGAGATTACTAGAAAAGTCATGAGTGGTAAATTTAATGAGATTTCAGGGGTTTTAAGCTCATATATAGAGAAGGCATGTCCTAGTAGAGAAGCTGGTAAATTAAGTCCGAAGAAATTTGACAAGTTTATGATTGAATTTAATAAGGGGCTAGATATAACATTAAATCAATCAATACAACAAATATTAAATAATAGGAATAGTACATTAGAAGTTAATGATGTAAAAGAACAACAAATAAGTTTAGAGCCTCAAAGTTATTTAAGTAATGCTTCCGTTCAAGGCCATTTAAATCATGTTCATTAGTATTTTCATCGCGAATAGTATGCTTTGATTTGTACTCAGACTTATCAGGAAACAGTATACAATCTGCTATAGCAATAAAGATAATTTCCTTAAGGTCATGATATTGATCACCTTTATCAGCCTGTCTTGAATAGGCTTTAGCAGCATAGTATTGGGCACGTTTTTCAAAGCCTTTAGTTTTAGCGACCTGGTCAGGTAAGGAAGCAGTATTACTACTACTCCCTCCCTTAGAAACGCAGCATGCAGGTTTCCCCACACTACGCTTGAGCCCCTTATCTAAGTTCTTCTTTTCTCGAACCGGCTTGTCTTTCATAAATCCTCAGAATACATCAACTTTAGTGGTGACACTAACAGTAGAGAACCTTCTCTTGAAAAGGAGCTTGCTAACATTCTTGTTCGTTTCACTCTCTCATCAAAATACTTTTTCCATTTTAAGTCAAGGGGATTTGCATCCGCTCTGATTTTAACATGTCGTCTGATAGGTATATCAATCAGCTTAAGCAGTCTTAAATACCGTATCTCTTTTGGTTTGTTCTTGCATATGGGTGCAGCAAAGACCCATTGTCGTTGACCCATTACTTTGAAGTAACGATTCTTTATCCAACGTAATCCTTTACGAGGATGTCTTTTCTTTGCCCATTTCCATAAACTATGCCAAATTTCATTGTCGATCTTTCTAAACGCTTTTTTAGCACACACATGGTGATAGTAATTTCCCCATCCTCTCAGTAGAGAGTTGAGTGACTTAATTACTATAGCCTGAGTGTTCGCTATATTTGCTTTTATCAATGTACGTGCTTGATTAAGAAGTTTTTTAATACTTTCTTTCGAAGGTTTAATAATTAACTTCTTATTATATCTACGTACATTACAACCAAGAAAGTCAAACCCTGTTGTGATAGATGTAATCTTTGTCTTCTCTTCTGACAGAATTAAACCTCGCTCATGAAGAAAAGATGATACTAAAGGCTTAACTTCATTTTCCAGTACTTCATGTGTGAAACCTGAAATAATAAAGTCATCTGCATACCTGATTACATTCACTCCACTTCTGATTTTTTCTCTTCTTTTGCTACCTAATTTACCAAAGCGACTTTCTAATAACTGTTCAAGACCATCTAAGGTAAAGTTAGCTAGTATTGGAGAAATTATACCTCCTTGCGGAGTGCCAGCAGTTGTGGGATACAAGGTTTTTGACTCTAGGAAACCAGCCTTTAACCAACTATGCAGAATTTTCTTCTCCATAGGAATATGCTTCATAAGCCATTCATGGTTAATGTTGTCAAACGATCAATCACCTTAATACCCTCTTCAATAATCAAGTAACTAAGGAAATTACAGTTACAGATTCAACACATCCACTATTTGGCAGAACATTTCCAATATCTTCTGTCAGCTCAAAAGTCCACAATGTATTTGTTACTTATCGCAATTACATCATTCTACGTATTCCGTTTTCTGCTACCAACTTAGCTAGTAAGCAAAACTTTCTCACCAGCAAGTTAACGTGGTCTTCATTATACGAATTTGTTTCTCTAGCAAAGGAGTATAAATTATGCCATGTAAACCATGTCAAGTGTGGCAGAAAATGTCGCAACGTTTCAAGTCAGAAGTTTTAGAAAATATATTATTAGTGTCCAAAGAGGTTATCTATGAGTACATCAGAGCTAATTACAGCACAGCATTTAGCACGCGAAGCAATAATTTATATCAGACAATCAACACCTCATCAAGCATTGAGCAACCAAGAAAGTTTGGAGTTACAGTATGCACTAAAACAAAGAGCAATTGACCTTGGATGGAAAGCTGATAATGTTGTAATCATTGATAGTGATCTTGGTTTAACTGGTGCTAGTGCTGAAAAGCGTGAAGGGTTTAAAGAGATTGTCACTAAAGTCACTTTATCAAAGGTAGGAATTATTCTCTCCTACGATGTGACTCGCTTATCACGTAATTGTTCTGACTGGTATCCTTTACTGGATATATGTGGCTATAAACAGTGTTTAATAGCTGACCGGGATGGTGTTTATGATCCTGGTACTATTAATGGTCGGCTGTTACTTGGTCTGAAAGGGCAACTTGCTGAAATGGAGTTATCTACTATAAGAGCTAGACTAAATGCTGGACTATTAAATAAAGCAACCAGAGGTGATTTAGCCTTATCTCTCCCAGTTGGTCTTGTTCGTAACATTGATGGTTCTGTGAACAAGGATCCTAACCTTGAAGTTCAGTCTCGTATCAATCTTATTTTTGAAACTTTTCTAGAAAAACGAACAGCATCAAAGGTTTTAAGACATTTTAATGATCATCAACTAACTCTTCCTAGATATAATAATTTCAAAGAACTACAGTGGAAAAAGCCAACTGTTGCAGCAATTACCTCAATACTAAAAAACCCAGCCTATGCTGGAGCATTTGTTTATGGGCGTTCCCGTACTACATACCATAAGCCATCTTCTGCTGACAAAACAACAAAAAAATTACCAATGGAGGAATGGAAAGTTCTGATCAAAGGTAAATACTCAGCTTACATAGATTGGGAAACTTTTACAAAGATTGAGATGATGCTAAAAGATAATTATGCAGAATACGATCGCAATAAAACACGTGGTATAGCAAGACCAGGTGCAGCATTATTACATGGAATAATTTATTGTGGAGAATGTGGACATAAAATGTTGGTACAGTATAAAGGAGGAAATCGTTATTTATGCAACTATCTACGTCAGCAGTATCGTGTACCTGTATGTCAGCTTTTACCAGCTGATATTATTGATAATGAAGTAGTTCCCAAATTTTTTGCTGCACTTGGTCAAATTGAGCTTGATGCTTATACTCAGGCGATTAACTCACAATTGCAATCTGAGCAAGCAATTAATAAAGCACATTTACAACAATTAGAGCGCCTAAAGTACCAAGTTAGATTGGCAGAAAGACAATTTAATCAAGTAGACCCTGACAATCGTCTTGTAGCTGCAGAACTTGAAAGACGCTGGGAGAAAGCATTGAAAGAACTCCAACAAGCAGAAATTATGTTCGAACGTCAGCGTCCAAGTGATCCAACACCTCAATTACCTGAAGAACTGAAAACAGTATTTTTAGATGTAGGCAAAAGATTACCTGAAATTTGGTATAAATCAATTCTATCACGTCAACAACAAAAGTCCTTTCTTCGTTGTCTCATTGATAAAGTGGTAGCACACAGAATCAGACGCGATTGTCTTCAGGTACGCATTATATGGCATGGTGGCGAAACTACTACTTCTCATGTTCCCATTCCAGTAAACTCTTTTCGCGAGTTGACTAAAGCAAAAGAAATGGAACAGTCTATAATAAAGTTAAGTAAAGAAGGTAAAACAGATGCAGAAATTGCTAAGTACTTAGAAAAACAGGGACATCGCTCCCCCACAAAAAACATCGTTTTAGAAAATACAGTAAAAACTATTCGGTTAAAAAATAACATTATGCGAGCAAGGAATCAGTCACATCCGCTTAAAGTATCTGGATATCTTACCGTTCCACAAATTGCAAAAATCCTCAATGTTACTACACATTGGATTTATGATAGAATTAATAATGGTCAAATCAAAGTACGAAAAGATGACAGTAAAACCAGAGGAAAATATTTATTTGAGAATACGCCAGAGACTGTTAGAATCCTTATGGATTTTAAACATGGTAAACTCAACTATAATGCACCCATTTGTCTAGACCATTTTTTTCAAAGTGATCCGATTTTTAAAATGAATATGTTGATAAATACGTCGACACACATTTAAAGTATTTATCAATATATTCATTTACTGTTTATGATAATAAAGATCAGCAGGAACTTTATAATGTAGAGTCTGATGTCGCCTTTTATAGTTATACCAACCAACAAAATCGTTTATTATAAGATTCAAATCTCTGATACTATTTGGTCTATAATAATATATAGCTTCTTGCTTTAAAGTTCTCCATAAACTCTCAACAAATATATTGTCGAAGCAACGTCCTTTATGATCCATACTAATTTTAATATTAGCACGCTCTAATTCCATAATAAAGTTGTAGCTAGTAAACTGCACTCCTTGATCACTATTAAAAATCTCAGGTTTACCTTGTTTTAGAGCTTCTTTGAGAGTATAAAGGCAAAATCCAGCATCGAGATATGGTGATAATGAATGAGCAATAATATAGCGACTATACAAGTCCATTATTGCCACAAAATAGACAAACTTACCTTCTACCATAATATATAGTAGCCCATACCTGATTAACTCTACAAATAATCAAATCTTTGAGTAAATAAGGATATATTTTATGCTTTTTTTCTTTAATACTTGTATTACATCTTTTTCTACAATACAGCCCACTAATCTTCATTTTTTTCATAATTCTTAAGATTTTTTTGTGATTGACTACTACTCCACTCGCTATGATTTCAGCAGTAATTTTACGATATCCATAACGGCAATCAGAAGCCAAATATACTTCTTGAATCAAATTTCACTTTCGTTATTAATTATATGCCTATAATATAGGCTAGATCTGCAAATCCCCAGTAAATCAGCCTGTTTCCTAATTGATAGATCAGAATCTTTTTCTATAAACCTTACTCTATCTTTTTTGCTTATTTCAGTAATTTTTTTTTCAAATAACTATTTTCCACTGTCAATTCTCCTATTACTTTATGTAAACTTTCTATTTCTTGCGCTAAGATTCTTTGTTTTCTCGCACTTTCACTTTCTTCAACAAATAGGTCTTTTAACCTTGCCAATACTCTATCACGCCAATCATATAGATTTGTTGATGGTATTTTATATTCACTACATATCTCAGATGTGCTTTTTTGATTTTTTATTGCTTCCAAAGCTATCTTTGCTTTTAACTCTGGTTCATATTTTTTTGTTGCCATACTTTTACCCCTTTACCTTCCTACTCGGATCAACCATTTTTTTTTGGTCTAGTTTATGGGGTGCATTATAAGGCTTGTTGGTAAAGGTAAAAAGAAGATGGTGGCTATGACAGCTCTAATGCGTAAAATCATAGTAATTGTCAATGCGAGGCTTAAAGAAGCAGTCAATGTGAATTAAAAAAATCTGCATAGAAAATAGGTTAACGAATATGTGGATAAATACGTCTACACACATTTAAAGTATTTATACACATATTCGTTAACCATAAGATCTAAGCAGTAACTGTTGTTTGATACAAAATTTTTCTATGATTAAGTTAGGGTTTTTATTGTCAAAAATGCACTTTTTACTCGAATAAAAAACAAAATTACAAACAAAAGTTGTAATGAAACTAAATTCAAAAAATTTTAAAAAACATAGTTGATCCGATAGTATTCATGATTTTTTAAGGTGAAAGAAGACGGTTGTTGTGTAAGTAAGTGCATGTATAACATATTGGGTATAGATCAAGAAGGCAAAAAGGATGTATTGGGTTTTTATTTGGCTGAAAGAGAAGTTCTGGTTGGGGGTATTAAATGAGCTAAAAGAAAGAGGAGTAGAGGATATTCTAATAGCTTGTATTAAAAAGTTTTCCTGCTGCTATAAATAGCTAAAGCAGAAATGTATAGTACATCAGATAAGAAATTTACTGAAGCAGCAAAAACTTTCATAAGTGATCTGAAGAAAGTATATCAGGCTTCAAGCAGAGAAATTGCTGAAAATTATTTACTCGAGCTGATGGAGCGAAAAATATCCTTTGGTCATAAAATCGTGGCAAAACAATTGGGAAAATTTATTTTAAGTATTTCGGGCCAGTTAGGCGGCTCCACTAATCCTATCGAGGAGACATTTACTAAAACCAAAGGTTCATTTACCAGCTTGTACAAGTTGGTATATTGTGCTATAAGGAAGGTGGAGGAAAAGTGCTGTACATATTAACTATATCTCAGCTCAACATTTTCTTTCTCCACAGATTGAAAATTGAGTTGAACTAAAAATTCGCTTTGACGCAGTTTTTTAAACATTACCAGCTCAAGAGGGCTTAGAGTGGAACTAAAATGCATGGGCTTGTTGACGCGCGTAATTAATTTCTTTTTTTTAAGTTAATTAATGTTAACAAGCCACGTCTGCCTGTAATCATGTTAATACTAAAATATAATGTAAGAGAAGAAATGAGCAGGGCTATGGTTAAATACAACAATTTTTGTTTCTTTCTAAACATGCTTCCATATGAAAAACATATGACATAAAAAGGCAAACAAAAAGCTAAGAACCTTGACGCGCTTTACATCTTGGTTTTACCTTATTTATAATATAAATCTTACCACCCCTTTTCACAACTTTACAATTTTTATCTCTGTTACGATGAGATTTTAGCGACCCTTTAACTTTCATATCTACAGTAAGAATAGAATTACCTTACATTATTATCACTTACAGCGAGTTAGTCAATTGATTAAATTTTATTAAAATATTGTATAATTGTTGCTGATACTTCTTCGATCGACCTTTGCGTAACATCAATAATTGGCCAGTTATTTTGCTTAAAGAACTCCTCTGCTTCTTTAATTTCCTTTTCTACTTTTTCAGAATCAGCATATATATTATTATCTTTGTTATTAATTGAAGTAAGTCTGTTTTTGCGTATTTCTACTAGTCTACTTGGGTTGATTGTTACTCCTATAGTCAGTTTATTTTTTAATTTTGCTAAGTCGATATAAAAGGGTACCTCACTAACAAAAGGAACATTCGCAACCTTGTAGCCTCTATAAGCTAAATACATACTAGTGGGAGATTTTGATGTGCGTGAAACTCCAACCAAAATTATATCTGCTTTATCGATTTGAATACCTTGTCCATCATCGTGATTGATGGTATAGTTTATTGCCTCAATACGCTGAAAATACTCGTTATTTATTTCAGTATACAGGTCAAGTTTTTCATCCTTTTCAATTTCAAGATAGGATGAGATTTCTCTAATAATATGTGATAATATTGCTCGATATGGAATTTTTAACTTGATACAATTATCTTTTAGATATTTTCTGAGCCCATCATCAGTAATAGTGCATATAACAAAGTTATGCTCATCACTTTTTCTCTCAATTTCCTCCAGAATTTTATCGATCTGCTCTTCTCCTTTTACAAAAGACCAAACATATTCGATAGTTTCTACAGAACGAAAATGTTTCAGGGCTGATTTTGCAACTGATATAACAGTTTCACCACTTGAATCTGACACTAAGTGTAGATTAAGCTTTTTAATGGTCATATGGCAAATAAGCAATCTGTTACTCAAATTATGCTAATTTGTTGACCTACGTAAATACAGAAAAACTATCCTGTTGATAAAACTCAAACTAATTGGTAAATTTTTAATACAATTATTCTCAAAACAAATGTTTTTATTAAAGCCTACAAATTTCTCCCATTTTTCTAAGAAAGCCCTGCCTTGGCTTGGGGTTATTTGTCTTGCATATTTTTTAATTGGAATGTTCTTAGCATTATTCTTCTCCCCAGGAGATTATAAACAAGGAGAAATCGTACGAATTATGTATCTTCATGTGCCTTCTGCATCGCTTGCTCTTGGAATATACGGACTCATTGCATCACTTAGTTTCATTTCATTGGTATGGAACAATAGTATTGCCAGTGTCTTGGCACATGCTGCTGCTCCTGCAGGGACAGTTTTTTCGGCAATATGCTTAATCACAGGTAGCATCTGGGGAAAAGGGACATGGGGTACTTGGTGGGTATGGGATGCAAGGCTTACTTCAATGCTGATTTTGTTTTTTCTGTATGTTGGTTATCTTTCATTGTGGAGCGCTTTTGATAATCAAGCAAGAGCAGAGAAATCATCAGCAGTATTTGCCATTTTTAGTGCTATAAATATTCCCATAGTAAAATTTTCTGTGAATTTATGGTCTACTCTTCATCAGCCAGCAAGTATTTTTAGAAAAGGTGGAGTAGCAATAGAAGGTTCTTTACTGCTGCCACTCATTGCAATGTTTATATTTTGTACCACACTTTTTTTAGTAGTGTGGATACTTAATGCCCTTCATTTAATTAATTTGCAGAAGATAAAGAGAGAAATCAGCATGCGATATTAGGTATATAGTTCCAGAGTGTAATGTTGTGAACAGCGACAGAGATTAAAATGTAGAGCAATCATCCATTGGCAAGTTCCAGAACTAATTACGTACAAACCACACTTCAAGATTATAGTGATTAATCACATGCAAGTAGAAGAATCATGATTCTCTAGTGAATAAAGATGTGCTCTATGTAAAGCTGGTGAAGATAAGATAGAAATTGAAAGAAAATCTAATTATTGGTTATTATGCTATATTTATAATGCAAGTTATTAAATTTTTAATTACTTTAGCTTATAATAATTTCTGAGTTAACCTGAGATTTCTTGAACTGTGGTTTCTTTATATTCAGGTAGATACTTATACTTTTATGTAATTCCAGTTTTGACTGTAGAGGAGGTTCCTATGTCAAAAAACACCTATAGTGACCAAATTAATAATAGTTATTTATATAACAACAAACTTTTTTATGGTAAAGAGGATATAGATGAGATGACTGAGGGTGAAACTACGACTGAGAAGCGATTTACAAATCCAGTTCCAATAGTAATAGAAGCTTTTGAACTCGCAGAAAAGGAACTTACGAAATGCGCAGAGGAGGTTAAGCGAGCAAAAGCAGAGACTGAGTGGTATAAAAAAATAGCTGAAGAATGTAAAAAAGGAAGTGGTACGGGCGAACCTGTTACTGATGAAGGAGAGAATGAAAATGGAGAAATTACATCTCGAAAAGTAACCTCAGATTGTTCCAAGTATGAAAATTGTGGGCCGTATTCTCATTTTTATAAAGTTGATAATAAGATAGGTTGTCAAGGTTTTAGTGCATCTGATTTACTAAAGGAATTATATCCTGAGATGTACAGTAATCCTAAGATTGCAAAATATATAGAAGAGGGAGCAAATGGTAATTATGGTGCAGTAAATTTTAAATTTGCCTTTACAGAGGATCTTAATTCAATATCCTGGCTTGGTAATATAGAATGTGAAAAATGTGTCGATGATCAAATAGAGTTAGCGTGTCAAGAAGAAGAGATTAAGAGTTTCTGCTACCCGAACGTTTACCGTAGTAATCCAGAATTCAACAAGAGCTTTTTTTCCAGAGGAGCATGTCCTAATCTCTTTAAAGAGTCCAGTGAAACAAGTGTTGTAAAAGCAAAACAAGTTGCACCATTGATACTTGTTAATACCTTAGGACAAATGATAGATAAAGAAGGTAATAACACTAAAGTATACTATGATGCATTGAAGCGTTATCTAAATGATGATGGTAAAATCAAGGATTGTGGAGATAATCAAAAGTGTAAGGATTATATTCCAATTATGGAGAAAGTTGCATGGAATAGTGATAAGGAAGTACTATTAAAAACTGTTGTTAATAATACGCAAGAAGCAAATCTTTACTATTATGACAATGAGGATAATTTTGTTTCCGTTGATAATTATCCTATATAAGGTTGAATGTTATCTAGTCTTTTCTGCACTAGACGCAGCTTAATCGTATCTGAACAGATACATAATCTATATAAAGAGGACATAGGTACCATCTGTCCTTTTAAGGCATGTATGTCAATGATATGCGTAATCCATGATTTTAAACATGATGATCCTCCTAAGTAACACAAAAAAACTCAGAAAAATGTATATAGCTATGATAGAAGTTATCTATACATAAGTACAATATACTTTAACTAGAGATTATAAATTAATGAAGTTGAAAAGTCTGCAGACGAAGATAGATTTCGAGCTCTAGAATATCCTCACTATCAAAATAACAAAGCTGTCAAAATTTGTCAAGTAATTTTTATCGCAACTGTACAAACATTGCACAGGACAAATTTAAAATGCTGTAAAATGGTGTCTGTTCAGACACATGTGAAACCAGTGCTTCTTTTCATCCCACTTCCATGCGGCTAAACCTTTTTCATAATCTCCTATCTATCATTTCTTAAACCATTCCCCTGAACGGATACAATTAAATACATTTTTAACATTTTTATAGAAAACTATTAGTATAGATTTGTATGCTGCCCTCATGGCTATTTTAAAATGTTTAATACTCCTTTTCATTATTTCTTGTACACATCTACCTAACAAGCAACATTCTGTTAATATAGACAATTATAAGCACGATTATTCGTTGCAACAATATAATACTCCTTTGAAGAATAACGAACCAGCAATACCAGAAATGATACCTTTACCGGTAGAGTTTCCCGATCTTACAACCAGTAATCAGTTTCTTTCGATTAATGTTGATGAAAAAGTACCAGTAAAGGATTTACTGATTGAGATAGGAAAACTTTCTGACGTTAACTTAGACATAGATCCCCAGATATCAGGTAATATTATTTTAAAGCTAAAGGATAAGAATATAAATGAAGTAATTCAGAGTATAGCCAACAGCGCCAAATTGCGTTACTCAATGAATAATGGTGTAATTAGAATTGAACAGGATTTGCCATACGCACAAAATTATTACGTAGACTTCATCAATATTCAACACTCTGCTCAAAGCAATTTTGTCGTTAGTGGCAATGTTACAAGCAGCGATGCTGACAGGAATGTTAGAAAGTCTCAATATAGCAGTGACTTATGGAGTTCATTAGAAAAAGGCTTAAATGCAATAATGGATGTTAATGGAGTGGATGATGGTGAATTTCTTTCATCCAACAGAGAAGCTGGTGTCATTATTCTAAATGCCAGGAAGGATATTCATAAAGCTGTTGAAGAATATATTAATAAAGTTAAGAGACTGGCGTCTTCTCAAGTAATGATAGAGGCCAAAATAGTTGAAGTTGTATTAGACGATAAATACCTTTCTGGTATCAACTTAAATGATTTGCATAATGAAACAAAATCTATAACAAATCAAGATAGTTCCATTACTAGCCTGGTAATGAACTCTGATTTAGAAAATTTAGTAAAAACTTTAGACAAGTTTGGCACTTCAACCGTAATTTCAAGCCCTAGAGTACATGCTATAAATAATCAGCAAGCAATGATTTCATTTACTAAAAACCATATCTATTTTACTTCCGATATACAGAAAGATACCGGAAACTCCAATCATGCCTTAATTACCAAGATGAATAGCACTCCAATAGGTGTGGTGTTAATAATCCACCCAAGCATTAACATTGATACTAACGAAATATTTATGGATATACACCCAACCTTATCAAGAATTAACAATTACACTAAAGACCCAAATATAGAATATGTCGCACAACAGAATAAAATGAAATTAAATAGTGACATTCCAATTATTGAAACCAGAGAAATGAACTCTACGTTAAAAATTAAGAGCGGCGAAGTTATGGTAATTGGTGGGCTTATAGAGCATAGAAAAGATAACCAAAACTTATTGCATCAAAAGTCAAAAAAACTGGCTAAGACAGTAGAAACCGTCATCTTCCTGAAAGCAACAATCGTACCAACACTTGGTTTATTAGATATAAAAGATAGGAATTTATATATATATTAAACGTATCCGTTCAGGCAATGGTATCAACTTAAGGAAAGATGTTGGGGTTGCTATTATGATAAGAAGAGAGTATCAGAATGATAATTAAGACAGCTTAATCATAAATCTGTTGCGGTAAATTTAAGTTACTTTAGTCATATATTAAAGTTTTTAAACAGGTCTTAGTTTACTTACTTTATTGTTTTCTTTATTATCAAATATTGCTTTAAATAATATGGAGGAGCACATTGTCAGCAATTGCCGTTATTGATTTTGGTTCACAGTTTACACAGCTTATTGCAAGACAAATCAGGGAAATGGGCGTTTACTGTGAAATATTTCCAAGCAATATCGATTTCGAAACAGTATCAAAATTCAATGGATTTATTTTTTCTGGAGGACCGCAATCTGTAAATGACAATTGCTCTGAAGTAAGTGAAGTAGCACATAAAATTATAAAACTTAACGAAACAATAAACACTCCTATACTTGGAATATGTTATGGACAGCAACTCATTTGTCATTATTTCGGGGCAAAGGTAAGAAAAGAATTCAATCAGGAATTTGGCAAAACTAAAATCAAGATACTAAAAGAATCCCCAATTATAAAGGATACTTGGGACGTTAATTCCGAAGTCGATGTGCTAATGAACCATGCAGACAGTGTCGAAACTATACCGCAAGGATTTACTGCTATTGCCTCAGGTATAATAAATCAAACAATCGCAATAATTGCCAACGAACAGCGGAAGATTTACTGTACTCAGTTCCATCCTGAAGTTAAG
Organism: Wolbachia endosymbiont (group B) of Chorthippus parallelus; assembly: GCF_947251815.1. Lineage (NCBI taxonomy): Bacteria > Pseudomonadati > Pseudomonadota > Alphaproteobacteria > Rickettsiales > Anaplasmataceae > Wolbachia > Wolbachia endosymbiont (group B) of Chorthippus parallelus. The sequence goes on along the minus strand of NZ_OX366390.1, from coordinate 1,145,525 downwards.
CCTACGACAAATGGTAGTAAACTTCTCTCTAATTTCTTAGATATTGCAAATTGTGAGAGAGATTGGACAATGAAGTCATTCATTGAAAAACAGAAGGAAAAAATTCAAAACTTAGTAGGGGAGAAAAAAGTAATTGCTGCAGTAAGTGGGGGGGTTGATTCAAGTGTTGCAGCAGTTCTTACACACAAAGCTATAGGAAAACAATTAAACTGTATTTTTATCGATACTGGGTTATTGCGTAAGAGCCAGACCACTGCTATGTTAAAAGAAATTCCAATAAATTACGTTGATAAATCAAACTTGTTTTTAAGTAGGTTAAAGGGAATAACTGATCCGGAAGAAAAGCGAAAAATTATCGGCAATACTTTTATCGAAGTATTTGAAGAAGAGGCAAAAAAAATAGGTGATGTGGATTTTTTAATGCAAGGCACCATTTACTCTGATGTAGTTGAATCAGGTCACGCTTCAGGAAACACTAGTACAATTAAATCTCATCACAATGTTGGTGGGTTGCCAGAAAAAATGAATCTGAAACTAGTAGAACCTTTACGCTATCTCTTTAAAGATGAAGTAAGGCTGCTTGGCAAAGAAATTGGGCTTTCAGATGAGATAATATTTCAACATCCATTTCCTGGACCTGGACTTGCAGTGAGGATCATAGGTAAGGTTGATGAAGAAAAGGTACGAATATTGCAAGAAGTAGATGAAATATATATCAACACAATGAAAAACTATGATCTGTATGATAAAATATGGCAGGCTTTTGCTGTACTGTTACCAGTAAAAACTGTGGGAGTTATGGGAGATAATCGTACATACGGATATGTTTGCGCTTTAAGGGCTGTGACTTCATCTGATGGCATGACAGCTGATGCATTTCCATTTGAAAATAAAGATCAACATTCGTTAGTATTTTGGAGGTTTTTGCAAGACGTCAGTAGTATAATTGTTAACAAAGTTTCCGGAGTAAATCGAGTTGTGTATGATTTAACTTCCAAACCACCAGCAACTATTGAGTGGGAGTAGCAGTAATTTCATTCCAGTTTCAGCTACTCGAATCACAGCAAAGAGGCTGCTTGCATAACTCAAATTTTAAGGAAAACTATTTAATGTCATTCCAGCGCGTGACGCTGGAATCCAGAAAAAAAGAACCTGTGTCAGCTACTCGGATGACATCGAAATGTTCGTACAGATATTCGTCACACACCGGAATAAAAATTAGACTTTTGCTTTGTAGAAAATAATTTCAAGGCCGCATTGTCTTTATTTTGCTTATAGCTTCCACAAGCAATGCAAACATGAATGAAGAATACAAACATGCTTTTGGTAGCTCTATGTGAAGTCCTTCAAGTATTAAATATATACCGATGAGTAAAATAAATAGAATGGCAATTACTTTTAAGCTTGGGCTGGATTTTATTAACTGAGCGGTATAACTTGATGAAAATAGCATTGCTAATATGGAAAATGTAAATGCTATAGCAATGATTATCATATTATGAGTTAATGCTATAGCAGTTAATATTGAATCAACAGAAAAAACTAAATCTATTAATATAATTTGTAGCACAACTAAAAAAAATTGTGATTTAACGTTTGCCTTTGTTTTGTTCTCCTTATGTACAAAAATTTCGCTCCATAACTCCATAGAACTTTTAACAATAAGGAATAACCCTCCTGCAATCATAAGCAAATCTTTTACTGAAATATCTAGTGATACAGAGTGAAATATAGGCTTTTCCATTGATAATATATGTGATATAAAAAATAGTATTACAAAACGCATCAATAGCGCCAAGCCAAAACCTATCAGGCGGGCTCTTTCTCTCAGCAGATTTGGCACCTTATCTATTGCTAGAGAAATAAAGATTAAATTGTCTATACCAAGTATAGTTTCAAGTAGCGTAAGTATCAATAAAGTCCAAGCATCAGCTAGCATTTTCATTCCAAAGTCAGATTTTGTACTTTACAATAGATGTGTAAAAATTAAGTAACTTCGACTAGGTAATTAAAAAATCAGCCTTACCCGGAAAAGAAAGAGGCAAAAGGGCATTTTTATAATAAAAGTACTTTTGTAAGAGAAATAATGAAATTAAAAATCTAACTCTCTTTACGAAAATTTTAATAGATTGCAAAATAGTTGTGCCATGAAAATATATGCCTTCTTTGTAGACTAAGATTTTTCTTTAAATTAAGATAGATACACGATAAAAGGAACATATGACAAAAGAATCATTAGCAAAAACTGATATAGTAAAAGTTGAAGATAAGAAAGCAACAAAGGGCTTTTTTAAAATATTAGGTGAAGTAGCAGATGCTGTAAGGTCATGGGTTGGCAATATTGGCCCTGATTTAAGTAGTAGTCGCGATATCGATAGTTTAGTCTTGAAGATGAACGAATGCTTAAACCCAAAGGGGGGTGAAGTCTCAGCACGTAAGAACACCGTATCTCTTGGTAATTTGTACTTGAGTTTATCAGAGGCAGGTCAAATAAAATTTTTACAAACCCTGGCAGAAAAGTTCAATCCGGATAAAACGAAAATAGATGAAGAAATAAAAGTATATAAGAAAAATCAAGATTCTGAGTCGAGCTATAAGTTTGAACAAGACTTAATAAAAGTCCTTGAATCACCACGCTCTAAAATATTGAAGCAGTTTATCTCCTTACCGGAGGGCCTTAAGTTTATTGTTGATATGCGTTCTGATGTACTCAAGCTGAAGAATCAATATAAAAGTCTAAGTCCACTAGGAAACGAATTAAAAAGTATACTTTGTACTTTGGTTGATGTTGATCTACTTGATCTTCATCAAATCACCTGGGATTCACCTGCATCATTGTTGGAAAAACTTATAAAATACGAAGCTGTACATAAAATTTCCTCTTGGGGTGACTTAAAAAACAGACTAGATTCTGATCATCTCTGTTTTGCTTTCTTTCATTACAAAATACCAAATGAACCTTTAATTTTTGTAGAGGTTGCACTGATGAATGAGATTGCAGATAGTATTCAACACGTTTTGGACGAGTCAGTTCCTTCAAGTGACCCAAGCAGTGCAAGTACTGCTATATTCTATTCAATATCAAACACTCAAACTGGTTTATCTGGAATTAGCCTCGGTAACTTTTTAATAAAGAGAGTCGTAGAAAAACTATCGCAAGAATTTAAAAGCGTAAAAGTGTATGCAACTCTTTCTCCAGTTCCTGGATTTACAAAATGGCTAAAAAATCAAGACGTAGCTTTATTAGGTAAGCTTAATATAAAACAATCAGGTATAGAAATTTTAGAAAGCATAAAAACTAACATTGAATGCGAAAAACAGTCCCTACTGAAACTTTGTGCACATTATTTGCTAAAGGTTAAAAGCAGTGGTGGGGGTGCTTATGATCCAGTAGCACACTTTCATTTAAGCAATGGTGCATCAATCAAACAAATCAACTGGATGGCTGATACTTCTGAAAAAGGCATTAGTCAGTCAGCCGGAATAATGGTGAATTATCTGTACGAGCTGCCTAAAATAGATAACAATCATGAGAATTATATGATTAATAAAGTGATTTCTCATTCAAAAAAAGTGTCAGCTATGTTAAAGGAATAATAGGAAGTGCGCAAGCATATAGAAAGTGCTAACATTCCCTAATGTTTATGTATATAATATTGAATAGTTTTATGAGGTAAAATGTATGAATAGTGATGAATTAGAAGAATTAAAGAAACTAAAACAAAAGATACCGTCTTGCGAGTCAACAAAAAAATTACAAAAATTGTCCAAGCTGTATCATAAAATCCAAAAATTCTTCCAATCTATATTTCGTGTAGTGGTACGCAGATTATAGTTAGTGTATATGTTGATAAGTAAATTAATTTTATACGTACACAACAGCAGAAATTTACTTATCAACATATACACTAACCAACAATATCCAATAAATTTGTGTAAGGTACTGTTTTACATAAGATGTGATAGAAAGCATTTTTTGCTTTTAAAGCACTAAACCTTCAGCCAACCTCTTAGCCCTATAGTTTTTGATATGGTCTGGATCAAAAGCCTTCTTTGAACTTAGAACACCAAAAACAATATGGAGTAACTTACGCATTGAAGCTCCCACAACAGCCATATTATATAATGCACCCCATAAACTAGACCAAAAAAAAATGGTTGATCCGAGTAGGAAGGTAAAGGGGTAAAAGTATGGCAACAAAAAAATATGAACCAGAGTTAAAAGCAAAGATAGCTTTGGAAGCAATAAAAAATCAAAAAAGCACATCTGAGATATGTAGTGAATATAAAATACCATCAACAAATCTATATGATTGGCGTGATAGAGTATTGGCAAGGTTAAAAGACCTATTTGTTGAAGAAAGTGAAAGTGCGAGAAAACAAAGAATCTTAGCGCAAGAAATAGAAAGTTTACATAAAGTAATAGGAGAATTGACAGTGGAAAATAGTTATTTGAAAAAAAAATTACTGAAATAAGCAAAAAAGATAGAGTAAGGTTTATAGAAAAAGATTCTGATCTATCAATTAGGAAACAGGCTGATTTACTGGGGATTTGCAGATCTAGCCTATATTATAGGCATATAATTAATAACGAAAGTGAAATTTGATTCAAGAAGTATATTTGGCTTCTGATTGCCGTTATGGATATCGTAAAATTACTGCTGAAATCATAGCGAGTGGAGTAGTAGTCAATCACAAAAAAATCTTAAGAATTATGAAAAAAATGAAGATTAGTGGGCTGTATTGTAGAAAAAGATGTAATACAAGTATTAAAGAAAAAAAGCATAAAATATATCCTTATTTACTCAAAGATTTGATTATTTGTAGAGTTAATCAGGTATGGGCTACTATATATTATGGTAGAAGGTAAGTTTGTCTATTTTGTGGCAATAATGGACTTGTATAGTCGCTATATTATTGCTCATTCATTATCACCATATCTCGATGCTGGATTTTGCCTTTATACTCTCAAAGAAGCTCTAAAACAAGGTAAACCTGAGATTTTTAATAGTGATCAAGGAGTGCAGTTTACTAGCTACAACTTTATTATGGAATTAGAGCGTGCTAATATTAAAATTAGTATGGATCATAAAGGACGTTGCTTCGACAATATATTTGTTGAGCGTTTATGGAGAACTTTAAAGCAAGAAGCTATATATTATTATAGACCAAATAGTATCAGAGATTTGAATCTTATAATAAACGATTTTGTTGGTTGGTATAACTATAAAAGGCGACATCAGACTCTACATTATAAAGTTCCTGCTGATCTTTATTATCATAAACAGTAAATGAATATATTGATAAATACTTTAAATGTGTGTCGACGTATTTATCAACATATTCATTTTAAAAATCGGATCACTTTGAAAAAAATGGTCTAGACAAATGGGTGCATTATATTTACTTTTTAAACATGGTGTACTTTCAATCAGTGGCGCAAATCTTCCCTTTGACCAACGCTTTCCCATTTCGACTGTTGGCTGCACAACTAACATTGGACCTGGTGTTTGATCGATGATATAGCCTATCCAATTATTTCCCGCTTCTGTTCCCCCAATCTGCGCTCCTTTCATGAATACTACTTTTTCTGCTGGTGAGGACGGAGAAAGTGAATCCATGATCTCTTTTAAATAAGGAGTTCTTTCCGTTCTCCATTTTCCTGGCTCTGATGCTGCAGTTGCTGCTAAAACTCGATACTCATTCGCCCACTCTGATACTTTAAGTTGCGGGTCTGGTCTTAAACCTTCAGAAAAAGATTTGGCGTATATCATTGTCTGCATCTACTCATAATTGGTTCTAACTCAACATCATTAACAGTAGAACTTATTTCTCCAGACTCCTCCAGTTCCATAAACATCTTTTTCTGAAATTCGTTTTCTATATATCTTTTGCTCATCTCACTTATCATTATTGCTATAACAAGCGCAAATACCCCTGTTATTGTTGCAAAAATGATAGCATTTCCCATTGTTGTTATTAACCCTATATATACTGCTACTGCTATTGCGCTGGCTGTAATGTAGATGCAGATAATATTGTTATGTTTTTTCATTCTTTTATCTGCTATTTCTCTCTGTACTATATATTTGTTATGAAGGGTTGGAAAATTAACAACGGTGTCTCTGCAGAGTAACGCTCCATTTTTTTCAGTAAATAAAACTTTAAGTAACTCTAAATTATTTGACTTGATTGCTAAATGTAAAACAGGTGTATAATTTGCTCCTTTTTTCAGTAGTAATTTTACTACATGTAAATGTCCTTTTTCTGCAGCAAGGTAAATTGGTGATAGACTTTTATTGTTTGAAATATCAATATCGATTTCTTCTTTTAAAATTGCATCTACAAGCTCAATTTCTCCTCTTTGTGCAGCTAAATGTAGTAGACTATTCTTCTCAGAACCATATTTATTACTCATCAAAGCCTTCTTTATCTCAGGTTTAGCGTAATCGAATGGTGTCTTGCCGCTATCGTCTTTTACCAGAGGGTCTATATCTTCTCGCGTCAGTAAAACTTCTATTGTTTTAAGTCTTTCAGCGTAATGTAGTGGCGTTTTATTTTCGTAGTCTTGTAGATTCACTTGAGCATTAGGCTCCTTTATTAAGCATTTGAGGATATCAAGACATAAGTCTCTTTCATCATAATTAGTATTACTTACAGCTATATGAACAGGTGACAATTTCATTGAGTTTTGTCCCATGCGTGCGCTATTTACATCTGCTCCTAGCTTGAGCAGTAACTTTACTATCTCCAATTTCTTATTATTAACTGCATAGTGCATTGGTGTCTGATTTCGTGCATCAAAGACATCAATTTCAGCGTTTCCTTCTTTTACTAAAATTTTAACAACATTTCTATGTTCTATGCCTGCTGCTAGATGTAATGGCGTATGATGCAAAGCATTTCGTACATTAACGTCAATACCTTTTCCTATCAAATATCTAACTGCATTAACTTCACCTATCATTGCAGCTAAATGAAGTAAACTATCTTGTTCTGACCCGTACTTGTTATTAATTAGCGCTTGTAATATTTCTGCTTTTTTCCCTTCTTTGGCGTAATCAAGAGATGTTTTACCTTCATTATCTTCCACAAAAGGATTAATATTCTTCTTCGTGAGTAACAAATCCACCATGCTTAATTCATCAAACTCTATAGCGCAATGCAGTGGAGTTTTTCCGTTTAACCCTCTGACATTAACATCTAATCCAGGTTGATTAATGAGGCATTTTATTAACTCTAAACTTAAGTTATCAGCCATTTTATATTCAAAATCTTTTTTATATTTGAAATTTAGTATTAGATAATTCTTGTAATGAGTTTGTAATCTCTTCAGTTAGCGCCATATGAATCTTTTCGGTGTCACTCAGTGATGCAAGCAGTGCTGAAACTCTATTTGGAATATTAAGCAAATTATTACGAACAACTCTTGCTACGTTAAATGCTTCAGTTTTTACCTCTTCAATTGACATAAATTTGCCTATTTCAGCTTTCACTTTAGCTTCCAAAAGTTTACCACGCTCCGTTTCATTTTTTATTCGCGTTTTTAGCAATATCGTTGAAAGTTTTTCTTCGTGCTCTAGGTTATTCTTTCTCCTAAGTGGCTGATTTGGATCTCTTATTGCTGCTACCGCTTCATTTGCTTGTTCAGGGTCAATAAGTCCATCTTCCAGCTCAACTATTCCTTTCTTTGCCAAAGAACAGACATATTGCCTCGAAAACCCTTTTTCTCTTGCCCATTCTGCTTGCGTAATTCTCACCTTTTTTTTCTCCTTATTTTAGCACTGCTCAGCTATAATTTCGTAAGTAGTTAACATTTGAAATATGTCTAACGCTAAAGAAGGCCCGAGGTCAGGACCACCAAATCCGCCAGCATGGCCGGAAGGACCCACTTTTTATGATATTTCCAACGTATTAAAATCTTTACTAAAATTCATAACATAGAACATTAATGCTAAAGAATCTGCTTCATTATCATCTGTTGGACAAAAACCCTTTTCCTGCACTGCTTCAATTACATCAGCTTTACTTGCATTGCCCTTGCCAGTTATAAAACGTTTAATAGTCTTAACCGAAACACCTTGATAGGGAATATTACTTTCTTCACACCAAGCAGAAAGGTGTGCTAAAAACCCTCCATAGATATGTGCAGCATCAGTTCCCAAGTGTCTTCTCACTTCTTCAAAGTATACAACTTCAATGCCTGGAAATTTATACTTAAGTGAATTAAGCCAATTACGAAAATTTAAAAACTGCATTCCACCACCACTAAACCTGCTAACATGAAAACTCTTACTTCCACTTTGCACTATTCCATCATTTAAAATAGTCCAGCCGGTTTGTTTGCCAAGATCTAGGGTGAGCATTTCCTTTCAATTGCCGAGTACATATATATACAAGATTTGAAAAAATTACGTCCAAAAAATCTTTAATTTTCGAAATTTAACAACTAACATAAAAACTCTTTTACAGCCAGTTTGTTTACCAAGCCTTTCAATTGTTGTGTACATATATATACAAGATTTGAAAAATTTTCGTCCAAAAAATCTTCAAATTTTTAGGAATTTTTTTTTATAATTCTCGAATTTGAAAACCTTCTAAACATGATTTTTCTACTTTTAGAGGTTTTTTTATTATTCTACTTTTATATTTTATATGTTTTTATATATGTGTATATTTTTATATATGTATTATATATATATATTATATATAAGGGTTTCAGGAAGCTAGAATCCTCCATATTGGCGGACTTCAGATATGCCGTTCCTAGGAACGGTTTTAGGAACGCATGGTGAAAACCAGCCATACAGGCTAATTCTAGATTCCTGCTTCCTAATTCCTGATTTAGGAAGCCAGTAATTAGGAACGGAACTTAAGGTTATAGAGAGCATACTTTTCAACTATTTTCCTCTTAAAAATTTAAGCTATTCTTTTAATAGCGAAATCCACATTTTTAGCTCTTTAGGTGATATTGAATTTCAAAATATGAAATTCTTATATGTTTTTAATATAACTTTAGGAAGCCTGAGCTACCCATTCTTAAAAATATTGAAATCCATTCAAAATAGGTTCCAAAAACCTGAACTGTATTATTTTAAATTGCATCAGTATTATTCTCAAAAAAAAACAATAGAATATCAATAGATTAAAAATTGCATCAGTATTATTTATTTTTGCTCCTGTCCTACATAAGGGCATTAATAACTTCCATCCTTAAAGCATTAATTTGTTTTAGGGAAAACCATGAAGTTAAAAAATATAGCTATAATTGTTAAAAACGTAAAATACCAAGCTTATAGACTGAAACTTGCTAAGTGCTTTATTGATGAGAATCATGAAGACCTTGAACAAGAACTCTTCTGTGAAATTTGGCCATGTCTTGATCAGTATGATGAAGACAAAAGTAGCTTTAACACCTTTGTAGCAAGATTAACTGAAAATAAAGCTATTAACTTGCTAAAGAAACAGCGATGTGCAAAACGTGATATCAACAATTACATTAGTATTGATGTAACAGAGCTATTTGAGGGTGAAATAACAAAACGCATTGATGTAGACTATATGATCTCGGTTTTACCAAAGGAATGGCAAAATATATGTGAGCAACTTAAATTTTTTAACTTACATGAAGTTGCCAAAATGAACAACGTTTCAAGAACCACTTTAAACAATATTATCAAGAAGATACGTGCCAAACTTTCTCCTATTTACTACGAAGGCAAAAAGAAAAATTGAACAAAATTTTTGCCTTTCTTGTATATATATACATCGTAGCATGGATAAATAATGGTTCTTAAAATTTTGAATAATAATGAAAGATTGCAAACAATATCAACTGTAAAAATGGTCATCTTTGGTCCTTATGGTATTGGTAAAACAAGTCTCCTAAAGACCGTAGATGAACCAACACTTTGCCTTGATTTTGAAGCAGGGCTTCTTGCTGTTCAAGATTGGCAAGGAGATTCAATTAGTCTTCGCACTTGGAATGAAGCTAGAGATATTGCTTGTCTTATAGGGGGGCCTAATCCTGCGCTGAAGTATGATCAAGCATATAGCCAAAGACACCATGAACATGTATCTGGTAAGTACAAAGATCTTTTCCCTGAGTTTTCTAAATACCGATGCATCTTTGTAGATAGTATAACCGTTGCTTCACGTTTATGTCTATTATGGGCAAAAATGCAACCTGAAGCTTTTTCTGAGAGATCGGGAAAACAGGACATGAGAGCTGCATATGGATTACTTGCTCAGGAAATGATGGCTTGGCTCAATCAATTTCAACACATCAGAGACAAAGACATCATCATAGTTGGCACTTTAGGTCAATATCTCGATGATTTCAATCGTCCAATTTGGCTACCTCAATGCGAAGGGACTAAAACTGCTAGTGAGATTCCTGGAATAGTTGATGAAGTAATCAGTATGGTTGGAATCAAGAGAGATGATGGAACGGAGAAACGCTCTTTTGTTTGCCACACTTTAAACCCTTGGGGATACCCAGCTAAAGACCGCAGTGGACGCCTGAGTATGGTTGAAGAACCGCATTTAGGCAAGCTGCTTACAAAGATTAAAAGCAAGTTTTAAAATTTAAACATGGAGAGTGATATATGTTACAAAACCTATTAACTGATTTTAACACTGTAAAACCGCAAAGTAGACTAATACCTAAAGGTACAATAGTAAAGGTAAAAATGACAATCAAGCCTGGAGGTTATGAGCATTGGTTTACTAAAAGCCCCACTACCGGTAGCATTTATTTAAATACAGAATTTACCGTTATTGAAGGTCTATATGAAAAGCATAAGATTTACCAAATAATTGGTATTAAAAGTAGTAAAGCAGAAGATACTTGGGGAGAAATGGGTCGCTCTATGCTTCGCAGTATCTTGGAATCAGCACGTGACATTCATCCACATGATAACTCAGAAGGTGCAATCCTTGCTCGTAAGCTAAATTCAGTTGCAGAATTAAATGGGTTAGAGTTTACAGTAAAGGTAGGTGTTATAACTGATGAATATGGAGAAAAGAACAAAATTGCTTCAATAGTTACTCCGGAATACCGTAAAAATTATGAAATTGACAGAGTACCATTTTGAAGTACGACGAGGAAAAGCTTTGGTCTGCTGTCGTTACTAGAGGTATTCAGGATGCAGTAGGAAAAAACCCAAAGCTAAGAGAAGAAGCAATTCATTGGCTAAATTCAAAATCTTTTGAAACTGTTTGCGAGCTAGCTAATCTCAACTTTAAACGTATAAAAAATATGTATGGGAGTTTTATGTCTAAAAAGCAAGAAAAGATAAAAGCATTATTAATCGATAATATCAAGGAGTGCCTTTCTTACCTACTTCCAAATGGTGAGTTTTACCGAGAAAAAACTTATATTGGAGACTTAAATGGAAATACAATTACAGTTAAAATAGTAGGTAAGGAAGCTGGTGATTGGCGTAATTTTACTGAAGGAACTGGTGGTGATATTATTGATCTTTGGATTTTAATTAAGGGTGATATATATTCTGCTAGAAAGTGGCTCAATAAAAAATCAAAGAGTGGAGAAAAAAAAGGGGGGAAAAGAGAAGAAAAAATATTTTCTGTAAAGCAGTACTTAAATGATCAATCACCAATACCAGAAGATATAATAGCTCCACGAATTCTCACTCCAGGTGGTCTTTTAGTCATTGGTGGTACGCCAAAGGTTGGCAAAAGTTATTTTCTTCTCTCTTTGCTTGCACATCTTGCAGCAGGAGTGTCGTTTCTTAAGATGAAGTCAGCAAGGCCACTAAAAATAGTCTATCTGCAAAATGAGATGGAGTACAATTATATCAGGGAACGCATACAACAAATCATAACTAATCAAAGACTGCCAAATCTAGCAGAAGAAAACTTGATTATTACTACAAAGATGAGATTAATTTTAAATGATGAAGGTATAGAGAAAATAAAAGATATTATAAAAGAAAAGTTTGATATCAAAATGATAGACCTTATCGTTTTGGATTCTCTTGACTATGAAAATATATTTTCTGGCCTGCAAAGCAGAATAGAAAAATTACGTTCTATAATTAATCCTATGGCTGGAATAATTATTACACGTCATACCAGAAAAGTATCCACAACCACACTCGCAAAAAGTCCTTTTCAAGCTTTAATTGGTGCTAATGCTTTAAGAAGTTTTTACACGTCTGGTATGGTAATGTTTCAACCAAGTAAACGCGCAAATGTCTTGCAAGTAGTATATGAGCTAAGAAACGGCAAATCAATACCAGCAAAATTCATTAGCAGAGTAAATGGGCGTTGGCAGAATTCTAAAATTATAGCTACGGCTTAACTTGTCCGCAAAAAACGGATACTATGGTAGAGCTAAAGACTCAGCTTTTGCAAAATATCAGATCTTGTCTTTTTCATCTACTACCAAGAGGGACATTTCGTGGTGATAAGTTTTATGTAGGTGATGTACAGGGTAACAAAGGCAAAAGTACTGTAATAGAATTAACAGGCGAAAGAGCTGGATTATGGAAAGATTTTGCAACAGGAGAAGGCGGTGACATTATTGACCTTTGGGCAACGGTACATGGGAAAAATGCCAAAATAGAATTTCCTGAAGTAATGGCTTCAATAAGTGAATGGCTTGGTCTTAAGAAACAAAACAATATCAGAAATCTAGAACAATATCTGACTTGTAGTTGGAATTACTACGATGAAAATAACCAATTGACTGTAATAGTCTATCGTTATGATCCTCCTTTAGAGAAAAAACAGTTTAAACCATTTGATGTTAAAAAACAAAGATTCAAAGAGCCAGAGATAAGGCCACTATACAACATTCCAGGTATTTTAAGGTCCGATAAAGTTGTTCTGGTTGAAGGAGAAAAATGCGCAGAAGCACTTATAGAGAAAGGAATAACTGCAACAACAGCAATGTTTGGAGCAAATGCGCCTATTGATAGAACAGATTGGACTCCGCTTAGAGGTAAACATGTTATCATTTGGCCAGACAACGATGAAGCAGGTAATAAATATACCAAAAACGCTGAAAAGAGACTTTTAGAACTTGGTGTTGCATCACTTGCTACGCTTAAGATTCCACCGAATAAACCAAGGAGTTGGGATGCTGCTGATGCTGTACAAGAGAATATAGATATTTTTGACTTCATAGAAAAAAACTCAAGAAAAATAATTATTAAACCACCGCTCGATATTTTCAGCTGGAGTGTAGAGCGTTTTGTAGGTCCAGTACCAAAGCAAAGATTTCTTGTTGAAGGGTTATTTCCTTTGGGTGTAACATCTATTTTGGCTGCAATGGGTGATACTGGTAAAGGTATGCTTCTTCTTGACCTAGCCCTCAAGGTTGCAGCTAGCATAGATCAGGTATGCGGATTTGGTCCATTTGTTACTGAACACGGATCTGTTGTGGTATTTTCTGCAGAAGATGATACAAATGAAATACATCGTCGCTTAGAACGACTTGATCCCAAATGCGAGAGATTAAAATATAAAGATAGGCTATTTATTGTACCACTGCCAAATATAGGAGGATCTTTTGCCATACTTAAGAATGTTCGCGGTAAAGTTGTAGAAATATCTCCAGAATTTGAGTCTGTAATGAAGCAGCTGAGCAGGATAAAGGATTTAAAGCTCATTATATTTGATCCCCTTGCTTCTTTCATTCATGCAGATTTAAATGCTGACCCAGCAGTAGGGGATTATCTCATGTGTTTATTATCTGATTTAGCATGTAGCACTGGAGCTTCAATAATTACTGCACATCATATGAGAAAGCTGAAGGGAGAAAAGCCTATATCAACAGTAGAGCAAGCACGAGATGCTATTCGAGGTACTTCTGCTCTCGTAAATGGAGTCAGGTGTTCTTTTGCTTTTTGGCCTGTTGAGGATATAACTAAACCGATGATTTTTAGGTCAATTGGAAAAATCCCAAGACAAAATGCACTATTTTATGGAGCAGTTGTTAAAGCAAATGGCCTTGCTGATCGTACCATACGCACTTACCTAAGAAATGAAGAAACAGGGCTATTGGAAGACATTACTGAACAATTAAAAGCTCAAAATATTAGCGATAAAGATCTTAAAATATATCTTATTGATTCAATTGCGCGAGCTGCTAGTTCAGGACATCCATTTACTCATACAGGAAGTGCAGGAATACATAAACAACGACATAGATTGCCTGAAGTTTTTCATAGTATGGGAAGGGATAGACTAGAACGTATAGTGCAAGAGCTTTTACAAGCAAAGCAAATAGTTAAAGGAATGGCTAATGGTTCAAAAGAAGATAAATGGCTTGATGTAAAAACAGGACCATTTGCACGTGGAGTTGGAAAATTTACTCATGGAGCTGAAAATTTTTAAAATCAGGAAATTCTATTTTTTTATAGTCAAAGTAAAAGGGTTAATACGATAACCATATGATGATCTTTGCCAACCAAGGGTTTGTATTACATCATCACGTTCAATACTTAATCCTAATTTCTCAGCAAGTGTAGCTTTGATTGTTCTTTGCATTTTATTTAATGGTTTTCTGATTTGATGTTCTAAATCTGCTTCTAAACTAAGTCCCAAGAGTTTTTCTAACTGATTAATATTGAGAAGTGTATGTTTTTCAGGTGGTAATTCTTTCTCACAGTCATGTAAAAATTGCTTGAACAATATTCGAAAAATATTAAGGCATGATGCAGCTTTTTTATTTATAACTTCAATACTATTAACATATACCATACCTTTAACTACCTGTAACTCCAAAAGCTTTGTTGGTATAATTGGTTCAACACGTTTAAGCGAAATATATGAAGCTGGTAAAACTTGCAAAGAAGTATTTTCTACTACCTCTGGTACTCCTTTTTTAGCTGCCTCTTGGAATATCTCAGTTACAGTCTTAAGCTGACAAAACAGTTTCACCATTGGCACTACATATAGGCTCAACAATAGATTTGGTATATCTTTTTTTAGAGTGATGAGAACTGTAGGGTGAACTCTAAGTTTATCTATAGTTAAAAATATTGCATCAGTACAAAAATCAAGGATTATTAGATTTACAATACGACCTTGATTACAAATATAATAAACTCCTTTTTCCACTTTTTCCCACATAAGTCTTGAATCATTCAACTTTATTTCAAACCATTCTATGATTCTCTCTATATTTAAGTATATGGATAAGAGATGAAATCTCTGTTTTTGATAAGTATTAGGTAAAATATGACGAGAACAGTTTTCACAAATAGCGTCATCACATGCTTCATCAAAGTCTGAATCGATGAAAATCTCATTGCTACAACTTGGATCAATTACATTTGGCCAATCAAGATGATCTTTTTCACGAGAGCAAACAATATAGTACCTTTTTTGCATTTTTATCAATCCAAGATCAAATAAGTATCTTGCTGCTTTAATGTGATTTTGACTTGGATTGACCCAAGAACTATTTGAACTTAAAAGATCAGCAATTTGCTCGTGAAAGGATTTTAAGACCATAAGATTGTTCCATATGTTTCTTCAGGTCCTCTCTTTCTTTTTTATTGAGCGGATGCTCTGAATAATAAATTTCCCCACTTGCTTTGAAAGAAAATGTTACCTTTTTGTTTTGGAACATTACTTTAGCTGATTGAATAGATTGTAGTACGTTGCCAATAGATGGCTTCAAAATATGTAACTCTGGTGCAATAGGATCATATGGCTTTACGGTTAGAGTAAGATATGTATTGCTATTTTTAAAATAATCTGACTTAAAATTTAACTCAAATATACAAATATTAGGGTCAGAACCCTCTATACATGTTTGAAGAAACTTGTGCACTTGTAGTGGAAAGTTCTTATCTTGTATATTTACAAAAGTACATTCGCAGTTAAAATACCCACTTATAATGCTATTTGCTATTTCCACAGCTTTATTAGTATTTTTAGCACAGAGATTAACCTTTGTACCATCAAGCGAAAAATCTAAAATCATCCACTCAGGTTTATGGCCATGAACAACCTTGTTTGAATTAAGTAGTAAATCTATGTCACTTCCTCGGCGTACAAACATATATATTCGATCTTGATGATGGAAAAAACCCTGCAACTGGTTATCATCCCTAAGTATCTGCTCTACTGCCTCTGGTGACATAAATTCCTTAAATGAAGTTTTTATTTGTCTTGGTGGTTTCTGTAGAGCAAATGATACGAAACCTTTCTTTTGCACTTTATCAAAGTGATAAACAGATTTTAGAAGTTTGCAATTTATGTGAAACAGTAAAAATAACAAGGATCTTTTATCATACTTAGTATTATTTTTTATCAGGTACGATCTCATTAATTCCTGAGTGAGGGCAAATCTTGCTACTTCACTAACTGTAGCCTCAAGTTTTGTACGATCAAAGTAGCTAATGAGATAATAGTTGAAAAGAGAGTCAGAATAACTGGTAAGTATCTTACGTTTTTGCTGAGTGGATCTATCGTCATAATCTCCATCCTGAAAAAGTTGCCCATTTAAATGATTTTTAAAGCAATGCTGAAAAATGATGCTCAGTTGTTTACCAGAAAGGGAATCTAACCAAGACTGACGTACCTTAGAATCCTGAAAACGATCTAGTAAAAGGTTAACAGGAACTTCTAAATCGCTTTCCAAAAATTCATGGCTTGGATGAACATTCATATTACATAAAATAAGCTACATTATACATAATATGACAATTCAAGCAAAGATTTTTTGGACATAATTTTTTCAAATCTTGTATATTTAATTAGGGAGAATTTGTGTAAACTAGATAGCTTTCTTAAATAAGGTGTGCATTGGTTTAGTTTAATAGAAGTCTCCTAACCTATAAAAAATTTCACAGGAAGAAAAACATGCAAAAAGGGGAATTAACTATTAATTGCCGTTATGAACCTCATAGGTTGGCGG
Organism: Wolbachia endosymbiont (group B) of Chorthippus parallelus; assembly: GCF_947251815.1. Classification (NCBI taxonomy): domain Bacteria; kingdom Pseudomonadati; phylum Pseudomonadota; class Alphaproteobacteria; order Rickettsiales; family Anaplasmataceae; genus Wolbachia; species Wolbachia endosymbiont (group B) of Chorthippus parallelus. The sequence goes on along the minus strand of NZ_OX366390.1, from coordinate 1,128,628 downwards.
ATACATATTTGGTAAATGCTTATGAACAATTATTGAAATATAAAATAAAGGAGGTAGAAGAAAATGGTAACGGTAAGCTTGTATGCAAGAGTTTCATCAAGACAACAGGCACAGGAGAATACAATAGAGAGTCAGATTGTAGAATTGGAGCGTCGCATTAGTAGTGATGGACATGAATTGTTAGATGAGCATAGGTTCATCGATAATGGTTACAGTGGATCAAATTTAGAACGTCCTGGCTTAGAGAGTTTACGTGATAGAGTAGCAGAAGGTAAGATTGATAAGATATACATTCATTCACCTGATCGGCTATCACGGAAATTTTCATATCAAATGATCTTACTCGAAGAGTTTAAAAAGGCTGAATCTGAAATAGTATTTTTGAATCATAAGTTTGATGATAATCCTGATTCCCATTTATTTCTACAGATTCAGGGAGCAATAGCAGAGTATGAACGTGCAAAGATTATGGAACGAAACCGTAGAGGTAAACTTCATGCGGCCAAAGCTGGGTGTATAAGTGTGATGGGTAGGGCGCCTTACGGTTATCGCTACATAGCAAAACATGTAGGTGAAGGAAGTGCTCAATTTGAGGTTGATGAAGAAGAGGCAAATATAGTGCGTAAAATATTTAGTCGGGTTGGCCAAGAAAGAGCAAGTATAGGAGAAGTTGTACATGAACTGAATAAGATACCGGTAATAACACGAACAGGAAAAAGGTATTGGAAAAGGAGCACTATTTGGAACATGTTAAGAAATCCTGCTTATATAGGAAAAGCAGCTTATGGTAAAACTAGGACATGCTCAAAACCACAAGTAAAAAAGTCAAAAAAAGGAACTTGTGGTAAACTTAAAAGTGGTCGCTTTAACAGTGATAAAGAGAACTGGACTTATATTCCAGTACCAAAAATAATCAATGAGCCTTTATTTGATTCAGTACAGGCACAACTAACTGAAAATAGGCAAAGAGCAAGAGTACGACAAAGAAGAGAAACATATTTATTGCAAGGTTTAATGGTATGTCAACGTTGTCAATATACTTATTGCGGTACAAACCACGTTCATAAAAAGTCGACATATTATTACTATCGTTGCTCTGGTACAAACTCTAGCAAATTCAATGGCAATAAAATCTGCGATAATAAATCAATACGCACTGATGTATTAGATGGAGTTATATGGGAAGAAGTCAAGAGTATCCTGAAAGAGCCAGATAGGATTGCAAATGAATATCAACGTAGATTGTCAGAGAACAAAAAGCCTTTACATAATCAAACACGTGAAAAGCAAGAAAGTAAGCTAAGATTAAGTATCAAAAAATTTATTGATAGCTATGCCAAAGGGTTTATAAGCCAAGAAGAATTTGAACCAAGAATCACAACAATGAAACAACATTTGAAAGAAATTGAAGAAGAGAAAGAAAGAACACTCGATCAAAAGAAGTTACAACAAGAATTGAGCCTTGTTACAGATAGCTTGAAAAACTTTTCCTCAAGTGTTGAATCAAAACTTGATCTGGTAGATTGGCAGACTAAACAAAATATTATTAGAATGTTAATTCATCAAATTGAAATCAACCACAACCACTTATACATAGTGTTTCGCATAAAAAGTCTTGCAAATTTTGATCAAAATAGGCATAATAGAATTATGCAATGTTGTACTAGCAGTCAATATTGTTGGACTGCCGGATAAAACTGTTGCAGAATCCAGAGAGCGTATCAGAGCAGCGTTAAATTCAATCAATCTTCTGTTACCTCCAAAAAGGATTACGGTTAATCTTTCCCCTGCGGATTTGCTTAAAGAAGGTAGTCATTATGACTTAGCTATTGCTGTTGGATTACTTGTTGTAATGAATGTGATACCAGTTGAAAAAGTTCAGTCTTATATAATTATGGGCGAGCTTGCACTAGACAGCAGAGTCATACCAATCTCAGGAGTACTTCCAACAGCAATCAATGCAAAACAGTCAAATAAAGGAGTAATTTGCCCAAGGGGAAATGGAGTAGAAGCTTCATGGGTAAAGAATGTTTCTATTCTAGCTATAGAGAAATTAACCGATATTATCAGACATTTTAAAGGTGAACAGTTAATTGAGCCGATAGTTTTTAACTATAGTGATGTACCCAAGGAGAAAAGGTTAGTTTCAGATATGAAAGATATCAAAGGCCAAGTTGTTGCAAAAAGAGCAGCTGAAATTGCAGCAGCAGGTGGACACAATATGCTTCTTGTTGGACCTCCTGGTACTGGAAAGTCAATGCTTGCTAAGCGATTTATAGGGCTATTACCTGATTTGACTGAGCAGGAGATGATTGATGTTAATATTATCTCTAGCATAACAAAAGCCGGTAACGAAACATTTAAAGTAACTCGTCCCTTTCGTGAACCTCATCACTCATGTTCCATGCCAGCAATGATAGGAGGAGGAAAAAATGCAAAGCCTGGGGAAATTACCATGGCTCACAATGGTGTGTTATTTCTTGACGAGCTACCTGAATTTCCAAGGCTTGTGCTTGATTCTCTACGCCAACCACTTGAAGATAGAAAAGTCACTATCGCAAGGGCAAATGCTCACATTACTTATCCAGCTAATTTTCAACTTATAGCTGCAATGAATCCCTGCAGGTGCGGTTACTTAGGTGATGCAAGTAGATCGTGCAACAAAGCTCCAAAATGCGGCACAGATTATAGAAATAAAATATCAGGACCTTTGCTTGATAGAATAGACATATGCATTGAAATGCCAAACGTTAGTATACTCTCTCCTGAAATTTCTTCAGAAGGAGAAAGCACTGAAAATATTAGAAAAAGAGTGATAGCAGCGAGGAAAATTCAAGCTGAGCGTTATAGTAAATTGAATATTTATTGTAATGCAGAAGTAAGTGGTGAAGCATTAACTAAGCCAGACGAGGAAGGATTAGAATTACTAAAATACGTACTGAAAGAAAATTACATTTCCAATCGAGGCTACATACGCATATTAAGAGTTGCAAGAACCATTGCAGATCTTGCAAAAAGTGAGGAAATAAAAAGAGCACATATTGCAGAAGCACTAAATTACAGAATAAGAATGTATAAATAAGTTAATTTACTTGACAGGAAACTTTTTTTTGCCATATACTACCCTTAGTGAAATTTTAATATTTTTGGAGTATAGTTATGGCAAAATTTGAAGCAATAAAAAGTAAATATAGAGACGAAGGACTTTGGTCAGCAGCTAAAGAAGTGCCTGTGCAAGGTTGGGATCTCGTAAAAGAACATAAAGGCAAGACAATTGGTATTTCTTTAGCAGTTATAGCAGTAGCCTCGCTTACAGCTGCTTATCTCTTAAGTCCAGCTTATGCAACTTTTGTTGGTACAGTTGGAACAAAAGCTGCAACACTTGTTAGTCCTGCTATTACTGCAATGTCTGCATTTGCAGTTGCTCATCCACTCATTGCTAGTTTGGTAGTTCTTGCTGCAGTAGCAGCTTTAATAACTGCACCTGTGTATGCATATAAAAACAATAATAAAGCAAGTCAAATTGAGGGAGTAAAGCAAGGTGTACTTAATGCTTGTGTAAGAGAAGGTGATAATAAGCCTAAAGCTAATGGTGATAAGCTAGAATTTAGTGATATGAAAATGTCCGTACAAAATTCTTTGAGACTGTTGTCTCAGCAGTTGGGGGAGCAAAAGGCATTCTCTAAGTAACTTTGACAAAGCAAAGGGATAGGCTTCTATCCCTTTTTCACAATTTTTTTTTTGCATTCTAAGTAGTGCTATTTGAAAGCCTGCAATTATTATACCTACTGATTAACAATGTTAAGAATAAGTAAATCTTGTTTACTGTTTGCGTATGTCAAAATGAAAAATGTTTGCATATTGTTAAAAAAGCAGTAACTTGTTATCAAGTGAATTCACTAATATTTGAGTAATTTGAATGTCAATTGACCTTAGTCTACCAGAGTTACCTATATTACACCCAAGAATTACCGTTGTGGGAGTGGGTGGTGCTGGTGGAAATGCTGTAAACAACATGATCCAATCCAATTTGCAAGGGGTAAATTTTGTTGTAGCAAATACCGATGCTCAAGCGTTAGAGAAGTCGTTATGTGATAAAAAAATTCAACTTGGTATTAACTTAACTAAGGGCCTTGGTGCTGGTGCTTTGCCTGATGTTGGTAAAGGTGCAGCAGAAGAATCAATTGATGAGATTATGGAGCATATAAAAGATAGCCATATGCTCTTTATCACAGCAGGTATGGGTGGTGGTACTGGAACAGGTGCTGCACCGGTAATTGCAAAAGCAGCAAGAGAAGCAAGAGCGGTAGTTAAAGATAAAGGAGCAAAAGAAAAAAAGATACTGACTGTTGGAGTTGTAACTAAGCCGTTCGGTTTTGAAGGTGTGCGACGTATGCGCATTGCAGAGCTTGGACTTGAAGAGTTGCAAAAATACGTAGATACACTTATTGTCATTCCCAATCAAAATTTATTTAGAATTGCTAACGAGAAAACTACATTTGCTGACGCATTTCAACTCGCCGATAATGTTCTGCATATTGGCATAAGAGGAGTAACTGATTTGATGATCATGCCAGGACTGATTAATCTTGATTTTGCTGATATAGAAACAGTAATGAGTGAGATGGGTAAAGCAATGATTGGTACTGGAGAGGCAGAAGGAGAAGATAGGGCAATTAGTGCTGCAGAGGCTGCGATATCTAATCCATTACTTGATAATGTATCAATGAAAGGTGCACAAGGAATATTGATTAATATTACTGGTGGTGGAGATATGACTTTATTTGAAGTTGATGCTGCAGCCAATAGAGTACGTGAAGAAGTGGATGAAAATGCAAATATAATATTTGGTGCTACTTTTGATCAGGCGATGGAGGGAAGAGTTAGAGTTTCTGTTCTTGCAACTGGCATTGATAGCTGTAACAACAATTCATCTGTTAATCAAAACAAGATCCCAGCAGAGGAAAAAAATTTTAAATGGCCTTATAATCAAATTCCAATATCAGAAACAAAAGAATATGCTTCAACTGAGCAAACAAATGAAAGAGTTAAGTGGGGCAGCAATGTTTATGATATACCAGCTTATTTAAGAAGAAAAAAATAATGCAATTTTGGCTACTAAAGTCAGAGCCAAGTGAATACTCGTGGCAAAAAATGGAAAAGGAGCAGGTGACGCAGTGGAATGGTGTATGCAATTATCAAGCTCAAAATTACATGAGAGCTATGAAATTAGGCGATCTTGCATTTTTTTATCATACAGGTAAAGAGAGAGTTATACTTGGAATAGTTGAAGTATTAAAGGAGTATTATCATGTTTATAATTCCAAATTTGGACTAGTGAATGTAAAGCTTTTAAAACCTTTAAATAATCAAGTCACGTTAAGTAGTATAAAACAAAACCCACTTTTAAAAAATATGGTTATATTAAAACAATCACGTTTATCAGTTTCTCCGGTTTTAGAGACTGAGTGGAATGAAATAATAAGGATGAGCGAATGTTAGAAGTGAGCATTCTTGATAAGAGGTGGCATAGTATTACGAAGGACCCACAGAGTTTTGTATTAAATATTATTAATGCTTCTCTAAAAGAATTAAAAATAGATCATTATAAACCAAATATATCAATAGCTCTCGCTGATGATAACTTGCTACATCAACTTAATCTTAAGTTTAGAGAAATAGATAAGCCAACTAATGTACTATCATTTCCATGCGAACAGTTATCTAGTGAATGTGATCTAGGAGACATAGCAATTGCAGTAGATACAATAGAAAGAGAGTCTCATGAGTACTGTATATCTATCCTCACTCACACTGCACACATGTTAGTTCATGGATTGCTGCATTTACTTGGCTATGATCATCAAAAAGAAGATGAAGAAATTATAATGAAAAGTTTAGAGAGCAAGATTTTAGCTTTGCTTGAATTTGAAAAGGAAAAGTATGGTAGATAATACCAAAATATGTTATTTACAAAAAAGGGGTTTTAGCTGTAAAAGGTAAGCAATATGGTTCAGTTTTCTTTACCAAAAAATTCTAAAGTTAATAAAAAGGGCAAGGTTTATCCTACTCCTACTGGAGCAAAAAATATTAGAAGATTTCAAATTTATCGTTGGTCTGCTGATGATGATAAAAATCCAAGAATAGACACATTTTTTATCGATATGGATAATTGTGGCCCTATGGTACTTGATGCATTAATAAAAATAAAGGATGAAATAGATTCAACCTTAACTTTTAGACGCTCTTGCAGAGAAGGAATATGCGGATCTTGTGCAATGAATATTGATGGTACCAACACTCTCGCATGCACTAAATCTATACATGATATAAAAGGTGAAGTAAAAATATATCCACTACCTCATATGTATATAGTAAAGGATCTAGTTCCAGATCTAAGCCAATTTTATGAGCAATACAAATCGATTAAACCTTGGTTAAAAACAGATAAATCTGCCTTACAAAATAAAGAATACTTTCAATCTCCTGAAGATAGAAAAAAATTGGATGGTCTGTCTGATTGTATACTATGTGCTTGCTGTTCGACTGGTTGCCCAAGCTATTGGTGGAATGGTGATAAATTTTTAGGGCCAGCGATATTACTGCAAGCTTATAGATGGATTGCTGACAGTCGTGATAATAAGAAAGAAGAAAGACTTGCTTCTTTAAACGACCCATTTAGGTTGTATCGTTGTCATACAATAATGAATTGTACAAAAACCTGCCCGAAAGGTCTTAACCCAGCAAAAGCGATAGCGAAAGTAAAACAGCTTATGGTAGAGAGAGGAGGAATTTGAGTGTTATTTCTGGCACTCTTCGTAAGAAAATAGTAGACCCTCTGAAGCATAGGGTATTGTTAATACTCTAAACGTTCTTCCGTTCATGAAATGTATTGTTTCACCATATGATTCCAGTAATCTTTTGAACAACTCATGTCTTTGATTATTAATAGTTTGAAAATCATTTTTTCCTAAAAGCTTTTTAGATTCAAATAGGTGAAGCATAATCTCGTGATAAGTTGGATAAGACTCCAAAAATTTTGGATCAAACTGAAAAGTTTTTATAAAAGCATTATTATAAAATTTTAGCTTTTGATTCTTACTATATATCGCTACAGCAATCGATAGTTTCTCAAGCAAACTTTCTTGTGCAGCTAAACAATTGCTTAGCTCAGTATGTAATTTTTTTTCATCACTAATATCTTTTCCATACATTACTATGCTATTAGAATTTTGCATTGGAACTTCAACAAAATTAAAAACCTTAGGTTCGTTCTTGTAAGTTATTACACACTCTCCTGGTTTTACGTTATAGGAGCCACTCGCAACAGTAAATTTTTTAGAGCTGCCTATATATTTATCATAAAATAAGTTATAAAACCTTACTTTTTTATTCTTATTGTGCTTCAGTATTGGAAATGGTAAAGAGTCAAAAATTTTTTTATAGTTCTCCAATTCTCGCATAAGCTTACTATTTTCTAACTCAAGTTCATTAGCTTTTATCTTATAATCGGAGATATTCCTTATCCACAACAACACACCAATCACATTATTAGAATAATCTATTATGCTTTTACCATAACATGTGCAATAAACCTCACTGTCTTTTGACTTTAAATCTAGAGTAAAAGATTTATTTATTTCCTTTGCCTCAGCAAAACTTTTAATTAAGCTTTCTGATTGCTCAAAAAAATTTACAAACTCATTAAATGAATAAAAAACAGTATTAAGCAAAATTAGTAAATTGGGAGAAAATTTTTCTATACGTTTTTTTGCGTCCCAAATATAAAATCCATCATTTACAGTATCTATTAAATTATTTATGATAACATTTTGATGTTGTAAGTCCTTAATTTTATTACTAATTTTTAATTTAGAATATGAGAAAAAGAAGAATACTAGAATTAGTAGTAAAACTATTTCATACAAAAAAAACATAGCATTCTAAAACAAATATAAAAATTTATAACCTCTCGCAAAGAGATTGTACTGAAGAGGTATATAAGTGAAGATTGCCCAATACCCTAAAGCCTAATCTTTTATAAAGGTTTACAGAAGGTTTCATGCAATGTGCTACTATGTATTTGCATTCAAATTGCCTAGCTATCTTTATTCTTTCTAGAACCATTTGAGTTCCTATTCCACGACCCCTGTAAATTGGTAAAACTCCATCACTATAAAAACCAGCTATGCTGTCTTGAATATAAAGACCGCATGTTCCAACAATTTCGTTATTTAGCATTACAAGAAAAAATCTTAACCTTGAGCTCTTATCATCATAATTCGATAATTGGCGAAAAAATGTGCTAACAATACTAATTCTATGATAAAAAATTTTAGAAGTGTGTAAATCTAATTGCTCTAAGAGCTCACTACTATTTACAACATTGAACTTCAAATTTGGAACAGCATCATCAGGCAAAAAATAATCTTTTATATTGAGTAAAACTTTTTTTGGTGTGCTAACGTGTTTTATTTCGCATTTTTCTAAAATACCCCCTATTTTTATACGTGGACTTATTATCCATGTTGCTTCTATATTTCGTGCTTTGAGATAATTTAGAGTTCTGTATATGGAAAGCTCAGTACATTGATCTTCACAAAACACAAAATTAAATAACGATTCTCTGGTACCATTTACTGTAAATATAACATTATCAAATTCGTCATGTATTTCCCACTTGGACAAATTCGTTGCATAAAGTATATAATCCTTTAGGTTCTGAATAATTAAGCTTGAATAACAAATTTTTTTATTCTGCATAAACCAACAATAAACAATAAAAGGCTCCTATAAAAACAAAGGCTAAAATTGCAGCTACAACATCATCTAGCATAATACCTAAAGGACCTTTTGTATTTTTATCAATCAAATTTATAGGCCACACTTTTATTATATCAAAAAACCTAAAGGAGAAAAAGCACACCAACAATACAGAGCTATTCATTTCTTGTTCTAATAATATTGAAACTAGAAGTACTGTCAGCAATTGACCAACTACTTCATCAATTACTACCTCTTTTGGATCATGCGGAGCTTTGTAATGTTGTATATAATTGCCTGTAGACCATAATCCAACTAAGAATAAAAAAAAAATAATTGCTGTACCTAAAATTCTGTCATTGAGTAATATAGGAACAATTGGGTAAGCAGCCAAGCTGCCTATAGTACCTGGCATGTTTTTTACCGTGCCAGATAGCCACCATGTTGATATTAATTTATATAAAAATTTCACAATATACCGAAATATAAAACTAATTTACAAGAACAGAAATAGTATCTTCTACAGAAGTATTTTCATATAGCAATCTATAGATCGCTTCACATATGGGCATTTTTATCTTTAGCTTTTCTGCTAAATCAAATGCAGACTTAGCAGTGTTAAAACCTTCAATTACCGACTTACCTTCTGATAAAATCTGCTGAGCACTAGAACCATTACTATTAGCTACTTTAGATCCAAAAGATAGATTTCTTGAATTTAATGATGTGCATGTCACAACCAAATCGCCTAAGCATGCTGGTCCAAGTAGTGTATTTATATCTACATTGCCGTCACCAACTTTTGCTGAGTATAAAGCCTTAATTTCACTCATACTTTTCGTAATTAATGCTGCATGAGCATTAAACCCAAACCTACCTAGAACAACCCCACATGCTATAGCAAAAACATTCTTTAACGCTGCACAAACCTGTATTCCTATAACATCGCTACTAAGGTACAATTTAATATTTTCTTGCTGTAGCTCTGATACTAATTTTGAACCTAATACTTCATTTTGACATGCAAGAACCATCGAATATGGTAATTTTCTTGCAACTTCTATAGCAAAGCTAGGACCAGAAAAAACAGCAAGAGGATTATTAGGTAAAACTTCATTGACTACTTCACTAGGTAATTTTAATGTAGATTTTTCTATTCCCTTACAAGCCAAAATTATTGCTACATTTTTTTTTAGGTTACAATCATTCAATTGATGACATATCTCCCTTAGAGACTGAGTGGGAACAGCTAGAATTATTACTGAAGCATTAACTGCATCTTCAATAGCTAATTTTACTGATACATTATCAGAAATTGGACAATCAGGTAGCTTGTCACTTTCTCTTTTCTCTTTAATTGATTCAAACATGGCCTTATTGCGAGTCCACAAAATTACATTTTTCTTACTACTTAATGAAATCGCAATTGCTGTACCCCATGCGCCAGCACCTAAAACTGATATTACCACTCAATATTCCTGAAAGTATTACTTATAATTTAAAACTGTAGAATAAGTAAATTAAAAATATAACATAAAAGTATAAAATAGTTTAAATATCTATTAACCTAAGTATTCTTTTAATAAAATAGCTTCTATTCAATATTTACTAAAAATAGTATTATTATAGTATATCTATTGTATTTTAGATCTATTTGTATAATTTTGGAACGACATATTAACTATTAATTAATAAGTGTAATTTCTATTATTCATTAATAAAAATTTGATTTGTTACTTTCCTTGGTTATATATATTACTAAAATTATAAATTATTTATGGGGTGTAAAATATGCGTATATTATTAATTGAAGATGATCAAGTAAGTGCAAAGACTGTAGTTAATGCCTTAACTTCTGATGGACATTTTTGCGACGTTGTTACTTCTGCACAAGATTATAACAATAATATGGTTTCCTCGGGTGGAGACTATTACGATCTAGTTATTCTAGATATACACCTGCCTGGTGATATTGATGGATATGATATACTGTTAAGATTAAGAAGTGCAAAAATCAAAGTTCCTGTTTTAATACTTTCGTGTATCTCCGCTGCCAACCATAAAGCTAAAGGACTTGGGTATGGTGCCGACGATTACTTAACCAAGCCATTTCACAAGAGCGAATTATTAGCTCGAATTAAGGCCATAGTCCGACGTACTAAAGGCCATCCCGAATCAGTGATAAAGATTGGTAATATGAATATCAATTTTGATCACAGGATTGTTGAGGTAAAAGGCAAAACAGTTCACCTTACTAACAAAGAGTATTCCATGATAGAATTGCTGGCATTGCGTAAAGGAGCAGTGTTGACAAAAGAAATGTTTTTAAACCATCTTTACAATGGCTTGGACGAACCTTCAGACAACAAAATAGTTGATGTTTTTATGTGTAAATTACGTAAAAAACTTGAAAGTGCAAATGATGGAATAAGCCACATAGAAACCGTTTGGGGTAGAGGATATGTTCTAAAAGAGTATGTTGACGATGAAGAATACTCTAGTGTTAATATAAGCGAAAGCAGTAGTGACTATCAAGCAGAACAAGTGAAGGACAACGCATGAAATGCTTTATTCACCCATTCATTGAAGCAACAAAATAGGTAGATGAAATAAGATAAAAACCAATCGTAAAAGTGAGGTAACATGGTTAGTCTTTTAGAACTTTACAAAGACTTGCAGCAAAAAATAGAAAAGTTGGAAGCTAAGCTAAAAAGTTATAGGTAAGAAAATAAGGTTTTAGAGATAGAGAATGACGAGTTAAAGGAAAAGCTCGGTTAAAATTCAAGCTTTGTTAAGTTCAAAAGGAAATAAAAAAAGAGATAAGCCAAGAAGTAAAAGGAATATAGGTGGTCAAATTGAGCGTACAGGGTATGTGAAATGTTTGATACATTTACATAGTATGGCTGACATTCATGCATTCCTAGGTGAAATATAAGCCGAGTTCTGTTTATGTAGCTATTTATCTGGAGTAAATGTTACCATTTACTTCGTGCGATTTACCCGAGTAGATATGAGAAAAACATAAAATCTACTTCTATTTAATCTTGCTCCTAGTGTTGGTTACTTGACTACCAATGTTGCCATTGTTATGGTGTGCTCTTACCACACCTTTTCACCCTTACCTAATAATATTTAGGCGGTAATTTTCTGTAGCCCTATAACTGGAGTTACCTCCGGCGGGCGTTACCCGTCACTACCTTTTCTTGGAGCTCGGACTTTCCTCTGCTGTGTTTATCACACAACAGCAGCTACTTATTGCACCTAGGAATTATACTTTAACATTAAAATCATAAAAGCAAAAGAAAATTTCCTAACAGTCTACATACTAAAAACATTCAGACAAATAGCTAAAGGTGATATTCCGGTACATCATCGCTATCCCAAGATAAGCTTTTTTCACTTTTAGACTCTAGCTCAGTCAGTCAAGATCCTGTCCACCGCTTGAAGACGATGAGCTACTTCTTGATCGACTACTACTCTCCACCGATATACTGTTTAGCACTGTTTCAGATTGATCCATAGTTCGCATAGATATATGTCTCATTCTGTTATTAGCGATAAAAATTTCTTCATCGCTATTGCCACTTGAAGATGATCGCCTTCTATCATTGAAATTAGTTAGTTCTAACACAGGGGCAGAATTACGACCCTTAACATATTTGTATGTTATGAATCCTATAATTCCAGCAATACTTATTATCGCTCCAACCAAAGACCCACCTATCATTCCTGCCCTATTAGACTCTATAGCAAGCTGAGCGGGCTGTGGTGAAGGAGTAGTTTGAGGAAGTAAAGTTGTAGTGAACAGAGGAGTTGTTGCTTTTGTTCTAGTACTTGGCATAATGGACAATGTTTGTATAGTTTTCTCTGAGTTTGTTGTTGGCGCATTAGTTGGCATTGTAGTAATCATAATTGCTTGTGAAGTCGCAATAGTTTCAGCTACTGTCGTTGGTTCTGATGACGTACTCATCTTAGTTGTTAATTCTGTTAAAGGCTTACTCATCGTAGTACTGCTTGCTGTAAAAGTTGACTCAACAGTTGCTGCTGTAGATTTTACAGTACTTGTCTCAGTTTCCGAAGGCACACTAGTTGACGTTTTAGCAACCGTGGTCGTTTGTGAAGTAGAAGTTGTTTTTGCTACTGTTGTTGGCCCCACTGTTACTGTACTTGTTTGAATTGTTGACTCTGTTGAAGGCTTACTCGTTGTAGAAGTAGGTGCAGTGGTAGTTGATGCTACTGTTGTTGGCCCCACTGTTACTGTACTTGCCTGAGTTGTTGACTCTGTTGAAGATTTACTCATTGTGGAAGTTGGTACAATGATAGTTGATGCTTCTGTTGTTAATTTGGTAGTCTTTACAGTGTCGGTTTCTGTTGTGCTAGTAATTGCAGCAGTCGTCGTTTTCTTAGAAGTCACAACCGTCTCTGTAACAGTTATAGGAGCCACAGTACTGCTGGAAATAATACTAGGCATCAATTGGCCGTTAATGATATTAACAAAATCACTGAGAGCTTTGATACTGCTTGTCGGTATTATCGTTGCTTCAGAAGATTTTCCAGAGCTCTCTCTATTAAAAGTTATAATACTCTCTCCACTTACCGCAGTGACGATAAAACCTCCTTGGCCATTGTCTTTAACGTACAATTGTTCTATAGGATCTTCACATTCACAAACAGTAAAATTTGATTTTGGTCCTTTCTTAGCAAGGCTTACTAAATGCAATTCTTGCGTATTAGAAGATTGTTTTTTCGCAAGAAAAACAATCTGGTCATCTCCTTCAGTTCGTTTCACATACTGTAGAAAATTTATTTTTTCTGGACTAGAGATAATAAATGATGCTCTATCTATTTGACAATTTTTCTTAAGCAAACATTCATCTTTCTTTCCACTTTTTAGATCCTCAACCACTTTAGCCATATCGAACTTAAAAATATTTGTTCTTGCTTCTGGCTTCCCAATAATCTCTTTGCTCATCTGTGCATAAAGCATCGTATTTTCATCTAATGCCAATTGCCCTGGATTATCAAACTTGAATAATTTTCTTTCTATGATGCCGTTTGCTCCAGATAAAGCTTTAAATTTTCCATTCGTGTCTGATTGTAAATACCAAGAAACTAAAGCTTGATCCTTTAAGTTATGAGCAATTACAATGACATTACCATTACCAACTTTTACTGCTTTTGGTTGAAAGTAACTATTGTCTTCATTTGCAAGATTATTTATATCAATGTTCTTGTACAATTTTACTTTTCCTACGTATTCAACTAAGGGAACATTAGTTGAATGCTTGATTTCGTAAGTGTTGAATGTTAAGCCTTTGATGCACTTTTCTTTTTTGTTAATTTCTTCTGTAGGAAAGATAACTCCAACTTTATCTACTTCAGCTGAATTTTCTATTAGTGTGGGAGATAATTGGCCCTTAAATTCATTTGCTACGTTAACACCTGTATCACACTCGTATGTTTTTGATTGATATAGTGAGCTAATAAGTAACTTTACTCTACTGCTTCCATTGCCGTTATCTTGATAGCTGAGTCCATAAGTAACTCCATTTCCTTCAATCAACCCTACGTTTTTTGGATTAAAACCTATCGCTTCTTTAACTTTCAGTATAGTTGTATTAACTCCAAATAATCTACTTAATATAGGCATAATTATATTTAAAATCTTAATAAATGCTATTATGATTATTTCTGCGTGTTAATGTCAATGAAAATTTTAACTAAAATTAAGAAATTAATACCTTTATAATCTGCAAAGCGAAATATGGAAAATGAGTAGCAGTAAAGAATTCACAAATTGAGTTCACCCACTCTACAGATATAATATTGTAGAGCTCAAAAAACCAACAATTGCAATTGTTAACTCTTCAAGTATAATTTGTTGAGATTTACATGAACCTTATTAGATGAAAGAGAAAGAAGAGCAGTTTAGTTTTACATTAGATAACCTTAGGAAAGCGAAAAAGTCTATAGAGATGTATCCTAAAGGTAGAGAAGGTAGCGCTGTCATGCCTTTACTATATCTCGTACAAGAACAATGCGGATGGGTTCCTGAATCTGCTATGCGTTACGTTGCTGACATGCTTCATATTCCACATATTCGTGTATATGAAGTGGCAAATTTTTATACCATGTATAATTTAAAGCCAGTAGGTAAATATCTAATACAAGTTTGTAGAACAACTCCTTGCTGGTTATGCAATAGCGAGGAAGTTTTAAGTACCTTTAAAAAGAAGCTTGGAATCAATATCGGTGAAACCACTAAAGATAATCTATTTACTTTAAAGGAAGTTGAATGTCTTGGTGCATGTGTTAATGCCCCTGTTGTACAGATCAATAACGATTTTTATGAAAACCTCACTCCTGAAAAAGTGGAAAATATCATAGCAGAACTTTCAAGTAAATAGATGGAAAAGTTCTCGTTTAGGATAACCAAGCAATCAGGTTCTGCAAGAGTTGGAACGATCAAAACTCCAAATGGAAGTATAGAAACACCAGCATTTATATTTTGTGCAACCAAAGCTGCTATTAAAGCTGCAGATATCGAGAGAATCAGAGAAGCAGGTACTCAGATAATACTTTCCAACACCTATCACCTAATGCTCCAACCGGGAGAGGATACTGTGGCAAAGCTTGGTGGCTTGCACAAGATGATGGGATGGAGTGGGCCAATGCTCACTGATTCTGGTGGATACCAGATATTTAGTTTAGGACACGGATCAGTTTCAGAAGAGATAAAGGGAGTAAGACAGAAACAAAAAACTCTGATCAAAATTAACGAGGATGGGGCAATTTTTCGTTCTTACATAAATGGTAAAACTTATTGTCTAACTCCTGAAAAGTCGATACAAATTCAACAAAAATTAGGTGCAGATTTAATCTTAGTTTTAGATGAATGTACTCCATTCCATGTCAGTAAAGAATACACAAGAAAATCAATGCTCATGAGCCATAGATGGGCTGAACGTTCTTTAAATGAATTTGAAAAAAATAATAATGGCAAACAGGTGCTTTATGGAATTAGTCAAGGCGGAGTGTATCAAGATTTGCGTAGAGAAAGTTGTGATTTTATCAACGATTTGCCATTTTTTGGTCAAGCAATAGGTGGATCACTTGGTCAAAGTAAAGAGCAGATGTATGATGTAGTTTCCTTTACTATGGAACATTTAAAAAAAGATAGGCCTACTCATTTGCTTGGTATTGGTGGAATTGTAGACATTTTTCGTGGAGTAGAGCTTGGAGTTGATACATTTGATTGCGTGCATCCAACTCGCCTCGCAAGACATGGTGGCGCGCTTGTTAAAGTAAAAAATAGAGATTCTATTTCTTCAAAGTGCAAAGAGCATATTAATTTGCGAAATCAACGATTCGAACTAGATGATAACCCAATTGAGAGTGATTGTTTGTGCTTTACCTGCAGAAAACATTCAAGAGCTTATATACACCATCTACTGAAAGCTAAAGAGTTGCTGGCTTATACACTCGTTACCATTCACAATGTTTTCTTCATGAATAAGTTGATGGAATCAATAAGACAAGCAATATTGAATGATAGGCTAGATCAGGAAAAAAATAATTGGATTAGTGAAATACCGCTGCATTGTGAATTATATACCTAGTTCATATTTTGCACATGTGCGTTGCATTTTTTAATCTTCTTTAAAAACTTGACAGTACATTATATATACGGATATACTAGAAATATAATTTTTGTGAGGCATTTATGGTTAAAAATAAAGAAAAACATCAAATAGCGTTTTGCGTTTCAGCCTTTACACTCTTAGCTGGTTTATCATTAATCGCAACTGGAATTGCAGTGGGTACCGTACCTGCTATAGCTTCTTGTTTAGTGATAGGAGGAATTTTAACTGCCTTGTCTATTGTGCAATCAGTAGAAAGCTATTTATTTTTACAAAACAGCGAAAAAACTTTCAATAAAATGATTAGTGGTATACGCGATGAACCAGAAAGCAAACTTTTTATAGAAAGGATTTTGCAACCATTCATTGAACTTTTTAGTGAGCATAAGCAACATAACTAAAGTACACTAAGCATAGAAACCACTTTATCGTAACTTGGCAGTGAATTAATTTCTCCAATCGCAGCTAAAGTAATTTTTTCATGCTGAGATAGCAATTCTTCTGCTGCTTTTTTTATATCGTAAATAGTAACAGCACTAATTTTTTCTATTAATTCGTTTTTACTGATGTATTTATTATAGTTGCCGTAGTAGTGTCCTAACGTTTCAGCACGCGAGCTAACACTTTCGCGTGACATTAAAATTTGGGATTTTACTCGCTCTTTTACTCTATTTACTTCTTCTTCCTTCAGATTGTCTGTGGACAATTTCTTTAGCTCTGTCGTTATGGATTTTAAAAGCTTATCTAGATTACTACTATCTGTACCGGCAAAAATGGAGAGCATTCCTGTATCAGCATAACTAGAGTTGAATGAGTAAATGGAATAAGCAAGCCCCTGCTTTTCTCTTACTTCCTGAAACAGGCGTGATGACATGCCACTTCCCAGTATGGCATCAAGAACTTTGAATGTGTGATATCTATTATCATCACGAGAAACACTAGGTAGACCAATTAATAAATGTACTTGATCTAATTTACGATGCTCTCGATACTCACCACTGGTATAACCTGCATTCTCGCTTTTTTTCAGCTCTTTTGAATGAATCTTTGAGAGAAAGTCTTTGATTAATTGAACAACCTCCTCATGTTCAACATTTCCTGCAACAGCAAATATAATGTTCTCGCCAAAGTAATGCTCATTTATGTAGTTATTCAGATCTTCTCGAGTAAAAGATTTGACAGTATCTTGCGTACCCAAGATTGACCTACCAAATGGTTGATCTTTATAAGCTGCTTCAAAATACTTATCAAAAATGATATCGCTCGGTGAATCATTAGTTTGAAAAATCTCTTGTATTACAACACCCTTTTCGCGTTCCAATTCATCCTCTGGAAATGTAGAATTCATTAATATATCTATTAATATATCAATGCCAGTCTTTATATCTTTTTTAAGAACCTTTGCGTAATAACTTGTACTTTCTCTACCGGTGCAAGCATTGAAAGCTCCACCTATGTCGTCAAAAGCTTTTGCAATTTCAAAAGCAGTTCTTGTCTTTGTTCCTTTGAAAGCCATGTGCTCTAGGAAATGAGATATTCCATTTTGACTTGCACTTTCAGCTCTACTGCCAACACCAACTCGTATATTTAAAGCTACGGAATCAACTTCATGCACTCGCTCAGTTATTATGCGCAGACCATTATCTAGTTTTGTTACTTGTGGTATATTCATCTTATATATTCTTCTTTAAATTCTCTTCTACAAAATCCCAATTGATCAAATGATCAAGAAAAACTTTTATGTAGTCAATTCTGCGATTTTGGCAATCCAAATAGTATGCATGCTCCCATACATCCATAGTAAGTAGTGGCACTTGGCCATAAATTAGCGGTAGATCCGCATTTGGAGTTTTAGTGATTTTGAGTTTTCCTTTTTCAAGCACTAACCACACCCATCCACTACCAAATTGGCTTACTCCATAATTTGAAAATTCTTCACAAAATTTGTCAAAGCCACCGATATCATCTTGAATTTTTTTTGCTAGAAGACCATCATCTTTAGGTTTACCACCACCATTTTTTTTCATTGAATTCCAATAAAAAGTGTGATTCCAAACTTGTGCTGCATTGTTAAAAATAGGAACTGTATTATTATTTCCATGAACTTTCGTTACTAATTCCTCAATTTCCATATGTTGATAATCTGTGTTTTCAACCAGTTCGTTGAGTTTATTTAAATATCCCTTATGGTGCTTGTCATAATGAAAATTCAATGTATTTGCAGATATGTAAGGTTCTAAAGCTGCTTTATCATATGGCAGCTCAGGTAAAGTAAAACTCATGCTGACCTCTTTATTTTCGATGGTATGGTAATATGTGCTTTTGCGCAACACATAATTTAGTTAGGTAGTGATTGAATTTATTCTAAAACAAGCTATATTAGTAAGATAATTATGTTTTTATTTTTAGAGGGGTAATATGTCAAGTTTATATAACAATTTTAAGAACTATTCTCAATATGGAATAGTTCCTGCTAAAAGCGTTGAAGATAACAAAGTTCCACAAAATAGTTTCTATAAGTCCGTTCATCATATTGATAGTGTTGTTGGACCAGTGAAGGATGCAGTTTTTGGTGTTGAATCTAGTCAAGTTTGTTTAGGTGGTAGGAAAAATGGAAGTTTAGGTATAATTTGTGCTACTGTTTGGGTATTAACTTATGTAGTTCTACAATCTTTATATCTAGCCTTGGCGTATCTATCATATTGGCCAGCGAAAGGGTTAGCGAAAGTAAAAGATAGTTATGATCTTAAGTGCAATACAAGATCGTTGATAGATTATTCATCTATTTTATCAAATAAGGCACCGAATCACAGTGGTACATTAGCTATATTTGTTAACACAGTTTTGAGTTATGTTGTTAGTGCTGTCATTTGGGTTGCTGCGCTCGTTGTGACACCACTTACTTGGGTTATTGATAAAGTGGCAAGTAAATTTAGTGATGCAAATGCTGAAGGTGTTGGTGATCATCTTTTGGGAGATATATAAACTATCAGGTTTATGTGAAACCATTTTTTCTATAGGTGTCTTTTCTCTTCTACCTTATTTTGCCACACAGATACGTTTCTTCTGCCTTCTTTTTATTTAGTAAATTTTTTAATGTTTACAATCAAAACATTTAACATAAGAACTACACAAGACTACAAATGGTGAATCAGCATTACCTTAAAGAGAGTACCCATATTTTCAGTTAACCTTAAAAATTCACTGAAGATCTTATTCTTCTGTTCATTACTTGCATTTTTCATTAAAGCTTGTGCTCTTTCCTTTATACCAAAAAGGTGTAAAAATTCTCTTTGAGTCAAAATCTCACAATTTACGTGCCTTAATGAATCTTTTAATGATTGAAAGTTCACAAGTGCAGTGATGTCACTATTACCGACGTTTTCAAGAAAATTAGTATATTTATGCTGCCTTATCGATTGCAAAGTGCTCTTATATTCAGGATATACATAACCATAATCTATAATCAGGGCAGCTCCTCCGTTATTGACTATCTTATTCTCAAGTTTCTTTAATATTTCGATTCCGGCTAGGCATACTTCCACTACTGCACCATTGAAACCCCCTGTCATTCCATTCTGGAATCCAGTTTTTGGTCTGGTTAAGCACTGGAGTGACAATGAAAGACTGCCATCATCTTGTTTTATTACTCTATTTTCATACCACTGCTCATCACGATAAATAAATTGGTCAATTGGAAGGGCGTCAAATAACTCATTTGCAAAAAAAATAGTTGGCTGATTTGGTAAGTTGTCGACATCTGTGTGCCAATTAATATCTAATCCCTTTAATTTTTCCTTTTGTATTTTCTGTAAAATAGGGCTTATCTCAACTAGATGAATGTCCATTGAGCTAAAAAAACAGCTATATTTTTTGGTGACTCTTATTACATCATGAATGAGTGTTCCTTTACCTGGTCCAAGTTCAACTAGAGAAAATTTTGATGGCTTTCCTAATTTTTCCCATGTATTCATTATCCACACTGCAATTGTTTCACCAAATAGCTGACTAATTTCAGGTGCAGTAATGAAGTCACCATCTTTGCCAAGTGGTAATTTATTCATGTAATAGCCGTACTCTTTATGATATAGAGCAGCATTCATAAAATTACTGATGGATATTGATCCTTGGCTTTTATCAATTAATTCGTGTATATAAGTAAGCATATTATTAATAAATGTTTAACTATAGCGTGCCATACTATAAAATAGTGGAGTATTTATATATATAATATAAGTTTAAAGGCGATAGTGTTTTGGTTATGAATAGTCAAGATACGGATTATGTTACCCTTATACCTCAAGATGATGGTGTTGAATATAAATTTGAAGAAGTTGTCAATTTTGTAGAAAATAAGGTTGTAGGTGCTGATGGATTAACTTTAGCGGAGGTATTTCAAGCATTAGTTAAAATGCTGAATGGTGACCTAGAGTTAGTAAAAAAAGTGTTAGCATATGCTAATATTATGGTAAAGCATGGAATGAGGTTAGCAAAAGAGTCACAGCTAAGCAGAGCCGATGTTCGTCGAGCTTTAGAAGGCAAAGAAAGTGTGTTTAATAGGCAAGATTTTATCAAAAAACCACCTCTTGTATCTTCTATAAAATCGGTTAAAAAGAAAAGTAGAGGTCTTTAAATGGCTGAGTCTATAAAAAAATTTACTGTACAGTGTGATTTCAAAGGACAGAATGCACCTTTTGCAGTATATATAGGAAATCCAAAGGGTGATACTCATCCAATTCACCATCAAGATTCATGGCTTGCAAAGGAGCGTGGAGGAAACATTCCTAATAAAGTTAAAGAAAGTTTGCAAAAATTATACAAGCTGTCTCAAGAAAACGGGATCTCTTTTCCAGAATTATGCGCATATGCCATTACTATAGTTAGTAATAATGATAAAAAAAGTGACGGTAAGTAGTTAGATTCTCAATATTTCATTTATAGAAGTTTTTGATCTCGTCTTCTCGTCCACTTTTTTTACTATAACTGCACAATAGGTTGAGACATTATTTCTAGATCGAGTAGATCCTGGCACGACTACAGAATAAGGTGGCACTTCACCGTAAAATACTTTGTTCGTTTCCCTATCAATGATTTTTGTTGATGCTCCAATAAACACCCCCATACTAAGGACTGATCCTTCTCTTATTATAACACCTTCGGCTACCTCACTACGCGCTCCAATAAAGCAATTATCCTCTATAATGACTGGAGAAGCTTGAATAGGCTCGAGAACTCCGCCTATTCCCACTCCACCGGAAATATGGCAGTTTTTCCCTATTTGTGCACAACTACCAACTGTTGACCAAGTGTCTATCATTGTGCCAGAATCAATGTATGCACCAACGTTGATAAAGCTTGGCATTAGAACAACATTTTTACCTATGTAAGCAGATTGGCGGACAAAACACCCAGGAACTGCTCTAATTTTTGAATGGTAAAATTTTTCTTCATTCCATTCACTAAACTTACTACCGATTTTGTCAAACCAGCAATTGGTGTTGTCTATTATTTTGCTTTCCTCAGTGAGGAAATGTAATAATATTGACTGCTTTATCCACTTATGTACTATCCATTCTCCACTTGATAGCTTTTCTGCTACTCTAATTTTACCACTGTCAAGTAACTCAATTACCTCTTTGATTATTAATCTTGCTTCGTGTTTTAGATTATAGTCGTTAAGTTTTTCTTTATCTTTCCAAATATTTTCTATCTCATCTTGTAATTTTTTAGTTGCAAATTTTTCATTTATTATATACATATTGATATCAAATTTATATTATTTTATACGTAAGCACTATGAAAATACAATGTCATAATTGTACTAAAACTTACTTAGTATCTCGTGGGCAAATAGGTGAATCTGGAAGAAAAGTGAAATGTACAAACTGCAATCACATGTGGCATGAGTATCTAAAAGAAATGTCAAGTGAATTGTGCCCTGCTGGTATACAAGAAAAAAAAGCTAGCTGGAGGCAAAGTTTAACTCTAGCTTTTGCAACAGTTGCAGGGTTATGCGTTATAATTGTTGGTGGTATCTTTCCAGGAGAGGTAAGTAAGATATATAAAGCAGTTAGTTCATATAAAGATTCAATAAGCCATAAATTAGGATACAAAAAAGTGCAAACGGAAAATTCAAGTGCGAGAGAACTTGTTGTAAATGAGTTTTATCAAGATTACCTTTTTCTATCTAATTTTAGATCTAATTAAATAGGCATAAGTCATCAATGTTATGCAAATAACTACACTTATTCCTTTATGATAGTGTCATTCCAATTTCAGCTACTTTCATGACGCCCTATGATTGTTATTACATCGTTTACTATAGATTTGTTTCAGAAGCTTACATCCAGAAAACTTGTATAGATTTTTTCTACTTCTGTGATATTATAAGCCTGTGATGATAAAATAAGTGGATATGGATAAGTCAGCGTATGAAATCATAGAGCATGAGTATGATGTGGTGATAGTAGGTGCAGGTGGAGCAGGGCTTAGAGCAACACTTGGAATGGCTGCAACTAATTTTTCAGTTGCCTGCATTTCTAAAATTTTCCCTACACGAAGTCATACAGTTGCAGCGCAAGGAGGAATTAGTGCAGCTTTGAGTAATATTGCTGAAGATGACTGGCGCTGGCATGCATATGATACAATAAAAGGTTCAGACTGGCTTGGCGATCAAGATGCAATAGAGTATATGTGTAAAAATGCTGCCAAAGCTGTGATTGAACTTGAAAATTTTGGTGTACCCTTTTCTCGTACGGAAGATGGAAAAATATATCAGCGTGCCTTTGGTGGAATGACAACTCACTTTGGTAAAGGAAAATCGGCTCAGCGTACTTGTGCAGCAGCAGATAAAACTGGGCATGCAATTCTTCATACTCTATATCAGCAATGTCTTAAATTTAACGCTGAATTTTTTGTCGAATATTTTGTAATCGATTTGATTATGGACAAAGGGACATGCTGTGGGGTGATAGCTTGGTCGCTGTGTGATGGTACGTTGCATAGATTTCGTGCACATTCTGTGGTAATAGCAACAGGTGGTTATGGACGTGTTTATTTTTCTGCAACAAGTGCACACACCTGCACAGGTGATGGTAATGGCATGGTGGTAAGAGCTGGGTTGCCACTTGAAGATATGGAGTTTGTGCAATTTCATCCAACAGGAATATATGGCTCAGGGTGCTTGATGACGGAAGGATGCCGCGGTGAAGGTGGGTACCTCGTTAATTCTCAGGGTGAGAAGTTTATGGAACGTTATGCGCCAAAGGCAAAAGATTTGGCTTCTCGTGATGTAGTAAGTCGAGCAATGACAATTGAAATTAGAGAGGGAAGGGGAGTTGGGCCAAAGAAAGATCACATGTACTTGAATATATCGCATCTTGATCCGGAAGTGATCAAACTCAGATTGCCAGGTATTAGTGAAACAGCAAAAACCTTTGCAGGAGTTGATGTTACTAAAGATCCGATACCTGTTATTCCAACTGTTCACTACAACATGGGCGGTATTCCAACCAACTATCATGGGGAAGTGATCACGTTGCAAAAAGGTAAAGAAGAAGTGGTAGAAGGATTATTTGCAATAGGAGAGGCAGCATGTGTTTCTGTACATGGTGCAAATCGACTAGGTTCCAACTCGCTTCTTGATCTTGTGGTTTTTGGTAGAGCTGCCGCGCTTAGGGCAAAAGAAAAATTGAAACCTGATACACCACATAAAAAATTGCATTCAGACTGCACAGACTTGATAGTAGATAGATTTAATAAAATGAGATTTGCTTCCGGAGAGTTCAAAGTAGCAAAAATACGAAGTGAAATGCAGAACACTATGCAGAAATATGCATCGGTATTCCGTGTTGCTGAAGTTTTAGAGGAAGGTAAAAAAGCTATAAAAGAAGTAGCAAAAATGATGCCTAACATTGCAGTTGAAGATCGTAGTATGATATG
The DNA here is from genome assembly GCF_947251815.1 of Wolbachia endosymbiont (group B) of Chorthippus parallelus. Taxonomy (NCBI): domain Bacteria; kingdom Pseudomonadati; phylum Pseudomonadota; class Alphaproteobacteria; order Rickettsiales; family Anaplasmataceae; genus Wolbachia; species Wolbachia endosymbiont (group B) of Chorthippus parallelus. The sequence goes on along the minus strand of NZ_OX366390.1, from coordinate 1,104,284 downwards.
GAATAGTGATTTGGTTGAAGCTCTGGAGCTTGCCAATATGATTCCACAAGCAGTTATTACCATGGAATGCGCAGCTAATCGCGAGGAAAGCAGGGGTGCTCATGCTCGTGAAGATTTCCCTGAACGTGATGATAAAAACTGGATGAAGCATACTATAGCATGGCTTAAAGAAGAGAAAAGCCAAGTTAGTGTAGAAATTGACTATAAAAAAGTTGCTGAAAAAACTCTGAGCGATGAGATTGATTTCATCGCCCCGGAAAAGAGAATTTATTAGTTAACCCATCTGGTTTATTTATAAATTGACGTAGTATTGATACATAGCTCATTTGAGTAGCTGGGCTTTCTTTATGCTCCGATTGATTTGACGATCTTTGTACTTCTTGCTCTGCTGAGTTGTTAGCTAAATTTTGTTGTTCAGTAATATTTTCAGGTTGTTTTGCAGCTAGGTGATCATCTTTACGGCTTTGCTTATCGTTGGTTAATTCCTTAACAGACTTCCTAATGCCGCTAAGTCCCAAAGTGAATATCAGACAGACCACTCCTGTTATAGCTATGATGGGTAACGCTGCTCCAATTGCAATTTGTCCTTGAAAGCAAGAAAGTGTTACCATTGTAATAATAGTAGTTGCTACTGTGATTGCTAACAATACACTAGCTCTTCTGCCCGGATCAATGCATTTCCATGCAGCAGATGCTCCTTTTTTTACACCAGAACCTAGCTTTTTAATGCCTGATTGACATTTTTTCGAAGCAGTTCCACAGTGGTATTTTTCCTCAAGCTTCTCTTTTAGTTCTTTAGCTTTCTCCTGTGCTTTCTGTGGAGTATTTGAACAATCTTTTAGATCGCGTAAAGTTAAATAGTACTTTTTAGTATGGAATTCTGGATCTTCTAACCATAAAGAATCAGGGTTAGCACCGTTTTGTAATAATGCTGCACAAAACTTTGTTGTATTATCATAATTAGTTGCTAAATCAAAAATTGTTTCTTGCGATAGGTATTCGATACTTTTTTTTTCTGCTTTTTTCTTTAGTGCTAATTCTAGAGGTGTATTGCCTTGCCTGTTAGTTGCTTTTATAGCTTCATCTAATTTATCTTCAGATATTTTTCTTTCTTTTACTAAACTGGAAATCAACTCCAAACATGCAACCTTTTGTTCTCCTTTTAGCGAAGCAATGTGATGCAGAATATTATTACCCTCTTTATCTTGAGCAGTGATATCAGCGCCATTTTGGAGAAATAACTCTAAGGCTTTATATCTATTTGTTTTTTCAAATTTTTTATCTGTACATGATCGATTCTCATTTTTTTCTTTTATATGCTGGAATAACTGATGTAGAGGTGTTTGTTTTGCTGTATTTTCAGCATTTATAGCTTTTTTAAACTGTGCTTTAAGATACTCTTTTTCTTCCTCCTTACTTACATTTAATATTATATTTGAAAATTCAAACTTTCGTTTTTGCTTTAATTCTAAAACTATTAGATGTAAAGCATTATTACCATCTGTATCTTTCAGGCTAATATCTGCCCCTTTTTGCAATAACTCTTCAAAACGTTCTTTATCATTATCTTTAATTGCTAAATGTAGTTGATAATTATCATTACTATCTGGAGTATTTATGGTATGGGCTATAACTTCTTCAACTTTTGTTTTTATTTCTGGTTTTCGCTCAGCCAATTTTTCTAAAAATTTAAGATAGTATTCATTTTGCTTTTTAGATAATTTTTCTAAATCCTCTGTAGGTAAGCTTAGCTTGGCTCCATACTTTAACAATTTTGCAAGAAACTTAAGTGTGTTATCGTTATCTTGGATTGTGTGAGAATCATGTTTCCCTTTTATTATCTTGTTAATTAGTGCTACCTGAAAAGGAGTCTTTCCTTCTTGATTTTCACTATCAACAAGTTGTACTAAATTTTTCTCGTTAGCTATTTTTATCAAGGTATCTAGAAACTTAAGCTTTTGTTTCTTTTTGAGCGATGCAATAAGGTGTAAAATATTATTTCCTTTTTTATCTGTTATGCCACTGACGTTTGTGCAATCTTTTAGGTATTTTCTAAATTTCCTGTTGTTTCCATTTTGGATTGCATTTAGTAATTGAACGTCATTATCAGAATCCGATATTCCGTTTATTCTATCTTCAAAATCGCTATCAGAATCTGATATTCCGTTCATTTCATCTTCAAAATCGCTACCGTAGCCACTGTCTTGTTCGCTGTACCTACTAAAACAACTTTTAGTGACTTCAGAAATTACTTGTTTTTTTGTTTCATTTGATATTCTTTTCGATCGTTCTATTACTTCACCTAGCACTGGAAGGAAACATTGGACATAATATCTGTGATATTTTTCCTGTTCTCTAAGCGATTCTTCTAATTTAGTTAATACTTCAGGACTAGCGCCTTCCTTAAATAACCTTTTACATTCCTTGAGTGTTCCATCTCGACTTCTTGGTTTTTCATGCTTATGTTTTTCTTTTTTTACCTTTCTCTCTATAATATTATACAATTGCTTGTCTTTTTTATCTTGTTTTTCATTTTTGTTTATATATTTATCTAGTTTGTTTACATTAGTAACTGATACACTTAGATCTATACTCATATTAAAACCTCAATATTAAAGCTATTTGGCGTTAGCGCTTCAACTAACAGCCTATTGAATTGGACTTTTAAATTGAGCTAGATGTTATCGAAATATAGGTGGAAAGCTAGTTTCTATTAGAAAATCTGTTGTCATAATTAAATCCCCACTTTAGCACTTGTCTACTATTTTAACTATTTTATCTTAAAAAATAATAAATGTGGCTAAACTGTGAAGCGTGAATGCTGCTAAAAGAGATAAACAAATATTTTTATAGATCTTTCAAACTTGATTTTTCTTCTAATTTTTTAAGCATTCCTTTACTTAGTATTGATTTTATCTCTTCTACGCTTTTATCAAGATCATCATTAACTATGACGTAATCATATTTATTACTTTTACTTATCTCTTTTTGCGCTTCGGCTAATCTCCGCTCTATTTCAATTTCATCATCACTATTACGCCTTTGTAGACGCAGTCTAAGCTCTTCCATTGAGGGAGGTAGTATAAAAACACTTACAACTTTTTCTCTTAAGATTTCAAATAAGTGAAATGCTCCTTGCCAATCTATATTCAGTAAAACACTTATGCCACTGCTCAGGTTTTGTTCTATAAAATCTTTTGGTATACCGTAAAAATTCTCAAAAACTTTAGCATATTCAAGCATTTGACCAGCCTTACATAGTTCATGAAACTTTTCTTCAGTAACGAAAAAATAGTCTTTTCCATTTACTTCACCGGGACGAGGTTTGCGTGTAGTCATAGAAACAGACATAACTAAATCAGTTGATTGCTCAAGTAATTTTTCTGATATAGTAGTTTTTCCAGCTCCAGAAGGAGAGGATAGAATCAGTAGTATGCCCTCATTTTTTACGGTCATTTTTCTTTATTTAACAAGTACATTATAGAGTTTTTTAAGACTTTGTATTTTTTGAGTCAAAGTTTAAAAGACTAGAGCCTTCTAAATTAGAATTTGATAAATTGGCATCAACAAGAGAGGAATTATCAAAAATAGTATAACGTAAATCAGCTCTTTCAAGATTTGCCTTATTCAAATTAACGTTTACAAACTTTGCTCTGCTTAATATTGAATTAGAAAAATTAGCATTTTCTAAATTCATGTCTTTAAACTCAAAGTAAGAATAATTTACATCAAATTTTTCACCCTGCGATATTTTCTCTTGCAGATCTTTAATTGAAGTTATAGCACTCTCTAGACCTGTAATTTTGCTCTGTCCCTGATTGTCAATCAAAATTGAATTATCAAATTTGCAATCTGTTAAATGAATATCAGCAATTGAACTTTTATATATGCTTGAAGAGAGGAAAGAGACATCACTCACTGTTGAATTACTCAAATTGCTAAGAAAAAAACTAGTCTTTCTAAAGGCATTATCATAAAACACGGAGGATTTGAAATCACTTTCAATAAAGTTTGAATTAGTGACTTTTGACTTAGACCAGCTCGAATTATCAGCTAATAATTTGAAGAATATTGAATTTTCTATCTCACTCGAATCCATATTATGGTGGGAAAGAGTACTATTATAAATTTGAGAGTCTTTAATTTTTGTCTTATACATTGAAGTTGTGGAAAGATCTGAATCTTCTATTTTTGCAGAGGTAAACAATGAATGGTCAAAGAACGAACCATTCATGTCAGAATTCACAACTTTAGTATTATGAAACTTTCCGTGACAAATGTTAGCATCATAGGCGTTAACTTTATACAATTCACTAAAACTAAAATCAATATTAGATAAGTCAGCATCCTGAAGGTCTGATTCGAAAACATATGCATGTTTTATCTTGGAACCATTTAGTATAGATTTAATGAAGTTTGAATTATCCCCTTTCACATAGGAAATTTGTGAATTGCTTAAATTGGCTTTTTCAAAGTTACTATCAACTATAATAGAAGCATTAAAATAGGCGTTCGAAAGATTGCTACCTGTAAAATCCGATTTTTTTATTTCTGCACCATATATGTTAGCATTTTTTAATGAAGAAAATTGTACCTTGAGCTTATGTGCATCCACTCCAAAGAAACTTGCGTTGTCGAAATTATTTTTCTGCATAACAGTGTCGTTTATTTCACTATCACTAAAATTGATGTAGCTGGCACTTGAGTTTGATAAATTGGAGAAATTCATTTTTACATTCAAAAACTTGGTATGCAAACCAATTATATTACGCATAGTTACTTTGTTGAGATTAGAATTGATAAAATCAGCATAACTGATATTAGACTGATCAAATATGATATCTGTTAAATTTGCAGAAGCAAATTTTGAAAAACTCAAATTTGTGCCTTTTATTTTAACGCCATGTAAATTAGCATTGGAAAAATTAGCACCACGTAAATCAACATCGATAAAAGACACATCTGATAAATCGGTGTTAGAAAAATCGGCACCAATCAAACTCACTCCGTCAAAAATAGATTTATTTAAATATAATTGACTAAAATTAGCCCCATTTAAATTAGGGCCAAAACCTTTCTTAAAATCTTGTGGAACCCCTGCTTTGCTGCACTGTACTAAAAACTTAGCAAAATCTTTTGTATTGTAAGATACGTATTTTATATCGTGCAGAGCGCTTAAAAAATCATTGATTGCATCATCTCCATAGCATAAATGACCAACTAAAATTAATATCAAAAGTCTAATTATCTTTTGCATCACACGTGTTTTCTTTTGTTTTTATAGCAAAGTTATACATCTCTGAGTTTTCTTGATTGTTTATTTCTTTATCCTCTAAAAGGTATGGCATCATTTCGGCAATTGCGTTTATTATGTTGATCTGATTCCTTTCGATTGCTATTTCAATAGGGGACTTAAAATTATTATCAACTACTCTAGGATCAGCACCTTGTAATAAGAGAAAGCGAACTGTGTCTATTTGACCTTGTTTCACTGCATAAATTAGAGGAGTATCACCCAATTTATTTCTAAATCTTAGTATTTCTTGAATTGTTAATCCAATTTTTTCTAGCTTATTTATTACTCCTCTTAGACAAATTAAGTTGCCCTTCTTGATGCAGTAAAAAAATTGCTTACTGTAATCATCAGTAAATATAGTTTTAGGAAGGTGCTCATTTAGGCTATCATATTGTCTTTTATATATAGACTTGCTTTTATGTTTTTTTATTTCTTTGTTTAGCTTTGTCCATTTTTCGCTTTCTTCATTTTCTTTGTTCACAGGTGTTATATTGTCAGGCTGTTCTTCTTTCTTTTTCTCTGTTAATTGGCTTGTTGAAAGTTCGGTGTCTTTTTTGCTAATCTCCTCTTCAGGCTGTAGGTTTGTTTGATTATTGTGACTGATTTTCTTCTCTTCAGGTTCTTCTTTTTTTTCTTCTGATAAAGGACTTGTTAGAGCTTTGGTATCTTTTATATTAGTCTCCTCTTCAGACTGTAGGTTTGTTTGATTACTTGAAGGTACTTCTTCATTGATTACATTTGTTGGGTCTGTGATTTCTTTGAGTTCGCTCAGAAGCGGAGAAGTTTTTTCAGCATCAGTGTTGCTTTTCGATACGTCTTCTTGATTTATACTGCTTTCATTTTTATTTTCTTCAGGCTGTTCTGCAGCAAGCAGGTTAGATATAACAATTAATAGTATGAAGAATGCTTTATATTTCATAAACATTGCAAATATAGGCTTAATTAAAATGATACTATAATCAAATGATTAATCTACAGTAAAAAGTGCTTTAGTTATTGTACAAGTATGATTATGTAAAAATTTATTTTTCTCTTTTATCTAGGTTTTATCTGAAATTGTCATTCGAGTAGCTGACATACAACTGTACGGACATTAAAGAAATCAGTATACAGCTGTATGAACATTGTGGTAATTTGCGTACTAAACAATGTCATCCCAGTGCTCCGACACTGGGATCCATTTTCCATCATCATTAGAAACGTTATATTTTAGCATGACTTTTAACTCACAAATTTAACTGGATGCCAGTGCTGGCTACTTTTATGACATCTATCATTTTATGTTTATAGTATTTTTTGCAAATAAACGTTCGTAGTTGTAAATTAAATGCAAAAAAATACTTGACACATTTGGTAGTTTAATTATTATTAGTGAAAATGAGAGTATTTTAGAGCTCGAAATCCACCTTATTCAAGTCTGCAGACTTTTCAATTAATTTTTCAATAAAAAATATAGCACAGCCTACTTCAGTGCATACTTAATTTCTGTCATAAGGTGTGTTATATTTTTCTAAATCTTTTCTTTATAGGAGGGTCATTATGTCTAAAATTCCTTAAAATTATAAACATTTATTAAATAGTGCAGTACTGCCTTACGCGTTGCTAATCCGAATTTTACTTGTTGTAAAATAACACAATCTGCTATATCACTGCTAATTTCGATACCTCTGTTTATTGGTCCTGGGTGCATAACAATTGCATCTGGTTTTGCGTGCGATAGTTTTTGTGCATCAAGTCCATACAAGTGAAAATATTCTTTTTCTGAATAATTATTATTCATGCGCTCTTTTTGCAATCTTAAAAGCATAATTACGTCAGCATCCTTTATACCTTCGATTAATGAATAGTGAAGTGAATCTACTTCAGGAAGATGCTTACAAATCAAAGCTGGTGGTGCAACTAAGCTTATTTTTGCTCCAAACATTTTTAGCAATCTTATATTTGATCTTGCAACTCTACTGTGCAAAATATCTCCACATATCACAATTTTGAGGTTTTTTATTTGCTTTTTATGACTGATAATTACGAGATAATCTGCAAGAGCTTGAGTTGGGTGTTCACTGCTTCCATCGCCTGCGTTGATTAGCGAGCAGTTGACATGCTTTGCCAATGTATTAATAATACCACTACTTTTATGCCTGATTATCATATAGTCAGGATTCATTGCATTTAGTGTTTTTATCATATCTTTTAGATCTTCCCCTTTGTTAATAGAAGAAGATTTTATTGGTAAAGTTACAACATTTGCTCCAAGGCTTTTTGCTGCTATTTCAAAAGATGCGAGCGTACGTGTTGAATCTTCAAAGAATAGGTTTATGACTATTTTATTTTTCAGAACATGACTATTTTCAACTTTTTCTTCAAGGTATTGGTTGGCTAATTTAGTTATATTTTCTACATCACCGATTGTGAGGTCTGAGATATTTAATAAATTCCTTCTCTTGTCCATAGCTCCTTTTTTGAGCTTATTCTACTTTCTTAATTTCAATTACACAACTGTAAAGTAAAGTAGAAGGAAGCTATAAAATTTTATTTCCACTTACATTCATCTGCTATCATAACAGCCTCAAAGAGATGCTTCTCAAGCTCACTTATAGGCAGAGTACTTTGTAGGTAATTTCCCCAAGATTTTAACACATCAGAAGTTTCAATACCTTCAACAATAGGATATTCTTGATTTTTTTTAGCATATAGCTCTTGAGCCTGTTTGCTTACAAAAAACTCCAATAAAGCTATGGCATTTTCTCTGTGTTTTGCGTTTTTTGTTACTGCTGCACCACTAATATTCACCATTACACCATCACTCGGGAAGAAAGCTCCTAACTTTTCTGTGATATTCTTTTTATTTTCTGATGAAAGGATTCTTGCAAAGTAGTAGCTATTTACTATTGCAACATTGCCTTCACCAGCGGCTACAGCATAAATTTGATCTGTGTCACCACCGCTTGGTTTTCTTGCCATGTTGCTTACAATTCCACTCACCCATTCTTTTGTTTTTTCAAAACCATTTTTTGCAATCATAAAAGCGATCAATGATCGGTTATATGGACTTGTGGAAGAGCGTACTAATATTTTCCCTTTCCATTTTTCATTCGCTAAATCTTCATAGGTACTTAATTCCTTAGGATCTACTGATTCTTTATTGTAAACCAATATTCTAGCTCTTTTTGTGAGACCAAACCAATAATCTTCATTATCTCTAAATTTTGCAGGTATGGCATTTTTTAGAGTCTCTGAATCCACTTGAGATAAGAGCCCTCTTTTTTTGGCTAAAATCAAATTCACTGCATCTGCAGTTAAAAACAAATCAGCTTCACCGCCATTTTCCATACGTGAAAGCAATTGGGAATAATCGTCAATGATATAACGTACCTTGATGCCAGTGGTTTTTGTAAAATCATCAAACAAACTATGTACTAATTCTTCTTTACGAGATGAATAAACGTTTACTACTTGTGAATCATCAATTCCGCTATTTTTATATAAAAAATTAACGACTATCAATAAAGCCGCTACTAAAGATATAAATATTAAACCTTTTTTCATAAACAAACCCCTTCCTTGTCATCATCTCAAGCTATCAAAATAGCAAGGTCTTAGCAAGTGTAAAAATTCCAATCAATGGACATTGTAGGAGATTTATTTCATTCACCTATACTATAGATAGCATCCTTATAATTGTGAGATTGAACTACAACCTGCTCAAGCGTTAAACTGCTGCGTTTAGCATCTTTACTATGATTTTCTCCAAGAACATTTGTTCTTTCTCGTTTTATTTCCTCAATGAATTTCCCATTAACATTTTTAGGATCAATCGTTTCTTCAGAATATACAAGATTAGTGCAATTTGTTTTTCTATAGTAATGCACGCCAAGATATACAGCTAGTAATACAAATATACCTAAGCCTATAAGTGGTAATAATCTTATATTATTGGTCAAAGGGTTTTGGTAAAATTTTTGTATATTATTAACACCACCTTCTGCATAAAGCAATAAAGGGAGCGCTATATTTGCAGCAACTACACCAGTTAATAATGCAGTAAATAGTGGCCTATTATTAATTACGGACTCTATTTTATTAGTTTTACTGATTACTTTTTCATCAATATTGACGAAGCCTTTTTTAGATTCCCAAGCATTAAATACAAAATTTGAATGAGTGCCATTGCTATATTCCAGTCTTACAGACTTTATAACTTTACCTTCTGGCTGGTCCATCAAAACATTATCTAAAACTTCATCTGCATTTTTTACTTGAGTTTGATATTCTTTGGTATTTACAAACTGTTTTATTCCAAGCAGCATTGGGCTAATTGCAAACAATGAAGCAACTGCAATAATCGGTACGATGGTATATAGCGGACTGTTTGTAAAGAACGCAATAAATTTTGCTTTATCTTGTAAATATACTAAAGCTGTAGATGTGCCAAGCACGATAGCGGCCGCACCAAAAATTACAACGCCTTTCTGCTGCATGGCATACTGCGCTTTGGGCCAGAATCTGTTTTTTTGCAGTTTAAACACCCTATCTGTAGGCGAAGACTCTTGAGAGCTACTTCTGCTCGTGTATGATGGCGGAGAAGTTGAAGGTGTATCGCTATGCTGACTGAGATTTTCAAAAGGGTTTTTTTCACTTTCATTCCTATTACAAGTTTCATCAAATACTGTCTCTTTAGAAGCCGATCTTTCTAATCTTTGATTATCTACTCCATTATCTAAACTCTTTTTCGAAGTTTTTTTATTTTTATCTATGGATGCATAAATAGCACTTCCTGGTTCACCGTGAACTGACTCACTTGAAGTAGGTAAATCCAATTCAGTATAATGAGTTGGCTCATCTTTTCCTTGAGAAGAAGAGGGTAGTGGTATTTGAGTATCAAGATCAAATGAATTTCCATCTCGTAAAGCTTGATTTTTTGGCGGAAGGAGAGGTGGTGTTTCATTAGGTTGTGAAGCTTGATTAGTTGGTAGAATAGATGATGTCTTATTCGAGGTAGCTTCTTCTGCTTCTTCAAATGGATTTGTGTCTTTGCCATCTTGTTTTGGAGTACTTGTTCTGGGAGTTGGTGTTGGTGAAGTTGCTGCACCATTTTCATTCACTGCTGTATAAGAAAGCGGCGTGACGTTATCTTTATTTCCTGATCCAGGCATATTCGCTCCAAAATTAATTACAATGTTATGTTGATTACGCTATAGTTATTAAGATATAGTGAATACTAATTTAAGAATAAATATTAGTATAAGAACTGCTGATCAAAGATCCTTTCATTCAAAGGGCAATCTTTGTCAAAAAGTAGAGTGACTGTATTTTCGTGATCTTTCTGTATTTTTACCTGCGATATGTCGTGAAATTCCTTGTAATCTGATACTACAAGTGCTGGACGATTTTTCACATCATTGATATCAATTTGCACTATTGTATCATTTGAGATTAGCGCTCCATTCCAACGCCTTGGGTAGTAGCTATTAATGGAAGTCAGTGCAAGTAAATTTGAATTAAGTGGTAAGATTGGCCCACCGGCAGAGAAGTTATATGCAGTGCTACCTGTTGGGGTAGACAATATAATTCCATCTCCTCTGAATTTTTCTACTTTTAGCTTATCATTAATGGTAATATTCATCTCCACTATTTGATTTGCATTTCTAAAGACATACACTTCATTTACTGCGATGTAATGGTGTTTTTTGCCACTTATGTCTGTGGCTTCCATTTTTAGTAAAGTTAGCTGAGTAGGAACTGCATGTTCTATATGATCAATTAGATCTTCAAAGCATTTATTCATCAAAAATCCGACGTTACCGGTATTTATTCCATACACATGTATATCTTTATTTCCTATGACGTAGTTGTGTAGGGTGCGTAGCATAAAACCATCGCCACCAACAACTATCAGCAGATCAACTTCATGCTTACCTGCTTCTGCTATATTGATAAAATTGAGTTTCTGTAGTAGTTTAGATACTTCCTGAGACTTGGGTAGCGAAGAAGCAATATAGCCTACATTTTTATATTTATACATGTTAAATAAAGAGGGGAGGAACTAAAAAAGACTCCCGTATTTATCATTAAACTTAGCTATTTTACTATCCTTCTCCCCTGAACCGCTTGTCAAACTTCCAGTCCATGCAGGATGAGTAAGAGGATCTCTATCAAGCTTTATTCTTTGACCTTCTTTTCCATAAGTGGAATAAGTTTCAAACTCTTGACCATCTGTCATAACTATAGTAACTTTGTGATAATCGATTTCTGCCATTGTTCTTACAAATTTCTTACCAGCTAAGATTTTAGTGAATCTGGTTCATTTGGTCAATCATTATTGTGAAATATTGACAAAAAATAAATAAAGTAGTATTCTCAATGAAGAATGAAAAATTTTTTATGATTTTTGCTTTTCCTGGTCAGGGCTCCCAATTTGTAGGAATGGGAAAGAGCTTATATGATGAATTTTCAGTTGCAAGGAACGTATTTGATGAAGTAGATGACATATTGGGTAGAGAGCTGTCTCATTTGATTTTCAATGGCCCTATTGAGAAATTAACCATCACGGAAAACGCTCAGCCAGCTATAATGGCGGTGTCAATTGCAACGCTACGTGTTATGAAGCACGTATTTGGTGAATCTCTTTACAGCGTTCAGTATGTTTGTGGGCATTCAGTTGGCGAGTATACAGCGCTGTGTGCTGCAGGGGCATTGACGCTTGAGTCTGCAGTCAAATTGCTAAAAGTTCGTAGCGAAGCAATGCATGAAGCTTCACTAAAATGCAAAGGTGGAATGTTTGCTCTACTTGGAGCAGAAATAAGTGAAGTAGAAGGTATATTAAAATCAGCTCAAATTGATTGTGAAATTGCAAACGATAATGGTGGTGGGCAGGTAGTGGTGAGTGGTACTGCAGAGGCTCTTGAGGTCTTACCTGATTTATTCAAAAACTCAAGTGTCAAGAAAATGATAAAATTACAAGTTAGTGGGCCTTTTCATTCATCTTTTATGAAACCTGCTGATGAAAAACTTCTGGAATTTTTAAAAAGCATCAACATAACTCGCCCTTCGATTCCTTTTGTATCAAACGTTACAGCTAAGGAAGAAAGTGATCCAGAGATCATAAGAGCTTTGCTCGCTAAGCAAGTTGTAAGTAGAGTAAGATGGAGAGAGATGGTTTTATATATGACAAGCCATGGCACTAATAAGTTTGTTGAAGTTGGCCCTAACAAAGTTTTATCTAATCTAGTTAAAAGAATTGATCCGTCTATCAGTGTAAAAAATATAGATAATATTGGTGATATTAATAGCTTCTTTGATGAATCATTAATATTGACAGCAAAAAATTTAAAAATTGGGTTAAGTTAGCATATCTGATTGGTGTCATTCAAGTAGCTGACACTAGTTCCTTTATGATGGTGTCATCCCAGTGCTTGGCACTGGGATGACACCGAATAGGCTACTTGAATAATACCGAAAGAGCTACTGGAACGACAAGGTGCTACTGAATGACACCTCTGGGCACTGCCGTCATAAATCTGCTACTTTCTCGTGACGCTGGAATCCAGGAATCAAGAAGCCAGTGTCAAGCACTGAGATGACACCGAATGGGCTACCTAAACGACAAGGGGCTGTTTAAATACACTGCCATTAAGTTAAGGGAAAGAGAAGTTAAGATTGGACAAAAAATTTGAAGTGATTGATAATTATGGTAAATACTAGGGTGAATTTTTAAGAAAAGGGAGTCTGAAAAGTGCAAGTTATTTAAAAAAGTAATAATTGCAGGTTATTTTGCAAAGAATGTACTAATGCAATGATACTGAAAAGATATCTTGAATTTAAAACACATGTTTTCTAGCTCTTTTCTGGTAGTTGAGTGAACGAATATCAGATATCTTATGACGATCAACTCTTCTCCCTTTTCTCACCACTAAAGTGTTCATCAAAAATAACTGTGATAGTCGATCCATAATGCAGTCTATGTCTGACTCTGTAGAAAAAATATCAAAGGCTAAGTTTTTAATCGCATTAAATGAGACAGATTTATTGATGCTTTTTTTTAGTTTACTATTCTGTGCGCTCAATGTCTCTTCATCATCTTCTATCATGATACTTTCTAGATTACTGATGAAGATAGTTGACCAAAAATCCTGCTTGATAGTTTCAATACTTTTTCCTGTGAAATTCTCTAAATTTAATCTTCCCTTCAGCCTAGAAAAAAATGTTTCTACTCCCCAGCGCAAGTAATATAATCTCTCAAACTCTTCAACTGTAAAACGTTTCTCATCTAACAGAGATGTTACTAACACTTCAACTTCGCCAGAAGAAAGTATTATTTTGACTAACCTGAATTTCATCTCATCAGGTAATCCTAGCTTTCGTAGCTGTCTTGCTACTTTAATAGGTGCGGTAGACACTACCACCGTACTAGATGGGCTTTCCGGCTTAAACATAGCGTTTATTTCATTGAAAGACGAACTTGAACAGCGAATTATATAATTGATTTTCCTTCCTGTAAGCTCAGCAAGAAATCGATAAGATACGTATCCTCTATCACAGATTAACAAATCGTCTGATTTTATGGATTCAAGCATACCGATTGCTAAATCAACCTCATAGCTGTCACCTCTACTTAGCACAGATTTTATTGCAATATTATTTAGCACATCGTAGCAAACTTCAAAGGTTGCACTTGTATAGTCTTCAAATCTCTGGATTCCATTCCATACTGCTCTTGAGCCAAACTCACCTATTATTTTGTCGCTCTTTGGCAGAATCAGTATTGAAGCATCAAATGCAAGTACTCTGAAGCCATGGTGGGTTTTAAATTCCTGATCTTGGTAGTATAGGGAAACTATATCATCATTTAACTCTGAAAACGTAGTATGCTTTAGCTTCTTTCTTGCTTGAGTAAATGCACTTGCCGTAATTGTATAATCTTTTCTTGTATGCAGAACAAACTCATTAAGCATCACTTGTAATGACTTTACACTCTTTCTAAAAATCAGGAGAAATACATTAACGAAGGGCAGCTTTCTTTTTCGTGAGAAGTCTTTTGAGGATGCTCTGTGTGCGTTTATAAAGTTTAAACTCATCAATTTATTTTTTATAAACATGATTATTCTTTTTTTTACTCATGTCATTACTTCTTTTAATTTGTGGATCTTACCTGATTTTATAATACAGTTCATCACTTTTCCTTAACTTAATGGCAGTGTGTTTAAATAGCACCCTTCCGGTGTCTCAAACTACAACAGTTGTGAATAGAGAGTAATACGAAAAATTATACAATCAACGAACTACCTGTCATTTCATTTGGCTTTTTAAGTCCAAGTAGCTGTAAAATAGTAGGAGCAATATCAGATAATTTTCCATCTCTTAGTTTTAAATTGTCACAAGATATAATAAATGGCACTTTATTTAAAGTGTGAGCTGTGTGAGGTGTATTATTTTCTTCATCGAACATACATTCCACATTACCATGGTCTGCTGTAACAATGAGTGCAGTATTACCCACTTCTTTGACAACGCTGAGTACTTTTGCAAGGCAATCATCTACAGCGAGCACAGCTTGCTCGGCTGCTTTTATATTACCTGTGTGTCCCACCATATCAGGGTTAGCGTAGTTTACAACTATCAGCGCAAATTCTTGAGAATGAATTTTTTTTACAAGTTCTTCTGTGAGCTCAAAGGCTGACATTTTAGGCTGCAAATCATAAGTTTTAACTTTTGGTGAAGGAATGAGTATTCTTTCTTCACCAGAAAAAGGTTCTTCTCTTCCGCAATTGAAGAAGAAAGTCACATGAGCATATTTCTCAGTTTCAGCAATGCGCAGTTGCCGTAATTTATTGTCTTCTATTATCTGTCCCAAAGTGTTGGCAAAAGATTCAGGAGGAAAGAGATAAGAGATTTTTAAGTCCGCTTTATATTGCATCATACTTAAAATTGAAGAGAATTTTGCCACTTCAGTATAGCCTGCTTTACCAAGACAAATACTTGCCAATTGTATCATTCGATCAGCACGAAAGTTAGCCAATAGCAATCCATCTTCTGGTTTTATACCTTGATAATCGCCTATTACTGCGGGCCTGATAAATTCATCGGTTATATTATTTTGATAATTTTCATCAATAAGCGATACTGCATCATCATAACGAGGCGCCTTTGCAAATGCGATGGCTTCATAAGCTTCAATTGTTCTTTCCCACCTATTATCACGGTCCATAGCATAATAACGCCCAGAGACAGTGGCGATTCTTATGTTATTGTCTTTTATACTCTCTTTAAAATTCTGAATACATTTTTTTCCTGAATTTGGCAATGTATCTCTGCCATCTAAAAATGCGTGTATTACAACTTTAATTCCGCGCTGTGATATCTTGTTTGCTAAAGCTGAAATGTGCTTTTGATGCGAATGAACACCGCCATCTGATATCAATCCCATTATATGGCATATGCCATTCTTACTTTTTAGATCATTAATAAAATTCTGTAGATTTGCATTATTTTCTATCGTTTCGATTTCTTGATTAATACGCTGAAGGCTTTGCATTACCACTCTACCACTGCCAATATTCATATGGCCAACTTCTGAATTGCCTATTTGGCCTTCTGGTAATCCAACATCAGTTCCACAGGCAGATAAACTGCACTTTGGATAATTAGAGTTAATATGTTGCCAACAAGGGAGATTTGCATTGCTAATAGCGTTGTATTTACTATTTTCTATTCCATTGCCCCAGCCATCTAGTATACATAAAACGACTGATTTAAAGTTCATATAAAAGTTAACATCGAAACCCCCAATGGTACCAAAAACAAACTCTTCTCACAACTTTTGTGTTAAAATAAGAGATATAAAAAGCTCCTTAGAGGTATGAGATTTTTCATAAAATATTTTATTAAAGTGATTGACAGTTGCTGAAGTGTTTACTAAAACACTTGCATAGCTTTAATAGTGAGGTTAAATGAGCTCTAGCCAATATATAAAAGGTAATACTTTAGCAACATCAGGCGCTATAGTTAATACAAACAAGTTCGTAAGTTTTTTAAAAAATAATACACACATTACAAAGCTTATTTTACGATGTTCAAAAATTAATTATGAGGTTATAAAAGAATTAGCTCAGCTTTCTCATCTTACTTCACTTGATCTAAGTTGCTGTTGTATTGGTACAGAAGGTGCGAAGATTTTAGCAAGCGGAAATCTTATAAATCTTACTTCGCTTGATTTAGGAGGAAACGAAATTGGTGATGAAGGTGTAGAGGCTTTAGCCAGTGGAAATCTTACAAGTCTTACTGAGCTTAAATTATATGATAATAAAATTGGCGATAGGGGGGCAAAAGCTTTAGCGAGTGGAAATCTTACAAATCTTACTTTGCTTAGTTTAGGATGGAATGAAATCAGTGACAAAGGTGCGGAAGTTTTAGCGAGTGGAAATCTTACAAATCTTATTACACTTAAAGTATATGATAACAGCATTAATTACAGAGGTGCACAGACTTTGGCGAGTGGAAATTTGGTGCGTCTTACTTCGCTCATTTACAATTATTGCAGTATTGATGAAACATTGCCAAAAAATGTCCTTCCTCAATTAAAAAGGAAATGTAATAAAAGAAAAATAGGAGAGGAGCCAGATAGCAAGCTAAGTGAAGCGCAGACATCTTTGCATTTTGACAGTAAAGGCTTTAAACCTATATAACTTCACACGTTTTGTCTGTTTAAGAGACAAAAAAAAGGTAGTGAATTTTGGGCTAAAAGTGAAATGTACAGATTGTATAAAATAGTGCTCCCCGGGCCGGATTCGAACCAGCGACCAATTGGTTAACAGCCAACTGCTCTACCACTGAGCTACCGAGGAATAAACTGCTTTCAACTTATCACATTGAACACCGATTGTAAACGATTTTTATGTAGACTTTAGACCTAGATATCATTCCAGTGCATGGAGCTGTAATCTAGTTCTTATTACCTGTTATACTCATTTGACAGTTAAGTCTTCTCTACCCCTATTTGCATAATACCTTGACGATTCCGTTTACGGTTAAAAGATATCGAGGTAGTAGGGTGTATTAGTTTTTGCAAGCTGTTATTTTGCTATGGATTGCTGTAATGGCATCATCTATTTTATTGTTATCACAGCCTGTTTGGGCAAGTTCGGTATTTCCACCGCAATCCCTTCTGGTTACAGTAGATACTAGCTCTTTTGCATTGATCTTATTAGTTAAATCTTTACTTACTTTGACAATCAAAACTGTTTTATCCTTTTCTGTTACCATGAAGGCTATTACAGTTTTCGGTTTTTGTTGCTGTAGAGCAAATTCCCTTATGATACTTCCTGGAACGTCAGTAAAAGTGTGGCTTACGAAATTTATTCCATTTATTTCAGTACTTTTTATATTTTCTACACTGATAATCTTTTTATAAAGATTTTTTATTTTGGTTTCAAATTCTTTGCGCTCTTGGCTTAAAATACTGAGTCGACTTATTATTTCATTTGCTGGTGCTTTTACGCATTCTGCAACTTTTTTTAAGCTAATTTCGTTATTGCGTACATAATTAATTGCTTCTTGACCGGTTAAAGCTTCGATCCTTCTTACTCCAGATGCAACGGAACATTCTGCTGCTATCTTAAACAAACCAATTTCTCCAGTACGTTCCACGTGTGTACCGCCACATAATTCTTTTGAGTCTCCAATTTTTATAACCCTAACCTTATCACCATATTTTTCACCAAATAAGGCCATCGCTCCTTCGTCTATTGCCTGATCCATACCTTGAACTTTTGTAGACCTAGAAAGGTTTTCTCTGATTAGAGAGTTTACTATATCTTCTACTGAAGACAGCTGATCCTGAGTGACTGGCTTATTGTGACTAAAGTCAAATCTTAGTCTATTTGGTGCGACTAGAGAACCTTTTTGAGTAACGTGATCACCTAAGATTTTTCTGAGTGCAAAGTGTAGAAGATGTGTAGCTGAATGATTTCTGCTTAAGTCTTGTCTTCTTTTTTTGTTAATACTAGCTGTAACTGTATCACCTTTACGAACTGAACCAGACTCCACTATACATCTGTGTAAATATAGGTCATTAATCTTGTTGGTATTTTCCACTATGATTACGCCTAAATCTGGTGTCATTCCAGCGCGTGACGCTGGAATCTGGATCCCAGTATCAAGTACTGGGATGACAAGAAGGAACTTTCCAATATCTCCCACTTGTCCACCTGACTCTCCATAAAAAGGTGTTTTATCAAGTATAATAGTTATCTTTTCTCCTTCTTTTGCAGAATCAATTAATTCATTTTTAGAGGAAATTATTGCGAGTACTGTTGCATCCTTTACTTCATCACGTTCATAACCAACAAATTCCGTTTTGCCAAACTGATCGATTAAATTAAACCATACTTGTTCAACAGACTTTTCACCAGATCCAGTCCAATTAGCACGTGCTCTTTCTTTTTGCTCTTTCATTGCATTATCAAAACCTTTTTGGTCAAAATTTATTTTCCTTTCTTTCAAAATATCAAGTGTGATATCCAAAGGAAATCCATAAGTGTCATATAGTTTGAATGCTGATTCTCCAGATAGAGTGTCACCTGATTTTAAATCTGCAGTAAATTTGTCCAAGAGATTAATGCCTTTCATTAAAGTGTCTTTAAAGTTTTCTTCCTCTGATTTTAACGTCGTTTCTATTAAGCTTTTAGCTCTGATTAGCTCTGGATAAACATCTCCCATATAAGCCAAATTTGTGCCATCTATGAGTGCAGGAAAAACAAGATGCAATAAAGAATCATTATATCCAAGTAGGTGGATATAACGTGCTGCTCTCCTAATTAATCTGCGTAATACGTAATTCCTGCCTTCGTTTCCAGGAAGCACTCCTTCTGCGATGAGAAATGCAGCTGCACGAAGGTGATCTGCGATAATCTTATGAGCTACTTTATTTTCCGTATTTCCACAGTATTCTTGAGATTTATTGATTAGAGCAGAAAATAGGTCGATATCATAGTTATCATGGACGTTTTGCATAACAGCTGCTATTCTTTCAAGACCCATTCCGGTATCGATGCATTTTTTTGGTAATTTTTGTAAATTACCTTCTTCATCTTTATTAAATTCCATGAATACCAGATTCCAAATTTCAACAATTCTGTCGTCTTCATGTAAAGCGGAATTTCCATGATCGTAAAAGATTTCAGAACATGGGCCACATGGACCAGTATTGCCCATGCTCCAAAAGTTATCATCTGTTGTAATTCTTATGATTTTATCATCTGAAAAGCCACTTATCTTACGCCAAATTTCATATGCTTCATCATCAGTGTGGTAAACAGTTATGGATAGTCTGTTTTTATCAAGAGACAATTCTTCAGTAATAAATTTCCACGCAAATTCTATCGCAGTTTCTTTAAAGTAATCACCAAAGCTAAAATTTCCGAGCATTTCAAAAAATGTGTGATGCCGAGATGTATAGCCAACATTTTCAAGATCATTGTGTTTACCACCTGCTCTGAGACACTTTTGACTTGAGACGGCACGTTTCATTTCAGTTTTTTGCGTGCCGGTAAAGATGTTTTTGAACTGTACCATACCAGCATTTGTAAACATGAGTGTTGGATCATGCTCTGGAATCAAAGGAGAAGAAGGAACTTGCTCATGATTATTATTTACAAAAAATTTTATAAATCTTTCTCTAATTTCGTTTAGCTTCATCGTTTTTACTGAGGTTATCTATTCATAATAAGTTGTAACAGAAGTAAAATCAATTTATCAATCTAAATATTAATATATACATTACTTAGTATAATAAAGGTAACTTTTACATAAAAATTTTAATAAAAAGATATAGATTTAAATATTTTATCCACTAACATAGAGAAGTATTTGTTAATTCAAATAATACTTTTATTAATTCATTTAAGGAGTGTGAAATGCCAAAAAAATTCCAAAACACTAAGAATAGCATGCGAAAGAGAGAAACAACAAATAAGCAGGAGATGGATGGTCCAACAATTAGAATTGTATCTGACTTGGAAAGTATAAAACAAAACAGAAGAGTAGAATTTTTAATTAAAGGAGAGAATTTAACAGTAAAAGACCTCTCTATATCTTCTAGAGCAGCTGAGATAGGCTTGGTTACAGGAATAGTAAATTCAATAGACATTCCTCAAGCAATTCGTGAATCGACAATAGATGGAATTATTTTAGGTCTTAAGAGTGGAGAAATAGAAAAAGGTAAAGAATATAATTATAGAGAATTTAAGAAAATATATCTAAAAAACCTTGTAGATGAATTGGGTAAGGATAGTTCAAAAAAGCTAAAAGAAAGAACTGATGAAAATAGCCAATTGAGAGAATCTACTACTGAAGAAATTGATTATCAGATGCAGGAAGATGTAACTATCGAATCAGCTTCTTTAACAAAACAAGAATTCGATTTTGCATCAAGCAAAGTAACTACTAAAGAGATTAATGACGTAATAAATGAAATAGAAGAATCAAATGCTAGTTATGGAATTACTCCTGAAGATATAAGTAGTGTTTCCCGTTTTGATAGTAATTCACAAGAAGTGTTAGATCATTCTATATTTAATAGCACAGATGTGGAAGGGCCTAAATTACCCGAAATAAATGGAGGACAGTATATAGGAATAGCAGGGATTGCTGGTGGTATATTGGGTGGAGTGCTAGCAGTAGCTTTTGCAGGATTAGGATACTTTGTATGGCATAGAAAAAATAGGGAAGGTAGCTACGATGTTGAAAAAGCGATGAAAAACCTTCCTGAACAAGCTCAACTTGAGCATTCCGGATCTACATCAGAAATAGAATCTTTGCTCAGCAATGCTACATCGGTAGCACATCTATCTTCTCAAATTAGCATCGAGTAAAATTCCAGAGTTTGATGGCACAACAGTGCCATCAACTTAGCGCTCTAGCATTTGTAATGCTCTGGAATCAAGTGAGGAGAAGAAATCTGCCTATCTTACAAAAAATTTTATGATCTTTCTCTAATTTCGTGTTGTTTTTACTAAGGTACAATAAGTTGTAATGAGAGTAAGGTTAATTTATCAATCCAAATATTAATAAATACACTATTTAGCATAATAAAAATAGCTCTTACATAAAATCTTAGTAAAAAATGTAGACTTAAATGATTTATCTTTTATATACAAGGAAATATTGGTCAATTTGGGGGTCATATATGCCAGGAAGATTGTTACACATTAAAGATACTGTACGAGAAAAAGAATTAATCAATAAAGGAAAAAGTAGTAGATGGATTAGTATTGAATCTGAATTGCAAGATGTAGAACAAAACAGAAAAATATATTTTCTATTGGGAGGAGGTGATTTAAAACTTAAGTATGTATGTATGCTTGACGATACATCTTATCGTATTCTTGTTGCTGAAGGAGAAATAGTGGTGCATGCAGAAAATCCAAAAGTGATGATTGATGATATTGTTTCTGATCTCAAGAGTGGAAAAATACGAAGTTATACAAGATATGATGCCAAAGAGTTTTATGAAAAGTATCTCAAAGAGTTTTTGAGTAATGAGAATTTGCAAAAGCTGGAAGCTGGTGATATTGAAAGTACAACAACAGAACTACCAAACTTAAAACAAGTAATGGAAGAAATGAAAAAATCAAACGCTAGCAATGGAATTACAATGCGAAATATAGAAAGTGTTCAAAATACGACGAATATTTTGGGTAATCCTATGATTCATGATACGAACTTGAGAGGGTTTAAATTATTGGAAACATCTCGATCAAACAAGGAAAATATGAGAGTGTTAACAGTAGGTATGTTAGCAGTAGCAGTAGCTTTGGTAGCAGCTATCGCAGCAGCTGTAAAATTTAAATGTTGGTCTTGTAATAGAAAGAGTAAAGGCCATAGTAGTTCTAAGGAAGAAACTCCATCTAGTTATTTATTAAGTGCAATAACTTTAGAAAGTGGAACTAATTCTATTAGTTAGCCAAAATATTGCAAAAATAGAATTTTTTTATTTCACAGTTTCCTCATTTAATAATTTTTATGCTCTAATTATTATACTTAATTTATCATTACCTGTTGTGTAAACAGGATGAGAATTTTCAATAATCTACATCCTTTAGTAAGAAAAAATCAATACATTCACGATAAGTTTACCTCATATCTGTGTTTTATATGTGGAATTTCGAATGGAAAATTATGCAGGCAAAGAAAGAAGAATAGTGAATATAGTTACTCAACATTGGAGTGATATAAAAGGATCAGATAGAGAATGGCCAGAAAGACATGAAATAGACACTGCAGAAATCATGGAGTCATGGCAGCATTGTTTTATCATTGAAGTTAAAGATCGAGGTTATATTTGTGAAAATGCAGGAGAAAAAGCTATTGAATTCTATGGTTTTGAAAAAAAGATGTACATCGATGATAAGTATGCAATTGATGCACCATTTTTGCGGCTATATAAAATAGATGCAGTTATTGATAAACTTGAGACTGTAATAGAGAGTAAATGCCCAATCAATGAGGAGGAAGAAAGTGAAAGTGTTAAAATGAGGCAAGTATTGTTGCCAATTGGAGATAAAGAAGGTATAACGCATATACTGGGTGTGATTACATTTAAGCTCCTCTAAAACACAATTTTAATTTGATTCTTTAATAAAATTATCTATACTCATAATTAATTACTAATAAAGAACTAAATAGTGGTGTTTGTAAATTTGTTTAGAATATGACGAAAATAAAATTAAAAACCAAATCTTCTGTCAAAAAGCGCTTTCACCTTACAGCTAAGGGTAAAGTCATCTCTACTCAGTCAGGTAAAAGACATGGTATGGTAAAGAGAAGTAAATCTAATATTCGTAATCAGCGTGGTACAACGATTCTTGGTAAATCTGACTCGCGCATAGTTAAGCTTTATATGCCTTATGGTATTTAACAAAATGGAGGTAAAATAAAAATGGCTCGAGTAAAACGTGGAGTCACTACTCATGCTCGTCATAAAAAAATATTGAAACTAGCAAAGGGTTATAGAGGACGGGCAAAAAATTGTTATAGAATTGCATTACAAAGAGTTGAAAAAGCACTCCAATATGCTTACAGAGACAGAAGAACCTGTAAACGTGATTTTCGTGGTTTGTGGATAATACGTATTAATGCAGCAGTAAGAGAACATGGACTTACTTACGGTAGATTTATGCATGGTCTTAAACTTGCTGAAATTGATTTAAATAGGAAAATTCTTGCTGAGATGGCTGTTAATCATAAGGATGATTTTGCTAAATTAATAGAAATTGTAAATAGTAAGTTAGCTTAAAGCAAAAACACCATGAGAATTATTTTCATGGGGTCACCGGAGTTTGCTGTTGGTGCGTTAAACTTACTATTGAAATTACAGAGTGAAATAGTAGCAGTATATACCAAAGCTCCAAAACCTTCTGGACGTGGGCAGAGGTTAACAAAATCCCCAGTACACATCGTTGCTGAAAAAAGTGACATAGAGGTATGTACTCCTGCCTCTTTAAAATCTTCGATAGAGCAAGAAAAGTTTGGAAATTTTAAGCCAGACGTTGCAGTTGTTGCTGCGTATGGATTGATACTTCCAAAAGAAATTTTAAATATTCCCAAATATGGTTGTATTAATATTCATCCATCATTGCTGCCTAGGTGGCGCGGTGCAGCTCCGATACAGCACACAATTTTAGCCGGAGATCAAGAAACCGGAGTTAGCATTATGCAGCTAGATGAAGGATTAGATTCTGGCCCTATTTTAAAACAGAAAAAATTTCTTATTGAAAAAAGCGATAATTATAAGACGTTGTATGATAAATTGTCTGAATTAGGTAGTGATTTACTGCTGAAAGTACTAAACGAAATTGAAAAGCAAGTTCCCTTAAAACAGAGCGATAACGATGCGTGCTATGCTGACAAAGTAAAAGACTATAAAATTTACGCAAGTGACGCCTGTGAAATTGCTTATAGAAAGGTTAAAGCATTTTATCCAAAAGCATTCATTAAGGTAGAGAACAAACGTATCAAGATACTTGATGCTGAATTTGAAGCCTTCACTTCAGGACAAGGTGAGATCATTAATGATAATATGCATATAAGTTTAAAAGGTGGTACTTTAATTCCTAAAGTTGTACAAATGGAAGGAAGAAATCCTTGCGATATTAAAGATTTTGTTCGTGGCTTAAAATCAAGTTTAACAAAAAAATTTATAGAATAGACTACTTTGAAAGGAGGGTGAGGAGAGCTAAAGCAACTTCTACAATTTGGTATTCCGCTGCTTGTTAGCGGAATCTACAACAAGATACCGCGTTTTGGTGTACGAACATTGCAATTTGCAGGTAATTTGAGTAGTAGATGGTGTCATTCCAGTGCTTGACACTGGAATCCAGTTTCTATTGTACAGCCACCTGGTGTGCTCATTTAAAGTGAAGTTTTCTGGATCCCAGTGTCTGGGCACTGGGATGACATCTTTCTTGGTCTCTTGTATCACAATGTTCGTACAGCTATGTGCTTGTTAGCGGAATCTACAACGAGATACCGCAGTGGTATGACGTAGTAGCTATATATAGACAAATTTTCTTTTCTTAGATATAATCTTAAGAAACCTTCCATATGAAAATTAAAAGAGCTTTAATATCAGTATACGATAAGACAAATATAATTGAACTTGCATCGTTTTTGATGCAGCAACAAATAGAAATTCTCTCAACAGGGAATACTTATAAAGTGCTATCAGGTGCGGGAATAAAAACGCAAGAAGTTTCAGATTACACACAATTTCCAGAAATACTAGATGGCAGAGTGAAAACTTTACATCCTAAAATTCATGGAGGAATACTCTGTGATCGAAAAAGGCACGAAAAGGAAATGCAGAATCTAGAAATTAAGCCGATAGATCTGCTTATAACTAACTTATATCCATTTTGGAAAACGGTTAATAGCAACTCAAGTGAGAAGCAAATCATAGAACAAATAGATATAGGTGGAGTAGCATTAATTAGAGCTACAGCAAAAAACTTTCATTTCACTTCAGTGATTTCTAGCATTCAAGATTACGAAACACTGAAAGCTGAGATGATCAAAAATAACAATCAGACAACATTAGAATATAGAAAACATCTAGCAACTAAAGCATTTGCTCTGACTGCACAGTATGATTCTAATATTTACAATTGGTTTTTATCACAGGGTAAAAGCAATGAGTTACCAGAGTTTTTTACTTTATATGGATGTAAAGCACAAGGACTCAGATATGGTGAAAATCCTCATCAAAAAGCTGCATTTTATAGCAATCAATTTAGCAAGTATCCACTGGAGAAAATACATGGAAAAGAGTTGAGCTATAATAATATAGTCGACATAGAGTCTGCACTTAACATAATTTCTGAGTTTCAAGAACCTGCAGCAGTGATAATAAAGCACAATAATCCATGTGGCGCTGCTGTTAGTGATAGTGCTTTAAAAGCATATGAAAAAGCTCTATCATGTGATGAAATAAGCAGTTTTGGTGGAATAGTTGCTTTCAATCGGGAGATAGATTTAAAGCTAGCAGAGAAATTAAACGAGATATTTTTGGAAGTGGTGATAGCACCATCGGTAAACAATGAGGCACTAAAAATTTTACAAAAAAAGAAAAATTTAAGAGTGATTATTCATCAATCTCTTCAGCAAAATGCAAAATATCAAATCAAAAATGTTGTTGGCGGGTTCTTAGTGCAAGAAAATAATAACCATACAGTAAAAGTAGAAGAAATAAACCGAGTGACAGAATGCACTACGACAAAAAAAGAGAAGGAAGATCTTATTTTTGCTTGGAAAATATGTAAACATGTAAAATCCAATGCAATAGTGATAGCAAAAGACGGTTGTGCTATTGGCATCGGTGCAGGACAAACAAGCAGAATAGATAGTGTGAATATTGCAGTAAAAAAAGCAGGTGAAAAATGTAAAGGCGCAGCGCTTGCTTCAGATGCATTTTTTCCATTTCCAGATAGTATAGTAGAGAGTGCAAAGCATGGAATTACAGCTATAATTCAGCCAGGTGGCTCATTGAAAGATCAAGACGTGATAGCAGCTGCAAATGAGAATAAAATTGCCATGTTTTTCACTGATATTCGTAACTTTCTCCATTAAGCTTTGTATCCTGTCAAAATTATACCCCCACAGTTGTAAAAGACAAGACTTAATCTTACAGAAGAATCGACGTAGTCAAAACTAACTATCAGAATCTTGTTTAATACAGTTTAATGCTCTAATATTTTTCTAAATCTAAAAAGGGAACGTTCAAAAAAGCATAAGGGTCAAGTTAAGGAAATAAAGGTATGAAGAAGATAGGATAAGAAGATATAAAATTCTCTCGGATATATTTTAGTGAGAGAACTAATGATGAATAAAATAACTTGCTTATCAAATTACCTCAACAAATTTTTCAATGAAATGGCAAATAATTGAAACAGAAAAGGAAGAGAAAATTGAGTAATTGATGATTCATAAAAGCTATAATTTGGGGTGATATAGGGGTTACAAATTGCATCAAAAGACCTGCTGCAAAAGGTGATTGAAAAAATGATGTGAGAGAGGTAGAAGAAGAATAAGCAGATCAAGTAAGGAAAAAAATGAGCTTTAGTTACTATAATATGAAAAAACACCCAAGAAACTTTCGTAATATAACAGGTTTAACTATAGAGGAGTTCAAAAAAGTAGTGGAAAAAGTGAGGTCTGGATGGGAAAAACTTGAAAAACAGAAAAAGTGTCATGGTAGAAGATCAAAACTACCAACTCTGGAAGATAAGTTGTTTTGCGTAATTTTGTACTATCGCACTTACATAACGCATAGATTTTTAGGATGCCTATTCAATGTACACAATGCAAATGTATGTAGGTTACTTAAGAGAATAGAGCCATTACTCGCCAAAAAAGTGACTATAACAAAAGATAGAAGTATGACGCCAGAAAAAATACTGAAGATTTTGGCTGATGTTACAGAACAGCAAATACAGAGACTAGAAGATAGTAAAAAACGGAAGAAATCATATTCAGGAAAAAAAAGAACCAACACTATGAAAACTGAGATTATTATCGAAGAAGGAGGAAGAATTTTATCAGTGTCAAAGTCATACCGTGGTAGAATTAGTGATTTTCGCATAAGGAAACAAGAAAAATATTTACCACTTGATAGCATAAAACATACCGATTCTGGATATCAAGGTTGGCAAAAATTGCAAAGCAATGTTATAATTCCATATAAAAAGTATCGTAAAAAGCCATTAACTCCAGAGCAGAAAGAGCATAATAGAAGATTAGCATCATTTAGAATGAGAGTAGAAAACAAGATCCGAGAGATAAAGATATTTAAGATTATGTCGAATGTTTATCGCAATTTTCAGAAAAAATATAACCTGAGGTTCAATATTATTGCTGGTATTGTAAATCTTAAGCACGCCTTTTAGTTAACCTTCATTTTAGTCACTCTCCTTTCCTTCTTTTTATCGCTTGATCCGCAGCAGGTCTATAGATCAGCTAAGTAAGGATTTAAGAAGCGCATTTCCAGAAATGAAAGGTTTTAGTCCTAGAAATTTGAAGTATATGCGTAAGTTTGCTGAGGAGTATTCTGATATTGAATTTGTGCAGGAGCCTCTTGCACAATTAACTTGGTACCATAATGTTACTCTTTTAGAAAAGATAGAGAGTCGAGAAACAAGGTTGTTTTATATAAAAGAAGCAATTGAACATGGCTGGTCAAGAAACATCATGGTAATGCAGATTGAACTTGGGCTGCATAAGCGTCAGGGAAAGGCTATCACTAATTTTAAAGAGAAGTTACCTTCACCTCAATCAGATCTAGCACACTATACATTAAAAGATCCATATATTTTTGACTTTTTAAGTATAGGAAAGGGTGCTCATGAAAGAAAAGTAGAAAAAGGACTTGTAGGCCATGTAGAGAAGTTTTTACTTGAGCTAGGAGAAGGCTTTGCGTTTGTTGGTAGACAATTTCATTTAGATGTTGGCGATGACGATTTCTACATAGATTTATTTGTGTGATTCATAGAGGTTATTGCAACTAATTTGTCAGATCAAGTCTGAACTTGAAATACCTGTTAAGAGGTTTTATATTTTTGAAGTGACTTTAACTCTTGGTTATGTTTGTAATTTTGCATGACAAATGTTTCTTTTGATGAGATATAATTTTTTTGTATTTCACTTAGACAAGGAATTGTTTTTTCCAGTTCTTTATATTTTTCCCAAGGAGTATAATGCACCCCATAAACTAGACCAAAAAAAAATGGTTGATCCGAGTAGGAAGGTAAAGGGGTAAAAGTATGGCAACAAAAAAATATGAACCAGAGTTAAAAGCAAAGATAGCTTTGGAAGCAATAAAAAATCAAAAAAGCACATCTGAGATATGTAGTGAATATAAAATACCATCAACAAATCTATATGATTGGCGTGATAGAGTATTGGCAAGGTTAAAAGACCTATTTGTTGAAGAAAGTGAAAGTGCGAGAAAACAAAGAATCTTAGCGCAAGAAATAGAAAGTTTACATAAAGTAATAGGAGAATTGACAGTGGAAAATAGTTATTTGAAAAAAAAATTACTGAAATAAGCAAAAAAGATAGAGTAAGGTTTATAGAAAAAGATTCTGATCTATCAATTAGGAAACAGGCTGATTTACTGGGGATTTGCAGATCTAGCCTATATTATAGGCATATAATTAATAACGAAAGTGAAATTTGATTCAAGAAGTATATTTGGCTTCTGATTGCCGTTATGGATATCGTAAAATTACTGCTGAAATCATAGCGAGTGGAGTAGTAGTCAATCACAAAAAAATCTTAAGAATTATGAAAAAAATGAAGATTAGTGGGCTGTATTGTAGAAAAAGATGTAATACAAGTATTAAAGAAAAAAAGCATAAAATATATCCTTATTTACTCAAAGATTTGATTATTTGTAGAGTTAATCAGGTATGGGCTACTATATATTATGGTAGAAGGTAAGTTTGTCTATTTTGTGGCAATAATGGACTTGTATAGTCGCTATATTATTGCTCATTCATTATCACCATATCTCGATGCTGGATTTTGCCTTTATACTCTCAAAGAAGCTCTAAAACAAGGTAAACCTGAGATTTTTAATAGTGATCAAGGAGTGCAGTTTACTAGCTACAACTTTATTATGGAATTAGAGCGTGCTAATATTAAAATTAGTATGGATCATAAAGGACGTTGCTTCGACAATATATTTGTTGAGCGTTTATGGAGAACTTTAAAGCAAGAAGCTATATATTATTATAGACCAAATAGTATCAGAGATTTGAATCTTATAATAAACGATTTTGTTGGTTGGTATAACTATAAAAGGCGACATCAGACTCTACATTATAAAGTTCCTGCTGATCTTTATTATCATAAACAGTAAATGAATATATTGATAAATACTTTAAATGTGTGTCGACGTATTTATCAACATATTCATTTTAAAAATCGGATCACTTTGAAAAAAATGGTCTAGACAAATGGGTGCATTATACATGACCATTCCAGTAGTATAAAATCCCCTCAGACTACTTGCGCCACTAAAGCTTTGAAATGGATCTTCTTCCAATAACTTCTTTGGCATTTTTTTTGTATGATGCACTAAAATTACTCCAGCATCTGGATTGATTAGAGAACGCAGTTTTTCAACTCTCTCCTGGAGAAAGAAAATCATGGCATTATTATCATTTTCACTACCATGTTCATCAGCATCAAAAATGTTACGTAATGGATCAATGGCAATGACATCAACTGTATTTGGATCAAAGATCTTTTCTGCTTCAGTGACAATGTCTTTAATGCCGTCTTCATTTAAAAGCAGCCTTGTTTGTGGTGTAATAGCTAAATTACAGGAAATTAATTTACGAACCTCTGGATCAAGCTTAAGTTGTTTCATGCGCTCACACATGTAGAAATAACCAACCTCTGTTTGAAGATAAAGAATTCGTAAAGGCTTAGTAGGTGACATGCTAAGAAATGATTTTCCTGCAGCCATATATGTAAGCCATGAGATGAGAAAATCGCTTTTACCAACCTTCGGAGCTCCGCCAAATACTAAAAGACCACCTGGAGTTAAAACTCTTGGCTCAATAATATCACCTGGTCCAGAAGATTTTTCGTTTAAGTATTGATCTGCAAGAAAGAAGGTAACGTTTTTTCTACATGGTATGCGAATAGTTGTAGCTAAAAACTTTTCAACATCTACCTCTTCTTGAATACAATCAGCAGCATCCCAAGCTTTTGGTTTATCTTGAGGAATCTTAAGTGTGACAAGTGATGCAACACCAAGTTCTAAAAGTTTCTTTTCAGCGTTTTTGGCATATTTATTACCTGCTTCATCATTATCTGGCCAAATGATAATATGTTTACCTTTTAGCAAAGTCCAATCTGTTTTCTCAATAGGTGAATTTTCCCCAAACATCGTCGTTGTTGCCGTTATGCCTTTATTTATTAAACTTTCAGCACATTTTTCACCTTCAACGAAAACAATTTTGTCAGATTTAATTATACCTGGAATATTATATAAAGGTCTTGGGTCCGGTGCAGTACTACTTGAGTTTTTTACATCAAAACAGCTATATCGTTTTTTTCCTGAAGTGCTATCATATCTATGAATTTTTGCTATTACTTGATTGTTTTCATCGTGGTAATCCCAATGTATTTCTGATTTATTTAAGTATTCCAATTGATTTGGTTGAAATGTTGAACGGCCAAGCCATTGTTCTATATCTTCTATAGTATCAAGAAACTTAATTTTGCCAGTAACATCCCGCCAGAGATCAAATATATCACCACCGTCGCTCGTGGCAAAATCAACCCATAATCCGGCTTTTTCTCCTCTTGCTTCTACTACCAAGCTTTTTCCCCTATCTCCCCTAATATTACCAACATAGAACTTACCGCCGTGGAAAGTACCATTTGGTAATAAGTAGGATAAAGATGATTCTATTCTTGAGAGTAGTTCTGCTTTTACTTCTGCTGCTCTTTCAAATAAAGCTTGCTTGTCATGCATATTGTTTTCTCCTGTTAAAATAAGCTATGTTTATTGACAAAATGTCTCTGCTACATAGCTCATGATGATGTTCTTAAAGGCTGGTAATTTAAAATACAGTCATAAATGGGTAGAGAGATGTCTCTGTACCTTTTACTATAGTAATACCGGATTTCTCATAGGTTTTTCCGGAAGAGTAGGGAAATTTTTTTTCTAACAGCAAATATATGTTTATGAAAGTACATGTGTTCCCTTACTATATATTCACCAAAATTTTAAAAACTGTTCAGTATTTCTGAAAGAACTGTAGATAGGTTTTTTGTCCAACAAATTTATATACACGCAAATTCGTCCGAAATTTTAAGGAGTCAGGTTTGAGATTACGATGATTTTAGGCAGTTTAGGTCAGTTTAGATTATAAAATGAAATCTCATTAAGCTGAGAAGTAGTCTACTGTAGGGGAGTTTAACATAATTCAAGGTTACAAGTCAAGCAAACTACTATAATATCATAAAAGGCTGCTCCTTGGCTGATTTTGAGTGTTTCTTAGTTTAGAGAAAAAACCTATTATTATAAATAATAAAAATAAGGTATATAATAATACCCTATTTATATTTTATATTTTTCACTTCTATTTATTTTTTAATTTTGTAGATAGCTTTCTAAAAAAAGGAGGTGAAAATTGGAGATAGAAAACGTTAAATTCTTTTTAAAAAATTTTCTTTACAAGGCATGAAAACCGCGTTAAACTTACATGTAAGTTTCTTTTGTGATAATAAGATTACTTAAAATACCTTTTAGTTGAGTTTAGGGTTGTTTTATAAGCGATCTTTAATCAGTGGGGTATATACTTAAAAATTGTAGCTAGCTTTAAAACGTAGATTTTAGCCTTTCTTCCTTTAGTCGTTAAATTTCTATTCTGTTTATAGTATAAATACCCTTGAAATTACAGTGTATTCCGTTCAAAATTTTAGCCAATTTATTGAGTATTCCGGAAAAAGAGGATAACTGATCATGATTTGTTTGTTCTTTAGGCATAGGTATCTAAAATTACAGAAATGAATCATTTTTTCTACATCTAAAGTTTATGTACCGCTTAAAATGGAGACAAAGATCTAAATTTATTTATTTACGTCTCCAATTTTATCGCGTATAATGGAGACAAAGATTTATATTTCGTATTTTATGTCTCCATCATTTATTGGTAGGCAAACTGAGTTAAAACAACTACTGGAGCTTACAGAAAAAAATACTGCATCTTTTGTAGTAGTCAAAGGAAGGCGTCGCATAGGAAAAAGTCGTTTAATTCAAGAGTTTGGTAAGTATTTCGAGCAATATTATTCATTTATAGGTCTGCCACCAGAAAAGCATACTACAACATCCTATCAGCTTAATGAATTTTCTAGACAAGTTGCTAGACAATTTAATACATCTTTTGCTAGGTATGATGACTGGAGCGATTTACTATGGGCAGTTGGTGAACGTCTACTATCAGGAAAAACGTTATTGCTGTTTGATGAAATTTCTTGGATGGGCTCAAAAGATCCAACCTTTTTAGGCAAAATAAAAAATTTTTGGGATACGCAGCTAAAAAATAATAACAAGCTAATTTTCGTTGTTTGTGGATCAGCTTCATCCTGGATCGAGAAAAATATACTTAGCAGCACTGGTTTCGTAGGAAGAATATCGTTAACTTTAACACTCGGAGAATTATCGCTTTCTGATTGCAATCAATTTTGGCCAAAAAACATTTCAGCATATGAAAAGTTCAAGGTGCTTGCAGTAACTGGCGGAATTCCAAAGTATTTAGAAGAGGTAAATTTTAAGCATAGCGCTGAAGAAAATATTAAAAGGCTTTGTTTTACAAAAGGTGGGTTTTTAGTTGAAGAATTTAATCAAATATTCTCAGATTTATTCATGCGAAAAACGGCTTTTTATAAGCAAATAGTCAGAGCTCTTTCTACTGGAGCTAAAGAACAAGAAGAAATTTGTGCTACTTTAAATATCGTAAGACATGGACGCATTTCTGAGTATCTACATGAGCTTGAGCTTGCTGGTTTTATTGCAAAAGATCATACTTGGAGTATAAAAACTGGTACTGATTCACGACTCAGGAGATACAGACTTCAAGATAATTATTTAAGGTTTTATCTAAAATATATCGAAAAAGATCTAGGGAAAATTAGTCGTGACACCTATTCTATAGGGTTCTTACCAGAGTGGTATACAATTATTGGGCTTCAATTTGAAAATTTGGTGCTGAACAATAGAAAGAGCATACATAATATCTTAGGGATTGATGGAATAATAAGCGAGAATCCATTTTTTCAGAAGAGAACGCGTAATAATGCAGGTTGTCAAATTGATTATATGATTCAAACGAAGTTTAACACTCTCTACATTTGCGAAATCAAATTTTCAAAAAGTAAAATTGGTCATTCGATAATACAGGAGGTACAAAAGAAAATAGATACACTAAATCGTCCAAAAGGCTTTTCATGTCGTCCAGTCCTTATCCACGTCAATGATGTAAGTGATGATGTTATAGATAGTGGTTACTTTTCACATATAATTGATTTTGGAGAATTATTAAATTATAAGTAATGTTTCCTGCTCTATCTGACTCAAAAAAACAGTAGTTTCTACAGTTATTCTTAAGTTTATAGAGTTTGCTAACATTAGTATCTTTAAAACATTTTAGAGGGTTATTATAGCGTTATCGGTGATCTAAATAATGGGCTGTTTTTATCAAAAGCTCATGTAATCTTTTCTAAACTTAAATAAACAGTTATTTCCAAAATGGAAACAACTCAAATAGTAAATTAGGGTAGGATTTTGAAGCTGTAAAGAAAAAAGGGGGTTCACCTCGAGACGACAACGAATCTGATGCTTTAGCTTTAATGTTCTATATTAGTAAAGATATTAATAGCTCATAGAAAGTGGGTCCTTTCGTCCATACTAGCGGATTTGGTGGTGCTGACCCCACTGCCATTAAGTTAAGGGAAAGAGAAGTTAAGATTGGACAAAAAATTTGAAGTGATTGATAATTATGGTAAATACTAGGGTGAATTTTTAAGAAAAGGGAGTCTGAAAAGTGCAAGTTATTTAAAAAAGTAATAATTGCAGGTTATTTTGCAAAGAATGTACTAATGCAATGATACTGAAAAGATATCTTGAATTTAAAACACATGTTTTCTAGCTCTTTTCTGGTAGTTGAGTGAACGAATATCAGATATCTTATGACGATCAACTCTTCTCCCTTTTCTCACCACTAAAGTGTTCATCAAAAATAACTGTGATAGTCGATCCATAATGCAGTCTATGTCTGACTCTGTAGAAAAAATATCAAAGGCTAAGTTTTTAATCGCATTAAATGAGACAGATTTATTGATGCTTTTTTTTAGTTTACTATTCTGTGCGCTCAATGTCTCTTCATCATCTTCTATCATGATACTTTCTAGATTACTGATGAAGATAGTTGACCAAAAATCCTGCTTGATAGTTTCAATACTTTTTCCTGTGAAATTCTCTAAATTTAATCTTCCCTTCAGCCTAGAAAAAAATGTTTCTACTCCCCAGCGCAAGTAATATAATCTCTCAAACTCTTCAACTGTAAAACGTTTCTCATCTAACAGAGATGTTACTAACACTTCAACTTCGCCAGAAGAAAGTATTATTTTGACTAACCTGAATTTCATCTCATCAGGTAATCCTAGCTTTCGTAGCTGTCTTGCTACTTTAATAGGTGCGGTAGACACTACCACCGTACTAGATGGGCTTTCCGGCTTAAACATAGCGTTTATTTCATTGAAAGACGAACTTGAACAGCGAATTATATAATTGATTTTCCTTCCTGTAAGCTCAGCAAGAAATCGATAAGATACGTATCCTCTATCACAGATTAACAAATCGTCTGATTTTATGGATTCAAGCATACCGATTGCTAAATCAACCTCATAGCTGTCACCTCTACTTAGCACAGATTTTATTGCAATATTATTTAGCACATCGTAGCAAACTTCAAAGGTTGCACTTGTATAGTCTTCAAATCTCTGGATTCCATTCCATACTGCTCTTGAGCCAAACTCACCTATTATTTTGTCGCTCTTTGGCAGAATCAGTATTGAAGCATCAAATGCAAGTACTCTGAAGCCATGGTGGGTTTTAAATTCCTGATCTTGGTAGTATAGGGAAACTATATCATCATTTAACTCTGAAAACGCAGTATGCTTTAGCTTCTTTCTTGCTTGAGTAAATGCACTTGCCGTAATTGTATAATCTTTTCTTGTATGCAGAACAAACTCATTAAGCATCACTTGTAATGACTTTACACTCTTTCTAAAAATCAGGAGAAATACATTAACGAAGGGCAGCTTTCTTTTTCGTGAGAAGTCTTTTGAGGATGCTCTGTGTGCGTTTATAAAGTTTAAACTCATCAATTTATTTTTTATAAACATGATTATTCTTTTTTTTACTCATGTCATTACTTCTTTTAATTTGTGGATCTTACCTGATTTTATAATACAGTTCATCACTTTTCCTTAACTTAATGGCAGTGATTATAGATTCTGCCAAAGAGCGACAAAATAATAGGTGAGTTTGGCTCAAGAGCAGTATGGAATGGAATCCAGAGATTTGAAGACTATACAAGTGCAACCTTTGAAGTTTGCTACGATGTGCTAAATAATATTGCAATAAAATCTGTGCTAAGTAGAGGTGACAGCTATGAGGTTGATTTAGCAATCGGTATGCTTGAATCCATAAAATCAGACGATTTGTTAATCTGTGATAGAGGATACGTATCTTATCGATTTCTTGCTGAGCTTACAGGAAGGAAAATCAATTATATAATTCGCTGTTCAAGTTCGTCTTTCAATGAAATAAACGCTATGTTTAAGCCGGAAAGCCCATCTAGTACGGTGGTAGTGTCTACCGCACCTATTAAAGTAGCAAGACAGCTACGAAAGCTAGGATTACCTGATGAGATGAAATTCAGGTTAGTCAAAATAATACTTTCTTCTGGCGAAGTTGAAGTGTTAGTAACATCTCTGTTAGATGAGAAACGTTTTACAGTTGAAGAGTTTGAGAGATTATATTACTTGCGCTGGGGAGTAGAAACATTTTTTTCTAGGCTGAAGGGAAGATTAAATTTAGAGAATTTCACAGGAAAAAGTATTGAAACTATCAAGCAGGATTTTTGGTCAACTATCTTCATCAGTAATCTAGAAAGTATCATGATAGAAGATGATGAAGAGACATTGAGCGCACAGAATAGTAAACTAAAAAAAAGCATCAATAAATCTGTCTCATTTAATGCGATTAAAAACTTAGCCTTTGATATTTTTTCTACAGAGTCAGACATAGACTGCATTATGGATCGACTATCACAGTTATTTTTGATGAACACTTTAGTGGTGAGAAAAGGGAGAAGAGTTGATCGTCATAAGATATCTGATATTCGTTCACTCAACTACCAGAAAAGAGCTAGAAAACATGTGTTTTAAATTCAAGATATCTTTTCAGTATCATTGCATTAGTACATTCTTTGCAAAATAACCTGCAATTATTACTTTTTTAAATAACTTGCACTTTTCAGACTCCCTTTTCTTAAAAATTCACCCTAGTATTTACCATAATTATCAATCACTTCAAATTTTTTGTCCAATCTTAACTTCTCTTTCCCTTAACTTAATGGCAGTGGGGCCATCGTTTACCTTCCTTTTGTATTTTTTGTTGGGAATGCTTGAAATCTCATGATTTTTGGAGTGAGATGAATTTTTCTTCTGAAGCATCACATAGCTTTATTTCAGCTAAAAAGAAATAATTGGAAGCATTTTGGGCTTTTTTTGCTAGTTTTTCACATATAGGTTGAGTATACTAAGATTCTTGCTATTTTCATTGATAGACTTACATAGTTGAGTGTCAATTTCTGCAATATTAATTTGCTCTTCTACATCGATCTCAACATTTTTTGGAATGGCCCTTTGTAACAGCTCCTTTTGCAACAGTGGTACCTTTTAATTTTCTGGCACAGATTTTTCAACTTCCCGTTGCTTTTATAGAATGTAAAAAGGCTATTCTTGCTTATGAATTCAACTATATACAGCATAATATCGATTAATCTTTTCTTTAACTTATTTTTCCAACCTTTCAATCGTTATCTTTAATCAATTATATTTTTCCATTTTGTAGATTAAAAAAATTTAGCTTGTCCTTTTCAAATCACATTAGCATGACTTACCTTTTTTTGGGTCTAGTAATTCTCTAGGAATTGTCCTCTTGAATTCTATGCTACTTTGTTTAACATTGACGCATGATTCTGGAATCCAGGAGTTTTTTTTGAGCACAAAAGTTACTCTAAGTTTTTGCTGACAAGAAAGGCTGGATCCCAGTGTCGGAGCACTGGGATGACAAGAAAAGGAGTACTGGAATGACAAGAAGGACATTCCACCATGTCATTCCAGCGCATGACCAGATTTTCTTATTTGATCCTAGACTGGCTGGTTATGCAAGTTCCAATTTTAATAATATTTACATGTAAGCCATACGCTTGAGTTGCAAAGTTCTAAAAAGCAGCCAAAATAAAAATAAGTAGACATTTACAAATTAAACTAAGTGTACAATCAACAAACAAGAGTATTGATTGCAACAATACTCTGTAGAATCGCAATATGGTATGACCATATGCTCTTTATTGATCTGGTTAATATAATTAGTAGAGAATTTTGTTATGCAAAAGATATCTACTACAGCATATTGCAATTGTTTGGAATTGCAGGACTGGGCGCTATGGTAAGACCACTTGGTGCATTCGTATTTGGTCACATTGGTGATAGGTATGGAAGGAGAATGGCGTTAACGATTGCTATCTTGCTAATATCGATTCCTTCTAGTCTCGTTGCGTTTATTCCAAGTTATAGTAAAATAGGAATAACCTCTACTATGTTGCTTCTTACAATCCATCTGATACAAGGGGTTGCACTTGGCGCTGAGCAAGGAGGTAGCTCTGTTTATCTCATAGAGCATTTACCTAATAAGAAAAAACTAGGAATGTTTTTTGGAATAATAAGTTTTGGTCGCTCCATTGGCATATTGCTCTCTGTCGTTGCAGTGATCATCTGTAAAAAAACCACTGATTTTAACGCTTGGGGTTGGAGGCTGCCGTTTATTTTTTCAGCCATTTTAGGATTAATAAGCGCATGTAGTATATATACACTAGGAGAAACTCCAGCGTATGAAAAAAATCGAGAACAAAGAAATTTACCTAATGTACCAATAATAGAGCTTACAAAACGCTATAAAAGAGCCCTGATACTTGCCATTTTAATATCTGTACCTGTTAATGTTGCTGTTGGATTTACCATATTTCTTAGAACAATTGCAAAAGAAATAGTGTCTGTTGAAACTTATGTAACAACGTATGTCAACGAAGTTGTACTCATTATAACCAGTATATTAATGCCGATATCTTCAATAGTGCTTGGAATTTTAGCTGATAAAACAGGAAGAGAACGCACTGCAATCTTATTTATAGTGATAACAATGGTAATATGTTGTCCTATGTTATCTATTGCATATTACTATAAAAGCTACCTAATAATTATGTTGAGTGTGATGGCTCTTTCTATAATCGAGAGGGGTATTAATCCTATAGGGATAGTTACTGCTGAGCTTTTTCCTACTAATGTTAGATTTAGTGGTGTGAGTTTATCACGTAACATTTCTTATGCCCTGCATGGTGGATTTACTCCTATGATATGCACTTGGTTTACTATAATGTTTCCTAAAATAGACTTTGCTGCTGGGCTTTATGTAATTTTTTGCTTATTAGTCAGCTTAGTAGCAATATTGCAAATAAAACCACAAGATAAAAAGTGTGATTGGTAATTTTCTCTATTTAAATTTATTTCACTTATTTAGCTAATTTTTATTACAATTATAATTTTGGCTTTTATGAAAACTGCATACGTATGTCAATTCTGCGGTCATAGCACTGGAAGGTGGGTAGGAAGGTGTATTGCATGTGACAGTTGGGATACGGTTGTCGAAGAAATAGTACTAAAAACAGAAACGAGAAGTACATCTGCACCAATTTCAATAAAAGCGTTATCAGATAGTGAAATTATTACCCCCGATCGTTTTTTAACAGGAATAGAAGAGTTAGATAGAGTTTTTGGTGGAGGTATCGTTCAAGGTGCTAGCATTTTAATTGGTGGTGAACCTGGAATTGGAAAATCTACTCTTTTGCTTAGGATTGCAGCTAATGTTGTACAACTTTCCTCTTTTGAATGTCTTTATGTATCTGGCGAGGAATCTTTAGAGCAAGTGAGCCTCAGAGCAAAGCGTCTTAAGATAAATGAACCTAAAATTAAGCTTTTATCTACAGTATCTTTAACTGATGTAGTAGCAACAATAAGGAAAAATAAAAGTATTAAGTTCTTGATAATTGATTCTATACAAACTATGTATGATAGCAAAGTCACATCAGCACCAGGAACTGTAACTCAAGT
The DNA here is from genome assembly GCF_947251815.1 of Wolbachia endosymbiont (group B) of Chorthippus parallelus. NCBI lineage: Bacteria > Pseudomonadati > Pseudomonadota > Alphaproteobacteria > Rickettsiales > Anaplasmataceae > Wolbachia > Wolbachia endosymbiont (group B) of Chorthippus parallelus. The sequence goes on along the minus strand of NZ_OX366390.1, from coordinate 1,064,464 downwards.
CCGTACCTGCGCTCATGAATTGACTGTTCTTGCAAAGCAATATGGTGTTTCTCTCTTAATAGTTGGCCATATAACGAAAGATGGACAAATAGCGGGACCTAAAACCCTGGAGCATATGGTAGATACAGTACTATATTTTGAGGGTGAAAATAGTAATCAATATCGCATTTTACGTACTATTAAAAATAGATTTGGCCCTGCAAATGAAATTGGTGTTTTTGAGATGTCTAAAGCAGGACTCATGCCTGTTGATAATCCATCATCATTATTCTTGACCGTACATGATAGAGAAGTAGTTGGCAGCGCCGTATTTGCAGGAGTTGAAGGCTCAAGACCAATCTTAATGGAAGTGCAAGCATTAATAGCAAGGACTAATATGGCAACTCCAAGAAGAGCAGTAGTTGGTTGGGATATTAATAGATTAGCTATGATAATCGCGGTTCTAAGTGCTCGTTGTAAAATGTTTTTGCATGATAAAGAAGTATACCTAAACATTGCGGGAGGACTCAAAATACAGGAACCATCAGCTGATCTTGCTGTTGCTGCTTCCCTTATTTCAAGTTTAGTAAATTTACCGCTACCAACTTCTTCAATAATCTGCGGTGAAGTTGCACTTTCAGGAGAAATTAGAAATGTTTCGCATGCTGATCTCAGACTAAGGGAAGCACAAAAGTTAGGATTTAAAAAAGCGATTATGCCTAAAAATGGCAATTATTCTTCTCATGATATTGAGATAATTAAGCTTGGTCATATAAAAGAGTTAAAAGAGGTCTTCAATCACAATTAAATATTATCTGCATGAACATTTTGCTTGTGGGAAGGATGTCATCCCAGCTTCCATAATGTCATCTGAGTAGGTGACATAGGCTTCTTTTTTTCTGGATTCCAGTGTCAAGCACTGGAATGACACCATCATACCTGTTGGAGTATGTATGTAGCCTTATCTCACACTCCTGTCATGCCAGTGCCCAGACACTGGCATCCAGTCTTTTCGTCATCAAAAACATTGTAAAGTGTTTAGCTGGATTCCAGTTTCACGCACTGACCATTTGCTGTTTTTACTCATAACTACCTTGCCTGAACGAATACGAAAACAAGTAGCTAATTATCGCATAAAAAAAAGAAGATATAGAATATCCTCTTTTTTGTTATTAAAGATACATTAAATCTTGATTGTGTATTTCCTCTGCTATAAGCAATAATTTTTCGCTCTCATCAAAGAGACTTGTATCTTCAAGGAGTAAGGCATTGTAGCTAAAATGTCTTGCAGGGAAGGTGAAGCCGAAAAGAAACTTATGCCAAAAAGGCTGACGAAAAGATTTTGCTCCCTTCCCATATAGAGTTAAAAGACTGAACAGTATCTTTGGAATTATATCCCGTATCACAAGGTTAGTCTAACTCTCAACTTTATTTATAGTTTTGGAGGCTGGTTTATGCAAACAAATGTTATTTTAGGTGTAGATATTGCTAAAAAAAAATTTGATGTTTGTTTATTGATAGGCAGTAAAGAGCGACATAAAGTTTTTCATAATAATCAAGAAGGTTTTGCAAAACTTGTAGCTTGGTGCAATAGACATGGAGTAGATTTTTTTCATCTATGTCTGGAAGCAACAAGTTGTTATAGTGAAGATATAGTGAATTTTATGTATGACCTGGGACATAATGTAAGTTTGATAAACCCAGCTCAAATCAAAGCTTTTGGCAAAAGTGAGCTACTTCGAAACAAAACAGACAAATTAGATGCTGCCAAGATTGCTAGGTTTTGTATTGCCAATAAACCTAATCTTTGGAAACCTACTCCTCCTGAAGTTAGGCGTTTAAGAGATCTATATCGTTGTTTGCAAGCACTTAAAGACGACAAGTTACAACAAATGAATCGCTTGGAAAATAAAAATATGGATTCTCGTTGTAAGCAAGCTGTACTTAAGGTAATTGCTACAATAGAAACAGAAATTTCTGCTATAGAGGAAGAAATTAATGAGCATGTTAATAATTACTCACACCTAAAAAATATGGTAGAAAACATCAAGACCATAAAAGGTATAGGGTATCTTACTGCTATTGCTGTGATTGCAGAAATGCCACTTGTTGATAATTTTGATAATGCTAGGCAATTTACAGCTTTTGCTGGTCTAAATCCTGAGCATTACCAATCAGGTTCATCCGTAAATAAAAAAAGTCGAATATGTAAAATAGGATCAGAGCGTATTCGTAAAGCTCTTTATATGCCAGCTATAGTAGTAAAGAATTATAATTCTTACTTTCAAAAGTTTTGCCAACGTTTGAAAAATAAAGGAAAACTTCCAATGGTTATAGTTGTTGCATTAATGAGAAAGCTAATGCATGTGTTTTTTGGTATTCTAAAAAATAATCAACCGTTTGATTGTAATTTAGTTAAATAACTTGTTGACGTGAAGGACAGTATCTTTTTGCGCTAGCTGCTAATTTCTCACTAATTTGTGGTAGACATTGTCATAATATACTCCTTAAATTTTTAAAATATATTTATGTTAGTATACAAGTATCAATATTACATTAATATAATTACTTTTTAGGCATGAGTGACAAGCTGAAGTGGTTTTTAATTACTCAAAAAACAGAAACGTTTCTATTTCCTACACTTTCTAAAACCATAGGTACCAGTTGGTTTTTAGCTAAAGTAAAGGTCAAGTATCTGGAATTCTGGACATAAAATCCTCCTGTATAAAAAAGAGTTAGAAAAAAAATGCAGTGCACATAAGACAGATATACACTGAAGAATACATTTTTTAATAAGTTTGATTAAAAAGTCTGCAGACTAAAGATAGATTTTGAGCTCTTAAAATATCTCTATTTGTAATTATAATGAGATTGAAAATATGCGGAAGTAATTTTTATACGTTAACGGCTCACCCAACCCACTTGCAATCTGGATCCCAGACTGGGATGGCAAGAAAAGGCTACTCGGATAGGAAGTACTGGAATGACACCATCTAAAAATTGAAGCTTGGTCATATGAAAAAGTTAAAGGAAATCTTCAATCACATTTAAACAGCGCTTCAGCAAACTCTTTGCCAGTAAATTCCCTCAGGTCTTCTATACTTTCACCAATTCCTATAGCGTGTAATTTCACCTTATAAGCTTCTGCAAGCCCAATCACTACTCCACCTTTGGCAGTACCATCTAGCTTTGTTACAATTAACCCGGTAACACCAACCATTTTACTAAAGGCCTCTAATTGGCTATAAGCATTTTGGCCAGTAGTTCCATCAAGAACTAAAATAACATCATGAGGAGCAGTATCATCCAATTTCTTTATCGTTCTATGTATTTTTGACAGCTCTTGCATGAGATTTACATTGTTTTGTAGCCTTCCTGCTGTATCAATTAAAACAACATCAACGCTATCTTTTATCGCTTGACTTACAGCTCTATATGCCACACTTGCAGAATCGCTACCGTGCTCTCCAGTAACAATAGAGCAATCAGAACGTTCTGCCCAAATATTTAATTGCTCACTCGCAGCAGCTCTGAATGTGTCGCACGCAACAAGCATAACGGATTTCCCTTTTTCCTTATATTTATAGGCAAGTTTACCTATAGTTGTAGTTTTTCCATTACCATTCACTCCGCACACCATTATTATGTGTGGTTTTTTATTCAAAATGAGCGGCTGCACTACAGGGTTTAATATCGATTCTATTTCGCTCATTAACTGCTGTGTGATAACGCTATGCTCAACTTCTGATTCAAATTTGATACTTGCGAGCTTATCAATAAGCAATCTAGAAGTTTTATGACCTATATCCATGCTAATCAGCAGCTCTTCCAGATCATCTAAAAGCGACTGATCTAATTTTTTTTTGCCAGAAAAAATATTTTTTACTCCATCACTAAAACGGGAGGAGGTTTTTAATAGTCCTTGATAAAGATTACTGAATAAACTCAAGAAATACTCCTTCTAAAATTACCATATAAAGAATGACATGCACTATATGTATTTGTAAAGTAAATACACTCGTAACCTATATATTTTGTGAGTAAAATGTACCGCTTGCTAGTGTATTTTACTTTAGTTTTTAACCTAAATATGTTATAATGTAAGTAATGGTTTACGGGTAGTTCTATGAGTTATAATGAGAAAATTTTAGATCATTACGAAAATCCAAGGAATGTTGGTTCTCTGGATAAAAATGATCCAAATGTTGGTACTGGTTTAGTTGGTGCACCATCATGCGGAGATGTAATGAAACTGCAAATAAAGGTCAACGATAAAGGTGTTATTGAAGACGCAAAATTTAAAACTTTTGGTTGTGGTTCTGCTATAGCTTCAAGTTCTTTGCTTACAGAAATGATCAAAGGAAAAACTATTGAGAATGTAACAAAGATAAAGAATACTCAAATAGTGGAAGAATTGTCTTTGCCGCCAGTAAAGATACACTGTTCAGTACTTGCTGAGGATGCTATAAAAGCTGCTATTCATGATTATCAAAATAAACAAAAACATTGAGGAATATGAGTGAATTTCAAGGAGTAAATTCTGTTAAAAAACCTATCACTCTAACTGCAAATGCAGTAGAGAGGGTAAGGTTTTTATTGGACAAAAAGAAGCATGCTAACCTTGAAGAAGCAATAGGAATAAGAGTTCTAATTAAGCAAAAAGGATGCTCTGGTTTAAAATATGATATTGAGTATGCATATGATGTTCGTCCTTTGGAGTCGGTAATTGAAGAAAGCTGCAGTGATGATCAAAAAGTCAAGGTGCTGATCGATCCAAAATCTATCATGTTTATCCTTGGCTCTGAAATGGATTATGTAGAGGAAAAATTCTCATCAGGTTTTATTTTCAAAAATCCTAATGAGAAAGGAAAATGTGGTTGTGGAGAGAGTTTTCATGTCTAGCAACCATTTCACATTATTTGGAATTGAACCGGCTTTTAACATCAGCTTTGATGAGCTGGAGAAAAAATATATTGAGCTAAGCAAAACTGATATAAATGAAAGAGAGTCCAAAAATATGGAAAATATCAACAAAGCTTATCAGGTACTGAAGTCACCGCTAAAGCGTGCCGAACATTTGTTGGATCTTTTTGACGTAAAAAGCAAAAAAGAGCATCTTGATCCTGAAATATTAAATGAATCAATGGAAATAAGAGAATACTTTCTAGACTGCGATGATTTACAATTTGCAAGTAGGATGATTGATGAAAAGGTAAAAGATTGTACTAAAAACCTAATTAATGCTTTTGCTACAAAAAATTTTGATGAAGCTGCTACGCAAGTTTTTAGATTGAGATATTTATATAAGTCATTTGAGGAGATGAAGGAAAATGCGGCCAGTTCAAATTTCTGAACCAAGTTCAAATGAGGTAGTTTTTGGTATAGATCTTGGAACTACTAACTCTTTAATTGCCATGGTAAATAAAGCTGGCAATGTAGAAATATTTAAAGATGAGCAAGGTCGTGAACTATTACCTTCTGTCATTTCATATGAAAAGGATGTACTAAAAGTAGGCTACGATGTTGGCGAAAACGCTATCTGCTCTATAAAACGCTTAATGGGTAAAAGTGTTAAAGACTTGCATAAAGAAGGTATCAATTGTGAAATAGATAACGAAAGTGAAAAAGTTATTAGGGTAAAATGCTCAGAAGAAAAGTATCTCACTCCTATTGAGATCTCTGCTGAGATACTAAAAACTCTATGCAAGAGGGTAAAAAAATTCACAGGGATGAAAGTTAACAAAGCAGTGATCACTGTGCCAGCTTATTTTGATGATTCAGCGCGTAATGCAACCAAATATGCAGCGAAATTAGCTGGTATAGAGGTTTTGCGCCTTGTTAATGAGCCAACCGCTGCAGCACTTTCTTACTCCATTGAAAAGAACAATAACAGTGGCATATATGCAGTTTATGACCTCGGTGGTGGAACATTTGACATTTCAATATTAAAATTACATCAAGGAGTGTTTCAAGTTCTTGCAGTTGGTGGTGATACTAAACTTGGTGGTGATGATTTTGATCATCTACTTAGTTTAATCGTGCTTGAAAAGTATAGAGAACAGGTAGGTTTAAATAAAAAATGCTCTAGTGTCATCCCGGTGCTCCGACACTGGGATCCAGAAAGTTTGATTGCAAGTGAACACACCAGAAAGTTATATAATAAGAACTGGATTCCAGTGTCAAGCACTGGAATGACACCATCTTATACAACTACCTACAAATTACAACATTCATACACTAAAACTGGTATCTGCAATATACGTGCTATAAAAGAGTACCTAAGTGAAAATGCATCTGGCACTTTTGAATTCAGCATCAATGGTGAATTATTTAAGTGCAAAATTACCAAAGAAGAATTCGAGCAAGCAATCAGTCCTTTGGTTAATAAGACTATAAATATAGTTACTCGTACTATAAGCAACATAGATCTTAAAATCGATGATATAAAAGGGGTAATTTTAGTTGGTGGCGCAACTAGAGTGCCATTAGTGCAAAATTCACTAATCAAACTCTTTGGCAATAAAGTGCTGAATGATGTGGATCCGGACAAAGCAGTTGCCAATGGGGCAGCTTTGCAGGCTCATTATTTAACTTCAAACTCAAAAGATAGGAATATTCTCCTTGATGTGCTGCCTTTATCACTTGGCATAGAAACTATGGGGGGAATAGTTGAAAAAATTATACCAAGAAATACACCACTACCAGTTTCAGAAATAAAAGAGTTTACAACTTACGCTAACGGGCAAACAGCAATGAAAATTCACGTTTGTCAAGGAGAACGTGAAATGATAAAAGATAATAAATCTCTAGCACGATTTGAACTCAAAGGTATACCACAATTGCCTGCAGGTTCTGCAAAAGTTGAAATAGGATTTACAGTTAGCATTGATGGAATATTGACTGTCACTGCAAGAGAAAAAACTACTGGAGTCGAACAGACAGTTGAAATAAATTCAAGCTCTGGCTTAAGTGAAGAAGATATTCAAGATATGGTCAATCAGTCAGTAAGTAACTTTGATGAAGACATGAAGGCTCGTTCCCTTGCAGAGGCTAAAATTAACGGTAACAAGCTCATACATCTAGTTGAAAATGTTTCCACTGAGCAAAAGTTAAAAATTTTACTACAGAACGCAAAAGACGCTTTACAGGAAAATGACTTAGACAACATTAATAATGCTATCTCTGAGTTAGAAAACTCTGCTTTAGAATTATGCGAATCAGCAGACAGATAGAGTTCATAAAACTTTGTGAAGTACCCTGTTAAATCTCAGAGCAATAGGTAACCTAAAATCAAACGGCAACCAATCAACTTTGCCTAATTTAAACGATAAACCAACCATGCTTACGCGCCCAACTATATTTTCAGTTGGTATTAACCCAATTTCAGAAAACCTGCTATCAAAAGAATTATTTCTATTGTCTCCCATAACAAAAAATTGATCATCAGGCACATAATAAACTGGAGTATTGTATGATAACTTATTAGAAAGATTATCTATTAGAATTTCATGCTCCTTGCCGCTTGGGAGTGTTTCGATGTATCTTGCTATATTACGCTTTGACTCATAATCAAAAAAATTTTCAATTTGTCTTCGCTTTACTTTCTGATCATTTAAATATAACTCCCCCTCTATCATTTGCACTTTATCGCCCGGTATTCCTATTACCCGCTTAACAAATCTAATGCTGTCATTTCTTGTAGGCTTGAAAACTATTATATCACCACGCTCCGGAGGGGTATAAAAGATTCTACCGCTAAAGATGTTTGGAGAAAATGGAAAAGAGTGTTTACTATAACCATATGAATATTTACTAGTAAAAATATAATCTCCCTCAAGTAGAGTGCTTTTCATTGAACCAGAAGGAATATGAAATGGCTCAAATAAAAAACTACGTATTGATAGCGCAATTAGTAGCAAAAAAAACAGTGAAGATAAAAACTTTCTCGTTCTTGCTATCCGGTTCTCTCTCAATTCTTTCAATTTTATTTTCTTTATAAATTTAAGCTTATCATAACACATAAAAGTGGTAATGTGAAATTTTACTCATGGGTGTTATTGCTCTTTTTCGAAAGTCGAAATAAGTTCTCAAGTAATTGGCAATGATTGACAACCAATAGACATCGTTTGCTATGTAATATTGTATAAATCACAATGCTAGTTTTACTGAAAATTATACTATTTTAGATATAATTATAATATTTAAACTTAAGGTATAGGGATGAACCCTACAATTAGAAAGGTTTTTTGCATTCTACTTATAGTATTATTTATTTCTTTTTCTCACGCTGGAAGTGCTAATACTAATACTGATACTGATACAACTGCTCAAGTAATATGTAATATTATTGGTTACGTTTGGGGAATAGGTGGACCGCTTATGACCGTAGTGATAATAGGAGCAGCCTTACTTGCGATATTTGGTAGAATGCCGTGGCCTGCTCTTTTTGCACTTGGTGTATTTTGTGCTGTGTTTTTTGGCGCTAAAACTATTGTCATAAAAGTAATGGGTGGTATAAACTCTACAAATGCCTCTTTTATGGAAGAATGTGGAACGGGAAAGAAAAAAAAGGGTTAATAGGGCTATTTATTTCTAAAGCAGACTTGGTGCACAGCTTCAACTATATCTTCCATTTGTGGTAATGCTTTCTTTTCTAAATTTGTAGCATAAGGTAAGGGGACATCCTTGCCGGTTACCCGTACAACTGGAGCATCAAGATAGTCAAATCCTTGTTCCATAACCACAGCCGAGAGCTCTGCACCTATTCCTGCAAATGGCCAACCCTCTTCTACACTGACCAATCTATTAGTTTTTTTAATAGAATTAATAACAGTTTCAGTGTCAAGTGGCCTTAGGGTTCTAAGATCAATAACTTCAGCTTCTATTCCTTCACTAGAGAGTAAGTCTGCTGCATTTAACGCATCCATTAGTTTCAATGAAAAAGCAGTGATAGTTACATCCTTTCCTTCCCGTATAACAGCAGCTTTGCCTATCTCAAGTAGATAATCTTTATTTGATAGCTCAGAGTCAGGAACTTCATGCTCATGTCCATAAGCGATCTCGTTTTCTAGAAATATTACAGGATTAGGGTCACGAATTGCAGCTTTAAGCAGACCTCTGCAATCGGAGGCAAAGTAAGGTGCTATTACTTTCAACCCTGGAACATGCGAATACCAAGATGCAAAGCACTGAGAATGTTGTGCTGCAACTCTTGCTGCAGCACCATTTGGTCCACGAAACACTATAGGGCATCCAAGTTGTCCACCTGACATATAATTTGTTTTTGTTGCAGAATTCACAATTTGGTCAATAGCTTGCATAGAAAAATTAAAAGTCATAAACTCAACAATAGGTTTGAGCCCAGCAAACGCTGCTCCAACAGCAAGACCAGCAAATCCATGTTCGGTAATAGGTGTATCAACTACCCTATTTTCTCCGAACTCTTTCAGTAATCCTTTTGTTACTTTATAAGCACCACCATACTCTGCAACTTCTTCACCCATGATAAATACATCAGGGTCATTTTGCATTTCTTCTCTGATTGCTGTGCATAACGCTTCTCTTACACTTAAGCTTGCCATTTGTAAATCTGTAAATTTCAACTGAAATAACTATATCAAAATTACCAGGAAGCGCACAAGTTAAGTTTTACAAGCATCATGTTGCATTGAGCATTGAATACTTACTTCTTTTAATTCAGTAGGTTGCGGTGATAGTGCGTATGTAACTCCACCGACTATCAATGAAGACATCACAGAAGTTGCAATCATCAATAGAATTGGTAATTGGAAGGCTATACTAAAGGCAACACCTACTGTCAACATGATTGCAAAGTTTACAGAAGCAATTTTTAAGAAAGACAGTTGTCCTTTTTCTGTTTTTTCTAGTAATACTTTATTTGCTTTGGTTTTGCTTAATTCACTATTAAGTGTTGTATTTTTACTTTTTAGATCTTGTATTTGTTGTTTTAGTGATTGATTCTCTTCACTGAGTTTATCAAGTATTTCTAACCGAGTCTCATGTCCAGCTAAGTCACTCTTTAACTTTTCTAGTTCTTTCTCAACATGTTTTAATTCTTTACCTGGCTTTTCTAACTTCCGAATTTGTCTATCTTGCAGCTGAATTTGAGGTTGCAGACTTTCTAAAATTTGGTCATCAACTTCATTAGCTGTCCCGTCGTGATTTATTTCGGAGCAGAAAGAAGTATCAAATGTAGCCTCAGACTCTAGACCGCTGTCGTCACTACTAACGCTTTCACCAATAGGAGTCTGTTTACCACTACATGTAACACTTCCTCTTTGCGGTGACTCAAATTTTTCTACAATATTCTTAACACCAGCATGTAAGTATTGCTCACTTACTATATTGTCACTACTTCCACACGTAATGGGAGCCTGTTCACTACTACGTATGGTATTGTATTGTTTCACAGAATTTATAACATCTGCTGATATATCAGTTTTTTTCTTATGCTTTACATAAAAATTTTCTTCTGCTTCCTCTAACATTTGTAATATTGCTTCCTTATTTTCTGTATTGCCTACCACCTCTCTTGGAGTCTTATTTTTGCTTTTTAATGAAGGATTCACTCGATCATCACTTAGTAGTTGTTTTACCATGCTTTCATGTCCACAAGAAGTAGCAATATGCAAAGCAGTTAGCCCATCATTTTTAGAACCATCTTTTACTCGAGCGTTAACACTTGCTTTCTTTTTTAGTAAAAGTTCCACTATTAACATATTGTTGCATGCTGTAGCAAGATGTAACAACGTCCAATCTTCTGCAGCTTCTTCTGAAATTTTTATACTAAATTGATGTTCTTTACTAAAATTTTTACTAAACTTGTTGTACTCTCCTGCATCTTTTCCTTTTAACTCATTCTTTATTTTTTCAAGTAAATTATCTTCATCCAAATCGCTACTTTCACTTACCTCATTTATTATTTCAAAAAACTTCTCCTTCTCTATTGCCATAACCTTTCCCTCTAAATTTATTTTTATCGCTGCATAATCTCACAAAAAAGTTAAATTTATCAAAATTCTATATTTTATATAAAATAAAATTTCCTGTTTCCAAAAATTGGTAAGCATGTTTTTGATGAGATTGTAGAAAACATACTTTTATGACACCATTTGTTGTACGAACTAACTTGGCGAAAACAGATGTTTATATAGTTGTATGGCAAAATGTTTTGCACTAGTTGTGCTACTTCGTTTTCCGTAATAGTTGAAAAAATTAGTAGAAAGTTGTTGTAAGTTTATGTATTTTGAGGCTGTAATGGTCAAAGGTACATGAAGTATGATCAGAGTTAAAGGTGCAAGAGAGCATAATTTGCAGGGTATTGATGTCAATATACCAAAAAATAAGTTAGTTGTTATAACTGGACTAAGTGGTTCTGGTAAGTCTAGCCTCGCATTCGATACGATTTATGCAGAAGGCCAACGCCGATACGTCGAAAGTCTATCGGCTTATGCACGTCAATTTCTTAATATTCAAGATAAACCAGATGTTGAGTCAATCACAGGCCTCTCTCCTGCAATATCAATTAATCAAAAGTCGATCTCAAAAAATCCAAGATCAACTGTTGGAACCGTTACTGAAATTTACGATTATGTACGTTTGATATATGCACGAGTAGGAATACCTTATTCGCCTGTAACTGGGTTGCCAATAACGAAACAGGCTGTATCTCAAATTGTAGATACTATTATAGCATTACCTTTAGAAACTAAAATATATATACTTGCTCCTATTGTGCGTGGCAGAAAAGGAGAGCACTTCAAAGAGATATTGGAAATTAAAAAGCAGGGTTACGTGAGACTAAAAATAGATGGTGAAACATACAATATAGATGACTTGCCTAAACTCGATAAAAACAAGAAACATGATATTTTTGTTATTGCAGATAGAATCTCCATATCAGATGATATAGGAAATCGACTACCAAGCAGTGTAGAATCAGCATTGAGGCTGGGCCATGGCTTAATGTATGCAGAAATAGTGAACTTACCTGATAACCACAATTCCGAGTATAAAAATGGTCAAACTTTAACTTTCTCAGAGAATTTTGCATGTCCTGAGTCTGGCTTTACTCTTGAAGAAATAGAGCCAAGATTGTTTTCTTTCAACAGCCCCTATGGTGCGTGCAGTTCATGCAATGGGCTCGGTAAGAAAATAAGTGTTGATGCAAACCTGATAGTGCCAGATGAAATGCTTTCAATATCTGAGGGTGCTTTAAAGCCAGTTGGTCAAATGCATGCAAATTCTGGGTCTCTAAGAAATGCAATTCTATCACTAGCTGAAAATTGCAAATTTAGCCTTGATATTCCGTGGAAAAATATAGATGAAAAAGTGAAGGATTTGATACTCTTTGGCTCTAGAGAACTGAAATTTCAAGGCTTGGTCAGTATCCTAGAACACCAGATGGATTATAATGAAGCACTTATTGAGAAATATTGCTCTATCATGCACTGCAAGGAATGTGCTGGCTATAGATTGAGAAAAGAAGCACTTACAGTGAAAATTGATGAAAAACATATAGGTGAAATATCAAGGCTTAGCATCGATGAATCCCTTAAGTGGTTTGGAAATTTATCAGACAGACTTACAGAACAACAAAGGCAAATTTCAAATAAAATATTAAACGAAATAATCAAAAGGCTGACATTTTTAAAGAATGTAGGGTTAAATTACCTTACACTTGACCGTGAATCTAGTACTCTCTCTGGCGGTGAAAGTCAGAGAATCAGGCTTGCTTCGCAAATTGGCTCTGGTTTAACAGGAGTGCTATACGTGCTTGATGAGCCCTCAATTGGCCTTCATCAATGTGATAATGATCGATTAATTGCCACACTTAAAAATCTGAGAGACATGGGTAATACCGTGATTGTTGTTGAGCATGATGAAGACACAATAATGGCTGCTGATTATGTGATTGATATTGGCCCTGGAGCTGGTGTAAACGGAGGAAAAATCATTGCAGAAGGAACACCAGATCAGATACAAGAAAGCTCAGAGAGCATAACAGGGCAATATTTGAGCGGAAAGAAAGAAATCTTAATTCCAGAAAGAAGAAAACAAGCAACTCAGTTTATAAAGGTAGTTAATGCGTGTGAGAACAATTTAAAAAATATAAATGTTGAATTTCCTATAGGGAATCTCATTTGTGTTACTGGAGTATCAGGAGGAGGAAAATCAAGTTTAGTGATAGAAACACTATATAAATACTCAGCACAGAAGATAAATCATTCACCTGCAAAGCATGGTAAATGCGATAAAATAGAAGGCCTTGAGTATATAGATAAAATTATAGAGGTTGATCAGTCACCAATTGGTAGGACCCCAGCGTCAAATCCAGCAACATATGTTGGTATGTTTACTCACATCAGAAATTGGTTTGCAGGCCTCCCAGAATCGAAAGCACGAGGTTATAATATAGGCCGATTTTCATTTAATACCAAGGGGGGAAGATGTGAAGCTTGTAAAGGTGATGGGCATTTAAAGATCGAGATGCATTTCCTACCCGATGTTTATGTGAAATGTGAGCAGTGTAAAGGACGGAGGTATAACCGGGAAACGTTGGAAGTTACTTACAAGGAAAAATCAATCTCTGACGTACTTAATATGACAATAGATCAAGCATGTGACTTCTTTGAAAATCTTCCAATGGTAAAGGAAAAGTTGATTTCTTTACAGGAAGTGGGGCTTGGCTATATAACGCTTGGACAGTCATCAACAACTTTATCTGGGGGTGAAGCACAACGAATAAAGCTATCTAAGGAACTATCAAAGCGATTTACTGGCAGAACATTGTATATTCTTGATGAGCCTACAACTGGATTACATTTTGAAGATATAAATAACTTACTGAAAATACTCCATAGGTTAGTTGATTTAGGAAACACTGTTATAGTTATTGAGCACAATTTACATGTTATAAAAACTGCTGATCACATAATAGATATTGGTCCAGAAGGAGGAGTAAAAGGTGGCAAAGTGGTTGCTGTAGGAACTCCAGAAAAAGTTGCACAGACTCCAGAAAGCGTTACAGGCAAGTATCTTAAAACGTATTTATTAGATCAAGTACCTCTTAATCACTAGATTATGAGGAGTATTTTGAAAGGTATATCTAATATATTTTATTCATGAACCTTCTCTTACTAAAAAAAGCTACAGATCTCATATTTCCAACCGTATGCGTAAGCTGTGAATGTATAATTAATAAAAGTTATGATTTATGTAGTGAATGCAATAAAAAAATCAATTTCTTAACTAAGCATTATTGCAATGTTTGTGGTGTAGTAATTCCAGATAGTTTTTATACATGCGGCAAATGCATCAGTAATCCTCCGCCATTTAAAGTATTAAGATCAGTTTTTGCCTACGATGAACATAGCAAAAATATGATTATAAATTTTAAATTTTTTGATAACTTAAACTACATGAAAGTCTACGCAAAGTGGATGTACAAAGCTAACAAAGACATGTTTCAAAATGCAGAGGTCATAATTCCCATACCGCTACATAAAATACGCTTATTTAAACGTAAATATAATCAAGCAGCATTGCTCGCGAAGGAATTAAGTAAGTTATCTCATTTATCTTATACACCATTTGCAATAAAACGTATTCGTCACACTGTACCTCAAGCTGGTCTTTCACTTAAACAGCGTGAAAAAAATTTGAGAAAGGCTTTTAAAATAAGCAACAGCGAAATTATCAAAAACAAAATCGTGGTATTGGTTGATGATGTAGTAACAACTGGCGCAACTGCAAGGTCTTGCTCTCAGGAAATTTTAAACTCTGGTGCAAAAGAAGTGAGGGTGTTATCGCTTGCAAGAACTATATGAAAATCAGCTTTAAGGTATAATTTTCATTTTTGAAAACTGTTTAGTGTCTTAGTAATAACTTCTATATCATTCCTCTTAAAAAAAAGTCTAGTTATAGTGTATACTGAGTCTATAATTATAGCTCTTTTTCTAATAGTTCGAATAGCTGAATATTCTTTCTGGCTCAATTTTTTATAACAAACCAATGGTTTGATTAAAATCAGGAGAATATGGAGGCAGATATATAATTTCAGCACCGACATTTTTTTATCTCTGGATTATATTAGAAATCAATATTGTACAGTCAACATAAATTTTTTACTTCCGTGTTTTTTCTGTTGTTGTTTATAATGGCTATAGTTACATCACATATTTCTTCCAATTAAATGTATCAGTTATTTATTGTAAATTACTGACTTTTTCAATGGTTTCTTTTTCTAAATAATTCCTAAAAATGTGTTTACTTTTGTTTGTAATTGTGTAGTAACTGCATCGTAAAGTTATAGGAGGTAAAGATGAATTTTGAAAATCTAAAAAAAATATTAAGTGCAATTGATAAAGATGCAAGTGTAAATAAAGATAATGTAGTTAATAAAATAAAAGAGGTATTACAAAGGGAAGATGCAACAGCGTATCAAGAGTGGGAAAGTAAAAATTTTAATGTAAATCATATATTTACCCAAAGTAATCCTTATGCTAAATTTACATTGTTAATTGCAGCTGCTGCAGATAGTTGTAAGGATTTAGTGAATGTTTTATTAGATAGGCATGCGGATGTTAATGTAGAAGATGAAAATAGAGAGACTGCTTTGCATCATGCCGTTTATAGTGGATGTGTAGGTGTAGTAAATGCTCTACTGGATAGAAGTGCGGATGTTGATGTGAAAGATAGAGATGGTCGGACTCCTTTGCATTATGCTACTATATATAACCTCATAGACGTAGTAAATATTCTACTAAAAAGAGGTGCGGATGTTAATATAAAAGATAGAAATGTTTGTACTCCTTTGCATTGTGCCACTAAAAATAACCTCGTAGAGGTAGTAGATGCTCTACTATACGGAGGTGCGGATGTTAATATAAAAGATGAAAATGGTTGTACTCCTTTGCATTATGCTGCTGCAAATGGCTATATGGAGATAGTAAATGCTTTACTAGACAGAGGTACAGATGTTTATGAGAAAGATAATTTGCAGAAAACTCCTTTGTATTATGCCATTATAAATCGCCAAGAAGATACGGTAGAGGATATAGAAAGGTTTTTGAAAAGCAAGGTAGTAGGAGGTAGTATTATTGTTGGTGGCTTAGTTGCCATGTTAGGGAATTTTGTAGCATCGACGCTTTTTATAACCAAGACAGTGGAAAGTACATTAACATCTGTTACGGCAGCAATAGCTGTATCTGCATCAACAGCATTAACATCTGGTTATGCTAAATATCTAATGTCAAAATTCGATAACGAAATAAAAGAAATAAAAGAGCGACAAAACGTAATGGAAGGGAGGCAAAGCTTAACAGAAGGGTGGCAAAGTGTAGATCTACAAAGCATATGTATACATAATGCTCTTTCGTAAATTTTTACTTCCGCACTTCTTTAGTGTTGCTTATAATAACTATAGATTTAGATCTTAATTAGAGGCTTTAATTACCTACTTTAAGTTATTGAATTTCTTATCATATCATCTATCATTCCAGTACCCTGGAATGATAGAAAAAGAACACTGAATTAAAAATACAACATACCATCTTATATCTTAATACTGCATAATACCTCGATCATAGATTGATTAAGGATGCCTTAAGTTAGTCTTGCTTTACTATGAAAAGCTTGTACTCTTTAAATGTATTATTTATAAATTAACTGTTTATAAGCTAAAATATGTCTAATAGAGCTAATATAACTTTTTTTATAGCTGGTGCTATTGCTTCCCTTACATTAATTACATCTGGAGTTTTTGCTGTAGCTCCTTACGTTGCATTTTTATCTTCAGTTGCAGCTTTAAATATAGCTCCCCCTGTTATTTTTATTTTATTTGCGCTTTCTGCAGTAGTAATTGTGTTTTCATATAAAATGATTAAACAAAATAAAAAATCTCAAGAAAACTCGAAAGCTGAAGTCGAAGAGCCGAATAAAGGGTTAAGGAAAGAAGAAAATAAGCTAACTCCAATTAAAGAAGAATTAGAAGATGGAAAGGATAAAGAAAATAAATACGGGTTTAGTGGTCTAGAAGAAAAAGTCCATAGAATTTCAGAGAATTTTGCAACGAAAGATGAAGTGGAGGGGTTAAAAAAAGAGGTTAGTGATCTTTCTGCAAAGTTAATTAATAGTCCTGCAACAAAAGATGAAGTAGAAGTAAAGCTGAAGATGGAATTTTATGCAAAAGATCAGGAAAGAGGGTGGAATACAATACTTGATAATATTATATTACCAAGTGACATAAAAGAAAATTTGAGAGAGATTTGTAAATCAAAAAGCGGAGGATATCTCTTAAATGGTAAAGGAGGGACTGGTAAGAGTAGTATTTGTGAAGCGATTGCGAATGAAATTAAATCTCAATTTGCTGTTATACGTATTTCTGCATCTTCCTTATGTAATATATCGAATATAGATCAAGTTTTTGAGAGGGCAAGAAAAAACACTCCTTGTATAATTATTATGGAAGAGATTGACGGCATTGGTCTAGATCGCAAGGGTGGTAAAAACAAGAATGTAGAATCTTTAACTCATTTACTCGATAAATTGAATAAAACCTTTCTTGAAGAAAATATAGTAATTGCCACAACTAATTGTGCGAATGATTTAGACGGAGCACTAGTTAGACATGAACGCTTGAGAAACATTGAGGTTCCTGGGCTGGATAAAGAAAGTACACGTAGGGGAATACTAAAAGAATATCTCAAAGAATTAAGCCCTCTAAATATTGAAACTATTGTAAAGAGTACTAATGGTTTTTCACCAGCAAATCTGATTGGTTTAGCCAAGTATATACGAGAGGAGAAAAGTAAAGGCAAAAGCACTCCTATTTTCACTTTATGTGAAAGATTTAAGAAGGAACATAACATTGAAGATAAGAAGAATGAGAAACATAGTAACGGAAAAACTAAAAACAAGGATACAAGGCTATCATCTGGAAGCTTATCTAGAAGTTCATCAGTAAGCTCTTCATTGAGTGATGTATCTTCTCGAGGAAGTAAGTGGCAAATCGAGGAATAAAGAGAATTACTACACAGTCTGGGATGACGCCATGCAAGTCGAATCATGTCATTCCAGTGCTTGACAATAGTTTTTATCCAGAAGGGTCATTGAACTTCTAAAAGGGTGTCATTCCAGTACTGGAATCTAGGAATTTTTTGAGCACGCAAGTTATGCCAAGTTTTTTGTTGGTAAGAAAGGCTGGATCCCAGTACTGGGATGACAGGAAGAGGGCTACTCGGGTGACATCGAAGGGGCTACTTGCATGACAACAAAGGGGCTACTTGCATAACTCAAATTCAAAGAAAAATCATTTAATGTCATTCCAGTGCGTGACGCTGGAATTCAGAAATAAAGAACAATGGATCCCAGTGTCAGCTACTCGGATGACAGGAAAAGGGCTACTCGGATGACATCCTTTTTTTCCTGGATACCAGTCGCATGACACTACTATATAGTAGGTTGTATATTAAATCAAAGTCGCAAGACTATGACAAGCAAGGAGTGATACTGTCAACTGGGTTGATTGGTAAAAATCGTAGGGACCTTAGTACACTCCTAGCTTAAAATAATGTAGTACGAACGGTAGAAGGATCTAAAAGATCGAATTACAACCCTGTATAGCATTTACGTTATTATTTGATTATATTTATAGGTATAAAAATGGCTAGAATAGTTTTTATGGGTATTGATGTTTCAAAAAAAACACTTGATATCTCAATCGACAATAAACATCAGCGTATAGAGAATGAAGAAAGGGCTATATCTGAGTTTATAAGATCAAGAATGACTAACAATATATTTGTTAAGTTATGTGCAGTAGAATCAACAGGCGGTTACGAAAAACTTGTCATAAAATTGTTGCGAGAACATAACATAGCTGTTCATAGTATAATGCACCCATTTGTCTAGACCATTTTTTTCAAAGTGATCCGATTTTTAAAATGAATATGTTGATAAATACGTCGACACACATTTAAAGTATTTATCAATATATTCATTTACTGTTTATGATAATAAAGATCAGCAGGAACTTTATAATGTAGAGTCTGATGTCGCCTTTTATAGTTATACCAACCAACAAAATCGTTTATTATAAGATTCAAATCTCTGATACTATTTGGTCTATAATAATATATAGCTTCTTGCTTTAAAGTTCTCCATAAACGCTCAACAAATATATTGTCGAAGCAACGTCCTTTATGATCCATACTAATTTTAATATTAGCACGCTCTAATTCCATAATAAAGTTGTAGCTAGTAAACTGCACTCCTTGATCACTATTAAAAATCTCAGGTTTACCTTGTTTTAGAGCTTCTTTGAGAGTATAAAGGCAAAATCCAGCATCGAGATATGGTGATAATGAATGAGCAATAATATAGCGACTATACAAGTCCATTATTGCCACAAAATAGACAAACTTACCTTCTACCATAATATATAGTAGCCCATACCTGATTAACTCTACAAATAATCAAATCTTTGAGTAAATAAGGATATATTTTATGCTTTTTTTCTTTAATACTTGTATTACATCTTTTTCTACAATACAGCCCACTAATCTTCATTTTTTTCATAATTCTTAAGATTTTTTTGTGATTGACTACTACTCCACTCGCTATGATTTCAGCAGTAATTTTACGATATCCATAACGGCAATCAGAAGCCAAATATACTTCTTGAATCAAATTTCACTTTCGTTATTAATTATATGCCTATAATATAGGCTAGATCTGCAAATCCCCAGTAAATCAGCCTGTTTCCTAATTGATAGATCAGAATCTTTTTCTATAAACCTTACTCTATCTTTTTTGCTTATTTCAGTAATTTTTTTTTCAAATAACTATTTTCCACTGTCAATTCTCCTATTACTTTATGTAAACTTTCTATTTCTTGCGCTAAGATTCTTTGTTTTCTCGCACTTTCACTTTCTTCAACAAATAGGTCTTTTAACCTTGCCAATACTCTATCACGCCAATCATATAGATTTGTTGATGGTATTTTATATTCACTACATATCTCAGATGTGCTTTTTTGATTTTTTATTGCTTCCAAAGCTATCTTTGCTTTTAACTCTGGTTCATATTTTTTTGTTGCCATACTTTTACCCCTTTACCTTCCTACTCGGATCAACCATTTTTTTTTGGTCTAGTTTATGGGGTGCATTATAGTAAATACATACCATGATAAGAACTTAAACTTGAACCAACAGTTAAGTAATTCAAGATAAGATATTGAGATTCGCATTTTTAAAGCTAGAAAACACATTCATTGAGAGAATAATTTCGCTACTGAAAGCAAAAGGCGTTTTTACAATCTTCTATCTACTACTCCCTCATGAACAGATACGTTAATCTCATCTAACTGCTCACTAACTTCTTCATTACTTGGCAAGTGTCCTCTAAGAGATAAGTTACGTACTGCATGCTGACATCGATCCAAAGGAGTTTGTAATCGCTCAACATATACTTTTGCTAGCAACTCAGCGTCAATTAGCGCTCCATGTCACTCCCTACTCTCTAGTGATATACCAAAACGCTCACACAATGCACTTAAAGAAGCCGGTGGTCCAAATTTCTTTCTTGCAAGCGGTAATGTATCTAACACTCTGTCTGAAGAGATTAATTTGGCATTCAGTTTACCAAGTTCCATGTTCAAAAACTTAATGTCAAATCCAGCATTGTGAATTACCAAAGTATCGCTAGATATAAAATTAAGAAATTCAGATGCAATCTCTGAAAATAATGGCTTATCCTTTAGAAATTCTTCGCTGATACCGTGAACTTTAAATGCACCTTTGTCTATGCTCCTTTCTGGGTTGATGTATCGATGGAATACTTTGCCTGTTGGAATATGATTAATTAGTTCTACACACCCTATTTCGATGATTCGATGGCTATTGACATCAAGACCTGTAGTTTCAGTGTCAAGTACTATTTCACGCAGCCCATCTTGTTTGGAAAGTTCTATACTTAACCTACTACTAGGATCTGACTGACTATTGGTAGCTTGTATCGTTTTTTTTCTTTTAGCTACTAATTTTTTTGTAGCACCTTCACCATCTTTTACTCTAGAGTGTCCAGGCGCTTCGGTTATTGAGCTTTTTTTTATACTATCAAGGATAACTTCTTTATCATTTAAGAATTTTTTACCGTTACCTTCTACATAAAGTGAGGTGAGATTTTTGAGTGCTATATCTCCTCTATAGTGGTGGCGCCACACTCCAACAATGTTGTTGTTTTCTACATTTAGTGAAGTAAGCTTTGTGAAGTGTTTGCTGCCAATTAAAAATGCAAAACCTCTGTCTCCAATATTATTATTACTTATTTCAAGTAAAGTAAGGTTTTTTAGATTGCCTTGACCTATATATCCTGCACCTTCAAAACCGAGTTTATTGTTCCTTAGAGTGAGCGAAGTAAGATGTGTAAGTTTACTTAACTCTTTTACATCTTTACTATCAATCTCTACATTTATTAAATTAAGCTCGTTAATGCCTTTTTTACTCTGTAGAAAGTTTGCTAGCTCTCTTATATCAATTTTAGCACTTACATCTGATATTGTTAAAGCTTTATCATGTACATATCCACTAAAACCCACCTTACCCTCTGTTAATATACTATGTAAATATTTTAACTGGCATCTCAGTAGCTGTCAATTGCTTATATAAGATCTTAAACAGCTGGTTTAGGTGCTGTAAAATTCATACTTTTTGTGATCAGCTAAGTAAAAAGTCAAGCCTAGGGCAACTCACTAAGCTTTTCTGATTTATTGTGATACAGTTCTTGAGTTTTTTTCTTCCTTTACAAAAGAATCTGTTACTAAATCCTTTAAAGTTTCACCAGGCTTTTCTAGCAATTCAGGTTTAAGTAAATACTCAAGTTCATATATTGCTGCTGTAATTGCTATAGCAGCTAAAGCTGCAATTAAAAATGGTGAACTTATTTCTTCTGTTATGAGTGTTAAAGTTATTAAACCTCCTAGCAGCCCAATTACTGGTGGAACAATAATTGCTGCACCTCTTTCCCATAATTGTGTTTTCTGTTTCTTTTTTTTGCGTCGTTTACACTCTCCTTTTTTTTCTTCAAGTGGAATTTCTTTAACTTGGACTTGCTGACAAAATGTGATCTTTTTTTTTGGCTTTATTTTGTCAGAAATAGAAGATTTTGATAACTCAGTGTAGTCAACTTTTTTGTTAGAACCACCCATAACTTTTTCGCTTCATCAATACCTATATTAAATTATATTCTAAATAAAGTTAAGATATTAATTACTATATTAAACTGTACTCTGAAAAAATTAAGATATTAACTACAAGCCTTGAGCCTGTTAAAATCTTCTTCAGCGTGATATGATGAACGGGTTAATGGACTTGATGCAACTACCAAGAAGCCTTTAGAATAAGCAATATATTTATAATGCTCAAACTCTTCTGGAGTAACATATCTATCAATTTTTGCATGCTTTGGAGTTGGTTGCAGATATTGACCAATTGTAATGAAATCAACTTCGGCGCTACGTAAATCATCCATAACCTGAAAGATTTCTTCTTTTGTTTCTCCAAGACCAACCATAAGCCCTGACTTCGTGAAAAGTTTAGAATTAATCTGTTTCACCATCTTTAGCAAATATAGTGAATGAAAATAACGAGCTCTTGGTCTTATTTTTGCATACAGCCTTGGTACTGTTTCGATGTTGTGGTTATAAACATCAGGTGATGCAATAGCTATTGCTTCAAACGCTCCTTTCTTATTTAAAAAATCAGGAGTGAGGATCTCTATTGTTGTTTCCGAAGTTATCTTTCTAATTTCTTCTATACACCTTATAAACTGATTTGCACCACCATCTGGTAAATCGTCACGGTCAACAGAGGTAATGACAACGTGCTTTAAATTTAACTTTTTTATTGCTTTTGCTAAATTTTCTGGTTCGTGAGGATCGAGCTTATCAGGAATGCCAGTTGCAACGTTGCAAAACGCACAAGCACGAGTACAAACAGAACCGAGAATCATCACAGTAGCATGACGTTTATTCCAACATTCACCAATATTTGGACACGCAGCTTCTTCGCATACTGTATGTAAGTTATGTAGCTTAACAGTGTTTAAGGTTTCATTGAATACTTTACCAGCTGGAGCTTTTGCTCTGAGCCATGTAGGCTTACTATGCATCTGAAACAGCTAGCTCTACCTCTTGTTTTGCTAAAACTTTCTTTAATCTTCTTTTTATCTTTTGCGCTTCTTTACTTAGTTTAATTGTTTTTGTGTTGAGCAAGAAAGCATCAAGATCACCTTTGTAATCTATAGTTCTTAAAGTTCTTGTCGCTATACGAAAGCTAAACTTTTTTTCTAATATATTACTCGTTAATGTAACCTTATGTAAATTTAAGAGAAAGGTACGCTTTGTTTTACGATTTGAGTGCGATACCTTATTACCAAAAGACTTTTTTCTATTTGTTAATTCACAAATTCTACTCACTTCAATATACCAATTTATCCTATGTAACTAGGTTAACCTTATATAGTTAAATAGTCAACTCCCTTGCTTGATTTTTATACCGTATACTGCTTTATAGCCAAAAAACACTGTAATTTTTTCTATTACAAGAGAAACCATATGCTGCATTTCTAATGCTTTACTGCCATTTGTTACTAACAGATGCAAAACACCAGAATTTACGTTTTGTGCGTATGAGATCTTTTGTGGTTTTGTACATTCTGCTAATTCCTCTCCAACTATACTTTTCCAGTTTAAAATAAGACGTATTTCATTTTTGCTGATCTTATTTTTCATGCATTTTAATGCATAGTTTTCTATTATAGATTTTAATTTCTTTGGCCCGCTATATTTAAACATCTTTCCAGTGCTTAAAATTAAATTATATTACAACTTTCTTATACAAAAAACTAACTTATTGTTTTCATAATCTTCGGCCTCACACATAAAAAGCAGTATTTGTATATCTAGCATTTGCCAGAATTTTGTGTTTCCTACCTTGTAATCATTTTTAATTTTAATTTGTTAAATTATTATGAAGCTAATTAAAATTCGAGTAAAGTATAGTATTTCCAAGAAGATTATCTTTTTACTGTATGCAGTAATTTTCTTATAGCTATCTGTTTTTTAAGATCTTTCTGCAATCCAAGCTGCTTGAATGGCCTCTAATATTTTTTCATTACAATACTTTTCATCATCATCAAACTCCTTCAAACCCAAGATCTTTTTCTTAAGTTCAGTGAATCTAATACTAATTATATCCTTACTGGGAAACTTCTCTTCTAGAGCTTCTGCAATATCTTCTATATCAAGCCATTTCATACTTTTTCGATAAATTAAACTGGTGCCCATGGGGAGACTTGAACTCCCAAGGTCGCAAAACCCACGGATTTTAAGTCCGCTGCGTCTACCGATTCCGCCACACGGGCCTTATTTATCTAGAGTAAAATTCTACTACTAAATTGACTTCCATGTCTGCTGAATATGGGACTTCGGAATATTGAGGTGCTCTCAAATACTTCACTGAAAGTGCTTTGCTATCTGCCTCTAAATAATCTGGAGCCTTACGTTCTTGTTTTTGTTCAGCCTCTATTAATATAGGAATTTTTGCTGCTCTTTCCCTTATTTTTACTATATCACCAGGCTTCACTCTATAACTTGATATGTTAACCACCTTATCATTAACTGTAACATGTTTATGAGATATAAGCTGTTTTGCCGAGTAAATTGTTGGCACAAAACCAGAGTGATATAGAACAGAACTTAACCTTGATTCCAAGGCACCAATAAAATTATCAGCCGTATAACCCTTTCTTTTGTAAGCATCTAAAAATGTACGTCTAAGCTGCTTACTTGAAATTGCATAGTAGAACTTAAATTTCTTATGTGCAGCAAACTGCTTACCAAAGTCAGATAACTTCTTAAATCCAAGAATACCATGCTGACCTGGAGGGTATTTTCTTTTATTGACCGAATCTTTTGCTCTACCCCATAAGTTTACACCAAGCCTGCGACTGATTCTATACTTTCTATTGATAACAGTTGTCATACAAAAATTCTCACAATCTAACTATAAATTATTAATGATTTTAACATTAAGTGTCAACTTGTTTTTGCCACTATGATATAGTATACTTCACTTTTAAGTTTTCCTATTAATACATGAATCATCTACTACTAAAATCCATGGCAAATGCTGTCCGCTTTTTATCAATTGATGCAGTACAAAAAGCAAATTCTGGACATCCAGGTATGCCACTTGGCATGGCAGATGTTGCTACTGTATTATTTGCTAAATATCTAAACCATAACCCTGATGATTCTAAATGGATCAGTAGAGATCGTTTCGTCCTATCAAATGGTCACGGTTCGATGCTGCAATACTCTATATTATATCTGACAGGCTACATTGGTATAGATGAACTAAAAAACTTCAGGCAACTTACATCAAAAACTCCAGGTCACCCAGAATTTGGCTTGACTTCTGGTATAGAAGCAACAACAGGCCCACTTGGTCAGGGATTTGCCACTGCTGTTGGCATGGCACTTGCTGAATCGATTCTTGCAAAGCAGTTTGAAATCAGCCACTACACTTACGTAATGCTAGGAGATGGCTGTCTTATGGAAGGTATAAGCCATGAAGCAGCGTCTCTTGCTGGGCATCTTAAATTAAATAAGCTGATAGCACTTTTTGACGACAATGACATCTCTATAGACGGCTCTACTAGCCTCTCTTGCTCTGATGATATAGAAAAGCGTTTTTCAGCGTATGGATGGAATGTTGACAAAATCGATGGGCATGACTTTGATGCTATATCCCTTGCAATAGAGCAGGCGCAAAAGTCTGATAAACCTACACTAATCTGTTGCAAAACTATTATCGGAAAATTTTCGAGCCGTGCTGGCACATCTTCTGCTCATAGTGGTGCCTTTACAGAGGAAGATGTAAAACAGATGAGAGAAAAATTAAATTGGGACTATGAACCATTTCATGTACCAGAAGATGTGAGAAACGCTTGGATAGAAACAGTTAAGAGGGCAAAGCAAAACTATACATCCTTGATCAATAAAGAACTACAAAGAAGACTTGAGAAACGTTTGCCGAATAATATCGAGAGTGATTTGGCTGATCTGAAGAAACAAATATGTAAGCTAATGCCAAACGAAGCTACTCGATCTTCTTTCGGCAGAGTAGTGGAACTATTAACTAAGTCTATGCCAGAACTAATTGGTGGCTCTGCTGATCTTACCGGTTCAAATTGTACTAAATATAAGCACATGCAGGCAATAGATAGTAATAATTATAGTGGCTCTTATGTACACTATGGAGTGAGAGAGCACGCTATGGCAGCTTGTATGAATGGTATGGCTCTTCATGGTGGGATTATTCCTTATGGTGGAACTTTTTTAGTATTTTCCGACTACTGCCGCCCTGCTATACGTCTTTCAGCCTTGATGAAACAGCAGGTTATATATGTAATGACTCATGACTCAATTGGAGTAGGAGAAGATGGTCCAACTCACCAGCCAATAGAGCATTTAGCTTCTCTGAGAGCTATACCAAATCTGTATGTTTTTAGGCCAGCAGATGCAATTGAAACTTTGGAGTGCATTAGCATTGCACTTGAAAAAAAAGAGTCACCTGCACTATTTGCGCTTTCAAGGCAAAATATTAATTACATGCACTCTTATACTGACCAATTGGCCAACCTATCAAAATTTGGTGCATATATACTATGCGAATATTCAGGGAAGCTAGAAGTGACGATATTTGCTACCGGATCTGAAGTTGAAATTGCAGTTGAGGCAAGAGAAAAATTACAGGAAAAAGGTGTAGGTACAAGGGTCATTTCTATGCCGTGTTGGAGGCTTTTTGACGAGCAAAGTGATGAATATAAAGGGGTAATATTAAATAATGATAGTATTAAAGTTGCAATTGAAGCTGGAAGTGAAGTGGGTTGGCATAAATATATAGGTTCAAACGGTATATTTATTGGCATGAAAAATTTTGGAGAATCAGCACCTTATGAAGCTCTTTATAAGCATTTTAATATTAGCGCTGACTATGTAGTAAAATGTGTTTGTGAAAACGCTTTTTATCATTCCACTGCCCATAAAATTACTTAATGAACTCAGCCAGTACCGTTATTATGACGTCCAGTACAATGTTGCAAATTAAAAATCTCTCCATCCTGTGCTGGTTCTTCGATTCTAAACGCCACTTCTACCTGATCATAACCAATCTGAATTCGTTCTACTAATGCTTTAATGATGCCACGCTTAGTTTGCCAATCTAGCTGTTCCAAATTAGATTTTACACTGGAATAAAGACTCTTTATACTGTTGATGATAAGGTTCATTCCCTTCTCTATTGCTTTTTGATCAACTACCTTTTTCTTCTCTTCTTCTATCCCTCTTAAGCGTTCCCTCATTCTTTTCATCGTCTGTTTAAATTCTTCCTCACTTATATATCCTTTATCTCCTACATTTTCTTGACTATAATAGTCTTCCATTAACTTTTCGATGCCTTGTTTTATTTGATTTTCCCTTCTTGCAAACTTCTTATCTGATGATTCATCATTTTTATTTTCTGCAATTCTACGGTGATACTCATTTTTTATT
The DNA here is from genome assembly GCF_947251815.1 of Wolbachia endosymbiont (group B) of Chorthippus parallelus. Taxonomy (NCBI): domain Bacteria; kingdom Pseudomonadati; phylum Pseudomonadota; class Alphaproteobacteria; order Rickettsiales; family Anaplasmataceae; genus Wolbachia; species Wolbachia endosymbiont (group B) of Chorthippus parallelus. Next base: position 1,036,848 of record NZ_OX366390.1, on the reverse strand, counting down.
ATCTCTGGGTTTTTTAGTAAATTTTTCACCTTTTCCCATATAGCTGTTTCTAACATATCTGTACGGACCAATTTATTAGTACACTTCTCCCTACCATCAGTAATACGTATAGTACTACTACAGCGATAATAGCTAAACTTTTTTCCTTCAACTCCACATTGTGCACCACTATACGCATATCCACAGTTTTGACACACAACTAGACCTTGTAATAGATATTTCTTTTTTCCTCCCTCTCTCTGCATCCTTGCTCTTTTTCTATTTTCATCCAGTTGCTTTTGTACTTTATTAAATAACCCTTCATCAACTATTTTTGGTACTGGTATATAAATCCAGCTGTCCTCATCTGTGCGACAGATAGAAACCTTTTGTTTATTTCTTTCTCTTTTTTCAACCCTCTTTAATTTACCAAACGCTGCTTGTCCTTTATATGCTGGATTTCTTAACACCTTCCAAATTACTATTGGACACCACACCTTCTTTCCAGTTCTTGTTCTAATTGACTTATCTCTTAGTCTACGTATCACTTCCCTTATACTTATTCTCTCTTGCCCTACCCACATGAATATCTGCTTTACTATTTTTGCTTCCTCTTCATTTATTTCAAACTTTGTCTTTTCTCTATCTACATGCTTTATACGATTATAACCAAAAGGTGCAATGCCAATTACACTTACACAGCCTTTTTTTGCTCTATGGAGTTTTCCCCTACGACTACGTTCCATAATCTTTGTACACTCATATTCTGCCACTAATCCTTGCATTCCCAATAACAATTTAGACTCTGGATTATTTTCAGTCTTATGATTTAAGAATATTACTTCTACTCCTGCTTTTTCAAATTCATCAAGTAATATCATTTGATGTGCAGATTTTCTTGATAGTCGGTCAGGTGAATGAATATAAATTTTATCAATTTGATCTTCTCCTACTTTATCACGTAATGCATCTAAACCTTCACGTTCTAAACTCCACCCACTAAGCCCATCATCCTTAAATTCATACTCATTCAATAACTCATGCTTATCTGCAGCAATTCTATGCTTGAGCTCGGCAATTTGACTCTCTATTGTATTGTTCTGCGCTTGACTCTTCGATGAAACTCTTGCATATAAGGCCACTGTTATCATTTTTCTTTATCTCCTTTTCATTGTTTCTTTTTACCGCATACCTTAGTAACAGCTCATAGGCGTCTGCTAGATGTTGTTCCGCTAATTCATCTGGCTCGTATCGGCAAGTTAATGTTCTTTTTCTCATAGTTTCTCCTGCAAATGTTTTTGTAGTGCAAGGAGCCTTACCACTCCTTTTTTCCATCAATCCATTTACTCTTATGAAAAAGACCAACTTTTATCAGCTACAGCCTTCAAATTTGGTCTAGCCCTTCCTTTGCCAACTGCTGTTGCGCTTTCTGATACGACTCTTATTTTTTTAACAAACTTTCCATTTTCTCTGTTTCTTTCTTTAATACCTCGGCTATTTCTTTGCTATTTTTCGCATAATCCATCGCTGTTATTCCAAATTTATCTGCTTGCTCTATTTCAGCCCCTGCTTTTACTAGCTCCTCCACTATTTCTTTTTCTCCGACCATACATGCAAGATGCAGCGGAGTGCATTTATTGCCATACTCTTCAGCATTTACATTCCCTCCTGATTTTATCAATTCTCTAACTGTTTCTAGACGTTTCTCCGTTATCGCTAGATGCAGTGCTGTATGTCCTCTTACATCTGCTGCATTCACATCTACTCCTTTTTCGATTAATAACCTCACTGTTTTTACCTCTACTGCATAATGTAGAGCTGTTCTTCCTTTTTCGTCTCTTTCATAAATATTTTTAAACGAGTTCTCTAATAGTGACTTATCTTTTTTACCCAGCTTTACCATAACTTACCCCACCTTTTCTTTAAACCTAAGCCTTCCTTTTTACCACCTCATCTATCATTGCATTCACTTGGCTGATTATCTTGCTTGCTAAATTTTGACATTCTTTCTTTATTAGCGATTTGTCTCTCTTCCTTATTTCTCCTATCTCTATTATTTTTAGCTCCGGCATGTAGCTTCCATTCAACATGTCTGCTATTTCTCCCACTAGCCCCTCTATTCCATAGCACGTCAGTTCTCTACTTTTTGTTATTCCTCCTTTTTCTCTCAAAAATTTACTCGCCTTTTCACTCTCTTTGCTATCACATAGACGATACTTTTCACTTTCCCAGATGTAATACATTGGCGTTGCGCCGTACTTATTCTATAATGCACCCCATAAACTAGACCAAAAAAAAATGGTTGATCCGAGTAGGAAGGTAAAGGGGTAAAAGTATGGCAACAAAAAAATATGAACCAGAGTTAAAAGCAAAGATAGCTTTGGAAGCAATAAAAAATCAAAAAAGCACATCTGAGATATGTAGTGAATATAAAATACCATCAACAAATCTATATGATTGGCGTGATAGAGTATTGGCAAGGTTAAAAGACCTATTTGTTGAAGAAAGTGAAAGTGCGAGAAAACAAAGAATCTTAGCGCAAGAAATAGAAAGTTTACATAAAGTAATAGGAGAATTGACAGTGGAAAATAGTTATTTGAAAAAAAAATTACTGAAATAAGCAAAAAAGATAGAGTAAGGTTTATAGAAAAAGATTCTGATCTATCAATTAGGAAACAGGCTGATTTACTGGGGATTTGCAGATCTAGCCTATATTATAGGCATATAATTAATAACGAAAGTGAAATTTGATTCAAGAAGTATATTTGGCTTCTGATTGCCGTTATGGATATCGTAAAATTACTGCTGAAATCATAGCGAGTGGAGTAGTAGTCAATCACAAAAAAATCTTAAGAATTATGAAAAAAATGAAGATTAGTGGGCTGTATTGTAGAAAAAGATGTAATACAAGTATTAAAGAAAAAAAGCATAAAATATATCCTTATTTACTCAAAGATTTGATTATTTGTAGAGTTAATCAGGTATGGGCTACTATATATTATGGTAGAAGGTAAGTTTGTCTATTTTGTGGCAATAATGGACTTGTATAGTCGCTATATTATTGCTCATTCATTATCACCATATCTCGATGCTGGATTTTGCCTTTATACTCTCAAAGAAGCTCTAAAACAAGGTAAACCTGAGATTTTTAATAGTGATCAAGGAGTGCAGTTTACTAGCTACAACTTTATTATGGAATTAGAGCGTGCTAATATTAAAATTAGTATGGATCATAAAGGACGTTGCTTCGACAATATATTTGTTGAGCGTTTATGGAGAACTTTAAAGCAAGAAGCTATATATTATTATAGACCAAATAGTATCAGAGATTTGAATCTTATAATAAACGATTTTGTTGGTTGGTATAACTATAAAAGGCGACATCAGACTCTACATTATAAAGTTCCTGCTGATCTTTATTATCATAAACAGTAAATGAATATATTGATAAATACTTTAAATGTGTGTCGACGTATTTATCAACATATTCATTTTAAAAATCGGATCACTTTGAAAAAAATGGTCTAGACAAATGGGTGCATTATATTCAGTTGATTAACTTCAGCTCCAGCCTTTACCAGCTCTTTTATTATTTCAACTCCTGCTCCTCCCATCTTGCACGCAGAGTGGAGTGGCGTACATCCAGTGACATATTGAGTGGCATTTACTTCTGCTCCCGACCTTAGCAGCACTTTTACATTTTCTAAACTCTTTGCGAATACTGCACAGTGTAGAGGTGTATAACCATTTTTATCTCTTGCATTTACCTCTGCTCCTTTTTTTATTAATAATCTCACTGTTTTGTAATCAGAGATTTCTACTGCTTGATGCAAGATCGTCTCTCCTTCTTCATTTCTTTTATTAATGTCTTTAAATCCGTTACTTGATACTTCTTTAAAAAACTTACTCTTGCTAAAACTCATTTCATACCTCACAAAATTAGCTTTTCTAGCACCAGACAAATTTCTTATATTTACCTGCTGCTATTCAAGTCATGTCCTTTTTAGCATGAGAAAGCAAGTCTTTTTCTTTTTATTTCATACACTTTTACCTATTATTAATATAATATATGAGTATCTAAATATAAGTACTTAACTTATTAAAGATATTATTCGACTATCTTTCCAACTTCTGTGCAAATGTCGATGTTCATGCCACTTCAGTACTCCCGGGTAAAATACTAAAATGTGCTTTTCTAATTCGTGTATTGAGTCTTTTTGCTCTGAATCCAAATCATTTTTATAGTAAACGTTGTGTTCTGCTAAAACATATTTTCTGACCTTCTGATCTGTATAATTTTCTACTTTATAGTTATGAGTAACGCTAAATCTTTCTAAAATTGGCTTGTGTTTTAAATTCCAATATTGCCCTGAAAGTTTATCGCTTCCCAATACAAATTTATTTCCTCTTTCTTCTACGCTACTAACTGGAAAGCACGTATTTATGTCTCCTAAATCCCAACTGTTGTAAGTTAAAAATATGATATAAAGGAGATAAGAGGGAAGATAACCCTACTCACTATAGGAATAGAGTTATCACGGGCGTGTGCGACCGACCAACTGTTGGTATTATAACCGTTCGGATCAAGGTACACTAGCCCATCTCTCGATACGTTTGAATAGTTGCATGGGACATATGTATGCACCCGTTTACAATCTTAAATTAATTAAAACTAATCGAGGTTATTATGATTACATCTTATCAAAATTTTATTGGCATTGATATCGGAAAATTTAAAAATGTTGTTGCAGTTCACAAACAGAAGAACGCTGTCGAATTCGACAATGATACTGCTGGCTGGCAACAATTGTTTCAAGATTTTTCAAATATCTTACCTAATTCTTTAGTAACTCTGGAAAACACTGGAAAATATGAGCTTGGCTTAGCACATTTTCTTGTTGATAAAGATATTGCTGTACATCGAGCTAATACTCGCAAAGTAAAAAGCTTTGTTCTATCTCATGGAACTTTAGCAAAGTCTGATCAATCAGATGCAAGAGCCCTTGCTCAGTATGGGTTTGAACGCTATAGTACTCTATCTCTATTTGCACCTATGTCAAAAGAACAAACAACCTTAGTTGCACTTTGTCAACGTCGTGATGACATTACAAAAATGAGAGCTCAAGAGAAATCTAGGCTTGCAGCACCTGAAAACGACCATATAAAAGAAAGCTGTCAGAAAACTATTGAATTCTTTAATAGCCAGATAGATGAGCTCAACAATACCATACAAAAAATTATTGATGAGAATCCAGAGTTACAAAAGCGCCAAAAAATCCTTAAAACAGTTCCAGGAATAGGTGCAAAATTATCTCAAGATTTTCTGTGTCTAATGCCAGAACTTGGTTATGTAAGTAGGGGAGAAATTGCAAGTCTTGCTGGAGTTGCACCTCATCCGAAAGAAAGTGGTAAAACTATTGGTTATCGCAGAATAAGTGGTGGCAGAAGCAACGTTCGTGAAAAGCTTTTTACAGCTGCGATGTCTGCTTCAAGGTCTAAGTCTGCGCTTGGTGCCTTCTATTCAAGGCTTGTTGGTAAAGGTAAAAAGAAGATGGTGGCTATGACAGCTCTAATGCGTAAAATCATAGTAATTGCCAATGCGAGGCTTAAAGAAGCAGTCAATGTGAATTAAAAAAATCTGCATAGAAAATAGGTTAACGAATATGTGGATAAATACGTCTACACACATTTAAAGTATTTATACACATATTCGTTAACCATAAGATCTAAGCAGTAACTGTTGTTTGATACAAAATTTTTCTATGATTAAGTTAGGGTTTTTATTGTCAAAAATGCACTTTTTACTCGAATAAAAAACAAAATTACAAACAAAAGTTGTAATGAAACTAAATTCAAAAAATTTTAAAAAACATAGTTGATCTGACGGTTCTGAAAATTTTATATCCTCTCCTGGGTCTAAAAGCTGCATTGTTCCTGGCTCTAAACCTGATAGTGCTACTCCTTGCTCATTACTTTCACCTTCTCCCATGATATTTGCTTCTGGATCGAGTCTCGTAATAAATCCAGCAAACATTGCTGCAGTTTTCTTTCTCACCAGCTCTGCATCATCATATTGATCAAGCTCATAAAGTTTCAGAAGTATACTCGAAAGCCATGGCTCTCCTCGAATCTGACCAGGTCTTAGTGGTCTATAAATATGTAAAACATCATTTGCTGGCACTCTCACTGATTCACCAAACGAACCTTCACCAGGGTGTTCTCTAAATAAGTAATATGCCTCTCTTTGTCCAAGCCTGTTAAACTCAATGCCGTTTCTTATTACATTACCATTTCCTAAAGTTTGATTTGTTTTATTATCTAAATGTTCAGACTCAAGTACTTGCAGTTGTAATGGTACAGAAAATCCATCCTCTAGCTTTCTTGTTCGGAGTCGTACAAAACATTCTCCTCCCTCTATCATACTTCTGCATACTAGAGCTTGTAATCCATAAAAATCACTTACTCCGTTACTATCTGCTTCATCTGTCCATCTTAGCCATAATTCTTGCACTTTCTTTCTAAATTCTGCATTCTTTGCTTTTGATTGCGGTTTTATTCCTGTTCCAATAGAGTTACTTACTATTGTATCAATGATATTTGCTGCATATGGATTTTTTCTCACCATATCACGTGATCGACTACGTAAGTGCTCAAGGCTTTGAGACAGCAAATTGTTTATGCTTCCTGTTTCTCCTTGCCAATACATTATCCTTCTTCCTGATCCTGCAGCGTCCCATGCAGAACTTTTTGGTTTTGGTTTATTGAATAGTTGCTTGAATGATTTGAGTAGCATTACTTTTCTTTATCTGAAACTTTGGATAACTCAGCCTCTAGCTCTTCTACTGTTGGTAAAGCTGCCTTTATATTCTTTGGTAGATTTTCAGTAATTTTATATTCTGCCAACCCTATCGGTTTATTTATGTCTTTCAGTGTATACTTAGCTAGTACGTTATCCTTTGACTTGCATAAAATTAATCCTATAGATGGTTGATCTGTTTCGTGCTTTAGTAAATCATCAACGGCTGAAAGATAAAAATTCATTTTACCTGCATACTCTGGCTTGAAATCTTTGTCTTTTAGCTCGATTACTACAAAGCAACGTAACTTTAAATGGTAAAACAATAAATCAATATAAAAGTCTTTATTTCCAACATCTAAGTGAAATTGCCTACCAACAAATGCAAACCCTTCACCAAGTTCTAGCAAAAACTTCTCCATATGGCCTACAAGACCTTTTTCTACTTCTCTTTCGTGAGCATCGTCTCCTATACTCAAAAAATCAAAAATATATGGATCTTTTAATGTATAATGTGCTAAATCTGACTGCGGAGAAGGTAATTTATCTTTGAAGTTAGTAACAGCTTTTCCTTGACGTTTGTGCAATTCACGTTCGATTTGCATCACCATTATACTACGTGACCAGCCGTGCTCTATAGCTTTTTGAAAATAAAATAGTCTTTCTTTTGGATCTTTTACTTTATCTAAAATAACTACAATATGAAACCAAGGCAATTGTGCAGCAACCTGCTGCGTAAATTCAGTATCTTGATATTCTGCAGCAAATTGACGCATATAAGTAAGATTCCTAGCACTAAATCCCTTCATTTCTGGAAATGCGCTTCTCAAATCCTTACTTAGCTGATCTATGATTTTAGCACCCCAGCCATGCTCTTTTTGGCGTTTTAAGATCTCTGTACCAATATGGTGGTAAAGCACAATAAGCTTGCTATTTACTGCTAGTGCTGCTTTATAACGACTAGTAGCAATCTGTTCTTTGAGCTGCTCTAAAAATTCTGTATATTCTTTTGCTATAACTTTTGTCATAAAGTTCCTTTCAACAACTTTTATTATTATATGATCCCCTTACTCGTTGAAAAAACAATTTTCCTCTTTGGCTTCATACCTGCAATTTTCAATTCAGCCTTAATTCGTTGTCTTAAGCTTAGTAAATCATCTATATCTACTTCAGCATATCTCACAACATGGTCACCATATGCAATTGATACCACTCTTTCGCCACTCTGAAGCTTCTTTATTGCTTGTTCAATTTGAGACAAATACTCTTCGTTATACATTTTTCAACCACTTACTCTGTCTTACTTTTTTGGGCTTTTTGCTTTCCATTTTTCCACTCAAACTATTCCATTTACTCTCTGGCCATCTGTCTATTCCCAGTGCTATTGATGCTATAATGCACCCCATAAACTAGACCAAAAAAAAATGGTTGATCCGAGTAGGAAGGTAAAGGGGTAAAAGTATGGCAACAAAAAAATATGAACCAGAGTTAAAAGCAAAGATAGCTTTGGAAGCAATAAAAAATCAAAAAAGCACATCTGAGATATGTAGTGAATATAAAATACCATCAACAAATCTATATGATTGGCGTGATAGAGTATTGGCAAGGTTAAAAGACCTATTTGTTGAAGAAAGTGAAAGTGCGAGAAAACAAAGAATCTTAGCGCAAGAAATAGAAAGTTTACATAAAGTAATAGGAGAATTGACAGTGGAAAATAGTTATTTGAAAAAAAAATTACTGAAATAAGCAAAAAAGATAGAGTAAGGTTTATAGAAAAAGATTCTGATCTATCAATTAGGAAACAGGCTGATTTACTGGGGATTTGCAGATCTAGCCTATATTATAGGCATATAATTAATAACGAAAGTGAAATTTGATTCAAGAAGTATATTTGGCTTCTGATTGCCGTTATGGATATCGTAAAATTACTGCTGAAATCATAGCGAGTGGAGTAGTAGTCAATCACAAAAAAATCTTAAGAATTATGAAAAAAATGAAGATTAGTGGGCTGTATTGTAGAAAAAGATGTAATACAAGTATTAAAGAAAAAAAGCATAAAATATATCCTTATTTACTCAAAGATTTGATTATTTGTAGAGTTAATCAGGTATGGGCTACTATATATTATGGTAGAAGGTAAGTTTGTCTATTTTGTGGCAATAATGGACTTGTATAGTCGCTATATTATTGCTCATTCATTATCACCATATCTCGATGCTGGATTTTGCCTTTATACTCTCAAAGAAGCTCTAAAACAAGGTAAACCTGAGATTTTTAATAGTGATCAAGGAGTGCAGTTTACTAGCTACAACTTTATTATGGAATTAGAGCGTGCTAATATTAAAATTAGTATGGATCATAAAGGACGTTGCTTCGACAATATATTTGTTGAGCGTTTATGGAGAACTTTAAAGCAAGAAGCTATATATTATTATAGACCAAATAGTATCAGAGATTTGAATCTTATAATAAACGATTTTGTTGGTTGGTATAACTATAAAAGGCGACATCAGACTCTACATTATAAAGTTCCTGCTGATCTTTATTATCATAAACAGTAAATGAATATATTGATAAATACTTTAAATGTGTGTCGACGTATTTATCAACATATTCATTTTAAAAATCGGATCACTTTGAAAAAAATGGTCTAGACAAATGGGTGCATTATAACTGCAGCATCAGAGCCAGGAAAATGGAGAACGGAAAGAACTCCTTATTTAAAAGAAATAATGGATTCACTTTCTCCATCTTCGTCAGCGGAGAAAGTAGTATTCATGAAAGGAGCGCAGATTGGAGGAACAGAAGCAGGAAATAATTGGATTGGCTATATCATAGATCAAACACCAGGTCCAATGTTAGTAGTACAGCCAACAGTCGAAATGGGAAAGCGTTGGTCAAAAGGAAGATTTGCGCCGTTAATAGAGAGTACACCATGTTTAAAAAGTAAAGTAAAGGACCCAAGGTCAAGAGATTCAGGCAATACTGTACAAAGTAAGGAGTTTCCAGGTGGAATAGTAGTAATAACTGGAGCAAATAGCAGTGTAAGCCTCCGATCTATGCCAGTAAAGTATCTCTTTCTTGATGAGATAGATGCCTATCCAGGAGATTCTGGAGGTGAAGGAGATCCAGTTTTACTCAGCATAGCCCGTACTAATACATTTGCACATCGAAAGATTTTTTTAGTGTCAACACCAACGATTCATGGAATAAGCAGAATTGAGAAGGAGTTTGAAGCAACAGATAAGAGATATTTTTTTGTACCATGTCCGCATTGTAATTACTATCAAGTTCTAAAATGGCCACAAATAAAATGGGAAAATAGCGACTCAAGAACAGCACATTATGTCTGCACTGAATGTAGCGGCAAAATAGAAAATCATCAAAAGACAGAGATGCTAGAACGTGGAGAATGGAGAGCTACAGAGGCAAAAGAAGGGGAGAAAAAAGGATTTCATCTTTCAAGTCTTTATAGTCCAGTTGGCTGGTATAGTTGGCAACAAGCAGTAGAGGACTTTCTCCATGCAAAGGAAAGTGAACAATTACTGAAAGTTTGGATAAATACCACTTTAGGAGAAACTTGGGTAGATAAAGGAGAAGTACCAGACTGGAAGCAATTATTCAACAGAAGAGAATTTTTTCCCGTAGGCACAGTACCAAAAGGTGAAGTGGTTTTGACAGCAGGAGTAGATGTTCAAAAAGATCGGTTAGAAGTAGAAGTTGTAGCATGGGGAAAAAGCCGTGAAAGTTGGTCAATAGACTACCGAGTATTTGAAGGAGATACAGGAAGTGGAGAAGTATGGGGAAAGCTTTCGGAGCTCCTCAATCATCATTTTATCGGTGAAAATGGGCTTGAATACATGATAAGCATGATGGCGGTTGATGCAGGGTATGCAACGCAGGAAGTTTACAACTGGGTGAAAAGTCATCAAGGCTCTGGAAGAGTAATGGCGGTGAAAGGTGTAAATAAAGCACTAGTGCCACTTAGCAGCCCAAGTAGAGTAGATATAACAGTTGGTGGTCAAAAGCTAAAGAGAGGAATAAAGCTCTGGCCAGTAGGAGTATCAATATTAAAGTCAGAGCTTTTTCAATTACTTAATATTTCAAAAGGAGAAGAAGGAAAAGCTCTACCTGGATATTGTCATTTTCCCGAGTATGCACCTGAATATTTTAAGCAGCTAACAGCAGAGCAATTAGTCAGCAAAGTGGTAAAAGGATACACCAAACAAGAGTGGCAAAAGGTAAGAGAAAGAAATGAAGTATTAGACTGTAGGATTTATGCAAGAGCTGCATCTATTGCGCTTGGAATCGATCGTTGGCCAGAGAGTAAATGGAATAGTTTAAGTGAAAAACCAGAAAGTAAAAAGCCTAAAAAAGTAAGACAGAGTAAGTGGCTTGGTAATCAAAATGTACAGTGAAAAATATTTAACTCAAGTTGAGAAAGCAATTCAAAAACTGCAAAGCGGAGAAAGAGTTGTCTCAATTGCATATGGTGACCATGTTGTGCGGTACGGGGAAGTTCAAATAAATGACTTACTTAATCTACGGCAACGTATTAAGGCTGAACTGAAAGTTGCAGGTGCGAGACCGAAGAGAAGAATTGTGATTGCGACAAGTAAGGGGATTGACAAAATTGTGTAAAAATGTTATAGTTTAAAGCTAGTATTTTGCAATGAATAATATGGCTCAAAGTCAAGGAAGACTTAATGTTAATGTAAATTTTGAGGGGGAATTTGCTCAGTACCTTACAGAAATGGCGAAAGTTCAAAATAGAACTATAGAAGAAGTTGTAAAGGACCTAGTGGAAGAAGAAATTGAAGCAAGTAAATTATCTGAAGAAGATGATGAAATAGATGAAGTAGATATAGAGTTAGCCAAGCTTTCTCTTGAGCGTGATGCTAGAGGTGATGAAGAAATTAGAAGTGAGGATGTAGACTGGAATAGAATATTATCTGCAAAAACAGTCTAAAAGTGGAGATACAAGCTGGGATACGATATTATCTATTCAAAAAGAGTTCTTGAAGAGGACTTTCTTGCATTACCACCAACGATAAGATCTAGAGTGAGAAGAGCTGTAGATAGTCGTCTTGCAACCAACCCTAAAGCAATAGGTAAAGCATTATCGCATGAATTCAAAGGGTATTTTAGGATACGAGTAAGTGATTATCGTGTAATTTATAGGATAAACTACTTAAAACACACAGTAACTATTACTGCAATGGGACATCGGAAGGACATTTATGAACGCAGCCCAGAATAAGCGTTGGTATTTGTGCAAGAGCCTCATGCATAATTTATAAAGCGTTAACAGCCAGACTCTCCAGCAGCTTGCTGTAATTTTTTAATGTAAAATTGTGCAACAAACTGCTGCATAATCAAAGAGGCAAAATGTTATTAAAATCATTCAAACAACTATTTAGCAAGCCAAAAATCAAAAGTTCAGCCTGGGATGCAGCAGGGTCAGGAAGAAGGGTAATGTATTGGCAAGGAGAAGCAGGAAGCATAAATAATTTACTCTCTCAAAGCCTTGAGCACCTGCGTAGTCGCTCTCGAGATATGGTAAGGAAAAATCCATATGCGGCAAATATCATTGATACAATAGTAAGTAACTCTATTGGAACAGGAATAAAACCGCAATCAAAAGCAAGAGATGGGGAATTTCGAAAGAAAGTACAAGAATTATGGCTAAAATGGACAGATGAAGCAGATAGTAGCGGAATAAGTGATTTTTATGGATTACAAGCTCTGGTATGTAGGAGCATGATAGAGGGAGGAGAATGTTTTGTACGACTCCGAACAAGAAAGCTAGAGGATGGATTTTCTGTACCATTACAACTGCAAGTACTTGAGTCTGAACATTTAGACAATAAAACAAATCAAACTTTAGGAAATGGTAATGTAATAAGAAACGGGATTGAGTTTAACAGACTTGGGCAAAGAGAAGCATACTACCTATTTAAAGAACACCCTGGTGAAAGTACGTTTGGAGAGTCAGTGAGAGTACCAGCAAACGATGTTTTACATATTTATAGACCATTAAGACCTGGGCAAATCAGAGGGGAGCCTTGGCTTTCTAATATACTGCTGAAACTTTATGAGCTTGATCAATACGATGATGCAGAATTAGTGAGAAAAAAGACAGCAGCGATGTTTGCAGGGTTTATTACAAGACTTGATCCAGAAGCAAATATTTTAGGAGAGGGTGAAAGTAATGAGCAAGGAGTAGCACTATCTGGACTGGAACCTGGAACAATGCAGCTTTTAGACCCAGGAGAAGACATAAAATTTTCAGAGCCGTCTGATGTTGGGGGAAGTTATGAAGCATTTATGAGACAGCAACTGAGGGCAATAGCGATTGGTACAGGGATAACATATGAACAGCTAACAGGAGATTTAACAGGTGTTAATTATTCATCCATTCGAGCAGGGCTGATAGAGTTTCGCAGAAGGTGCGCAATGTTACAGCACAACGTGATAGTGTTCCAGTTTTGTAGACCTATTTGGAATAGATGGCTAGAATTAGCAGTACTTTGTGGAGAACTGAGTATAGATGAAAAAGTAGTAAAAGCAGCGAAAGAAGAAGTAAAATGGATACCACAGGGATTTGATTGGGTGGATCCGCTCAAAGATCAGCAAGCACAGCAAATGGCAGTAAGGAATGGATTTAAGAGTCGATCGGAAGTAGTATCAGAAATGGGTTATGATGTTGAAGAAATTGATCAAGAGATTGCCGAAGATCAAAAGCGTGCTGATTCTTTCAACCTTCTCTTTGATTCTGATGTCAGAACACAAACAAAATAAATCTCATTTACATTATGAAAATTTTACAAACCAACTGGATGTGCAAGCCGATGATGATAGAGCAAAAAAGCTTTGACTTGTTGTCGCTATATAACGGAAAACAGCCTATATTTAAAAATATAAAACATGCAATAAATCAAAATATAGCAAGAACAGCAATAATACCAATACATGGAATTTTGACCAAAAAACCAGGAACTTTTGACGATTTTCTGGGAATGATATCATATGAGAAAATTCAAGAAGAAATAGAAGAAGCTTTAGAAAATAAGGAAGTAGAAACTATTACACTTGATATAGATAGCCCAGGAGGAGAAGTAAACGGTGTATTTGATTTAGCTGATTTTATCTATAGTGCAAGAGGAAAAAAGAGGATAATAGCGATAGCAAATGATGATGCATATTCTGCTGCATATGCAATAGCTTCAAGCGCTGAAAAGGTATTTGTGAGCAGAACTTCAGGAATAGGAAGTATTGGAGTAATTGCAAGTCATATAGATCAAAGTGGGTTTAATGAAAAACAGGGAATAAAATATACGACAGTATTTGCAGGAGGTAGAAAAAATGATTTAAACCCACATGAACCAATAACTTCTGAAAGTTTAGAAAGCTTACAAAAAGAAGTAGACCGACTATATGAGATGTTTATAATGCACCCATTTGTCTAGACCATTTTTTTCAAAGTGATCCGATTTTTAAAATGAATATGTTGATAAATACGTCGACACACATTTAAAGTATTTATCAATATATTCATTTACTGTTTATGATAATAAAGATCAGCAGGAACTTTATAATGTAGAGTCTGATGTCGCCTTTTATAGTTATACCAACCAACAAAATCGTTTATTATAAGATTCAAATCTCTGATACTATTTGGTCTATAATAATATATAGCTTCTTGCTTTAAAGTTCTCCATAAACGCTCAACAAATATATTGTCGAAGCAACGTCCTTTATGATCCATACTAATTTTAATATTAGCACGCTCTAATTCCATAATAAAGTTGTAGCTAGTAAACTGCACTCCTTGATCACTATTAAAAATCTCAGGTTTACCTTGTTTTAGAGCTTCTTTGAGAGTATAAAGGCAAAATCCAGCATCGAGATATGGTGATAATGAATGAGCAATAATATAGCGACTATACAAGTCCATTATTGCCACAAAATAGACAAACTTACCTTCTACCATAATATATAGTAGCCCATACCTGATTAACTCTACAAATAATCAAATCTTTGAGTAAATAAGGATATATTTTATGCTTTTTTTCTTTAATACTTGTATTACATCTTTTTCTACAATACAGCCCACTAATCTTCATTTTTTTCATAATTCTTAAGATTTTTTTGTGATTGACTACTACTCCACTCGCTATGATTTCAGCAGTAATTTTACGATATCCATAACGGCAATCAGAAGCCAAATATACTTCTTGAATCAAATTTCACTTTCGTTATTAATTATATGCCTATAATATAGGCTAGATCTGCAAATCCCCAGTAAATCAGCCTGTTTCCTAATTGATAGATCAGAATCTTTTTCTATAAACCTTACTCTATCTTTTTTGCTTATTTCAGTAATTTTTTTTTCAAATAACTATTTTCCACTGTCAATTCTCCTATTACTTTATGTAAACTTTCTATTTCTTGCGCTAAGATTCTTTGTTTTCTCGCACTTTCACTTTCTTCAACAAATAGGTCTTTTAACCTTGCCAATACTCTATCACGCCAATCATATAGATTTGTTGATGGTATTTTATATTCACTACATATCTCAGATGTGCTTTTTTGATTTTTTATTGCTTCCAAAGCTATCTTTGCTTTTAACTCTGGTTCATATTTTTTTGTTGCCATACTTTTACCCCTTTACCTTCCTACTCGGATCAACCATTTTTTTTTGGTCTAGTTTATGGGGTGCATTATAGTTTGTTCAACTCATAGCAAGAAATAGGAATCTATCGACAGAAAAAATCGAATCAACAGAAGCAGGGTTATATTTTGGAGAAAATGCAACAGAAGTAGGGCTTGCCGATGGAATTATGACATATTCTGAATTTATCAATCAATATAGGAGTTACAGTATGAATTTAAACACAACAGATAAACAAGAACAGCCAATTCAAGACTCAAGTGAATTAATTGAAAAAGGTGGGTGCAAGAAGTGTCGAGGAGAAGTTTTGGAATTGATACGTTTATGTAACCTGTCGCACATGCCAGAGAAGTTAACGGAGTTTATTGAACAAAATGTGAGCACTAAAGAAGCGAGAGAGATATTAATGGAGCTACTAGCAGAGCGAACGAAAAAGACAGAGATACTAAGTACAATACCACAGAATTCACCGGAAGACTTGATGATGGAAGCAGCTAAAGCTCGTCAAACTGCATAAGTAAGAAATTTTAAAGGAGAAACATTTATGACAAATATAACTGAAGGAAATAATTTAGGAGATCTTCTGAAATATGAAGTTTCAAATCTATATTCAAGGGACCAAATAACAGTAGCTAAAGGTCAAAATATCAAGCTTGGCGCAGTAGTTGCCAAAAAGACAGATGATGGTTTTATTAGAGTACTTAATCCCACTGGAACAGATGGTACACAAACAGCAATAGGAGTAATTACAAATGATATAAATAGCAAAGATTCTGATATGAAAGGAGTAATTATTACTCGCATAGCAATGCTAGCAGATCATGCAGTTGTATGGCCAGCAAATATAACTGAAGAGCAGAAAAATGCAGCAATAAAGCAGCTTGAAGGACGAGGGATCATCATCCGCAAGGGAGCTTAAAAAAACTATTAAAAACACAAAAGGGGGAAAAGAAAAATGCAAAATCCATTTACAAATACAGCATTTAGCATGACGGCACTAACAAATGCGATAAATATATTGCCGATAAATTATGGACGAATTGAAAATTTAAATTTGTTTCCAAGTAGATCAGTAAGATTTAGACATATTACCATAGAAGAGCAAAATAGAGTATTAAGTTTACTACCAACGCAGTTACCCGGAGCACCAGGAGCAGTAGGAAAAAGAGTATAATGCACCCCATAAACTAGACCAAAAAAAAATGGTTGATCCGAGTAGGAAGGTAAAGGGGTAAAAGTATGGCAACAAAAAAATATGAACCAGAGTTAAAAGCAAAGATAGCTTTGGAAGCAATAAAAAATCAAAAAAGCACATCTGAGATATGTAGTGAATATAAAATACCATCAACAAATCTATATGATTGGCGTGATAGAGTATTGGCAAGGTTAAAAGACCTATTTGTTGAAGAAAGTGAAAGTGCGAGAAAACAAAGAATCTTAGCGCAAGAAATAGAAAGTTTACATAAAGTAATAGGAGAATTGACAGTGGAAAATAGTTATTTGAAAAAAAAATTACTGAAATAAGCAAAAAAGATAGAGTAAGGTTTATAGAAAAAGATTCTGATCTATCAATTAGGAAACAGGCTGATTTACTGGGGATTTGCAGATCTAGCCTATATTATAGGCATATAATTAATAACGAAAGTGAAATTTGATTCAAGAAGTATATTTGGCTTCTGATTGCCGTTATGGATATCGTAAAATTACTGCTGAAATCATAGCGAGTGGAGTAGTAGTCAATCACAAAAAAATCTTAAGAATTATGAAAAAAATGAAGATTAGTGGGCTGTATTGTAGAAAAAGATGTAATACAAGTATTAAAGAAAAAAAGCATAAAATATATCCTTATTTACTCAAAGATTTGATTATTTGTAGAGTTAATCAGGTATGGGCTACTATATATTATGGTAGAAGGTAAGTTTGTCTATTTTGTGGCAATAATGGACTTGTATAGTCGCTATATTATTGCTCATTCATTATCACCATATCTCGATGCTGGATTTTGCCTTTATACTCTCAAAGAAGCTCTAAAACAAGGTAAACCTGAGATTTTTAATAGTGATCAAGGAGTGCAGTTTACTAGCTACAACTTTATTATGGAATTAGAGCGTGCTAATATTAAAATTAGTATGGATCATAAAGGACGTTGCTTCGACAATATATTTGTTGAGCGTTTATGGAGAACTTTAAAGCAAGAAGCTATATATTATTATAGACCAAATAGTATCAGAGATTTGAATCTTATAATAAACGATTTTGTTGGTTGGTATAACTATAAAAGGCGACATCAGACTCTACATTATAAAGTTCCTGCTGATCTTTATTATCATAAACAGTAAATGAATATATTGATAAATACTTTAAATGTGTGTCGACGTATTTATCAACATATTCATTTTAAAAATCGGATCACTTTGAAAAAAATGGTCTAGACAAATGGGTGCATTATAATTCGATCTTGATGATGGAAAAAACCCTGCAACTGGTTATCATCCCTAAGTATCTGCTCTACTGCCTCTGGTGACATAAATTCCTTAAATGAAGTTTTTATTTGTCTTGGTGGTTTCTGTAGAGCAAATGATACGAAACCTTTCTTTTGCACTTTATCAAAGTGATAAACAGATTTTAGAAGTTTGCAATTTATGTGAAACAGTAAAAATAACAAGGATCTTTTATCATACTTAGTATTATTTTTTATCAGGTACGATCTCATTAATTCCTGAGTGAGGGCAAATCTTGCTACTTCACTAACTGTAGCCTCAAGTTTTGTACGATCAAAGTAGCTAATGAGATAATAGTTGAAAAGAGAGTCAGAATAACTGGTAAGTATCTTACGTTTTTGCTGAGTGGATCTATCGTCATAATCTCCATCCTGAAAAAGTTGCCCATTTAAATGATTTTTAAAGCAATGCTGAAAAATGATGCTCAGTTGTTTACCAGAAAGGGAATCTAACCAAGACTGACGTACCTTAGAATCCTGAAAACGATCTAGTAAAAGGTTAACAGGAACTTCTAAATCGCTTTCCAAAAATTCATGGCTTGGATGAACATTCATATTACATAAAATAAGCTACATTATACATAATATGACAATTCAAGCAAAGATTTTTTGGACATAATTTTTTCAAATCTTGTATATTTAATTAGGGAGAATTTGTGTAAACTAGATAGCTTTCTTAAATAAGGTGTGCATTGGTTTAGTTTAATAGAAGTCTCCTAACCTATAAAAAATTTCACAGGAAGAAAAACATGCAAAAAGGGGAATTAACTATTAATTGCCGTTATGAACCTCATAGGTTGGCGGATACATATTTGGTAAATGCTTATGAACAATTATTGAAATATAAAATAAAGGAGGTAGAAGAAAATGGTAACGGTAAGCTTGTATGCAAGAGTTTCATCAAGACAACAGGCACAGGAGAATACAATAGAGAGTCAGATTGTAGAATTGGAGCGTCGCATTAGTAGTGATGGACATGAATTGTTAGATGAGCATAGGTTCATCGATAATGGTTACAGTGGATCAAATTTAGAACGTCCTGGCTTAGAGAGTTTACGTGATAGAGTAGCAGAAGGTAAGATTGATAAGATATACATTCATTCACCTGATCGGCTATCACGGAAATTTTCATATCAAATGATCTTACTCGAAGAGTTTAAAAAGGCTGAATCTGAAATAGTATTTTTGAATCATAAGTTTGATGATAATCCTGATTCCCATTTATTTCTACAGATTCAGGGAGCAATAGCAGAGTATGAACGTGCAAAGATTATGGAACGAAACCGTAGAGGTAAACTTCATGCGGCCAAAGCTGGGTGTATAAGTGTGATGGGTAGGGCGCCTTACGGTTATCGCTACATAGCAAAACATGTAGGTGAAGGAAGTGCTCAATTTGAGGTTGATGAAGAAGAGGCAAATATAGTGCGTAAAATATTTAGTCGGGTTGGCCAAGAAAGAGCAAGTATAGGAGAAGTTGTACATGAACTGAATAAGATACCGGTAATAACACGAACAGGAAAAAGGTATTGGAAAAGGAGCACTATTTGGAACATGTTAAGAAATCCTGCTTATATAGGAAAAGCAGCTTATGGTAAAACTAGGACATGCTCAAAACCACAAGTAAAAAAGTCAAAAAAAGGAACTTGTGGTAAACTTAAAAGTGGTCGCTTTAACAGTGATAAAGAGAACTGGACTTATATTCCAGTACCAAAAATAATCAATGAGCCTTTATTTGATTCAGTACAGGCACAACTAACTGAAAATAGGCAAAGAGCAAGAGTACGACAAAGAAGAGAAACATATTTATTGCAAGGTTTAATGGTATGTCAACGTTGTCAATATACTTATTGCGGTACAAACCACGTTCATAAAAAGTCGACATATTATTACTATCGTTGCTCTGGTACAAACTCTAGCAAATTCAATGGCAATAAAATCTGCGATAATAAATCAATACGCACTGATGTATTAGATGGAGTTATATGGGAAGAAGTCAAGAGTATCCTGAAAGAGCCAGATAGGATTGCAAATGAATATCAACGTAGATTGTCAGAGAACAAAAAGCCTTTACATAATCAAACACGTGAAAAGCAAGAAAGTAAGCTAAGATTAAGTATCAAAAAATTTATTGATAGCTATGCCAAAGGGTTTATAAGCCAAGAAGAATTTGAACCAAGAATCACAACAATGAAACAACATTTGAAAGAAATTGAAGAAGAGAAAGAAAGAACACTCGATCAAAAGAAGTTACAACAAGAATTGAGCCTTGTTACAGATAGCTTGAAAAACTTTTCCTCAAGTGTTGAATCAAAACTTGATCTGGTAGATTGGCAGACTAAACAAAATATTATTAGAATGTTAATTCATCAAATTGAAATCAACCACAACCACTTATACATAGTGTTTCGCATAAAAAGTCTTGCAAATTTTGATCAAAATAGGCATAATAGAATTATGCAATGTTGTACTAGCAGTCAAAACGAGCAGTTGCTAATAAAATTTACTGTAAGTATACAACAGATGCGTGCTAGCCATTTCGGTATCTTAATTGCTACCATATAGCGAGATAACTGTAAACCCAGAGCTATTGTAGACATAAGTTTTAGCTATATGGTATTTGAAGTAATAAATGCAATAAAAAATAATTTGTTAGCATGCTTTCCAACAGAGACAGTATATGCTCTTTCTTGTAATGCGCTAGGTAACGAATCTATAGAAAAAATATATCGAATAAAAAAGCGTTCTCAAAACAAGCCGCTCTCTGTATTTGTTAGTAATATTGATAGTTTGATAAATATAGCAAAGGTAAAGGAAGAGTATATCGATTTAATAAACTATTTTTCTCCTGGACCAATGACCTATATTTTACCACTTCAAGATAACAGTATATTACCAAATGAGTTCTTTAAAGATAGTATAGGCATAAGAATTCCTGATCATCCTATTGCGATTTCAATATTAAATGAACTGAAAACTCCAGTAGTTGCAACTAGTATTAACATTTCAGGAGAAAAAAGTATATGCAAAGCAAGAGATATACCTCAGTCTATTAAGCAACACTTATCTGCAGTAATTGAAGATGATGAATTAGTTTCTGGTATAGAATCTACTATTATTGACTTAACTGGAGACAAGATTAAGGTTTTAAGAAAAGGTAAAATTTCATTACAAACAATAAATAACGAATTTTCAAACTAAGATCTATAGGAGAAAGAATGAAAAAGGTGATAGGCCACAACCAAGCAAAAAAAAAGATAATGAACAACTTGTCTGTTCAATCTTGGCTGATCTGTGGTAAAAAAGGTATAGGAAAAGCAACATTCGCAAAATCCTTTTCTAATTGGTTTCTTATAAAAAATTACGATGAAGTAGCATTAGACTTACACATTGTTGAAGGTGATACAATAGGAGTGGAAAAGGTGAGAGAAATGAAAAACTTTTTGCACTTAAGCCCCATTCAATCAGAATATAAAATAGCTATAATAGATAGCTTAGAGTCAATGACTAATAATGCTAAAAATGCAATATTAAAAATATTAGAGGAGCCGCCACAAAATTCTAAAATATTTGTAATTAGCCATAAGCCATATGATGTACAAACCACCATCCGGTGTAGGTGTTTTCAGCTGAATTTACTTCCATTAACTTACGATGAAACAAAGCAGGTTGTTTCATCTCAGTGTAAATTCGACGATAAAATATTTAGTGAGATCATTACTTTGTTTCCTGGAACTCCGGGAGTAATAATAAATGCAATAAACAGTGGTGCTTATGAGTCACATAAGCATTTTTATACATTTTTCCGTAATCTAAATAATTCTGATATAGTTAATAAAATAATTAATAGTGAGATTGAGCTAGAACTAGCATCACATATAATTCAAACCTCCATTTTAGAAAGTATAAAGAAAGAAGTAAATAATGTTGAAATTCTACTAAGTCAATGGAAAGAAATAGATGAACTTTTCGTTGCTGCAAAGCAATTTCGCTTAGATAAAAAGCATGTTTTAGCTAATGTAGTTAACATCATGACACAAAAATGTAATACTTTTAACATAAATTTATGATAAAATTCTGCTAATTTAATACTGAAAGTATATAACTTGAATGATAATAAATTAACTGTATGGCAATCAATAGAAGTTTTAACAAACACTATACTGAACATGCAGAAAGAATTGAGTTTAATCAAGAATACATCTTTAGATCAAGACGTCACTTTAGAAAAAGGGAAGGAGCTATCAAGTGGCATCTATGAGGCAAATTTTAAGCTAAACAAGGCAATCAATATAGCTACTTTGCCAAGAATTGGCTATTATATGATTAATGATGAACTTGTTGTACGTAATCATATTACGAAAGAGGAAGTAAAGATCCCTAGAGATTTTCATTACTTTAAAGTTGTTAAATCCAATCACGATGATTGTAAATTAACGTTTTGTAATTTTTTAGGTAATGAGTTTTTTGAATATAAAAAGTATGATCCACAATATTCTGGTCTTTCAGATGAATATAAACTCATGGATTTTGGTAGTATAAAAAAGACTAATAATCTAAAACTTAAGGAGTATGTTGGTCATGCACCTAAATTTTTTGCTGTAGAAGGATCTATTGAGCCTGGATCTGAAAACCATGTAATTGATCTATTTGAGCTAGTCAGAGACGGTAAAGGCAAAAAAGTGGGAACTCTTGCTGATGAATTTGGTTATTTTGATGATCAAAATAAATTACACTACTATAATTATCACAAAAGTGCAGAAAGTAATACTTATGATCCTGAAAGCTTCAGTGTAAAAATGATAAATTTAGATGTGAGCAAAATTGATAAATTTCACCTTATTGCAGAACAAGGTGATATAATAATTCATCCCATTTTGGAAAATTTAGACATATTTTAAAGTTTTTTAGAGTATCCAGTATATTATATAATTGGGTTTGTATTATGGAAGATAAATTACTTGAATCAGTAAAAAACAAAAGTTACTTCAGGAAAGCAGTTGAATGGTATTGCCACAGATACCTGTTCTGCGTTGTAGAAAGATCTTGGATGGCGTTAATAGCGTTACTTCTCTTAGTATGTTTATTTTTATCACTACTAAACATATACCTATTACTTCCTGTTAAAAAAGATTTAAATTTTGTGAAGTATATGAACCACACAGAAGATGAGTTCTCTGCAATACATAAACTTAGTTTTAGTAAAAAAGAAGATGAGTACATTTCCATAGCAAGGTATTTAATAAGTAAATATATTGAAACATATGAGTCCTCTCGGACTGTTGAGCCAAAGTATCAAGAAAATTTTATAAAAAACAATTCTGTATACAAAATCTACCAAAACTTTCAGGAAAAAGTGAACAATGAAGCTGTTTCATCCACAAGAAAAATTACCAACATAAACGTAACAACATTATCTATTGACCGGTTGACCAAGAACTTAGTTACATTTGCTGGAAACGCTACTGTAGTTTTTACAGCTGAGCAAAATAAGAAGATGAAAGATTATGCTGTGGAGGTCAGCTTCACTTTGTCAAATATAAAAGCAACTCTAGCTGGAACAGTACCATTTAAATTTATTGTTAATAATTATAAGTATAGATGATTACTGAAAAAATAATTACAGTACACGCAGCAGTAAGAACTGGAGGTAAAACTAGAAGGATTGGTGTCTTTTTAATAAAATAATTTCTAGAAGGTTTTAAGAAAAAAGCATTGTAAATTATCGGTAAGAAGTATAGAGCGTTGAGTATAGTACTGACAATTAACACCAGAGCTACAAATATAGAAAGTGTT
Organism: Wolbachia endosymbiont (group B) of Chorthippus parallelus; assembly: GCF_947251815.1. Taxonomy (NCBI): domain Bacteria; kingdom Pseudomonadati; phylum Pseudomonadota; class Alphaproteobacteria; order Rickettsiales; family Anaplasmataceae; genus Wolbachia; species Wolbachia endosymbiont (group B) of Chorthippus parallelus. The sequence continues at coordinate 1,013,106 of NZ_OX366390.1, read as the reverse complement.
ACATTACTAGAGTTAAAAACAGCTTGAAAGATGAGAAATTTGCTCCAAAAGGTCGGAGCAGGAGGTACTCCTATCATGGATAATGCACCTATGGTAAATGCTGTCATGCTAATTGGCATACTACGTCCTATACCGTGAATTCTATCTATATATTTTTCACCCGTTTTTGTTATTATGCTACCTGCAACAAAAAATAAAGTAATTTTTGCAAACGCATGGCAAACTAATTGAAAAATTGCAACCCTCATACTGAGTTCACTAAAAATTGAAGCAAACAATATAATATATGACAACTGAGAGATAGTAGAATAAGCAAGCAATTTCTTTAATTCCTTTTGCTTTAATGCAATTAACGATGCAGTAATAATAGTAAATCCAGCAGCGTACGGAAGCCACCCTCCAGCAAACCAATTTTGCTGCACAAAACGTTGCATGGTATCGACGCCAAAGGTGTATAATATGACTTTTATGATGATGAAAACTCCGGATTTCACAACAGCAACGGCATGTAGTAGTGCGCTTACAGGAGTTGGTGCAACCATTGCTTTTGGTAACCAAAAATGCATCGGCATTAACGCAGCTTTTCCTATCCCATAAATTAGCATAGCAAAACACACTGCAATAAAAGTTATGAGTGAAGTATCAAATTTGAATATTCCACCACTTACAAAATCTAAAGTATGAAATTCATTATATAAAAGGCCTATTGCAGGAAAAAATAACACTAAAGAAGAGAAAAACAGCACACCAAAGTAATAGCGCCCTGCAACCACTGATTCATTTGTTGAGTTATAAGTAACTAAAGGGTATGTACTAATAGTTAGAAGCTCATAAAAAATAAATGTAGTAAGCAAATCTCCAGAAAAAGCAATAAACATTGCACAGCTAATTGATATTGAAAAAAAGCATAGAAAACTTGAGTGATTGCTATCAGCATAGTTATTCTGCATATAACATATTGCATATATACTGGTCAGCACCCACAAAAATGATATTAATAAACTGAATATTGCTCCACTAGACTCTAGCTTTAAACTAATATGCAAATTATTACCGAAGTCCATGAGAATAAATTGAGGATGATCACCATATACCAAATATAAAGTGCATAGAGATGTATATGCAAATAGAAGCATAGAAGAAGCAACAGTAACGCTATTATTCACTTTGGGCCATTTACTAGTAAAAAAAATAGCTAATGCGCTTAAAAGTGGGATCAACGCGGTAATTAACAAATAATTCTCAGTAATAAAAAGTGGCAAGGAAAGAGATGTAAAAACACAATCCATTAAGTAGTTCATCTTTCTGTTTAGGTAAAGCTAGAATTATATTCAAATTATAGAGAATTTGCTATTTTTTAGTTGTATATCGGAAGTGTTAAATAAACCATACGCATCAAGTTAAGAAGAAGTGGCGTAAGGAAGAAAGGAAATAAGAAAAAGCTATTTTATATATTAATTAATAAAGTGGAATATTCAAAAAAGCATAAGGGTCAAGTTAAGGAAATAAAGGTATGAAGAAGATAGGATAAGAAGATATAAAATTCTCTCGGATATATTTTAGTGAGAGAACTAATGATGAATAAAATAACTTGCTTATCAAATTACCTCAACAAATTTTTCAATGAAATGGCAAATAATTGAAACAGAAAAGGAAGAGAAAATTGAGTAATTGATGATTCATAAAAGCTATAATTTTGGGTAATATAGGGGTTACAAACTGAATCATAGATACAATGTGCCAATTATTAAATGAAGAATCTGTGATAATAACGAAACAGGGTTTAGATTTCAGGTTTACTAAAGAAGCAGTAGAATTTATGAAAAGAATGTACAATGGCTTTATTTAAAATACCCTGCAAATTGATTGTAGAATCTTGCAGCAATTTAAAAGCATTGGATAGTAGCTTTGCCTAACAGCATGGAAAATCTATATAAAGGTTATGGACAAAGGTTATGAGAGTAACACTAAGTGTGGAATAAAGTTAAAATTAGTTTTTGATTACCTAAATCAGACATTGGATCAACTTAACATAACGGAGGGAGTAAGAAGGTTATAGGGAGAAGTTGCTAATATCTGACCTTGGTTCAAGTTCTTTTAAACAGATCAATGGAACGGGAGCTTATTTTATAAGTCGTTGATACCAATGTATATGCTATAGAAACAAATCAAAAAATGGAATTATTGGAATGTTTAGGAGACAAGCTATTTTTAGAAATGAAGGTGTTGTTGGGAAAAGAAGCAAAGATTAGAGTAAGAATGATATGTCATAAATTAACTGAAGAGCAGTCTCTAGCCAGAAGAAGAAAAGCTAATAAATTGGCAAAATCACATGATCTTCCAAAAGGAATCAGAAATTGTTGAACTGGTCAAAACTAATATTCCAGAGGATAAAATTAGTGCTGAGCAAGTATTACAGAGTAAGGTGGCAAATTGAGTTGTTTTTAAACTATACAAGAGCTACATAAGACTTAAAAGGGAAGCCACACAGAGTATTGTGTGAATTATATGCTAAATTATGTGCAATTCTCATATTTCATGAGTTGTACAAAATTAAAAAAGAATACAGAACTCAGTTTAACAAAGGCATTTATTGAGCTAAAAAGGCGGATTAGAGAGTTATTTTTAGCACTAAAGAATAGAGTTAATAGTTTGAAAATTTTTCTTAAAAAGATTACAATAACTTGGTCATGATTTTCATTAAAAGACAAGTACAGAAAAACTAGAGTATCTACTTTAACTTCCCTAAATTTGCTCGCAATCTCTTAACTTGATGCTTATGCTTTTTTGAATATTCCCCAAATTTGGGAATAACTTATATCAAATTCCTATTCTCTTTTTCAGTTTTTTAGTTTTTTTTTTCTTGCAAGCATAATAGTTTCGTATACATAATGAAAGCAAATGGTATTTTTAGCTTGATAACAGAGGAAAATAAAGAGGGCTTGGGTGTAACACTCAAATAATGATTTACCTTATGGATACCGCTAGAAAAGTTGACTAAGGTATACAATTCTCTCTGCGTCAAGTTACTCAAGATATCGAATCTACAAACGCTTTGGATTGAGTGTGTTTGATCAATTTGAGTGCTTTAAATGAAAGGCGAAAATTGAGCATACTACGCCTCTGTACACAGTATCTTTAATGCAAATGCCCATGTGATTCCATAGATAATCTCTGTTTTTTTATTTTATCTGTCCATTTATCATTCTCTATATCTTGTTTGTTGGTTGCTCTTTTTTCTTGCTCAACAATTGCCTTATCTATCTTCTGATGAATTGCATTAATTGCATTTTTTTCTTTGTATACTTCGCTTTTTCCTTCAACAATTAAATTGGTAAAAATATTTACAACAAACTGCACTTGATTATGATTAACCTGACCTTTTATCGAAGAAGGTAAAGATCCTAATACTTCTGATGATATTTTACCTTGAAAGGAAAGCCCTAAATTATCTGCTACTTCACTTATTAATAACTCCCTGTTTTCTTTATTATCTTCCAATTTGGCATAATCACTAAGTAGATCCATAACTGCAGATACTCTAACTTCAATAATACCATCAACATCTTCACCTCCTAGAGCAACTCCTGATTCCAATAACTTCTCTCTGAGGTTTTTGCTTAAAAGATTAATAAATTCTTCATTTGCATCTGATCCTATGGTTGATATCGTACCATCTAAATAGTTATTTACTTTGATTTGAGTACCTAAGTCATGCTCTATTTGTATTTTTGTCTCATATTTAAATCCTAGTTCTGCACAGAATTTCTGAAAATATTCTTTAATAATGTCAAACAAGCTCTTGCCATTATCTTTATAGTTTTTTAGCTCTTCAGGAATAGTAAGTAATAATTTACCATCTCCATATTTTACAAGGTCTTCACCATCTTGAGACTCAAGTGTAAATTCTAATGAGTTAGACAGATCACATATCTTATCACCATGCATAACTTGATTTTTAACAGAGAGTATTGGTAGCCTCATATCAGATCTAATTCTTACATTATTTTGGTTAGCACAATCAATATTTATTACTTTTTTAGGATTTTCTACTATGAACGACTGTCCAAGTGCAAGTTGGGTTTGTATAAATGGAGCAGCCTCATACCCTGCTTGATTACAATTGGTGATTAGCTCTTCTAAAATAGCATCACTTGGAACCCTTGCTCCAGCGTATCTAAACATTTCCTTAAAAATTTCCTTTGCTAATGCACGGTAATCTTTTTTGGAGAATAGATGATAAGAGCTTCTCCCTGCGTTATAAAATCTCTCAAATTCCTTTCTATATTCATCAATTTTTTTTTCATCAGCAACTGTAGGGCTATTACAATGATTTTCCCAAACTTCAGATAGTCTATCTTGATCAAGCTCCTTAAGTACTGGTTCCATAAAAGCTTTACCTTCTTCAGAGAGGTTATCAAAATTATCACGGTTAAAAATCTCATTTTTATAATCTTTAGCTCCTTCCTTAAATGCAATAATAAAATTTTTATCTATTTCTTTTTCATTAATAATAAAATTCATTCTTTGAAAATCTAAGAACATTGTTTCACCGGAATTCGCTAATTTATTATCTTGATCTGCTCTTAACTTACTAAAATTGAATTCTTTAGCTGTGGCCTTTAATCTAACTACCGGACTCTTCTTTGCCTCTTTCATAATTAACACCTTACTATAAATATGCTGTAAGTTGTAACATATAATGATGAATAATTTGATAATATATTAAGAAAATCGATAGTATATTTCTTTATTTTAGAGATATAGGAAAGGCGTAGATTTCTCTTTTCATTTGTAGCATGCTGCATTAATATTTACGTATTAATCTAGAAAATAGTGATGAATAATATTGTAATTGTTGGTCTGCAATGGGGTGACGAAGGCAAGGGTAAAATAGTAGATTATCTTTCTGAGAATGCAGATGTAGTTGTGAGATTTCAGGGAGGAAATAATGCAGGGCACACTATAGTAATAGATGATGAGGTTTATAAATTAAATTTACTGCCCTCTGCTGTTTTGAGAGCGGACAAAATATCTATTATAGGAAACGGTGTTGCTCTTGATTCACATGCTCTAGTCTCAGAAATAGAGTCATTGAAAGTTAAAGGAGTGGACGTAAACTATAACAACTTGATGGTATCCGAGAGCTGTCCATTAATACTTAGCGTACATAAGGACAAGGAAAAGCTATTTGAAGATTTAAACGGAAATCACAAAATTGGTACAACAAACAAAGGGATAGGGCCATGTTATGAAGATAAAGTTGGCAGGAGAGCTATACGCCTTTGTGACTTAGAAAACACAGATGAGCTCAATCAAAGAGTGGACGCTCTCCTGAGTTACCATAATGCTATCAGAAAAGGACTTAACTACCAGGTAGTTAAAAAAGAAGAAATATTAAAGGAAATTGAAGAGATTTCAGAAAAAATTCTTTTATATAAAAAACCTGTGTGGAAGATACTAAATGATTTTATGAAAGAAGGTAAGAAAATAATATTTGAAGGCGCTCAAGGCGCATTTTTAGATATCGACCACGGAACTTACCCTTTTGTTACTTCAAGTAATACCGTAGCATCGCAAGCGATAACAGGCTCAGGATTATCCTACAATGCTCACATTATTGGTGTAGCAAAAGCGTATACAACAAGAGTGGGTAATGGTCCATTTCCTACTGAACAAAATAACGAGATTGGAGACAGCTTATTTTCTATAGGTAAGGAACTTGGAACAGTAAGCAATAGAAGAAGGCGCTGCGGATGGTTTGACGCAGTTTTAGTGCGCCAGGCCGTACAACTCTCTGGAGTTTCAAGCATTGTATTAACCAAATTAGATATTCTTGATTCTTTTGATACTATTAAAATAGGCACTGGTTATAAGTGTGGCGAAAAAATGTATGATTATTTACCCGCATCACATTCAATACAAAAAGAATTAGAGCCAATATATGAAGAATTTCCTGGTTGGAAAGAGAAAACTCAAGGCAAAAGGTCAGTTAAGGAATTACCTGCAAATTTGATGAAATATGTGAGAAAAATAGAAGAATTAATAGGTGTACCAATTCATCTAATTTCAACTAGTCCCAATAGAGAGGATGTTATTAAGCTTAAAAATCTATGAAAACGTCTTGTTAACTTTTATCTAATAAAAAACGATACTTGTGTGACTTCAAGCAATCTATTATGCAAAGTAGCAGCGTAAACGTACAGTGAGCAGTGTGATTTTTCTTAAATACATGTTGATTGTTATAATATAAACATAGTTAAAGGAGGCGTATTATGATTGCAGGTTTGACTAAGGGAGACAAAGCAGTAAAAGCGGAAAAAACAAGTGATCAGCTGAGAGAATTGTCAGTTGCAGAATATGTAGTTAAGTCAATACATGACTTGCAAAAATTGCATAATAGATTATGTTCATCACAGGGCAACAATTGTGTTAATGATAGAGAGAAGTTTGTCCAAGATAGTGATGGGCTTGGTATATTTCAATTTCTCAAAAGCTATATTAATGATGCAGAAAAAAATGAGCCTTCCATTAAGAACCTTACTATAATGAAATTTCTTCGCTCAATTATAGAAGATAGGGAACTGTATAAAAAGTTATGCAGTTTCGATGATTTTCTCGATTGTGAGTTAGAAAATTTGAGAGATAAGATAAGCTTATTAGCGCTTTTGAGAGAAAAGATGGACTTTACTGATATACAAAAAGCTTATGGTAATTGGCGTTTTAGTAATCTAATAGGTGATAATGATTTTAAGCGAATGTATGTGGATGAAGCAGTAAAAGAAAGAGAAAAGCCTGTTAATGAGGACTTTGAGAAAAATATAGGTAAATACATAGAGTTAGTAAAGGAAGGAAAAGAAGTTGCAAGTAGGTATTTTGGAAAATGGAAAGAGGACTTTCAAGTTTACTGTGAAGAAATTGACAATAATAATAAAGTTTTGAATATTAACCTTACTCATTACGACAATAGTGAGCCAACAAAGATTAGTGACGTTTTACAGCAAGAGAAAGATATTAAAGAACTGAATATCTATTGCAATAAAAAACATGAAATACACGCTCATAAAAAAGATAAGAAAAGATATTATGAATTTAAAGAAGGTGCATATTATGAAATGACAAGCACTTGGGCTGCAAAAGATGGATCCGAAATGTGTACCATGATTATGAATGTGAGTAGCGATGGCATAACTGAAATACTAAAATTCAATGGTGAAGATTTTGTGCTATCAGAGGAAATTGTAAGTTAAAAATATGATATAAAGGAGATAAGAGGGAAGATAACCCTACTCACTATAGGAATAGAGTTATCACGGGCGTGTGCGACCGACCAACTGTTGGTATTATAACCGTTCGGATCAAGGTACACTAGCCCATCTCTCGATACGTTTGAATAGTTGCATGGGACATATGTATGCACCCGTTTACAATCTTAAATTAATTAAAACTAATCGAGGTTATTATGATTACATCTTATCAAAATTTTATTGGCATTGATATCGGAAAATTTAAAAATGTTGTTGCAGTTCACAAACAGAAGAACGCTGTCGAATTCGACAATGATACTGCTGGCTGGCAACAATTGTTTCAAGATTTTTCAAATATCTTACCTAATTCTTTAGTAACTCTGGAAAACACTGGAAAATATGAGCTTGGCTTAGCACATTTTCTTGTTGATAAAGATATTGCTGTACATCGAGCTAATACTCGCAAAGTAAAAAGCTTTGTTCTATCTCATGGAACTTTAGCAAAGTCTGATCAATCAGATGCAAGAGCCCTTGCTCAGTATGGGTTTGAACGCTATAGTACTCTATCTCTATTTGCACCTATGTCAAAAGAACAAACAACCTTAGTTGCACTTTGTCAACGTCGTGATGACATTACAAAAATGAGAGCTCAAGAGAAATCTAGGCTTGCAGCACCTGAAAACGACCATATAAAAGAAAGCTGTCAGAAAACTATTGAATTCTTTAATAGCCAGATAGATGAGCTCAACAATACCATACAAAAAATTATTGATGAGAATCCAGAGTTACAAAAGCGCCAAAAAATCCTTAAAACAGTTCCAGGAATAGGTGCAAAATTATCTCAAGATTTTCTGTGTCTAATGCCAGAACTTGGTTATGTAAGTAGGGGAGAAATTGCAAGTCTTGCTGGAGTTGCACCTCATCCGAAAGAAAGTGGTAAAACTATTGGTTATCGCAGAATAAGTGGTGGCAGAAGCAACGTTCGTGAAAAGCTTTTTACAGCTGCGATGTCTGCTTCAAGGTCTAAGTCTGCGCTTGGTGCCTTCTATTCAAGGCTTGTTGGTAAAGGTAAAAAGAAGATGGTGGCTATGACAGCTCTAATGCGTAAAATCATAGTAATTGCCAATGCGAGGCTTAAAGAAGCAGTCAATGTGAATTAAAAAAATCTGCATAGAAAATAGGTTAACGAATATGTGGATAAATACGTCTACACACATTTAAAGTATTTATACACATATTCGTTAACCATAAGATCTAAGCAGTAACTGTTGTTTGATACAAAATTTTTCTATGATTAAGTTAGGGTTTTTATTGTCAAAAATGCACTTTTTACTCGAATAAAAAACAAAATTACAAACAAAAGTTGTAATGAAACTAAATTCAAAAAATTTTAAAAAACATAGTTGATCTAGAATTAATAAAGCAAAATGATGAATTATATATTCAAGATCTCTCCTTATACGATGCTGTAATACAATCACTAGAAAAGGATAAGGCTGCTCCTATTAATTTTCATAGCGAATCTATAGTGGCCTATCAAGATAAGGAACTAGAGGAGAAATTAGATCATAAAGTTGATGCTGGTAATAGCCTTCCTTCTTCTCCTTCTATTAATAGTAATGCATTGGAAGTCAATTTACAGCACACTAAAACTCAGCCAGAAGTTGTTTCACAACAAATCCGAACTCAAGAGGAAACTAACTCACAACGAATGGATGAATTGATTCCAGATAATCAAATATCGTCTAAAGAAAATGTCGAATTAAAGCAAGAAATGTCAAGCTTGAAAAAAGGAGCTACTGAATTGAAGCAAGAAATAGAAGCAGAAACAATTGTAAAGTTAGAGAGGCATGATAGCGATTTAAAAGATGAACTTGAAGAAGAAGTAAAGTTCGACATCGAAGATCCAGAAATCGAGTACGAGGAATTTCCAGAAGATATACTTGAACTTATTGAAGACGAAGATAGTATTGATGAATTGCAAGAGAACTACAGCGACATCATTGCAGATCAAATTCAGACAATTGAAGAAATGAAAGAAGAAATAGAAAACTTAAATAATCAAGTTAAATACTTAGAGGATCAACAAGATCAAGTTACTGATAAACAAAAAATTAGCAAGACCATAAGTGGTTATGCAAAACAATATTATAGTCTAATGGGAGAAGTTTTTAGTGAACCTGATAATGAGTCTGATGTTCCACTGAAAGAAAAGACAACATTGCACAAATCTCCAAGCCTTGATAGTGGACTTGATAGCGATGAGGAAAATTGTGATAATGATTTATCTTCTAACATAAGTTCTATAAGTTCTGTTGAGAAGGTGGCAGAGAGTAGAAACGTAGGTAACTTGCTTTCCTCTTGTATTATATGGAGATAAGTTGCAAGAGGAATACTCACGTAGAGTATAAAAATCTCCTGTATTGATAATAATTTAAAATCTATAGTAGACTGAAAAAGATTATTAAATTATAATACGACAATGATAAAAGAAGACAAATCAAAAACAATTTTTGAAGTGGAAGGGGCAGTAACTGCTTTACTACCTGCAGCAGAATTTAGAGTGAAGCTGGACAATGAACATGAGATTATCTGTCATGTATCAGGAAGAGTGAGAAGAAGTAAAATACGTATTATTATAGGCGATAGAGTGTTAGTTGAGATGAGTATTTATGATAGGAATGCAAGAAAGGGTAGGATAATAAAAAGGCTCAAGTGATAGAACAATCTCTAGATAATCTTATTCTTGCTTCATCATCAGAAAGGCGAGTAGCCTTACTAAAACAAATAAATATTAAGCCAGGTTTGGTTTTGCCAGCAGATACAGATGAATCGCCTTTGAAGAAAGAGCTGCCAAAAGATTACTCAATCCGTATGGCAAAAAGTAAAGCCAAGAAAATACAAAGTGCAAATCCAAATTACTTTGTGCTTGGTGTTGATACAGTTGTTGCTTGTGGTAGAAGGATACTGCTCAAAGCTGAAAACGTTGAGCAAGCAGAAAAATGCGTTCGCTTGTTATCAGGAAGAAGGCATAGAGTATACACCAGTGTGTGTTTATTAACTCCTGATCAATCTAAACAGCATATTAGGACTGTAGTTACAATAGTGAAATTTAAGCGTCTCAGCGAACAAGAAATTAAATATTATTTAGCATCAGAAGAGTGGAAAAACAGGGCAGGGGGGTGCAACATACAAGGTCTTGCAGGAATGTTTGTATTATTTTTACGTGGCTCATACTCTTCTGTAATAGGGTTACCATTACATGAAACCCATTGCTTGCTAAGTAATTACTTTAACCTATACTAATACCATTGTCCTTTTTTTGTTTTTCTTCAGCAATAAGTTTAGCCCAGATTCTATTTCTATTTGCTAATGCAATTCTATTGCGATCAGGACTATCATTGCGTTCTGTTAAAGTATCTTTTCTTTCCTCTTCTACTATTCCAGCTTTCAGTTGTGCTGCATCTTTTTCTAGCAATTTATATAGTTCGCTATTTTTGTCTATAGTCAGATTAGTATTATCATTTTCTTGTTCTGCTTCTTGTTCTGCCACTTTTCTTTCTAATAACTTACGTACAGGGTCATATTTTTTACCTTCTTTTATTTCTTTCAACATACTTTCTGAGAATAAATCTTTAGTAGCCTGGTGTGAAGGTTCTCTCAATCCTTTATTCAATTTTTCCAATGTATCTTTTGGTTCAATGGTTTCTAATCTCTTCTCTAATTGCTCAGAATTGACCTGAAAATTATAGTGGCTAGTGTAAGTTGGAGATGAGTAACCTGAGTCGTTTATTTCTTTCTCCGCTGCATTGTCTTTTAGCAATCCAGCTGCTAATAAATGTTCTTTTGTTTGCCCACTCATTTTCTTTTGATTTACTGGTTTTAGCAGGAATTTCTGAGTTTCTTTATCCAACTTACTGGTAAATTCCGTAAGTAGGGTATCATCTCTTTGTTCAACATTCATTAGGCTCGCTTTTAACTGTCCAGAATTTACTCGAGATTTTTCATGATTAGAGTGAGTTGGAGATGAATAGCCCGAATCGTTTGTTTTTATGTCTGTTGAGCTGTATTCTAGAGATTCATTTTCTTGTAATTTATCTTCGGTTTCTTTTTGTTTATTGTTTCCTCTTTCTTCGTTTTCCTTAGTGCTAAGATAATCTTTTTCTTGTTTATAATCTGATTGAGGATTTGAAAGCGTTATATACTCATCTTCGTTATCGCTCCAACCATCTTCGAAGTCAGAAAATTCTTCATCATACTCACTTTCACTACGTAATAACTCATTTTTTGCTTTCCATGCAAGAATCGAAGCTACATCATTTAGTGGTTGCTTATTTCCAGTATTGCGTGATTCTTTAGCGTTTTCATACTTAAATGCATCTTTAACTTTTTTGAATGCAACGTCTTGTACTGGTGCAGCGCTTTCAGTAGTTGTAGGATCAAAAATTGCACCTTTTTGCCGATTATTAGATATTTGCTCACTTTCATCTGATTTTCGGCTTCCAGGTACAGCATGTCCAAATGTAGCAAATGTAGGATTGTCATACCGTTCATCCTCTTGTGTATTATCTTGATTGTAGATTACAGACTTGGTGAAAATAGTACTGCTTGAAGAAGCATCAGAATATGGAGAATTGTAGTTATTTCTACTATTAATCCGTATTGGCTGATACTCATCTTTTTTCTGATTATTAGGTAATGAACTAGCTCTAGGTGGAAGTGACGGTGGAATCTTTTTAGCAGATGCGTTATTAGAATTTGTAGTGCTAGTCGTTACATGCTTAAACTCAACTTCTTGATCTTGAGTAGCTTGAACGCCAATACCTTTACTAATATCACTTTCTATGAAAGTTTCAGATGATTGTTGTTTCTCTTGTTCTTGTCCTTTCTCCTTGAATTGTATTTGATATAGGAATAAGCCACCTATTTTTACATCTGTGTTTGCTTTTAATTGTTCCTCAGTAACACCATTACGTTCAGTTAGATCTACACCATCTTTATCAATCTTGATTTTGATAGTACATTTTTTTCCATTTTTGTCATGCCAATTCAAAGTCATTTCATATGAACCATCGGTTACAACATAATGCCTTATTCTTTTCTCTCCTTCTTCGGCAACAAAACCGTGCATTCCGCTCTTTCCATCACTATGCAGCGTTGAAAATCCCGAAATTCCTTTCTTCTGACAAAAGTCACTATTTAAAAACTCGCTGATTTTAAACTCTTTTTTGTCATCTCCCAGTGTAATACTTGCGTGATCGCCATATATTGAAACTCCTGCGATATCATCAACATACTCTTTTAACCTTGCTTTAACTTCACTTTCAAGCTTTTGTTCGGCTTTCTTTATCTTGTTCTGCTCTGGAAGAATAACTTCATAAGCTTTATTTTTGTCTTCATCTATCTCCAAATTCCAGATGGGGTGCTTTATTAGAAACTTTACTGCATTAAAACCAACTCTGGAATTATAAATTGGGTCGTCTTCCTTTTTTATTTCATCGAATAAAGTAAAAAATCCTCGAATGAATTCATGATATTGTTGTGTGCTTTGAGTATTCATATTTTCCCTCACTAATAACCCTCTGCCTTTTAGCCTTAGCTAGTACAATTATTACGGGAATTGATTTAGTTTTTATTAAAGAAGTTGTATTGCTAACGTGATGACATGAGCTATTTTATGTTCACATCAAGCAATTTAAGTTGTCATTCCAGTCTGGAATCTAGATTTTTCTAGACTTGATCCTATATAGTCAAATTCATAACTACAAACGTTATAATATAAGAGTAATTTTCACCAAAAAGTATGTCATTCTAGTAGCTGACACTGGGATCCATTCGCACTCAGTTAGTGAGCATAAAATTATTATGTTAAAACATAACATTTTTGATGAAGTTCATGAAAGGCTGGATTCCAGACTGGGATGATAACTTAAAATATTGCTTTAGCTCTGTTTTTACAACTTCAAGTATTTGCTACTCATAGTAAATACTTCTGGATCTTGAGAAGTGAGCTTGAGTATAGCAAGTATGTTTATGAGCAGCAAAGCAGCAATTGAAATATCAGCGATATCCCAGAGTAACTTAACTCCACCGATTGCACCAAATGGAATGATTAAGGTAAAAACTACAGTCCAGATTTTGGTGTATTTATTATCCATAGATACATAGCGTATTGTTTGTTTTGAACAAAAAAACCAAGTAAAAATAGTAGTAAATGCAAAGCAAAACATTATGGTCATAATAAAATAGTCAATATAGGGCCAATTCATAGCTTTTCTAAAAGCAAATATGCACATGTTAGTGCTCTCTAAATCAGTAATCCAAGAATCTGTGACAAGCAGTACCATTGTTGTAATGAATACTATGAGTGCAACTATAAAAGGAGATATTATTGTGATTAGACTCTGTTCAATGATAAATTTATTGTTATTTTTTTTAGGAGTAATCGAGGAGTGTACAATTCCTTCGAGGCCAAGTCCTATATCTGTTGCAAAAATACCTCGCAAAGTTCCAACTTGAATAATAGTCAACATTTCTAAAATTAAACCTAAAGATAAACCAGAGTTAAAGCTACTAGTTGTAAAAAAACTGCTTGTTATTAATTTTAGAGAAGGAAGAATATTTTCACTAAACTTAAATAATATGATACCGCAAAGTGTGAGGTAACTTACCGTCATTATCGGTATCATAGCCGATATAAAAATTTTAATTTTTTTTAAGCTGAGAGCTGCAACAACAAAAAATATTATGGCCATTACAATGCCGCCAATGACTACAGGTATATCTACCATGCTGAGTGGTATTGATAGAGAATTTACCTGAACAAGGTTACCAACTGTTATTGAAACCATCATCATAATAACTAGAAACACAACTGTAGCTTTTCTAGAATTAAATGCATCAGTCATGTAGGCTACAGGTCCACCTATAAACCGTCCATTTTTTTCTTTTCTGGTTTTTATACTTAGGTAACAAGTAACATATTTTATCACAGAAGTAACAACAATAATGATTGCCATCCATAAAATGGATCCCGGTCCTCCGGTTTTTAGAGCAACAGCAGTTCCTGAAATATTTCCTACTCCTAAATTTCCCCCTAAGATTGTAAACAGAGCAGCTATAGAAGAAAATTTATTTTCTCCTCTTTTAGCTCCAATAAGTGAAACGGCATACGGTAGTCTAAACACCTGTAACCATTTTAGTTTAACCGATAGGTAAACACCAGCAACTAGTATGAGTAGTATTGTTGGCAGTAATAAAACAAACTTTACTGTATCCATCTGTAAAAGAGAGATTTTTACTCGAGTATATAGCAAAAATTGAAAAATACCTAACTTATTGTTTATGAGAAGTAACACTATAAAAGCTATAGTAAGCCTGCTAAAATCCTATTTTTCATACCACTCATTTATGAGTTTATTGATATCAGAATCTATAAAATCCTTTAGTGGTTGACTGGTTTTTATCTCGGCATTTTTAGGGATACACCTATCTTTACATATTGCGTACTTTATATGAAAGTTAATATCAACGTATTCCTGATTTGGAATGATATTAGTTTTAAAGGGAAATAACACCATATCTTCATATATGTTACTAACAAATGTAACTTCCCCAACTTTATCTTCATGTTCCTTGGGAGTAGGCCAATGAATATCTATATTTGATATGTTACCCTGACAGTCAAAGGAAGTAGGAAGGCCGAAATCTCCAGGGTCTTTGTAATATATATGCCAACCTGGTTTTATTGTAACCTTTATTGCGCCTTCAATGGTGAGGTTTGCTTTATTTACCTTACCAATGAGCAGATCAAATTTTGCAACTTCTTCTTCAGCGCACAATTGAGTGCAAGAAAAAAGTAAAAGTAGGATTGAGTATATACGTATTTTCATAAATACTCTATTTATGAAGAAAATAATTTAAGTTCTATCTATTATAATAAAAATATTATATAAATCATTTGTTAATATAATATTATGCTAATACAAATATAGTAGCAATTATAACTTTCATATATTATTTTTTTATTTTTAAGCAGTTATAATATTAAAGAGACGTAACAAATATAAATAGTAGTGGCTTTGCATAGAAAACCACAAATTTATTTCCTTTATAAATGTAAGACTTTTTAGAACTAGAAAGATACCTTGGAGCAACTTGCTCCAAGGCTCTTGTTTACTTAGAATCCACCCATTCCGCCCATTGCTCCTGCACCCATAGGTGATGAAGCATTTTCTTCTTTGTTTGGTAGATCAACTATCATAGATTCAGTAGTAATAAGTGCGCTTGCTACAGACACTGCTGTTTCAAAAGCAATACGAACTACTTTTGCCGGATCAATTACACCAGCTGTTGATGCATTAGCGTAGTTCATAGCCTCAACGTTGTATATAAGCTCTTTATCATTCTGCTTAATCAAATAGTCAATTATAACAGCAGATTCAAGACCAGCATTTTTAACCAATCTTTTGATTGGAGCACTGAGAACTTTTTTGACAATGTTGATACCTATTTGCTCTTCATCGCTTGAAGCTTTTAGCTTATCAAGAGCAGCTGCAGCGTAAAGAAGTGCAACTCCACCACCGGGAACTATCCCTTCTTCAATTGCAGCTCTTGTTGCATGAAGTGCATCTTCAACTCTATCTCTGCGTTCTTTTACTTCTACTTCGGTTGCTCCACCAACTTTGAGCACAGCAACGCCGCCTGATAATTTCGCTAAACGTTCTCTTAGCTTTTCTTTATCATAATCAGAGGTTGAAGTTTCAATTTGAGATTTAATCTGGTTAATTCTAGCATTTACTCTGTTTTGTTTGTCACAGTCGCTGTCTTCACTAACAATTGTAGTATTGTCTTTAGTGATTTTAACATTTTTGGCAGTACCAAGATCTTCAAGAGTTAAATCTTCCATCTTGATTCCAAGCTCATCTTTTATGACATACTTAGCACCTGTTAAAGCTGCTATATCTTCGAGCATCTCCTTTCTCCTATCACCAAAACCTGGAGCTTTTACTGCAGCAACTTTTAGACCACGTAATTTGTTGATCACTAAAGTGCTTAATGCTTCACCTTCAACATCTTCTGCAATGATAAACAAAGGTTTACCAGACTTAAAAATAGCCTCAAGAATAGGAAGTAAAGGTTGAATAATATTAAGTTTTTTTTCTGTAATCAGCAAATATGGATCATCAAGCTCCACACTCATCTTTTCATTATTTGTAACAAAGTATGGAGAGAGATAACCACGGTCAAACTGCATACCAGTTGTAAGTTCAACTTCTAATTCTTTTGAACCCTTACTCTCTTCAACAGTGATGACGCCTTCTTTTCCAACTTTTTTAACAGCATCAGCAATGCTATTACCAATATCTTTATCACCATTTGCAGAAATTATTGCAACTTGTGCAACTTCATCCATTTTCTCTAAAGAAATTGTGCGAGACATTGATGTAATTTCCTTTAATATCACATCTTTTGCCTTCTGTATTCCATTTTTGATACAAATACGATCATTTCCAGCTGCAATTGACTTTGAAGCTTCCATTATCATATTGCTAGTCAGTATTGAGCATGTTGTGGTGCCATCACCAACTTTGTCATTACACTGAGAAGCACTTTGAGCAATGGTGCTTACTATTGCAGAGTGTAATGGTTTTTCAGGCTTTATAGCTTTCATTACCTTATAGCCATCCTTTGTGACCTCTGGTCCACCATATGGCTTGCTAATTCCTATTGTATTTCCCCTAGGCCCTGCAGTTGCTCCCACCGTTGAGTCAACCATTGCTGCAACTTCACGAAAGGCTTCTTGCAACTGTTCGCCTGATACTACTATGTTAGCCATTTTTATCACTCCTTAAATTAATAAAAAATTTAGAATATTAAAATACATAATGCACTATATAGCGCATTAGTTTAGTAAAATAGGAATTACCTACTTGATAACAGCAAGTAGGTCTGACTCCTTCATCACGACATACTTTTCATTATCATGTTCTACTTCTGTTCCAGCCCACTGCCTGTAGAAAACCTTATCACCAGTTTTTACAGTTAAAGCTATGCGCTCTCCGCTTGAGTTGCGTGAACCACTACCAATTGCTATAACTTCACCTTTAGTAGGCTTCTTTTCAGCACTTGATGGTAGTACAATTCCACCTTGTTTTTCTTCAGTAATAGGCTTTATTAGCACATTATCATCTAATACATTCAAATTTACACTTGACATTTATGTTTCCTCATTAATAGATTAACCTACAATTCTATGTAGTCATCTAAAGGTTACATTTCAAGGGCTGGAGTTAGTAAAAGTGTATAATTTAAGGTTTGAACAGAAGTTTTATGGGTTACATACCGCTAGCAAACCGTAGTGTAATATCTTTATACGGACCAGATACGAGAGATTTTCTTCAGGGTATTATAACAAATGACATTAATAAACTAAGTAGCCAGCAGGCAATTTACTCTTTATTACTCAACCCTCAGGGAAAATATCTGTACGATTTTTTTCTCATTGAATATGGTGGATATATTTTCTTAGAGTGCGAAAATGTGCACTTACAGCAAATTATCGAGAAACTAGATTTACTTAAAACTTATTTGAGAGTGAAAATTAAAGACATTAGTGCACTATATAAGGTTGGAGTTTTGTTTGATGCTAAGTTGGCGGAGTGTAGTAGTAAGTCACAAGTTATTTTTCAAGATCCAAGGCACAAGCTGCTAGGAATGAGGATCATACATAAAGATGAAATAAAAGAACCGGTTGGAGATTTTATTCAGTATGAAAAAGTTAGAATTACAAACCTTGTCCCAGATGGAGCAAAAGATATGGTGCAAAATTCATCATTTCCGCTGCAATATTTAATCGATAAGATAAATGGTATAAGTTTTAATAAAGGGTGCTATATAGGTCAGGAAGTTGTAAATCGAATGAGCAGACAAGAAAAATTCAGAAGGAAACTTTACCTTGTTGAGGGAAAAAATGCACTTCCAAATATTGGCACTAAAGTAATCAATGAACATAATGAAGAAGTAGGAGAACTACGCTCTAGTGTTGACAATATTGGACTTGTATTGCTTAATACTGGAAAAAGCCACGCAAATTTATATGTCGGTGGAGTTAGCATTAAGACGTTATAAAATATCTATTCGAGTTTGAAAGAAAAGAAACAAACAATGAAGCAACCAAGCTGATATAGTTATGCAAAAACTAATATAATTAATTGCTATTTTAACACTTTTTTGATAATAGACAATAAGAAGGTAAGGAATGGTATTTAAATTAAAATTTTAAACATTCTTAAAGTAATGCTTTAGATACTTCAAGGTAAAACTTTTAAAGTAATACTTGAGTATTTTTAGATATTAATCTGGAGGTTCAACAGGCACTTTTTTATGCTGTTTAAGAAGAGCAAAAATTGCATTTTCTCTTGCTGAAAGCTTGTGTTTCTTATATTTTCCATAATATACATTATGTAATTTTCGATGCTAATAAAAATATCTGCCAATCTTTTAAACAACAACCTATCGAACCTCCGGATTAGTACTTAAAAGGAACTATTAAAGTACCTCTTTAAGTATTAAGAAGCACTTAAAATTTCAACCTTTAGCTCCAATACGACCCTCTATTTGTCTTTTCTTAAAAAGCGTTAAGATATTTATCAATTGAGTAAGTTTTTCTGTAAATATTTCAATCTAATCATACTCTTTTTGATGTCTTTTTTGATCTTTTTCAGAGTTATCCACAGTTTTTTTATTCTCAATTATATATATATTAGTATTTGGAGATCATATTTATTATAGATCTCCAAAGTACTCAGAAATGTAAAATTATATACTCTACTAGGTTATCAACTTAGTTATTAACAATTCGGTGAATAACTAAAACAAGAGAAAGGTGCCTTTGCGCGAATGTTATGTATATCGTAAGACAAGGTATCTAAATACCCTTAACAGGATTTTAGATACCTCAAAAAATTTGGAAAAAAAGAGGAAGAAGTCTTTTCTTCCTTTTACTTAATTAGAATGTTACACGCCTAGACTTAGATAAATTTGTTCTGATAATAAATCAACATTATTTAAATTCTCACTAGGCTTTGACATTTCATACGTAATACCACCAGCAATAAGTCCAGTGAGTACAGCAGCAGCTACAGCTATGCCAATTAAAGCCAATATTGGTAATGAAGCACCAGCAGCAAAAAGTCCACCACCGACTGCTAATCCAGTCATAACACCACAAATAGCACCAGCGACAATTGCTTTATCTACTTCAGACTGATCATTTTTACTTGACTTACTTTCATTTCCTATATCTTGGCTACTACTTGTTCCAAGTGGATTGCCAGATTGTTTCGTTCTATCTTCAATTGCCTCAATTTTTTTTAGAAAACCTTCATATTTACTTTTATCTTGACCATCTTCCAGCATCTCTCTTTGTAAAGTATCTTTAATCATATTACGATCCACTTCGGATAAAGCTTTCCAAAAATTTTCGAATCCAAAAATTCTTGTGATCTCATCAAAAGCTAGAGCAACACCATCGTTACATTTCACAATAATATCAGCCACTCTATACTCTTCGTCAACAAAATCATTCACGTGTTTAACACCAAAATCGATATTTAAAAATCTTTCTAATAAATCTTTCTTTTGAACCATATCGAAAATGACTAATCGGCAGTGTTCATGACTTATAAGATTTCGTAAAAAGCTAACTGATATCCAATGAGAATCTTCGTCTCTTTCTTCATCTCGATGTAATTGAAAAACAGCAAAAATATCTTCTGTTTTAGCCACTTCAAATATTTGACTTATATCCTCCTCTCTTACTGATTTATCTTTTAATGCTTTCTCTAGATCACGAAACAATTTTTGTTGTTCTGGACTTAAATCTTCATACTTTAGCATATCAAACTCTCCTACAAAAATAATAATATACTTTAATTATGATATATTTAAACAATAAAGTCAATAATTTAACTAAGTATCACAAACACTCAAACAAGAAAAAGGAGCTTTTGCTCGAATAGAAACGCTATTATTCTTTAAAACTGCAGAATTATACATATCGTCAGGACAAGGTATTCCGAGGCGATTCCTTTCAGGAAACCACATGATGAACTCACTGAGGACATCAGCTATATCATCAGTAAACTCAGTTTCAGTATGAATCTTTTCAAACTCATCAAATATCAAATAATGAAAATCTCTTTCCGCTTTCTCAAGAAAGATGTGACCTTGCTCAACAAACTGACTACAAGACTGAAACACTTCTATAATGCACCCCATAAACTAGACCAAAAAAAAATGGTTGATCCGAGTAGGAAGGTAAAGGGGTAAAAGTATGGCAACAAAAAAATATGAACCAGAGTTAAAAGCAAAGATAGCTTTGGAAGCAATAAAAAATCAAAAAAGCACATCTGAGATATGTAGTGAATATAAAATACCATCAACAAATCTATATGATTGGCGTGATAGAGTATTGGCAAGGTTAAAAGACCTATTTGTTGAAGAAAGTGAAAGTGCGAGAAAACAAAGAATCTTAGCGCAAGAAATAGAAAGTTTACATAAAGTAATAGGAGAATTGACAGTGGAAAATAGTTATTTGAAAAAAAAATTACTGAAATAAGCAAAAAAGATAGAGTAAGGTTTATAGAAAAAGATTCTGATCTATCAATTAGGAAACAGGCTGATTTACTGGGGATTTGCAGATCTAGCCTATATTATAGGCATATAATTAATAACGAAAGTGAAATTTGATTCAAGAAGTATATTTGGCTTCTGATTGCCGTTATGGATATCGTAAAATTACTGCTGAAATCATAGCGAGTGGAGTAGTAGTCAATCACAAAAAAATCTTAAGAATTATGAAAAAAATGAAGATTAGTGGGCTGTATTGTAGAAAAAGATGTAATACAAGTATTAAAGAAAAAAAGCATAAAATATATCCTTATTTACTCAAAGATTTGATTATTTGTAGAGTTAATCAGGTATGGGCTACTATATATTATGGTAGAAGGTAAGTTTGTCTATTTTGTGGCAATAATGGACTTGTATAGTCGCTATATTATTGCTCATTCATTATCACCATATCTCGATGCTGGATTTTGCCTTTATACTCTCAAAGAAGCTCTAAAACAAGGTAAACCTGAGATTTTTAATAGTGATCAAGGAGTGCAGTTTACTAGCTACAACTTTATTATGGAATTAGAGCGTGCTAATATTAAAATTAGTATGGATCATAAAGGACGTTGCTTCGACAATATATTTGTTGAGCGTTTATGGAGAACTTTAAAGCAAGAAGCTATATATTATTATAGACCAAATAGTATCAGAGATTTGAATCTTATAATAAACGATTTTGTTGGTTGGTATAACTATAAAAGGCGACATCAGACTCTACATTATAAAGTTCCTGCTGATCTTTATTATCATAAACAGTAAATGAATATATTGATAAATACTTTAAATGTGTGTCGACGTATTTATCAACATATTCATTTTAAAAATCGGATCACTTTGAAAAAAATGGTCTAGACAAATGGGTGCATTATACTTCCATCTTTGACCTCGTTCTTCTTGAGCCTAAAATGAGTGTGTTTGGCAGTAACGTCCTAAGATCTGCGATCACTTTAAAGCCAATTCCATGTTCTTCCACGACTACTGCGTGCAGCCTATTCTCATATTTACTGAGAAACTCATGAATATCGTGCTCAACTGCACTCGGGTCAAGCTTTCTTGCCAGTAAATCCACCCATACTCCACATCTTTTTGGCTGATGCGCAAACTCACTCTTCGTAAAGAACGGCTGAAACACTCCTACCGCTGTTCTATCAAGTGTTTTCAGCGAACCACTGTTGAGATCGATGAACGCTACTAGAATCTATAATGCACCCATTTGTCTAGACCATTTTTTTCAAAGTGATCCGATTTTTAAAATGAATATGTTGATAAATACGTCGACACACATTTAAAGTATTTATCAATATATTCATTTACTGTTTATGATAATAAAGATCAGCAGGAACTTTATAATGTAGAGTCTGATGTCGCCTTTTATAGTTATACCAACCAACAAAATCGTTTATTATAAGATTCAAATCTCTGATACTATTTGGTCTATAATAATATATAGCTTCTTGCTTTAAAGTTCTCCATAAACGCTCAACAAATATATTGTCGAAGCAACGTCCTTTATGATCCATACTAATTTTAATATTAGCACGCTCTAATTCCATAATAAAGTTGTAGCTAGTAAACTGCACTCCTTGATCACTATTAAAAATCTCAGGTTTACCTTGTTTTAGAGCTTCTTTGAGAGTATAAAGGCAAAATCCAGCATCGAGATATGGTGATAATGAATGAGCAATAATATAGCGACTATACAAGTCCATTATTGCCACAAAATAGACAAACTTACCTTCTACCATAATATATAGTAGCCCATACCTGATTAACTCTACAAATAATCAAATCTTTGAGTAAATAAGGATATATTTTATGCTTTTTTTCTTTAATACTTGTATTACATCTTTTTCTACAATACAGCCCACTAATCTTCATTTTTTTCATAATTCTTAAGATTTTTTTGTGATTGACTACTACTCCACTCGCTATGATTTCAGCAGTAATTTTACGATATCCATAACGGCAATCAGAAGCCAAATATACTTCTTGAATCAAATTTCACTTTCGTTATTAATTATATGCCTATAATATAGGCTAGATCTGCAAATCCCCAGTAAATCAGCCTGTTTCCTAATTGATAGATCAGAATCTTTTTCTATAAACCTTACTCTATCTTTTTTGCTTATTTCAGTAATTTTTTTTTCAAATAACTATTTTCCACTGTCAATTCTCCTATTACTTTATGTAAACTTTCTATTTCTTGCGCTAAGATTCTTTGTTTTCTCGCACTTTCACTTTCTTCAACAAATAGGTCTTTTAACCTTGCCAATACTCTATCACGCCAATCATATAGATTTGTTGATGGTATTTTATATTCACTACATATCTCAGATGTGCTTTTTTGATTTTTTATTGCTTCCAAAGCTATCTTTGCTTTTAACTCTGGTTCATATTTTTTTGTTGCCATACTTTTACCCCTTTACCTTCCTACTCGGATCAACCATTTTTTTTGGTCTAGTTTATGGGGTGCATTATAATCCTTTTCGCCAATCGTCTCATAAGCAAAATCTATTTTCTTAAAATATTTTTCATTAAATATTTGCCATTTAGGCTCTGGAGGGTCTTGCATGTATTGCGACTGATAAACATAAGGCTCTGCTTTTTCCTTAATTCTTAGCTCCTCCATCGGCAGTCTGTTCTCATCAATGCTGGTTCCATCTTCTAGCACTGCTGGAATGATGATCTTTTCAAACTGCCGCTCTGACTTTTTATCCAAATAACCAAATATATCGTAAACACTGATTCTCTGTCCAATCACCAAAAATGGTGTGTCAGCAGTGTTGCGCCTTGAAGTTATGCACTGCTCAAATTTCTGACAGGCACTGATCAGTGATACCCTGCTATAAGCGCAGCTTGCATCGTGCAAGTCATCAAGAATAATGCAGCCACCATACTTTCGACCTTCATCAAAATCAAGTGAGCTGTCCCCTGCCCCAGTACCTGTTACATGTCCTGATATTGAAAAGCCATTAACAAAACCTCCTTCCTTAGTTCTGATCACTCTTGTACTTCTGCGCCCAACTATCTTTACATTGGGAAAAACTTGCTTATAAAATGGAGACTCAAGGACAATGTGCAGTTCGTTCATCTTCTCACGCATTAAATCCCTTTGATGAGTGATGTACATAAATTTTGCCCTGGGATTGTTGCCCAGGGCAAAAGCTACATGAAAGATAAACCCGAGCGTTGTCTTAGCGCAACGGGGCGGTATGTTCCCACTGCCATTAAGTTAAGGGAAAGAGAAGTTAAGATTGGACAAAAAATTTGAAGTGATTGATAATTATGGTAAATACTAGGGTGAATTTTTAAGAAAAGGGAGTCTGAAAAGTGCAAGTTATTTAAAAAAGTAATAATTGCAGGTTATTTTGCAAAGAATGTACTAATGCAATGATACTGAAAAGATATCTTGAATTTAAAACACATGTTTTCTAGCTCTTTTCTGGTAGTTGAGTGAACGAATATCAGATATCTTATGACGATCAACTCTTCTCCCTTTTCTCACCACTAAAGTGTTCATCAAAAATAACTGTGATAGTCGATCCATAATGCAGTCTATGTCTGACTCTGTAGAAAAAATATCAAAGGCTAAGTTTTTAATCGCATTAAATGAGACAGATTTATTGATGCTTTTTTTTAGTTTACTATTCTGTGCGCTCAATGTCTCTTCATCATCTTCTATCATGATACTTTCTAGATTACTGATGAAGATAGTTAACCAAAAATCCTGCTTGATAGTTTCAATACTTTTTCCTGTGAAATTCTCTAAATTTAATCTTCCCTTCAGCCTAGAAAAAAATGTTTCTACTCCCCAGCGCAAGTAATATAATCTCTCAAACTCTTCAACTGTAAAACGTTTCTCATCTAACAGAGATGTTACTAACACTTCAACTTCGCCAGAAGAAAGTATTATTTTGACTAACCTGAATTTCATCTCATCAGGTAATCCTAGCTTTCGTAGCTGTCTTGCTACTTTAATAGGTGCGGTAGACACTACCACCGTACTAGATGGGCTTTCCGGCTTAAACATAGCGTTTATTTCATTGAAAGACGAACTTGAACAGCGAATTATATAATTGATTTTCCTTCCTGTAAGCTCAGCAAGAAATCGATAAGATACGTATCCTCTATCACAGATTAACAAATCGTCTGATTTTATGGATTCAAGCATACCGATTGCTAAATCAACCTCATAGCTGTCACCTCTACTTAGCACAGATTTTATTGCAATATTATTTAGCACATCGTAGCAAACTTCAAAGGTTGCACTTGTATAGTCTTCAAATCTCTGGATTCCATTCCATACTGCTCTTGAGCCAAACTCACCTATTATTTTGTCGCTCTTTGGCAGAATCAGTATTGAAGCATCAAATGCAAGTACTCTGAAGCCATGGTGGGTTTTAAATTCCTGATCTTGGTAGTATAGGGAAACTATATCATCATTTAACTCTGAAAACGCAGTATGCTTTAGCTTCTTTCTTGCTTGAGTAAATGCACTTGCCGTAATTGTATAATCTTTTCTTGTATGCAGAACAAACTCATTAAGCATCACTTGTAATGACTTTACACTCTTTCTAAAAATCAGGAGAAATACATTAACGAAGGGCAGCTTTCTTTTTCGTGAGAAGTCTTTTGAGGATGCTCTGTGTGCGTTTATAAAGTTTAAACTCATCAATTTATTTTTTATAAACATGATTATTCTTTTTTTTACTCATGTCATTACTTCTTTTAATTTGTGGATCTTACCTGATTTTATAATACAGTTCATCACTTTTCCTTAACTTAATGGCAGTGGGTATGTTCCACCCATCCATAATCCTTGTTCTTTTGATGTTGCTATTTTATTTTTTACTCTCTCTACTATCATCTCTCTTTCTAATTGTGCTGCTCCTGATAACACTGTTTGTACGTGTGTGATTCATAGAGGTTATTGCAACTAATTTGTCAGATCAAGTCTGAACTTGAAATACCTGTTAAGAGGTTTTATATTTTTGAAGTGACTTTAACTCTTGGTTATGTTTGTAATTTTGCATGACAAATGTTTCTTTTGATGAGATATAATTTTTTTGTATTTCACTTAGACAAGGAATTGTTTTTTCCAGTTCTTTATATTTTTCCCAAGGAGTCTTTCCCTGAAGAGAGCTATGAGGACGTTGTTTATTATAATATTCTTCCCAATCCCTAAGCTTGACTTGCAATTCATAATCCTTAATGTTAACGCTACTATAAAATTCATCTAAATCTGTACGCTGCGCTCTTTCTACTTTACCATTTAAATGTGGGGAAAACGGCTTAATTGGACGGAATTTTATTTTCCATTCTTTTAGACACTCTTGCACTTCGTAAGCAAAAAATTCTTGTCCTCTATCGGTCTGAATCCTTTGACAATGAAATGGAGCCCTTTCCCTTAATTGTTTTAGGAAATCCAGAGTATTTTTTGAAGTACGCCTTGAGTATAATGCGATAACTTTATAACGCGTACAATCATCTATAGCAGTATATTGATAAAGCCCCGAAGATATTTTGCAAACATCCATTTGTACACGCTCTCCTGGCACTTTGCAGTTATAACGCTTAATCTGCTTGCGATAGTGGCGCTTAATACGTAAAAGACTTACATCGTGTTTCTTCAAAACTTTGTGTATAGTAGCCAATGCAAAAGAGATATCATGTAAACGCTTTAATTCAGCTTGAATACGTCTTGCTCCTAATTTTCTAGCTTTTCTCAGATGAAGAATGAGCTGTTCATTTGACTTGTTGATTTTTTGTAAGGGTAAAGTTTTAGGCCTGCTACTAAGGTTTGACAATCCCTGTTCACCTAGCTTTTCATAACGTTTGTACCATTTTCGTAAGGTAAAGCGTGAAATGTTATAGTGTTGACATACTTTGCCTGCATGACCTAATTTTTTGTATAATTCTATCCAATTCAGACGCAACTTAACTTTGGTATCCATTTACTGATTGCCTCTTGTTGATGAATTTATTCATATTATTGTAATAAGGTATTTAAACTATCACAAGTCAAAGTTTTTATTTTATCTTACATTTTTGCTGTAATAACCTCTATGAATCATACAGGAGTGTTAAATAAATTACTATCTATCAATCCTTTTGGTTCTCGTGAAAACAACACTAGTATTGTAAATGGCAGTGATAATCAATTTGCTAAACCAGATAGCGTTAGAGCGATTAGTGAAACTGATACAGCTGTAGCAATATATAGTAACCCTAATATAAGTAACACATGTTCTGCTAATTATGAAACATCTTTAGCGAAGTATGATAGTACTGGTACATGTTCTAGCCAAGATGTATGTCTTAATAAAAATGGTAACATATGGTCATACATTAGCAAATTTATACCTTTTGGTTCTCACAGATCAAGTAAGACAGATGTAGCAACATATAGCAACACTGATGCAAGTGGCACATGTCCTGCTAATTATGAAACATCTTTAGCGAAGTATGATAGTACTGATACATGCCTTAGTGATAATCAATTTGCTAAATCAGATATAACTCAGGTTGAAAGTGGTAAAGCTATTTCAGAGTCTAATAGTTCTAATGTTGTACCATTTTGTGCAAAAGTCTCTAATGATATAGACACGTCAAAATCCCAAGGCACCCTTGTTAATTCTGTTGAGTTAGAAAGGCTAACTAGAGAAGTCCATCCTTCACTACTCTAAAGGTTTACTAAGGGTTCTTTAGGTATCAACTCTCAAAAAATTGGCGTAAGTTTAGGCAGTGTTATGTCTAGATTTACGCGCATGCTACACAAGATTCTAAATCATATTATCCTTTTGGAACACATGTAGGCTATAGGTTATAATAAATGATCTTACCATTCTAAATAAATTATATTAACTTAATATTATATATTATTAATAACTTAAATAATACGATCACTTTCGACAACCAAAACTAAGGACTGTGAGAACATTTTTCTTTGAGATGGAATGGTCTACCACTTGATTCGTGCGAACTTTTGTTTGTATAAATTCATTATTTTATTTCTCGGGTTTTTTAAATATTTCCCTCATAAAATTAGATAGCTTGCTGTAAAATTATCTTTTCAAGCTCTTGTTACTCACAAGTTCTACAGCAACGCTGTTAAATGAAGATATAGGTGACCTATGAGTTAAGTTAACTGTGCTTTTATCTTCAAATTGCAATGCTTCACTTATATTTTTTAATTTTCTTTTTTTAGGTAGTGTATGTTCATCAAATGTCTCTAGGTTTCTTTTATGTGATTGTGTTTTTAAGTCTGGAGCTAAGTGCATATCTTCAAGATAATAAATAATTTCTTCTGAGTTAGAATATACAATAACATAGTCCAAAGGACTCATATTTTTTTCATCTTGTCTATCTATACTAGCTCCTTTCTCTATAAGGTATTCAACAATATCTAACTGACCATGCATAACAGCAAAGTGCAAAGGACTCTCACCTTCTTTGCTACGTAGATTTATATTAGCTCTTTTCTCTACAAGATATTTCACAATATCCAATCTACCATATATAACAGCAAAGTGCAAAGGACGCATGTTATTTTTATCCTTTATATTTATACTAGCTCCTTCCTCTACAAGGTATTTAATAATATCTAAGTGACCATATATAACAGCAAAGTGCAAAGGACACATACTATCTTTGTTTAATGATTTTATTATAGCCCCTTGCGCTACAAGGTATTTAGCAATATCTAAGCGACCATATACGGCAGCAAAGTGCAAAGGATTCATACCTTTTGTGTTCTTTAGATTTACATCACCCCCTTTCCTTACAAGATGCTGAACAGTACCTAAGTGACCATATATGATAGCATAATCTAAAGAAGTAAAATTCTTTTCATCAATACCATTAATAACTTTACTTAATTTATCAGGATATATTTTCTCTAATATCAGCTTAATAACCTTTTCATTACCATCTTTGGCTAGCAAATGTAAGATAGTACCTCCATCATAAATAGAATCAATAAATTCATTAACTAATCTACTATATTTACTTGCATGACTCCAAACAGACTTAACGTGATTTGGATTCGTAAGGCAAAATGATGTCATCATTTCTCTTAAAGTTTCTTCTTCTATTCCTGTTCGTTCTTTCTCTACTCTTACTGTTTTTTGTATCCCTTTATGAACTCTTGCTATTGACTCCTCTAGCTCAATCACTGAAAACTTATTGAGTAGATTAAGAGCATCCAAAACTTGTTGCTTACCTTTTTCTGATTTCTTCTGGAGGAAAATTTCTTCTATATCAATTTGATTGGGATCCAAGTAAGCCATATATGATACAATATCATGCGATTGCTGCCCAACATTTTTTTCTCTTCTTACTTTATTAAGGTTAAGCTTCAAAGTTGTAAATAATTCTTTGGTGATACCTAATGCTTCCAAAAGATCAGGATTTGATTTTTGTATTGCTTCATTATAGCGTTTTAGATATTCGCTAATACTAATCTTTTCTTGTTTTATATATGCTGCTCCTTGCACCAAAGCTAATGGTAGATAATTCAACGCTTCTGCTAACTCTACTAGATAGCGATTCTCTAATTTATCTTTTATCCCTAAGGCCCTTTCAATAAATGTTATAGCTTCTCCTAGAGAAAATCCATCATTCAACTGTATCTTTTCTATTTCTTTTTCCCAATTCTTGCTACGAGAAGTAATAAAAACGTAAGGCTTTTCTCTATGAAAAAACAAATTAGGAAAATAGGATGGTAAAAATTTTTCGATCTCCTTATACTTACTGGTGTTATCAAAGATGAAAAGACTTTTTACGTCTCGAAAATACTCGTATACATCCTGGACAATAGATTCTATTTCTCTATCTCGAACAACATTAAAATCCATATCATTATCATTTTCTGTAGGAATTTCTAATTCTTTAGCTAAATTACGAAATGAATTGAAAAGAGTGTCATATGTTTTAGCATTTATCCATATAACTTTTGTCCAAATATTACTCTCCTTACTATATGCGTAGCTTCTAGCCAATTCACTTTTTCCTGTTCCATATTCTCCATTAATCAAGACCATTCGTGACAGTTCTACTTCTTGATTTTTACTATCTAACTTCTTTTTTAATTCATCTAACATCACTTCTCTTTTAATAGAGAACTCTGATAAATAATCCAAATTAAAGGAAAATGTATTTTTATCTTCTTTTTCATGACGTATTCGCAAATCCTTAATTTCTTCACGCAAGTCTTCTATATCTTTTTTTTTCGTCAGATCATTTCCATTAATCTCTTTTAATATACTATTGGCTAATTTTTTCTTTTTCTCCTCATCTAAAATATACGCATATTCTTCTTTTTTAGGTGAGTTAACAAGTACATATTTTTGTTCTACCTCCTTCCATTCTTCTAATTCCCATACAAAAGGAAGTCGATAGCTGCATTTTTCAGCATAGTCATATTTCTCTAATAAACCATATTGATAATAGTGAACAATTTTATTCTCTGTTTTCTTTATTCCTACCCATGTATATAAATCTGAGGTCATTAAAGTTTTACTACTTTGTTCATCTTTTTTTATGTGATATCCATAATCCCCCAAAGATAGTTTTCTTTTTTTTGAATTACCAAGAACAACACCTTTAGTTATAAAATCAACAAAAAGGTCTTTTCTCTCACTAAAATTTGAAGAATAATCCATTATTCTATATACAGCATCCATTGCTAATTTCTCAATTCCCCTCTGCCAAGAGGAATTGACATCTACAATCTTTATGAATTGTTCCTCAAATTTTTGAAAAATTTCCAAGCCAGCCTCTACTAAACTCTCTCTCTCCTATTATCTTTAAAAGATACAACTCCTAGAGAAACACTTTTTGCTTTTTCTCTATGTCTTCTTGCAGACACATCACCTATACATTCAACAGCTTTAGTAAAACTTAATCTATATAGATTCGGTGGAATAAGATTATTCACAATTGATGCAAACTGACCTGCTATT
This sequence comes from Wolbachia endosymbiont (group B) of Chorthippus parallelus, assembly GCF_947251815.1. Taxonomy (NCBI): domain Bacteria; kingdom Pseudomonadati; phylum Pseudomonadota; class Alphaproteobacteria; order Rickettsiales; family Anaplasmataceae; genus Wolbachia; species Wolbachia endosymbiont (group B) of Chorthippus parallelus. Next base: position 982,220 of record NZ_OX366390.1, on the reverse strand, counting down.
TTGCCCACTTTTCGTGTTTTTGAATCTGGTTTTGCTTCTTCAGAATATTCAAATATCTTTTTCTCAAATTCTTTAACAAAAGTCTTAACAAAAAAAGTTGCTTTTTTCACTATTTCATCACTTGTAATGCTTATACAGCTAAACATTTCTTCATCATCAGTCGATGTACTACTGCTGCCTATAGATGAAGATCTTGTTACTCTAGGGCTCTCCTGACTTCGTCCACACTGAAGTTCTTCACTAGATAATATATTTTCATAATCAACTATTGCTGATCCAGCATCTACATAATCCATTTGATTATCTGCTACTTGTTCTCCTATATTTTCTTTACCTAACATAAAACCGCCTATATTTTAATATTCATATTTTGATTGTTTTGTCGTAAACCTCTTTTCTGAAGATTGATTTCAACATTTGATTCTTATGCAGCTGTACCAAACCAATTTGCTGTAGAAACCTTACGGTAATCCTAAGTAACTTTAATTGCTGAGTAACAGTGTGCTTTTCTTTTGACTTCTGACTAAAATAGATATATTCTTAAAAAATCGAGAATTGCTTTCTGAGTGATATACATAATACAATGCATCTAACTCACACCCCATGTTTTCATTACGTTAGACTGCATTGTAGCTAAAAAGATCTAGCAAAGCAAGAATTTTTTTGCATACTTTAGCATCTTATTTTAGTTTTTATTTTAAAACTAAAGCAGCTCAGTTTCATGTACTTTTATTTCTTTATCAACTGTTATTTTTCTTCTTCAATGTATCTGTGAGTAATGATAACGTTGCTGGTAAAGCAATTTTTTTATATAGCAAGATTCAGCTATTTATAAAAAGATCGTGGCTAGACCAAAAAATATAAGAGCTGAGAGAATATCAGTTGTTGCTGATGTTAAGATTGAAGATGAAACAGCAGGATCGGATCTTAAACGATGAAGCATTATAGGAATGAAAGTGCCGATAAATGTTGCAATAATCGACATTGCAATCATGGAAACTACGAAAATGATCTCTACTTTTAAACTATGGAACCTTATTGCTAATACTACGAGCGAAATTGTAGATAAAATCACTCCATTTATAAGACCTATTAAAAATTCTTTCATCAGTATTCTTTTTGCATTTTGCTCAGTTAGATATTTTGTTGCGATTGCCCGGATAGTTAGTGTTACTGTTTGGGATCCTGCATTTCCGCTCATTGATGCAATTATTGGCATAATTATTGGTAGTACTATAAAACTTTCTATTACGTTATCGAAAAAGCCAACTACTATAGAACATATTGTTGCAGCTAAGAGGTTAAATAATAACCAAGGTAACCTTTTAATTATAGTTTTATGTATAGGAGCATTTATATCAGATTTAGATGATACACCGCTTATTTTAAGTACATCCTCTTCTGCTTCTTGCTGAACAATTTTGATTACATCTTCAATAAGGATTACACCGATAATTTTACCACTCTTATTTACTACTGGAGCTGATAATAGAGAGTAATCTTTAAATATTCTTGCTACTTCTTCTTGGTCCATTCCAGTTTTAATTATTTTTATATCTTGACTCATTATCTCTTTTATTATTGTTTCTCCTGAGTGAGATATTACCTTATTTAAGTTGAAACTACCTATAGGTTCTAATTTCGAGTTAATGATGAAGATTTGGTAAAATGTTTCTGGTATTTTTTTATAATTGCGCAAGAATTCCATTAGCTGATTTATCGTCCAATAATATGGAGCTATAACCATATTTTTATGTATCAACCTTCCTGCACTTTCTTCTGGGTATGATAACAATTCCTCTACTAATTTTTGAGTTGCATTGGGTAAGTAGTTAAGTATGTTTTCTATAGACTTTCTATCCAAATCTTTCACTATGGCTACTATGTCTTCTATATCAAGAAGCATTAGTAACTTTGCTGTATTTTCTATTCCCAATATTTCTATGATCTCTACTTGTAAATCTGGTACTACATGTACTAAGGCATCACTTAACAAATGTTGATCGAGGATATTAACTAATTTCTCCCTGTGATCACTGATCGAAGTAGATAAAAAATAAGCTAACTGAACGCTATCTATCGTTTTTACAATATTACGAACACTTTCTAATTCTTGATTATCGAGAGACTCTATTAAATCATCAATAGCCTTTTTGTCTAAACCATAATGAGAACTTGTTTTAATATTCATTACTTTACCTTATTTTTTTAATAAATATACACACTTGATTTTATTGAACATTCAAGTATAATAAAATTATTTTGAATTAACTATTATATGGTTAAATTTCTATTTTGTTTGCTGTTATTGTTAGTGATAATAAATATATTAAAGTCTAAAGTATAATGAAAACCCATCCAGAAATCCTTGAATACTTTCAAGGCTTAAATAAAAGTATTTCTCTTATCAGGAGGTGTCTTTGACATAGAAAAATTGAAGTTGCGTCTTGAAGAGCTGGATTCTCAAGCATCGAATGATAATCTGTGGCAAGACAATCAAAAAGCACAAGAAATTTTAAAAGAACGCTCTAAAATTAAGCATGACATAGAATCGTTTTCAAAGCTAGAAAGCGATTACAACGATGCTATCAGCTTGATGAAATCTGCTATTGATGAGAATGATGAAGAATTTTTTTCTGAAGTTAAAGGTGAGTTAGTAAAGCTAGAGAAATTAATCAAACTTAAAGAGACAGAATCTTTATTTACTGGTGAAGCAGATAACAATAACTGCTTTTTAGAAATCCACTCAGGAGCTGGTGGAACAGAGAGCAATGATTGGGCTGAGATGCTCATGCGCATGTATACAAGATGGGCAGAAATTTATCACAATTTTAAAGTTGAAGTTGTAGAAAAATTAGATGGTGATGCAGTTGGTATAAAATCTACAACAATAAAGATCATCGGAGAAAAAGCTTACGGGTGGGCAAAAAGCGAAAGTGGAGTTCATAGATTGGTTAGAATATCACCATTTGATGCAAATGGTAAACGTCATACCAGTTTTGCAAGTGTAGGAGTAACTCCAGTGATTGAAGATTCAATAGATATTGTTGTGGATGAAAAGGATTTAAAGATCGACACTTACCGTGCTTCTGGAGCAGGTGGTCAGCATGTAAATAAGACTGAAAGCGCGGTACGTATTACACATATTCCAACAGGCGTTGTAGCTCAATGCCAAAATGGTCGTTCTCAACATAAAAATAAAGATGAAGCACTTAAACTACTTAAAGGACGTTTATATCAAATTGAATTGGAAAAAAAAGAACAGAAAATGGCCGAAGAATATGGCAAGAAATGCGATATAGGTTGGGGCAGTCAGATCAGATCGTATGTTATGCATCCGTACCAAATGGTAAAGGATTTAAGGACTGGACATGAAGTTGGCAATATAAATTCCGTTTTTGATGGCAATATAGATTGTTTCATAGTTAGTGTATTGGAGTTAAAATGAGATTTATTAAAAAGCTAAGTTTTATGCTCTGCTAATAAGGAGAAAAGAAAACCAAAACCTATTGAGAAAAATGGAACAATTTTGTGAATATATCTATTATCCAAGTAGCTGATGAAAATGGCAACTCGTTTCTTATGGGCACAAAAATGTAATATGAAGAGAAATCTTCGTACATTAAGTTGTAGCCGCGCAACGTCTGCCATTGATGATTATTTCACCTACTGTAACTACTGCTAAAATAAAGCAGTAATACACTTGTGTTAACAAAGAAATAGGTGAGATAGAAGCAATGCTACCTGCTAGCAGCAGCTGGGAACCATAAGGCAAAATGCCTTTTGTAACGCAAGCAAAAATGTCTAACAAGTATGCACTACGGTATGACGGAATATTATGCTTTTGCGCGAGCCTTTTTGCAATATCGCCACTTAATAAAATAGCAATGGTATTATTAGCAACTAAAACAGTAAACATAGATGCTATACCCGCTATTACAAATTCAGCTTTAGTTTTTGTGATATTGCTTTCATCGATAAGTTTGTGTAATGCCTTTTGACCCTGCTTGTACATTATATGACTCAATCCGCCAATAAATAGAGCAAATATCACTATCTCGTTTACTTTTTTGAACCCGTCATATATGTCATGAGAGAGTTGAATGATAGTATAGTCAAAAAAAGTCATCCCTAATACACTAGCAACAATTATATTTATAGTTATTGTTACTAAAGTAGTAACTTCAAATAACCCCATGATTATTAAAGAAATATAAGGAATAATCTTTATTATTGATAAATAATCTAAATTTGATGTAGGAATAATTTTTGTACTATCTGCCATAATTGCCAGATAGACAAGCGTTATAATGCTGGCAACAAATGCTACTTTAGAATTCACTTTAAGTTTATCCTTTATCGTGGCCCCCTGTGAAGAAACAGATGCAATAGTAGTGTCAGATATCATTGAAAGATTATCACCAAATACGGCACCTCCAACTACAGTTGCAGTTCCTATTTCAAGACCAAAAGCCCCACTTTTTGCTAAGTTAACAGCTATTGGTACCATTAATACAACAACTCCCATAGACGTACCAATTGCAGTTGATATAAAAGCGGAAGCCAAAAATACTCCAGGCAGTAGTAATTTTGCTGGAAGGAAATTGAGAATTAAATCAGCAACAGTATCTGCACTACCAATTGATTGAGTCACCACAGAAAATGCTCCAGAAAATAGAAAAATTAAACACATAGTAAGGGTGTTTTTATCACCCATACCCTCGATGACAGTATCGATGTTACGTTGAATTTTACCTGCACTGCATGCAACAGCAAAAAATAGCGCCGGTAGTAGGCAAATTACCGGTGAAACTTGGCGAAGCGGATTATCAATTCCAATAAAGGAAAAATAGACACCACTTCCAAGGTATAAGATTAAAAAAATAACCAAAGGAAAAAAAGCTGTCATTTTACTGCCTTAAAACTCATAACTATAACTAGTTAAGTAGTTTTAAGCAAGTTTGGTTTTCTGTAAGTTAATACCAGTTTTTTAGACTCTCAAGTATTACGCTATGGAAAATGCGTTGACTATTGTACCATAACATATAGTATCAAAATGTTTTATAGTATGAGGTAAAGCTATGGTAATGTCATATGAGCAATGGGAAATAATACTAGGTATAGTTGATCAGAAGGAAGATTTAAGCAAAGATAATGTAATTGAAAAAATAAAAGAGCTACTAAATAAAGCAAGGATACTGGAGAGAAAAGAAGTATTAAGAATGTTAGAAGGGGTATCGCATAAATTAGAAATATCAAACGAGATTCCAATAGTGCAAGAGACACCAGAGCCATTAAAAAAGAGACTAAAAGTGCAACATATACCACAGACATTAGAGAAATCAGAAAAAATACTAAAAGAGCAAGGAGTATCAGATGCACAAAAGATATTAAAGAGAGTACTAAAAAAGTTAGGTGTACAAGAGACATCAGAAAAATCAAAAGCAGTGACGACAGAAGATGTACTGAATGTGCGAAAAACATCAGAGAAAATGCCAGTGATGTTAGATACACAAAAGATACTAGAGGCAATAGAGAAGCTAAAGAAAGCAAGTAAAGATGTGTATCACGAGTGGAAGAAAGCTAGATTTAATGTAAATTATTGGTTTACATTAAATTACGATATACATAGTGGGTATGATCAATACGCATTATTGTGTTTAGCTATGGATTTTAACTTGATGAATGTATTCAATGCTCTGTGTAAAGCAAAAGGAATCAATATTCACTCAAAAGGGCCATTTTCTCAATGGAATGTTTTACATTGGGCTACTGAAAATAGCAATGCAAAAATGGTATCAGAGCTAATAAAAAATGGAGCAAATGTTAATAGTATGGATTCATCTCAACGGACTACTTTATATCAGCCAGCTGCAAATGGCGATATAGAAATAATAAAAATCTTAGTAAAAAATAAGGCAGATGTTAATGCAGAGGATCTAGCGAGATTGACTGCTTTATATGAGGCTGCCGGTCATGGCCGTAAAGAAGTAGTAAAGTACTTAATGAAGAATGGAGCAGATGTTAAGAGGAATGGGGCGCTTAAACTTACTCCTTTACATCTTGCTGTTGCAAATGTCAATAAAGAAATGGTGGATTGTATAATAGAAAACGATGAGAATATTGGCAAAAATATTGAGACAGTGGATGTATTTGGATGGACTTCTTTATATTGGGCTGCTGCAAAGAATGATACACCAATATTAGAGAGCCTATTACACGCCATATCACGATGTAGAGCAAGTGTTGATATAGAGGATATGTTATTGGGGCGAACTCCCTTACATATTGCTGCTGCGCTTGGTAATTTGGAAGCAGTAGAGCTCTTAATAAGCTATGGAGCAAATGTTAACCATAAGGATGCATGGGGATGGACTCCTTTTGATTGTGCCTTTGCAAAGAATGATGTGCAAATGATGAATGTCCTGATAGGACATGGAGCAACTATTGCTATAAAGGATTTATGTAAAATACTGCCTACTATTTGTCCATGTAATTTTTTTGAAATACAACATACCCTAGTGCAACTTGAAATATATGATGAGGTAATGAAATTAGCTGGAGCTGAAGTTTTACGTTATGCTGCCAAACATGGTAATATACAATTGGTATGCACTCTATTAGCACTTGGAGTAAATGTTAATGCAAGTAACGATGTAAGATTAACTGCTTTACATCAAGCTGCCAAGTATAACCATCCGGAAGTAGTAAAGATCTTAATTTTATATGGAGCAAATGTTAATGCGCAGAATGACTTAGGGGAATCTCCTTTAACTTATGCTGTCGAACGTAGAAACTGGATAGTAGTAATAACCTTACTATGCTATGGTGCAAATCCTTCATTGCCTGATAATTGTTATGAAACTGTAAGGGATTTAGCTGAACGTCAAGGCATAAGTAATCTTCTAGTGGAAGCAGAACAAAGAGCATCAGCTATACTTATGCAGATTGACTCAGAATCAAGTATGCTCACAAAAAGAGCATTACATATGCAACACATAGCTCCACATATGTTGAGAGAAATACAATTACATCTATCTATCACCTTTGAATCTATGATAAGATATCAAGCTAATCAAATTGAACAATTACAGTATCAAGCTAAACTTAATGAAAAAGAAGTAACATTTATTACTGGCCAAATTGGAAGTCTAAAGTTAGAGCCTAACACTGAAGAGTGTCCAGGCCCTAGTACTAAAATGAATGGAATAAAAGAACAAAGATATAGTCCTTACAGGCGGACATGTAACACTACAAATGTTAATGTAGAAAAAGCAACACCTTTAGCTAACAACATTGAGTATACGAAGTTAGGCCCTAGTACTTACCTCTCTAAGATGAAAGAAATATCATTAATATCTTCCTCGATTATAGGAAAGTATTCGGCTATTATAGAAATTCCTTCAAGTTCGTTTTAAACAATTACGCTCGAATGATAGATGTAGAGGTAACAGACACTGAAAGTACATTAGGTAAGATTGTGTGCTATTAGATTTCAGTGTACGCTACTTTCATTATAAGATTTCTGTAGGTAAGATGTCAGAAGGTATCAAAACCATATTAGTAGAAGATAATAATGTTAGGCTTGATAGGTACATTAGAAGAATTTTTCCCAATCTAAAGCAATCTACAATCGAAAAATCTTTAAGGAAAGGATTAATCAAAGTCGATAATTGCAAGGCAAAATCCAGCAATAAAGTGAATTCTGGGCAAACTATAACGATAAGATACTTAGATTATATAGAAAACACTAATTCTGATCGTAAATATAATGAAAAGCTAGTGAATCTACTAAGAGAGAACATATTATATGAAGACGAATATATATTAGCCATAAACAAACCCGCAGGAGTAATCGTTCAAGGTGGTGTAAAGGTAAAAATTAGCATTAGTGATTTGCTTGACCAAATAAGAGAGGAAGAAACATTTAAAATTGTCCATAGGCTGGATAGAGATACGAGTGGAGTAATAATATTCGCACGCAATGCCAGCGTTGCCAAATACCTTATGGAAGAATTTAAAGGACGGAGGATAAAAAAAACTTACCTAGCATTAACTTCTGGTGTACCGAGCAAAGATAATGGAACAATAGACTATCCGTTGGTGAAAAAATATATTTCAGGGCAAGAAAAAGTAGTCGTTGATGAAGATTCACCTCAAAATGCCACTACGCATTTTTCAATTATAGCAAGGTTAAAACATAATGTTGCTTATTTAAAATTACAACCAATTACTGGCAGAACTCATCAATTACGTGCACATTTAGCTCATATAAATTGTCCTATTCTTGGTGACGGTAAATATGGCGGTAAAAAAGCTTTTATTGATGGAGTAGCAAATCAGATTCACCTACATTCATATTCTTTGTCTTTAAAATTGCCAAATAATAAAGAAGTCACTATTACTGCTCCTGTCCCTAAACATATCGAAAAATCTATTGAAGCGCTATCTTTTGACTAAAGCGATTTCACCAATCAATTTTTTTGTCTTTGGCTTTAATTTGAAGTACAGATATTAGGCTAATCAATGCACAAACAGTAAGGTAAATCCCTGCAGCAAGTTTTGTTTCGGTTTTTTCTATAAGCCACATGCATACCGATGGAGAAAGGCCGCCAAAAATACCTGCAGATATGTTATGTGCGAGGCTAAAGCCGGTGCACCTAACTTTTGTTGGAAATAACTCGCAGGCAAGAGAATTATATATTCCAAAAGATGCACCTATCGGCACACTTATCAACAGAAAAGAGAGCGTGACAATATAGTGGTTATCATTTGATAATAGCGAAAGTACCGGCAAACCAGCGCAAGCTAGAGCTACTAATGTAGGAATCATTACATTTTTTCTTCCAACTTTATCAGACAGTATTGCAAATAGCACTGCGGACGTTCCAAATGTAATTTCAACTATAATCCTTACTACATTTTTAATATCAATACCTGACAGAGTAAGCGCTTTTACAGATATGTTATAAAACATTATTACCGAATAAACGATTGCATTTTGAGCGATACCAAGCCCAATTGCTAATATAAATGCTTTTTTGTAGGTTTTGATTAATTCTAAAAATGGAGAATCAGATAAGCTTCTATTTTGATCATGAATTTTATATGCTAAGCTCTCTTCCATTATATATCTTGTTAAAAAGCCTATTATGCCCATAATGAAGCAGAAATAGAAGGGCAACCTCCAGCCCCAAATTTCATAATTTTCACCTGTAAACTTTTTGCAAATAGCTATCATTACAAAGCATGTGATAGAACCGAGAGCACCACTAAACGCTTTCATGCTCCCTAAGAATCCTAGATTTTTTTTATCGCTTGAATGCTCTATTAAAAAAGCAGAGTTAACACTTGTTTCTCCACCTGCTGCCATTCCTTGTACTATCCTACAAAACAGAAGCAGTATAGGAGAAAATATTCCTATTTCTCTAAAGCTTGGTATAACCGCAATTGCAGTAGACGATATCGAAGCTAATATTACGGAAGTCAGTAAAATTTTCCTCCTGCCATACTTATCTCCAATGTAACCAAAAATAAACGCACCAAGTGGTCTAAATCCAAAGCCAATTGCAAAACTGCCAAGGAATTTGATTTTTTTTATGTAGTCGCTTTCTGATGAAAAAAAAACGTCACTTATTATATGCGTCAAAACTCCAAACAGAGTTATTTCATACCATATAATCATATTGCAGATTATACTTGATAGTATTGCTTTTTGAATATCGTTCATAACTTCCAGTTTACCACACTCCGCTATAAAAATTTTTATTCAATAACCTTCAAGGATAATTCACGTAAATGCTTATCATCTACTTTAGAAGGAGCGCCCATTAGAACATCTTCTCCTTGCTGATTCATAGGAAAACAGATTACTTCACGAATATTCGGCTCATCTGCAAGTAGCATAACCATTCTATCAACCCCTGGCGCTATTCCACCATGAGGTGGCGCTCCAAACCTGAATGCACGCACAAGCGCGCCAAATTTTGTATCAACTTCCTCTTTACTGTAGCCTGCAATGGCAAAAGCTCTGTACATAATATCTAGTTTGTTATTACGAATCGCCCCACTTGAAAGCTCTATTCCATTGCAAACGAGATCATATTGATAAGCAAGGATATCTAGTGGATCTTTGTCTTCTAAATCCTTCAAGCCACCATGTGGCATGGAAAATGGGTTATGAAAGAAATCTATTTTTTTGCTTTTATCATCATATACAAAATATGGAAAATCGATGACCCAGCAAAACTTAAAGATATTGTCATCTATAAGACCTAGTTGTGATCCTAAAAGAGAGCGAACTTTCCCTGCAATTATTGCTGCTTCATTTTCCTTATCAGAAGCAAAAAATACACTATCTCCAGGCTTTACATTTGTTATTTCTTTTATAGAATTTAACCTATTGTCATCAAGAAATTTAGCAATTGGTCCTTTTGCAATGCCGTCCTTATCAAATGTTATATACCCAAGACCTTTAGCACCTAATTCTTTTTGCGCATGTTCTATTTTTTTATCAAAAAAGCTGCGTGGTTCCTCCGCTGTTTTGGGAGCAGGAATGGCTCTGACTACCATACCTCGCTCAATATTGCTTTTGAAAATATTGAACTCTGAATTACGGAAAATTTCTGTTACATCGCTGATCAATAGTGGATTGCGCAGATCTGGTTTATCAGAACCGTATTTGAGCATTGCGTCTTTGTATGTAATACGTGGAAAATCTTTATCAACTGATTTGCGAGAAAATTTGGCAAACACTTTATATAAGGTAGATTCAATAACCTGAAATATATCTTCTTGAGTTACAAAAGACATTTCAAGATCTAGCTGATAAAACTCCCCAGGAGAACGGTCAGCCCTTGCGTCCTCATCACGAAAACAAGGTGCAATTTGAAAATATTTATCAAACCCTGAAACCATAAGCAACTGCTTAAAAATCTGTGGAGCTTGTGGTAATGCATAGAATTTACCAGGATTTAGTCTGCTTGGCACTAAATAATCACGTGCTCCTTCAGGAGAAGAGGCAGTAAGTATGGGAGTTTGAATATCTAAGAATCCTTGCTCTATCATGAGCCTCCTGAGCTCTGAAATGATCTGTGAACGTAGAATAATGTTATTACGAACCTTTTCACGTCTTAAATCAAGAAAACGATATTTAAATCTCATGTTTTCTGGGTATTCTTGCTCACCGGCGATACTTGCTAATATACTCCTTTCTTCTTTTGCTATTTCTTCATCACAGTGGAACTCAACTTCAGATTCAACTTGTAAATTACTAACTATAACTTCAATTTCTCCTGTGGAAATAGAGCTATTTACCGTATCTTCAGTTCTAGCTTTGACTATTCCTGTGACAGTAATCACACTTTCTGATTTTAAATTCGAAATTTCATCAAAAAAATCTTTATCGTTATTGAATACCAACTGAGTAATCCCATGAAAATCTCTTAAATCAACAAAGATTAGGTTACCATGGTCACGTTTGCGATACAGCCAACCAGAGAGAATAACTTCCTTTTCTACATCATTCTTCCTTAATTCATTACACTCGTGAGTTTTATAACAGTTCATTTAATTGAAATTTCTAGAATACAAAAAGATTATAAAATAAATTAACCTTTGGGCAAGATAATATCTAAAGATCCTTTACAAGCAATTCTGATTTAGATATACTTTTTTATTATGTGTGTTGAGGTGTATTTATGAACCCTGAAGAATTAAAAGAAATTTTAGCTAAAAAAGAGAGGGTGAATGCTGTAATAAAAGATCTTGTTGATACTGTTACCAAAAATGATTTAGAAAAAGTAAAATCAATTTTTGAGAAAAACAGCTCTATTATTAAAGATGTTGTTGCTGAGATTAATTCCCAAAATGGTACAAATTTATTAGGTTATGCTATTGATAGTAAAATGGCTAAATATCTAATAGAGCAAGGTGTAAAATTCGTCACTGCAGTCGGAAAGGCAGTTATGAAAAAAGATTTAGAGTTAGTCAAATCAATCTGTCAGATGAATAAATCAATAGCTAAAAATGAGTTATCACAAAATCCTGAGCCACTAGAATCTGCAACTTATGATCACAAATTTAATGATAAAATTGCAAGGTATTTGATTGAACAAGGTGCAAATCCTAATGCAACTGATCATCTTGGTCGTTACTTACTTCATCTGCAAACTGCAAAAGGCAATTTCGAAGGAGCTAAGGCTTTAATAGAAAACGGTGCGGATGTAAACATAGTAAATCAAGAACAGGATGGCTATTGGAGACCAGGCATAGACGTTAATGCGCTGAAGGGTCAAACTGCATTGCACTTTGCAATTAGAGTATACAGAAATAATAAAGACCTAAATCCTGAAAAAGCTAATAGAGCTTTAGGATTTATAAGTTATTTAATAGAAAAAAAAGCAAACTCAAATATCAAAGATTGTAATGAAAAAACTCCTCTAGATACTGCTATATTTTTTGACACTCCAGAGATAGTAGAATTATTAATAAAAGCTGGTGCTGATCTTAATGTTGGAAGGGAAAAAGCAGAAGGTGTTTTAAAGTATGCAATTACTGAAGGGCATATAGATATAGGGAAAGCTACAATTCGATATATTTTGGAACATGACTCACACTGGTTAACAACTTCAAATAAACCAGATCTTCTCAATGACCAACAAGAGTTATCAAACTATTGGGATGAATATAAAGCTCAAGTTAAAGAGCTTCATGATATAGTGGGAGATAGAATTTACTTAACTGGTGACCGCTCTACCCGTCCTATAATGAGAACAGTGAGTGGCTTTTTAGATCATGAAAGTAGAAAAAATCTAGTAAAATCATCATTCATATCTAGTGCTGAGGCACCAGAAAATTTTTGTCCGAGAAAGCTGGCTGTTATAAGTGTAGCTGCAATAACTTGCGCTTTAGCATTATATTTTCTTGCTCCATTAATCATTGGGTCTTCTGCTGGAATTGGTACTCAACTAGCATTAGGAGCTGTAGGTGCAGTTGTAGGTGGTGGAATTGGAATCTTGACCAATGTGGCAATAGATCAATGCTACGTTAATTCAGCTACTCAGAAAGCTGACTAAAATTAAAGCGCCATAGATTGCTAAAACTCCATAATTGTGGAGTAATATAATGTTACTTTCCTCAAGCCTTTAGCTCCTCAAATACTTCTCTTGCTCTGTTTAAAACAGAATCAGGAAAACCAGCAAGTTTTGCTACATGTATTCCATATGACTCATCTGCAACGCCCTCAATTACTTCATGTAAAAAGATGACTTCTCCTTTCCATTCTTTTATTTTCATACAAAAACATTTCACATTTTCTAAGTATTCACCTACTTTAGTCAATTCATGATAATGAGTTGCAAAAATGGCGCGGCACTTATTTATGTTGTGAATGTGTTCAATCACCGCCTGTGCAATAGATAATCCATCATATACCCCTGTGCCCCTACCAATTTCATCAAGTATCACCAAGGAACGATCTGTTGCCTGATTTACTATCGTTGCTGTTTCGATCATCTCTACCATGAAGGTAGAATAACCAGCTGTTATATTATCCGTTGCGCCAACCCTGCTGAATATCTTGTCAATCACTCCAATATGCGCACTCTCTGCTGGCACAAATGACCCCATATGAGCTAAAACTGCAATGAGAGCGTTTTGCCTCAAGAAAGTGCTTTTTCCAGCCATATTAGGACCAGTAATTAGATGTATACCAGCTAAATTGATGCTATTTGCAATGAATTTATCGTTAACTTCAACCACTGGATGTCTTCCGCTACAGATATTGAACTCTTTGCTGTCATCAATGATGGGTTTTACGTAATTATTTTGCACTGCAAGCTCTGCAAACGCGGTTCTAATATCAAGTTTTGCCAAAGCATTTGCAGCAAGAGCAATTTTTTCAGATTCTTTAGCGACTTCACTACACAGTTCACTAAAAATTTTCATTTCTAAGCCGATTGCAGCATCACGTGCCGTAAGAATTTTATTTTCTAGTTCTTTCAACTCATTAGTAGTGTAGCGCATGCTATTTGCTAAGCTTTGTCTATGAATAAATATATCCGAAGTTATTTTGTGATTTGCCGACACTTCAACGTAATAACCGAGTATGTTGTTATGTAATATTTTAAGTGCGGCAATACCAGTTAGGTCGCGATAAGATTCACGGAGTTTGGTTATTAGTTTATTACTATTATTTAATATGTAGGATAACTCAGATAATTCTGAGTTGTATTTTGAGTGAATAAATCCTCCTTCTTTCACGGAACTGAGGTTATTATCAAGTATAGCACTATTTAACAGTTCAAATAGGTCTTTATGATTGCCAAGGCTTTTATGTATTGTGCTTAGTTCACTTTCGTCACTACTTATCACCTGAGTAGTAGACACTGGTTCCTTTTCTCTGGTCAAGCACTGGAATGACATCTGAGAGTTAATTTCTGATTTTTCACTTAAACAATAATTATGCAAGGTAGACAGAAACTCAGACAATTCTAAAGTCTTTCCTAGGCCTATTTTCAATAGGTTCATATCCTTTGGTGAACCACGCCCTAGTATTAAGCGCGATAAAGACCTTTCAATATCCGGAATGTTAGATAATATCTCTCGTATTTTTCTGCGTGAATCATGATTATTTACAAAAAATTGAGCGGTGCTGAGCCTCAAATTAATTGCCTTAGAGCAAGCAAGGGGTGAAGCGAGCATTTGTTTGAGCAGGCGTCCACCAGAAGCTGTAACTGTATGATCAATAACTGAAATTAGTGAACCTTTCTTTTCACCAAATTGAGTTGAAAACAACTCAAGATTTCTCCTTGCTGAAGCATCAATAAGCATGAAATTTTGTTGCTTATAGGTTTTTGGGAATTCAAGCCTTGGAATGGAGCCCCTTTGCGTTACTCTGACATATTCAAGCAGTGCACCACACGCCATGATTTCTACTTTGCTGAAATTTCCTATACTCCCAAGTTCCCTGATTTTATAAAACTCGCATAATGTTCTGTGAGATTTACTATACTCAAAAAAGCTCTGTGCGTGTTGCGTAATTGATATTTTATAATTTTTTAAAATCGATCTAATTTTTTCATCCTCAGTGAATTTTTCAGAAATTAATAATTCTCTTGGTGATATACGCAATAAATCACTATCTAGAGCTTTCAAACTCGTTAAAGTGTGAAAAAATTTTCCCGTCGATAATTCAAGCCAACTAATAGCATATTCGTCATTTTGTTCAACTATGGATGCGAGATAATTATTGCTTTTATCCTCCAGTAGTGAATCTTCTATAATTGTACCTGGAGTTACAACTCGCACTACATCACGCTTTACTATGGATTTATAGCCCCTCTTTTTTGCTTCATCAGCAGTTTCTAATTGGTCACAGATTGCTACTTTGAATCCTAAATCTATTAGCTTGTGTAGGTAAGATTCGCTACTGTGTGCTGGCACTCCACACATTGGTATTTCTTGCCCATTTGAATTGCCCCTCTTGGTTAGCACTATATTCAGCAATTTCGCAGCTTTAATAGCATCATCGAAAAACAATTCATAAAAATCGCCCAGTCTATAAAACAATAGATGATCCGTGTATTGAGCTTTCAAATTTAAATATTGCTCCATTACAGGGGTATTTTTTTCTCTTATTAAGTTCATAACATTTTTAAATATGTTAGCAGCAAACCACTTACTCTGGTGTTGGTTATTTTATTATGGATCAATAATTTTTTTTTAGCTATAGTACAAAAACAAATAGTTTGAGGTAGAATTATGGAATATGAACGGTTGTTAAAAATATTAAGGACAATAAGTGACTTAAATGAGAACAATATAATCGAAAGGGTAAAAGAGGAATTGGAAAAAGAAGATCCAGACACGTATAAAAAGTGGCAAGATAATGGATTTAACATAAATTATACATTCGATGATCAAAGTACATTGTTACATATAGCTGCTAGAAATGATCTTGTAAAGATAGCAGAGCTTTTAATAAAAAAAGGGGGTAATGTTAATACAGCAGATCAAGATGGATGGAATACTTTACACTTTGCTGCTGCAAGTAGCAGTATAGGAGTGGTAGAGATTCTCATAGCAAACGGGGTTAATGTTAATGTAGCAGATCAAAATGGGTTTACTCCTTTGCATTGTGCTGCTCACAATGAAAATAAAGAGATAGTAGAACTCATATTAGACAAGGGGGCTAATGTTGATGCAGTAAATCAAAATGGGTGTACTCCTTTGCATTGTGCTACTATCAATGGACATGAAGAAATAGTAGAACTCCTATTAGAGAAAAGGGCTAATGTTGACGTAGCGGATGAATACGGCACTGCCATTAAGTTAAGGGAAAGAGAAGTTAAGATTGGACAAAAAATTTGAAGTGATTGATAATTATGGTAAATACTAGGGTGAATTTTTAAGAAAAGGGAGTCTGAAAAGTGCAAGTTATTTAAAAAAGTAATAATTGCAGGTTATTTTGCAAAGAATGTACTAATGCAATGATACTGAAAAGATATCTTGAATTTAAAACACATGTTTTCTAGCTCTTTTCTGGTAGTTGAGTGAACGAATATCAGATATCTTATGACGATCAACTCTTCTCCCTTTTCTCACCACTAAAGTGTTCATCAAAAATAACTGTGATAGTCGATCCATAATGCAGTCTATGTCTGACTCTGTAGAAAAAATATCAAAGGCTAAGTTTTTAATCGCATTAAATGAGACAGATTTATTGATGCTTTTTTTTAGTTTACTATTCTGTGCGCTCAATGTCTCTTCATCATCTTCTATCATGATACTTTCTAGATTACTGATGAAGATAGTTAACCAAAAATCCTGCTTGATAGTTTCAATACTTTTTCCTGTGAAATTCTCTAAATTTAATCTTCCCTTCAGCCTAGAAAAAAATGTTTCTACTCCCCAGCGCAAGTAATATAATCTCTCAAACTCTTCAACTGTAAAACGTTTCTCATCTAACAGAGATGTTACTAACACTTCAACTTCGCCAGAAGAAAGTATTATTTTGACTAACCTGAATTTCATCTCATCAGGTAATCCTAGCTTTCGTAGCTGTCTTGCTACTTTAATAGGTGCGGTAGACACTACCACCGTACTAGATGGGCTTTCCGGCTTAAACATAGCGTTTATTTCATTGAAAGACGAACTTGAACAGCGAATTATATAATTGATTTTCCTTCCTGTAAGCTCAGCAAGAAATCGATAAGATACGTATCCTCTATCACAGATTAACAAATCGTCTGATTTTATGGATTCAAGCATACCGATTGCTAAATCAACCTCATAGCTGTCACCTCTACTTAGCACAGATTTTATTGCAATATTATTTAGCACATCGTAGCAAACTTCAAAGGTTGCACTTGTATAGTCTTCAAATCTCTGGATTCCATTCCATACTGCTCTTGAGCCAAACTCACCTATTATTTTGTCGCTCTTTGGCAGAATCAGTATTGAAGCATCAAATGCAAGTACTCTGAAGCCATGGTGGGTATAATGCACCCCATAAACTAGACCAAAAAAAAATGGTTGATCCGAGTAGGAAGGTAAAGGGGTAAAAGTATGGCAACAAAAAAATATGAACCAGAGTTAAAAGCAAAGATAGCTTTGGAAGCAATAAAAAATCAAAAAAGCACATCTGAGATATGTAGTGAATATAAAATACCATCAACAAATCTATATGATTGGCGTGATAGAGTATTGGCAAGGTTAAAAGACCTATTTGTTGAAGAAAGTGAAAGTGCGAGAAAACAAAGAATCTTAGCGCAAGAAATAGAAAGTTTACATAAAGTAATAGGAGAATTGACAGTGGAAAATAGTTATTTGAAAAAAAAATTACTGAAATAAGCAAAAAAGATAGAGTAAGGTTTATAGAAAAAGATTCTGATCTATCAATTAGGAAACAGGCTGATTTACTGGGGATTTGCAGATCTAGCCTATATTATAGGCATATAATTAATAACGAAAGTGAAATTTGATTCAAGAAGTATATTTGGCTTCTGATTGCCGTTATGGATATCGTAAAATTACTGCTGAAATCATAGCGAGTGGAGTAGTAGTCAATCACAAAAAAATCTTAAGAATTATGAAAAAAATGAAGATTAGTGGGCTGTATTGTAGAAAAAGATGTAATACAAGTATTAAAGAAAAAAAGCATAAAATATATCCTTATTTACTCAAAGATTTGATTATTTGTAGAGTTAATCAGGTATGGGCTACTATATATTATGGTAGAAGGTAAGTTTGTCTATTTTGTGGCAATAATGGACTTGTATAGTCGCTATATTATTGCTCATTCATTATCACCATATCTCGATGCTGGATTTTGCCTTTATACTCTCAAAGAAGCTCTAAAACAAGGTAAACCTGAGATTTTTAATAGTGATCAAGGAGTGCAGTTTACTAGCTACAACTTTATTATGGAATTAGAGCGTGCTAATATTAAAATTAGTATGGATCATAAAGGACGTTGCTTCGACAATATATTTGTTGAGCGTTTATGGAGAACTTTAAAGCAAGAAGCTATATATTATTATAGACCAAATAGTATCAGAGATTTGAATCTTATAATAAACGATTTTGTTGGTTGGTATAACTATAAAAGGCGACATCAGACTCTACATTATAAAGTTCCTGCTGATCTTTATTATCATAAACAGTAAATGAATATATTGATAAATACTTTAAATGTGTGTCGACGTATTTATCAACATATTCATTTTAAAAATCGGATCACTTTGAAAAAAATGGTCTAGACAAATGGGTGCATTATAGGGTTTTAAATTCCTGATCTTGGTAGTATAGGGAAACTATATCATCATTTAACTCTGAAAACGCAGTATGCTTTAGCTTCTTTCTTGCTTGAGTAAATGCACTTGCCGTAATTGTATAATCTTTTCTTGTATGCAGAACAAACTCATTAAGCATCACTTGTAATGACTTTACACTCTTTCTAAAAATCAGGAGAAATACATTAACGAAGGGCAGCTTTCTTTTTCGTGAGAAGTCTTTTGAGGATGCTCTGTGTGCGTTTATAAAGTTTAAACTCATCAATTTATTTTTTATAAACATGATTATTCTTTTTTTTACTCATGTCATTACTTCTTTTAATTTGTGGATCTTACCTGATTTTATAATACAGTTCATCACTTTTCCTTAACTTAATGGCAGTGATGAATACGGGCGTACTCCGTTATGCTGGGCTATTAGAAATGGCTATTCAGAAATAGCAAGAATTCTACTTGAAAACAAAGCAGATCCTTTATTGGGACATAAAAGTTTTAACACATTAAAGCTTTTGATTGAATTAATAAAAAATGATTTTAAGCACTCTAAGAAAGCAGAAGAAACACAGCAACAAGAAGATGATGAATATGAATTGATTAAATACTCGTTGCTACTTCGCAATGACTGCTCCTTAACGGATGTTGTCGAAAGAAGTGCATTTGGCAAGCTGATATCTACGTGGCTTGTTGACATGTCCAACTTAACAGAGAGTCAGAAGGAATTGAATAAAAAATTCTTAAGTACTTTTAAAGACTTTCCACATGTTACTTATAAGGATTATAAGAACGATGTTGAAAAAATTAAAAAATTTTTACTAGATCATAAAAGTAATCAAGATCTAAAAACCATTCTCAACCTTAAAAGAGGAGAATCTAAACTGACAATACTGCATATTCTATCAAGTATGGAATGTAGCAATTCAGAAGAATGCATAGATTTACTGTTGAATTCAGGTGCTGATCCTAATGAAAAGGACGACACAGGAAGGACGCCTTTGCATTATGCTACTCGTTCTGGTCATTGTGATACAATTATCAAATTGCTTCTAAGGAAAGGAGCTAATCTTGATATAAAGGATAAAAAAGGTAAAACCCCAATAGAATTTGCAGTTAATAACCCCCACCTTAATATTAAAGAGTGCTTTTTAACTGATGATGTTATTTATGGAACTTTTCGTAAAAAAACACAAGCTGACTATAATGGAAAAAAGTATTTGCGCAAAAGTGTAAATCTATGGGGGGAAGATTTTCTACTAGATGAGCAAGATCCAGATAAATATTTTTGTAAATTAGATGAAGTTCAAGACATAAATCAGCTAGAACAGGTTGTAAATGAAGCTATAAAATCTAGGGTAAGGTTCAATCTTACTTGTGAGGGAAATATATATGAAAATACTTATGAGAATAAGTATAATTTTACAGATTATGTAATAAGAAGAATTAGTGAATTAAAGATTTTTCAAGTTGAAAGGGACATAGAAGTTGCTAGTCGCATAGTATGTAATTTGGTAAAAAGAGGTGCAGTATTTGAAACTTTAAGTAGTATAATTGTAATTGATAAACTAGAGAAGTTTAAAGACCACAAAGCTAATCTGAAAGAAGCACGTAAAAGCTATATACATTATTCTCTAAGGTTTTTGGAAGCTGCAAAAAACGCAACTACTGGTAAGGTAAAAGAGGCAAAAATGGACAACTTCACTTTCTACTTGAAATATTCAAAGAATAGTATAGTCGAGGTTGCAAAAATCATAAATGGAACAGATGAAAGCACAGAATTTCGAAGAGACGTGATAGCAATAGGTGAAAGCGAGATAGAAATTTTAACGGAAGGTGGGGTAAGAAATTATACTGACCTTATAGGTAATATAGTACTGACTTTTCATACTGATTTGGGAAAAGTAGATGCTAGATTGTATTCTGATGTGCAAGATGAAGGAAAAATTATAGTAGAAGTGAGTAACAAGGAGGAAATATTGGAAAAGTTTAAAAATTATAAAGAAGAGTTAGGTGAGAACTGCTTGCTTGGTGGTTCTTCTGTCTACGACGCTATTAAGCAGGGATATTTTAAAAGGCCTGAGGAAGTAGATTCCATATATCATGTAAGCTCTTCATTAGAAAATATATCTTTATTGCCTATTGTACAACAGAACATAGAGAAAATTCGCTAGCAAGGTTAGTGTTGCTTAGCTTAAGTTTAAATTGCCAAAAAATGCAAACTTTATGATACTGAAGGAACTACTTTTTTGCTAGAAGGCAAAGCAGCAAGGAGCGAACCAAAAGCAATAAGAAAGGATCCAAGCCAGATTATAGACATTCCAGGTTTATAGTGCACTTTAGCTGCGATTTTGCTCTTACTCTTATCAATCTCTCCAATTACAACATAAATATCAGAAAATAAATTGTGGTAGATACTGCTTTCAACATTTTTCTGACCTTCCGCAAGGTAAAATCTATATTCAGGAGTTACATCACCTATTACCTTACTATTAAGCAAATTCCTGATATCCATTGTACCCCTCACTGCATGAAAATTTTTTTCTTTTATTAGCTCAATATTTCGTAAAGTAACTTTAAATTTATTGACTGTTATGCTGTCTCCTATTCCCAAGTAGTTTTCTTTTTTCTCCTGCCAACCAACTGAATAAGATATACCAAGCACTAGAATTGCCACTCCAGCATGAGCAAGCATCATTGCATAGTAGGACTTAGAAACTCTTCTTGCGAGTAAAATTGATTCACCAAACGCTACCTTAAACAAACAAATTCTTTTACTATATGCTTCTAAAACAAAGATTAATAATGCTATGGAGATGGTAATTGATAGCACAATCATTAGTTCCATGTAAAAGATAAACGGCAAAATAGCTGCAGCACTACAAAATGAAAATCTATATTCACGGAATATTGGCAATAGACTATTTCCCTGCCAACTGCAGTATTGCCCTATCATGGTGAGCACTAGAATAGCTAGTGCAATAGAGTTAAATAAAGAATTGTAATATGGTGCTCCAACTGAAATTAATTCACCAGTTAAATACTCAAGCACTGTAGGGTATAAAGTGCCAACGAACACGATGAAAAAGGCAGTGATGAATAATAAATTGTTCATCAGCATCATCGTAAGGCGTGAAAAGAATCTTCTACCCTCTGTCACTTGAGTAGCAGATTTCTTTTCAGATTCCAATATCGAATACTGGAAAGATGTGTGATTCTTTCTCGTAAACACTACAAATATTACTAAGCTACTGACTGTAATTACACCAAGTAGAGCTAATATATACAGTCCATATCTTGGGTCATCTGCAAACGTGTGCACTGAGGTAAGTATTCCTGAGCGGACTAGAAATGTTCCAGTCACACTCAATATAAAAGTTGTGAGCGTAAGTAAAATAGTAAAGTTCCTTAAAGTATTGAAATTTCGTACAACGAGCAACAAATGTGTCAGCGCCACTGCAATTAGCCACGGCATCAAAGAAACGTTTTCCACTGGATCCCAGAACCAAAATCCACCCCAACCGAGTTCACGATATGCCCACCAGCTACCCAAGCTGATGCCCAAAGTGAGCAGCGACCAAGAAATAAGTACCCAAGGCCTGACAATTTTAGCCCAAACATTTCCTTCAGTATTTGCAATTAATCCAGCTATAGAGAGCGAAAAAGGAACGCTAAATCCAAGGTACCCCAAATATAATATCGGTGGATGAATAGCAAGGCCTATATCCTGCAATATCGGATTAAAACCAAGACCATTTGTTTCGATGCCTGGCATTTTAGTGAAGGGATTTGATTCAAGTAAAGTGAAGAGTAAAAAACAAAAGCAAATCAGTCCATGAATGATAAGAGATATTTTTTTTAATTTACTACCATTAGTTCGTTCTGGTGTCATTCCAGTACTTGACACTGGACTCCCGATACAATGTTGAACACTTTTTTTTTGCCTTTCGAGAGCGAGTTCTTTCAGCCGAAACACTACATGCACGTTATCATCATCAACTTCAATGCGTTGAACTAATTTTCTTATTATATCAAGTTTAGTTTCCCAATCCGCCTGATTAAGTTCCAACTCAACCTCAGAGGAAAAACTTTCTACACTACTTGTGATAAAATCTAATTCCCTCTGTAGCCTCTTTTCATCGACCATTTCTTCCCTTTGATCTCTAATTCCTTTTAACTCCTTTGCCATGCTCTCAACTTCTAAGTCATATTTTTCCTTCGTTATATGACCTCTTGCATATACATAAGCTAATCTTTCTATACCTTGTTCTATTTTATTTGCACGCTTTTCAAGTTCATCCTTTGCCTCTGTACTTTCATGTTTCACGAGTCTGAGCTGATATTCCTTAGTCATTGCTTCTGGTTCTTTGAGTACCATCTTTACTTCTTCCCATACTGCTTCTTCTAGTATATCAACTTGTATTGATTTGCTGTTACACACTCTATTCCCACCAAAACGATTTGCATCCGTTCCAGGGCATCGATAGTAACTTCTTCCTCCTTTAACATTACTCATTCCATAATAAATGTATTTACAACACTGACACACCATTAGCCCTTGTAATAGGTACCTTCTCCCACTTCGTTGCATTCTTGCTCTTTTTCTATTTTCAGATAGTTGCTCTTGTACTATATCAAATTTCAACTATATTTGGTATTTCTATATGAATCCAATTCTTTTTCTCAGTTTGATAAATGGAATAACTTTTTTTCCTCACTTTCCATATTGCTCTCACTTCTTTTTTTATTGATTCGTTTTACCAAATGCTGCTTGTCCTTTGTATGCTGGATTCCTCAACATTCTACACACTGTACCTGAATGCCAATTTCTTCTGCCCTTTGGAGCAGTAATATGCCTTCTTGTAGTTTCTTTTAAGCTCTGACCTATCCACTCAAACAGTATAATGCACCCCATAAACTAGACCAAAAAAAAATGGTTGATCCGAGTAGGAAGGTAAAGGGGTAAAAGTATGGCAACAAAAAAATATGAACCAGAGTTAAAAGCAAAGATAGCTTTGGAAGCAATAAAAAATCAAAAAAGCACATCTGAGATATGTAGTGAATATAAAATACCATCAACAAATCTATATGATTGGCGTGATAGAGTATTGGCAAGGTTAAAAGACCTATTTGTTGAAGAAAGTGAAAGTGCGAGAAAACAAAGAATCTTAGCGCAAGAAATAGAAAGTTTACATAAAGTAATAGGAGAATTGACAGTGGAAAATAGTTATTTGAAAAAAAAATTACTGAAATAAGCAAAAAAGATAGAGTAAGGTTTATAGAAAAAGATTCTGATCTATCAATTAGGAAACAGGCTGATTTACTGGGGATTTGCAGATCTAGCCTATATTATAGGCATATAATTAATAACGAAAGTGAAATTTGATTCAAGAAGTATATTTGGCTTCTGATTGCCGTTATGGATATCGTAAAATTACTGCTGAAATCATAGCGAGTGGAGTAGTAGTCAATCACAAAAAAATCTTAAGAATTATGAAAAAAATGAAGATTAGTGGGCTGTATTGTAGAAAAAGATGTAATACAAGTATTAAAGAAAAAAAGCATAAAATATATCCTTATTTACTCAAAGATTTGATTATTTGTAGAGTTAATCAGGTATGGGCTACTATATATTATGGTAGAAGGTAAGTTTGTCTATTTTGTGGCAATAATGGACTTGTATAGTCGCTATATTATTGCTCATTCATTATCACCATATCTCGATGCTGGATTTTGCCTTTATACTCTCAAAGAAGCTCTAAAACAAGGTAAACCTGAGATTTTTAATAGTGATCAAGGAGTGCAGTTTACTAGCTACAACTTTATTATGGAATTAGAGCGTGCTAATATTAAAATTAGTATGGATCATAAAGGACGTTGCTTCGACAATATATTTGTTGAGCGTTTATGGAGAACTTTAAAGCAAGAAGCTATATATTATTATAGACCAAATAGTATCAGAGATTTGAATCTTATAATAAACGATTTTGTTGGTTGGTATAACTATAAAAGGCGACATCAGACTCTACATTATAAAGTTCCTGCTGATCTTTATTATCATAAACAGTAAATGAATATATTGATAAATACTTTAAATGTGTGTCGACGTATTTATCAACATATTCATTTTAAAAATCGGATCACTTTGAAAAAAATGGTCTAGACAAATGGGTGCATTATAAACTTTGCT
The DNA here is from genome assembly GCF_947251815.1 of Wolbachia endosymbiont (group B) of Chorthippus parallelus. Lineage (NCBI taxonomy): Bacteria > Pseudomonadati > Pseudomonadota > Alphaproteobacteria > Rickettsiales > Anaplasmataceae > Wolbachia > Wolbachia endosymbiont (group B) of Chorthippus parallelus. The sequence continues at coordinate 957,245 of NZ_OX366390.1, read as the reverse complement.
TCTTCTCTGACTACATGCTTTATATAGCGGTATCCATAAGCCCATTACACTTATACACCCTTTCCTTGCTGCATGGAGTTTTCCCCTTCGACTTCTTTCCATTATCTTTGCACATTCGTATTCTGAGATTAATCCTTGTACTCCTAGCAATAATTTTAACTCTGGATTATTTTCAGTCTTATAATTTAGGAATATTACTTCTGCTCCTTCTTTCTCAAACTCTTCAAGTAATATCATCTGGTGCGAAGATTTTCTTGATAGGTGAATGAATGTAAATTTTATTAATTTCACCTTCTCCTACTTTATCTCGTAAACCTTCTCGTTTTAAATTCCACCCACTAAAGCCATTGTCCTTAAATTTATTCTCATTCAATAATTTATGTTCATCTGTAGCAATTCTACGCTCAAGCTCTACAACTTGACTCTCTATTGTATTGTTCTGTTCTTGTTTCCTCGATGAAACTCTTGCATATAAGGCCACTGTTGTCATTCTTTTCCACCTCTTTTTTATTTAAAAATTCCTTTTTCTTTCTTTCCATTAATCGTTTTAGTAGTACTCCGTAAGCATCTGATAAACACTTGTCTGATAACTTACTTGGTTCATAATGACGATGAATAGTAAACGTTCTTTCTCGCATATTTTTCTCCTGTAAATGCTTTAGTATAGTATTTTCTAAAATGGATGATAAAGTTCCATTATGGCATTACCAACCAAAAGTTGTAAGTCTGTATATTTATACATTAGAGGTCTGAGACGGCTTTTGATGTTATGCCAACAGTGTTCTATGGGATTCAAATCTGGTGAATATGTTGGAAGATAGAGCAAATGACAGCCAAAAGATTCTATTAATGACCTTGTTGTAGGAGTCTTATGAAATGTAGCATTATCCATAACTATGGTTGTACCAGGTTGTAACTGTGGAAGTAATATCTGCTCTAACCATGCATTAAATACTTCTTTGTTACACCCTCCAGTAAAAGTTATTGGTGCAATAAATCTCTTTCCAATCCACCCGGCTACTATACTGATTCTCTCTCGCTGGAATATCTTCATAAATTTTCTTTCCTCTTGGAGCGCGCCCATACTCTCGGTATAATCTATTGTCAACTCCTGCTTCATCTATATATAAGGTGCTAGAATGGTCTATTTTTGAGATTTTATCGGTAAATTGCTGTCTATCTTCTTGATTGCGCTCTTGATATAGTGTGACTTTTTTTTAAAGTAATTCTTAGCTGTTTTAGTCTATACCAAATTGAATGTATTCCAAATCCAAGATTTCGTTTCATCTCTGCCAGAGTATGATCTGGATTCTTTGTAACATATTCTTTGAGTATTTTTGGGTCTATTTTTCGAATAAAGCTGCCGTTTTTAGATGGCTTTAGGCTTTCACCAGCAGCTTTCTTTTTTAACCAGCGGTACAGAGTTGCTATTCCTATCTCCATAAGCTCTGCTACCTCAATCTTCGTCTTCCCTTTTTCTATCATCAATACTGCCTTTTCCCTTAAATCCACACTATATGCCATTATAACTTAAATACCTTATTATATCTTTATCATTTACTTTAGGAAATACTATAGTGCAGGAAGCCTTGCCACTCCCTTTTTTTCCATCAATCCATTTACCTTTGCGAAAAAGACCAATTGTTAGCTTTCTACAGCCCTTCAAAATTGGTATTAAAGACTGTTTTATCTTCTTTTATAGCCACTTTTATCAACTCTTCCTTCGCTGCCTCCGCTTTTCAAATAACTCTTCAATTCTGTCTGTTTCTTTCTTCAATACTTCAGTTACTTCTTTACTATTTTTTGCATAATCCATTGCTGTCATTCCAAATTCATCCTCTTGCTCTATTTCTCCTCCAGCTTTTACTAGCTCCTCCACTATTTCTTTTTCTGTTATCTAAGTGGAGAAAGTCACCTCTCCCCACTCGACTGCAGAACCGTACGTGACAGGTTACCGTCATACGGCTCCTCTGCAATTTGGTGCTTGTCATGCACACTTCCTGTGTAAAATATCGTGACAATGTCCATGTAATAATAATAAATTTTTGATCATATTATTTTTCCTATTTTGGTCTTTATGGTGTATTTCTAGAATATCATCACTCTTGAACCAAAGTTGACATTGATCACATTTGCCTTGTTGTAACTTCAACAGCTTTATCACTCTCGGTGATTTATCTAGTATTCTATTAAGACGATTCCCCCAGTAAACCCAATCACCATCGTATGGAGATTTGGTTCCTTTCACTTTGATATGTCGCTTAATAACATGATCTCCGTGTCTTATAAGATTCACTTCGTTACTTGTCATAAATCGCCAATTATCATTACCATACTTCTTGAAGTACTTTCTTTTGATCCAGCATTTTCCTTTGTTTGGGTGTTTATATAACGCCCACTTCCAAAGTTTTCTGAACATTACACTGTCGATAAGATTAAATGTTTCACTTGAAACTACACAAGAGTAATATTGACTCCATCCTCTAATAATTGGATTAAGTACTTTAATTACTATTTCTTGTGTTGCTCCCCTCAATTTTCTAATCTTATGTTTGATAATGAACTTATGTTGTTTCATAGATTCACGACTTGGTTTGATTAATAACTTGTAACCTTTCTTGTTATTTCTTGCTAGGTAGTGTCTTATTGAAAATCCTAGAAAATCAAAGCCTGGTTTATCCCCATCTAAGGTATGGGAAATCCTTGTTTTTGAAGGTTTTAGTTCTAATCCAATGATTTTTAACCATTCTTTGATTAGTACCTTTGTCTTAATAAGGATCTCCTCACTCTCATGTATAACAACAAAATCATCAGCATAAAAAATTATACTAAGAGCTTGTTGTGCCCGTTGCTGCGATGCTGTACCATACTTTCTTCTTCTATATAGAAAAAGTTCACTTTTTAATGCTTCTTTAATATATTGTTCCATACCGTGTAATGCTATACAAGCCAATAATGGAGAGATAGTTCCTCCTTGAATTGTACCACTCTTAGTTGGCTGGAAAATTCTATTTTCTATTACTCCTGCTCTCAACCATCCTTTTATTGTTTTTCTTAATGTTGGTGTGGTGTTGAGTTTTTCAAGCAATGCATAGTGTTTAATATTATCGAAACATCCTGAAATATCAGCATCTAAACAATATGCTGTTTTCTGACTTAGTGCATTGAATATGGCCTTCATAGCATCGTGGCAAGATCTACCAGGTCTAAAACCATACGTGTTCGGCTCAAATTTTGCTTCCCATTCAGGTTCCAATGCCATTTTTACAAGTGTTTGTTTTGCTCGACACGATATAGTGGGAATACCAAGGGGACGACGCTCCAATGGCTTGCCAGGTTTTGGTATCCAGACTCGTCTTGATGGTTTTGCTCTTCCTCTTAAATCCATAGAATTTGCTAATTGCATTCTTTCTTTTTGGTCGAGATTGGCTTTCCCATCAATACCTGCAGTCTTTTTCCCTCTATTGTCCTGTGTTACTCTTCTAACTGCGAGCATCCTTGCACTTGTTGATTTGAGTAATAATCTCTGAAGATTATGCATCTTTTTGATATCATTACATTTAGAAGCTTGGTAAATTCGTTTTTGTAGCTTAAATGAAGATTTCTCCAGCTTACGCCAAATTCCATTCATACCTAACATTTTGTTGGCTCATAACATGTTCACTACTACTCATAACTTTACCTTCCAAATTACAGTGTTTACGTCTGCATATCCCAAATATTACTTTGGGCGTTAGCTTCTTAAACAATCCTCCCACATAGAAGCTTACGGTTGGCTACCTACTTATATCTAAATAAATATAAGAGCATCTATGCGGTTACTCCGTTCCATGATTTTGTTTCATGTTGGACTTAGGTTCTTACTTTTTGCCGGAAGCTGAGAACATCCATAATCAAGTGGTAGGATCTTGATTCCTCTTTGCGCTTCTACCATTTTGGTCTATGCGTATCAGCCTTATTTCGCATATTCATGTTGACGACAATTCAAACATAAGTTCCTTTCGTAACCTTATCCAACTCTGTTCGCAGGGATTTACCATAAGGTTTAGTATTACCTGCTTTTGTCTCATGCTTGCACCCCAGAAGTTGCCACTTTCTAAAATGTGAGACATACTTTATCCCTGATGTTTAGGGAAGATGGAATTTAACCACCACAAAATCACGACTTTCGGGTCGCACCCTACCATACATGCAAGGTGCAGCAGTGTGCATTTACTGCCATACTCTTCAGCATTTACACTTGCTCCTGACTTTATCAATTCTCTAACTGTTTCTAGATGTTTCTCCGTTATCGCTAGATGCAGTGCTGTATGTCCTCTTACATCTGCTGCATTCACATTCGCTCCGCAGACACACAAATAAAAAGTACATTTTATCCATTGACGTAGGTGGAATTAGAGGAATAATCTCAGCAATTGTTCTAGTAGAAATAGAAAAAAGAACAAGAAAGAGGGTAGCTGAAATCTTTGATCTTATGGTAGGGACCTCAACCGGTGGAATTGTTGTAGCAGGATTATGTAAAAAAGATGAGTGAGGAAATCCTCAATATTCAGCCAATGATTTAGTTGAGCTTTATCAAAAATACGGTTCATATATTTTTAAATCTTCATTCTTCAGGCGATCAATATTATCTTGGTTTAATTGTTCACAATACCCACATAAAAATATTGAATCTGTACTGGATAAATATTTTGGAAAGGATATTCTAAAAAATACATTAAGTAAGGTACTGATAATAAGTTATGATATTAACAACAACTATCCTTTCTTTTTTAAGAGCTGGAAAGAAGATAGAAATTTTATCCCTCAAACAGAATAAGATCTGATTTATTAATTAAGTAATATAGTTAGTAATTACATAAATTTGACATATCATTAAAATAGTATTAAACTAGATGCATAAAGCAATTAATTAGGGGGTTTTAATGTTCAGTAATATTATAGAATCTGGTGCTAAATCATTAGCTAAAATATCTAGTAACAAGAAATTTTGTAAACCATCCAATTTCTGTACAGAAAATAAAGACTATCTGTTAGATCTGTCAGTTCTAGAGCTGGTTCAAAAAGGTACAGTGTTTCTGCCAAAAAAATACTACCTAATGATGTTAGTTGGAGTGTTTTCAATTTTACTTATCAAAAAGATCCTTTAATGTTACCAATTTTATTGAGATACTTCACTCACAAAAATTTACTTCAAGAAGCAAAAGATGATTTGAATAGAATAAATCGCAAATTACAAAGTGAAATGAATAATGATCTAAAAAAGCTACGAGACAAGCAAAAGCAATTAGAAAACGAATTAGCTAAATTACTTGATAAAGAAATGAATGCTAAACATGCTAAAGTACTCGCTACAAATAGTAACACAATAGCAAAAATTGCATCTAGAATTGAGGAAATTGAATTACGTAAAGGGAAGATAAAAGAACTATTCAGTAATGAAAAAGCGACAGGTAGCACTTTTTCTGAGGAGGAGAAATATTATTTTATGCTAAGAGATGAGCTTACAAAAATGATGAAAAAAGAACTAAAAGCTTATATAAAGGGTAATAAGGATGATGTTGAAAAAACATATCAGAATCTTAACAGTAAAGCGAAAAAGATTATAATATTGCATCATCTAAAGAAGTGCTCGCGGGTGTGCTTATTAGGCTTTTTTTTATTCTCGATTCTTTTTGTAATGTTTATTATAGTATCATTTCTCACTCCTGTGCTTGTAGAATATACTGCTGTTATCAGCTTTATGCTTTTTAACTTTTGTCTCCCTATATTACTAATGTTACCAATTCTACTGCCAATTGTTATTACGCTACTTGTAGTAGTAGGTGTAATTCACTTAGTAAATAGGCATTATGAACAAAGTTTTGTGAAGGAGATGGAAGACTTTATAAAAGGATCAAAATATGTAGATAAAACAACTAATACTGAAAATATAGAAGAACTAAAACAAGAAGAAAAAGAGCAGACGGTGAAAGACTTAATAGATCTTTCTTATAATAATGATGAATGTGAAGATCAAATAACACCTTCAGCACCAACATTGGAGGAAATAGCGAAAAGATCGTTCTTGTATCCAAATCTTGAAAGATACTTGCCTTCTTCCCCTAATATAATGGAGTAAAGAAAGTAGATTACAGGGAGGCTTTGTTGCATGGCTACTATAACTAACCAAACAAAGCTTTCCTGAATTAAGTTTTAATGATAGTAAAAGTACATTAAAATAAATTAGAGAGGGAAAATGCAAAAACCATACAGTGAAGACCTGAGAGAAAAAGTATTAAAAGTGTTTGATGCGGGAGAAATGACAATAATAAAAAAAGTTTGTGAAACGTTTAACATTGACGAAAAAACGTTGTATTGGTGGAGGAAAAGGAAAGAAGAGGCCGGAAGTGTTAAACCTGCATCTGGGTTGTATATTAAATCAAAGTCGCAAGACTATGACAAGCAAGGAGTGATACTGTCAACTGGGTTGATTGGTAAAAATCGTAGGGACCTTAGTACACTCCTAGCTTAAAATAATGTAGTACGAACGGTAGAAGGATCTAAAAGATCGAATTACAACCCTGTATAGCATTTACGTTATTATTTGATTATATTTATAGGTATAAAAATGGCTAGAATAGTTTTTATGGGTATTGATGTTTCAAAAAAAACACTTGATATCTCAATCGACAATAAACATCAGCGTATAGAGAATGAAGAAAGGGCTATATCTGAGTTTATAAGATCAAGAATGACTAACAATATATTTGTTAAGTTATGTGCAGTAGAATCAACAGGCGGTTACGAAAAACTTGTCATAAAATTGTTGCGAGAACATAACATAGCTGTTCATAGAGCTCACCCAAACCGGGTATATGCGTTCGCAAAAGCCTGCAACCACTTTGCAAAAACAGACAAATCAGATGCAAAATTGCTAGAAAAGTATGCCGAATTTATCACGAAAAATGATGAGGTAGTAGAATACATAGTTTCACAAAAGCAAGAAGAACTAAAAGAATTAAGGGCAGTTGAGCGCAACCTAAACGACGATGTTCACGCAAATATGTGTCGTTTACATAAGGTTACAGGGAAAGCTAGGGAATATATAGAAAAACAGGTAGAATTTGCCAAAAAACAATTAGAGCAAATTAGACAGGATATAGAAGGTATAATAAACTCTGACCCTGATTTGAAGGAAAAAAGCAAACTGCTAACTAGCTATAAAGGTGTTGGACGAAAAATAGCAAGTATCCTACTCATAGAGGTACCTGAGCTTGGCAGGCTAGATAATAAGGAAATAGCTTGTCTAATTGGAGTTGCACCAAAAACCAATGAAAGCGGAAGGAAAGTGAGTAAAGCTCAAATCATAGGTGGCAGATTTTATGCTCGAAAAGCATTATACATGTCTGCCGTGGTTGCTATTCGTCATAATAGGAAAATGAAAGCACTTTACCAGCGTTTGGTTGACTCTGGTAAAGCCACTAAGGTTGCATTAGTTGCTGTGATGAGAAAAATCGTCGTTTGTTTAAATGCCATGATAAAAAACAACAATTTTTATCTTGATGCTTAAGACGGTAGGTACCAAAAAGGACATGGTCATAAGACTAAAGACTTAGACAGCTTTAATCAATTATATTTTGCCATTTTATAGATTAAAAAAATTTAACTTATCCTTTTCAAATAATATTAGCATGACTTACCTTTTTTTGGGGTCTAGTAATTCTCTAGTAATTCTCTAGTAATTCTCTTCTTGAATTCTATGGTATTTTGTTTAACATTGACGCATGAATCTGGGATCCAGGCCTTTTTTTCTCCAGGTTCCAGCGTCACGTGCTGCAATGACATTGATAGGTTTGATGGAGGTGAAATCACTGGAACATCAAAATAATCACGTTTTTTATAAATAGAAGGGTAGTTTGCATTCATGCATAGCACTTCAATTTTTTCTTTAAATATCGGCTGTAAGTATAGTTTTTTCCTCTCATATAATGCTCCATATTGAATAACTAGATCATACCAAGAGCCCTTTTGCACTGGCTCTTTGCCTAAAATGTATAATTCATCTTCAGCACGCGTAAGTGCCACGTACAGCAAACGCAAATATTCGTTATAATCCTCTAGTTTTTTCTCTCTTTTTACTTGATCACAATAAGCATTATTATTTTTGCCACACCAAAATGGTGCTTCCGTTGTATCAAACAAAATACTTTCGCTGTTTCTTGGCACTGTATTTGTGTCAACTAAAAACACTATTGGAGTTTGTAGACCTTTTGATTTATGAATTGTCATTATTCGTACAGCATTGCGTTCTGATTGCATATCATTTTTAATCTCAGGATTATTTTCTTTGATCCACTGAACAAATGCTTGAAGAGATGGGTGCTCAAATTGCAATACGAGGTTCATAAATTCGTCTAGAATCTCGAAGCACTCAAGACCTAGCCTTGCAGCAAATTTCTTTTTGCCTGTGCGCAATATATGCGTGAATAGTGTAAGAGGGGATTCTGTCTTAGATAAATTAATCAGATAGTTTAATTCATTCGAGGTAATCTCATGATAATCATGAAGTTTTTCCCACAACGACTGTTCTTTACGATCATATGCAATCTTGAATAAATCATCCTCAGTAAAGTTGAATAGCGGTGATTTTAAAACATTTGCAAGAGCCAGATCATTTGCCTGAAGGAGGAGGAATTCAGCCAAAGCTATTAAGTCCTGCACAGCTATGTAATCCATAATTCTAAAATAATCTCGGCCTATAACTGGTACATTTACTTTTTTTAGTTCACTTATTATGTAGTCAACTAGCGCATTTCGTTGCCGTACCAAAATCATAATGTCCCTTGGTTCTATATTGCGATCTTTGGCGACTAAAATCCGCCCTTCGTTTAACCAATTGTGAATTCTTTGGGCTATTGCCTGAGCAAGTAATCGATCCTTTACTACATAATCTTTCCTCTGTGTTAAATGAATTTGTAAGGCTTGCTGCTCTTCCTCTTCATATCCTGGCAGTAATGGCCAAATTTCAATGTATCCTTGATCGTTTTCTCTATGTGGAATATGTTTTATCTCGTTATCATCAAAAGATATTTCTTCACGAAAATTGTTGAATATTTTGTCTACAAGCATCAAAATTTCTGGAGTTGAGCGAAATGACTTTTCAAGTTGACATAATATCCAATCTCTACCACCAGTTTTTGTGTGAAAATACTGCTGCATGTAATTAAATAGATGGGGATTTGCTCCTTGAAATCTGTAAATTGATTGTTTTACATCACCAACAACAAATAAAGTTCTCTTTTCATCACCGCCGGTAAAAAATTCATTGCAGAGATTTGTTATAATTTTCCATTGACTAATACTATTGTCTTGTGCCTCGTCAACAAGAATGTGGTCTATTTTTTGGTCTAGATTAAACAATATCCAATCTTTATCGCCTGGATTGCTAAGGAGATTTGTTGCTAAATTGATGATATCATCATAATCAAGCAGTGCATTCTTTGATTTTTCATTATTATATAGATCAACATATACTTTAAATATACTAAGTAAACTACTGGTTCTTGCGAATATTTGATAAGAATTTATGTCCTTCACATGGGTAAACAATGCATTTTGAATGCTTTCTATCATTTGCTCTACGTCTTCAAATTTTTCCAAAGCACCCTTTGTTATAATGGATGATATGCTCTTTTTTTCGTACGATTCTGATTTGAGAAATACTTTAGCTAAGTTCTCTATCTTGTTGTCATCCCAGTGCTTGACACTGGGATCCATATTTCTTTTTTTCTGGATCCCAGTGTCAAGCACTGGGATGACAACATTTGGTACGGACGATTTTGTGCTATTACACCAATCATAAAGTATCGCACTGTAACTCTGATCTCTTTTGCTGCCCTCACTTAATATTTTAGCTAATCTTTTTATCTGCTCAATCGTTTCACTCTGTAAATCGTGAATCTTATCTGGGGCACTTAGTTTATCTTTGATATACCCTAAATTATTTTCTAGAGCTGATCTCTTTATACATAAGGTATAGAGTAAATCACTCAGCTTGTTTTCATCAATTTCAGCTGCAATGATATTTATATCGTCCTGCACAGTTTCATTATGAAGCGTTTTTTCAAATACGATGGAATGCAATTCTTTACATTCGCTCAACGTACAATTTGGAGCGATACCAGCTTCTGTAGGAAAGCTGGAGATTAATTTGTAACAAAAGGCGTGTATAGTTTGAATATTAAGACCAATATTTTCCAGTTCAGAAAAAAGCCTTCTTGCTCTTGTTAAATAATCTTTATTTTCTCTGGTCACACACTGGGCTAATTGTTCTAAATCTGTGACCAATATACCCTCTGGACATATTGCCCACTTACTAAGTGTACTGTAAATGCGATCCTTCATTTCATTTGCTGCAGCATTGGTAAATGTTAAGCAGAGAATATTTCTCTTATTCTCTAATAGAAGTCTTAATACTCTGTCTATTAAGATCTTTGTTTTACCTGTACCAGCTGATGCACTTACCCATACAGAGAAGTTAGGATTTATGGTATTTGATCTCATTAGGAGTGTATAAAGTTTGACTGAAGTGGCATTTCAAGTATAGTAAATAAGATAGTGTTAGTGAAGATATACAGATGGAAAGTTTTTGTGTAAAGGCTCCTGCAAAGATCAATCTTTTTTTACATATTATAAATAGAGAAGAAAGAGGGTATCATTTAATTGAAAGTTTGGTTGTCTTTGCTAAACTTTCTAATTTTTTAGAGATAAAAGTAGGAGAAAAAAACTTTAGATATGATAACTCTACAGTTCAATTTGTAAACTCTGAGTTTAAAATAAATTATCGATATAATACTATAACGAAAGCATTGAGTCTACTGCTTAGGCATGCTCCTGTACGCACTAAAGTCACTGTGAAGGTTGTAAAAAATGTACCAATTGCTGCGGGATTTGGTAGTGGTTCCTCAGATGCTGGAGCTGTGATACGCATGCTGGGAGAGCTTTGGAACATTGATAGGCAAATTTTAAATGATATAGCTTTAAGCGTTGGTGCTGATGTGCCTGCAAGTGTAGATAGTAAGCCAGTTTTTGTTAGAGGTGTTGGTGAGGAATTATGTCCCATTAAACAATGCTCTTTACCCATAAGTCTGGTACTTGTGAAACCAAAAAAAAAGTTTTTGAATACATCAGAAGTATTTTCCAAGTATAAAGAGGATTTCTCTAATCCAATTAAGTGGAGTGATAAAACTGAGGAGAATTTGTTAGAGCTTCTTAAAGAGACAAAAAATGACCTGCAAGAAGCAGCAATAAGTCTTGTACCTGAAATTCAGAATGTAATATCAACACTAGAGTCACAAGAAGGCTCTATACTTTCTCGTATGTCAGGTAGTGGTGTAGGGTGTTTTGGAATGTTTGATAGTGAAGAAAGTGCAAAAGCTGCAGCGGCAAATATCAAAAAGGAATATCCAGAATGGTGGGTGTGCGACACGGAATTAATGGTTTGATTTATGCCCTTAATTTCCAAGAAGAAAAATCTTATAGATGGTTACAGGGAAGAAAGATTTTGGGTAAATAATCAAGAATATCATGGCTCAATTATAATTTTTCCTGAAAAGGTGATTAAATTGAAAGAAAGTGATATAAATAACAAGGAGTATTTTAAATCTTTTTTAACAGAGGAAATAGAGATTTTGATAATAGGTACTGGTAAGATACGCGATTGTTCAATGAAGTCTTATCTTATGGAGCAAAAGAATTTAAATTTTGAATTTATGACGACGGGTTCTGCATGCAGAACCCATAACGTTTTAATATCTGAAGATAGATTTGTTGTCAGTTATCTGATAGCATGTTAGAGATATTTACACAGAGTTTTTTTATAAACAGTCTAATTGCGGTAATTATGATTAGCCTAGTCACAGGAGCTCTAGGGTCATTTATGATATGGCAAAGGTTATCGTATTTAGGTGATAGTTTGTCCCATTCTTCATTGCTTGGTATTGCACTTGCTTTGATCTTTAATATCAGCCCATCGGTAAGTATAATGCTCATTGCAATTATGTTTGCTATACTACTTTCTCTTAATTTTAATAAATTATACTCTGCTGATACGATATTGAACATAGTTACCAATGTAGTTTTATCATCGAGTTTAATACTTATGTCTTTTCTTCCATCAGGTAATAATAGTATTATTAGCTCACTTTTTGGTGACATATTAATGATTGACCAAAGTAATATAATATCAATTTTTCTAACCTCCGTAATAGTTACTTTGATATTAATATTTAGATGGCGCTATTGGCTGATGATTTCGATTAATCAAGATTTGGCAACAGTTGAGAAAGTACATGTTAATTTTGTTAGGCTAGAATTTTTGATTATACTCGCTATCTTTATTGCAATTTCTGCTCAATTAATAGGAATATTACTCATTGCTGCATTTTTGTTAATACCTGCTGCATCAGCAAGACTCATTTCAAAAACTCCAATGCAAATGATTATTGTTGCAACAGTTTTTTCTGTGATTTCTGGAGTATCAGGTTTGATATTATCTGCAAGTTTTGACTTATTAACTGGACCTGCAATTATACTTATCGCAGCTGTGTATTTAATCATTGCTTATTTTATAAGATTGGTGTTAAGTAGATCGACTTAATTTTGGTCTCGGAAGTTCATAATTCATTAACAAATGAGTGTAACTATCTGAGCGTAAAGTAGTTTTTGCTACGTTGTTTTATGTGCTAATTGTTAATTTGTGGAGTGAAAGATATGGCCGAAGGATTTTTTTCTAGATATATAGGACAGCCTATAAAAAATTTTTATAATTATGTTACGGGAAAGAAAGAAGTGTCTGATGATATGCAGAATACAGCAAATCAAGAAAGCTCAGAATTGTTGGAAACTGATGTGCAATCAAATGATGTACCACCAAGTAGTGATAATATAATATAGATGGCATGAGAATCACGCCATCTAAAGTTAAAAAATTCCTTGAGAAACCCGATACTTTAAGTGGTGTATTAATTCATGGGAGTGACAATAGTAAGGTCGATATTTTTGTACAGGAAATAATTGCCAACTTGAATGAGTATTCAGTTCAGGTGATGGATTTTGCAGTAGTGAATAAGTCGCCTGGCTTGTTATTTTCCGAGTTGGCAAACATTTCGATGTTTACTAAAAAAAGGTTAGTTAAGCTGATAAATGTCAGTGGAAGTATATCTAAAGAGTTAAGAAACATATTGGATCATAATATAGGCGATCATTATATAGTAATGATAGCAAATGATCTTCCATATAGTTCTACAACTAAAAGTTATATGGAAAGCTCAAAAATTTTCGGTGTCATTACCTGCTATAAGGACAGCGGTAGTAATCTTTGTGATATTATATCAAGTTACTTGAAACAAAATGATATAGAGTGCACAAGTGAGATAATCTACCACTTGCAGTCTTATTTTAATCATAGCAAACTGCCTATATATTCAGAGCTTGAAAAATTAGTTTTATATCTAGGAAAAAGAAAAGATCTTAAACTTGCTGATATAGATCTATGCTTTTCAACCTCCGGCAATGATTATGTTACACTTGATAATCTGTGCTCTGCAATAGTGAGTAAAGACATGGGACAATTCATCAAAATTTCCGATGTATTGATATTACAAGAGAATTTTTCACCGATAGCATTAATCCGTATTATATCAAATTATTTTCTACGGCTAGAAAGCGTTTTGCTGTTAATACAAAATGGAATGAATGAACAAGCTGCAATTGACCAGCTGAGTCCTCCATTGTTCTTCAAACAATTGCAGAGTTTTAAATCTCATTTGAAAAGTTTGCAACTTTCAGAACTTAAGAAGATCTTAGAAAATTTGATGAGCTTGGAAGTGACTTGTAAAAGAACTGACTTGGACCATAAAATGATCTTTCAGCATGAGATTAACTATTGGTGTTATTCGTTCAGCAGAGTAGTAAAATAAGGTAGACGAGAAAAAACAACTAAATGTTGTCATGAAAGTAGCTGACACTGGGATCCAGAAATATGGGATATGTGTAGAAGTTATTTTAAAATACAACGTTTTGGCAAGATTATGGATTCCAGTGTCAAGCACTGGAATGACAGGAGCAGAAACTGGAATGACAAGAAATCTAATATTTTCACATTTCCTGAACAATGCTTATTGGTGTCATTCAAATACATTCGGTGCATTTAAACCTTTTGTATGATTTTCTTCTAACCTTGCAACAATGCTCTCTCTACCGATAAAAATTAATAATTTAGCGAGTTCTGGACCTGTTTCTGTTCCTGTTAAAGCGAGGCGCAACTGCATAAATAGATCTTTTGCCTTTATATCAACTGTCTGTCGAATATTTTTAACCCACTCTGATAATGTGTTTTCATTACAATCACCTTTAGGCAATGAACTTAGCGCTATTTTTATAAACTCTTTATTAAGAACCACAGGCTCTATACCGGATTTGCATATTCTCCACCATTTAGCCACCTCAGAAAACCTTTCTATATTGTTCCTTATAAAATACCAAAACTCTGAACCAATTTGACTTAAACGATCTTGCACCATTTCAAATGGCATTTTTTGCAGCACTTTGCTATTTAGCTTATACATTTCACTCAAGCTGAATTGTAAAGATGCTGAGCTAAATTTTTTGATATCAAATGAGTCAATTAAAGGCTGCATATCAACATGAGCTTCTATTGGATCAGATGTTCCAAGTTTTGCTAAATAGCTAGTTAGCGCCATTGGTTCAATCTCATCTTCTCTTATGGACTTGACATCCAGCCCGCCTTTCTGTTTCGATATTTTGCTATCATCAAAATGTAGTAGAGGAAGGTGAGCAAAGATAGGAATTTTCGCTTTTAATGCTTGAATCATTTGAATCTGAACTGCGGTATTAGTTACATGATCTTCGCCACGTACAACATGGGTTACATTAAAGTCAATGTCATCAATAACAGAAGGTAGCATGTACGTATAAATTCCATCTTCTCTTTTTACTACAGGATCGCTGATATGAATTGTTGCAATATTTATTTCGCCTTTAACTTCATCATTCCATTTTACAGTTTCATTTCTATCCAATTTAAATCTGAAATGTGGTTTTCGTCCTTCTTGCTCATAACGAATTTTCTCTTGCTCAGTTAAAAGCAACGCACCTTTATCGTAAACAGGGGGAAGACCTTGTTTTAATTGCAATTTTCGTTTAGTGTCTAATTCTTCTCTTGTTTCATAACATGCATAAATATGACCTTCTTTCATTAACTGTAAGAACACCTCGTTATAGCGCTCAAAACGCTCTGATTGCTTAAAACTTGAATTCCAATTTATGCCAATCCATTTTAGGTCTTCTATGATATTATCTACATATTTGATATCTGAACGCTCAAGATCAGTATCATCAAAACGTAGTAAAAATTTTCCATTTTGATTACGTGTGTACATCCAACAAATGAGTGCAGTGCGTATGTTTCCTACATGTAGGTAGCCAGTTGGGCTTGGAGCGAATCTTGTTAGCATTTAAATGATTACTTTAGTTTATTTTAATTTTATATAAATGTACTGCTAAAGCAAGATTCTTCTTTGTCTTGGTGTTAGTTGCTACAAAGTACAGCGAACATGAAACCTTTTTGTTAGAGTTCCATGATCTGCCTGAAATACTCTGAAAGCACGGCTTTAGTTATTTACTCTAAATATATTATACGTATACTTGTTATTAAATTAAATTTGAAATGATAAGAAATGAGTGAATTTAAATCAATCCGCAATATTGCAATAATTGCACACGTTGACCACGGAAAAACTACTTTACTTGATAACATGTTAAAACAAAGTGGCACTTTTCGTGAGAATCAAGAAGTTCAAGAACGAGTGATGGATAGTGGTGATCAAGAACGTGAACGTGGGATTACAATACTTGCAAAATGTACGTCAATAATGTGGGGTGATGAGAAAATCAATATCATTGATACACCAGGACATGCGGATTTTGGTGGAGAAGTGGAAAGGGTGCTCTGCATGGCAGATGGTGTATTACTACTGGTTGATGCTGCAGAAGGTCCAATGCCACAGACTAAGTTTGTGTTGTCAAAAGCACTAAAGGCAAATTTAAAACCGATTGTGATAATCAATAAGGTTGATCGACCAGACAGCAGAATTGATGAAGTACTAAATGAAATATATGAGTTATTTTTTAACCTTGATGCAACCAACGAGCAACTAGATTTTCCAGTACTCTATGCTTCAGGTAGAAATGGTTGGTGTGCTAAGGAGCTATCTGATGAGAGAAAAGATTTAAGCCCATTATTTTCAACGGTGATAGATTACATAAAACCTTCCGTTTATGATCAAAATGCACCTTTTGCTATGCTAGTTACTTTACTTGAATCTGATAAATTTCTTGGCAGAATATTGACAGGAAAGATCTACCAAGGAATTGCGCAAGTTAACTCAGATCTTAAGGTAATTGATCTTGATGGTCAAGTGGTTGAGCGAGGGAGATTAACTAAGTTACTCTCATTTTCTGGTTTAAAACGCGTTCCAGTAGAGCAAGCTGTAGCTGGTGATATCATTGCCATTGCAGGACTTGAGAAAGCTTCAGTTTCAGACACTATAGCAGCACCAGAAGTTACAACTGCGATCAGCTCAACTCCAGTTGACCCGCCAACAATGGCGATTACTATAAGCGTGAATGACTCACCTTTTGCTGGGCAAGAGGGAACAAAACTTACCTCAACTGTTATAAAAGATCGTTTATATGCAGAAGCAGAAACAAACGTTGCAATTACTGTAACTTTGGCTCCAAGTGGTGAAGCATTTGAAGTAGGTGGACGTGGTGAGTTGCAGCTTGGGGTACTGATTGAAAATATGAGAAGGGAAGGTTTTGAACTTTCAGTTTCACGGCCTCGAGTGCTGTTTAAAGAAGAAGATGGCAAAAAACTTGAACCTATAGAGGAAGTAGTAATTGATGTAGATGATGAGTATAGTGGAATCATCATGGAAAAACTTAGCTTTCGAAAAGGTGAAGTAACTGACATGAGACCTTCTGGTAGTGGCAGAACTAGGTTGACATTTTTAGTGCCATCAAGGGGATTAATTGGCTATCAAGGAGAATTTTTAACTGATTCTCGCGGCACTGGTATAATCAACCGTTTATTTCACAGTTATGCTCCACATAAAGGTTCAATTTCCGGAAGGCGTAATGGGGTTTTAATTTCAACAGACAAAGGCGAAGCAGTAGCGTATGCAATTTTCAATCTGCAAGATAGGGGAATTATGTTTGTTAAGCCACAAGATAAGGTATATTGTGGTATGATTGTCGGTCAGCATAGTCGTGACAATGATTTAGAAATAAATGTACTTAAAGGTAAGCAATTAACAAACGTAAGAGCTTCAGGTAGCGATGAAGCTATAAAGCTTACTCCACCAAAAATAATGACACTGGAGGATATGATAGCATATATAGACGATGATGAATTGGTAGAAGTAACTCCAAAATCTATACGTTTGCGTAAGAAGTTCCTCGATCCAAATGAACGTAAACGTGCAGGAAGGGCGAAGAATAAAGAGTAATCAACGTTCCTGATAAAAATCTGGATTCCAGTGGGCTTTGTTGCATAGGTCAAATAAAAAGAGCTGGCAGTTACTGACAAAATTCACTATAAGACAAGCATTTAACCTACTAAAGAAAAATATGCCACAAAAAATGAGAGTCAGTAACTGCCATGAATATAACAAATTTCTCCAAGAGAGGGTAAATATTTTTTATTACGTCAATGATGCCATAGAAAATTGGTACGAAAAAGGTCCAAAAATGGCTGTTGGCAACTATATTTATAGCGATAAGTTCGTGATTCTGGTTCACATAATAACTTATTTATTTAGAATAGGTCTGAGACAAACAGCGGGATTTATAGCAGGGTACCTTGAGCAAAACTTGCAAGTTATTACAGGCCTCAAGAAGGCTTAAAAAACTTAACATCAAAATTGAAGACATGATAAAAATAATACAGAAGATATTGAGATTGCCATAGATAGTACAATAATATTCCAGGTCATAGCAAGGCAAATGGTACAGATAGAAAGTATCGCCGCTATGAGCAAACAAGATGTAATGCTAGAGATAGGTAGCAAAAAAGTTATAGCAGCAAAATACAGTGGCGGAGTTTATTCTGACCACTATGGAGCATGTGATCTTATTGCAAGGATTGATGTTAAATATAATATAAGCACACTATATGCAGACAGATCGAAAGAAGTTATACAAACTGTGCGATGAGCTTGACATAAAGACAAGGATTCCTCCGCAAAATAATGCAGTAGAGCATCCAAAGTTGGATTATATGGATGAGAGAAATTCTACAATCAAGCTCATAAAGTCATATGATGAAGATGGTATGAAGAGGTGGAAAAAAGAGATAAATTATGGGAAGAGATCTTATATAGAAAGTTTTTTCTCGCGACTGAAGCAAACATTTTGGTTTAGTTTTAGAAACAAATCTGAGGTTAATCGTGAGAGAGCTCAAGTGTTATTTGCTTAACAAAATTACTGATATAGGCATGGCTAAATTTGAGATAGCTTCATTCCACGTTACCTATTATCCGAAGAGTGATGCAATAAAGCCATTCCAGTGTCAGCTATTTGAATGACAATAAGGGGTTCACTTGAAACTGATTTTTCTTTGCACTCCAGTTATGCAAGAAATCTATTATATAATATTATTGTCACTCTCTTGATAGTTTTTTAGCTCCTCTCCTCCTGAGTTACTCGGTGCAATTATTTGATCAGATTCAGTTGATGATTCATCAGATCCAAACAACCATGAAAAAAAACCACCAAAAAATGATGCAATTAAAGAAAAGGGCTTCATAATTATATTAAGCAAATTATCAAAAAAAGAGCTCGGCTGTTCTTCATTTGTTGATGATTCACTTCGTGGATTAACACCATTTTGTGTAAGTGCTATGTCAATAGAATGTCCATTATCAGCATCTTCAATTTGTACATCACTGACTTCTTCTACAATGATTTCCTGTGATTTTTCCTCTACTTGTATCACTGGTTGCACATTACCTTCTTGCTCAGTATCTTCCTCTTGATCTCCTTCACTATCTGTCGATGCTGAACTGTCATCAGTTTTTTCTATGATTTGTAATAATAGAGCTTTTATTTCTTCTGTTTTAGCTAAATCAAAAGGAGTTTTTTCATCCTTGTCTTTTACATTGATATCGATTCCGTCTACTGCTAATAGAATTTTTACTATTTCTATATGACCATTTTTAGCAGCATAATGTAAAGGGGTCTTTTCACTTTCATCTATTGCATTAACATCTGCCCCCTTATCTAGATCATCTTCTAGCTGCTGAGAAAAACTGTCCCCAAGCTTAGCAAATAAGTGTAAGGGAGTCGCTTTATATAATTCTAATTTAATTTCATTAACACCATTGGGTTTGTTAAAATATATTACAGAACTAAATCTTGTTTTATTATTTATATCGGTACCAATCTTTATGAAGTCTAAATCATTTTTAACAAAATCTTTTCCTGATGATTGGTAATGGTCAATGACTTGCTTTTTTATTGACTTATGAGATCTTTTAATATTTTCTATAATTTTATTTACTTCTTCTTGTGAAAAGCTGAAAGCTAAAGGTTCATAATCTTTATAATCATCAGAAATTGTCGCTTTGAAAAGGGTATAAACTTTATTGATTTGTCTTGAAGATATTTCTTTTTGTGAAAAGTTGAAAGCTGGAGGATACACACTGTAATTAAAACCTTCATATTTAAACTCAAGTGGCCCAGTTCCAATAAATTTTAGATTATGATCCTTTGTTAGTTGTGATAGAAAATTTTTCCATTTACTTTCATCAAACTCGTTGTAACGAGGCCATGAGTAAATTAATACTTTATCTCCAACATCTCCAAATTGTACATGAATACTGTTTGGTTGTTTGAATATATCATTATATTCTTTTCCAAAATCATAGGTGTTAAGAACCTCAACTGACATATTATGAACATCATTGCTGATATATTTTAAGAAGATTTCCCTAACTTTGTGAGTCTTTTCAGCTAATCGAACTTTCTCACCCTGATTTAGGGAGCTGTTAAAATGTGTGTAATCAATAAAATTGCCACTCATCTGCACTTTTCTATAGAAATTGTATTATCATGGTACAGTTGCTAATAATCAATGAACTCTGCAGATAAAGTTCTCTGGATGCCAGCACCACATACCGAAATTACACCTTCATAAGGTTATATAAGAAATCTATTGTAATCAGCCTTCTCTGTGTTTTTCAGTATATTTAAGTAAACTATATATAAGAATTGCAATTATAGAACATGCAACTGTTAACAGTAAATTTGGTAAAATACTATAGTGAAAAAATTTTCCTACTATATATATTCCAATAGCTCCAAACATCATATTGCAGAATGAGAGGACTGCACTACCAAGCCCTATACCCTTGATTGTTTCTAAAGCAGAAGTTACGTTATTGCTGATTACGAGTGCAAGCCCGATATTGCTCGGAATCCAAAGAACTTGAAGAATAAGTACACTTAACTTGTTTGTGAGATAAAAATATACCAATAAACCATCCGATATCATCGGTAATACCAAACCTATTATTAACATCTTGCTCACTCCTATTTTTGGTACGTACCTTCTATTAATTAAAGTTCCAATTATGTAAAATATAACTATGATTGATATGAGATAGCCAAAATATTGTACTTCAACGCCCATTGATTCAAATATGAACGGGTAGTTAGCAATGTATGCCCAAAGCCACATGAAAGTTAATCCATGAATGGCTGAAAACCCAAGGAAACGATAATTCTTAAATATTAATATATACTGCTTGAAGATATTAATACTGGCTTTACTTTTATTTACGGTCAGCGTTTCTTGTAGCTTCAAGTAAATAAAAATGAGCATAATAATTGCGGCAAGTGATATGATAAAAAACAAAAACTTCCAACTATAACCATGTGAAATTATATAACTGCCTACCACTGGAGCTATTCCAGGTGAAAGTGCTACTATCATATTTAACTTTGAGATTACTCTTGAGTATTCACTACCTGAGTACATATCCCTGATTGCTGCATATCCGACAACGCCTGCAACACCAGCTCCAGCCCCTTGTATAAACCGGATTAATATTAAAAGTATAATATTATCAGCTATACAACATACAATACTTGCTAAAGTAAAAATTGTCATACCAATCAGCATTATTAGGCGCCTGCCATAATAGTCTGACAATGGGCCATAAATTAATCCAGATATTGCAATTCCTACTAAATTTAAACTGATCGTAAGCTGCGCTATATTACCTTTCACCTTAAAATAGTTGGCAATACTTGGCAATGCAACTGAGTATAAGTCTGTTGCCATATCAACAACTGCTACAGATAATATCATAATAAGGGAGATGATATTTTGTGAAAAAGCTGTCGACACTAATGATTTACTGGATTAAATATGTTTAATTGTAGTATATTTTTCTCATTAGTATATTAATTTAACTGCTAAAGTTTAAAATAATTATGTAAGCAATCTCTATATAAAATATGGATAAATCACAACTAGTTAAAGAGGTTTTCGATTCTGTAGCAAATTGCTACGACATCATGAATGATATAATGAGCCTTGGAATGCACAGGCTATGGAAAGAGAAGATGGTAAGTAGTGTGAATTTTAAAAAGCACTCCAAGGTTTTGGATATTGCTGGAGGAACAGGAGATATAGCTATAAGAATAGCAAGAGGGGAGCCAAGTGCTCAAGTTACAGTATGTGATATAAATCAAAACATGCTGGACAAAGGGCGTGATAAAGCTATAAATTCAAATCAGCTAAATTTCAATTGGGTATGTGCAAATGCAGAGAGTTTACCATTTGAAGATTCCGAATTTGATTATTATACAGTAGCTTTTGGTATTCGAAACTTTTCCGACCGTAAGAAGGCTTTAAGTGAAGCATATAGGGTACTAAAGCCAAATGGACAATTTGTCTGCTTGGAATTTGCCCCTATGCATTATCAAAATGAGATATTCACCAAATTTTATGACTTATACTCATTTAAAGTAATTCCTAAAATTGGTAGCATAGTTGCTAAAGATAAGGGTTCTTA
Source organism: Wolbachia endosymbiont (group B) of Chorthippus parallelus (assembly GCF_947251815.1). Taxonomy (NCBI): domain Bacteria; kingdom Pseudomonadati; phylum Pseudomonadota; class Alphaproteobacteria; order Rickettsiales; family Anaplasmataceae; genus Wolbachia; species Wolbachia endosymbiont (group B) of Chorthippus parallelus. Next base: position 935,103 of record NZ_OX366390.1, on the reverse strand, counting down.
TGAATACCTAGTAAGAAGCATAAGAGAATTTCCAACTCAAACTAATTTTAAAATGGAAATTGAAGAGGTAGGCTTTAAGAATGTTGAGTTCTATAATATGAGCTATGGAATAGTGGCGTTACACATTGGAACAAAATAAACTCTGGTCTATTCAGTAGTTTTTTTGCTAACTTTCTGTAATTTCGCAGCGTTTTTCCTTGAGTAGAAATCAAGCTAAAGTTTCTTGAACGTATTGTTCTAACGAAGTACACTGTAGACTAATATTGTAACTTTTTCCTGAAGCTAAATACTTAACTTTAAAATAAAATGCGATCTAACATTAAGCAGCTATTTTACTATATAAAACCTAGTCTACATTATTTTAGCATAGCTTTTATTGCAGTTCTATTTTCAGCTTTAACGATTCTTCTTTTTGGTAGGGGCTTAAGCAACATAATTGATTCTGGTGCAGAGCATAACTTTACTACCAAGCTTGTAGTTGCAATACTGATAGTTTTAGGCATTTCTTTCACTGCATTTATTCGGTTATATTTCATTGGCATTGGCAGCGAAAAAGTTGTCGCAAGAATCAGATATGACTTATATAGCAGTATTACTGATTTACAACCAAGTTTCTTTGAGAATACAGGTGTGCAAGATGTTATCTCAGCACTCATTACTGATACCTCTGCATTGCAATCGATAATAAACAGCAGCTTATTGACAATATTGAGGAATTTTGTGGTACTGACTGGTAGTGTTGCAATGCTGTTATACACAAATCTACATTTAACCGCATATGCAGCTGCAATAATACCCATACTGCTCATTATCATGACTTCACTTGGAAAAAAAGTTCGCAATTATGCACGCTTTGCTCAGGATAAATTAAGTGAGCTTGCATCATTTAGTGAGGAAAATTTTAGATCTATAGTAACCATTAAATCATTTGTACTAGAAGAAAATGAAAAAATTCGTTTTCAGAAACATCTAAACTCAGTATCAAAATCATACGTAAAATTAGTACTCTTGCGTGCTATTTTAGTAACTCTAGTTATCACGTGTGTGATAGGTTCGCTAGTTATTTTGCTTTTTTTTGGAATAAAAGAAGTCTTAAGTAATAATATGACCATTGGAGAACTCTCCTCATTTGTGTTTTATTCAGCGCTTGCGGCAGGAGCTATAAATAATTTGAGCGATAATATCAGTGATTTACAACGAGGTCTTGGAATTGTAGAGCGTTTGTTTGAGTTTACGAACATGAAAAGCTCTATAGTAAATGGCGAAAATCCTATAAGAATTAATAGTATTCAAAAAGAAATTGCGTTTAACGATGTAACATTTTTTTATGCTGATAAGCCAGCATTAAATAACGTATCATTTTCTATAGAGGCAGGCCAATCAGTATCAATTGTTGGACCATCTGGCAGTGGCAAGAGCACCATTTTAAAGCTTCTGCTCCGTTTTCACGATCCAAGTGAAGGCAGTATTACTATCGATGAACAGAATATTAAGACAATTGCGCTAAATGATCTAAGATCGCTGTTTGGCTTAGTACCACAAGATCACATGATATTTTCTTGCTCAATAATGGAAAATATACTATACGGCAAACCGGGTGCTGAATATGAGGAAGTCAGGCAAGCAGCTATCAGTGCGTATGCGATGGAATTTATTGATAAGCTGCCGGATAAATTTGATACATTTGTAGGAAAAAGAGGACTGAAACTTTCTGAAGGGCAAAAACAACGCATCATAATAGCAAGAGCAATACTAAAAAATCCTCAGGTTTTAATACTTGATGAAGCAACTTCCGCTCTTGATTATAAAAGTGAGAACTTAGTGCAAAAAGCACTTAGCAAATTAATGCAAAACAGAACAACAATTATAATTACGCACAGGCTATCAACTGCACTCAAAACTGACAAGATTATAGTGATTAATTGCGGGAAAGTGGAAGAAGTCGGTACTCATGATTCTCTAATGAGTAAAGATGGGCTGTATGCAAAATTGGCGAAGATATAGTAAAAACTGAAGGAAAATTTGAGTCATACTTGTTGGTTGTTATGCTAAATTTGGCAATCTGGTTATTAAATCTTTAATTATTTTGACCTATAATAGTTCTATAATATTTTTAGAGGATTATTATGATTCATATTCGTAACGCTTTGCCAAAACAGCATATGACTTCTTATGCGTTAAAAGCACCAGCATTCTCGCATATGCAGTCTCATATGCTTGCACATGCACCTAATTTACACCATGGCCAATTTGATTTATATCATAATCATTTTGGTTTGCATAATAATTATCATGATACATTCCACAATTATCATGATGGATTTGGTTTTCTCTATTAGAGAATTATTGACTCATGTTCCAATAAGCTTACTTAAAGATATGGCAGACTGTCCAGTTTATAATAAGTTTTTTTATTTGGTTTTATTTAATTTTAACATAACCATTTCAGGAGGTTTATATGTCTCATAACTCACATATCAACATATTATCTAATAACGATATTAAAAGTGGCAACAATACTGATAAAAAGAAATTTACATTACATGTAGATCAGTCCGTCTTAGATAAGACCTACCGTCTTAAGCATCAAGATAAAAATTGTTGTTTTTTATCATGGCATTTAAACAAACGACGATTTTTCTCATCACAGCAACTAATGCAACCTTAGTGGCTTTACCAGAGTCAACCAAACGCTGGTAAAGTGCTTTCATTTTCCTATTATGACGAATAGCAACCACGGCAGACATGTATAATGCTTTTCGAGCATAAAATCTGCCACCTATGATTTGAGCTTTACTCACTTTCCTTCCGCTTTCATTGGTTTTTGGCGCAACTCCAATTAGACAAGCTATTTCCTTATTATCTAGCCTGCCAAGCTCAGGTACCTCTATGAGTAGGATACTTGCTATTTTTCGTCCAACACCTTTATAGCTAGTTAGCAGTTTGCTTTTTTCCTTCAAATCAGGGTCAGAGTTTATTATACCTTCTATATCCTGTCTAATTTGCTCTAATTGTTTTTTGGCAAATTCTACCTGTTTTTCTATATATTCCCTAGCTTTCCCTGTAACCTTATGTAAACGACACATATTTGCGTGAACATCGTCGTTTAGGTTGCGCTCAACTGCCCTTAATTCTTTTAGTTCTTCTTGCTTTTGTGAAACTATGCATTCTACTACCTCATCATTTTTCGTGATAAATTCGGCATACTTTTCTAGCAATTTTGCATCTGATTTGTCTGTTTTTGCAAAGTGGTTGCAGGCTTTTGCGAACGCATATACCCGGTTTGGGTGAGCTCTATGAACAGCTATGTTATGTTCTCGCAACAATTTTATGACAAGTTTTTCGTAACCGCCTGTTGATTCTACTGCACATAACTTAACAAATATATTGTTAGTCATTCTTGATCTTATAAACTCAGATATAGCCCTTTCTTCATTCTCTATACGCTGATGTTTATTGTCGATTGAGATATCAAGTGTTTTTTTTGAAACATCAATACCCATAAAAACTATTCTAGCCATTTTTATACCTATAAATATAATCAAATAATAACGTAAATGCTATACAGGGTTGTAATTCGATCTTTTAGATCCTTCTACCGTTCGTACTACATTATTTTAAGCTAGGAGTGTACTAAGGTCCATACGCGTCAAGTTAAAGCAAATTTAGAGAAGTTAAGGTGGATACCCTAGTTTTTCTGTACTTGTCTTTTAATGAAAATTGCGACCAAGTTATGGTAAGCTTTTTGAGAAAAATATTTAAGCCTTTAATTTTATTATTTAGTGCTAAAAATAACTCTCTAACCCGTCTTTTTAGCTCAATAAATGCCTTTGTTAAGCTAAGCTCCGTATTTTTTTTCAGTTCTGTGCAACCCACTATTCCATGAAATATAAGAATTGCACACAATTTGGCATATAGCTCACATAATACTCTGTATGGCTTTCCTCTCAGCTTATCAAGCCTTATATTACTCTTATATAATTTGAACAATAATTCAATTTGCCATCTTATTCGGTAAACTACTAGTATTTGCTCAGCATTAATCTTACTTTTTGGAACATTAGTTATAAATATCGACCAATTTAGTAACTTTTGGTTCCTTTGAGAAGATGTGTATCCATGTGATCTTGCTAACCTATTAGCCTTTCTTCTTCTAGCCATAGCTTGTTCTTCAGTTAGTTTTTTAAATATAATTCTTACTTTAACCCTTGTCTCTTTTCCTAACAATACCTCCTGTTCTAGAAAAGATCGATCTCCCAAATGTTCTAGTAAATCTATTTTTTGACCTGTCTCTATATCATATATGTTAGTATCGGATTTATAACGACTTATGAAATAAGCTCCTATTTCATTGATTTGTTTAAAAGAACTTGGCACAAAATAACCCAAATCAGATATTAGTAAATCGTTGTTCGATATATTGCTTAAATGGCTTCTATAACCCTGATCTGACCTTATTCCTTCAGTTATATTAAGCTGGTCTAATGTCTGATTTAGGTAGTCAAAAACTAATTGTAACTTTATTCCAGACTTAGTATTGCTTTCATAACCACTGTAGCTGGTACCATAACCTTTATACATGTCTTCCATACTGTTAGGTAAGCTAATATAGCTGCTGTCTAATAATTTAACACCTCCAAAGTGCTTCAAGATTCTGCAATCAACTTGTAAGGTATTTTTAAGTAACGTTAAAGATTCATTATACATTCTTTTCATGAATTCCACTGCTTCCTTGGTAAATCTAAAGTCCAGACCTTGTTTTGTTATATTTATCGAGTCTTCATTCAATAATTGACACACTGTCTCTATACTACAATTATCAATCCCTATATTACCCAAAACGATGGCTTTTATGAACGACGAGCCTTTTAGCTTCCTCTTTCTTTTTATGAACCCTGTTGTAGCTGAGATTTTATCTGCTTTTTCATTAAAAAATTCTTTGAGCTTTTTTGAGATGCAAACTATTCTTTTCATTGTATAAGTTCTCCGTTTTCTTTGTTAAATTTAAGAGAACTTATATCTTCTTTTTCTCTTCCTTACACTAAGTTTATTACCACAGTTCCTTAACTTGACGCGTATGCTTTTTTGAACGTTCCCGTTTTATGTTATCAATATTTTTTTGGTAAGCAATATGCATACTATCAAAAAAGGTCTGCATAGCAGTACTTACCGGAATGAGGTCTAGTTCTGTTGTAAGAATGCAGCCAATCTAACTGAAGCTCCTCCAAAGTACTATAAATCTTTTTCCTGAAGATAATATTGTAACATTCATCTTGCATAGTTCTATGAAACCTTTCACATATACCATTAGTCTGTGGAGAATAAGCTTTGGTTCTAGAATGATCAATATTTTCTACTCCCAAATATAACTGGTACGCATGATTCCCTGGTTTGCCACAATACTCTGTACCCCTATCAGTTAAAATGCGTAGCAATGGAACTTTCTGTTCATCAAAAAATGGTATATTGAGAAGATCTGCAGCTGTGATAGCAGTTTTCTCCGTATAAAGCTTAGCGAAAGCCACTCTAGAGTAGGTGTCAATAAAAGTTTGTTGATACAATACCTTTGATATTGCCTACATAATAGGTATCTTGACTACCTAAGTATCCAGGGTGTTGTGTCTCAATTTCGCCATTGGCCTCTTTAATTGTTCCTTAGTTTTTTCTAAAGCAGCAACTTGCTCCTCTGTCAAAATTATACCGTCTTGGACCACCTTCGCTTCCAGCGCCTTCAACCTCTTTTTAAAATTTTCGAGTTTGCCATATTGACCTTATCCCACTAGCAGATATTAGAATTCCTTTTTTCTTTAATTCATTAGCTGCTCTTTCTTGTCCATATGCTGGAAACTCTACTAACTACTGCTTCTTCTGTATCCTTTGGTACTCTATTGGCAAGTAATGGTTTGCTTTTGTTTATCTCGTATAATGCTTTTTCCCCTCCTGTTTCATACAGCTCTTTGAAGCGGTAAAATGTATCCCTTCATTACTCTACACGCCTGTGATACATTTCCTAATTGCTTTGCAAGTTCTAGCAACCCCAACTTTGGTTTTAGTATTTTTTCTTGTGTTTTACTCATATCTGACACTCCTTTAAAATTTATTTATATTTTTATCTTACTTTGTTAATCTGTCAGATCAAGTCTAAACTATTACAACCTTAATAAGTTAAAGACCTTGCTTGAGACTACAGAGGTATAATATTGGCTCCAACCCCTAATTATTGGATTAAGCTCTTTTATTACAGCTTCTTGTGGTGCTGCTTGCAACTCTTTAAGCTTATGTTTAATAGATAACAAGTGTTGACTTATAGATTTACGACTTGGTTTACTTGTAACCTCTCTTATTTTGACGTGTTTGATAATGCCTTATTGAAAATCCAAGAAAATCAAATCCTGGCTTTTCCCCATTTAGGGATTTCAGTGTATGTACAATTCTTGTCTTTGATGACTTTAATTCTAATCCAACGGGTTTTAGCCATTTTTCAATTAGAACCTTTGCCTTCATCACAAGTTCCTCGCTCTCGTGTAAAACCACAAAATCATCGGCGTACGTAATTACACTAACTGAATTTTGCGCCTGCTTGCGAGACGCCCTACCATATTTCTTTTTCGCATATTGGAAAAGTTCTTTCTTAAGCTCTTCTTTGATATTCTGTTCTAGTCCATATAGTGCTACACATGCAAGTAATGGAGAAATTATTCCACCTTGAATTGTGCCACGTTTGGTGGGACTAAACTTTCTATCTTCGATAATGCCTGCTTTCAACCATCCTTTTATAATTCTCTTTAGAGTTGGTGTGGTATTGAGTTTTTCTAACAGTGAGTTATGATCGATGTTATCAAACGATCAATCACCTTAATACCCTCTTCAATAATCAAGTAACTAAGGAAATTACAGTTACAGATTCAACACATCCACTATTTGGCAGAACATTTCCAATATCTTCTGTCAGCTCAAAAGTCCACAATGTATTTGTTACTTATCGCAATTACATCATTCTACGTATTCCGTTTTCTGCTACCAACTTAGCTAGTAAGCAAAACTTTCTCACCAGCAAGTTAACGTGGTCTTCATTATACGAATTTGTTTCTCTAGCAAAGGAGTATAAATTATGCCATGTAAACCATGTCAAGTGTGGCAGAAAATGTCGCAACGTTTCAAGTCAGAAGTTTTAGAAAATATATTATTAGTGTCCAAAGAGGTTATCTATGAGTACATCAGAGCTAATTACAGCACAGCATTTAGCACGCGAAGCAATAATTTATATCAGACAATCAACACCTCATCAAGCATTGAGCAACCAAGAAAGTTTGGAGTTACAGTATGCACTAAAACAAAGAGCAATTGACCTTGGATGGAAAGCTGATAATGTTGTAATCATTGATAGTGATCTTGGTTTAACTGGTGCTAGTGCTGAAAAGCGTGAAGGGTTTAAAGAGATTGTCACTAAAGTCACTTTATCAAAGGTAGGAATTATTCTCTCCTACGATGTGACTCGCTTATCACGTAATTGTTCTGACTGGTATCCTTTACTGGATATATGTGGCTATAAACAGTGTTTAATAGCTGACCGGGATGGTGTTTATGATCCTGGTACTATTAATGGTCGGCTGTTACTTGGTCTGAAAGGGCAACTTGCTGAAATGGAGTTATCTACTATAAGAGCTAGACTAAATGCTGGACTATTAAATAAAGCAACCAGAGGTGATTTAGCCTTATCTCTCCCAGTTGGTCTTGTTCGTAACATTGATGGTTCTGTGAACAAGGATCCTAACCTTGAAGTTCAGTCTCGTATCAATCTTATTTTTGAAACTTTTCTAGAAAAACGAACAGCATCAAAGGTTTTAAGACATTTTAATGATCATCAACTAACTCTTCCTAGATATAATAATTTCAAAGAACTACAGTGGAAAAAGCCAACTGTTGCAGCAATTACCTCAATACTAAAAAACCCAGCCTATGCTGGAGCATTTGTTTATGGGCGTTCCCGTACTACATACCATAAGCCATCTTCTGCTGACAAAACAACAAAAAAATTACCAATGGAGGAATGGAAAGTTCTGATCAAAGGTAAATACTCAGCTTACATAGATTGGGAAACTTTTACAAAGATTGAGATGATGCTAAAAGATAATTATGCAGAATACGATCGCAATAAAACACGTGGTATAGCAAGACCAGGTGCAGCATTATTACATGGAATAATTTATTGTGGAGAATGTGGACATAAAATGTTGGTACAGTATAAAGGAGGAAATCGTTATTTATGCAACTATCTACGTCAGCAGTATCGTGTACCTGTATGTCAGCTTTTACCAGCTGATATTATTGATAATGAAGTAGTTCCCAAATTTTTTGCTGCACTTGGTCAAATTGAGCTTGATGCTTATACTCAGGCGATTAACTCACAATTGCAATCTGAGCAAGCAATTAATAAAGCACATTTACAACAATTAGAGCGCCTAAAGTACCAAGTTAGATTGGCAGAAAGACAATTTAATCAAGTAGACCCTGACAATCGTCTTGTAGCTGCAGAACTTGAAAGACGCTGGGAGAAAGCATTGAAAGAACTCCAACAAGCAGAAATTATGTTCGAACGTCAGCGTCCAAGTGATCCAACACCTCAATTACCTGAAGAACTGAAAACAGTATTTTTAGATGTAGGCAAAAGATTACCTGAAATTTGGTATAAATCAATTCTATCACGTCAACAACAAAAGTCCTTTCTTCGTTGTCTCATTGATAAAGTGGTAGCACACAGAATCAGACGCGATTGTCTTCAGGTACGCATTATATGGCATGGTGGCGAAACTACTACTTCTCATGTTCCCATTCCAGTAAACTCTTTTCGCGAGTTGACTAAAGCAAAAGAAATGGAACAGTCTATAATAAAGTTGAGTAAAGAAGGTAAAACTATAATGCACCCATTTGTCTAGACCATTTTTTTCAAAGTGATCCGATTTTTAAAATGAATATGTTGATAAATACGTCGACACACATTTAAAGTATTTATCAATATATTCATTTACTGTTTATGATAATAAAGATCAGCAGGAACTTTATAATGTAGAGTCTGATGTCGCCTTTTATAGTTATACCAACCAACAAAATCGTTTATTATAAGATTCAAATCTCTGATACTATTTGGTCTATAATAATATATAGCTTCTTGCTTTAAAGTTCTCCATAAACGCTCAACAAATATATTGTCGAAGCAACGTCCTTTATGATCCATACTAATTTTAATATTAGCACGCTCTAATTCCATAATAAAGTTGTAGCTAGTAAACTGCACTCCTTGATCACTATTAAAAATCTCAGGTTTACCTTGTTTTAGAGCTTCTTTGAGAGTATAAAGGCAAAATCCAGCATCGAGATATGGTGATAATGAATGAGCAATAATATAGCGACTATACAAGTCCATTATTGCCACAAAATAGACAAACTTACCTTCTACCATAATATATAGTAGCCCATACCTGATTAACTCTACAAATAATCAAATCTTTGAGTAAATAAGGATATATTTTATGCTTTTTTTCTTTAATACTTGTATTACATCTTTTTCTACAATACAGCCCACTAATCTTCATTTTTTTCATAATTCTTAAGATTTTTTTGTGATTGACTACTACTCCACTCGCTATGATTTCAGCAGTAATTTTACGATATCCATAACGGCAATCAGAAGCCAAATATACTTCTTGAATCAAATTTCACTTTCGTTATTAATTATATGCCTATAATATAGGCTAGATCTGCAAATCCCCAGTAAATCAGCCTGTTTCCTAATTGATAGATCAGAATCTTTTTCTATAAACCTTACTCTATCTTTTTTGCTTATTTCAGTAATTTTTTTTTCAAATAACTATTTTCCACTGTCAATTCTCCTATTACTTTATGTAAACTTTCTATTTCTTGCGCTAAGATTCTTTGTTTTCTCGCACTTTCACTTTCTTCAACAAATAGGTCTTTTAACCTTGCCAATACTCTATCACGCCAATCATATAGATTTGTTGATGGTATTTTATATTCACTACATATCTCAGATGTGCTTTTTTGATTTTTTATTGCTTCCAAAGCTATCTTTGCTTTTAACTCTGGTTCATATTTTTTTGTTGCCATACTTTTACCCCTTTACCTTCCTACTCGGATCAACCATTTTTTTTTGGTCTAGTTTATGGGGTGCATTATAGTTAGAATCCTTATGGATTTTAAACATGGTAAACTCAACAATCCAAATTTTTTATAGGAGTATCAATATGCATAATCAAAACATCCGGAAATATCAGCATCCAGTATAAATGCTGTTTTCTGACCAAGTGCGATAAATATAGCTGCTATTGCATCATGACACGATCTTCCAGGTCTAAAACCATATGTGTTTGGCTCAAGTTTTGCTTCCCACTCTGGTTCTAGTGCCATTTTTACAAGTGTTTGTCTTGCTCTACAAGATATAGTAGGAATACCCAACGGGCGATGCTCCGATGACCTACCAGATTTTGGAATCCACACCCGTCTTGATGGCTTTGCCTTTTCTCTTATATCCAAAGAGTTTGCTAACAGCAATCTTTCTTTTTTATTAAGATTGGACTTTCCATCAATACCTGCTGTCTTTTTCCCTCTGTTGTCCTGAGTTATCCTCCTAACTGCGAGCATTCTTACACTTGTTGACTTTAGTAATAACCTCTGAAGATTATGCATCTTTTTGATATCATTACATTGTGAAGCTCGGTAAATTCGTTTTTGTAGCTTAAATGAAGATTTCTCTAGCTTGCACCAAATTCCATTCATACCTAACATTTTGTTGGTTCATAACATACTTACTACTATTCACAACTTTACCTTCCAAACTACAGTGTTTACGTCTGCATATCCCAAATATTACTTTAGGCATTAGCTTCTTAAACAATCCCTCCACGTAGAAGCATTTAGTGGGCCACCTTCTTAGTTATCCTTTTTAAACAAGGGATAATAAGAGCTTCCATGTGGTTACTCCGTTCCATGAAATCGTTTCACATTAGACTTAGGTTCCTACTTTTTGCCAGGAGACAGGAAACATCTTGATCAAACATAAAAATTTTGATCATCCTATATTTCTCCATACCTTTTGGTTTATGCGTTTCAACCTTATTTCGCATATTATGGGTTATGACAATTCAGACATGGGTTTCTTTCGTAACCATATCTAACTCTTCTTGGAAGGATTTACCATAAGGTTTAGTATTACTCCCTTTTTATCCATGCTTGCACCATGTGAAGTTGCCAATTTCACAAAATGTGGATAACGATTTCAGCCAGATGTTATGGCGGATGGGATTGAACCATCACGATTTCACGACTTTCGGATCGCACGAGAACTTTTCGTTTTGGAATGCATTGGCCTACCACGTGATCCATATGAACTTTTATTTATAATCACTTTGTTATACCTTATAACTAGCCATAATAGACTACTTTAGTCAAATTTAGATATGAACTGATCGGCTTAGCTTTGTTACAAATTTTACACTTTTATTTGCACAACGCTGCTTTTATTTAAGCCGTTCTCGCAAGGATACGTACCTTTTTGCGATTTTAGGAAAAGTAAATAAGTAAATTTTACTTGATGCTAAATGAGATGCATGTTTTAAAATGTTTCTCTGAAAAGTTTTACAGCTTCTTCTTTGAATTCTGCTGTATACTCTCTTCCATTTGTCATATTACACCCCTTTATAAAAACATTTTTTACTAAAAACGTCCCAACTTTTTCTCCACTTTTTCTGGAAGGTCAGTATCTTTTCAAGAAGAGAAAATATAAAAAAACACTAAAATGAGTAAAATTATACTTGCATTAGGTTTTTTATTTTACATAACATATAATGTCTTTTTGTAATGGTGGAAAGTCAAAGGTATCTTTAATCCTAAATAAGTTTCTGATACAAAAATAAGTCCATCATCTAGAGAGTTACACTGTTGTGAAAATGTTTTAATAAAGAATGTAATGTTTACAGGTAAATTTCAGGGCTCTTTTTCTCAAGAGCGAAATAATGAAGATTCATGGAGTTCTTCATATATTCCAGATGGAAATGATGATGTAGGTGATTGGGGTTTAATGGATCTGACATCTTCAGATGATAATTCCCTTGTCAAAAAGGGTGGTTTTTCTGAATATCTTCCAGATGGAAATGATGATGTAGGTGATTGGGGTTTAATGGATCTGACATCTTCAGATGATAATTCCCTTGTCAAAAAGGGTGGTTTTTCTGAATATCTTCCAGATGGAAATGATGATGTAGGTGATTGGGGTTTAATGGATCTAACATCTTCGGATAATGACTCTCTTATCGAAGATGATGATTTTTTTGACTATGAAGAAGATGATGATGATGAAACTGTACATGATCAAATTTCAGCAGATGGCGATGAGAGAACTGTGCATAATTCAATTTTAGCAAATTTAGACATGTTGTTAATTGAAAGTAATGATGATAGAAAGCTGATGGATGAGTTTTATGAGAAAGTAAAAAACGTTAAAGAGAAATATAGTCAAACAGAGAGTGCTTTAAACCGTATTCAATGTATAACAGATAAATACTTAGAAAAAGGGATAAGGCTAAACTTATGTTATAGTAACTGTGGCGAGACTGTGACAAATCTTATATTTGAAGAAATAACAGATATTCTTGATAATATTGTGCGTGTAAGATCCAGTACCACAACATCTAAGGGTGGGTATAGCTATAGCGATGCAGATGGATTATCAATTGGCAGTTTAGATACAATACAAAAAATTGCTGAGAGTTTATTATTAAAAGGTGGAAAGGTAAGACGAGATCTCTTTTATCATGATGAAATGCAGTATGCAACTGAAGCATTTATGAATAATGAAGGTTTCCAATTTGATGATCATATTTATATACAATGCCAAAAAGTTAAAGATGAGCTAAAAATTTTAGCATATGGAAGTGTTGTAAACAAAAGCAATCAGATCAAATCTGTATTAAGAATATGCAGAGATAATAAATATTTTTTTATAGAGTATTCACACGATAGTGTTGTTAACTCTGCAAAAATTACAAGTAATCCAGAATTAAAATTTTATGTGTTACAGATTGGAAAAAGTATAGTAACAGTCAAGAGTGTAGAGGGAAAAAGGAACTATACAGACATCTTAGAAAGCAGTATCAAGATGACTTTTACCACTGAAGTAGGAGAAGTCAATATTCAATTAAGTCCTAGTGAGAAAAATAGCAACAATATAAGAGTGGAGATAAGTGACAAGGACAGAAAGAACTTTGATCAATTAAAGAATAAGAAAGAAATAGGAGAAGATTGTTTACTTGGTGGATACTCAGTTTATGACGCTATTAAGCAGGGGTATTTTGAAAAGCATAAGAAGCTATGTCAATTTTCTGAAAATGCTGAAAAAATTGTGAAGGAAGATTCTCAAAATAGCGGTAATTATTGGGTGAATAAAATACAGCTCTCAAGAGAAAATAGCATGAAGAAACAAATATTTGAGAAAAGTATATAATACTTAAAACACCTATATAATACAACTTTAGACTGCGTTGTTATTTTTAGTTTAGAAAGCTAGGAGAAAATACAGTTCTGTTGCATCTATAAACCATAGAAAAGAAGATCATTAAAGCTGGGATTATTGTGTGTGATTCATAGAGGTTATTGCAACTAATTTGTCAGATCAAGTCTGAACTTGAAATACCTGTTAAGAGGTTTTATATTTTTGAAGTGACTTTAACTCTTGGTTATGTTTGTAATTTTGCATGACAAATGTTTCTTTTGATGAGATATAATTTTTTTGTATTTCACTTAGACAAGGAATTGTTTTTTCCAGTTCTTTATATTTTTCCCAAGGAGTCTTTCCCTGAAGAGAGCTATGAGGACGTTGTTTATTATAATATTCTTCCCAATCCCTAAGCTTGACTTGCAATTCATAATCCTTAATGTTAACGCTACTATAAAATTCATCTAAATCTGTACGCTGCGCTCTTTCTACTTTACCATTTAAATGTGGGGAAAACGGCTTAATTGGACGGAATTTTATTTTCCATTCTTTTAGACACTCTTGCACTTCGTAAGCAAAAAATTCTTGTCCTCTATCGGTCTGAATCCTTTGACAATGAAATGGAGCCCTTTCCCTTAATTGTTTTAGGAAATCCAGAGTATTTTTTGAAGTACGCCTTGAGTATAATGCGATAACTTTATAACGCGTACAATCATCTATAGCAGTATATTGATAAAGCCCCGAAGATATTTTGCAAACATCCATTTTGTACACGCTCTCCTGGCACTTTGCAGTTATAACGCTTAATCTGCTTGCGATAGTGGCGCTTAATACGTAAAAGACTTACATCGTGTTTCTTCAAAACTTTGTGTATAGTAGCCAATGCAAAAGAGATATCATGTAAACGCTTTAATTCAGCTTGAATACGTCTTGCTCCTAGTTTTCTAGCTTTTCTCAGATGAAGAATGAGCTGTTCATTTGACTTGTTGATTTTTTGTAAGGGTAAAGTTTTAGGCCTGCTACTAAGGTTTGACAATCCCTGTTCACCTAGCTTTTCATAGCGTTTGTACCATTTTCGTAAGGTAAAGCGTGAAATGTTATAGTGTTGACATACTTTGCCTGCATGACCTAATTTTTTGTATAATTCTATCCAATTCAGACGCAACTTAACTTTGGTATCCATTTACTGATTGCCTCTTGTTGATGAATTTATTCATATTATTGTAATAAGGTATTTAAACTATCACAAGTCAAAGTTTTTATTTTATCTTACATTTTTGCTGTAATAACCTCTATGAATCACACAACTAAATTATAAGACTGAAAATAATCCAGAGTCAAAATTATTGCTAGGAGTACAAGGATTAATCTCAGAATACGAATGTGCAAAGATAATGGAAAGAAGTCGAAGGGGAAAACTCCATGCAGCAAGGAAAGGGTGTATAAGTGTAATGGGCTTATGGATACCGCTATATAAAGCATGTAGTCAGAGAAGAAGCAAAGTTTGAAGTTGAAGAAGAGGAAGCAAAAGTAGTGCGTAAACTGTTTGAGTGGATAGGTCAGAGCTTAAAAGAAACTACAAGAAGGCATATTACTGCTCCAAAGGGCAGAAGAAATTGGCATTCAGGTACAGTGTGTAGAATGTTGAGGAATCCAGCATACAAAGGACAAGCAGCATTTGGTAAAACGAATCAATAAAAAAAGAAGTGAGAGCAATATGGAAAGTGAGGAAAAAAAGTTATTCCATTTATCAAACTGAGAAAAAGAATTGGATTCATATAGAAATACCAAATATAGTTGAAATTTGATATAGTACAAGAGCAACTATCTGAAAATAGAAAAAGAGCAAGAATGCAACGAAGTGGGAGAAGGTACCTATTACAAGGGCTAATGGTGTGTCAGTGTTGTAAATACATTTATTATGGAATGAGTAATGTTAAAGGAGGAAGAAGTTACTATCGATGCCCTGGAACGGATGCAAATCGTTTTGGTGGGAATAGAGTGTGTAACAGCAAATCAATACAAGTTGATATACTAGAAGAAGCAGTATGGGAAGAAGTAAAGATGGTACTCAAAGAACCAGAAGCAATGACTAAGGAATATCAGCTCAGACTCGTGAAACATGAAAGTACAGAGGCAAAGGATGAACTTGAAAAGCGTGCAAATAAAATAGAACAAGGTATAGAAAGATTAGCTTATGTATATGCAAGAGGTCATATAACGAAGGAAAAATATGACTTAGAAGTTGAGAGCATGGCAAAGGAGTTAAAAGGAATTAGAGATCAAAGGGAAGAAATGGTCGATGAAAAGAGGCTACAGAGGGAATTAGATTTTATCACAAGTAGTGTAGAAAGTTTTTCCTCTGAGGTTGAGTTGGAACTTAATCAGGCGGATTGGGAAACTAAACTTGATATAATAAGAAAATTAGTTCAACGCATTGAAGTTGATGATGATAACGTGCATGTAGTGTTTCGGCTGAAAGAACTCGCTCTCGAAAGGCAAAAAAAAAGTGTTCAACATTGTATCGGGAGTCCAGTGTCAAGTACTGGAATGACAGATGAGAGTGCTAGAATGACAAAAAGGAGCATTGGGACAACAGACAGCTATGCAAGAGGCTTAATAATTCACAGTATATTGCAATATATGCCCAAAATAGAGAAAGACAGGAGAAAAAATTGGGTTAGGAAATATCTTGATAGCATAAACACTAGTGAAGATAAGGATGAAATTTACAGCAAAATATTAACCTTTAATGAAAAATATGATTACCTGTTCGACTTGGAGGGCAAATCAGAAATTCCACTTAGTGGAACAATTGACGGAAAACCAGTATTAGTGCGGCTAGACAGACTGTGCATAACAGAAGACAAAGCAATCATAATTGACTATAAATCACACCATAACGTTTCTATTTCCTCATCAAATGAAATAAAAAAGCAAATGTTGATCTATAAAACCTTAGTGCAAGAAGTCTACCCAGATAAGCAAGTAGAGTGCGTGGTTATTTGGATGGAAGATTTAACCTTACAATCTTTGATCTAAACTCAAATGTTCGTATAGTAGCTACTTGCATTTGTTATAAACTCACTTTTACTCTATAGTTATCTTTTTACTACCTTATCTATTTTCTGAACTGATTTTCGTATTAGAAAACATCCAATAAGAAAAATTATAAGAGGAATAAACCATAAAATGTAGGTACTAGATTTTACAGGTGGTACAATGATAATTGAATCTCCATAAGAATTTTTTAACTCTGAAATTATTTGCTCGTTAGTATATCCATCACTGATCTTCTTGCGAATTTCCTTGCGCATACCATATGCAACTTGAGACTCAGATTCGGATAATAATTCACCAGAGCATACAGGACACTTTATTACTGTAAATAAGTTACTTGCTCGCTCTTCCATGCTTTCATCTCTTAGTTTATCATCCAAAGTAAAAGCATTTATGCTTAAATGAAATATCAATGTAAAAAGTAAGCTAATTACTATTCTCATTTTTGGTGAATTGAGTGATAAAATCAGTAGTGGATAATTTTCCAATAAAGCCTGAACCTACATTATTGTCGTACTTTATTGAAAATTGAATGTCGTTATTAGTGATTTTTTCTGATAAGGAAGATATTGATTTTTCCAATTTATCTGCAGTCTTTGAATCATTAGTCACAAACGAAATTAATTCTTTATAATTTGATATGGCTACATTAATTTTATCTTCAAATGAAGATGTAACTAAATTGTAATTACTTACTCCACCATTCGCAGCAATAGAAAAGTTATTACTCTCAATCAAAAATTTTTCTATGTTGAAATTAATCTTAGAAGCTGAAATATGGTTTACAAATTCATAATCTAATTTAGCGTCGACACTAAGGTAATTTTCAGGACTTGCAGTATTTTTATAACGGTAAGTATAAAAATCAAATTCTAGTTTAGTATTTTCATTCAGTTCTTTATCAAAGTGAAATTGAATGTAATTACTTTTATCATTCACTTCAGTTATAACACTTTGCTGATTTTCTAAAATATCACATTTTAATCCATAATCTTCGTAACGAAATGTATCTATATAGTCTATTACAGTGCTATTTCTGTTGAATTTTAATGAAGATAGTAAATCATTTAGTTTAACAACAGAGTGGCTACTCACGTGTGTGTGACACTTTATATTCTTTTTCTCATCACTACGGACAGCAATGTTGACTTCATTGCTTGGTATATAGATATATACTGACTTATCAAATAATCTGTTTTTTATCACTAAAGCTTCAGATGAAACAGTTAATTGCTCATTAGAAAATTTTGGATTCGTTACACGAAAAACTAGGTTAAAAGGAAATCCGCTAAAATCATGTGAAATATCAACTTTTTCGTCATTAATGTAATCAGTTAAAAGACTTTTTACCTTAAATGCAGAAAAATACCAAAAACCACCATACGCTAGAGGAATAAACAAAGGTAAGAAGATGAGAATATAGATAAAAATTTTACGCATTATCCTTTATTTATCTAATGATATATTTCTTGTACCTCTGGGCACGGTTACGCACAAACCGTCAATATCTTTTGTGATTTTTATTTGGCATCCAAGCCTCGATGTCTCTGTTAAACCGAAAGCTAGATCCAGCATGTCATTTTCCTCATCAGATATAGGATTATGTGTTTCTACAACATCATAAAATTTTGGATCAACAATCACATGGCATGTAGAACAAGCAAGAGAACCTTCACATGCACCTTCAAGCAGATCTGGATCACTTCTATGGGCTAAATTAAGAAGAGTTTCTCCCTCTGCAGCTTCATAACTTTTCTTACTTCCATCAGGTAAAATAAAAGTAACGGATGGCATACTATTAAAATCTCTACTAATTTCTCTATATTCTACAAATAATAACTAATATTTGCAAACTCTTTGCAATTCTATCGCCTATCTCTTGTCATCTATATTCCTATCAAGAAAGTAAGATAGATACCACCAGCATCTCACAGAGTTGCAAGTATAGAATTTTCTTAGTTTTAGATTTTACTAAATATATTACTGAATTAACATTATTAAACTTGATCTGCCATTTCTTCTGATCTTAAGTTATAATTTTACTAATGCCATTTGATTAATTGCAACTTCAGCATTGCTATCTTTAAGTAAATTTGCGGGACTACTATAATGATATGTGATTGCAGCAACAACAAGACAACAAACTCCAATTCCTATCCCTACCGCTAACATTCCTGAGTAGACTGCAATAGCTACTCCTAAAGCAACTCCTACTACTGCTAACATAGAAGCAACTATGATAGAAGTATTACGACACTTAATACGAAGCTCATTTAGTTTATCTAATGCAGGAGTACCATCTTTATATTTTAACTCTCTTATATTTTCACATTTGTTAAGCAACTTCCAAGCATAACTTAACCTTGACGCTTGACCATAAAACCCTATAATGCACCCATTTGTCTAGACCATTTTTTTCAAAGTGATCCGATTTTTAAAATGAATATGTTGATAAATACGTCGACACACATTTAAAGTATTTATCAATATATTCATTTACTGTTTATGATAATAAAGATCAGCAGGAACTTTATAATGTAGAGTCTGATGTCGCCTTTTATAGTTATACCAACCAACAAAATCGTTTATTATAAGATTCAAATCTCTGATACTATTTGGTCTATAATAATATATAGCTTCTTGCTTTAAAGTTCTCCATAAACGCTCAACAAATATATTGTCGAAGCAACGTCCTTTATGATCCATACTAATTTTAATATTAGCACGCTCTAATTCCATAATAAAGTTGTAGCTAGTAAACTGCACTCCTTGATCACTATTAAAAATCTCAGGTTTACCTTGTTTTAGAGCTTCTTTGAGAGTATAAAGGCAAAATCCAGCATCGAGATATGGTGATAATGAATGAGCAATAATATAGCGACTATACAAGTCCATTATTGCCACAAAATAGACAAACTTACCTTCTACCATAATATATAGTAGCCCATACCTGATTAACTCTACAAATAATCAAATCTTTGAGTAAATAAGGATATATTTTATGCTTTTTTTCTTTAATACTTGTATTACATCTTTTTCTACAATACAGCCCACTAATCTTCATTTTTTTCATAATTCTTAAGATTTTTTTGTGATTGACTACTACTCCACTCGCTATGATTTCAGCAGTAATTTTACGATATCCATAACGGCAATCAGAAGCCAAATATACTTCTTGAATCAAATTTCACTTTCGTTATTAATTATATGCCTATAATATAGGCTAGATCTGCAAATCCCCAGTAAATCAGCCTGTTTCCTAATTGATAGATCAGAATCTTTTTCTATAAACCTTACTCTATCTTTTTTGCTTATTTCAGTAATTTTTTTTTCAAATAACTATTTTCCACTGTCAATTCTCCTATTACTTTATGTAAACTTTCTATTTCTTGCGCTAAGATTCTTTGTTTTCTCGCACTTTCACTTTCTTCAACAAATAGGTCTTTTAACCTTGCCAATACTCTATCACGCCAATCATATAGATTTGTTGATGGTATTTTATATTCACTACATATCTCAGATGTGCTTTTTTGATTTTTTATTGCTTCCAAAGCTATCTTTGCTTTTAACTCTGGTTCATATTTTTTTGTTGCCATACTTTTACCCCTTTACCTTCCTACTCGGATCAACCATTTTTTTTGGTCTAGTTTATGGGGTGCATTATATTTAGTATTGGATGATGGTAAAGACATAGAGGACGAATTTAATGCAGTTTGTGAGGCAAATGGAATAGAATATAACCGTCCGTATTCTCTTGATCAGTTTGAGGCAGCATCCAACACATCTTCCAACCCCAAAATAGACAATACAAAAGAAATGCAAAAAGAGGAAGAGGATAAAGAATTAGGAGATAAACCAAAGCCGTTACCTAGGAATGGAATGTTGGAGAAGGACAATATTAGAAATGTAGCTCCACCTTCACCTAGAACAGCAGAAAATCATGTGTCAAATATTATACAGTCTATTGCACCATCAAAATCATCATTAGAAGTAAAATCATATAACGAGGAAAATATAGAGGAACTAGTTAATGCTGATCCTATTTATTCAGAAATAAACAAAGAACTAGCTAATGGCGAGCCTATTTATTCAAAAATAAACCAAGATACAAAATCTCCAAAAAAGGTTTTAGAAGGGAGTGATAGTGGAATAAGTGGTAATAGCTTTGGAGTACAAAGATCAGATCTACAGAAACTGAAAGATAACTCAATATCTGATAGAAAGGGAGCATCAGAAAGGTCATCTATTGACACACTTAGTGATATATCTTCAAATATTTTGCTACATGAAAGTGATCAAACAAATAGTGGAGGAGTGAATTCAGAAACTCCATTAATTAAAAAAGAAAAGAAAACAAATAGAATTTTGCCAAGAGTAAAATATGCAATGCAGCAGAAGGAATTTGTAATTTTCGGTATAGCTGCTGTTGCACTTAGCGTTTCTGCAGCTTTGGTATATTTACAGGATAAAGCACAATTTATTGCATTTTTTGCAAACAGTACCATCTATGTGACTATACCAATTCTAGCTGTTGCATTATTGGTTGCAATTAGTCTGATATTTTGTGGAATAAAGCAATTTAGAGATACTGAAGAGTGTCAAGTAGGGAGAAAGAATGCGAATGAAACTTTGAATCAGGTGCGAGAGTATCAACCAAAAGATAAAGTAATAAAATCAGTCAGACTGGAATACAGCAATGGTACTCATTCGCATTTTACACTTAACGCTTGGAAGGGTAAGGACAACTTCATTAATATTGACGACAAAGTCATTAGTAGAAGAAATAAAGTAGAATCAGTAATCAAAGATAGGCCATTATTTACAGCATTATTAAGCAGTTTGGTTGCTGCAAATATAGTATGGCCTTTATTACTGTATGTGGAAGGTGGTATTAGTAGTGTACAGAAGTTTTACCAGAACGCTTTAATTAATAACGTAGGGTTATCAGTACTTGTAGGCTCGAGTATACTTGCACTATCAATGATATGCCTTGGAGTGCATTACTACAGAAAAACAAATTGCACAAATCTTGTATATTGTGAGGAAAGAATTGAACCAGAAAAAGTTAATGGAAAGTTCATTGAGGAAATAAAGGAAGCAAGGACAAAAGTGCTTGAAGAAAACCATAGTAAAGATGCCAAATGCAGCAGTTTAACGCTAGAGCAAGTAGTGGTTGAATCTCATAACTACAAAGATGCAATTTATAGTATTAGTTGAAAATAGCCAAATTTCACTATGTAAAAAGAAAGCAGCTATAAACCGGAGTACTTCGCTCTATATTAGTAAAATATCTCTAAGACGCCGGCAAGTATAAACAGGTAGGGAATTGCTGATACTGGCAAAACCTTTTCAGAGATTCAAGAAGAAAATTCGTAGAAACAAGAGAGAGGAGAAAAAAAAGTGAAAATCACACAAACAGAATGGGCAAGAGAGATAGGAGTATCAAAGCAATATGTCTGTTATTTAGTAAAAAAAGGAATAGTTGAGTTGGAGGATGGACTCATTGACCGAGAACAAGCAAACAGGGCTATAGAAACAATCAGAGATCCAAGTCAACCACTGAGAAGAAAAAACTATTCAGAAAGCGGAGAAAAACTTTCCACGATGTTGCTTAAAACGCGAATAAAAAATGAAATGGAACGAGGTAAACTGCTTGAGGCAAAGGCAAAAGCTGAGATTGGTGAACTTGTAGCAGTAGAAGAAGTAAAGCGCGATGCGTTTAATGTAGCAAGAGTTGTCCGTAATAATTTGCTTAATATTCCAAATAGAGTTTCAGCACTGCTTGCATCACTTAGTGACACTGAAAAGATTCATATGGCGCTAACCGAAGAGATTACAAACTCATTACAAGAATTATCTAATACTAAATTTCAAATATAAAAAAGATTTTGAATATAAAATGGCTGATAACTTAAGTTTAGAGTTAATAAAATGCCTAACCTGGATTAGATGTTAATGTCAGAGGATTAAATGGAAAGACACCACTACATTGCGCTATAGAGTTTAAGCATGGTGGATTTGTTACTCACGAAGAAGAATATTAATCCTTTTGTGGAAGATAATGATGGTTCTTGATTACGCCAAAGAAGGGAAAAAAGCAGAAATATTACAAGCGCTAATTAATAACAAGTACGGGTCAGAACAAGATAGCTTACTTCATTTAGCTGCAATGATAGGTGAAGTTAATGCAGTGAGATATTTGATAGGAAAAGGTATTGATGTTAATGTACGAAATGCTCTGCATCATACTCCATTACATCTAGCAGCAGGCATAGGACATGGAAATGTTGTCAAAATTTTAGTAGAAGAAGGAAAAGCTGAAATAGATGTCTTTGATGCACGAAATCAGACACCAATGCACTATGCAGTTAATAACAATATATTGATTGTAGTGGACGACTACACCATTCATTGATTATAGGTAGTAATTTATCTGTAATTCCAGATATCTCTGCTGCAGATATTTTTTGCCTCAAGTTCAGTTGTTTACCTTTTTTTTCACTATCTGTGGTTCGCTCTCTATCTCTTGGTGTCAAAAGTTCAAATATTTGTCCTCAAAGTTTTTTCCGTTTCTTCTCTTCTCTTTCAGTGGGTAAATGGTACCTTCCAGACTCGCTTCCAGTAGCCTTGTTACCATCTCTCCCCATCAATGGTCCCGTATAGATGATAGAATATTTGTTTCTAATTCTTTATAGTCTACCAATCCAGTAGTTCCATTTACTTGACTCATGTCAAATCTCCATTTTTTGTTTCTATTTTATTTTTACTTCTCGCTTTGACGCAGTTTTTTGAAGCATAAGGGTCAAGTTAAGGAAATAAAGGTATGAAGAAGATAGGATAAGAAGATATAAAATTCTCTCGGATATATTTTAGTGAGAGAACTAATGATGAATAAAATAACTTGCTTATCAAATTACCTCAACAAATTTTTCAATGAAATGGCAAATAATTGAAACAGAAAAGGAAGAGAAAATTGAGTAATTGATGATTCATAAAAGCTATAATTTTGGGTAATATAGGGGTTACAAACTGAATCATAGATACAATGTGCCAATTATTAAATGAAGAATCTGTGATAATAACGAAACAGGGTTTAGATTTCAGGTTTACTAAAGAAGCAGTAGAATTTATGAAAAGAATGTACAATGGCTTTATTTAAAATACCCTGCAAATTGATTGTAGAATCTTGCAGCAATTTAAAAGCATTGGATAGTAGCTTTGCCTAACAGCATGGAAAATCTATATAAAGGTTATGGACAAAGGTTATGAGAGTAACACTAAGTGTGGAATAAAGTTAAAATTAGTTTTTGATTACCTAAATCAGACATTGGATCAACTTAACATAACGGAGGGAGTAAGAAGGTTATAGGGAGAAGTTGCTAATATCTGACCTTGGTTCAAGTTCTTTTAAACAGATCAATGGAACGGGAGCTTATTTTATAAGTCGTTGATACCAATGTATATGCTATAGAAACAAATCAAAAAATGGAATTATTGGAATGTTTAGGAGACAAGCTATTTTTAGAAATGAAGGTGTTGTTGGGAAAAGAAGCAAAGATTAGAGTAAGAATGATATGTCATAAATTAACTGAAGAGCAGTCTCTAGCCAGAAGAAGAAAAGCTAATAAATTGGCAAAATCACATGATCTTCCAAAAGGAATCAGAAATTGTTGAACTGGTCAAAACTAATATTCCAGAGGATAAAATTAGTGCTGAGCAAGTATTACAGAGTAAGGTGGCAAATTGAGTTGTTTTTAAACTATACAAGAGCTACATAAGACTTAAAAGGGAAGCCACACAGAGTATTGTGTGAATTATATGCTAAATTATGTGCAATTCTCATATTTCATGAGTTGTACAAAATTAAAAAAGAATACAGAACTCAGTTTAACAAAGGCATTTATTGAGCTAAAAAGGCGGATTAGAGAGTTATTTTTAGCACTAAAGAATAGAGTTAATAGTTTGAAAATTTTTCTTAAAAAGATTACAATAACTTGGTCATGATTTTCATTAAAAGACAAGTACAGAAAAACTAGAGTATCTACTTTAACTTCCCTAAATTGTGTGATTCATAGAGGTTATTACAGCAAAAATGTAAGATAAAATAAAAACTTTGACTTGTGATAGTTTAAATACCTTATTACAATAATATGAATAAATTCATCAACAAGAGGCAATCAGTAAATGGATACCAAAGTTAAGTTGCGTCTGAATTGGATAGAATTATACAAAAAATTAGGTCATGCAGGCAAAGTATGTCAACACTATAACATTTCACGCTTTACCTTACGAAAATGGTACAAACGTTATGAAAAGCTAGGTGAACAGGGATTGTCAAACCTTAGTAGCAGGCCTAAAACTTTACCCTTACAAAAAATCAACAAGTCAAATGAACAGCTCATTCTTCATCTGAGAAAAGCTAGAAAATTAGGAGCAAGACGTATTCAAGCTGAATTAAAGCGTTTACATGATATCTCTTTTGCATTGGCTACTATACACAAAGTTTTGAAGAAACACGATGTAAGTCTTTTACGTATTAAGCGCCACTATCGCAAGCAGATTAAGCGTTATAACTGCAAAGTGCCAGGAGAGCGTGTACAAATGGATGTTTGCAAAATATCTTCGGGGCTTTATCAATATACTGCTATAGATGATTGTACGCGTTATAAAGTTATCGCATTATACTCAAGGCGTACTTCAAAAAATACTCTGGATTTCCTAAAACAATTAAGGGAAAGGGCTCCATTTCATTGTCAAAGGATTCAGACCGATAGAGGACAAGAATTTTTTGCTTACGAAGTGCAAGAGTGTCTAAAAGAATGGAAAATAAAATTCCGTCCAATTAAGCCGTTTTCCCCACATTTAAATGGTAAAGTAGAAAGAGCGCAGCGTACAGATTTAGATGAATTTTATAGTAGCGTTAACATTAAGGATTATGAATTGCAAGTCAAGCTTAGGGATTGGGAAGAATATTATAATAAACAACGTCCTCATAGCTCTCTTCAGGGAAAGACTCCTTGGGAAAAATATAAAGAACTGGAAAAAACAATTCCTTGTCTAAGTGAAATACAAAAAAATTATATCTCATCAAAAGAAACATTTGTCATGCAAAATTACAAACATAACCAAGAGTTAAAGTCACTTCAAAAATATAAAACCTCTTAACAGGTATTTCAAGTTCAGACTTGATCTGACAAATTAGTTGCAATAACCTCTATGAATCACACACCTAAATTTGCTCGCAATCTCTTAACTTGATGCTTATGCTTTTTTGAATATTCCCAAGTGCTGCCAAGCTTTTGGCCCAATATTAATTCGGCTATTGATTTTGTCTTTCAGTGCTCGGGGAAATCTTACTTCGGTTAGCTATAGAATTTTTGATTTTACTGAAAAAACATTCCCGTTCTTTATAAATATGCTTATCATAGAAGCTCTTCACTTTTCGATGGAATCACAACTTCACATCCTTTGCTCTCAAACAAAAGCATATATCCTTTATCAGCCACTATAGTGGAGTTATAGATATTTTTCATTAACTTGTGTAATTTCATTCCTCTGGCCAGGAGTAAGTATAAATTTTAAAGGATTTCCCAATGCATCAACAAATGCATGAATTTTAGTAGTAAAGCCACCTTTATTCCTTCCTAAGAGCTTTGGAATCCTTTTTGTATCAGGCAGGCAAGCATGAGCTCGAACTATCGTTCCATCGATTACCGCAACTTCTAAATCTGGATTTTGTTGCATATATTTTTGCCAAAACTTCCTTTTCACACCACCTTTTAAACCTCCTATGTATACTCCTGTAATTGCCGTAAATTTCTGGCAAAAGACGCCACTTACAGCCACTCCGAACCATATACCAAACCGCTTCCATAAATATTCTCAACCTCTTCTCATTTTTGCTGTGTATTCCTTTGACTCCCTTTAAGAATTCAAAAGTTTGTTCCCATTTTCTTTTTTCTATGTAATATTCCATTGATAGTTTCTCTATATTATTCACGGTCTCTTTTTCCTTATTTCTCCTACTTTTTCTTTACTTTATTTTCTCACAGTATATTTTGTTTACAGAACCTAGGAGTGCAAGCGTTTATGAGTCAGAGGATAAGTCATATAATATTTACTCGGTCTTAATACTTTGAATTTATATTTGAGTAAACGATAAACAGTAATTGGTATGAGTGATCTATTTAAAAGTGACAATTATGATAAAAATCTCAATTCTTTGATAAGAGTCATAAAGCTGAAGGATACAAAAAAAATTAATGAACAATATGATGAAACACTGAAAGATTTATCTCAAGCTCTGAAGAATTTTACAAACAACGCAAAAGATGTAGCTAAGTTTGTTATATATAGTGACTTGAATAATTATGTAGAACCTTTGAGCACAAAGCCACTCGGTTTTATTGGAACATTAAAAGGGATATTAGATAGAGTCTTGGGAAAAGATATTCCAACTAATGATAATGACATAAAAAATTTTGTTGGTGATGAATTATCAGGTTTCACTATAGAAAAAGCAGCCGAATACACAAATATTTTAAGTACAATTAATCTATTCAAGAAAGGACTTAAAGAAATTTTAGATTCGAAACAGAGTGGAAAAGGCAATAAAGAACATAAATCATACGAAGTAAGCACGGAAAATAAAACGACATCAAAGCAGAAGGAAGATACTCCTAAGCTGCAAGAAGGAAAACAGCCGGTAGGAAAATTAGTTATGAAGAGAATAAAACGGCCAACAACAGCACCTCCGCCACCTCCTACTGCCTCAAAAAAGGTACACTTTAAACCAGAAATAGAGAATGTATCTCCTGAAGATTCAGGCTATGAAAGTTCATTAAGTGAAGAGTCTGGACATGAGGAAATATCAAATTATCAAGAGAAAAGCAGTAAATCTTCAACAAAAGATTCGGAAGACTCAAAGTTAGCTAAAAAGGAGCCAACTCACAAAACGAAACCTAAGAAAAATGCAGGAACAAGAAGAGGATATAAAAAGAGACAGGCTCCAGAGCCACCAGCGCTAAACGCTACCAATCAAGAAATTAGGCAAGAAACTAAAGAAGATAAATCTGAAATACTGTCAAATCCTAAAAGGCTAGATATTGTTGATCAACAAGTGAGCACGAAACCAATAATAGTAGAAGTGACTTCGCAAAAATCAGCTGAAAGTAAACCAATCCTGAAAAAATCTGCTGATAAAGCAGCATCAGAAGTAAAAGCGGTTATTATAAAAGAAAAAGTAAATAGCAAGAAGGACGGTAGAGTAAAGTCAATAGTAGGAAAATTTGAGCAAAATCAAGTTGCTAAGAGCAAAGCCACCCCTGCAACACAAGCAGATATCGGTATGAAGAAAGATCCTGCACCATCGCAAGAAACTGCCTCCCAATCTCACTCATTTCCGGTAGGAAATAAAAGATCTAAAATGAACCCCATAACAGCAAAGTCCGATTCTAAACTTCCGGTTAGTAAAAAACCTCTTCTCACTCATGTTAGTGTAAAGAAAATAGCTGCACGATTTGAAAGCCATGGGAAGAAATAGTTGTAACCTATTGAACAAACCCTATAATATCCTTGATCTTTTTTATATTGTTATTTGCAATCTCTGCTGCTTTTTCTGTACCTTCTTTTAATATTTTATGTAAATGGAGCTGATCCCTCAAAAGACCGTTCAACTTCTCACGTATGGGTGATATAACACTGATGATTAAGTCAGCTAACTCTTTTTTAAAGTTCTTTATGTCATGTTTATCCACTTTTTTACACACTTTTTCTACATTTAAATCACTAAGCACTGAATAAATATTTATCAAATTGCTTATTTCTGGACGACATTTTAAAGTAGAAAAATCAAAGCCTAGAATTGAATCTGTTTTTGCTTTTTCTATTTTTTTGACAATTAAGTCATCTGTATCGTCAAGGTTAATGCATGAGTATTCTGAAGAATCAGATTTACTCATTTTGCTTGTACCATCTCTTAAGCTCATTATTCTTGATGTGCAATCCAAAGTTAAGATTTCAGGTATGATGAAATGACTACATTTATAATGATTGTTAAAAGCTGATGCAATATCACGTGCAAGTTCTAAATGCTGTTTTTGATCATCGCCAACAGGAACATATTTAGTTTGATACAGCAATATATCCGCAGCCATAAGTACTGGGTAGCTATATAACCCAAGAGAAGCTTTTTGTTTATCGCTTCCAGCCTTATCTTTAAATTGAGTCATACGATTAAGCCAACCAATTGGTGTATAGCACCCTAGCAGCCAGCCCAATTCTGCATGACCACTAACTGCGGATTGATTGAAAATAATCGACTTTTCCGGATCTATTCCACATGCAATATAAGTTGCTGCTGCTTTAAAAATATTATTTTTTAATTCATTTGCGGGAAGCTTATTTGCTGTGATTGCATGCAAATCAACAACACAAAAAAGAGATTTATATTTATCCTGCAACCCTATCCACTGCTTAATTGCACCAAGATAATTGCCCAAGTGTAATACTCCACTTGGCTGAATACCTGAGAAGACAACTTCTTCCATACCTTGAGTGTTTTATTAGTTACTTTCGCAATCAGCAGATTTTTTAGAAAGAATAACCATTGCAGGACGAAGCAACCTATTTTTAATGGTATAACCAGTTTGTAGTACTTCTACAATAGTGCCAGGCTCTTTTTCATTATCTTCTCTTTCCACAACAGCTTGATGTAAATTGCTGTCAAAAGAGTTACCTATTGGATCTATTTCTTCTATTCCATGTTTTTTTAGATCACTCACAATCTTTTGGTGCGCCACTTTTATTCCCTCATGAATAGGATCATCATCTTTCAAGTTTTCCATTGCTTTTTTTAAATTGTCACAAGAGTCGATCATATCACGTGCAAATTTTGTGACTGCATAATCACTTGCATCGCTAATTTGCTTTTGCATTATACGTTTAACGTTTTCATTATCTGCAACAGCACGGCGTAAATGATCTTCAAGCTGAACTGCACGTTCTTTTAATATATTAAGCTCTTCACTTAAATCACCTGTTTGCTGATCTTCTTGGTCATCCCCTTTTCGTTTACTGACCATATCTGCAAATTTCTTTTTTTTCTCTTTATTACTATCTGACATATCATTCACCCTTACAAACTTAATAAATATATAACAATCAATCTAAAAATATCAAGCGTTAGCTATCCTTGTCTTTCTATGCTTGCATTTAAAAAGTCAATCAAAGCAGTTTTATAAAGAGAATCAGAAAAAGTATCAATATTACTTTGCGCCATATTAATATAGTGTTTAGCTTCTTCCATAGAAACATGAATGGCATTATGATGATTAATATATTGTAATGCTTGGTCAAAATTGTGTCTAGCTGAAGAAAAAGATTTCTCCCAGAATTTTTGTTCTGATGAGCTGCCTTTTTCATATGCTATAATAGAAGGTAGAGTGACTTTACCTTCAAAGAAATCTTTTCCAAGTTGCTTTCCTAAAGTGCATTGATTAGCAGTATAATCTAGCACGTCATCAATTATTTGGAATGCCATGCCAAAATTAAACCCGAAATTCCTTAGCCTCTCTGTTTCATCACTTGTGGCTCCAGATACTACTGATGCAGCCTCGCAGCATGCAGAAAATAAAGATGCTGTCTTTTCTCCAATGATATTAAAATAATTTTTCCTAATTGTGTTAGGGTCAAAACGCGTTGTCATCTGCTTTATCTCACCCTTGACAAGCAAATTAGATGCCTTAGATAAAATAGAGAGAACACTTAAATTCCCACATTCTATAAGCCATCTAAATGCTAAGGTCAATAATAGATCACCAACTAAAATGCTTGATTTATTCCCCCAAATTTTATTTGCTGTTGCAACTCCATGGCGTGCCTTACTTTCATCAAGCACATCATCATGAAGTAAAGTAGCGTTGTGTATAAATTCTACCGATGCAGCAATGTTGACCCTACTCTCTCCAGAGTAATTCAGCATTTTACATATAATAAAAATGAGCTTAGGCCTTATCTTTTTTCCTCCTGAATTAATAAGATGAGATGTAATATCGGTAGCAAGCTTAGTACCTTCATCATTGACATTTTTGAAGATAAAGTCATTCATAGCCAATAAATCAGAAGATACAATATC
Organism: Wolbachia endosymbiont (group B) of Chorthippus parallelus; assembly: GCF_947251815.1. Lineage (NCBI taxonomy): Bacteria > Pseudomonadati > Pseudomonadota > Alphaproteobacteria > Rickettsiales > Anaplasmataceae > Wolbachia > Wolbachia endosymbiont (group B) of Chorthippus parallelus. The sequence goes on along the minus strand of NZ_OX366390.1, from coordinate 904,402 downwards.
ATCTAATTTACTACTTTTTGTTAAATCAGTGTTTAGCATTTAAGAGGACTTATGCTTCTTGCCCTTGTACTTTCTCAACTTTTTTCTTTTCTATTTTTTTCGATTCTGTTTCTAAATCTACTATGCCTTTTTTAATGAACCACATTACCCTTTCAGTTGCTTGCGCTCCTACACTTAGCCAATGTTTTAATCTATCAGCTTTTACCACAACACGATTTTTATTGTCTTTTGGCAACATTGGATCATATTGTCCTATTCTCTCAATAAAGCGTCCATCTCTTGGTGCTCGTGAGTCGGCTACAACTATCCTATAAAAAGGACGTTTCTTTGCCCCAAACCTTGCTAACCTTATTTTAACTGCCATGTCAACCTTTGTTCATATATTAATTACAATTTAAATACAATAAACAGCTCAAGTCAAACTAATTGTACCTCTTTTACCTAAAAATACAATATAGCCCCTCCAATCACTCATAAAAGGAAGATAATAAACTTTTTTATATATCATCAATCATAGCATGATTAACTTCTACTCTATACTTTGATTTTAGATAGCTAATTAACTGTTCCTTTAGCGATATCATCACACGTTTTCCGGTGTCAAGCATGTTTAATTTACCATTTGATGAATGCATTTCTTTTAGAACGCCTATTATAATTTCATTATTGTATTGAATAGGATCTGTTACCGAATTAGTTGTTTTCATATTGAAAATTTCTTCTATGAAAGAAAAAGGGTAGTTTTGTTCATTGCGTTGTATTTGCTGGCCTTTAACCAATTTTATACCTTGCATTTCTTCCAAATCTGTCTTTTCTCTTAGTTGAACTGCTACTTCTTGTCCCATTTTAAACATTTTTTCTTTTATAAATTCACTACGCCAAAGCTTTATGGCTGATTCCCTACTTTCTTCAAAACTTTGTAATTTAGGAGGAACGATATCACTGATTTTTACACCAACAACAGTATCTCCAACACCCTTAAAATAACTCTTCTGATCTTTCTCGCGTGAAAAAATGAAAGAAATGAAATCACTGGAATTTCCTACTTCATTACCACTTTGGTCTTTTCCACTAGCATCTACTGGACCAATGGTTTGTATAGGTAAATTGTAATTATTGGAGATTTCTTCAATCGTTGCACCATTGTATATCTTATAATTCACTTGATTTATGAAATCATTGACTTTTTCAAAAGACTTTTGATTGGTTAAAACTGACCTTATGTCTTTTTTTAAATCAACCAAGTCTTCATCAGAGATTTGATGTATGCTTTCTACCTTTATTACGTGCCATCCAAAATTGCTTGTTAAAACTTCACTTACTTCACCTGTTTTGAGAGCAAATACCTTTTCTCTCATATTTTCAGGTAAGAAATCCTTAGTTATATTATTTACTCTGGTTTCTTCAAGTTTTACTTTACTGAACTCTTCTATTATGTCTTCAAAGCTTGCTTTACTTTCTTCAAGCGCTCTTCTTGCTATTTCAGCTTTTTCTTTGGTAGGAAATATCACATTGAATATGTCTCTTTGATTTTTAAGTTCCTGATGTTCTATTATACTATCAACCTCTTCATCTGAAATTCTGATTTGATCTTCAAAATATTTTTGATCCAGAGAAATGTATTGCGCAGTTCGATACTCAGGGTAATAAAAATTGGACTTATTTCTTTCATACAAATCAAGTAAGGCTTGATCATCTGGTTCAGGAACGTCTGTAATTGCATCCTCAGTTATTTTAACAATATCAACTACTCTAGTTTGGTAGCGATTTTTGTATATCTGCTCATCAACACTCTCACCAAAAGTTATCGGATAATTATCTTTAAATAACGAAGTCATGAACATCATTGCAGGCAGGATTTTCTCTAGTTTTTCTATATATTCCTTTTCTGTTATATGCAGGCTATTTAGAGTTTGATGGAATTTATTATGGTCAAATTCTCCTTTATCGTCCTGAAAGTACTTGGTATTTTTTATATGGCTTTTGATAGATTCTTCTCCAACTTTTAATCCAAGTTCGCTAATTAGGTTAAACAATAGTTTTTGCTCTATAAGTGCGTTAAGTAAATCATATTTCAGCTTTTTTACTTGTTCTTTACTTATATCAGATCCAGAAATTTGCTTTTCATAATTTTGATATAGTAATTTATATTCATCTGATGTTATCACTTCCTTTCCTACTTTAGCTAATTCTTTCCTTTCATCATCATTTGATAAAAGATTGCCAATCCCCATAAAGATTAATAAGCAAACTAAAAGGAGAACGATTGCCTTGGTAAAAAAATTTCTAATACTCATTGTAAACTCAGTTAACTAACACTTAAATTTAGAATAGCAATAATTTAATCTTTGTAAATCTATTAACAAATTAGCTAATATGTGTAATATTGCAGTATATTAAATTAAATGGGAGCTTATATTAACCTAAGGGATGAGAAATATAAACTAAAAAGCCATTGGATGACAAAGTTAATGCTTTTTTAGTTTTAATGGTTTATATTTTATTTCTATAACAGTAAAGGAATATTAAAATGGGAGATGTTTTTTCGATGTCAATGGAATCTTCTAAAGACAATAAGGATAGAAATGAACAATTTCTCATGCAAGTAGCTGCTTGGTTGGTTGATAACACTAGCTTAACTTTTGATCAAATAGCAAAATGTTGCAAGTTATCCCTTGAAAAAGTACAAGACATAGCTGATGAGGAAATAGAAGTTGAAAAGTATGACCCTATTATTTCTGAAATAATTACTGAAAAAGAAATCGATGATTGCAAAAAAAATCCAAATCGTGTACCAAATTTGATTATAAAAAATATAAAAAAAAGGGCAAAGACGGTTAGCATTCTTGGCTTTCCTTCTACAGCAAGGCGTAGAAATAAACCTAATGCAATTTGTTATTTGGTAAGAAAATTTCCTATCTTGAACAATAATGTTATAGCTAAGCTAGTTAGTACAACAAATTACACAGTTAAGCAGGTAAGAGATAAATCTCATCATAACATGCTCAATATCAAACCTCAAGATCCTGTACTACTTGGTTTATGTAGCCAGGAAAATTTAGAAGTGGAAGTAGAAAGAGCGGAAATAGAAGAAGAGAAGAAACAAAGATTAAAAAATATAAATAATAGCTATTGATGATTCTCAAATTCTTGTACTTTGTTAACATTAAATTGACTTGACTTGTTAGTTTTTATCAGTATAATGTAAGTAAAGTATCTAGTTTAATAATTAAACCTAAATACGCACTAAAAACTAGCTCAGCCTGATTTATTGTTTTATAGTCACATTTTAGGTTAGTAAGCATCAATTAAAATTTTTGGAGGATTATGACAACAATCAATGAAGATGTCTTAGCAAAAGAAAAGGTTGTAGATCAACCTGAAAAAAGTGAACAAATTCATAATGCTAACGCAGTAAAACAAATAACCAGTGAAGGTGCTGAAAAACACAAGAAAACATTGGACCTGAGCGAATTGAAAGAAAAAACAGCAGAAGAATTGTTAGAGCTAGCTGAAGAAAGAAAAATTTCAACTAGTGGTAAAGGCAATGGCAGGATGCTAAAACAGGAAATGATATTCAGTTTAATGAAGAAAATGAGTGAAGAAGGAGGCATAACCACAGGAAGTGGAGTAGTGGAAATATTGCCTGATGGTTTTGGCTTCTTACGTTCATCAAGTGCAAATTATGCTCCAAGTACCGATGATGTTTATATTTCCAATGGCCAAATAAAGAAGTTTAATTTACGTACAGGAGATATGGCATGTGGAGAAATAAGGCCACCTGGTGATAAGGAAAGATATTTTACTTTAACTAAGGTTCACAGTATAAACTCTACTGAAATCAGTGAATTAAGAAAGTACGTACATTTTGATAATTTGCTTCCACTTTATCCTGAAAAAAGCCTCATCCTTGAAAACAACAGTAGCGGAGATAATAAAAAAGATATAAACATGCGTGCTGTAGATATAGTTACACCTCTTGGAAAAGGACAAAGAGCATTGATAGTTGCTCCACCTCGTACAGGAAAAACGATATTGCTTCAGCAAATGGCTCACTCTATAGCTACAAATCATCCTGAAATAGAACTAATAGTATTACTTATAGATGAAAGACCCGAAGAGGTGACAGATATGATACGCTCTGTAAAGGGTGAAGTGGTAAGCTCTACATTTGATGAACCTGCCTACCGTCATGTCCAACTTGCTGAAATAGTAATAGAAAAAGCTAAAAGAATGGTTGAACACAAAAAAGATGTAGTGATTTTGCTTGATTCTATAACTCGTCTTGCACGTGCTTATAATGCAGTCATTCCTTCGTCTGGAAAGGTTCTAACCGGCGGTGTAGATTCAAATGCGCTGCAAAGACCAAAACGCTTTTTTGGAGCAGCTCGTAATATTGAAAATGGTGGTTCTTTGACAATCATCGCTACAGCCCTTATAGAAACTGGTTCAAAAATGGATGATGTTATTTTTGAAGAGTTTAAAGGCACAGGTAATGCTGAAATTATACTAGATAGAAAACTTGCTGATAAACGTATATTCCCTGCTATTGATATTACAAAATCCGGAACAAGGAAGGAAGAGCTATTAGTTGATAAGGCCATACTAAATAAAATATGGGTATTGCGTAGGATACTTAATCCTATGGGGTCTGTTGAAGCAATGGAGTTTTTACGTGACAAACTACTTTTAACAAAGAGCAATGCTGACTTTTTTAACTCCATGAATCACTAAAAGTAAGCCAATTCTGATGGAGCAAAAAAGCTATGTTTATACAATTGTGTACCAGTGTTGAAATGACACCCTCAGAAGGGGATTGTATCTACTCTGAATCAGATGATAAATTAGATGCTTGGTAAGCGTAATTTGGAGCTTCCTGTGTAATGATTATATCATGAGCATGACTTTCTCTTAATCCTGATGAAGTAATAGTGATAAATTTGCAGTTTTTTTTCATCTCTTCTATATTACGGTTGCCAGTGTAGCCCATTGCAGCTTGCAACCCACCAATTAACTGACAGATCACTCCTGAAGCTGGACCTTTAAAAGGAACTCTTGCTTCTACTCCTTGTGGGACTAAATCAAGTTTTGAATCTTGAAAATAACGGCTAGCTGACCCTCGTTTCATTGCACTAATAGATCCCATTCCTCGATATTCCTTATATGCTCTACCCTTATACATGATAATCTCACCTGGGCTTTCCTCAGTACCAGCAAAGATTGAACCTATCATCACAGTATCAGCACCAGCTGCAATAGCTTTTGCAACATCTCCCGAATATTTTATTCCACCATCAGCAATTAGTCTGACTTCTTTTTCTTTACAAACCTCTGCAATATTCTTGATCGCAGAGAATTGTGGCATACCAACACCTGTAACTATTCTGGTAGTACAAATTGACCCTGGCCCTATTCCAACCTTCACTGCATCAACACCAGCATCAATCAACGCTTCAGCAGCCTCTTTTGTTGTGATATTTCCACCGATTAATTGAGTATTCGGATACATCTTTTTTATTTCCTTAATAGTGCTGATAACGTTCTGGGAATGACCGTGAGCGGTATCTACAATAACCACATCAACTTCTTCTTCGATCAAAGCTTCACATCTTTCTATACCGTCTTTTTTACCAGTACCAATTGCAGCGGCAACTCTGAGTCGACCTTTACTGTCTTTACATGAATTTGGATATCTATTGTATTTTTCGATGTCTTTAACTGTGATTAGACCTATGCAACAAGAATTTTCATCAACAACCAAAAGCTTCTCTATTCTATTTGCATGCAACAATTTCATTGCTGAGGCGCTGTTTACTGCCTGCTCTCGAACTGTTACTAACTTATCTTTTGTCATTACCTCGGAAACTTTTATATTCATGTTCTGGTCTTCAATAAACCTCACATCTCGATTAGTTAAAATTCCCACTAACTTGCGTTGATCAACTACAGGAATTCCGGAATAATTATACTCTCTCATTAATGAAACTGCTTCTGCAACCGTTTTATCTGGGGAAATTGTAATTGGGTTATACACGATCCAGCTTTCATATTTTTTCACCCTTCTTACTTCTAACACTTGTTCATCTATTGATAAATTCTTATGTATGCAACCTATTCCACCATGTTGGGCAATAGCTATTGCAAAACCTGATTCAGTGACAGTGTCCATTGCAGAGGATATGAGAGGGATATTTAGTTCTATATTATTTGTTAGATAAGTTCTTGTGTCTGCATCACGAGGCAATACATCAGAATAGGCCGGTAAGAGAAGTACATCGTCAAACGAATAACAAGCTTCCATTTTTTTCATATGCTTTATTTAAAGCTTATACGCCAATTAATGAAATTGCAATAGAGCTTTTGCAAAATTAGCCTGGCTACAGCTATTTTTAGATCAAAATAGGATAGAAGAGGTATGTAGCTCCTAATATATTTATCGCAAAATTACATTATTTGCTAGCAAACAGAACTGCTCAATAGTTAAGCTTTCTGGACGTTCGTCTCCACTCAGTTTAGCATTCTCAAGAGTAGTTGAGACATCACTAGTTATACTTTGCAAGCTATTTCTCAGCATCTTTCTTCTTTGAGCGAACACAGCACGTGTTAGCTTTGTTAAGGTTTCTAAATTTACTGCAAATCTTGGAGTGGGTAAAGGTTTTACTGTAATTACTGAAGAATATACTTTTGGTCTTGGAAAAAATTCCTTAGGTTCAATATCAAATTCCTTTTTTATTTCGCATAGTAACTGGCTTAGCACTGATAGGGAACCATAATCTTTAGAATTAGGTTCTGCTGTAATACGCTCTGCTACCTCCTTTTGGAACATTAACGTCAAATTCGTAAAAAATTTTATATTATTTAACCACTTTAAAAATAACGCTACTGAGATATTGTAAGGCAAGTTAGCAATGACTTTGACTGGACATTCTACCAGCTCTTTTTCTACAACATTAAGTGCATCTGCTTCTATAATTCTATATTTTCCCTGATGCTCATTTAGCAATTGTTCGTGATGTTTCACTAAACTACTATCTTTTTCTATAGAAAGTAGAAACTTTGGATTATATGCCAATATTTCTCTTGTTAACGCACCATACCCAGGACCAATTTCAATAACATTAAAATCTTTCAGGCTACCAGCTAAGGCAACTATTCTTTTTATTATCTCATTCGATAAAATAAAATTTTGCCCTAGACTCTTTTTTGGCTTCAGTAAAAATTTTTTCATATGATCTTAGTATGCAGTATTTTAAAAATTAGTTGACGAAAATTCATCAATAATTGTATATTGTCAGTGTATTTAATGCCGGCTTAGCTCAATTGGTAGAGCAACTGACTTGTAATCAGTAGGTTGTCAGTTCAAGTCCGACAGCCGGCACTCTTATCCATACAAGTAAAGTTGATGTCCTTTTTAATAGTAGCAAACTGGAAAATGAATGGAACACGTTCTTCATTTGTTGACTTTATAGGCAAACTTAACAACAAGAGCAACGAAATTACCTCTAAATTAGTAATTTGCCCTCCTTTTACATCATTTCCAAGCAGTATAGAGTTGAACAATAATATTAAAATAGGAGGACAGAATTGCCATCATAAAGAGTTCGGTTCTTACACAGGTGAAATTAGTGCAGGAATGTTGAAGGAACTAGGATGTAGTTACGTAATACTTGGACATTCTGAAAGGGCTCATGAAAAAGATAGTGAAATAAAACTCAAATCGAAAACAGCAATAGAATCAGGATTACACCCAATCATCTGTGTAGGTGAAAATTTAGAAGATTATAAAAATAAAAAAACAAAAGAAGTAATAGAATATCAATGCAAAAACCGTTTGCCAACACAAGGTGAATATACCATAGCATACGAACCGATATGGGCAATAGGAACAGGAAATGTGCCAAATAATGACGCAATTGCTGAGGTGATAGAGATAATAAAATTTTGTACTGGTAAAAAACACATTATATATGGTGGCTCAGTCAGCTCAGAAAATATAGAAAACTTGCTCAGTATTCCAAATTTATTAGGAGTTTTAATTGGTAGTGCAAGCTTAGATTTTGATCACTTTTATAAAGTTATACAACAAGTTGAGAAAAAATTTTCTCTTATCAATTCTAAAAGTAGATAAAAGGGAATTACTTACTATAATGCACCCATTTGTCTAGACCATTTTTTTCAAAGTGATCCGATTTTTAAAATGAATATGTTGATAAATACGTCGACACACATTTAAAGTATTTATCAATATATTCATTTACTGTTTATGATAATAAAGATCAGCAGGAACTTTATAATGTAGAGTCTGATGTCGCCTTTTATAGTTATACCAACCAACAAAATCGTTTATTATAAGATTCAAATCTCTGATACTATTTGGTCTATAATAATATATAGCTTCTTGCTTTAAAGTTCTCCATAAACGCTCAACAAATATATTGTCGAAGCAACGTCCTTTATGATCCATACTAATTTTAATATTAGCACGCTCTAATTCCATAATAAAGTTGTAGCTAGTAAACTGCACTCCTTGATCACTATTAAAAATCTCAGGTTTACCTTGTTTTAGAGCTTCTTTGAGAGTATAAAGGCAAAATCCAGCATCGAGATATGGTGATAATGAATGAGCAATAATATAGCGACTATACAAGTCCATTATTGCCACAAAATAGACAAACTTACCTTCTACCATAATATATAGTAGCCCATACCTGATTAACTCTACAAATAATCAAATCTTTGAGTAAATAAGGATATATTTTATGCTTTTTTTCTTTAATACTTGTATTACATCTTTTTCTACAATACAGCCCACTAATCTTCATTTTTTTCATAATTCTTAAGATTTTTTTGTGATTGACTACTACTCCACTCGCTATGATTTCAGCAGTAATTTTATGATATCCATAACGGCAATCAGAAGCCAAATATACTTCTTGAATCAAATTTGCTACTTCACTTTCGTTATTAATTATATGCCTATAATATAGGCTAGATCTGCAAATCCCAGTAAATCAGCCTGTTTCCTAATTGATAGATCAGAATCTTTTTCTATAAACCTTACTCTATCTTTTTTGCTTATTTCAGTAATTTTTTTTTCAAATAACTATTTTCCACTGTCAATTCTCCTATTACTTTATGTAAACTTTCTATTTCTTGCGCTAAGATTCTTTGTTTTCTCGTACTTTCACTTTCTTCAACAAATAGGTCTTTTAACCTTGCCAATACTCTATCACGCCAATCATATAGATTTGTTGATGGTATTTTATATTCACTACATATCTCAGATGTGCTTTTTTGATTTTTTATTGCTTCCAAAGCTATCTTTGCTTTTAACTCTGGTTCATATTTTTTTGTTGCCATACTTTTACCCCTTTACCTTCCTACTCGGATCAACCATTTTTTTTTGGTCTAGTTTATGGGGTGCATTATACCTCGTCATAACGTCACGGTATCCGCTAACACGTAGCGAGATGTCGGTTGTCAGAGTGACACTGGGATCCAGAAGACTTAATTTCAACCAAATAATAAAGGCTGGATTCCAGCGTCGCGCGCTGGAATGACATCTTTCTTGGTGAACTCAAATCACAATGTTCGTACGGTTGTGGACTTATAGCTTAGAAAATTAACGATATTTTATTTCCCGGTGAACGCTCTATTTTGTTTTCCAACTCTAGTTCCAAAAGAGCCATTAGAGCTATGTTGGTAGAAAGTCCACTTGCTAATATAAGTTCATCTATATCAACAGGTACAGAGTTAATATGATCAACTATAACAGATTTTGCCTGTTGTAATTTTTCTTGTTTTTGGTCAGCAACGGTATCAAATAGACTTTTTTGCTGAAGAGGCAAACTAAATCTCACGCTCTCTATTATATCATCAGCGGATTCAACAAGTTTAGCGCCGTTTTTAATTAGATAATTGCTACCACTACAGCGTGAATCTAGAGGGAAACCAGAAACTGCAAATACCTCTCTTCCTTGATTTAAAGCAAAATCTGCTGTTATTAGAGAGCCAGAACGTCTCGATGCTTCAATCACTACAACACCCAGCGATAGACCAGATATAATTCGATTCCTTTGAGGAAAATACTGAGGCTTTGGTTTAGTAGCAAATGGAAGCTCAGTAATTACTAATCCGCCATTTTCAGTGATTTTTTTGTATAGATCAAAATTCTCTTTTGGATACACCACATCAATTCCGCTTGCTGTAACAGCAATAGTGGGGTAATTTTTGTATATTACACTGCTTGCTGCAGTGTCGATTCCTCTTGCAAGTCCAGAAATTACGATGAAACCAGCTTCACTTAAGTCAAACGCCAACTTACTGGCAAAATTTCTTCCATTCATTGAAGAATTACGTCCACCGATTATTGCAATTATCTCACGACTTAATAATGATACATCACCAAGTACAGTTATTACAGCTGGACAACTCGGTATATTTCTTAAAATGTCAGGGTAATCTGGATCACATGCTGGTGTTATTTTGGCTCCAATTTTTTCTGCATTCTTAATTTCTTCTCGTGCATTTTGAATTCCATAATCCTTGTTAGTCAACTTATTAAGATATTTAAGCACTTCATATAGCGACCCACATGCTCTAAGTATACTAAAGAACTTTACTGGTCCCACAGTTCTAGCCAAGCTTAGCCATATTTCTAGTTCTTCGTTATTTAATTTATTTATCTTCATAAAAGGCTTGAATTTCTTATTAATTTAGTGTACCCAAGATAATGCAAATATACAGTGTTTTATGACGCATTTTATTACGGATAAATGCATAAAATGTAAATATACGGACTGTGTAGAAGTATGTCCCGTTGACTGCTTCTATGAAGGTAAAAACATGCTCGTGATTAACCCAGATGAATGTATTGATTGTGGAGTGTGTATACCTGAGTGTCCAGTGGATGCGATTGTAACTGATGATTCCATAAAAGATATTATAGAACTAGACGAAGGCTTGCTGAACAATGAACAAAAAATCTTTAAATCATTTTACAACATAAACGTAGAATATTCGCAAAAGTGGCCAAACATTACAGCTAAAAAGCAACCCCTAGATACAGCAGAAGAGTATAAAGAAAAAAAGGATAAGACAGCTTATTTTGATGAAAATTTAGGGTCATAGAGTACAAAAATAGACTTACATTTTTTTGATTAAATAGACATTGAATTGTAAGCGTCTATTTCATCTGCCACAGACGATAATTGTGCACTCTCAAAACGGAGATTGTTTGCAATATCTATTAATTTCTCACTAATTTGTGAACGAGGTTCAGGCACTGGAAAGAAAACGTCACATCTAGCCTTGCATAGAGGTTTGTCTGTTTCATTGAACGCCTCTTCACAGTTTTTGTGGCAAATATGAGATAGGTTACGTGCCTGAAACGTTAATGAATTCGAGTTTTGTGTAGGTATAACCATAATATACTCCTAAATTAAAAAACTAACGCCACGGTAGCATTTATGTGTTAATAAAATTATAATATTTATATCAGCATAATTACTTTCCAGATAAGTTTACTTTATTAAAAACTTCAGGAAAATATTGTACAATTACTCATGAACTTTGGTAAAACTTACGGCAAACGCTAATGTATCTTTCAGTAAAAAAACTTTACAGCATTTTGCTAAGCTAGTTGAGTTTACTAAGCAGCCCACTCAAGAATTAGCAGAAAGACTATTTAATAGATCATGAAATGGAACTATCTGTAGTTGCTGATCAATATGACATTGAAGGTGTAGAAACAGTTGATTACAAAGATGTAAAGTGGAAATCAAGTGGATTACAAAATTAAATTTTTAAAGAATATTACTGAAAAAGATCTTCCAGTTTTACTTGCAATCTGGTGTCTGATCATAAAGGAACCAGTTTGCATGACACCATCTGCAAGTTTCAATATCTGTACGGCTGTGGAATTTTTCAAAGCGTTTTTTCTATTGAAGATAAAAGTATCTTTTATATATGATATATAGCAAAATATTAGGGTGCTTATGGTTCCAAATATAGCAATTTTAAGTGGTGGATTTTCTTGCGAAAGAGAAATATCGCTTATGAGCGGAAAAGCAGTAAAGAAGGTGCTTGATAGCCTTTCATATAATGCAATAGAAATAGATGTTGATAGCAACATTGCTGAAAAGCTTAGAAAAATTAATCCGGGCCTTGCTTTTATTGCTCTACATGGACCTTATGGTGAAGATGGCTGTATTCAAGGTTTATTGGAAATCTTAGGTATAAAATATACACACTCCGGAGTTATGGCTTCGGCTGTTGCTATGAATAAAGTGATGTCAAAGCATATATTCCATTCTCTTAATATCGACACTCCAAGAGGTTATGTAATTAGTCGAGAAGATGTGCTAAAAAATAATATTAAAGTTGATTATCCGTACGTCTTAAAACCGATTAACGAAGGCTCAAGCATTGGAGTACACATGATTTTCTCACATGAGGATTACTTAGAGCTGAAAAATAACAGTTCTACTATAATGGAAAAGATGATCATAGAAGAATACATACCGGGTATAGAGTTACATACTGCTGTGTTGCTGAATGAAGCAATTGGCACTATGGAAATACGACCAAAAAATAAATTCTATGATTATGAAGCAAAGTATACAGATGGATTTGCAGAACATATATTTCCTGCTAAAATTCCTGACAACATATATAGAATGACCTTGGAACACGCACTAAAAGTTCATCAATTTTTAGGATGCAAAACTGTTTCCCGCTCAGATTTCCGTTATAATCCCAAAAATAACACTTTAAAAATGCTTGAGATTAATACACATCCTGGCTTTACTGAATTATCGTTAGTACCAGAAATTGCAAAATTGACAAAAGGAATTGATTTTAATGAATTAGTCAAAATTATTGTCGAAGACAGTTTACATTACAGGAGTATTAGAGATCAAGCCAATGTTGAACAATGTTACTAGAAACCAAAGGAGTTTTTTGCGCAAGTGTGCTTTCATGATTATAACTGCACTTTTCCTTACACTAGTACTTTATAGTTCACTTGATAAAATAACAAATCGATTCAATTACTACTTTACTTGGTGTAACGATCGCTTATCGAGCTTATTAATTAGCAATGGATTTTCAATCGACAAAGTAACCGTTACTGGAAACAAATTTACAAATGAACAGGACATTCTAAGTTTAGTAGATAGAACACAACCTATCATGTATGTATCACTCTCAAAACTAACAGATAATATACAATCTGTAAGCAAATGGATAAAATATGTAAGAATTTACAGGATTTTGCCCAGTACCTTACAAATTGATATAGATGAACATACACCCTTCGCTCTCTGGAAAGATGATAACAGAACTTCAGTAATTGACTCTGAAGGTAAAGTAATCGTAGATGATTACCAGATAGATAACCTAGTTATAATCAAAGGACAAAATTCGTTATCAAATCTAAAATTCATTAAAGATATACTAGAGAGGAAAACTCAATTAAGTGATCATATTTCTTCTTGTGTTTATGTAGGCAATAGAAGATGGAATATCATACTCGATAACAGTGCCACAGTAAAATTGCCTGAAGATAATCCTTATAGCGCATGGGATTATTTAAGCCACTTGCAAAATACAACCGACTTTACTTTTAGCAATTGGAGCATAATTGATATGCGTGTTGCCGATAAAATTTTTGTAAAAAGGTAGAGCTTCTTTCCTTGTCATTCAAGTAGAACTTTCTCTGTCATCCGAGTAGCTTGAAAGTGGAATGGCTTTGTTGCATAGGTCAAATAAAAAGAGCTGGCAGTTACTGACAAAATTCACTATAAGACAAGCATTTAACCTACTAAAGAAAAATATGCCGCAAAAAATGAGAGTCAGTAACTGCCATGAATATAACAAATTTCTCCAAGAGAGGGGAAATATTTTTTATTACGTCAATGATGCCATAGAAAATTGGTACGAAAAAGGTCCAAAAATGGCTGTTGGCAACTATATTTATAGCGATAAGTTCGTGATTCTGGTTCACATAATAACTTATTTATTTAGAATAGGTCTGAGACAAACAGCGGGATTTATAGCAGGGTACCTTGAGCAAAACTTGCAAGTTATTACAGGCCTCAAGAAGGCTTAAAAAACTTAACATCAAAATTGAAGACATGATAAAAATAATACAGAAGATATTGAGATTGCCATAGATAGTACAATAATATTCCAGGTCATAGCAAGGCAAATGGTACAGATAGAAAGTATCGCCGCTATGAGCAAACAAGATGTAATGCTAGAGATAGGTAGCAAAAAAGTTATAGCAGCAAAATACAGTGGCGGAGTTTATTCTGACCACTATGGAGCATGTGATCTTATTGCAAGGATTGATGTTAAATATAATATAAGCACACTATATGCAGACAGATCGAAAGAAGTTATACAAACTGTGCGATGAGCTTGACATAAAGACAAGGATTCCTCCGCAAAATAATGCAGTAGAGCATCCAAAGTTGGATTATATGGATGAGAGAAATTCTACAATCAAGCTCATAAAGTCATATGATGAAGATGGTATGAAGAGGTGGAAAAAAGAGATAAATTATGGGAAGAGATCTTATATAGAAAGTTTTTTCTCGCGACTGAAGCAAACATTTTGGTTTAGTTTTAGAAACAAATCTGAGGTTAATCGTGAGAGAGCTCAAGTGTTATTTGCTTAACAAAATTACTGATATAGGCATGGCTAAATTTGAGATAGCTTCATTCCACGTTACCTATTATCCGAAGAGTGATGCAATAAAGCCCACTGGGATCTAGATTGCAAGTAATTAATTAGGCAATGCACCGTTTTCATCAAGTTGTAGAGGCTGGTACCTTTTCACTGATTGAATGTATTACAAATTCTAATCGCCAGTTTCCATCAAACGTTTTAAGTTTAATTGAGGAAATAACAGAATTTTGGAAAGTTATATCCATAGATGATCGTAAAAACATTATATCTACTTTAATGAAACAAAATGACAATGTCTCTGATCAAGGAAATCAAAGTACGTGTATACGTTTACTAAAAGAAATCGCGGAAATTGAGAAGAAAATTAAAAGTGAAAAGGATCAGTCTAACGTAGATAAAATTAATACAGCTACAAGTCATAGTTGAAAGTAAGCCAGTTGGTAAAGCAATTGTTGCTGGTGCTATTTGTGGTGTTATAGCTGGATTAACAGTTAGTGGTGGAACTTTTTGCTGCTAGTGTTGTATTACCAATGCTGGCTTTAATTGGCATAGCTGTGGCTGCTGCTGTACTCACTGGACTTATTGCTGGTGGTATTACATATGAAATGTCAAAGCCTAGTAATGAGCTAAATGAAGCTGATACACACCAACAAGTTTCTCAAACGTCACGAGTAGAACGTAATTAAGTAGAAGGAAGAAATCTATCCACTTTCACAAAGTATTTTTCCGCCGCTTTCTGCTCTCTACTTGCATAGATTCTCTTTGCTTTGTGCGAATTGAAAGGTTCCGAAAGATAGGTTCTATGTTCTTCTGGAACAGAAGTGCCATTTTTAAACCATCTTACTTCCTTATTTTTTAAAACTTGTAGTAGTTCACTCCCAGTAAGGTGCGTGTCGAAAGTTTTGGTCGGAAGTTTGCGCTCAATTGACTTCTCTCGCGCTTTTATTTGCTTCCTAGAGCTCATTTGCGCCTGCACATGCTTGCTGTTTAAGTTAATTATATGAAGGCTTCCTCGTATGCTGAAGTTGTGATGAACACGATAATGTGAAGTCAAGCTTTTTTTTTCTTGACTCTTTTTTTCGTTTTTGTACACTTTGTTTTGATATCTGACGGTGTTTTTATGCCTCATGGTATTTAGTACTGAAAAGTTGGCGCTTGCAGTTTACTAAAAAATCAAATGAGTGTAAAGGGCAGAAATGCCCTTTACATAAATTCCTCTTAAATTTTAAGCTTGATTTCTGCTAGAAGTGGTATAATATGATGTTTTTTATGCTATGTAAAGCATATACCTTTTTTTTGTTTGATTTACAAATCCTTTATTGAAAATTTCAGGAAAATATTGTATAATTACTGATAAACTTTGGTAAAACTTATGGCAGATTCAAGGATTAATGTAACTTTCAGTCACGAAACCTCAGGTTGTCTTGCTGATTTAGCTAAAGCCACTAAGAAACCTGTTCAAGAATTAGCAGAAAAGTTAATCAGAAGGGCGATCGACGAAGTAGAAGATATTGCACTATCTCAAATTGTTGATGAGTGTGATACCCCAGATATGGAGATGATTAGAAGTAAGGACATAGACTGGAATACAGTTCTAAAAGATGGAGCATAAGCTTAAATACGATATTATCTATTCAAAAAATATTCTTAAGAAAGATCTTCCACGCATCTCAAAAGAAATAAGATCAAGTATCATAAAAGCCATAGAAGAGCGACTTGCAATTGAACCAATGAAATTCGGTAAGCCGTTATATGGTAACTTTAAAGGACACAGAAGAGTAAGAGTTGATGATTACCGCATTGTCTATCGTGTGAACGTTATAGAATACAAAGTAATTATTGTTTCAATAAAGCACAGAAGTGTTGTTTATAAGCAAACAAAACTTTCAGATCTATTGTAATATCCTCCCAGTGTTAACTTGGTAAGGCACGGTGACTTTGCCGGTTGAGCCACTTCTATTCTTTGCAACGTTTATCTCCAGTTCGTTATTAGAGCCTATTTTATAGTAGCTGTCTCTGTAGAGTAGTAAAACTATGTCAGCGTCCTGTTCGATGCTCCCTGACTCTCGCAGGTCTGCTAATTGCGGTCTTTTGTTTTGTCTTTCTTCTACTCTGCGACTAATTTGTGATAATGCTACAACGGGAACTTCAAAGTCTTTGGCAATATTCTTTAACGTTCTGCTGATCTCTGTTACCTCAAGAGTTCTGTTTTCCGTTTTTCCTGATCCTCTGAGTAGCTGCAAATAATCGATATATATGCATTTTATGCTGTGTTTTTTGCAGATTGATGCGATCTTTTTTCTGAGAACATTTAAATCCATACTTCCTGAACTATCGACAAGGAGATTTAAGAAAGCGAGCTCACTTAATCCTTGGTACAGAAGCTCCATATTCTTGTTTTTAATGATAGTGTTGACTGTCTCATTGACTTTGATGCTGATTATTCTGTTGATGAGTTGATTGGCTGACATTTCAAGCGAGAAGAGGCAGACATACTCGTGGTCATTTAAGAGCTTTGCGGCCTCTAGAGCCATGTATAATGCTATTGAGGTCTTACCAATTGAAGTGCGTGCTGCAAGCACAGAGAGCTCTCCTTCCTTGAAGCCACCAGTTATTTTGTCAAGCTCCTTTATTCCTGTTGTTATTCCCTCTATTTCGTCGGGATTTGCTAGCCGTTTATCGATGTATTGTCTGTAGTCTTTGAGATAATCAAATATTGGCCTTACGTCCTCATCGACCCTGAGCCCTTCTTCCTGATCCATTCTTCACCTAAAACCGGAGGCTCCTCAAACTCAATATCTTGTTTTCGTCGCCTCTCCCAATGAGTTATATTATATTATATATAATATAATATAATATAACTTATAGTGGGGGGTACCCAAAAAAATGGTTATTTTTGAGCTGAGCAAAGCCGCCTAAGGTGAAGAATGGATCAGGAAGAAGGGCTGTATAATATATATTTAATGTTTATATTTATTTTTTATAAATATCACATCTATGTCCTATCTCTGTGATAGTTACTATTTGTTCTAATTGATTTACTCTATAAATTATACGATATTCACCAACTCTTAGTCTTCTATGTCCTTTTAGGTTATGATGTAATGGTTCACCGAGGTTTATTGGGTCAACTGTAAGACGTTCTTTTATAGCCTTTTGGATTCTTAGCCTTATTGTTTTTTGAAGGTTTGGTAAATCTCTTTCAACAACACTTTTGAGAGACTTAACTTTATAATGCTCTAATCCCACTTAATATCTTCAAAATCGACTGTTTCTGCACCTTCAACATCACGCTCATCAGAAATTTTAGACACTAAAAAGTCTTCAATTTCAAGCTTGATTGCTTCTTTAAGTAGTTTTTCTGCTAATGCTTGAGCAGGTTGCTTAGTAAGTTCAGATAATTCAGCAAGATGCTGTAAAGTTTCTTTACTGAAAGCTAAATTAGCGTTTGCCATAAGTTTTACCAAGTTCTACTACTGCACAATTATACAACATTTCCATGAAATTTTCAATAAAGAAAGCGAAATAGTTATACTATTATTAACATAATATTAATGCTAATATGTTAATATTATGTTAGTTTTTTAATTAAGGAGTATGTTATGCCAGATATTATGAGAGGAGTGCGTTGGGAGCATAGGGAAGTTGATAATTCATGCAAAGGTCTTTGTACAAAAACTTTTCTTGAAAGTAGGATAGGTCATTCAAAATTTGATCCATCTCTTGGAAAGTATCCAGAAGTAAGTCTATCGGAGCTAGAGGCACGATGCAAAGCAAGATGTGATAACCCCAATATTCAGTTTGATTCATCAAGCCCACTTCTCGAATCCGATATACTCGGATTTTAAGCTAATTGTGAGGCTTCTTTTGTCTTCCAAAATTTTCAATAAAGAATTATATCGACAGATTATGTCAGGATAAGTATATAGGAGCATTGGCTTTTGCTGGTGCTCGGGAGAAATGACACAGAAGTTAATACTAAGTATAGTATTGCAAGACATTATTAGGAATAGAGAGGGTATGCCAGCCGCACTGCCATTAAGTTAAGGGAAAGAGAAGTTAAGATTGGACAAAAAATTTGAAGTGATTGATAATTATGGTAAATACTAGGGTGAATTTTTAAGAAAAGGGAGTCTGAAAAGTGCAAGTTATTTAAAAAAGTAATAATTGCAGGTTATTTTGCAAAAAATGTACTAATGCAATGATACTGAAAAGATATCTTGAATTTAAAACACATGTTTTCTAGCTCTTTTCTGGTAGTTGAGTGAACGAATATCAGATATCTTATGACGATCAACTCTTCTCCCTTTTCTCACCACTAAAGTGTTCATCAAAAATAACTGTGATAGTCGATCCATAATGCAGTCTATGTCTGACTCTGTAGAAAAAATATCAAAGGCTAAGTTTTTAATCGCATTAAATGAGACAGATTTATTGATGCTTTTTTTTAGTTTACTATTCTGTGCGCTCAATGTCTCTTCATCATCTTCTATCATGATACTTTCTAGATTACTGATGAAGATAGTTGACCAAAAATCCTGCTTGATAGTTTCAATACTTTTTCCTGTGAAATTCTCTAAATTTAATCTTCCCTTCAGCCTAGAAAAAAATGTTTCTACTCCCCAGCGCAAGTAATATAATCTCTCAAACTCTTCAACTGTAAAACGTTTCTCATCTAACAGAGATGTTACTAACACTTCAACTTCGCCAGAAGAAAGTATTATTTTGACTAACCTGAATTTCATCTCATCAGGTAATCCTAGCTTTCGTAGCTGTCTTGCTACTTTAATAGGTGCGGTAGACACTACCACCGTACTAGATGGGCTTTCCGGCTTAAACATAGCGTTTATTTCATTGAAAGACGAACTTGAACAGCGAATTATATAATTGATTTTCCTTCCTGTAAGCTCAGCAAGAAATCGATAAGATACGTATCCTCTATCACAGATTAACAAATCGTCTGATTTTATGGATTCAAGCATACCGATTGCTAAATCAACCTCATAGCTGTCACCTCTACTTAGCACAGATTTTATTGCAATATTATTTAGCACATCGTAGCAAACTTCAAAGGTTGCACTTGTATAGTCTTCAAATCTCTGGATTCCATTCCATACTGCTCTTGAGCCAAACTCACCTATTATTTTGTCGCTCTTTGGCAGAATCAGTATTGAAGCATCAAATGCAAGTACTCTGAAGCCATGGTGGGTTTTAAATTCCTGATCTTGGTAGTATAGGGAAACTATATCATCATTTAACTCTGAAAACGCAGTATGCTTTAGCTTCTTTCTTGCTTGAGTAAATGCACTTGCCGTAATTGTATAATCTTTTCTTGTATGCAGAACAAACTCATTAAGCATCACTTGTAATGACTTTACACTCTTTCTAAAAATCAGGAGAAATACATTAACGAAGGGCAGCTTTCTTTTTCGTGAGAAGTCTTTTGAGGATGCTCTGTGTGCGTTTATAAAGTTTAAACTCATCAATTTATTTTTTATAAACATGATTATTCTTTTTTTTACTCATGTCATTACTTCTTTTAATTTGTGGATCTTACCTGATTTTATAATACAGTTCATCACTTTTCCTTAACTTAATGGCAGTGATGCCAGCCGCTGGCTACTGGATGTATTTCTATGACAAGAAGAGTCCTACAACTCTTCGTCATGCCTATTACAAAAACCAAGATAGATTTCACCTCATCTTGATCATTAGAAGATAAAATCTTTCCATTTACAACTTCTTCAAGAAGACCCTGCTTTTGCGCTTCACTCAAAACTGCTTTAAATTTATCTACACCAACTACTTCGAAAGTGTTAAGCAGTATATAACCTTTATCATCAATTGTTGTAAGAACAGGCAGGAAATCATTTTCGCTAAATTTTGCAATAACAGTACTAATATCAACATCTTCGCTTACTGGATCTTTCAACTCATCATATAATCCTTTTTGTGTTTCATTTAACTCTTCATACTTTGGCATATCAAACTCTCCTATAAATAATATACTTTAATTACGATATATTTAAATAATAAAGTCAAGAACTTAACTAAAGATCACAAACACTCAAGCAAGAAAAAGGGGCTTTTGCTCGAGTATTTACAGCGCCCTTCTTTAAAACTGCATAATTATACATATCGTCAGGATAAGGTATTCCAAGACGATTTCTTTCAGGAAACCACATGATAAATTCACTGAGCACATCAGCTATATCACCGGTAAATTCAGTTTCAGTATGAATCTTTTCAAACTCATCAAATATCAAAGTGTCGACACCAATTTTGATCATTCTCTCTTTAAATCTGTTGAAAAGGAGTTTGAACCGCCGCTGTAGCTCTTTCATATAATTAACTTAAACAGCAATCATATAAAGGCACAAATGAGCTCTAGGAAGCAAATAAAAGCGCGAGAGAAGTCAGTTGAGCGCAAGCTTCCGTTGAAATGATAAAAAAGGTTGAAGTTACTGCTCTTCACTTTTTGTATCGTTTTTAGCAAAAGCTTCCTCCCAAGTGCCTTGAGTTGCTGCGCGGCTATACTCTGTTACTCTATTTTCAAAGAAATTTGTATGTTCCACGCCATTTAGTATTTCATCAAGCCACGGAATAGGGTTATCTTTAACATTATATATAGATTTAAGACCTAATTGCGTTAACCTTCTGTTTGCTATGTAACGTATATAATTGCGCACTTCCTCTGCAGATAGCCCTTCAACATCTCCTAAATCAAAAGCAAGACTTATAAATTCATCTTCAAGTTCAACAATAGTGCGACATGCAGAATATAATTCTTCTTTGAACTCGTCATTCCAAATTTCATTATTCTCTTTAATAAACGTATTGAACAAATTGATAATTGAATTGGTGTGCAAGGTTTCGTCACGTGCTGACCAAGCAATTATTTGCCCCATACCTTTCATTTTTCCAAACCGTTGAAAATTGAGCAAAATTGCAAATGATGCAAATAACTGCAATCCTTCAGTGAAGGCACCAAATACTGCTAAAGTTTTAGCAACATGTTTTTTATCGTGCTTTTTACTTTCCTCAAATTCTAACATGTATTCATACTTCTTTCTCATAGCATCATATTTTAAGAATGCTTGATATTCACTTTCTGGCATACCAATCGTATCTAGAAGGTATGAATAGGCTGCAATGTGTATAGTCTCCATATTGGAAAAGCTTGCAAGCATCATACATATTTCTGTTGGCTTAAATATATTTGAATAATGCCTCATATAGCAATTATTTACTTCAATATCTGCTTGAGTAAAAAACCTAAAAATCTGGGTCAATAAATTTTTCTCTACATTAGAAAGTTTAGTTTTCCAATCTTTCACATCATCAGCAAGCGGAACTTCTTCAGGTATCCAGTGTATCCTTTGTTGCTGCAACCATGCATCATATGCCCAAGGATAATTAAAAGGCTTGTATATTGGATCTGCTTCTAGCAATGACATAAGGTACCTAATTATTTTGAAGTAAATATTATATTAAATGATATTGAGAATCAGTCAATTTAACTTTTTTGAAATTTGACGACAGATAGTTTATCAGTGTATTATGATTTCAAATAACTAATTGACAAAATGCGAGTATTAATATTTTCTGTTTTGCTGTTTTCAGTAGGCTGCATGCACACTATCTATAATCACGGAGTTCCTGGCATTAATGTTGAACTGTGGAGCAAAATAAAAGTAGGTGATGATAGAGAAAAAGTGGTTCATACTTTAGGATTGCCAACATTAGTATCAAAGTTCGACGAAAATGTTTGGTACTATGTCTCATATAAAATTAAACAAGCTAACTTCTTGGGAAAAAGGAAGTACAGTAGTAAGTCTCTGCAAATTTCGTTTAATCAGAATGACGAAGTTACAGATATAAGAGAAATCAACGTTGCAGAAAGGTCTTTAGCTGTTGTTGATTGAAAATTTGCTGATCTATTTTTCATCACAAGTAACTAATTTAGGTAACGTAAATTCACCTATTTAGAATAAAATCTAACGTGACTTCGCGCCAAATGTGATGATGCTCAGCAGGTAAGCCAATTAACGGGCTACATTTATACACTGCACGCATTGCATTATCTGCTGCTGATCTAAAAAGAGGATTATTTTGATAAGAACTACTATCTGCTACGTTGGCTACAACGATCTCGCCTTTACTGGATAATAATAAGTTAATTTTTATACTAAAATTTTCTTTATAAACTATGCCCTCAGGAATGCTCCAACACTCTGTCAGTTTATCCCTTATAGAATTAATAATTTCTGTTACAGCCAATTCATCATCTTTGTTCTCAATATTTTTCTTATCTCTTATTTCATTTTTCACCTCTTTGATGTCTTCTCTTAGTTTTCTTTCTACACCCTTTTTTCTTTTGGGAATTGGAATACCCTCATCAATTTCCTGTATTTCAATAATTTGCCTCGGTTGTACTACTTCAACTAATTCTTTTTTTCTTTGTGGTATAGGAATAACTGACGAATCATCCGGTTGGGCTTTCATTGAAAAAAGCAAAAAACAACATAGAGATAAAAGAAGAATATAATTAAAATAGAGAGGGCGCATATGTTGAGCAGCTTGTTTTACTGGTTTAAAGCTAATATTGCACATAAAGTCAATATATTTCAGTTGACTTAAACCCAAATTTGCTACACTAATTTTATTATCTCTATAATATCATACGGTTAATATACTCTAAATGAGATGGAAAGATGAAGGTGTTATTATAGCTGCTAAAAAATACGGTGAT
Organism: Wolbachia endosymbiont (group B) of Chorthippus parallelus; assembly: GCF_947251815.1. Taxonomy (NCBI): domain Bacteria; kingdom Pseudomonadati; phylum Pseudomonadota; class Alphaproteobacteria; order Rickettsiales; family Anaplasmataceae; genus Wolbachia; species Wolbachia endosymbiont (group B) of Chorthippus parallelus. Next base: position 880,958 of record NZ_OX366390.1, on the reverse strand, counting down.
AAAAATTTAATTCTTTCTCTATTTACAAAAAATCATGGAAAGTGCAGAGGATTAACTAGGTTAACAAATAATAGTAATTATAAGTTTCAAATAAGCAATCTATTACATGCAGAATGGAGTGCTAAATTACCTGAAAATCTAGGTTTTTTAAAGTGCGAATTGATTGAATCTCCACTTCATCATTTCTTTCAAGATAGGTTAAAAAGCATTGCTATTGTTTCTTTCTCGTCTATATTAGAAAAAGTGCTTCCAGAAAGTGAATCCTGTACCAAGTTGTATGATAATTTTAAACACTTCATCGATGTAATAAAACACAATAGCCAATTTTGGCAAAGTTATTACCTTAACTTAGAGCTTCTGCTTCTTACGCAACTTGGATTTAAGTTAGACCTATCAAAATGTGCTGTAACAGGTGTGAAAGAAAATCTACAGTTTATTTCTCCAAAAACTGGTAGAGCAGTGTCAAAAAAAGTAGGTGACTGTTATGCAGATAAATTACTACCTTTTCCACAGATGTTGCATGATGTATACAATAACAACCTACAAAATAGCTACTCATATCAAGAATTCAGACTAGGGCTAAAAATTACAGGGTATTTTTTAAATAAATATCTATTTCTACAGTTAAATGCGAAATTTCCGGAGTTGAGAAATTTTATGCTATCATTTGAATCTTAGTTACTACCTATTTGAAAGAACTTCAACCAGTAATCACTCTATTTCTACCACTGTTTTTTGCTTTATATAAATATTTGTCAGCACGTACTATAAATTTTTTAACATCATCAAGGTCAGATCTTTGCATTGCTGAAACTCCAATGCTCACAGTTACATTATGGGTTGTATTTTTACCCACAAGTATAGGTTCTTTGGCAATAATTTTTCGTATTCTCTCTGCAATAGTATACGCATCTGATACACTGGTATCTGGCATTACAACAACAAATTCCTCACCACCAAACCTAGCCAGCAAATCTGTCACTCTGATATTTTCAGAAATTCTTTTCTGTATTTCCTTTAAAAATTCATCTCCAGCATTATGCCCAAAGTTATCATTCACCATCTTAAAATAATCTATATCAAGTATCATAAGGGATAAACTTCTATCTTTTTCCACAGAATCCTTAACAATATTTCTTAAGTGTGCATCAAAATATCTTCTATTATAACAGTTAGTTAATGGATCCTTTATAGACATCTCCACATTATTAAATAAATTCATTCTCAAGGCATCTTGATATCTTTTGCGTTTCACTTGCGAATTAACCCTAGCTATTAATTCACTCTCATCTAAAGGTACTGTTAAATAATCATTAGCACCTACATCAAGTGCCTTTACTAAATTGCTTTTATCATAATCTTCAGAAAGGATCAGAATTGGTGTATAACGTGTTTCTACTTTACTACGAAACTTAGAACACAAACGTAGGCCATCAGTTTTTGAAAATTGCATGTCAGAAATAATCAAGTCGTAATTATCCTTAATACCAACCTTCAATGCTTCTTTTGGATCGTGCAGTATTTTAATTGATCTGAAGCGTTGCTTTAGAACATTATTTATCTGCTTTGCTTGAAAAGTGTCCTCATCTACAACAAGTATGTTAGCATCAAAAATCTGATTAGAATAATCCATAATACTGCTTTCTGCTACCCCACCAATCTCAGCATTAGTTTCTCCTCTCAAGCACAACTCGTCTATTATCATCTTTAAGCGCACAAGAGACTTAATTCTTGCAGATAAAGCAGTTTCATCTATCGGCTTAGTTAGAAAGTCATCCGCACCAGCATTAATTCCTTGCACTCTATCATGAGTGTCATGCAGCGCAGTTACCATAATTATTGGAATATAAGTCGTTAAGGGATCATTCTTTAGCTGCTTACAAACCTCAAAACCACTCATTTTTGGCATCATGACATCAAGTAAGATAATATCTGGCTGCTGTTTCTTTACTAAATCTATCGCCTCCTCGCCATCATGAGCTACTATAACTGTATAGTACTCTGCTTTTAGCTGAGCTTCTAAAAGTTTAACATTAGAAGGTATATCATCTACTACTAGGATCTTTGCTGTCATCTTTTGTATTATCTACATTATAAGCAGGATAAAGCTTGCCATCTTCACCAATTATGTAATTGACTTTTTCAACGTTATGCTCTTCATATAATTCTTTAATTCCGGTATCCTTCAACAATTTCCTAACTCTTGATTTTACAACCCAGAAATACCTATATATATTTTTAATAAGATTAAGAAATACAGGTACTTTACTTTTATCAAGAACAATTATACTCACTAAAGCTACAACTAAAACTTCTGACAGACCTATATTAAACATTTTTCCTATGAAGCAAGTATTTTAACTCTTCTGATTATGAGTATTAATTTACTTAAATCAAGTTTATAAGCGACCATCTCATCTAAAAAGCTATTGTAGCGCTCTATATAATCCTTATCATTAATAGCCCAAGTTTGAACCTTGTCTACATGATTATCAGTAGCTTTTATAACTTTAACAGCTAGCTTATGTTGATAATTGCTTAAATCATCTAATAAATCATTAATTAAGCTGCGATCCCAATAGGAAGAATGGCTTTTCATCTTGCCAGCAACTGTTCTAATCATATCAAATCTTAGCAGCGACTTTAATTCAAAGTATATTCTACCAGCCTCAAGGATGGACAAAGATGTCTGCTCAGCAACAGATATAACGTCCAGCGCATAAATAAGAATACGTAGATCAGCAACCCTTTTTGCTAGATCTTTATTTATGTTAAGCTCTAACAAAGAAGCTAATCCATGATTATAGACCTCTAATAGGTGCTCATCTAAAATATCATGGCCTAAAGTTTCAATTGCACCCCTAAATTTTGTAACACCATCTAGTTCTACAAGATTAAGCTTACCAAGATTTTTTACTAACCAAAATGATACCCTACCAATAAATTTTTGCACACTTCTCACTACTTGCAAATATGAATCAACATCAATTTTTCCATCCAATTCATCAATTTTCTGCCAAAGGCTACTTAAATTATATAGGTGATTAACAACGATATATATGTTAACTGCTTCATGTACTTTAATTCCAGTACTCTCAACCAAATTATTAATAAATATACAGCCCATCCTATTTACTACATCGTTTGTAATGCAAGTAGAAATAATTTCCCTACAAAGTTGGTGTTTCAATATGGAATCCTTGAACTCTGTTACCATCCTTTGTGGAAAGTAATTTAGTAAGTAATCACGGCACAAAAAATCTTTTTCAGGTAGCTCAGAGTGTATAACTTCATTTTTTATTGCTGTTCTTGCATAAGACATCAGAACAGAAAGCTGAGGAGAACAGAAACCTTCTCCATCAGTTAACATTCTTGCTACCTCTTCTTCAGCTGGAAGAAATTCTACATCTCGGTTTAGCAGCCCAAATTTCTCTAAACTGAGTAATAATTTATGGTGCTGCTCCAACTTTTCTTTAGCTTGCAAGCACTCAAGAAGCAATGCTTTTGTTTCAATCCTGTTATGGTTTTCAAGTACCTTAGATGCAACTTCATCTATCATGCTAGCCAGTATTTCATTCCTTTTTTCCAAGGAAATTCCCCCTTCTTTCATAATTGCAACAAAAGCAATCTTGATGTTAACTTCAAGATCAGAACATATTACTCCTGCTGAATTATCAATAAAATCTGCATTGATATACCCACCTATTTTAGCGTATTCTACCCTTCCAAGCTGCGTGCAACCAAGGTTGCCACCCTCTATAAACATAGAAGCTCTAATATCATGACCGTTTACTCTTAATTCATCATTTGCTTTATCGCCAACCATGCCATGGCTTTCACTTTTTGCCTTAACAAAGGTGCCAATTCCTCCATTCCATATGAAATCCACTTTTGCCTTGAGCAAATATCGAATCAAATCATTTGGAGATAATGTATCTTCCGTTATATCAAAGCACTTTTTCATTTCTTGAGAAATTTCTACTTGTTTGCTACTACGTTCAAATACCCCGCCACCATGAGAAATCAAATCTCTATTGTAATCCATCCAAGTGGAAAACGGTAATTCAAAGAGCCGTTTACGCTCCACGAAACTCTTTTCCGCATCAGGATTTGGATCAACAAAAATATGCATATGATTAAATGCTCCAATTAAACTCATATTTCTTGAAAGCAGCATGCCGTTCCCAAATAGATCGCCAGCCATATCTCCAATTCCAATAACAGTTGTATCCTGGTAAATATCCTTATTCATTCTCCAAAAATGGCGTTGTGCTGCAATCCATGCACCTCTTGCTGTAATACCCATCTTTTTGTGGTCATAACCTGCTGATCCACCAGATGCAAATGCATCTTCGAGCCAAAAGTTACATTCAGAGGATATTTCGTTTGCATAATCAGAAAATGAAGCAGTGCCTTTATCTGCTGCAACTACCAAATATGGATCATCTTCGTCATACCTAATCACATTTTCTGGTGGAGTTATTTTGCCATCAACTACATTATCAGTAATATCAAGCATTCCTCTGATGAAATTCTTATAGCATTCAACACCTTTCTCCCTTAAAATGTTTTTGTCTTTATAAACTTGCTTTATTACAAACCCACCCTTTGCGCCAACAGGTACAATGACCGCATTTTTTGTCATCTGGGCTTTCATGAGTCCCAAAACTTCAGTGCGAAAATCTTCCGTTCTATCCGACCATCTCAAACCACCACGAGCCAACTTCCCTCCTCTTAGATGTATTCCCTCAAAAAGGTTCGAATAGACATATAATTCACGATACGGGCGAGGATCAGGTAACCCATTTATTTTACTTGAATCAAATTTTATAGATAAGTATGGCTTGTCATCTTGATAATAACTGGTCCTTAAAATTGCCATTATCAAGTTAAATATCGAACGTAAAACGTAATCATGTGAAACATTACTGATCTCTTTTAGTAGTTCTTCAATTTTTTCTCTAAAAATATCAGTAGTTTCCGCTCTATCAACACCTATACTTGGATTAAATCTTGAATGAAACAGCTGTATTAGATGTTTCATTATTTTTGGATACTCTGATACTACTTTCTGGATATATTCTGGGTTATAGCTAAATGATGTCTGCTTTAGGTAGGCGCTTAGCGCTCTAATCAGAAGCACTTCCTTCCACTCGAGCCCAGCAATAATGATCAAGCTGTTAAAATAGTCATTTTTTATTTCCTTGCTGAACACTTTTACAAGTGTTACCTCAAACTGCTCTTTTAAAGTAATGTTGTCTATTAATTCATCAACTCTTGACAACACAAAATGATGTATCCATATTCCATCGTTGATTTCTATATAATAACCATTATGAGATAGAATCTTAGCCCCTAAATTCTTAGTAACCTTTAATATCTTTGACAATTCAAGACCACCGCTATTTGGAGTGTAAACCTTCAATTGATAGTTGAGATTGTCACGAGTAAGCCTCAAATCAACTTCACTGACTTTTTTCTTTCTCACTATCTCCAATTTTTTCATATCATAATACGCATCATGAGGTTCAAAATTCTCTTGATAACTTATCGGAAATGCCTTGCAATAGCGGATAAATATATCCTCAACAGTGCTAAAAGTATTATATAAATTGTCTATAAAACGATCTTCCCACTTTTCTGTAATGTTTCTTAACTTGTTTTCGATACGCAAAACTTCATCATCAAAAACGCTAGCGCTTTTGGTTCTTAGCACCACGTGTAATTTCATCAAATCATATTCATTGATAATGTGATTGTTATAAATATCTGAACTTTCTGCATTCGTTTCATCTTTCAATATATCGCGTATCTTAAACATTAGTCTTGCACTAGCATAACGCATCGGTATCAATACTATGCAACTAATAAAGTTCCCTACCTTTCTCAAAAATAATTTGACTCTTGGTCTAATCGCAAGAGACATAATCGAGGTGCAAATTTCAAATAACTCGTCTTCATTTGATTGGAATAATTCGTCACAAGAAAATGCCTGTAAAATGGAAATTAAAGCTTTATTGTTATGGCCACCAGGAACAAATCCTGCCTTTTTTTCTATTGTTGTAACCTTATCCTTTATTACCGGAATAGTTCGAATATCTTGCACTTCTGCTATAGAAGTAAATAGCCCAAAAAAATGCTGTTCCCTTATTACATCACCCTGATCATTAAATTCTTTCACTCCTATACAATTCATATAGGTACGCCGATGAACTATTGAGATTAGGTCTGATCTTAGTATGTATAAAGAATTCAAGCTTTCAGAAAAAATTGATGAATTTTGGTACTCTTCACTTGCTCTCATTAACCCGAGGCTCTCCTTACCACTTAGAGCAAGCTTTCCTTCTTTATTAGTAATGTATTCTTGATAACCTAAAAATACAAAATTGTTATTTTTCAACCAAGCTAAAAAATCTCTGCCTCCAGCATCCAATGCCGGATGCTCAAGAAGCTTTTTGAGCATCAATTGCCAGTCTTGTACAACGCAGTTAACTGCTTTTAGCGTCTTTCGTAGAGATTCTTCTAATGTATTAACAAAATTATCACTTATACCTTTAATAATTACATATATTACTGACTCTTTGATTCCATTACTTTCTTCCAAAAGATGAATTTTATCTATTAGGCTATTTTTTCTTTGAATATTAATTATGCTGTTACTATAATAGCATATAGTTAAACCGTGTGACTTAATAGTGGAAATGACAGAATCCACTAAAAAGGGCATGTCATCATTTGTGATTTTAATTATAGTGAAATTACCTTCTATTCCTGAAATATCATTTACATTACTTACTGCCAATTTACTTTCTTCTTTTTCTTTTTTAAGAATGAAGTTGTATGCACCTTCTGCAATGTATAAAAGAAATTTATCGTTGACTTTTAGGTCGCTATTATAAACAAAATTATAAAAGTATTTTATAAACTCTTTAATTTTTTCTTTCTCTTTTTTATTCCCTTGATCAACTAGCTTAAATAAAGACTCAACATTAACATTATGATTTATACACATTTTTCAAAACAAAAATACACAGCGAATCTAGATCTTTTTAACTAAGATTTCGTTACCAGAAGTATACACTATTAGCTCATCTCCTTCTACTACTTCCCCCGATAAAACTAACTTAGCTAGATTATTTTGAATGCATTCTTGTATTACCCTTTTCAGAGGCCTCGCTCCATATTCAGGGTCATAGCCAGTTTGTGCTATTAGCTCCTTAGCTTCTTGCGATAAACTAATACTCAGTTTACGCTTAGCAAGCATCTTTTGTAAATAAGAGAATTGAACATCTATAATTTTATAAATGTCATCTTTGGTTAAACCGTGGAATATAATAATTTCATCCAGTCTATTTAAAAATTCTGGACGAAACGCTAACTTAACTATTTTCATCACCTCATCTTTTACAGATTCAGCAGTTCCTCTGAGCATCATCTCAGCGCCAAGGTTAGAAGTTAAAATCAGTATGGTATTGCGAAAATCAATTAATTTGCCATGGCTATCGGTGAGTCTACCTTCATCCAAAATCTGCAGTAATATATTAAATATATCTGGATTTGCCTTTTCTATCTCATCAAACAGAATTACCTGATATGGTCTTCTCCTCACTGCCTCAGTTAATCTTCCACCTTGTTCATAGCCAACATACCCTGGAGGTGCACCAATCAGTTTTGAAACGGAGTGTTTTTCCATATACTCTGACATATCAAAGCGCAGAAGTGCTCCTTGGTCATCAAATAAAAATTCGGCAAGGGATTTTGCCAACTCCGTTTTCCCAACTCCAGTTGGACCTAAAAATAAGAATGAACCAAAAGGTCGATTAGTATCCTGAACACCAGAACGGGAGCGCCTTACTGCATTACTTATCGCTTCAATTGCATCTTTCTGTCCTATTACTCTTTTCCCTATTTCATTCTCCATGTTAAGAAGTTTTTCTTTTTCACTGTGCATCATGCTATCAACAGGAATGCCTGTCCATTTCGAAACAATATTTGCAATATCACTCTCAGTAACTTCTTTCTTTAGGAAACTATCAGTAACTTTTTCCTGATTTTTTAACTCATTTTCAAGTTGAGGAATCACACCATACATCAACTCCCCTGCCCTTCCTAAATTTCCATTGCGCTGAGCCAATTCTAGCTCTTTCCTCGCGTTATCCAATTTTTCAGCAGTTTCTTGTATTTTAGCTATTTTATTCTTTTCCATCTGCCATTTACTGCTTAAGTCAGCAAATTTACTATTTAGACTCTCAATTTCCTCATTTATCTTTTTTAAACGTTGCCTAGAGTTTTCATCACTTTCTTTTTTCAAAGCCTCTGACTCAATTTTCAGCTGTATAATCTTTCTTTCAAGCTCATCAACAACCTCAGGCTTGCTGTCCATTTCAATTCTAACCCTACTTGCTGCTTCATCAATTAAATCGATCGCTTTATCAGGTAAAAATCTATCTGTTATATATCTATTAGAAAGCGTTGCAGCAGCGATTATTGCACTATCTGTAATCCTAATACCATGATGTACCTCATACCTTTCCTTCAAGCCCCTCAGTATTGAAATAGTATCAGTTTCAGTGGGTTGAGAAATAAACACAGGCTGGAAACGCCTCGCAAGCGCAGGGTCTTTCTCTATATGCTGACGATACTCATCTAAAGTTGTAGCTCCTATACAGCGAATTTCTCCGCGTGCAAGAGCAGGTTTCAGTAGATTTGAAGCATCCATTGCACCACTTGTTGCCCCTGCTCCAACTAAAGTATGAAGCTCATCTATAAATAAGATAACTTTCCCCTCTGCTTTTGAAATATCATTGATCACTGCTTTTAGCCTTTCTTCAAATTCTCCTCTGAATTTTGTTCCAGCAATTAACGCACCAAGATCCAAAGCTAAAACTTTTGCATCACGCAAACCAAGTGGTACATCATTTGCAACAATTCTGTTTGCTAAACCTTCAACTATTGCAGTTTTTCCAACACCAGGTTCACCTATCAGCACGGGATTATTTTTTGTTCGCCTAAGCGATACCTGCATAGCTCTTCTGATTTCTTCATCACGACCAATTACAGGATCAAGCTTACCTTGCATCGCAAGCTCTGTAATATCTTTTGTATATTTCTTCGCCGCATTTAATTTTTCTTCACTATTTGGCGAATCTGCACTGCTACCTTTTCTCATTTCTGCAATAACTGAATTTAATTTTTGCGGTGTTACACCACCTTCTGCTAAAATTTTACCATCTTTTTGTGCAGCAAGGCCCTGCAGTAACCGCTCAACTGTAACAAATGTATCTTTATTCCTCCTCGCAATACCGATTGAATCCTCAAAAACTTTTGCTACCTCTCTTGAAAGCTGAAGGCCGCCACTTCCTGGCCCTTCAATCACTGGAAATTTTTTAATTGCACTATCAACAGCATTAGAAATATTCTGCACATTTCCACCACAGGCACCTATCAAGTCCTGAACTAAACTCGATTCATCTTCAAGCATTACTTTAAGTAAATGTTCAGGCATAAAAATCTGATGCCCGGCTCCCAATGCTTTCATTTGAGCACTCTGAATTAAGCTTTTTGCTTTTTCTGTAAATTTATTCAAGTCCATAATATAAATTCAACTCATACTTGCTGATATATATAGCAACCACTTCCTCAATTTTAAACCTAAAGTCATTTATCAATAAAAATTTTCTAAGTTCATATAAAACAAGAAAAAGCAGATTCTCTACAAAAAATAAAATTTATATTAAAATATTAATTTACTTTAAAACTAAATTAATGTTAAGGTATAAAGCATATAGCTTAATTTTTTTATAAAAGAGCAATGAATATCAATGACTTTAACATAAAGAACTTAACAACAATTTCTATAGTACAAGAAATAAAGAATAGCGTTAGGCTTGTTCCAGACATAATCAAACCTGGAATACAGGGTATATTTTACACTGCAGGAGGAGCATTATTTACATACGCTTATGGGTTTTTTGCACAACAAAAAAGTTATGAAGATGGTTATATGGAGAGCTACAAAAAAGGCTACAGTGAAGGATTTAACCAAGGTTATAACAAAGACTTTAATCAAATTGCCTTAATTGCTGGAGCTGCTTGTGTTGGAGCTGCTATTGGAGCTGCATCTATTATGTATTGTACTAAATGTAAACAACAAGATACTCATATTGCTAACGCTCAAATAAACCAGGTAATTTCTAATAACTTAGCTTTAGTTGAGTAAAACCAAGCTAAAAAGCAATCTCATAATCATTATGCTGAGAAAAAATTCAGTGTGTAACCAGAAAAAATAGAGATAATGTTTTCTGATATGTTGTAGTGGATTAGGTTTAGGTCCCAGTAGGAGCGAGTTTAAATACTACATAGATTTGTAGCTTTTTTTTTGCTACCTTTACTGTAAAAAAGGGGTAGTACTTTAGCTATAGCAATTTTGTTAGCATCAGGAGTGTTTGCTGCAGCTCCTTATGTTAGTTTCTTAGCTCCAGTTGCAGCGTTAAGTGTTGGCCTTCCATTTATTATTGGTGGTGCTGTATTTTCTGCTCTAGTTTTTGCGCTTTCAGCTGCAGTGCAAAGAGCTAACAATTACTTCTTCTTGTCTAGATGCTCAAAATGCCAAAGAAAAAGCTAAAATGCAAAAACAACTAGATAAAAAGGTAGAATACATTATTAATTCTGATGAAGATGCTAAGAAAATGCATCAAGAGCGTAAAAAAAGAAATCAAGAAGAAGTTTTAGATTCTGAAGCTCTTAGCAATTTATTTAAAGAAGAAGGTAATCAACCAAAATTGCATGCAGTAGCAAAGGAAGTTAAAGGTAAAGCAATTCAAGATGTAAAGCGGTTTAGAGATATAGCAATATGCACATCAACTATAGCATTAACTCTAGCACCAGTTATAGCATCGGCATTTATAGCTCCCGTAAGTATTTCAGTTCCTACTGCTGAGTTGTCTGATCAGCAAACACCTCTTAGCCAAGCTAATGGTAATTCTACTGTAAATTTATCATCCGCTCACTATGTACCTACACCACAGGTTGTGTTGGGAAATAAAGCTAATGAACACGAATAAACATTAAACAATGCTTTGAAGAGTGCTGAAAAGAATTTCGGTATACCTCAAGATCAGTCTGAACCTCAATGGGTTAAGGATTTGCATAAATCAGAAGATCTAGAGGAAATTATAGATGGTGGTACTCTTGACAATTTATTTTACCCTAAAGTAGATAATTGCATAAACACATCAAGACAAGCAGGTACCCGTGTTGATGATGTTGAATTAAAAAGGCTAACTACAGAACGGCCAACTCAGTCTAGTCTTGTAACGGCTTACTAAGGATTCTTTAAATATCGATCCTCAAAAAAATCGGCGTAGGTTTAGGCAGTGTAATGCCTAAGCTTACACATGCGTTGCACAGAGATTTTAAATCACGTTGTTCTTTTGGAATTTGCAACTGATCGAGTATCATTTTTGCTGACTTTGGAGCAATTGGCTGCAGCAAAATGCCAATCATTCTAATGTATTCAAGTAATTTGTAGATTACTAAATCCATGCGCTCTCTATCGGTTTTACTGAGTGTCCAGGGTGCACTTTTATCTATGTAAGCATTGGCCTTGGAAGAGATATTGATAATCAGGAGTATAATCTGGTTAAATTCATACTTTGATAGATGATCCATTACTTGATCAATTATGGCTTTGCAATTTGGTAAACTCTCATCATCTTTAAGCAAATTGCGATCGACCACTGGTACAACTCCAAAGCATTGCTTGTGCAGAAATGAAATTGTTCTTTGCACTAAATTGCCTATATTGTTTGCCAGCTCTGAGTTTATGCGGCTGATCATGTTTTTCTTACTGAAATTACCATCTTGACCAAAATTTGCTTCCCGAAGGAGAAAGTAGCGTAGTTGATCAACACCAAACTCTTCTGCCAGACCAATTGGATCTATAACATTACCAAGGGATTTGGATATTTTTTCTCCCTCGTTTAGCCACCAACCATGAACTGCTATTTGCTTTGGCAGTGGTAAATCTGCTGCAAGAAGAATAGCTGGCCAGTATACAGCATGAAAACGCAATATATCTTTACCGATTACATGAACGTTAAAGGAGTTTGTCCAAAATTTCCTATATTCCTCATCTTCTATATTAGGAAATCCTATTGACGTGAGATAGTTAGTGAGTGCATCTATCCAAACATAAATTACGTGCTTGTCATTTCCTGGTACTTTTATTCCCCAATTAAAACTAGTACGAGAAATCGAAAGGTCAGTTAGTCCTGATTTTACAAACGATACCACTTCATTTTTTCTGCTCTCAGGGAAGATAAAATTTGGCTGATTTTCATATAACTCTAGCAATTTATTTTGCCAATTTGACAAACGAAAAAAGTAGCTCTCTTCTTTTATCCACTGAACTTCAGCACCTGTTGGTGCCCTGCCATCTATCAACTCTGATTCCTGATAAAACGCTTCGTCACGAACTGAATACCAACCTGAGTAAGAATCCAGATATATTTGTCCTCTCTCTTCAAGCCTATTCCATAGAGCTATAACTGCTTTTTCATGACGTTCTTCTGTAGTGCGAATAAAATCATCATAATCAAAGTTCATTAGCTCAGCTAATTTTTTGAATGTAACACTTATTTCATCTGTAAATTCTTTTGGCTCTATTCCCTTCGCTTTAGCTGCCTTTTCAATTTTTTGCCCATGTTCGTCTGTACCAGTAGTAAATTTGACGTTCTTTTCAGCTAATTTCATAAATCTAGCTGCAACATCACAGATAAGGGAAGTATATGCGTGGCCGATGTGTGGCTTGTCGTTTACGTAATATATTGGCGTAGTTATGTAAAAGCTCTCAAATTGCTCCATTTTGTACTGTTTAAAGCTTTATCGTATCTGCACTAGTAATAAAAATCAATACATATCCTATCGTACAAACGATCTGAAAACCATTATACCGCTGCGTTTTGCAGCGGTATCCTTGTAAGTAATTTACATTTTAGAATAAGCAGTTTGCTGTCCATAACCTCCAACATATTGCTCCGAGTAAGGATTATTAAATACACCTTGAGGAGGAGCACTTGGAACAGTATTAGGATCTTGAGGAGAGTAAGGAGGAGGTGTTTCACGATGAGAAGAATCTCCAAAGCTATACCCAGGTTTTTGTTTATGATAATCATCTACCGCTTCTTCAGCTTTCTTAATAATTTCTGACTCTTTCTCATGATTCATATGAAAAGCCACACCACCAGCAAGACACACAAGAGAATTAATGCCAAGGATGACTAAACCCCAAACTGGTAAGACTGGGTTAATAGCACAACCTATCAAAGCTGCTAAAGAAATTGCACCAACTGCAAATTCTATATTTCTGAACATTTTAAGTTTATTATCCAGGTAATCTACCTTTTCTGATTTTCTAGCCGTTTTTTCGCTGCTGTTGTACCAAACACACATTAAAGCATGGAAAGCAACACACGCAACTACAGCTACTATCCCTAAAGCTAATAATTTCCTGTTGTCTTCTGCGTCTTTTTTCTTATCTTCTCTGCTTGGCTGGTTACTGCTACCGGAACCAAGGTTATTTATCACTGTAGTATGACCAGTATTGCCACTAAACAGGCTACGAAGTAGAAAATAATCCCAAAAATCTAAGCCTCTATTATTGTGTACATGTACGTGCGTGACTTGAGGGCCTGTAGATTGCTGCCTACTACTCCTATCATTACTTCCTGTACTGTGCCTACGAGTTGGAATGCTATGTGTAAACTCTCCATACATTCTGTCGAACTCTTGCTCATTCCAAGTAAAACTCCGTGTATCATTACAATGCTGTAAAAACTCTCTAACATTATCGTTACTGCCAGACTTTTTGATATAGGCAAGTGCATACCTTTTTAAAACACTATCACGCATAGATATTCTCCTCAAATTAAGATTAAATTAATAAACAGTTATTACTATAAATTATATAGAATAATGTCTTCTTGTCAAGTTAGTCATAAACCTGTCAATATTCTTTCCACCAGCTCCTTTACTGTTGGAACATAGCTATTCTCATAAAACGGGTCTTGCTTAAATTTGTACACATTGTGTCCAGAAAACATGAGTTCATTTTCAACATTGCCGTCATGTACAATGTTTTGCAGTGTCTTTTGTATACAGAAACTCCGTGGATCTGGCTTTCGCCCTGTTGAATGGTCACCATGATCTTTCCAATTGCTAAACAGACAATGGCTCAAACATCCCATGCAATTAATTTGATCTTGTCTTATTTCCGCAAATTTGCCTGGCGTCACAAAAATAACAGTTGTATCTGGAGTTTTCATTACCTCTGTATACCCTGCTTTAATCCATGCATTTGCTAGCTCTTTGTCTTTTGCAGTGAGGTAAATCTTTCTACCTCTGCTACCTATTGCAAATTCATTATTAAACTCTCCACTCGCACTTTCTGAAAATTTTATTTGACGTGAATTTCGTTCCTGTAGCTCATGTATGAAGCTATTTCTTACTGCAGATGAGTAAAATCCTGTCGGACTAAATTTGTTTAAAAATATGTCACCTTCTTCTAAAGTAAGTAATTTCTTTTTCCACTCCGTAGAAATCGGACTTTCTTTTGTTAAAAGTGGACGAGTGCCAAACTGAAAAGCTATCGGTCCGATTTGCGAATTATCAAACCAATGTTCCCAATCCTTCAAATTCCACACTCCCCCCGCCATAACAATTGGCGTTTCAGAAAGACCGACCTCATTCATGAAAGATCTAAGCTCTGCAACTCTTTCAAATGGAGCCTGCGGTAATTCTGGGTCTTCACTATTACTGAGTCCATTGTGACCACCAGCAAGCCACGGATCCTCATATACTACTCCACCAAGTAAAAAAGAAGATATTTTTTGGTAAGCACGTTTCCACAACGCTTTAAAAGCGCGCGCCGATGAGATAATAGGGTAGTAATAAACTTGATATTTAGCTGCAATTTCTCCAAGCCTGTAAGGCATACCAGCACCGCAAGTGATGCCATGAACTAAGCCTTTTGCTTTTTCTAATATGCCATGAAGGACTTGTTCTGCTGCTCCCATTTCCCAAAGCACATTCATATGTATTCTTCCACGGACCTTTGATATTTCATTCGCTATTTTTGCTTGACTAACTCCAGCCTCAATACTATACTTAATTAATTCCTCATGCTTTTCATTTCTTGTTTTACCTCTATAAATCAGCGGCACCAACTCACCATTGTCATCAATAAGTTTAGCATTTGCACCAGAAAACGTACCAACAGCATCTGCTGCAGCAAATGCCCCACTTGATCTTCCATCACTGATTGCAATGCCTTTACCGCCCTCGACGATTGGCCAGACTTTTTTCCCTGAAATCACTATCTTTTTTATCTTATCTTTCAAAATTTCCTCTTAATCTTTCACTCTATTTTACTGAATTACTAAAAAAATAATAGCTTTTCTTTTTTATACCTATGCATTCAGTTTTAAATAGGCATAGGAGATGCTATAAATATAGTTTTATAAGAAATTTGCTATATGATCATAGGTTTAACAGGTGGGATTGCAGTTGGAAAGAGCTTTGTAGCCAATTGCTTTAAAGAATTTGGTGCCGCTTTGTTTGATGCCGACTCTGTCGTGCACCAGCTTTATAAAGTAAACAAAAACATAATAAGTTACGCAGAAGAAAAATTTCCTGGGGTGATAGTAAATGGTGAAATAGACAGAGCAGTATTGTCTAAATATTTTTTGGCCTACGATGAAAATTGGAAGCAATTTCAATCTTTAGTGCATTCTGCTGTGCAGAGTGAATTAGCAATTTTTATTGCTCAGGAGAAAGAAAACGACAGAAAACTCCTAGTCCTAGACATTCCACTCCTACTGGAAACGAGATTCCGTTTATATTGCGATTTTATTGTTTTTATCCATGCAGATAGCACTGTACAAGCTCAAAGGCTTAGTGAGCGTAATATGGATAAAAAAAAGCTGGATCTAATGTCTAGTATTCAGCTACCTATTGAAGAAAAAAGGCAAATGAGTAACTTCATAATCGATAGCAGCGCAAATGTTTTTTCTCAAGTGAAAGACATAATAAACTCGTTAGACCTCAGCACGTGATACGGTTATTTTTCACGAGATTACTCCGAATTTTAGCTGTACTATCAGCAGATTTTACCATTAAAATCTCAAACCTTGAGCCTGCGTTCAAAAATGATTCAACTGACTTACCGAAAAAATCATATCTCCACCCCTTGAATAGTTTATCTATCTGCCCAGATATTGAACCAGCTAACTCATCTTTTGATGAAACTAACTTTCTTGATATGTTATTTTCCTTACATTTGCTCTCTAAAATAATCGAGAGTATATCAAATACAGATTTATCATAATTATCTGACAGAGTATAATTTTGCTGCACAAACTCCTTCTCATTCTCATTGAAAATATTCATAAATTCTAATAAATCTTCCTCTTTTATATTTTTTGTGTTCCTCTCAAGATCATCTAAAACCTCGTCAATACGCTCCACATTTTTTTCAATAAGACCAATTATTACAGCATTATTAATTACTTTATTACGATTGATGTTATAGCGTTGTGCTAAAGTCTCTTGCCACTCACTCACTGCTTTAACAACTAACATTAGCCTCGGATTTGCTTCATAGTTAAATTTAATCCTCCTCCATGCATCTTTTGGACTATGCAAATACTTATTTATATCAACCAATAATTCCATCTCTTCTTGAAACCAACTCATCCTATTACTTTCTTCAAGTTTATTGCACAATATTTGGTATAGATCATATAGATATACCACGTCGTTTATTGCATAGTCTAGTTGATCCTCAGACAATGGACGTCTTAACCAGTCTGAATTTTTAGCTTTAATTTTATCCAGTGCTATTCCTTGATATTGCTCTACTACTTTTGAATAACCAATAAAGTCATGATAATAATGGCAAAACATAGCAGCAACTTGGGTATCAAAAATAGGAGTGGGAACACATTTAAACACAGTGAGTAAGGATTCTATATCCTGCCGGCAACTATGAAACACTTTGATTATTCCCTGATTTAGCATCATTTTCTTAATGAATGATAAATCAATTTCTGGCACTAATGAATCTACAATAAAACTCTTCTCTCCGTAAGAAATTTGAATTAACGATAATTTTGGGTAGTAGGTTAAATTATTTCTAATGAACTCCGTGTCAATTGCTATAAATTTTGGATCTTTTTCCATCAATTCTTTACATGCATTTTCCAGTTCCGATGTCGTACTAATTAGCATATATTTTTTATTCAGTGGCTATATTTTACCACTTATATTAAATCTTTACAATTGATTGAAATTGAGAGCACAATTGTATAATAACTAACTCTTCTGTAAATATACAGTTTTGCCAGACACAACGGTACGTACTACGTGCCCTTTCACTTTGCGTCCACCGAAAGGCGAATTCTTTGATTTACTAGCAAAGTTGTCAACTTTAATTTCCCATTCATGATCCAAATCAACTAAAATTAAGTCCGCTACAAGGTTTTTCTGTATGCGGCCACGTGGCATATGTATGATATCTGCAGGCTTATATGTCAATTTTGCAAGCACATCAAGTAGACCCATTTGTCCACTATGATATAGTTCAAGTGAAAGGGGCAGCATTGTTTCAAGGCCAACAATACCAAATGCAGCATTTTCAAGTGGCAGATCTTTAGAATTAAGATCATGCGGAGCATGATCGGTTGCAATGCAATCAATCACACCTGTCTTTAAACCTTCAATCATAGCTAAACGATCCTCTTCAGTGCGAAGCGGCGGGTTCATTTTTGCGATTGCTCCGTGTTGTTTTACTATATCTTCAGTTAAAGTAAAGTGATGAGGAGTTACTTCACATGTAACATTTAATCCCAAATCTTTTGCACGTTTAATAGCATCAAGTGAATCTTTTGAAGAGACATGTAAAATATGATAGTGTACATTTTCTATGTCCTTCATTAGCAGTATATCACGAGTTACCATGACCGACTCTGACGCACTCAAGATTCCCTTTACTCCCAATTCTTCAGAAATCTTACCCTCGTTAATTGCGCCACCAGCAGATAGATTCAAATCCTCTGCGTGTTGAGCAATAGGAACACCAAGCATACTTGAATAAAGCAGTGCCTGTCTCATAATCATTGGATTCATAACTGGCATACCATCATCGGTGAACCCAACTGCACCTTCTTCCTTTAAGAGTGCCATTTCAGTTAATTTTTCTTCCGAAGTGGTGATTTTAGCGTAAAATTGAACATTCACATGCGAAGTTTCAAATGCTCTATATTTCAAATACTTAGCCAAGACAACACTATCAATCGCTGGAACAGTGTTTGGCTGGCAAACTACAGTTGTAACGCCCCCTGCAGCTGCAGATTTGCTGCCTGTATGTATAGTTTCTTTATGCTCTTGACCTGGTTCACGAAAATGCACGTGAATGTCAATAAGACCTGGCATTAGAACAAGCCCTTCACAATCTATTGTTTCATCAACTCCACTTGTTGAAAATAATGATTTGCCAAAATCAACAATTTTATCCCCTTCAGTCAATAATGAACCTTTTATATCAAGTTTAGTTTCCGGGTCAATAATACGAGCATTGGTATACGCAATTTTATAGCCTTCCTTTTGCCCTGTCTGCAATAAATTCAAAATCATATTTGAGTATCAATTATAAAATAAATCTAAAGTTTTTTTAGTAAAACACAACCAAATTAAAGTGATGATATAAAACTAGCAATAAAGAATATTTAAATTAATACTCAAGCAGCTATTCTATAACTACCATTTTCGATTTCAACGTTATTAAGTGCGGTATTTGCGTTATAAGAACAGTAACATCCTACTGCAAGAAAAGTTAATGCAGCTACAGCAAGCGAAACACACATTGCTAAATGAACCATTGTTAGACTTGTACCAACAGCAAATGCTCCAGATAATACAAAAGAAACAGAAGCATAATTACCTTGCCTTTTACTATAAATTTTTGCTTTCAAGAATTTTTCATTTAGCTCTTCATTCTTGCTTTCAAATTGCTTCTGTAGACTCTTCTCTAGTACTTCACTTTTGTTTTCAATTTCTTGCAGCTTTGTCTTTAAGTCGTTATTTTCATTTTCGCGTTGCATTATTTGATCAGCGAACGATTGTCTTGCATCATTCAGCTGCCCTTCCAACTGATCATTTTGTGTAGTCAATTGAGCTACCCGACCATTTAGCGTATCAGCAACCTGTGTTAATCGGGTTACTTCATCAGTTTTATCAATTAGACCTTGCTTTGCATCATCCAGCCGCCCTTCCAATTGATTGTTTTGTATAGTCATTTGATCTACTTGATCTTTTAGCCTTCCAATCTCTTTTTTCTTCTTTTCAAGCTGAGCTCTTGCTTCATTAGATTCTTTGCTAAGTTGCATGACTTTACTAGTTTCTTCAGCTAATTTTTGCTTTGATGCTACAAGTTGAACTTCTGTTTGCTCACATTTCCTTTCAAGCTCCCTTGCTTGACTAGACAAATTACTATTTTCCTGTTCAAGTTGAGCTTTTACTTCCCTTAGCCCTCCCTCACTCTCTCTGAATTGAGCTCTAGCATCCTTTAGCTCTTTTTCTGCACATTCTACCTTTTCTTCTAGCTTAGTTTTTGCTTTCTCAAGCTTCTTCAGTTGATTAGTCAGATTACTATTCTTTCTTTCTAATCCAGTATTTGTTTCTTCAAGTTTTTCTACAGTACCGTTAAGCCTAGTTACTTTGCTAATTTGCTCATCCAACTCTGCTTT
The DNA here is from genome assembly GCF_947251815.1 of Wolbachia endosymbiont (group B) of Chorthippus parallelus. NCBI lineage: Bacteria > Pseudomonadati > Pseudomonadota > Alphaproteobacteria > Rickettsiales > Anaplasmataceae > Wolbachia > Wolbachia endosymbiont (group B) of Chorthippus parallelus. The sequence goes on along the minus strand of NZ_OX366390.1, from coordinate 861,156 downwards.
GTTTTCTGCAAGCTGATCTTTTGTCCCTTTAAATTCTGCAGTAAGTTTATCTACTTGATCATTGAGTTGATTAGTCTTCTGTTGTTTTTGTGTTAATTTTCCTTTTTCATCATCTAACTCTTTAGTTTTTCCAACCAAACTTTGTTGTATACTATTTAACCTTCCCTCTAGTTGAATTTTTTCATTAGTAAGCTGAGCTACTTTTTGTTTTCCTTGTCTAAATTCCTCTTCTAAATTTGGAGCACGTTGAATTGGTATCTCAGAAAGCTTAATGCCTTCATTTTCTTCTCTGACTTCTTCAAAGAATTCCTTATCATCCACATCAACATATGACAAAACTGCATGGTAAAATAGGCCACAAATATAAGCAATATGACGATACTTAGATGCTTCGCTATCCGATTTAAATTTTTCCTGCTCTATTTTCTCAATAAGGTTATAATAGGTATCGATTTTATGATAGTGTAGTTCTAAATACTCCAGAGTTTTACCTGTTTCTAATTTTAATGGTTTACCTACATGTTTATAGTGCATACCAGCATTACCATGTGGCAAACATGGTACCGGATCTGATTGACAAGCTACTCTAATAGTATTATGTCCAAGACACTCATTGTAAACTTCAGCAGCACCATTGTAGAACACTCTTGGAGAGCCAAAAGTTGCAACATGAACATCTTCAGCACCTTCTGTTTTATTAAGACATAAAGCAGTTATACTAGCAAGAGCACCTCCCATGCTATGGCCTGTAACATTGATTTTTAAATCTTTGATTGCTAATCCTTTATCATTAGCATGCCCTTGTAATATTTTATGTACGCTGGGCCAAGAACGTTTGAATAGAGAGTAAAAACCAGAGTGAACATAATTATCTCCAGACAAAAATGGCAACTTAGTTAAAGAAGCACGCAGATCTTCCTTCACATCATTTAAATCACGAGTGCCATGGTAAGCTATATCTACTTCGTTATCTTTAATAAAAATATAACCAGCATCTCGATTATATGAATTTTTACCAGTTAAAGCATAGCCAACATCGTGTTGCTCTAATTTATAATCAACATCTGAGCAATATTTATCTTCAATAAGTTCATTATCGTAAAATCTTATAATCTGATAACCTTCTTCTTCAAACTTCCTTTTAGTTTTGTATTTACCTTTCTCTAATTTTCTATCCACATCACCATAGGAAATTTTGCTAAAGGTACATATTTTCCATAATTTTTCTTCATCAAATTCTGCAATTTGCCCTTTTATCAGATCAGCAAGGTCAGAAGCATCCTTTAACTCAGCACCTTTAAAATCTTCTATCTTCTTCCATGCTTTAACTAGGTCAGAAGTTCCTAGCCCATTAAGGTCAAAACTTTGAGCTTCTAATTCGTTCTTAAATGGTTCTAGTGCCTCAATTACGCATTCTTTTATTTCATTATGTACAATACTATCGCTATCATCAATAATAGAATCCATACTTTGATCATGAGTAATACTTGGCATATTTTTTACCTACTATTTTAGTATATCATTAATTAAGCATTTGATCAAATTTATCAATAAAACTATTAAAATTTTCTTATTTTAAACGAATTTAGTTCATTTTATCACACTTAAGACTTTTGTTTGTGACAACTGCTGTATTTGCAATCTTATCGTGCCAAGTTTGGCAGCGTTTATCGAAACTTGCCCATATGAAACCCAAGAATAATGGTGCAGTTGACAATATGAAGGAAAAAAACCTCTTTGTTGCTTGTTTCAGAGTCAATTTTTCAAAAGTTTGTGCATTCACAACTCTAAGTCCAAGTAAGAATTTTCCAGGTGTAGCGCCAAATCTTATCCACATATATGCTACATAACTAAAAAGCATAATAAATTGAACTATCTGATTTAGAACTAGTAACTTTATTAGTTTACTCTGCATTGCTGTTTCCTCTGCAGATAGTGGCACCTGCATTTGATATTTTGCAGCAATTTGGCCTAATATTTTACTGCTCTCCGAGCTCATAAAGAGTTGATTTAAGGCCTGACCGCAAAACTGTAAAAATAAAACGATGATGATTAAATCAAGCAGCACTGACAAATAGCGTCTAAGTCCCGTTACGTAACATATTCCATTTTCATCTTTCTTTATCCTTTGAATAGCATTTATAGAAGAAAGAATGGCAAATGAACGATTAAAAAACTTGTGTAACATAAAGCACTTTCCAATGTTTGAGTGCCCCTGGCCGGACTTGAACCAGCATGCTCTTGCAAGCAACAGATTTTGAGTCTGCCGTGTCTACCATTCCACCACAGGGGCCTATTTTAATGCTATAAGCAACACAGGATTAGTCAAATTTTTTCTCTTTTAAGTCGAGATTGAATATTCTACAATAATCAATCATTACTCTAAAAACTTAAAATGAATGAATTAGTTAACCTTATTAATTCAAGAGAAGAAATATGTAAATTGCCACATAATTTAGAAGCAGAGCAAATGCTCATTGGTGCAATGATTCGTGATAATAGAATTTGTGATGCAGTTGAAGATATAATTGCAGCAGACAATTTCTACGATCCACTACATCAAAGCATTTTTACCCAGATATCTAAAACCAGAAAACACGGCATAGTTGCCAATGAACTAAGCCTTAAGATGTTTTTTGAAAATGATAAAGCATTTGCCGAATGTGGTGGAGTTGAGTACCTAGCAAAGCTTGCAGCGAAGGCAAGTATTGCTCTTGATATCTATAGCTTGACCAGAATAATCCGTGATACTTATTTAAGAAGATGCTTAATCAAGCTCGGACAAGAGACAATTGACGATAGTTATAACTATGACATCGAAAATCCTGCACAGGTACAAATTGAGCAAGCAATGACAAAATTGTTCAATTTAGCAGTAAAAAAGCAAGGTGAGAAAACATACATAAAGCTTGCAAGTTCAATTAAAGATGTGGTTGAGAAGATTAGCAAGCTAAAAAATAATCCAGAGGCTCTAGGTATTACAACCGGACTTCAAGATCTAAACCAGCTTCTTGGTGGTTTGCAGAAATCTGATCTGTTAATTATAGCTGCAAGGCCCTCAATGGGGAAGACAGCATTGGCACTGAACATCGCACTTAATGCTTGTAAGATTTTGCAAAAAAGAACAGACAAACAACACTACGTAGCGTTTTTCTCACTTGAAATGTCAGCAGAGCAATTGACTGCAAGATTGATTACCATAGATTCAGGTATTGGTTATTATAAGGCAATGACTGGGAGAATTAGTGATTTTGAATTACATGAATTCATTAATGCTAGTACAGGACTATCTGAATTACCTTTCATTATAGATGACACTCCTGCTCTATCAATTAGTGCCCTTCGTACCAGAATACGACTGCTATATCAGCTATACAATGTAGAGGTGGTATTTATCGATTATCTGCAATTAATTCGAGGAACAACAAAAAGGAGTAGTGAAAATAGAGTGCAAGAAATTTCAGAAGTGACGCAGGGTTTGAAAGCAATTGCAAAGGAACTAAATATTCCCATTGTTGCACTATCGCAGCTCTCTCGTTCTGTTGAGCAGAGGGATGATAAAAAACCACAACTTTCTGATTTACGTGATTCAGGAAGCATAGAACAGGATGCGGATATAGTAATGTTCCTCTATAGAGAAGAATATTATGAATTAAGAAAGCAACCAAATGAAGGAAGTAATAAACATCGAGAGTGGCAAGAGAAAATGGAGAAAATTAGAAATATTGCAGAGCTGATCATTGCAAAACAAAGAAACGGGCCAATTGGCAGTGTGAAACTACATTTTGACTCCAATAGAGGTGCATTTAAAGACTATACAGAAAGATATAGTCTTTAGCGGTGAGTAATTCTGGAAGTGTTTAAGTTATCTAAGTGGAGAAAGTCACCTCTCCCCACTCGACTGCAGAACCGTACGTGACAGGTTACCGTCATACGGCTCCTCTGCAATTTGGTGCTTGTCATGCACACTTCCTGTGTAAAATATCGTGACAATGTCCATGTAATAATAATAAATTTTTGATCATATTATTTTTCCTATTTTGGTCTTTATGGTGTATTTCTAGAATATCATCACTCTTGAACCAAAGTTGACATTGATCACATTTGCCTTGTTGTAACTTCAACAGCTTTATCACTCTCGGTGATTTATCTAGTATTCTATTAAGACGATTCCCCCAGTAAACCCAATCACCATCGTATGGAGATTTGGTTCCTTTCACTTTGATATGTCGCTTAATAACATGATCTCCGTGTCTTATAAGATTCACTTCGTTACTTGTCATAAATCGCCAATTATCATTACCATACTTCTTGAAGTACTTTCTTTTGATCCAGCATTTTCCTTTGTTTGGGTGTTTATATAACGCCCACTTCCAAAGTTTTCTGAACATTACACTGTCGATAAGATTAAATGTTTCACTTGAAACTACACAAGAGTAATATTGACTCCATCCTCTAATAATTGGATTAAGTACTTTAATTACTATTTCTTGTGTTGCTCCCCTCAATTTTCTAATCTTATGTTTGATAATGAACTTATGTTGTTTCATAGATTCACGACTTGGTTTGATTAATAACTTGTAACCTTTCTTGTTATTTCTTGCTAGGTAGTGTCTTATTGAAAATCCTAGAAAATCAAAGCCTGGTTTATCCCCATCTAAGGTATGGGAAATCCTTGTTTTTGAAGGTTTTAGTTCTAATCCAATGATTTTTAACCATTCTTTGATTAGTACCTTTGTCTTAATAAGGATCTCCTCACTCTCATGTATAACAACAAAATCATCAGCATAAAAAATTATACTAAGAGCTTGTTGTGCCCGTTGCTGCGATGCTGTACCATACTTTCTTCTTCTATATAGAAAAAGTTCACTTTTTAATGCTTCTTTAATATATTGTTCCATACCGTGTAATGCTATACAAGCCAATAATGGAGAGATAGTTCCTCCTTGAATTGTACCACTCTTAGTTGGCTGGAAAATTCTATTTTCTATTACTCCTGCTCTCAACCATCCTTTTATTGTTTTTCTTAATGTTGGTGTGGTGTTGAGTTTTTCAAGCAATGCATAGTGTTTAATATTATCGAACGATCAATCACCTTAATACCCTCTTCAATAATCAAGTAACTAAGGAAATTACAGTTACAGATTCAACACATCCACTATTTGGCAGAACATTTCCAATATCTTCTGTCAGCTCAAAAGTCCACAATGTATTTGTTACTTATCGCAATTACATCATTCTACGTATTCCGTTTTCTGCTACCAACTTAGCTAGTAAGCAAAACTTTCTCACCAGCAAGTTAACGTGGTCTTCATTATACGAATTTGTTTCTCTAGCAAAGGAGTATAAATTATGCCATGTAAACCATGTCAAGTGTGGCAGAAAATGTCGCAACGTTTCAAGTCAGAAGTTTTAGAAAATATATTATTAGTGTCCAAAGAGGTTATCTATGAGTACATCAGAGCTAATTACAGCACAGCATTTAGCACGCGAAGCAATAATTTATATCAGACAATCAACACCTCATCAAGCATTGAGCAACCAAGAAAGTTTGGAGTTACAGTATGCACTAAAACAAAGAGCAATTGACCTTGGATGGAAAGCTGATAATGTTGTAATCATTGATAGTGATCTTGGTTTAACTGGTGCTAGTGCTGAAAAGCGTGAAGGGTTTAAAGAGATTGTCACTAAAGTCACTTTATCAAAGGTAGGAATTATTCTCTCCTACGATGTGACTCGCTTATCACGTAATTGTTCTGACTGGTATCCTTTACTGGATATATGTGGCTATAAACAGTGTTTAATAGCTGACCGGGATGGTGTTTATGATCCTGGTACTATTAATGGTCGGCTGTTACTTGGTCTGAAAGGGCAACTTGCTGAAATGGAGTTATCTACTATAAGAGCTAGACTAAATGCTGGACTATTAAATAAAGCAACCAGAGGTGATTTAGCCTTATCTCTCCCAGTTGGTCTTGTTCGTAACATTGATGGTTCTGTGAACAAGGATCCTAACCTTGAAGTTCAGTCTCGTATCAATCTTATTTTTGAAACTTTTCTAGAAAAACGAACAGCATCAAAGGTTTTAAGACATTTTAATGATCATCAACTAACTCTTCCTAGATATAATAATTTCAAAGAACTACAGTGGAAAAAGCCAACTGTTGCAGCAATTACCTCAATACTAAAAAACCCAGCCTATGCTGGAGCATTTGTTTATGGGCGTTCCCGTACTACATACCATAAGCCATCTTCTGCTGACAAAACAACAAAAAAATTACCAATGGAGGAATGGAAAGTTCTGATCAAAGGTAAATACTCAGCTTACATAGATTGGGAAACTTTTACAAAGATTGAGATGATGCTAAAAGATAATTATGCAGAATACGATCGCAATAAAACACGTGGTATAGCAAGACCAGGTGCAGCATTATTACATGGAATAATTTATTGTGGAGAATGTGGACATAAAATGTTGGTACAGTATAAAGGAGGAAATCGTTATTTATGCAACTATCTACGTCAGCAGTATCGTGTACCTGTATGTCAGCTTTTACCAGCTGATATTATTGATAATGAAGTAGTTCCCAAATTTTTTGCTGCACTTGGTCAAATTGAGCTTGATGCTTATACTCAGGCGATTAACTCACAATTGCAATCTGAGCAAGCAATTAATAAAGCACATTTACAACAATTAGAGCGCCTAAAGTACCAAGTTAGATTGGCAGAAAGACAATTTAATCAAGTAGACCCTGACAATCGTCTTGTAGCTGCAGAACTTGAAAGACGCTGGGAGAAAGCATTGAAAGAACTCCAACAAGCAGAAATTATGTTCGAACGTCAGCGTCCAAGTGATCCAACACCTCAATTACCTGAAGAACTGAAAACAGTATTTTTAGATGTAGGCAAAAGATTACCTGAAATTTGGTATAAATCAATTCTATCACGTCAACAACAAAAGTCCTTTCTTCGTTGTCTCATTGATAAAGTGGTAGCACACAGAATCAGACGCGATTGTCTTCAGGTACGCATTATATGGCATGGTGGCGAAACTACTACTTCTCATGTTCCCATTCCAGTAAACTCTTTTCGCGAGTTGACTAAAGCAAAAGAAATGGAACAGTCTATAATAAAGTTAAGTAAAGAAGGTAAAACAGATGCAGAAATTGCTAAGTACTTAGAAAAACAGGGACATCGCTCCCCCACAAAAAACATCGTTTTAGAAAATACAGTAAAAACTATTCGGTTAAAAAATAACATTATGCGAGCAAGGAATCAGTCACATCCGCTTAAAGTATCTGGATATCTTACCGTTCCACAAATTGCAAAAATCCTCAATGTTACTACACATTGGATTTATGATAGAATTAATAATGGTCAAATCAAAGTACGAAAAGATGACAGTAAAACCAGAGGAAAATATTTATTTGAGAATACGCCAGAGACTGTTAGAATCCTTATGGATTTTAAACATGGTAAACTCAACAATCCAAATTTTTTATAGGAGTATCAATATGCATAATCAAAACATCCTGAAATATCAGCATCTAAACAATATGCTGTTTTCTGACTTAGTGCATTGAATATGGCCTTCATAGCATCGTGGCAAGATCTACCAGGTCTAAAACCATACGTGTTCGGCTCAAATTTTGCTTCCCATTCAGGTTCCAATGCCATTTTTACAAGTGTTTGTTTTGCTCGACACGATATAGTGGGAATACCAAGGGGACGACGCTCCAATGGCTTGCCAGGTTTTGGTATCCAGACTCGTCTTGATGGTTTTGCTCTTCCTCTTAAATCCATAGAATTTGCTAATTGCATTCTTTCTTTTTGGTCGAGATTGGCTTTCCCATCAATACCTGCAGTCTTTTTCCCTCTATTGTCCTGTGTTACTCTTCTAACTGCGAGCATCCTTGCACTTGTTGATTTGAGTAATAATCTCTGAAGATTATGCATCTTTTTGATATCATTACATTTAGAAGCTTGGTAAATTCGTTTTTGTAGCTTAAATGAAGATTTCTCCAGCTTACGCCAAATTCCATTCATACCTAACATTTTGTTGGCTCATAACATGTTCACTACTACTCATAACTTTACCTTCCAAATTACAGTGTTTACGTCTGCATATCCCAAATATTACTTTGGGCGTTAGCTTCTTAAACAATCCTCCCACATAGAAGCTTACGGTTGGCTACCTACTTATATCTAAATAAATATAAGAGCATCTATGCGGTTACTCCGTTCCATGATTTTGTTTCATGTTGGACTTAGGTTCTTACTTTTTGCCGGAAGCTGAGAACATCCATAATCAAGTGGTAGGATCTTGATTCCTCTTTGCGCTTCTACCATTTTGGTCTATGCGTATCAGCCTTATTTCGCATATTCATGTTGACGACAATTCAAACATAAGTTCCTTTCGTAACCTTATCCAACTCTGTTCGCAGGGATTTACCATAAGGTTTAGTATTACCTGCTTTTGTCTCATGCTTGCACCCCAGAAGTTGCCACTTTCTAAAATGTGAGACATACTTTATCCCTGATGTTTAGGGAAGATGGAATTTAACCACCACAAAATCACGACTTTCGGGTCGCACCAAACCATACGTGCCAAATTAATTAGCTATCGTAAAATATAGCAATATTTAAGATTGGCATTTTACTTGTTACATTTATTTTTTTAGAAAAATCTATAAATTACTAACTTAAAGGGAACGTTTAAAAAACCATACGCGTCAAGTTAAAGCAAATTTAGAGAAGTTAAGGTGGATACCCTAGTTTTTCTGTACTTGTCTTTTAATGAAAATTGCGACCAAGTTATGGTAAGCTTTTTGAGAAAAATATTTAAGCCTTTAATTTTATTATTTAGTGCTAAAAATAACTCTCTAACCCGTCTTTTTAGCTCAATAAATGCCTTTGTTAAGCTAAGCTCCGTATTTTTTTTCAGTTCTGTGCAACCCACTATTCCATGAAATATAAGAATTGCACACAATTTGGCATATAGCTCACATAATACTCTGTATGGCTTTCCTCTCAGCTTATCAAGCCTTATATTACTCTTATATAATTTGAACAATAATTCAATTTGCCATCTTATTCGGTAAACTACTAGTATTTGCTCAGCATTAATCTTACTTTTTGGAACATTAGTTATAAATATCGACCAATTTAGTAACTTTTGGTTCCTTTGAGAAGATGTGTATCCATGTGATCTTGCTAACCTATTAGCCTTTCTTCTTCTAGCCATAGCTTGTTCTTCAGTTAGTTTTTTAAATATAATTCTTACTTTAACCCTTGTCTCTTTTCCTAACAATACCTCCTGTTCTAGAAAAGATCGATCTCCCAAATGTTCTAGTAAATCTATTTTTTGACCTGTCTCTATATCATATATGTTAGTATCGGATTTATAACGACTTATGAAATAAGCTCCTATTTCATTGATTTGTTTAAAAGAACTTGGCACAAAATAACCCAAATCAGATATTAGTAAATCGTTGTTCGATATATTGCTTAAATGGCTTCTATAACCCTGATCTGACCTTATTCCTTCAGTTATATTAAGCTGGTCTAATGTCTGATTTAGGTAGTCAAAAACTAATTGTAACTTTATTCCAGACTTAGTATTGCTTTCATAACCACTGTAGCTGGTACCATAACCTTTATACATGTCTTCCATACTGTTAGGTAAGCTAATATAGCTGCTGTCTAATAATTTAACACCTCCAAAGTGCTTCAAGATTCTGCAATCAACTTGTAAGGTATTTTTAAGTAACGTTAAAGATTCATTATACATTCTTTTCATGAATTCCACTGCTTCCTTGGTAAATCTAAAGTCCAGACCTTGTTTTGTTATATTTATCGAGTCTTCATTCAATAATTGACACACTGTCTCTATACTACAATTATCAACCCCTATATTACCCAAAACGATGGCTTTTATGAACGACGAGCCTTTTAGCTTCCTCTTTCTTTTTATGAACCCTGTTGTAGCTGAGATTTTATCTGCTTTTTCATTAAAAAATTCTTTGAGCTTTTTTGAGATGCAAACTATTCTTTTCATTGTATAAGTTCTCCGTTTTCTTTGTTAAATTTAAGAGAACTTATATCTTCTTTTTCTCTTCCTTACACTAAGTTTATTACCACAGTTCCTTAACTTGACGCGTATGGTTTAAAAAACTGCGTCAAAGCGAGAAGTAAAAATAAAATAGAAACAAAAAATGGAGGTTTGACATGAGTCAAGTAAATGGTATAATGCACCCATTTGTCTAGACCATTTTTTTCAAAGTGATCCGATTTTTAAAATGAATATGTTGATAAATACGTCGACACACATTTAAAGTATTTATCAATATATTCATTTACTGTTTATGATAATAAAGATCAGCAGGAACTTTATAATGTAGAGTCTGATGTCGCCTTTTATAGTTATACCAACCAACAAAATCGTTTATTATAAGATTCAAATCTCTGATACTATTTGGTCTATAATAATATATAGCTTCTTGCTTTAAAGTTCTCCATAAACGCTCAACAAATATATTGTCGAAGCAACGTCCTTTATGATCCATACTAATTTTAATATTAGCACGCTCTAATTCCATAATAAAGTTGTAGCTAGTAAACTGCACTCCTTGATCACTATTAAAAATCTCAGGTTTACCTTGTTTTAGAGCTTCTTTGAGAGTATAAAGGCAAAATCCAGCATCGAGATATGGTGATAATGAATGAGCAATAATATAGCGACTATACAAGTCCATTATTGCCACAAAATAGACAAACTTACCTTCTACCATAATATATAGTAGCCCATACCTGATTAACTCTACAAATAATCAAATCTTTGAGTAAATAAGGATATATTTTATGCTTTTTTTCTTTAATACTTGTATTACATCTTTTTCTACAATACAGCCCACTAATCTTCATTTTTTTCATAATTCTTAAGATTTTTTTGTGATTGACTACTACTCCACTCGCTATGATTTCAGCAGTAATTTTACGATATCCATAACGGCAATCAGAAGCCAAATATACTTCTTGAATCAAATTTCACTTTCGTTATTAATTATATGCCTATAATATAGGCTAGATCTGCAAATCCCCAGTAAATCAGCCTGTTTCCTAATTGATAGATCAGAATCTTTTTCTATAAACCTTACTCTATCTTTTTTGCTTATTTCAGTAATTTTTTTTTCAAATAACTATTTTCCACTGTCAATTCTCCTATTACTTTATGTAAACTTTCTATTTCTTGCGCTAAGATTCTTTGTTTTCTCGCACTTTCACTTTCTTCAACAAATAGGTCTTTTAACCTTGCCAATACTCTATCACGCCAATCATATAGATTTGTTGATGGTATTTTATATTCACTACATATCTCAGATGTGCTTTTTTGATTTTTTATTGCTTCCAAAGCTATCTTTGCTTTTAACTCTGGTTCATATTTTTTTGTTGCCATACTTTTACCCCTTTACCTTCCTACTCGGATCAACCATTTTTTTTTGGTCTAGTTTATGGGGTGCATTATATGGAACTACTGGATTGGTAGACTATAAAGAATTAGAAACAAATATTCTATCATCTATACGGGACCATTGATGGGGAGAGATGGTAACAAGGCTACTGGAAGCGAGTCTGGAAGGTACCATTTACCCACTGAAAGAGAAGAGAAGAAACGGAAAAAACTTTGAGGACAAATATTTGAACTTTTGACACCAAGAGATAGAGAGCGAACCACAGATAGTGAAAAAAAAGGTAAACAACTGAACTTGAGGCAAAAAATATCTGCAGCAGAGATATCTGGAATTACAGATAAATTACTACCTATAATCAATGAATGGTGTAGTCGTCCACTACAATCAATATATCCGATAGTATTCATGATTTTTTAAGGTGAAAGAAGACGGTTGTTGTGTAAGTAAGTGCATGTATAACATATTGGGTATAGATCAAGAAGGCAAAAAGGATGTATTGGGTTTTTATTTGGCTGAAAGAGAAGTTCTGGTTGGGGGTATTAAATGAGCTAAAAGAAAGAGGAGTAGAGGATATTCTAATAGCTTGTATTAAAAAGTTTTCCTGCTGCTATAAATAGCTAAAGCAGAAATGTATAGTACATCAGATAAGAAATTTACTGAAGCAGCAAAAACTTTCATAAGTGATCTGAAGAAAGTATATCAGGCTTCAAGCAGAGAAATTGCTGAAAATTATTTACTCGAGCTGATGGAGCGAAAAATATCCTTTGGTCATAAAATCGTGGCAAAACAATTGGGAAAATTTATTTTAAGTATTTCGGGCCAGTTAGGCGGCTCCACTAATCCTATCGAGGAGACATTTACTAAAACCAAAGGTTCATTTACCAGCTTGTACAAGTTGGTATATTGTGCTATAAGGAAGGTGGAGGAAAAGTGCTGTACATATTAACTATATCTCAGCTCAACATTTTCTTTCTCCACAGATTGAAAATTGAGTTGAACTAAAAATTCGCTTTGACACACTTTTTTGAACATTACCTAGCTATTTGAATCTGTCTTAAATCAAAACACTATACAAGATACCATACAACGAAATCATCCCAGTGTTAAACGCTGGGATGACAGAGAGCAGCTCAATTGCTCCACTCAATCAGTAAAAATCAGATATATGTAGACATTGGCTAAAACCATTCCAACAACATTTTAGTGAAACTTAACAAGCTTATCTATAGTTTTAGTGATGATTCTTGGAGTATTTGGAGAGACTTCTGAGCCCAGTCTATTTAACCGCTCTATAGCAAACCCGCTGTTCTCATTTATTATGAAATCACATAAAATATTTTCTATATCTTTAATAACACTTTCATGCTTTCTCAGAGGATGGTTATTCGGATATCTATGAATGGTTTTGATGCTAGAATACTCAACGAAAGCTTGATCTTTAAAAGCAAGTTGTCTCAATTTCTCTTTGAATTTTTCTTCTTCATCTCTTGCTAAAAGGCAAGACTTTATCAGTGATTTTATAATCGAGTTTATAGCCTGATGTATTTCAGAATGCACTATAACTTTGATGATATTTTCTTCCACTATGCAATCATAAGTGCTTTTTTCGCTCTTTAATGACTCTATAAGCATTTTGCTATTTTGCGAATTCAATTCCAGATTCTCTTCACTTATAGGAGTCATTATAAAGGTATTCTTATTTACCCTGATGTAAAATTGTGGCAACCCTTTAGAACAGGCAAATGCTACATCCTTAGACTCAAGTGCGTGATTGTATGAAGAAGAAAGGGTGCTTGCTATAACGCTACTTGGTACTTTCATTCCATGATTACTTAGGTGATTTAACACATTCTCAACATCATGATATGTAAAACCTGTATCTTTTATCAATTCAACAACTTCTATGCAATTGTGTTGTTTATACTCTATTGTCACTTCTTCTGTAAAAAGAGTTTTAGCTGCTATATGCTTATCAAGCACTGTGAAAATCTTGATGAAACTCTCTAAATCCTGTTTGTTAATTAATTCAATACTAATTAAGTTTTTGCTAACAATTATAATATTTTTTATCATTTTTCCCACTAAAAAAACTCACTAGATGAATTGTATTTTTAATTCATTAAAAATTGTTTAAAGTGGGTATGCCAGCAACAGTAAGACAAAAAAATCACATAAAATCTTCATTATGTATTATATTACATCCCTCGTGTTCATCACTGCCGCTTGTGTAAGCTGTTGCATTAATGCTATCTTCATTGTTATTTAACATATTATCCAACTTTCCTTCTTTTTCAAGATCCATCAATTTGTCACATCCAGCAATATGATGTACATAATCACCATTTTCATCAGTAATAAAAATTTGTGGAACTGTCCTGACGTTATATTTTGATTTTATACCGTCAAACAAATCCGAGTTTCTAAGTACATCAATTTCTTCGTATTTCACACCTTTTTCATCCAATAACTCTTTTGCTTTCTTGCAGAATGGGCAGTACTTCTTCACATATATTACAACTTTTCCTTTAGTGTTTTTCACGATTTATCTCCATAGTTCATAAAATACAACTATTATATATAAAAAATATATATAAAATATCAAATTGTATGAAAATTATTTACAACTGTGAGCAAGGGATAAAAGATAATGTGGCACTAACTTTCGGAAATTTTGATGGCGTTCATTTAGGACATAAGTTTGCAATTTCCAATCTAAAGGAGGTAGCACAAGAAAGAGGATTACCCTCTGCAGTTTTAACTTTTGAGCCTCACCCATCAACTGTTTTATTTAGTAGGAACAATTTTAGGTTAATAGACCAAGAACAAAAAAAGGAACTAATCAGCAGCTATGGTATAGATTACTTGTATATTATTAATTTTAGTAGAGGTTTTTCTGAGGTTAGCTGCGATGACTTTATTGGTAAGATTTTGGTAAAGAAGTATGGTGCTAAACATATCACTGTTGGAGAAAGTTGTACTTTTGGTCACAAACGATTGGGTAACATATTAACTCTAGAAAAATATTCTCAGATGTATGAATATTCTTTAACTAAATTAGAGCCATTGATAATCGATAGAAAAATTTGCTCTTCTTCCTCAATCAGGGGGTGTTTACAAAAAGGCGAAATAGAAATTGCTAATAAATTGCTTGGTAGGTCTTATCAAGTTTCTGGTATTGTAACAAAAGGTGCATGTAGAGGTAGAGAAATAGGGTTTCCAACCATAAACATTCCGATAGAAGATTACATGATAAAACCTAAGCTTGGTACATATTACGCCAAAGTTGCATTTTCTGAAAATAGTTCAAGTTGGCTATATGGAGTAGTCAACATTGGTATGAGACCTACATTTAAGGACTTAAAAAAACCTATAGTAGAAATGCATATATTTGACTTCAACGAAAATGTATACAATTTTAAGGTTGACATACAACTTTTAAAATTTATTAGGGCAGAAAAAAAATTCCATAGTATTAACGAGTTAACAAAACAGATAGACCGTGATATAATGAAGGCTTACCAGTTAAAGATAAACTTATGAAAAGGATATGTTTAGTTATTATATTGATTATAGTATCATTCGATCAAACAAGTAAATTGTATATAAACTCATTGATTGATGAGGGGGAGTCAATCGAGATTACTAGTTTTATGAAATTAGTTGAAGTTTGGAATTCAGGAATTAGCTTTGGAATGTGTAGTACTCTGCCGCATGGCAGCTTCTTTTTTTCGGCATGTTCAATATTAATAATTGGTATACTTGCATACTTGATATATAAATCTAATGATAAGTCAATTTACCTTAGTTTTTCTCTGATGATTGGTGGAGCGATCGGAAATGTAATTGATAGAATCTATTGGGGCGCTGTATATGATTTCATATATTTTCATATCAATGATTGGTATTGGCCAGCCTTTAATTTAGCTGATCTATCTATAGTTTGTGGAATGTGTACATTGTTATATAAGTGGTATATATATGATAGGTCTATCTCTAAGCAAAATGAGGAATGAAATAATGCTTCGCAAATTCTTTAGTTTTTTTATACTATCTGTGTTTTTTTTCATTTGTCCGATTTCTTTGGAAGCTGAAATCATAAAGCATGCTAAGCTCAGTAACGGATTGGATGTTTATGTAGTACCTAATCACCGAATTCCAGCTGTTTTTCATGCAATAATATATAAAGTTGGGGGAATGGATGACCCAATTGGCAAAGCAGGATTGGCTCACTACTTTGAACACTTAATGTTTGAAACTACAGGAAAATTTAAAGACATAGAATCCACTTTGGGCAGCATTGGGGCCCAATTTAATGCTTTTACCACTAAAGAATACACCTGCTACTACGAATTAGTTCTCAAAAAAGATTTACCACTAGCAATGGAAATTGAAGCAGACAGAATGGGCAATTTTGATGTTACTCAAGACAAAATAGATAGAGAAAAAAATATCGTATTAGAAGAAAGAAAGATGAGATTTGATAATAATCCTGAAGCTTTACTATGGGAGGAAATGAACAGTGCATTTTATCGTAATGGTTATGGTAGGTCTGTTATTGGTTGGGAGAGCGATATTAAAACTTACAATCAAGATGACATAACAAGGTTTCATGATAACTATTATCATCCAGGTAATGCTATACTGCTCGTTGTTGGTGATGTAGAATTTGAAGAAGTAGCGGAATTAGCAAAGGAAAAATATGGTGTAATTAAAGCTGAGCCTGTAGTTAAGCATTATCCGAACCAAGATTCAATACATAATGCAGATATATCGGTAATTTTAGAAAGCACTGAAGTGAAAGAGCCAGTTTTATACTTTCGCTATAGTGTTCCTTTATTTGAGCAAATAAGTGAAACTTTTCCTGTTGATTTGGCAGTTGATGTTTTGGGAAATGGCAAGTCTAGTAAGCTATATAAAGATTTAGTTCTAGATAAGAATGTAGCAGTAGAAGTGTTTGCTTATTATAATAGCTTAGCTTTTAGTAATGGTTACATTGAGATTCGGGTAACTCCAAAAAGCGGGGTGAATTTGGATGATGTTGCAAGAGAGTTAGATAATTCTATTAATCACTTTACCTCTGAAGGAATAACAAGTGAAGAGTTGCAAAGTACAAAGTCTAAATACAAAGCAGCACAGTTTGATAATCTATCTGATTTAACTAATATAGCAATGTTTTATATACCACGTCTAGCACTAGGTATTCCACTTGATGAAATAGACATTTCATATAGCAAAATTAATGATATCAATCTAGAGGACGTAAATAACAAAATTTATACTATCTTTTCTACTAATAAATTAGTCGGTCGTTTGCTACCAAAAGGAGGTAATAATGAAGATAAGTAAATATGTATTTCTATTTTTTTTCTGTCTAGGCTTTAATTTGCAAGCAAGCGGTCACCTAAATGTAGAGGAGGTTACTACTAATAAAGGACTTAAGTTTTTATTTGTTGAAAACCATGATCTACCAAAAGTTTCACTTAATATATCATTCAAAGATGCAGGTTGTGTGTATGAAAATATAAAAAAGCAGGGGCTTGCTTGGTTTACTTCTCTTGTAATTCAAGAAGGAGCAGGAAAAAATGATGCCAAAGATTTTGTAAAAAAGCTTGAGGATAAAGGAATTAGTTTAAATTTTATTGCTGGTTTAGAAGCATTTAGGATTTCATTAAATACTTTATCTGAGAATCTAGAGGATGCAATTTCACTACTGAGTGATGCTATAATGCGTCCTAAAGTTGATCCTGAAGGATTGAATAGAGTTTTTGAAAAAGCCAAAGTAAACTTTAATAATTTTGAAAAAGATCCTTATTTTATTGCTGCAAAAGAGTTGGATACGTTGTTGTTCAAAAAACATCCTTACTCAAGAAATCCATATGGAACTCTAGACACTATAATGAGCATTACTAGAGACGATGTTTTAACATACATAAAGCGTAGTTTTACTAAGGATAATATCGTTATTAGTGTTGTTGGTTGTGCAACAAAAGAAGAAGTTAGTACGCTGCTTGATAAATATTTATCTAAGTTACCATCAAAAAGATCGAAAGTTAGGAAGATATCTGTAAAAAATGAATTTGGGCCTGCAGAAAGTAAGAGCGTTTTTATTGATATACCACAGAGTGTAATACTTTTTGCTCAAAAAGGCATAGCATATGAAGACCCTAATTACTATAATGCTAGTGTTTTGATTAATGCGCTTGGTGGTATGGGGCTGAATTCAATATTAATGAAGGAATTGAGACAAAATCTAGGTATTACTTATGGTATTAGTGCAAGTAATATTACAAATAAACATGGGAATGTTATATCTGGATTTATAAGTACTGACAGTTCCACTGCTGATAAAGCTATATTAGCATTAAAAGATACCTTTAGCAGAATAAAAAATGAAGGAATGGACGAGCAATTGTTCAAGGATACAAAAATCAGTTTAGTAAATAACTTTACCTTCTCTTTTCTATCCAATAATGTAAGTATAGCAATGCTATTGGATAATATGCAGATAAATGATCGTGATGTTAACAATATAAATAATTATACGAATATCATTAATGATGTTCAATTGGAGGAAGTAAATAAGCTGGCAAATTCTTTGCTTGATCCCGAAAATTTATTTTTTGTTAAGGTTGGAAGAAAGTAAATCATTACTACAGCATAGTTGAAATTTTAACCATATTTCTTTATAATTTAGATATATGATTGACTTTTATGTTCAGGTAAAAAACGATACTGCAAGAGAAAGCAAAAAAACTCCAATTGCTTTGTTAAATCCTTTAATAACGATATTTTCTGTTATCAACACAGGTGTGTTGATAATCATCAAGTTGATACATATTACAAGTCAACAGATAGGTATGGCGGGCATAATGCTTGGTAATATTGTCACAGGTGTTTTTTTTAGCTCAGTATCCCTAATTTCAAGCATGTACTCTTTTTTTGACTATTTTAGAGAAAAAAGCTTATATAAAAAATGTAATTACAAGAGAACATTAGAACAAAAAAGAAGGGATAAATATAGAATTCAAGGTATTTGTTGGGATATTCTGTGCGATATATTATTTTTAACAGGCGCTGCAGTTTCTATTGCTTTATTTAGTAGTCCTATAGTTCTTTTTGTTACTGCACCTCTTGTTACATTGGGCTGTATAGTAATGACTGGTAACATAACTAACTCTATTTATCATCAAGTTAAAAACTTTAAAATTCATCTTTCACAATTTTCAAAAGAGGAGCAGAAAGAGCTGTATATAGAGATGAAAAAAAGAAATAAATTTATCACGCCTTCATAGAATTATAGCAAAAGTACTACCTGATGTATTAGTATTAGCAAAATTGCACGCTAATCATGAGAATAAAGAAAGGCGAAAAGAGGTTCAGCATTTAAAAGAAATGCTGAAAGAAGGCAATCGAAAACCAATCGACGATGATACATCTGATAAGGTTATTGAAATGAAAAAAGAAAAACATATCGAGCAAAAAAGCTCCAACCCTAAAGTTCCAACACACCTTTCTCTGGATCAAGATGTAACAAAAAGAAAAAGCAGTACCACACGATCTCTCTAATTTAATATCACTTAGCGTTACTTTCTGCTATTGATCTTACTGCTTTTACATAACACTTATGCTCTTCAGCTAGAATGCGCTCTGAGAGACTGTGAACATCATCATTTGGTAACACTGGAACAGTAGCTTGAGCGATTATGGCTCCAGCATCAATTTCATGAGTAACATAATGCACAGTACATCCTGTAATTTTTACACCCGCTTTCAGAGCTTGCTCCTGAGCATTTAGGCCCTTAAATGACGGAAGTAAAGAGGGATGAATATTTATAACTTTGTTATGCCATTTATTCAGGAAATTGGCCTTTAGAATTCTCATAAACCCTGCAAGGCAAATTAAATCAACCTTATGTTGAACAAGTATTTCATGAATTTTATCAGTATTAAGTGGCTTATCTTCAACAACAAACGCTGAAACTCCTGCTTGCTTTGCTATTTTAAGGCCTCCAGCTTCACTATTATTTGTGATAACACACACAGTTTTAGCAGGGAAATTCTGATCTTGACATGCTTCTATTAAAGCTTGCATGTTTGATCCTCTACCTGAAATTAGTATTCCGAGTTTTATCTTTTTCATTTTAGTACAGCTGTAAGAATGGACATTAATAAAATAGCTCAAAAAGAAAGTTTATTTTAGAATAAATACTATTGTGCAGCAATATTTTACACTGCTGGATAACATGGAATTAAAGAAATCATTCAGTTTGAAGTAATTTTAACATTTAATTTTAGGAATATTATACAATTTATGGTAAATAAATGCATATTTTTATGGCTGCGTTATTATTTATTTAACAAAGTATTAGTATAATTTACTACTGAATTAAATGGAGAAAATTCAATGAATAAATTACCAAGCAATGCAAAAACAAGCAAGTCTCAGGTTACTCAGTGGGAGGTAATAAAAAATTGTGAATATTCTGATAATTGTTTATCAAAAGTAGTAACTTTATACGTTATTAAAATGGCGGAATTATCAGATATTTATACGAGTAATGAACCTGAAATTAACACTATACTTACAAGAATAAGCATAACAAGTGAAAATGCATTTTTAAATAAGGTTGTTGATATTGAAATTATGGAGGGCATTTTTCCGTACAAATTCAACAGCAAGAAGAAAAATAACATATCAAGGCTAGAAGATTTGTACAATTATTTATGTTCTACTGTTATTGATAGCCTTCCAAAAGAAATGTTTGAAAGCCTAATAAGAGAATACAGAGACGCTGTTAACTTATTTAAAGCAATTACTTAACTAGGTGTAGCATTTTTAAGACTTTACCTTCTATTTCAGAAATGCCACTTTCAAGATCTTTATCTATCAAACATATGATAGATAAATATGTTTTCTGCTTCTTTTCAACATTGATAGTTAAAGTTCCAGGGGTAATCGTAACCGAGTTAGCAAATAATGCAATGGTCTTATCATTATGTCCTATGCATTCCCTTACAATAACAATTGGCTCAACTGTAGATTTGAATCGTAGCACCTTTTTTGTTACATAAATACTTGAAAAAATAATTTGGTAAATTAGCCAAGGTATATAACTTATAAGCTGATAAAGTGACAGCCTACCACTATCATTTAGAATTTGACTAAGGGCACTTTCAGCATCAATTAACCTTTTAAAGATAATCAATGTGAACACAGAAGAAAATACTCCACAGAGAATAAAAAAAGGCTCGAAATAACCAGACAATGTAATCCATAGAGAAGACAAAATCACAAATGATAGAGAAAAAAACTTAATATTTTGCCTGACTTTCATGATTTGGAGTATAACTTAAATGATTTTTTAGGAAAATAAAAAGTTCTTGATTTTTGTGTCAAAGAACATAATAATCAAGTTATTTTAATAAGTAGTGGAGATTATGACGCTTGATGATTTTCTAAAAATGCTTGAAGAAATAAATGATACTTCAGGTTTAAGCAAGAACAACATAGTTGAACGAATAAAAATAAAATTAGAAAGAATTGATTTACGGAGGTGGGAAGATAGTGGATTTAATATCAATCATATATTCACTACACATAGTGATCTAGATCCTGTAGAAACTACATTGTTGCATTTTGCTGCTAAGAGTGGCTATGAGAACATAGTAATAGCTCTAATTGAATATGGAGCATATGTTGATGCATGGGACAGCGATGGATGCACTCCTTTACATTTTGCTGCTGAATGGAACCACAAAGGCATATTAGATATTTTAATTGAAAGTGGAGCAAATGTTAATGCGTGGGACAATGATGTATGTACACCTTTACATCTTGCTGCCGAAGGTGGGAATGAAAGTGTAGTAAGAGCTCTAATTGCATGTGGAGCAGATGTTAACGCGCAGAACAATGATGGACACACTCCTCTACATTTTGCTACTAAGAGTGGTTATGAGAACATAGTAATAGCTCTAATTGAACACGGAGCATATGTCGATGCGTGGGATAATTATAGAAGCACTCCCTTGCATTTTGCTGCTGAAAGTGATAATGAAAACATAGTAAGAACTCTGATTGAACATGGAGCATGTGTTAATGTGTGGGATAGTTGTGGACGCACTCCTTTGCATTTTGCTAGCGATCATGAAAGTATAAGAGATATTTTAATTGAAAGTGGGGCATATGTTAGTAAACAGAACAATAATAGATATGCTCCTTTACACTTTGCTATTGAATGGGGCTGCAAAGATGTAATAAGTTCTTTGTCAGGTAATGCTATTCCTAGGTCTGAAATGGTAGTAGGAAGAGTGGAACAAATTACACTTGCAGGAAGATTAGAGCTTTTTTAACCAAACTTGCATTTACTGAGATAATTGTTTTGTTATGAATTAAACCAAAAGTTCTGTAATATATTGAAGCTTAAAGATATCTTTAGATATGGAAGTTATTGCAGAAAATAGAAAAGCAAGGTTTGAATACTTTATCTTAGAAGAATTTGAAGCAGGTATGATCCTCTTAAGTAGTGAAGTAAAATCACTAAGGGAAAGAAAAGCAAACATTTCTGATGCTTACGTTACTGAAAAAAAAGGCGAAATATGGCTAAACAATATGCATATCGCAGAGTATAAAGCTGCAAACCAAAAGAATCACAAGCCAAAAAGAGAACGAAAATTGCTTTTGCATAAAAAAGAGATAAATAAGCTAATTGGTCAAATCAAAACCTCTGGAATAACTGTTGTGCCACTTTCTATCTATTTTAATGATAAAGGGTTGGCAAAAACTAAAATTGCTATTGTTAAAGGAAAAAAACTCTACGATAAGAGAGCAACCATAAAGCAGAGAGAGTGGGACCGTGAGAAAAGTAGATTGTCTAAGAATAATTTGTAGTAAAATATGTCTTTAAGTCCAGTTATTTTTAGCATCGGTCCTGTTTCTATATATTGGTACTCTTTAGCATATGTTTTGGGTATAGTTTTTGCATATTGGTATTTACATAAGCTAGACAATCAAAAAATATTTACTAAGAATTTTTACGATTCGTTATTAACAGCCGTTATTATAGGCATTATCCTTGGAGGTAGGATTGGGTACGTATTGATATATGATCCAGTTCTCTATATAAGCAATCCTATCGAAATACTAAAGACCTGGGAAGGAGGTATGTCATTTCATGGCGGTGCTATAGGAGTTTTGCTTGCAGTAATAATCTCCTGTAGAAGACATAACATTCCTATATTTTACACACTGGATCTAATTTCTTGTGGAGTTCCGATAGGTTTACTTCTAGGCCGCATAGGTAATTTTATAAATGGAGAGTTATTTGGCAGGGTTACAACTATGCCGTGGGGTATGGTATTTCCAGAAAGTGGTGATAATTTATTGCGCCATCCAAGCCAACTTTATGAAGCATTTTTAGAAGGAGCGCTACTTTTCGTAGTTGTAAATTCACTATTTTTCTTGAACAAAATGAGATTGTATTACGGTGCAACAACTGGTATTGCAGTTATGTGGTATGGAATAGCACGTTTTGTGGTTGAATTTTTCCGCGAGCCAGACTATCAAATTGGCTATTTATGGTTCAATTTAACTATGGGACAATTTCTTTCTATACCTATGATTTTGCTGGGAATGCTTATATATTTAGGTGCGTTGAACTTAAGATTTAATACGAAATCTGTTCAATAGAGAAAAGGTAAGTTTAATCGAAAAATATAGTGGAAGTTTATTTATTCCATACTATGTACAATTATGTGAATTTTTTGTCTTGCAGAGAATAAATGTAAGACCAGCAAACCTTCGTTGTATAGCTATAAGAAAAACTTAGTAGCTACTGACCAAATTCATTACTAAGTAGATATTCATTTTCCACCAGAATATTCCTGATTGAGAAGCTACTTTATTAAAACATATTTTTAAATTTTTGCCAAAACCCTGGTTGATTATCATTAACCTTTGTGAAGGCTATGTTTAAACTGTATCTCGGATCATTTGGCATATCATATCTAATATTCAGTATTGAAAATTTGTTTTTATTATGAACAGAAACATCGTCATATGATAACTTTGTCGTGTAGCACTTTATATGTTTTTGCTTATCATATACTATATCACCTGATTCCCCTTCTAGTTCTACAAATTTAGTTTTTTTCTGACATTCTTTTATTTTTATTAGATCCTCGTTTAGTGATATTGAAACCGGTAGTGTATTCCCAGCATACTCTTTAGCTAAAAGCTCACTTTGAGGATACATTTTTATTTCCCTTCCAAAATGTGAGTCTATAAAATTATTGCTCCAAAATTTGTCTCCAGAATGTACATATTCGTCAGTAGCATACGGTACACCACCATAATTGCATTGAACTTTGTAATCTCCAACACCATTATTTTGAAAAAAATCATGAATGGCAGCGTAACTATCAGCAGCATCATTTATGTAATCCATTACCTACCCCTTAAAACCTTTTAATTTATTATATCACAAGAAATTAAATCTATCAATAAAAAGACTTTTTTTGATATCAAGTATCTAGGGAGCATATTGATAGGATTGTGACATTCTTATTTCCCAGTTCTTCACATACTGCTGGACTAATTCAGGATAATTTTCAATAATTAATAAATTTTCAGCGTTTCCCTTTTCAGCTGTCTTACTGAGGTTAAACGATCCTGTGATGACTTTTTGATTATCAACAATTATTACCTTATTATGAGCAATTTTTGGCTTATTATCGATCCAAATCGGTATTCCATTTGAAAACAATTCGCTTATGACACTATATTTTGAATGGAGTTGTGATTTATCTAAGACGACTTTAACATCAACACCACGCTCTTTGGCGTTAATCAAAGATTTTGCAACTGTTCCAAGAGTAAATGTATATTCTTGAACTAAGATAGATTCTTTAGATTGGTCTATCTCGCTGATTATCGGTACAGCACAGTCTTCTTCAGGTGAGAAGCAAACTGTTGCTTTTGGGCAAGGCGAGAATGTAGGACCCACATAGTAATACAGAGAAAAACATGCCGACAAAAATAAAAGATATAAAAGCCTCACAAACCACACCTAAATACACGGCGGTAGTCTACATCATAGTTTAATCATCTGTCAACCCATATTCCTTCCACTTCTCTGTAACTTTCTTTATTATTTCCTCGCTCATTTCAATTTTTCTTCCCCATTCTCGTTTGGTTTCAGGTGGAAGTTTGTTTGTTGCATCAAACCCTATTTTACCTCCGAGACCACTTTCAGGAGAAGCGAAGTCTAAATAATCAATTGGAGCATTCTCTATCATGATTGTATCACGCACAGGGTCCATTCTTGTTGAAATTGCCCACATCACCTCTTTCCAATCACGTATATTTATATCATAATCAACAACTATAATAAATTTCGTGTATAAGAACTGTTTGAGAAAAGATAGTGTGCCCATAACAATTCTTTTTGCATGCCCTGGATAAGCCTTTTTTATCGACACTACCGCTATTCTATATGAACAACCTTCTGGGGGCAGATAAAAATCTACTATTTCCGGAAACTGATTGATGAGAATCGGCACAAAGATTTCGTTGAGTGCTTCACCAAGAATTGATGGTTCATCAGGTGGTTTGCCAGTAAAAGTGCTGAGATAAATTGGATCTTTGCGCATTGTAATTGCAGTGATGTTAAACTCAGGAAACTGTTCAACAGCATTATAGTAACCGGTATGATCTCCATACGGCCCTTCATCTTGGTAATTATCCAAACTTACATATCCTTCCAAAACAATTTCTGCATGAGCTGGAACCTGAAGAGGAATAGTTTTACAATTTACAAGCTCAAGTGGTTTTTTTCGCAGCAGCCCGGCAAATTGGTATTCTGATAAAGTCTCCGGCACCGGAGTTACCGCAGCAATAATCGTTGCAGGATCACTACCAATCACAGCAGCCGCAGGAAACTTCATATTTTGCCCCCTCTCCTTCCACCGTTTATGGTGACCTGCACCACCACGATGTGCAAGCCAGCGCATGAGAGTCGTTTTTTTATTCACAACCTGCATACGATATATTCCAAGATTGAAATTATCTTGCTTGTCTGCTGTTGGTCCTTTTGTTACCACAAGTGGCCAAGTGATAAGCGGTGCAGGCTCGTTTGGCCAGCATGTCTGAATAGGTAGCAAACTAAGATCCACCTTATCCCCAGTTAGCACCAACTCTTGACATGGGGCTTTGCTCACAACTTTGCTCCGCATCGACAATACAACTTTTAGTAGAGGAAACATTTTCACAGCATCTTTGAAGGTTTTTGGCGGCTCAGGTGATCGCAAAAATGCTAGAAGTTTACCCAGATCCCTTAATTCATCAGAATTTATACCAAGTCCCAATGCAATTCTCTCAATAGTACCAAATAAGTTCACTAAAACTGGAATCGCACTTTTGCCATTCTCTGTGACAACATTCTCAAAGATTATTGCTGGCCCTTTGTTTGACAAAACTCTGCGATGAATTTCCGTCATTTCAAGAACAGTTGAAACTTCCTTTTTAACTCTAATTAGATCTTTTTTTTCTTCTAATGCTCTGATGAAGTCACGTAAGTTATTGTACATATTTTAAAAATTTTCAGCCTTTTAAGAAGTGCTTTTCCCAGCACAACTCATTCACTAATTACTATAGAGGCCCTAGAAAAATTATTCTCCAGCTCGCTTTTTAAGTTTTTATACTCAGCAGTCTTTAATTCTTCATTGGTAATAAAACTTTTTCTTATAGCTATCATATTACTAAATTCGGTTCCGTTATTTTGATATTTACACGATCTGTTTACATATAACCAAGGAGTATCTATTTCAAAATTCAAATTTTTACAATTTTTAATTTTAATATCTTTTATTACCATATGGCTTTCCTTAGTTTTAGGAACACCAATAAAAAGGTCTGATACTTGGTCAGAAGCTGTATTTACAATATCATTAAGCCAATTATCTCCTAAACTCAAAGCAGGTCCTAGATTTGTTTTAAAAACCTTATTTTTTTGCTGAAACTCATATTTAATTGTAAGATCCTCTACATTACGCGAAGTAAGGTCAGGCAATTCTAAGAACTTCTTTTCTTCTTCATCAAGATATACTCCACTAATCATACGAAAAACAGAATCTTCTAGTTGTTCCTTTGAATAATATAACCCAGCACCTGTAAAGCCTAGAGCCGACTCCCCTTGCACGGTAAGTTGGCCATATTCATTTACAACATTACCTTGTATAGTCAGTTCACTATGGGATATCACTTTTGAATTTTCAGCTTGTACAGCAGGAATTGTTATATAATCTGCTTCCTCAGAATCGAGTACTAGAGCGTTCCTATCAGCAATGTCTGGAAAAATACCCTGTGCCATACTGACGGTATTAGTTGGATCGATCCAATATATTTTTCCACCTCTATTTGTTACTTTGAGCATCACATGATTAAAATTACCCATATTAGGTAATGCTTCAGGATTGGAAATACTAGTAGTTCCTCTCATAACTAAAATAGGTTGAACTTTGTAACCAAGTTTTTGCAGAATAGCAGCTGTGCTAGCAGAAAAGTCTTTGCAATCCCCGACTTGAGAATCAGCAATTTTCTCCAAATCTCTCGGAAAAAATTTTCCTGACACTGTACGCCAGTCTCCCATGTACTGAACTTTTTCATTCAATAAAGAAGTAACTGCATTAATTTTCTCCTCATCGGTACTCTCATTGTCAGCAAATTCTGCTATAGCTTCAAAAGTTGCAGGAAGCGGCTGATTGATAACGCTATGATATCCAGGAGCTAATTTTTTAGCTAAATCCTCCCATTCAGATAAGCTTGAAAGTGATACCCAAGTGTTGTGTTTTATGTTCAATATTCCATTATGTGGTTCATTTGTTGTGTTTTCATAAACTGCTTTCTTTAAAGCAATGCTTATAGAGTGTATATCATCATTTTTTTCCTCAGCGATTTCTAATACTTCTCTTGGATCATTAACTTTAATCTCCAGGGGTAATTCAGAATTGATTTTAGTATTTTCTGCTTGTAAATAATCCCCATGATAAGAAAAGCTCAAGCCATAAAAATTATCAACAGGAACCTTTTTGTTAACTCGTTTATACCTTAAGTATACTTCTGTACCAATTTCTATTTTAGGAAACGATATAGTTACTTGCCTTAGCTGATCGAAGCCTTTACTAGGACTAGCTAGCGGTTTATCCTCTATCATGTCTTCAGTGACTATATATTCCTCTCCGTTATAAGCTGTTTTAGCTTCTAAAACAGTCAAATCTGCACTATCATCATTGTAGATTAAACTATACAGAGAAAATCTATCACGCCCAGACTCCTTGAGTATTTTTGCTTGAAGCTCTACTTCCGTTTCGTAGGTACCATCTCTATTAACATTAATATTAACATTAGAAAACTTAACCTCAACAGAAGCATCTTCGTACTTGCTCCACCTTGCTTCAGCTATAGTAGACATGAAAAATACTAGTAATGCTAAGTTAAAGAGAGTTTTTAAAAATTTCATTATGTACCTACACTTATTGAACCATTAAATCCATGCAATTTTGTTCACAGTGTAAACAGGAATAAACTCAGCAGATTGTGAAAGAAGCTTATTTTCTAGAATGGCTATTTCTTTCTCTCTACCAATTATTGGTTCGCTCATATAATTCACCGCCGTGTTTGTCAGCATTATATGCGGCGGTTATAAAATAATCAACTTTTTTACCGCCGCGGTTACAATTGTTATACGCGGCGGTAAGGATTGCTTAAATTTCTCAAATGCCTTATTCTACACAAGTTTTCGTTACTTAATATCACCAGATTCTCTGATATAACATATATAAAGTTTGCATTTCTTGATAAAAATGTTTTAACATTGAGCATTTCTTTAATATTTGTATTCTTTAAGTAAGTATATGTCTAAGATACCATTTTTATTGATTTTTATACTTGCAGTAGCAAGTTTACCAGTAATAAACAATTGGCTTTCACACCGCAGTCAGAACTTAAATGATGATTATATAGGTGAGAGATTGGATAATTACATCAGTAAAAATTTTGATAGAGTTCTAAAAGCTCTCCAGGAAGAGTCAGCTAAAAATAGTTATGCTAATGCAACCAAAAATAAAATTTCTCAGCATAAAAATGAAATATTCGACTCTACTTATCCTTACTCAGGAAATGAAAATAGCAATATCATAGCTGTAGGTTTTTTTGACTATTCTTGTGGATATTGCAAAGCTATAAAGAACGATGTAAAACAATTGATCAATGATGGCAAAGTTAAGTATATCTTTAGGGATGCTCCAATACTTGGTAACAATTCTTTAAAGGCAGCAAAAGGTGCTTTAGCAACTTATTTTATCGATAAAGAAAAGTACTTAGATTTTCACTATGCTGCACTAGATCACAGAGGAGAATTTTCAGACGAAACTATATTAGATATAGTAAAAAATATAGGGATCAACGAGAACGATTTTAATAACTCTATGAAAAATAATGCAGACAAAATTGAGCAAATGATAAACAACAGCAAACTTTTAGTAAGGGATTTGGGAGTAGGCGGTACACCTTTTTTGATAATAGGAGATAGTCTTTTTGTAGGAAAAACTGATTTGAATATATTACGCAAAAAAGTGAATGAGTTAAAAGATTAATAAAATTCCTGCTTGACAGCACAAGAAAGTTTAAGTATAGTTAAGATAGTAACAATATGTATAGGCTACATATTAGTTCAAGAAAAGTAGGTGATGTTTGCTTGCAACACAGCACGACCTTAAGTAATTAGCCTTCCTAGGCTAGTTAATCTATTAAAATACAATTATTATTTTGGAGTTATAACATGAAAAATTTCAACAGAAAACCAATTGCTCTTTTTCGGCAAGCCGAAAAAAGCACAAAATTAAGTCAATTTTTATTTAAGAATCTAGACTCTTTTTATTCTCAAAGGCTAGAAAAACTATTTAAAAAATTTAATGCACAAAAAACAAAAAAAAGTAATTCATTGAATGAGCTAAAGAGAGCTTATCCTGAAAAGCTAAAAATAGGAGCTTCTATATCAGAAGGAGATTGCTTTTTTGACTCTGTGGCTCAAGGATTGAATGAGCTAAATATAAAACCTGGTCATCGTTTTACCGCAAAATCATTAAGAGAAGATTGTGAAAATTATGCTAGAGCAAATGCAAATTCAAATTCGTGGGTTTATAAAAAAATAACAGGAGATGCTGAAGAAGGAGGATATTTTGTAGGTGAAGGAAATTTGGATAGCAAAGTAATAGCGAAGGAAAGAAATAGCGAAGATGAAAAAGGCATATCTGCACAAACAGACTGGTGTAAAGGTGAAGAAATAATAACCAAATATACAGAAGAGGAGTTTTTCAGCTGGTTACTAGAGGAATATCGTGAAGATAGAGAAGGGAAGATTTTAGAGATTTTGAAAAGTAGATATGGCACAGATAATGATTTGTTACTAGAAGAATATAACGAATATGAAACAAGTAAAGATAAAGAAGAAGAAATAAGCGAAGATGGAAAAGAAAAAGGAGAAAAAGTTACTATTAAGCCAGATAATTCCAACTCTTTTTCTAAATATCTAAACAACATTAAAAATATGTCTACAGAAACTAATTCTCTAGCTATATGGGGTCGTCCAGAGATTGAAGGGAGAATGATATGTGAAAAGTACAAAGTGAAAATTGAAGTGATAGCACTAGAAGAAGAACCTATAGGTGGTAGATATATTACTACAGGTGAAGAAGGTGAAGGCGATAAGGTTGTTCGTATAGTGAATTACATGAGGCATTTTGTGCCACTTCTTAGCAAAATCCCTTCTGATATAACAGAAAATCAATCAGTTTCTAATGAAGAAATCTTTGGTGAGGTGACAGAAGTTCCTGCTTCTGATCAATCAGAGCAAGAAGAACAATATAATATCAGAACTAGCAAAGCAGCAATTGCGCAAGATCATAAAGAACAAAAAACACAAAAAGAGAGAATTAATACCAGCGCTAGTGAGCCAATTCATACAGATACAGTAATTACTATTTCTCATCAACAAGGGCAAGAAACACAACAAGAGGCAATAGAAAAGAAATTAATCAATAGTTGTTACAGAAGAGAAGCTATTTATAGCATAGCTGCTGTAATAACAGCTATAGCATTCACAGCATCTGCTATAGCTGCTGTTTTTACTCAACCAATTCCTTTAGCATGTCTTGCTGGAGTTGCTTTAGCCATTGCATG
Source organism: Wolbachia endosymbiont (group B) of Chorthippus parallelus (assembly GCF_947251815.1). NCBI lineage: Bacteria > Pseudomonadati > Pseudomonadota > Alphaproteobacteria > Rickettsiales > Anaplasmataceae > Wolbachia > Wolbachia endosymbiont (group B) of Chorthippus parallelus. The sequence goes on along the minus strand of NZ_OX366390.1, from coordinate 830,451 downwards.
TGTTTGTGTATATCAGTTAACGCAGAGTCATCAAGACATTAACGAACTGAAAGGTAAGGTAGGAGAAAACAACACCTTTACTTTTTTAGAAGAAACGGGATTTAAAATTTATAGCCTGATTGATAAAGCAGCTTCAAAAATTTAAGATCTTTCCTACTTCATCTATATCAACTCAACTTTATTTTTACAGGAGGGCATATGTCATTTACAGAAATTAGATTTCCAGAAAATATATCTTATGGCTCTACTGGAGGACCGGAATTTTCGACTGACGTTGTAACAACTCATAATGGTTGTGAGCAGCGCAATATTAATTGGTCTCGTGCACGTGCCAGGTATAACATAGCTTATGGAGTTAGGTCAAACGAGCAGCTAACAGAACTCATAACATTTTTTCAGGCACGAAAAGGTAAAGCAATAGGGTTTCGTTTTAAGGATTGGTCAGACTTTACAGTTATCAATCAAGAAATTGGCATAGGAGACGATAAAAAAACGATCTTTCAACTGATGAAAACTTACATAAGTGGAAAAGACAAGCATACACGAACTATTAAAAAGCCAGTGCATGATACAATAAAAATTTACCTAGATGGTGAAAAGACAGAAAAATATTCAGTGAATTATTCAACTGGAGAAATAGCATTTATGAAACCACCAGCAAAAGGTACAATAATCACCGCAAGCTTCGAATTTGATGTACCAGTACGATTTGATACAGATTACCTAAACGCTTCTATTGATAACTATGGCAGCAATAGCTGGAACAATATTCCCTTGGTGGAAGTGAAATAATATAATGCACCCCATAAACTAGACCAAAAAAAAATGGTTGATCCGAGTAGGAAGGTAAAGGGGTAAAAGTATGGCAACAAAAAAATATGAACCAGAGTTAAAAGCAAAGATAGCTTTGGAAGCAATAAAAAATCAAAAAAGCACATCTGAGATATGTAGTGAATATAAAATACCATCAACAAATCTATATGATTGGCGTGATAGAGTATTGGCAAGGTTAAAAGACCTATTTGTTGAAGAAAGTGAAAGTGCGAGAAAACAAAGAATCTTAGCGCAAGAAATAGAAAGTTTACATAAAGTAATAGGAGAATTGACAGTGGAAAATAGTTATTTGAAAAAAAAATTACTGAAATAAGCAAAAAAGATAGAGTAAGGTTTATAGAAAAAGATTCTGATCTATCAATTAGGAAACAGGCTGATTTACTGGGGATTTGCAGATCTAGCCTATATTATAGGCATATAATTAATAACGAAAGTGAAATTTGATTCAAGAAGTATATTTGGCTTCTGATTGCCGTTATGGATATCGTAAAATTACTGCTGAAATCATAGCGAGTGGAGTAGTAGTCAATCACAAAAAAATCTTAAGAATTATGAAAAAAATGAAGATTAGTGGGCTGTATTGTAGAAAAAGATGTAATACAAGTATTAAAGAAAAAAAGCATAAAATATATCCTTATTTACTCAAAGATTTGATTATTTGTAGAGTTAATCAGGTATGGGCTACTATATATTATGGTAGAAGGTAAGTTTGTCTATTTTGTGGCAATAATGGACTTGTATAGTCGCTATATTATTGCTCATTCATTATCACCATATCTCGATGCTGGATTTTGCCTTTATACTCTCAAAGAAGCTCTAAAACAAGGTAAACCTGAGATTTTTAATAGTGATCAAGGAGTGCAGTTTACTAGCTACAACTTTATTATGGAATTAGAGCGTGCTAATATTAAAATTAGTATGGATCATAAAGGACGTTGCTTCGACAATATATTTGTTGAGCGTTTATGGAGAACTTTAAAGCAAGAAGCTATATATTATTATAGACCAAATAGTATCAGAGATTTGAATCTTATAATAAACGATTTTGTTGGTTGGTATAACTATAAAAGGCGACATCAGACTCTACATTATAAAGTTCCTGCTGATCTTTATTATCATAAACAGTAAATGAATATATTGATAAATACTTTAAATGTGTGTCGACGTATTTATCAACATATTCATTTTAAAAATCGGATCACTTTGAAAAAAATGGTCTAGACAAATGGGTGCATTATACTTTTAGAACTAACTTTACAAGTGTTGTACCATTTTCCTTAAAGAGGTAGTCCATCCTATTGGTTTTCTGTATGTGATTGACAAAATTTCTAGCTTCCTCATTAAAAGCCTCGATTGTGTTGATACAAGATAATACTAAATCCGAGCTATTTATTGCTAAAATTCCATTTACGAAAATATCTAATTTTGTTTTATCTTCAGTCAAATCTTCAGCTAACCTATTTCTAATATCATCATTCTCAAACAAAATGTACTCTAGATACGAGGCAGACTCAATAAGTATAAAGTCTTCTAAAGGTAATGGTTCTAAATCGTTGTCAACATAAGTAAGTATTCCAAACTCAGTAATACACCTTCTTTTCTCACAACATAGCACTTGGGAAGATTACGATACATTGATAGTAAAGAAAAAAGACGTATTATACTTGTACCTCTATCTTTCATTTCCTCGAGAAGCTTTTTATCATTTATTAGTTTATGCAAAATGTAATCCGTAGCAGGACCTGGTTTGCGAAAATGAAACATATTATTTTCTGCAAAAATAGCCTCAGCTAATTCTATAGACTTTTTATCCTCATCTATAAAAGCCTTCTCGCTTCTATTTAATTGTATGATTTCAGCCTTGCTATTGCTGCGTAGCTTAGTTTGCCCTATTAGCCTCTCAAATATTTCTGTCTTCATATATATCTGATATTAATTAATATTAATATTTACTATATTAACTACTTTGAGAAAAATAAATGAAAATCTTAATAAATATTATACTTTTATAAAAAAATAAAAGTCTTTTTATATTTATATGAGTATATAAGAGGTTTGATTGTTGTAAGTTATCTAAGTGCTAGAGTCTAATTAATGAGCCTGCTTGAAGCCGTTCAGTGTTTGTACAGTTGTGCCTGCGCAACTTGCTTCAAAATTTCTGCTTGTTGCTGAGCATGGATATTAGCATAACCACATGCAGGAGATGCAGCAGCAGGTCTTGCAATGCACTTAGGTCTTTTTGCTTGAGCATTGAGGCCAGACAATACCTCTTCTATCAATGGGTTGACAAAGAACCATCCTCCCATATTTTTTGGTTCCTCTTGACACCATGTAATTTCAGCGTTCTTATATTTTTCAAGTTCACTGCCTAGTTTATCGGCCGGGAATGGATAAAATTGTTCTAAACGCACTACTGCTATATCGTTTATTTTTTGTGCTTCAAGCATTTCAATTATGTCGTAATAAACTTTACCACTACATATTACAACTTTACGTATTTTATCACTTGCAACTAAACCTTTTCTACACTCTGGAATTACCGTAAGAAATTTTCCTTCAAAGTCAGAAAGGTTAGAAACTGCGCTTTTATGACGCAATAGTGATTTAGGTGTAAACACCACTAAAGGCTTACGAAAATCTCGATTAATTTGTCGGCGCAAAACATGAAAGTAATTTGCTGGAGTAGAGCAATTAACTACTTGCATATTATCCTCTGCGCAGAGTTGCAAAAATCTCTCTATACGAGCAGAACTATGCTCAGGCCCCTGCCCTTCATAACCATGAGGCAAAAGTAAAACTAGACCACTTGATCGCAACCACTTTGTTTCTGCTGATGCAATAAACTGGTCGATCATGATTTGCGCACCATTTGCAAAATCACCAAATTGCCCTTCCCAGAGCACAAGTGAATAAGGAGAATCAAGGCTATATCCATATTCAAAACCCATCACAGCATACTCAGAGAGTGCGCTATCTATAACTTCAAAGCGAGCTTGCTTCTCACTTATGTTGTTTAGTGGAATAAACTCTTCCTCCGTTGCTTGATCAACAAGCCTTGAATGACGGTGCGAGAAGGTGCCGCGACCAGAATCTTGTCCTGACAAGCGCACTCCTATTCCTTCTCTAAGCAATGATGCGAATGCAAGACTTTCAGCAGTTGCCCAGTTTATGTTGCTACCGGAATTTATACTGTCTATTCTACCATCAAGTATTCTTCTGACTTTATTATTGAAATTAAAATTACTTGGAATATTGCTATTTATGTGTACACCTAATTTTTTTAGCTCATCTGGTGAAACACCAGAGTCCGTATAATATTCACTCAAATCGTTCAACTTTGCTCTCCTGAGTTTTAACCACACTCCATCAAACCAGTCAGCTTTCTTCGGAGTATAAGTCGTTGACTCAGTAAGGCTTTTATCCAATCTTGTTCTAAATTCGCTGCGTAATTTACTTACTTCATCGCTACCTAGCACTTTCTCTGCAGTCAGCTTCTCTTCGTACAGCGTGCCTGGAGTTTTATGCTTTGATATTGCTTTATACATAAGTGGCTGAGTAAAATTTGGTTCATCGCCTTCATTATGGCCATATTTGCGGTAGCATATTATGTCAATCACCACATCCTTTTTAAATTTCTGCACATACTCCATTGCCAAACTCGCGGCAAAACTCACGGCTTCTGGATTATCTCCATTAACATGAAATATTGGAGCTTCTATTGATTTTGCTACATCAGTACAATAAAAAGAAGAGCGTGCACAACGAGGATTCGCAGTAAAACCAACTTGGTTATTAATGACAATATGGACGATACCACCAACTTTATAACCTTCAATGTTGCTCAAAGTCAGGGTTTCAGCAACCACTCCTTGCCCGATAAAAGCCGCATCACCATGAATTGATATTCCAAGCACAGATCTCGTATTTTGCTTTGCTCTTACTCTTCCAGCTAGAACCGGATTTACCGCCTCAAGGTGAGATGGGTTAGGACATAAACTTAAGTGTATTTTTTTACCACCAGCAAGTGCTCGATCAGAAGAGTAACCAAGGTGATATTTGACATCACCGGACACCTCAAGACCACTTGGATATGCAAGGTTACCTTGAAATTCAGACAGCATTGCCGCATATTCTTTCCCCATAACTTTGGTTAGAACATTAAGCCGTCCTCGGTGGGCCATACCAAGAACTATTTCTTCAATACCAAAAGCTGCAGAATCACTAATAACTCTTTCAATTGCAACAATGGCTGACTCCCCACCTTCGATAGAAAAACGCTTATATCCAGGAAATTTCATATGGAGAAATTGCTCGAACATCTCAGATTCGATCAAGTGCCTCAGTATTTCTTTTTTATCCTGAGGGCTTAGCGTATAGACCTGATTTTCAATTTTCTCCTGCAGCCACGCTCTTTCCTCATAAGAGGAAATATGCATAAATTCAAAACCGATGTTCTTGCAGTAAATATCTCTATATATTTCAGCATCATGCGCTGGAGAGATATTCAAATATTTCTGATAATCTATTTCTTTATTTACATGCGGTGATAATGGATTTAAGTCCGCAAAAAAATGACCGTAAGATCTGAAGAAATTTGCTAAGCTAGAAATTGAATCATCCGACTTGACTGCGTGCTGTGCATTGCAGGCTTCCGTTTTATTCATTTCTAAATTGCTTGAAAAAATCCTATTCCAATCCTCCCCGATTGATTTATCGCCCTGCAGATAACGGCTATACATTTCTTCTACAAATTCTGCATTATCACCATAAAGGCAGCTTAGACTTAGCATAATCACTACAAAAGGTATCAAATACTTATAAGTATAACTTAAGTTTTTTAAAAAAGAACTTTTTTGATCTCTGTAGATTAAGCTAATGCATTACCGCTTTCTCGAGAATTGCCTTCAGCATTTAGCTCAACATTAGTTACTACTTTTTCAGTACTAACTTCATCAAAATCAGGAGAGGGCCATTTTGTTTGTGCATAAAACACATCATGTATAGCGTTTGCAACAAGAAAAACTCCAGCAAGAGCAAATGCTGCCACTCCCGCATAACATAAGAAAGAGGCATCACATGAAGAGTAAATCGCAAAAGCCATGGAACCTGCTAGAACTGCAAGTGCGAACTGACCAAGTACACTGGATTTATCATATCTCCCATACTCAATTAACAGCTTTTTAATCTTATCGTTCCGCAAGAATAATTCGCTAATTTCTGTATTAGGATCCACACCTTTTTTTAAGAGAAACTCTGTAAGTTCAATATCTCTATGTGATACAGCAAAAAATAATAGACCAGATCTATTTATATAGTCACCAAACTGCCCATTCTTGCTGCTTTTAAATTTAGAAACTGCCTGCTTGATATAAGCTACATCTTTGTTTAAGGTAGCGAATTTTAAAGATAACACTAGATCATTAGCAGAGTTAATTTCATTTAAATCTTTCATCAATCTTTTGTTTGTTGTATATATCCAACTATCAAACTTTTCATTTGACATTTCATCAAATTCTTCATCTGTCATGTTGGTTGTTCTTTCAAATTCCTCATCTGTCATCATTCTTATATCTTCATATTTCATCTTTGATATCTTTTCTAAGTTGAGTGAAGTAAGATACTCAGATGCATTTTTTATTTGCTTAAATCTTTCTGCGTATTCATTTCTTACTATTTCTTCTTTGTCTTGATTTTTATCTGGATGAAACTTAAGTGCTAGTTCCTTATATCTTATTACTACTTGTCTTTTACTAGGATTATCACTTGGATTAAAGTCCAATATTTTTAAAGCTTCATTTTTATTCATATAACCACTCTTTGATGAAACACCTTAAGTTTAGTGTAATAAAAATTTCAAAAAAGTAAAGTTTTTTATTCTAGAATGGACCTATTGCGCAACTGTACGAACATTCATTTTTGAAGGTAAACTGCACAGCAAATGTTCAGTGCATGACACCATTTATTTTTATGGTTTTGTCTATTTTATTTTGCCACTCTGCTAAACGAATACATTTAATTTCATTTTTATCGAGCAGATAATTGTCATATATTAGCTTAGTTCTCCTGTTGTACTTAAATGTAGATCAGCATAGCCCTAATTTTTTTATATATTTTACTTCTTTCTCTATATTTAATAACAGGCTTAAAAATAAATGGTAAACCTATAATTGTTAAGCTTAGAGCTAAGATTGAAAGTACACAAAAGGCTTTGTGTTTACTATGCAGCTCTTTCAAGTAAAGCATCAAAAATCTACAGAATTTTTTGTAATTTTCTTCAATATTTTTTTTGCTATGAGCCTTGTCAATAAACATATCTATTGCGGTATAATCTTTACTACACTTAATTGCCCCTTTTTCTATTAATAGCTGAGCTATATCAAAATAATCCTTTTGAATAGTAAGATGCAGAGGTGTAAAACCTTGTTGATCACAAATATTCATATTGGCTTTTACTGCTAACAACATTCTTACAATTTCTACATGGCCTTTTTTAGCTGCAAGTAGCAGAGGAGTTCTGTTGCATCTAGTGACGGCATTAACGTTTACCTTAAGCTCCAATAAGAACTTAACTGCTTTAGTATCACCATTATAGCTAGCTTTATGTAACCTGGTGTTACCGTTACAATCTTGGTCATCTGCTTCTATTCCCTTTGAAACAAGAAATGTTACCATCTTCCTATTATTATTCTCAATAGCGCAATCCAGTGCATCAAAACCATGTTTGTTTTTTGTGCAAATAAACTCTTTTAACCTAGCTTTTGCTTGCTTTACAATAAGCTTTACCAGTTGCATTTTGTTGTTATATGCTGCTAGAAAAAGCGTAGTATTATTTTCTGCATCTTTTGCTTCTATGTTTGCACCTTTCTTTATCAGATATTCTATAATCTCTGCTCTACTTTCATAATGTGTAGTACATTGATAAATGGTCAAAAATAAAGGAGTACGAAAGTTGTTATCTTCACATTCAAGATTTGCTCCGCTATCAATTAAAATCTGGACGCTCTTTTTAGAACCGTATAATGAAGCTATGTGAAGAGGAGTATAGCCTTCCTCAGCATCTTTTTCATTAATTTTTGCGCCTTTTGCTATTAAAAAATCCATTAATTCTGTGTCATCTTGTAGTGTAGCAAGGTGAAGTGGAGTAAATCCATTTTTATCTCTAGAATTAATTGTCAGTTGATTAACAAGAAGTTTAGCAATTTTTTTGTGTCCATGCATAATAGCATAATGCAGTGGATTTCTATTTTCGTTGTCCACAACATTAAAGTCAGCTTCGTGCTCTAATAATGATTTTACTCCAACTAAATCGCCTTCTTTTGTAAACTTATGCAAGAGAGTGACTCCGCTTACATCTTTTGAGTTAATATCAAATCCACTTTCTACCAATTGATGTATGTCTTCCTCACACGCCATACCATTTTAATTAAACCCTTTTCGCATTAACAATACTCCCACTTAATTAAGTTTGAATGAATCTGCAAGAGATGTATCATAATTTATTTAAGTTACTAAATTCCGATATATTAAAGTCTACAATTTCGTTAATATATGGATTAAAGTGCCATTCCTTTCTTGTCATCCAAGTAGTTAACACTGTCTTAACTTACGATAGTGCCATCCCAGTGCTCCGACACTGGGATCCAGTTAAATTTACGAGTATAAAAGTAATCAACGTTTCTGATGATGGAAAAATGGATCCCAGTGTCGGAGCACTGGGATGACACCTCTCTTAAATTACTTTAGCTACAAATATCAAGAAATTTACCAAGTAGAAAAAAGACAAAAGAAACCCCCTATTAGCTAGCTCTAATCCTGAAAATTGGCCTGTCTTAAACAGCCCGTTTCAGCTTATATGGTTAAAAAACTGGAAGTTTTGTAAAGAAATAAGATGCACATAGTGCAAAAAATTAAAAATAAGACGACAACTGCGTTATGCTTTTGTCGTTTAATCTCCACAGACGAAGATAAATAGTATAGCGTTATCCTTATGGTAAGGAAGTTGGGGAAATTTGTAAAGTAGGCTCTTTCATTAGGTTTTTTGCTAACATTAAAACAATTCACTTAAAAAACTGAGAAGACCATTAAAATATTTTTTTACTTTTTATTCTATATATTTCAACATATTACCTTTAAGTACTAATAATTATGGCATTATTGATAGTTGAGTCGCCGGCAAAGGCAAAGACGATAGGTAAATATTTGAGTAAAGAATTTAAAGTGGCTGCATCCTTTGGCCACGTCAGAGATCTGCCAGCGAAGAATGGTTCTGTTGATCCTGATAATGACTTTGCCATGAAGTATGAGATTATTGAAAAAGCAGAAAAGTATGTAAAAGAGTTAGTCAAGGAAGCTAGTAAAACATCAGATATATACCTTGCAACAGATCCAGACAGAGAAGGGGAAGCAATAGCTTGGAATGTGATAGAGGCACTAAAGGAAAGAAAAGCAATCAATGATGAAAGCAACATTCATAGAGTAGTCTTTAACGAAATAACAAAAAGAGCAGTGCAAGAAGCTATAAAAAATCCACGTGAAATTAATATGGACTTAGTGCGTGCACAGCAAGCACGCAGAGCTTTGGATTATCTAGTTGGATTTAGCTTGTCACCGCTGCTGTGGACAAAATTGTCGGGAAGCAAATCTGCAGGGCGAGTGCAGTCTGTTGCATTAAAGCTTATATGCGAACGAGAGGATGAAATCAGTAAGTTTATAACACAGGAGTATTGGAGCATAAAGGCAGAAATGCAAAATAGCAAAGATGAGGCTTTTTTTGCTATGCTGAGTCACTATGACAATAAGAAGCTAGAAAAATTTGATATTAAAAATGAAGAAGAGGCAAAGAACTTAGTCAGGGAGATCGAGTCAAGGCAGTATGCTGTAAGCACAGTAGAACGCAAGCAAGTTAAGAGAAACCCGCTTCCTCCATTTATCACCTCAAGTCTTCAGCAAGATGCAGTGAATAAACTGTATTTTAATGTGAAAAATGTTATGCGAGTAGCGCAAAATTTATATGAAGGTATCAATATTGGTGGTGAAATCGTAGGGTTGATAACTTACATGCGTACAGATGGGTTTCATATTGCAGATGAGGCTATAAACTCAATTAGAGGGTCAATTAAGTCGTTATATGGTGATAAATATTTACCGCAGTCTCCTCGTAAATATGTAAAAAAGGTCAAAAATGCTCAAGAAGCACATGAAGCAATCCGGCCAACTGATATTAATAGAACGCCGGGTAGTATTAAGGATTACTTAACGCCAGAGCAATTTAAATTGTACGATTTAATCTGGAAAAGAACCATTGCAAGTCAAATGGAATCGGCGATTCTTGATCAAGTGGTAGTTGAAATTAGTTCTATTGACCAGAAAGTGATTCTGCGGGCAAGTGGATCAAGTATATTCTTTGATGGTTTTTATAAAGTCTATCAAGATAACATGGAAGCCGAAAATGAAGGCCTGCTACCTGCCATGAAGGAAGGGGAAGCATGTAAGCTGATTTCAGTTGAGCCAAAACAGCATTTCACTCAACCGCCACCTCGTTATAGTGAAGCAAGTATCGTTAAAAAAATGGAAGAAATCGGTATAGGTCGCCCGTCAACTTATGCAACAATTATTTCAGTATTACAAGATCGTGAGTATGTTTCATTGGATAACAAAAGATTTATTCCAAGCAGCCGCGGTAAAATCGTTACTATATTTTTAGAAACTTTTTTTCAGCGTTGTGTAGAGTATGACTTTACAGCACAAATGGAAGAAAGGCTTGATTCAATCTCAAATGGACATGCAGATTGGAAAAAAGAACTAGGCTATTTTTGGGTGCCATTTTTTAATCATGTAAATTCTGTTAAGCAAATGACACATGATGAGATTTTTAGTGGTATTCATGATTTGGTAGTCAATTGGTTTTGCTCAGAGGAAGGAAAGGAAGAAATAGGTAAAAAATGTCCTAATTGCTCTGGTGGTATATTGAAATTAAATTTTGGAAAAGCCGGTGTGTTTCTTGGATGTTCTAACTATCCTGAATGCAACCATACAAAAGAAATTACGGGCAGTAATGACAATTCAGAATATCCAAAAAGTTTGGGTATAGATGATGTGACAGGCCAAGAGGTAATGATCAAAAAAGGTCCTTTTGGACTTTATCTGGAGTTTAATAGTGAGTCAGAAAAGAAAAAAAAGATTTCTGTACCAAAAGATATAAATGTTAATGATATTGATCTAAATACCGCCACTCGATTACTTTCCCTACCGAAAATAATCGGAGAGCACCCTGAAACTGGAAAAGAAGTAAAAATAGGTCTTGGACGATTTGGGTACTATATTCTCTATGATGGTCGATACTTTTCTCTTAAAAAAAGCTCTAAGGAGGTATTAGACACACAATTAAACGAAGCTATACAAATTATTGAGAGCAGCCCACGCAAAGAGCTAAAATCTCTTGGTTTTAATGAAAAGGGAAAAGAAGTTTTTATCTGCAACGGTAGGTACGGATTCTATATAAAATGCGGTAAAACAAACGTTGCGTTGGGCAAGAATGCAGATATTGAAAGTATAGATCTGAAGAAGGCTTTAGAGTTAATTAAGAATAAAAAGTAGACTTCTTGCATAACCATATGCTTTTTATTGTTGTTCCAGCGCTACACGCTGGAACTGAGAAAAAAAGAGCCTGAATTACAAGAAAGAAAATATTCAGATAACGAGAAAGTTGTCATCTGGTTAGCAGCTACAGTCGTGTGACGCAGACGTGCTACCAGGAAAATAGTCTCTATCAGAGTTAAGCTTTGCTTGCAAAATGAAAAGTGAGTCCAGCTTCTATACCATGTGTGTGAAAAAAGCTGTTCTGTATGATAGTAGTCATTTTATCATTACCTGTTTGTTGAGCCATTTTTTTTGCTTTATCATCAAACTTTAAAGTTTCTGGTTTGTATTCACTGCTACCAATAACACCAAAACCTCTATATCCGATATGCATATTTACATCTTCATTTATATGATAATCAAAGCCAGCCTTTAATTGACCTGCAGGTCTTATTGATGATTTTTCAAACATCGTCATTTTTGTTGCACCAATTCCAATACCGACGTAGGGAGAAAAAGAGAAACTATCACTTTTCCAATAATGATAAACATTTGCCATTACAGATATGTTCTCAATTTTGTCATGGTTAATAATTGATCCATATCGATTGCCACCTTCTGTGTACGATATTGTCATCCGGCTGCTTGTTAAACCAACATTATCCACTTTCACAGAAGAATACATTCCTTCTAATTCAGCTCTATAGCTATTATTGCCTAGTTCTCCTGTGTAACCAAGTGCTACATTTGCAGCAAAAGGTGGGTTATAATCTCCTTTATACTTACTTATTAACTGGCCTTCTGTTCTCTGAGCGTCTATGTCATTTATAGATACACGGTTATCATCTTTAGCATCTTTGCCTCCAATTTTTGCTTTCAACTTACCCAAGTTCAAATATTGACCGTAATATCCACCACCAAAGTAAAATCCTTCTGTTTCACTTGCAAAAGATTGTTGTGACAACAATAAAGCAAGTGCTGTAACTGCTAATGTTTTTTTACTCATCATGACTATTCCTCTAGTTAAAATAGCTAATCTAGTACTAATTAATTAAAAATGATTTAATATGAAAAAACTAATTATTTTCTAAGCTAAAAAATAGGTAAAATTAACCTCTATCCTCGATTTTATTGCCGTCTAGTTTGTCCTCATCTTCAAATTCATCATCATCGTCAAATTCATCCTTACTGTCTTCATCATCAAACCCATCATCGTCTTCCTCATCATCAAACCCATCACCACCTTCAAACTTATCATCAATATCCTCGTCTTCAAATCCATCTTCAATCTCTGGCTCATCGTATATTGCATCTTCAGTTTTAGCTTCAACAGGATAATCAGCAGCTTCAATAGCATTACTCTCTTCTTCATTACTAATCTTATCTTTGTTAGCAGCAGAAAAGACCTTGTTTGGATCATATGGCTCTTGTGTAGGCACACGTGTTGGTTTAATCAGCCTTCTTGTGAATGTGCTATCACTATAGTACAAAATTTTCTTTGACTTAATTGGATAAGTCGATTCTATCAAAATTATCTGATCATCACGTGGCAGCATAATAATTTCTTGAGGTAAGAGCAATGCTCTCTGTGTTTCAGAGATATGCAATGATCTTGATGCAGGATTCAAGTCTAAAAATTTAGGTTTGTTTAATGATTCTTGTTGTACAGTTTTGTTTCCTATAAGCTGAGATATCAAATTAGCCGTTTCAATATTATTGGCTGCAAAAGTTATTCTATAGGTTGAGTTTGATAAAAAGGAGTTCATTCCTGCTTCTTCATATATTCCTTTAAGCTGTTCAGTATCTTGAACAATTAAAAATAACCTTACTCGATAGCCACGAAAGTATGCGATGCCCGTTTGAAATTGCTCCATTTTTCCAAGTGTTGGAAACTCATCCATTAAAAATAATACGCCGTAAGGCTCGTCATCCGATGGCAATTTTCTACATAAAAACTCAGTTGCCTGTTGGTAAAAAACCTGCATTAAAGGCCTGAGCCTAGTTAAGTTATCAGGAGTTAAACCAACATAAACTGTAGTTTTCTTCTTTTTAAAATCCAAAATATTAAAATCACTTGATGCAGTTGCAGTATCGATCAATGGGTTTGCCCACAATTCAAGCGACGAGTTCATAGTTGACACAACACCTGATCTTTCTTTGTCAGCCTTTTGCAAAAAAGCTGCAATGTTCATATACGCTACCGGATGTATTATTTTACCCATTGTGTCCAAAACTACAGCAAGATTGTAAACTACGTCATCGCTACGCATCGTACGCACAACCTCACCAAAAGATTTAACTTTCTCTGGTGCAGCAAGTAAATATAGTACCACCCCAACAAATAAGCTTCTTGCTTCGTTTTGCCAAAAATCTTGTTCAGGCATGATTAGGTTAGCTATTTTTTGCACATCGTCAACCATCTGTCCAGGTTTTTCACTAATCCATTCCAGTGGATTATAACAATGGCTTACCCCATCTGGCTGCGCTGGGTTCCATACATATACTTTTTGTCCTTGTCGCTCTCGCCAACCACTTGTTATTTCATAGTTTTCTAATTTTATATCATGCACAATTACCGAATCATTCCAAAATAACAAATTAGGAATTACAAAACCAACACCTTTACCAGAGCCTGTAGGTGCAAAGAGCAATGCATGCTGAAACCCATCAGCAATAAAATATCCTCTCTTATCTTTACCAAGCAATAGACCTTTTTTGCTTCTTAATCCCGCTTTTCGTATGTCTTTCTCTGATGCCCACTGTGAATCTCCATGAAGTGATTCTTTCTTTTTAAATGGCCGCCACTCAATTAGTCTTTCTCTCACATTCCACAAAATAATCATCAAAACAATTTGAGGCAGTACAGAAGATACAACTAATTTAATTTTGAGCTCAAAGCTATATAGCTCTGGATGATGCCAACAATATTGTATATGATCAAAAATTGTCGGCCAGAGAGCTTGAGGAAAAGGTGTCAAGCTAGGATTAATTGCTCTAAAATCTACACCATCTGGACCGTCAACAAACAGGTAGAATAATATACCAGACAAATAGAAGCAAAATTCAAATATGCTAAAAGATACTACACCTCCTATGAGAATATTGCGTAGGTGATTTCCATTACTCATAAACTACTTTTTCTTAACTTACGTATAAATTTAAGTATTTTCATTTGAAGATCTAGTAAATAATATTTCAGAAATGCTTCTTTTTCCACCACTGGTCCTTTTGAGTTGAATAACAATGTCAATTACATTTCTAATGTATGGTATGATCTGATCTGGGGGAATTCCAAGATTTGCTTGCATAACCATAAGTTTTATTTGCTCAAGAGCCATTGCCGGACTATCCGCATGAAGAGTTGATATTGACCCTGGGTGGCCAGTGTTTATTGCTCTAAGAAAACTAAAAGCTTCTGCTCCACGCAGCTCACCAACTATTATTCTATCTGGTCTTAAACGTAAACATGCCTCTATCAAATCTTGAGTGGTCACTTTTGCCCTACCCTGACCTCCTTTAGAAGCAATAAGATGTACTCTATTCGGATGATCATTCAAAACTATCTCTCTTGCATCTTCAACAGTAATAATTCTTTCTTCAGATGGAATAGCACGCAAAGTAGCATTAGTAAAAGTGGTTTTACCAGTGGAAGTTCCACCACTAATTATGATATTTTTCTTACTTATTACAGCATATTCTAAAAACTCTTTTATTTTTTTTTGTTTCAGTAGCAAATCTAGGTGACGATCTACTGGATTATCGGTCACTCCTATAACAGTTTCAGAAAAAGCCCCCATTTTTTCATAATCATCCAATGCCAATTGCATAGAAGAAGGTTTACGAATTGAAATGACTACTTTATCAGGCTCACATGCTGGAGGAAATACTATCTGTATACGATAACCATTTGGTAATGTAGCTGAAAGCAGCGGTGTCTCTTCGCTCAGTTTTTGTTCTGTAGCTTGAGCAATCAACCTGCTAAGAGATTTTAAATGATTAAGATCAAATATTTCTAACTTTTCGCATCTTATTTCACCGCGATTTTCAATCCATACTTCCTTCGGTTTATTTATTGATATTTCATTTACACCTTCCTCTTGAAATATCCCTTGTAATGGCTCCAAGTATGTATCAAGTGCAGCATAGTTCATTTCAGTTATTTAATATTGACTGTGGAGGAAATACTATATCTTGGTTAACAAATACTTTCAATGCAGTTCCTTGATTAACATAAATAGTTGGTTTTTTATCTACACTCCTATCAACTATATCTCGCATGTCTTTGGAAAAATCATTGATTGACTTCCCAATTGCTTCATCATAAACAGATTTGCTTCTTTTCTGAGTTTGCCTCAACAGTTGACGTACATCGTCTAAAGTTATACCGATATTGTCACTAGTAATTGTATCAACTCCACTAGCTCCAGAACTTTTTATCACACTTACTATTTCTTCCTTTATTATTCTCAGCAAATCCTGATCACTTTTAGCATTTCGAATTTTTTCAATAGCCCTAATACCCAATTTCCATTTTTCGTCTCCTACCTTCCCAACTTCAGTTTTTATAGAATTCTCCAATCTCTCAACAATAGCCCCTTTGAGAGAAGAAATATCTATTTCAGTTGCAGTAATAGACTTCACTGCATCCATGGCAGTTAGCGCATCGATAAGATTAGAGGCTTTTTGTCCTACAACAGCTGAACCAATCGAAACACCAGCAAGTGCCACTGAAGAGAATAATGCACTTGCTATTTTATTATCAACTATTCCAGCTATCCCTGTCCTTCCAAGCTCATCGGTACCAGATGATGCAATAGCAACATCTATACCATGAGGAAGAATGATCCTATTCCAATTTATGTTCACGCGGGCTTTTGCAACGTTTGAGTCAAATGAATAACCACCTATTAACCTTGAACCTTTTGGTATTAAAATTGTATCACCAGTTTCTGCATAAACGTCTCTACTAACAACAGCACGGAGCATTCCTTGTAAGTCAGAACTTATTGCAGTTTCAAGAATAGCGTCAATAACTTTACCTTGAATAATCATTAAACCAAGCTTTCCAGCTTTGGTAGCTTTGCTCGATTGTGCTGAGGTATTGGATAAAACAGCATCTGTAGCTTTACCTTCCCCACTACTACCTGAAATTGCTAACATTTGTGCACTACGTCTGTCTCTAGGATAACCGCCACCCCCTATTGTAGGAAATGAAGTAGGCAAATTGCTAATAACATTACCAGAAGGAAAATTTTGCTTTGGTAAAACAGGTATATTTGACAAGGGAATTTCTTTTAGTTGCTCTTCTTTTTTTGTCACTTCCTCTTTTTTGATTTGTTTTACTTCTGGTATGACTTGTGGAATAGGAAGAGGAGGTAAGGGTGGCAAGAGATCAGTTGCTATCCTCTCGGAAACTACTACATTATCTGGAACTTGTTCTAACTTTCCTTTCAATTCTTGAATGTTTTGCTTTGTTTCCTCTTTTTTAACAATCTCTGGACCCTCTTTATTAGAAGGACTAAAATAAAGATAGTACACTCCACCAACTAAGAGCGCTACCATAACTATCATCAATGCCTTATAACCTTGATTAGAGCCAACTGTTACTACCTTGCTTTCTATCTCTGATTCATCTTCTACACTATTATGCCTTTCTTTACTCATATTATATGTACCACAACTAAAGTGACCTATTTATAACTTCAACTTCACTACCTTCATAACGCATTAATAGCTTTTTATGTACTCCTTTTATTACAACATAATCATCAAATAACAGCCTTTTACAGGATTCGCCTTCTATAAAAATCTGAGGAATTTTATTACTATTTCTAAACTTTAAATAGGTTAAATAACCATCATCGAATAACTCAATTGGAACTATATCTACGTTACCACCTTCATCAATATATGTATAGTTGTACCTCGTATTATTTTCTTGTATTATTTTTTCTGGCTTTTCTGTAATGTATTGCATTTGAGTAGGTAAAGAAACCTCATCTAAATCAACATCAAATTCATCTTCTTCTTGAGGATAATAAAAACGTATTACGTAAGATATATCCTTTTCAACGGAATAATCATGATCCACTTTTTTAGCATCAGTATCTGGGTATTTATCGTAATTTGGTCTTGAAATTAGATCAAAAATGTAATTTCTCTTTTTAGTTGTCGTAATAATCATGTTAGTGCGACTACTGACTTCAAATGGCATGACAAGCAGTTTATTATCATAAGGATTAATTTTCCAACTTGATGCATCACCAACAGCAATATTTTTGACTTTTTCCCCTTCTGCAAACTCAATATAAGAATAGTAACCTTGACTAAAAATTACTGTAAACACCTCATTAGGGCTATATACAAAAGTCTTTATTCTACTATCTACAGAAATAGGTTTATTATTAATAGATGCATTTAAGTTGCCACTTATTAGTAAAGCTAAAACTAACAATATCCTACACATATTCATCATCTACTCTATATGAAATAACTTGAAACCCTAACGGGTTAATATATCTTTGCTGATCATTCATTTCAAGCGATGCATATTTATACGACATCACAACTATCTTATTTTTCCTTGAGGAATTTCCATCTTTTCGTGTAAATTCTATAGAAAATCTCACTTGAAGAGCATCATTACCTAATTTTTGAATTGAACGAATTTTCAACTCACCTTTAGCATCTGAATATAAATTAAAAAGGTCATTCATATTCTGCGATTTTATATAATTGCTAAATTCACTATATACACTAGGCGAAGAAAACAACCTTACTTTTGTATAATAATTATAATTATAATTATATGGGTCAAAAACCTCCCTTGCTTTTATATACTCTGAAATAAAATAATCGTTCAGCGTTTCATTTGCAGAATATTGTTTTACTGTAACAGGATCAACCAATTGCACTATGCCTGACTTTTTATCAATTTCTATAACGAATGGCTCAATAGTGCTACTTGTGCTAATTTTAAATATAGCTAATATGCTTATAGAAATTGCAACTAGTAATATTAATGTAAATAAAAGTAAAGTATTTCTCTGAGCAACAACTGTGCTATAGCGACTTGAATTCCAATTTATATCCTTATCCAATGACTCATTACTTTTTTCTTGTTTTAAAAATTTCAGCATCTCAATATTCTTAAAAATCTTAACTTATATTAATTAACATAGCAAGCTAACAAAGTAGTTATAACAAAAAAGCTAATAAACCCTTAATCCATGGCCTAACTTGCCAAATTTTGTTTCCATATATGAATCATTATATTCATTGCGTTCCATAATAAGTGGTACACACTTTGTAACTTCTATACCGTTATTTTTCAACTCTGATAACTTTCTACCATTGTTTGTAAGTAATTGTATTTTGTTAATGTTCAATTTCTTAAGTATTTTAGCTGCAACAGCAAAGCTCCTTTCATCATCTTCAAAACCCAATACTCTATTTGCATCAACAGTATCAAGATTATATTTTCTTTGCATACTGTATGCTCTTAACTTATTAGTTAAACCAATGCCTCTCCCATCTTGCATCAAGTATAATATAATGCCATTCCCAAAGTCGGTCATTATTTGAATCGCTTGATGTAACTGGCTTCTGCAATCACATGATAAGCTGTCTAATAAGTCTCCTGTATAGCATGCAGAATGAATTCTCACTAATGGCTCATTATCTTTATCTGGATTGCCAATGATAATTGCATAATGTTCTCTTCCGCCACTTTTGGTTCTATAAGATATGATATCTACTTCTTGAGTCTGTTTTAAAAATAATGATGTTTTGCACACTTCATACACACTATGATTTTGTTGAAAATCATTCACAAGTAACGTATTTAGTGCAATAATGCCATTTTCTTCACACCAATTTCGCATTTCATGTTTATTCTCAAAAGTCATATCAGCCACTAACGCGTATGGCAATAATTCTGAGAACTTAAGCAAGGCAACAGCATACGCATCTATTGTCTTTGAGCATTGCAACTCTTTTATCCAATCTTCCTTTGAACAGTTTATTAAATGGAGCAGTTCATCAAAATTGCTTATCAACAGACGTTTGCTACTATGTTCTTTACTCTGACATATGTATTTTACCTTACTTGCAGTCAAAGTAACATACACATTACCTGATATAAGCTTATATTGACTAAATAAATTTTTTTCTAAAGTTTCAGCAGCAGCAAGCAATAGATAGTTATTTTCATCATCATATATTAAAATTGGAAGACCACGCCTGACTTCACTGATGGCCCTTTCTACTTTATTTCTACTTTGATTTCCTATAAACATTTCACCTACACCAAACAACTTGGTGCGGTCGAGAAGACTTGAACTTCCAAGGCTTTGTGAGCCACAGCGACCTCAACGCTGCGTGTCTACCAATTCCACCACGACCGCACTTTATTCTAGTTTCTATATAATTACTTTAAATTACTTAATCATTTTAGGATTTTTCATCTAAAGTGTCAATGTGATACTAGGATAATTTAGGAAATGCCTGTATAATTTAACTATGAATTTTATGGTTACAAACTTTAATCATTTAAGATAATCTTACTACTAATTCTTAATTTAGGTCTTTATACAAATGAAAATAGCTAATATCTTCATTTTTTTAATTCTATCTCTTACAATTAGCTTTTACCCCACTCATGCACAAATATTGTACACATGGTCTCAAATCATTCCAGAAAATAAATTAAGCATACGTGCGATTATAGACAATCACATGTGTCCAATTGCTTACGTCGATAATAAGGCAGTAGAAATGCTAAGTCGCAGCTCAATTAACAATACCGAAACAGTTTGTGAACTGATAGTAGAAACAAATGCTCAAAACATTAGTATTGACAATATAAAAGTTCCCGTATTAGCGGAAAAGATCAGCAAAATTGCCTTCATTGGCGATACAGGATGTAGAATAAATATGTTATTTCAGCAAGAATGTAATTCTGTAGATAACTGGCCTTTGAAAAAAAATTTAGATTCAATCGCTTTTCATAAACCAGATTTAATTATCCATGTTGGTGATTATCATTATAGACAAACAAAATGTAGAAACACAAAAAAGTGCGGCGATATTTATGGATATAGCAAAGAAGCTTGGTACGCTGATTGGTTTGAACCTGCAAAAGATATTTTAACACAATCTCCTTTTCTTTTTGTTCGTGGAAATCATGAGAGTTGTAATAGAGCTTATGAAGGATGGTTCAGATATTTAGATTCATACCCCTTTTTCCCTCAAAAATGTGAAGATCTTATTTCCAGTTGGTTCTTAGATACTGGGCCGATGAAGTTTTTTATCTTCGACTCTTCATCCGGTGAGGAAATTTTTACAACCCAAAGCACAGTTGATGCTTTTGAGAGACAATTTGATAAATTGATACAAGATAAGCCCACGTGGTTTTTGACTCATAAACCGCTTTGGAGATCTCCAAAAAAAGAATTTTTGACATTAAAAAGCCATGGTAATCTTACACAAATTGAAGCTTTTGGAGATAAATTTCCAAACAATGTTACTACCATAGTTTCTGGCCACATTCATATAGCCCAGATTTTATTAATGGATGATGTTCCAGATCAGATTATAGTTGGAAACGGCGGTGCATTATTACACGCTCAAGATCAAGAACCTGTTTATCAAAATGTAGAATTTAACTATCCAAATAGTAGAAATTACTTAGCACACGAAGTTAGAAACTTTTTCGGCTTTGGCTTTGCAATATTAAGTTTAGATGATCACAAATTTACTTTCTATAACCAAGATAATAAGGAAATGTATTCTGCAAACCTAACGAAAGACTTTAAACTCAAAACAAATTTAAATTAGGACTATTTGTTGTTATCGATTACTGACCTTACCGAAAAAAAGTAGAGAAGAAGTTTTTACCATGAGAATAAATTGTGCAGAGTTAATAGCAGGCCCTGTAAACAAAATGTTAGCAGGTCAAATTAATCAAGAGCAGGAAGTATAAAAATGGAAAAAAGCGGTAACTTAGCCTAATGACAATAAATATAGAGAAGTTACCGTTTTAAAGAGCACAAAAGGAATACACAGTAAAAGCGAGGAGAAGTTGAGAATATGTATGGAAGCAGTGTGGAGAAGTGGCTGCCAATGATCAAAAATTTACCGCAATTACAGATTATTTCACCAGCGGCAAAGTGATACCATGTTGATTCATATATTTTCCTTTCATATCATCATATGACTTCTCACACTCACTTTCGCCGCTTAAAAATACAAACTGGCATGCTCCTTCATTAGCGTAAATTTTTGCAGGAAGTGGAGTAGTGTTAGAGAATTCAAGTGTGACGTGACCTTCCCATCCAGGCTCTAAAGGTGTGACGTTTACTATAATACCACATCTTGCATAAGTTGATTTACCAACACAAATTACCAGTACATTCCTTGGTATACGAAAATATTCCACCGTGCTGGCAAGTACAAAACTATTTGGTGGGATTATACATACATCTGTTTCCTTATCTATGAAACTATTCTCAGAAAAATTCTTGGGGTCTACAATAGCTGAATTAACATTAGTAAAAATCTTAAACTTATTACTAACTCTTGCATCATAGCCATAAGATGATAATCCGAAAGATACAACACCCTTACTGCTTTTATGATTCACAAAAGGCTCTATCATTCTAGAGTTTTCAGCCTTTTCCCTTATCCATTTATCTGGCATAACTGCCATAATTGTCCTTTAAAGTTTTGTAATACTTATAATAATATGTAATAGAATTTAAATGTAAACCTGAATTAGCGTTACACTCTGGAATGGCAAAGTTTCCAGTATAAACTACCTATATAAAAATAAATTGGCAATATTTCAAGCCTGCCAAGCAGCATCAAAAACGATAGAAATAGCTTTACTCCACCACTAAAGGAGGAATAATTACCTGAAGGACCTATTAGGTTACTAAATCCTGGGCCAGAATTTGTAAGCATTGCAGAAACAGAGCTGATGCTAGTTATAAAGTCCGCATTGCTCAAGTAAGACATCACTATTGATGATATAGTGAACGTTAACATGTAAATCGCAAAAAACGTAAAGACGGATTGAACTTCATCATTTTCCAGTATTTTACCATTGAGTTTTACTCTATCGCTTTCACTTGGATTTAATAAAGAGCTAAAGTAATTCCTTATAGATTTTAGAAAAATGACTAAACGGAAGATTTTGATTCCACCACTAGCAGAACCACCACATCCACCAATAAAGGCTAAAAAGAAAGCTAAGACTGAAATAAAGCTCCAATTCAAGTAGTTGCACATTATATAGCCAGTTGATGTGATAAAGGAGGTAATGGTGAATGTGCTGTACCTAAATGATAAAAATACTCCTAAGTCAAAATTTTTATATAACCAAAAACAAGCAAGCAAAGATGAGATAACAACTATCTTAATAAAGTAAGAGACCTGTTCATCATAACAAACGTCTAATCGTCTTATAATTTTTAAATAGCTCAGAAAAGGTAAAGAGCCTAAAATCATAAAGATAATTGTTATGACCTCCAATATAGGGTTATTGTAGTAGCCTATAGAATCGTTATAGTTAGCAAATCCACCAGTTGATACAGCGGACATTCCGTGACATACTGCGTCAAATAATGGCATGCCAGCTAGATAGTAGGAAAATATGCACAATAAAATTAGGCAGTAATATATTTCTGCAATATGTATTACTACGCTTCGCGTATGTGGTAACTTTCTTTTAAGAGCATCTGAGTACTCAGAATAGAGTAAATTATTTAAGCTCAAAACCTTAAATATGGGAAAAATTGCAATTCCTACTGTAATTACTCCAAAACCACCTATACCGTGCAGCATTGCTCTCCACAGTAGTATCCCCGGAGATTGTTGCTCGATGTAACTTAGAACAGTTGCTCCTGTGGTTGTAATCCCAGATACTGCTTCAAACAGTGCATCAATGTAGCTTAAACTATCAAGATAAAATGGAATAGCTGCAAATAGAGATAATGCAATCCAGGTACAACTGGTAATCGCAAAAATTGCCGGCATTCCATGTACCCTATTTAGTTTACCCAGTAGAATAAAAGTCGCACTAAATGTGCAGGTAACTATAAATCCAACCAGAAAATTTTTCCATTCGTAACCTAGATAATTATTAGTAATAGCAGGAATAAGCATTGCTACGCCAAACAACAATAGGAAAATTCCCACAATAAATACAATTGAACGTAAAATTTGCAAATTTTCCATAGATAGTACAGTGAAAGCTATATGTTATTAAAAATTCAACTACTTTGCTAATTTTTTCTCTTGACTTGATTATAAATACGTATAATTATAGCGCTAAATTTGCCATAAGAGATAGAGGTAGGGTATGGTATTAGATTGTGGCCTTATTAAAACTCAAGAATCATTATATTTTGCAATTTTGAATAACAATCTTCAAGAGGTCCAGAATATATTCAATATTAATTCTTACAGTAATATACAAAAGGTTTTCAGAAGCCAATTCCCGAGTGGTCGTACAATCTTTGATGTTGCTAAATCCATAGGAAATGAAGAAATCATTCAGACACTTCAGCAGAAAGCTAATGAATACACTAATGCTTTATGGAATAAGCGTAAAGAAACTCAAAATTCATTACGTCTTGCAATTGTGAATAGCAATCTTCGAGAGGTCCTGAGCATACTCGAAAAAATTAATTCTGAGGAGGGTATAGATTATACACAAGAGGTTTTAAGGAGTAAGTTCGATGGTAATTATACTATCTTAGATTTTGCTATTTTACAACGAGAAAAAGATATCGTTAAGGCACTTTGGCAGGAAGCTAATGAAGACACTCGTGTCTTCTTGAGTGATAGTGCAATCAAATCAGCTAATTATAGTTCAAATTTTGATTTAAAAAAAATTATTCCAGAAATTGAGAGTGATAATAGAAAGTGCACTAAAAAAGCCACCAAACGAACTTATGAAGAATCTCATCGGGAAAATGATATTCGTGATATAGATATGCAAAAAGTGGAAAATTTTCAGAGAATAGGTACCCTTCATTACAAATTATGTGAAGCAATAAATTCTTTGGAAATTGAAAAAGTTAAAGCAGTATTAGAAGATTGTGATACAAATCTAGAAATGATTTTAAATAGACCTATACATTCACCGAGCAAAACTACCCTTTTACTTTACCCTCTGTACGTTGGTCTTAAAAAACTACGTACCGGTGATGGTAAAAGATTGAAACAAGAAGATCTGAGCAATATAAAAGAAATTACTAAACTTCTTTGGGATAAAGCTTCTCCTGATATTTGCGATTTCTGGCTTAAATTCCATCAAGATCAACAAGAAGAAAGTACAAAAGACAAAAAAGCAACCTTTGAAGCTCATTTGAAAAACGCTTCTCCTGATATTCGTGACTCGTGGCTTAAAAATCAAAGAGCTCCTGAAAATCAAGATGCAGCTGTAATAAAACTTCTTAAAGGTGAGCAACAACGACATGCTAAGATAGGTAGTGAGAAGTGGCTTGAAGATTTCATTCAAGAAGTTAAAGATTACACAGAACAAAAAAGCATAGAAGAAAACCTTGAAATAGCTACAGAGAAACCTACAACAAAATCTGTTCTACAAGACGCACAACTTTCTCAAATAAATAGAACTTGTTGTATTTTGTAGTAAATAAGTTCTTAGGAAATCTAAGTATGATAACAATAAAAACAAGAAATTTAAACGTTCTATTTTTAACCTAGTATCCAGAATAAAAAAATATCAAAGTCATCATATTATATCACGAACCTTTTCCAAGACTTTTTTTATATTTTCGCTTGAAAGTGGAATTAAGCCAAGCCTAGATAAATATCCACCTTCAGTACTAATAGAGTCTATAACTTCTCTAATGAATTCCCTTAATCCATCAACAGTATCTAAGTGTTCTTTCTTTATATAAAGATATAAAGGCCTTGCTAACATATACTCCCCCGATGATATATTTTTATAAGTTGGCTCAATTCCTGCGATTGTGCTTCCTTGAATCTCATCTTGGTTTTTCGCTAAAAAGCTGAAGCTAAATATTCCTAAAGCATTTTTATTGCTCTTCAATTTTTGTATTATTATGTTTTCATTAATTCCAACTTCTATATATCTTCCATCATCTCTGATATTACTACATGCTTTCTTTCTTTTTTCTTGGTCTTGATAATTCTCTTTGAAAATCCTTGAGTTCATACATGAATATTGATCAAGCATAATAAAATTAATCAAAGTTTCATGTGTACCTGTATTTTGATGTGGGCCATAGATTTTAATTTCTGTTTTTGGTAGAGCTTGATTTACATCAGACCAAAATTTCTTGTTATTCTTTACTAATCTATCATTGTCTTCAGAATATGAAGATAAAGTTTCAAACAGGTCATTTTTTGTAAAATCAAATCTATGGCTTTGATTTGAATTTGCAATAACAATTCCATCATAGCCAATTATGATCTCTATTACTTCATTCACTTTATTTCTTTTACATAATTCTCTCTCTACTTCCTTCATAGGGCGAGATGAAGTAGTGATATCTGGTGTGCCTTCCCCTATTCCTGAACAAAACATTTTGAACCCTGATCCACTTCCTATCGATTCTACAACTGGAGTTTTAAAGGGAAATATACGACTGAATTCCTCAGATACAAATGAGATAAAAGGAAAAACAGTTGAAGATCCAACAATTCTGATATATTTTCTGGCATCAGCATCTGAAAGTGGCACGAGTAATACAAATGCAAAAATAAGGAAAAAGCGTTTCAGCATCGTTTTCGCTCAAGAGTGTAAACTTAATTATCGTAATAAAAAATCAAACTGAAAAGCTTTTTTTCTAGATTTCAAAAGGTATAACGATCAAATGTGTGCGTAATGATGAGATCTGAATCACAGCATTCATACAACTGTATCTATATCGAATCCTCTTATGTTTTTCAATACTGAAAAATTCTTTCATATTAACTTAATGATGCAATATATCCTTTTCTTTAATAGATAAGTCATCATCGACTTTTTTTACATTATCATCAGTAATGTTTTGTATTTCCTTTTTGGCAACATGAAAATCATCTTCTGAGATTTCCTTATTTTTCTTCATTTCCTCTATTTCTTCCATAACATCTCTGCGTATATTTCTAATTGCAACTCGTGCATTTTCAGAAAATTGATGCAATAATTTCACTAATTTTTCACGAGTTTCTTGCGTTAAGTCTGGAAGAACTATACGTATAGTATTTCCTTCAACAACAGGATTTAAATTCAGGTTAGCATTGATTATCGCATTTTTTACTTCACCGATAACAGTAGCATCCCAAACTTTAACTGATAGAGTTTTGTTATCTATAGCTGAAACGCCTGCAACTTGGTTCAGTTTTTGATGTCCACCATAGATATTTACAACTATACCATCAAGTAATGATGAGTTAGCTCTACCAGTACGTACACCTTTCATATCATCATGAAAAGACTGAATAGTTTTTAGCATTCTTTCTTTTGTTTTAGCTTTTATTTCGTTTAACATAAATTACCTAATGTTTATAATCTGAGACTATAGTATAAGTACCTTGACCCTTAATAATATCGACCATTTTTTCTCTTTTTAAAGAAAAAACTATAATCGGGATAGAATTCTCACGAGCAAGTGAAATTGCTGATGCATCCATAACTTTTAAATCACGAGTTAGCAAATCTGTATAAGAAAGCCTATCATACATCACAGCATCCTCATTTTTTTTTGGATCAGCAGAATATACACCTCTTACTTGCGTACCTTTTAGAATAACATCACAATTCATTTCAACAGCACGTAGAGCTGCAGCTGTATCTGTGGTAAAAAATGGGTTACCTGTACCTGCTGCAAAAATGACAACTCTACCTTTTTCTAAATGATGAATAGCCTTCCTTCTTATATAAGGCTCACATATGGTAGTCATAGGTATAGCAGATAATACCCTAGAAACTATAGAGCTTTTTTCTAAAAAATTCTGCAAAATTAAAGCATTAATGACAGTGCCAAGCATTCCAATATAATCACTGCTTGCTCTTTCACAGCCACTTAAAGATGCTGATGCACCACGAAAAATATTCCCACCACCAACAACAATACAAACTTGAACTCCGAGATTACAAACTTCAACTATGTCTTTGGATAGTTTATCTATCACTTCCATATCATGGCCAAATAGCTTTGATCCCATCAAAGCCTCCCCAGAGATTTTGAATAACACTCTGGGGTATTTTACTTCTGAAGTTTTGTTACTTATTTGCATCATCCAAAGTAAGTAACTTATAATTAGCTAATTTAACAGCACTTGATTCTATAAAATCAGCAATCTTCATTTTATCATCTTTTATAAACTTCTGCTCTAGCAGAACAACTTCTTCATAGTATTTAGCCATTCGTCCATCTACTATTTTTTTCGCTACCTCTTCAGGTTTATTTAAGCTCTTTACTTGCTCCTCAATTATAGAACGCTCATTGTTTAATTTTTCTTGATCTAAATCATCTATAGATAAAGCTTCAGGTTTCATAGCAACTACATGCATAGCTATTTGCTTTCCAATCTCTTGTTTATCACCAGATGATTGCAATGCTACTAAAGCACCAATCTTACCTAAGCCATGCATATCACCATGTACATAGCCAGCAATAATCCCATCCTCAGTCTCTAGGTAGCAAAGATTGCTTAACTCTAACTTCTCACCAAGAACCGATATACCACTCATAATAGCTTCCTGCACTGTACCAACATCTTCATATTTGGCATTTTTTAACTCATCAAGACTAGTACAACGTTCTTGACAAGCAATTGATGCTAAATTTGAAACTAATGCTATGAACTTCTCATTTCTAGCAACAAAATCAGTTTCACAATTAACTTTAACCAATACACCATAATTTTTAGCCAAGCACATAGCAATAAGCCCATCTGAAGCTACTCTATCAGACTTTTTGTCAGCTTTAGCAAATCCTATTGTACGTAACCTATCAACGGCTTTCTTAATATCACCATCACACTCTTCTAACGCTTTCTTACAATCGCTTAAGCCAAGCCCTGTTCTATCGCGTAATTCCCTTATACTACTTGAATCCATCTTCATTTACTTACTATTACCTCCCTTTCTGTTTCATCCTTCATACGCTTCTTTTTAGTTTGCACAATACCCCCTTCTTTTTCTTGAATAAGCTCATCATCCTTAACTCTAGACCTTGTCAAACTAGACTCTATTCCAGCTAATATAGAATCAGCAGCTAATTTACAGTAGAGCTCTATTGATTTTCTTGAATCATCATTTCCTGGTATAGGATAGGCAATATCATCTGGGTCAGAATTGGTATCAAGTACTCCAACTACAGGAATACCTAATTTTTTAGCCTCTTTAACCGCTATATGCTCTTTGTTAGTATCAATAATGAATAAAATATCAGGAACTGCTCCCATTTCTCTAATGCCACCCAATTCTTTATCAAGCTTTTTTCTTTTCTTTTCAATATTTCCTAATTCTTTTTTTGTTAAGATACTATCTTCATCATTTAATATTTTCTCATATTGTATCAAAGTTTTTATCGAAGAAGAAACAGTGTTCCAATTAGTAAGCATACCACCAAGCCATCGATCATTTACATAATATTGACCACAACGAACCGCTTCACTTGCAACAATATCTAAAGCTTGAAATTTCGTACCAACAAATAAAATGCGACCATCTTGAGATGCAACATCGTATAAAGCTTTCATCGCCGCCTCTAACAATGGTAATGTTTTTCGTAAGTCTATTATGTGTATACGATTCTGTTGATGTACACCATATATATATGGGGCCATTTTCGCATTCCAGCGACTAACTTTATGGCCAAAATGCACACCAGATTCAGCTAAATCACGTATAGTGACTTTAGGCAAATTTGTCATATTTACTCCTCCAAATAGTTTATCCTCCATGGCATAACCCTAACGGGACTACTTGCATAAGCCATGTGTGAAATTAAGTTATTTACATAGTAATAAAAAAGACAAAAAAGCGCAAACAAAAAATATTGACAAGTAGCAACACGTTGATTAGCTTTAAGATTGCAAACGTTAAAAAGCAATGGGGGGTGTAGCTCAGTTGGTTAGAGCGCATGCCTGTCACGCATGAGGTCGTGAGTTCAAGTCTCATCACTCCCGCCATTACAGCAGAAACACCTTAAAATTCCTTAAGTTTCTTATTAATTTGAATTAATTTCTTTCAGAGACTTGACATGATATTGTAATTGCTGCTTAATCTATTTAACTTTATCGTTAATAATTGGGATTAAATATGTTCATTTCTGAGGTTTTTGCGGCAGATGCGACTAACAATGTATCAGCATCTGTTGCTAGCTTTATTCCACTCATTTTAATATTTGTAGTATTTTATTTTCTCATTATTCGCCCCAATCACAAAAAACTAAAAGAACATAGAAGGATGATAGATCAAATAAAACGTGGTGATACGGTTATTACTTCTAGTGGAATAATAGGTGAAGTAAACAAAGTTGACGAAGTAAATGCACAACTAATACTAGAAATAGCACCAAAAATTGAAATAAAAATCCTAAAGTCTGCTATATCTGAAATCTTAAATAAAGAAATTCAAAAGCCAGTAGCTAAATCTATTGAAAAAAGCAAAGTTGAAA
Organism: Wolbachia endosymbiont (group B) of Chorthippus parallelus; assembly: GCF_947251815.1. Classification (NCBI taxonomy): domain Bacteria; kingdom Pseudomonadati; phylum Pseudomonadota; class Alphaproteobacteria; order Rickettsiales; family Anaplasmataceae; genus Wolbachia; species Wolbachia endosymbiont (group B) of Chorthippus parallelus. The sequence goes on along the minus strand of NZ_OX366390.1, from coordinate 800,374 downwards.
AGAATGGCAAGAAAAATAAACTAGAAGAGGAAAGTAAAAAAGACAAAAATGCTTCATAATTTAAGAAGTGTGTGGAATATTAGGTATAGTAAGTAGTGGTGATTCAGTAATACCAACTTTACTAACCGCGTTGCAAAAATTGGAATACAGAGGGTATGACTCTTCAGGTATAGCAATTATAAATAATAGAGGTAAGATAGAAGTCAAAAAATCAGAAGGTAAAGTTGAAAGATTGTGTGAAGTTGTCCATGAGAGCAAGATATCTAGTAGCAAAATTGGTATAGCACATACTCGTTGGGCTACACATGGAGCTCCAGATCTTAAAAATGCTCATCCCATTTATATAAATAATGTTGTTGTTGCTCATAATGGCATAATTGAAAATTACAATATATTAAAAAAGGATCTGGAGGAAAAGGGAGTATCTTTCCACACCGATACTGATACAGAAGTGATACCAAACATATTAACTTCATATCTTAATGAAGGATTGTCACCAGTTGATTCTATATTACAGTGTCTAAACAATTTACAAGGTTCACTTGCTTTGGCTTTATTATTTGCAGAATATCCAGATGCTTTGTTCGTTGCGAAAAGAAATTTACCTTTGGCAATAGGATATAACTATAATAAAGTATTTGCTGCTTCTGATACTAATACTTTGAGTTCATTTGTAGAAAAAATATTGCATTTAGAAGATAATGATATTGCAGTAATAAAATCTAACGAATTCAGTATATATAATAATGGTATACAAGTTAAACGCAGAACAGAAAATAGCAGTCCAAGAAATTTTCTAATTAGTAAAAATGGTTACCCTAGCTTTATGCTAAAAGAAATTTTTGAGCAACCGTATGCATTAAACAAAACAATAAATCAATTTTATAAACAATGTAAAGAAATCAACAAAGAATTATTTTCTGAACTAGGTTACATTACTATAATTGGATGCGGTTCATCCTATTTTGCTGGACTAATAGCAAAGTATTGGCTGGAAAGTATTGCTCAAATTCGGGTATATCTAGAAATCTCGTCAGAATTTAGGTATAGCAGCGTCAAGCTCGAAGAAGGTAGTATTGGCTTATTCATTTCTCAATCTGGTGAAACTGCAGATACTATGGAAGCACTACGTTATGCGAGATTGCAGAAACAAATGATCATTAGCATAATTAATACATTTAATAGCAGCATAGAAAAAGCCTCAGATATTGTATTGCATACTCTTGCTGGACCTGAGATTGGTGTTGCTTCGACAAAAACCTTTTCTACGCAGCTTGCAATTTTAGCATGCTTTGCTGTAGAGCTTGGAAAAATAAAAGGTATACTGGGTAGAGAGAGGATAAAGGAACTAAGCGGTGCTATTAATTCTATTCCCGAACATGTTGAGCATGTTTTGAATGTGATGGAAATACAACATATATCAGGCAGTATATTAGAGCACAATAATATAATTATAATTGGGAGAGGAAGCTCATATGGAGTTGCAATGGAAGGTGCATTGAAGATAAAAGAGCTTTCATATATCAACACAATTGGTATTGCAGCGGGAGAAATGAAGCACGGTTCTATCGCTTTGATAGACTCTACTGTACTTGTTATCGCAATTATTCCTTACGATAATTTATTCTTTAAAACGCTATCCAATATACAAGAGATTATTGCAAGAAAAGGTAAAGTAATTGCCTTTAGTGATAAGCAAGGAGCATCGCTCTTAAAAGGAATTTGCATAGATGTGGTGCAACTTCCAGAAGTTGACAATTTTGTTTCTCCAATTATCTACAGTGTTGCTATGCAATTTCTTGCTTATTCTATTGCAGAAAAAAAAGGGTTAGATGTAGATTGTCCGAGAAATTTAGCTAAATCTGTCACAGTTGAGTAACTTATTTAAAGTGAGTTGCTAATTAACAGCTCTAATTGTCAGTTATAAATTACTGAATTTTACTAATAAATTCATTAGCCCTCTGCGAAAGAATATGTAACTAATGTAAGGATGAGAGAGGCTAAAATCCACGCCTCAGATTAACAAGATTTGCCATTATGGTTACCAGAGACAACTTAACCTAGCAAGCAAGAATTAACTAACAGAAAAATTGAAAACTAATATCAGTCTCTTATGTAATGCTACTAATATTTTTCTAAAAAGCAATATGTTTTCTATTCAGGAAAGTCTACATCGTCATAACAATATTTACTAGAATGAGGTCTTGTCTCACTGTAAAAACGCAACCAATGATCAACGTCTATCTGAAGATCTTCTAATGAATTGTAGATTGTTTTACAAAAAAAGAGGAGTAAATGAGAGTTCAGTAACTTGATTATAGAGTTGTACTGCCTTTCCATATTTGAAGCAAGTTGTTATTCTATCTCAAACCATAGCACAAAGTAAATATGGCAATTTATACTAAAATTTTCTGTTTATGAGTTATATTATGTAAAGATACTATTTGACATTGAGCTTTAAAGATATTATGTAATATCATTATTTTTAATAAGCGAGGTGTTATGGTTAAAGCAAGTGCTGGTGAAAACTCAAAAAAGCTTAAAGATGGTAAAAATCAGCCTATGTCGCCAAAAAAGTCCAAAAGCAGTCAACAAATGTCACCAAAACGGAGTCGGAATGCTGGTGAAAAGCTATTGAATGCATTAGAATCATTAGAAGGTGCAAAAGCAGAGTTAAAAAAAAGAAAGTTTGAAATAGAACTAAAAAAAGACGATGAAATATCAGACGAAAGAATAGAAAAAGTAGTGGAATTGGAAAAGAAAATAGAAAAAGAGGTAGAAGAAATAGCAATGCCAATATCAATGTCACTACTTAAGGAAGCAATAATAAAATTACAAGGAATAAAAATAATAAATTTTGTTAAAAAAGTAGAAAAACAAGCAAAAGCAATGCAAGAATTATGTGATAAACTAGAATTCAATGCTGAAATAGAAGAAAAAGATCTAAATAAGCTCAAGGGCATAAAGGAAGAATCAGAAAAGTATTACAAAGAGTTAATAAGCTGTACGTCTAATGCGAACCCGATAATGTTGTACACTGCTGTTATTGGTCTTGCTGTTGGGCTGGTAGCAAGTACTGTACTTGAACATACAACTAGACTAAGTCTGTTAGCAATAATTGTCATAGCCACAGCATCTGCATTCGTAGCTGGTGGTGCTACATACACAACACTAAGACCTAATACTAAAATAGATGAATCAAAAGAAGTCCAAATAAAAAGTTCTCATCACTCACTTTCCTAATCACACTTTAATTCAAACTTTATCAGTTTTATTCAAGTTGCTTCTAAAAGGAGAAGATCAATGGTGTTCTCCTTACTGATTTGGTTAAAATGCAGAAAACGCCCATGTCAAAATTTACATAGATGTTAAGTGCTGCCACTAATTCCCAGTTAGTACAATTTGTGTATCTTATTGACATATTTAATTTATTCTGTTACAATTTTTAGTAGTTAGATGGGGGCAAAACAATGAAGAGTTTTAAATGGCTACTTAATCAAGTCAGACTTTCATGGATTAGCTTAATATCAAAAGTAAAGAGCTTTTTTCAAACTAACGATACACATCATCAAACAACCGCTAGCAATGGAAATGAACATACAAAAAAAATAAGTATAGAGAATAAAATAGAAACGAAAGGTAATGAGATTGATTTAGAGGATGAGCAGGATGTGTTTGAGGATGCTCTAACAGGAGAAGAGCTAGATGAAGAAGAATTTTTTTATGCTGTTGAAAGTTTTGATGAACAGGAAGTTAATGCTAGTAGAGAAAAAAAGGAATATGAAAAAAATCAGTACTACAGTTTACAAGATAGTCTACAAGAAAAAAATGAATTTGATCATGCAACGCATACTCTTACACTTGCTTTCGAAATTGAAAAGCCATTTCCAGACTCTGACCTTAGTAAATTTAAGTTATGCGAACTTAAGCAAAATGGTGATAAATATACGTTTGTCTTAGAAAATGATCAGAAAAATCGAATAGAATTACACTCTGAATATCTCAATATTTATTTTCCTAAGTATTTTGAGAAACACAGTAAAAAAGGAGCTTACACCGAACTTTTTTCTCAAGAAGAAAATAGAATTAGCAATGATATTATAATACCGCTACAAGTTCCAAAAGAAGCAAGCATACTTACCAAAGAGTGCAATTGGCTAATAAGAAAGGTTGTAGGTGAAATACCAGATTATCCAGTGGGCAAATCGCTTGAATACTGCAGGAGTCGTGTAAATTTCTTTCTCAACTTAAACAATACTATGTCTTTTTCTCTAAAATCAGCAAAAGCACAATATGCAGCTATGCTATCAGGTACTCCAACAGAAACAAACTGGCCAATAAAGGATATTCTAGTCAGAGGTAGTTTTATTAATCAGCATATTGATAAGCAAACTAGAGTTGAAAAAGTGATTGAGCCTTATATTGATAAGCATTCTATAGTTGAAGAAGCTTTTGAAGTAGTTAACGTAGAATGTGCATCAGAGCTGAAGATTTCTCAACCTAGCATATAGCCTTATATTCTTTCATCAGCATGATATAATTTTGTGCAGATTGTGTAATATGTTTAATTTCCTCATCTGACATTTTTTTGAAGAATTGTGCTGGCCTGCCAGCCCATACTTCACCACTTTTTATCACTTTCCCATGCGTTACCAGTGAGCCAGCAGCTACCATAGCTTCAGACTCCACAATCGCATGATCCATTATAACAGAGCCCATACCAATAAATGCTTTATCGTGTATCGTGCATGCATGTAACACACAAAAATGTCCAACCGTCACCATACTACCAATAATCGTATCACCGCCTGGATTTCTATCTACATGAATTACGGTGCCATCTTGAATATTCGTTTCATCACCTATTTTGATTGATCCAACATCTCCTCTGATCACACAATTAAACCAGATACTCGCATTCCTTCCTATTTCAACGTTACCTATGATACGCACACCATCTGCGATAAAAGAACTTTCATCCATTTTTGGTTCATAATCTTTGTATTTTAAAATGTGATAGCTCATAATTTAAATAAGGTTTAATACATACTTGGATTCCAGTAGTCAAGTTACTCGGGTAAAGATATTCTTGACTTATGATCCTTATGCTCCTAAAATCTTTATTTTTAGCTCTATTCATAATGTCAGTAACAGTACTTAGTGTACTTCAAATAATATTAGTTGTTGTATTGGTAATTTTAGTGCTCCTGCAGCCACCTGGAAGTAGTTCATTAAGTGGCTTTAGTAATTCACAACAGGGAATGAATTCAATAATTCCGGTAAAGTCTTCTGAAAATCCACTCAGTAGAATAACTTCTATAGTTGCTGGGCTGTTCATTATAAATACACTGTTACTATCAGGATTATGTTCAAAAGATGTACATAAAAAATCAATTGCAGAGAAGATTATATCAGAAAAGAAGCAAGAAGGCCAATCAACTTCTGTTCCATTTGAAAATTAATGAAAGAAACCAAGTTTATCTTTGTTACAGGTGGAGTTGTTTCATCACTTGGTAAGGGTTTAGTTGCTTCAAGTGTGGGAGCACTTCTTCAAGCTTATGAATTCAATGTTCGCATCAGAAAGCTTGACCCATATCTCAACATTGATCCTGGAACAATGAGCCCAGCTCAGCACGGGGAAGTATTTGTTACTGAGGATGGTGCTGAAACTGATTTAGACCTTGGACATTACGAGCGTTTTACTAAAATTAAAGCAACCAAGGACGACAATATAACAACTGGTAAAGTATATAATAAATTATTAAAGAAGGAAAGGTGTGGTGATTATCTAGGCAAAACTGTGCAAATCATTCCTCATGTGACAGATTTAATCAAATCTTTCATTTTTAATGGTACAGAAGATTTAGATTTTGTAATATGCGAAATAGGCGGAACCGTAGGTGATATTGAAAGCCAACCGTTTTTGGAAGCTATACGCCAAGTTAATTATAAACTAGGAAAGCAAAAAGTTATCCTTATTCACTTAACTTTAATACCATACCTCACTGCAGCACAAGAATTAAAGACAAAACCGACACAGCATTCAGTTCGAGAGTTAAACTCTGCGGGGTTACAACCAGATATTATATTATGTCGCAGTGAAAAAGAAATTTCCGATAATCAAAAAGAAAAGATAGCCAATCTTTGCAATGTTTCTTTATCTAACGTAATACCTGCTCCTGATGTAAACCATATATACGAGTTACCGTCCTTGTATAATCAATGTGGGCTCGGGACACAAATTTTGGATCACTTTCACTTAAGTAAGCCAAAACCAAGCTTACCTGAATGGGACCAAATAGTACACTCTATGAAACATCCAACACAAGAAGTTATCGTTTCCATAGTAGGAAAATATACTGAATTTCCTGACGCATATAAATCACTGATTGAAGCATTAAACCATGGTGCAATTAGTAATAAAGCTAGAGTGAAGATAAATTGGGTCAACTCAAGAGAAGAGAATGGAAAATCTATAGATGCAAAGTTTATCAGAGAAAAATTACAAAGCTCTAATTCAGTCCTTGTTCCAGGAGGATTTGGTGATAATGGAATAGAAGGTAAAATATTAGCAATAAACTATGCCCGTGTAAATAACATTCCTTTTTTAGGAATATGTCTTGGTATGCAGCTTGCAGTGATTGAATTTGCTCGTAACGTTATTAAGCTTGAAGATGTACACTCTGAAGAATTTTATACTTGCAAACACCCAATCATCAAGCTCGCTGATGGTAAGAACGTTGATCTTGGTGGAACCATGAGACTTGGAACATACAAGTGTAATATAAGTCCAAATTCAAAAATGGCAAATGTGTATAGTAGTGTCACTATTTCAGAAAGACACAGACACAGATATATAGTTAATTTAGATTATAAAAGTAACTTAGAAGAGAATGGAATGATATGCAGTGGTATATCAGAAGATAAAACATGCATAGAGACAGTGGAGCTAAAAAATCACTCATGGTTTATTGGTGTGCAATTTCATCCAGAATTTCAATCAAGACCATTTTCTCCTCATCCTCTCTTTACATCATTTATTAAGGCAGCTATTGACAACAGAGTTTCATAGAACTTAATAAATTTTCTAATAGAGAGGTAAAAAATGTTACTAAGAAACAGTAAAGATAGCATTACATATGGATCTGCGACCTTCGAGGAATTGAATAGGCATGTAGAACAAATAATATATAAATTAGAGGAGGATCAAATTATAGAGGATATAATGGAAGAAGTAATTGTAGCTATAAACGAACTAAAATCGGTAGAAGAAATAAAAAAATATTTAAAGCAAGAAATAGATAGCCTTGTAAAAAGGACAACAGTCCTTAGTGAATTCTATAACCTAGAAAAGCCAAGAAAAGAAAATTATATTTACCCAAGCACCTAATGTTTAAGTACCAATACATGGAACTTGCCATAGAGCAAGCAAAACTTGCTCAGAAAGATGGCGAAGTGCCAATAGGTGCTGTAATAGTTAATGGAAACAATATCATCTCCTCTGCACACAATATATCTAATGATCCAACTGCACATGCAGAAATGTTAACAATTAGACAAGCATTTTCAACTTCCACGCTTTATGAAGCTGAAATGTACGTAACGTTAGAGCCGTGCCCGATGTGCGCTCAAGCTATCTCTTTTGCAAAAATTAAACGTCTGTACTTCGGGGCTTACAATCCCAAAGGTGGAGGAGTTGAAAACGGCACTAGAATATTTCAATTCTGTAACCACATACCTGAAGTTTATGGTGGAATATTAGAAACAAAATGTTCTCTTTTATTAAAAGATTTCTTTGAGAAATTGAGAACTTAGTTTAAGATGTGTGAGATTGTTTCAATATTTTTTGAGTAAAATCTGTATTATAACTCTTTCGTATATTTGACCAATCTGCTCATGCAACGTACATAAGGGATGTTATTACGATAACTCCGTTGCAGAAAAGTTTACTCAAAAGGGAGCTTCTTATTGATACTTCTCAACGTTCTGTTCAGCAAACTAGAACTTCCATATTTGAATACGTAGAAATTAGATTTCTTGCACTACTGGAATTTAAAGAGTTTCAGCGCGTAACGCTGGAATCTAGATTTTCTTGCTAAATCCCAGACTGGCTGGTTATGCAAAAAATCTATTTTTTATCATAAATAACTTAAATATTATATTATAAACTCTGCTAAATTTATTCTCACAACAAAAACTTCTTCTCTACTTTTTTTTGAGTAAGGTCACCAACTCTATTTTTCTACAAAAGTGTTCTCTGAACTAAAAAATCCAGAGAACATTCTCTCTTATATCAACTCATTATCAATGGGAAAAGAACTAACCTCATTATCATAAGAGTAAGGAGTTGTTCTTTGCACATTATCAAAGACAGCTTTTAATAGTACTTCCTTATCACTATCCCATGCAACTTTCTCCATAATTGCATTATAATCTTTACACTTTTGATCATTTCCACAGTCCCTGATTTTACCATTAAGCTTTAGATAAGGCTTTAATGAATTATATTGTATTTGAGTGTTATTGCCCTCTTTATCTATCATATTCCCTGCGTTATTAACAATTATCAATGGTGCAACTTGTTTCGCTTTCACAATACTTGCTCCACCGGGGTCTTTGATGAGATCAGGACATGATTCTCTAGAAAAAAAATTCTTGTTTAATTCTTTATTAGCATAATCATCGCCAGATTGGCAGAAACTCTTAACCTTCTCGTCCTGACAAGCTAACTCTTTTGGACTATCAATACATTTAAGACATTTCGTATTACCAAAGTTGGCTGCTGAACTAATAGTATCAGTAAAGGCAAATTTAAAATTTACTGCACTATAAATACCCTCTGATCCCTTTTCTATATATGGCAAAATTTTAGAATTACTATACATCTCAGGATAGAGTTCTTTTAATAAATCAGATGTATTAAAACCTTGACAACCTATCTTATTATTCGATTTATACAAAGTAGCCTTAGGCCCACAAATTCCTGGCAGGCTAAGATCTGGTGTTATTTCTCGAGATGTAATTTCTCCACTTTCATTCCCTCCTTCATTGGTAACATGTTTGCCTCTATCATTTTCATTCCCTCCTTCATTGGTAACATGTTTGCCTCTATCATTTTCATTCCCTACCTTAATACTAGGTTTATCTGTACCGATTCTTTTCTCATTTTTACATTCTTCAGCTGCTTTTTTATACCACTCAGTCTCTGCTTTTGCCATGTTAATTTTACACTTTAAAAGTTCTTCTTTTACTCCTTCAATCTTACTCTGCATCACTTCTTCTTTCTCCTGTTCAATTTTGTACCTCAAAACTTCCTCTTTTGCTGCCTCAGCTTCATTCTTAGTTTGTTCTACCTTCTCTCTTTCTTCTTGAACTTGTTTTTTTAATTTATCAACTTCTGCTTTTGCTTCATTCTCAGCTTCTTTTAACTTACCTTTAAATTCTGCCTATACCTTCTCTCTTTCTTCTTGAACTTGTTTTTTTAACTTATCATTTTCTTCTTTTACCTTATTAGCTTCACTCTCAGCTTCTTTTAACTTATCTTTAAATTCTGCCTCTACCTTCTCTCTTTCTTCTTGAACTTGTTTTTTTAACTTATCATTTTCTTCTTTTACCTTATTAGCTTCACTCTCAGCTTCTTTTAACTTATCTTTAAATTCTGCCTCTACCTTCTTTCTTTCTTCTTGAACTTGTTTTTTTAACTTATCAACTTCTTCTTCTAATTTTGTAATTTCTTTTTGTGATTCCACAGCATCCTCTTCTCCCGCAACCTGATCTCTTAGATTTTCGACTTGCTCACCCTCTTCACCATAAAAAAGTTTGTTGGCATATAAATTACTATTATTAACTTGATCGCTATAGATATTGTTTGACATTGTGACCTCCTATACAGTCAAAACTGGAATTAAATTAGAGTATAAAAGCTGAGAATTCAACATGGGTAAAAGAAACCACAGTTCAGGAAATCTCAGGTTAACTCAGAAATTATTATAAGCCAAAATGATTAAAAATTTTATAACTTATATTTTAGATCTAGCATGATAACCAACAATTATTCAATTTCCACCTTACTCACCAGCTTGACACAGTCCATCTTTATTCATTAGAGAGCCGTGATTCCTTCTCCAATGATTAATCACTTGTCAGTTTTGAGTGTAGTAGTTGATAGCCTGTACGTAAATACGTTGCTTTTGTTCTTTAGAAATTTTTAGTCTACTATCTTTATCCAGAAAAAAATTGTAAAATTTCTATAGTTATGGTATAATTGTAAATACCGCTTGCCAATAAGCTGAGTATAAAAATGCCGTTCGGACAAATCATTACATATAGTACAATATTACTTGCTGTAATTGCAGTATTTCTCTTTTTGAGAAAAATATACAAAAATCACATTAGAAAAATTATATTTCCTCTAAAAGTTCTCAAAGAAGAATGGGAAGAAAATAGAAGATTTAATGAATTATATCAAAAAAATAAGCAAAAAGAGTTGATGAAACAACAGGAAATGCTAAGCGAGAAGCAAAAAGATATTCAAGTTTACAAAGAAGATCTAGAAATAGTTGATATAACAAAGCCGCTAGGTAAATGGACAAAGATGGTTATGATGGGTAGTGGTTTAATGAAGCATTTTGCACAATTGATACACAGAGAAGGTGATAAAAAAGGATTTTGGGAGCTATTTATAAAAGCTCAGTCTTCAACTAAGGGTAAACATAAAGGAAAAGGCAGATGAAGTATCCGTTGTATAACCTGGTTTCTGGCATTAAACTTCTTAAGTGTTATAGCCAGTCAAGTATAAGGGTATCATCCCAATGCGTGACACTGGGATCCAGCTCTGCATGTAATCTAGTCAAAAATATTAATTTTAACATAAAGCAACTACTTTTATGCCAACCAGCTCAGCGTGCTTACTTAAAATTTCTGGATCCCAGATTCATGCGTCAATGTTAAACAAAATACCATAGAATTCAAGAAGACAATTCCTAGAGAATTACTAGACCCCAAAAAAAGGTAAGTCATGCTAATATTATTTGAAAAGGATAAGTTAAATTTTTTTAATCTATAAAATGGCAAAATATAATTGATTAAAGATAATGATTGAAAGGTTGGAAAAATAAATTAAAGAAAAGATTAATCGATATTATGCCGCATAAAGGTGAATTCATAAGCAATTCTTACGTTCTACTCTCCAGCGGCAGATTTACGAGTAACACGATGGCAAGGTATCAAGTAGGAAATTGGGTTGTTGGCAATTCCATTTGGTTTAACAACCATATGAGAATATTGGTATAGCCTGTTGTTGTATCTGTTGGAATGAAAACCAATACTTGACTAAAAAAGTTCTTAGAGCCTGTTCATAATCTTTTGAGCAGTTGTGTTAAAAGTCAATAGAAAAATTGATGTAGCTGTGAATAAATACTTAAAGTTGTGTGGACGTATTTATTCACAGCTACGCTAGTACTAGATAAAAGCAGAATTAGGACTATATTCCTTAGTGAACACTCTACCATCTCTTACTAAAGAGTTAGCAAGAATAAGTAATTTTCTCATGGCAGCAGTAGAAGCAACTTTATATGGTTTTTTGTATTGATCATATAGTCTATCAAAGAAGATTTTTATATAAGAATTGTACCTTTGTGCACTAAGGATACACATATACAAAACTGTTCTAATTTGTGATCTACCGCCTTGAATACACCTTTTTCCTTTACTAAAACCGCTGTCTCGATTAAATGGCGCAATTCCAGAAAGGCTAGATATTTCTTTATGTTTAAGAATTCCTAGTTCTGGCATGTAACAGATCATAGTAATAGCCAAGGTTTTACCGGCACCTGGTATACTAGTTATTGACATGTATTTTTTTTTAAGCTCTTGACTTTGATCAATTAATACCATCATTTCATCTTCCAAGATTTGAATTTGATTTTGCAAAATTACAAGCAATTCTTCTATTTGTTTGATTATGGATACATCGGTTATCTGGTGAGCTTGGGTTTTCTGTATCTTTGCCATTTCCACTAGTTGATTTCTGCGAGATAGTTTTTGCTTCAAACAATCAGTATTATTAACATTTAAAGGAGTAACACGCATGTCTGTATTATTAATATAACGTGAGATGATACTACAGTCTATTTTATCAGTTTTAGTACTAATACCAAGGCTTTTTGCGTAATCTCTAACCCATCTAGGTTGAATGACATATACTTCAAAACCATTGCTTAGTAAAGTGTAAGCGCATAGTTTTTCGTATCCACCAGTAGCTTCTAATCCAACTTTTGTTACATTATGCAAGTGTAGAAAGTCGAGCACTTGATCAATAGCTTGTACGTTATTTTCAAACGTTTTATAATAACCAAGTGGATGAATGTGGATGTCTAGTTTAGTTTTGCTAACATCAATGCCAGCAATAGTATTTGGTGAATTCATAATTCCTCCATAAAATAATATTGAATACTGCATTTTCCACCCTTATATACGAGCCTAAAAGCTCAATCAGTTGTTCGGAACTTTCAGTATATAAAACAGAGAAGAGAACCTTGCTCAAAAACGGTTCTTATAACCAAGAAGGGAAACGGTTCCTCTTCTCCATATGTCCTTATATTGCCATTCTATAACATTTATAAAGACTTGTTTTTAACATATAAGAAGGGAACTCTTAATCTTTCACGCAGATTTTATATCTAGGAATGGACGCAGAATTTTTCCCTTCTCCACCTAATGCTTAAGCTTAAAACATCAGATGCTTTTTTCAAGATACAAGGAATGGATGCTAAAACAGGAAAAGAATTAGAAGGAATAGAACATCTGAAACAATCAATAATTGATATACTGACCACTCCTATTAACAGTAGAATAATGAGGAGAGATTATGGGTCAAGACTATTTGAGTTGGTAGATAAGCCAATAAATAGAGATTTAACTTTAGAAATCTACGCAGCAGTAGCAGAAGCTCTACAAAGGTGGGAGGAAAGATTTAAGCTAGAAAAAGTAAAAATGACAGAGGTAAAAGAAGGAAAAGTAACGCTTGAACTAGAAGGATTATACTTACCAAGCGGGAAAAACATTCATTTTGATGAAATTGTAGTTTAAAGATGCAACAGCTAAATATTGTAGAAAAGCTGAGTTATGAAGAAATCTTTTCGAGAATGAAAGAAGAGTTAGTCCGTAGAGATGAAACCTTTACAGCATTAGTTGAAAGTGATCCAGCGATAAAGATTCTGGAGGTAGCAGCATGGAGAGAACTTTTGCTTAGAGAAAGAATAAATGAAGCAGTAAAGAGTAATTTACTTAAATTTGCGACAGGAGAAGATCTTGATAATTTGGCTGAGTTTTGTGGAGTAGAAAGGCAAAAAGAAGAAGAGGACGAACGATTTAGAAAAAGAATTAAAGCAAAGATAGTAGCGTGTGGGAGCAAAGAGTATTATAGACCCCAACTATGGATTAGGCAGCAAAGAAAGGCATAGAAATAGAGAACTTTTTCGACTGCATGGAATAGGAAATCAGAACAGAGAAAACATGAATTAGGAAATTTGTTGGCGATCTGTGTCTTGTGTGCTCAATCTCAAATTTGTTTTTCAAGGAGTCGAAAACAGTCTCAATTGTGTGATTCATAGAGGTTATTGCAACTAATTTGTCAGATCAAGTCTGAACTTGAAATACCTGTTAAGAGGTTTTATATTTTTGAAGTGACTTTAACTCTTGGTTATGTTTGTAATTTTGCATGACAAATGTTTCTTTTGATGAGATATAATTTTTTTGTATTTCATTTAGACAAGGAATTGTTTTTTCCAGTTCTTTATATTTTTCCCAAGGAGTCTTTCCCTGAAGAGAGCTATGAGGACGTTGTTTATTATAATATTCTTCCCAATCCCTAAGCTTGACTTGCAATTCATAATCCTTAATGTTAACGCTACTATAAAATTCATCTAAATCTGTACGCTGCGCTCTTTCTACTTTACCATTTAAATGTGGGGAAAACGGCTTAATTGGACGGAATTTTATTTTCCATTCTTTTAGACACTCTTGCACTTCGTAAGCAAAAAATTCTTGTCCTCTATCGGTCTGAATCCTTTGACAATGAAATGGAGCCCTTTCCCTTAATTGTTTTAGGAAATCCAGAGTATTTTTTGAAGTACGCCTTGAGTATAATGCGATAACTTTATAACGCGTACAATCATCTATAGCAGTATATTGATAAAGCCCCGAAGATATTTTGCAAACATCCATTTGTACACGCTCTCCTGGCACTTTGCAGTTATAACGCTTAATCTGCTTGCGATAGTGGCGCTTAATACGTAAAAGACTTACATCGTGTTTCTTCAAAACTTTGTGTATAGTAGCCAATGCAAAAGAGATATCATGTAAACGCTTTAATTCAGCTTGAATACGTCTTGCTCCTAATTTTCTAGCTTTTCTCAGATGAAGAATGAGCTGTTTATTTGACTTGTTGATTTTTTGTAAGGGTAAAGTTTTAGGCCTGCTACTAAGGTTTGACAATCCCTGTTCACCTAGCTTTTCATAACGTTTGTACCATTTTCGTAAGGTAAAGCGTGAAATGTTATAGTGTTGACATACTTTGCCTGCATGACCTAATTTTTTGTATAATTCTATCCAATTCAGACGCAACTTAACTTTGGTATCCATTTACTGATTGCCTCTTGTTGATGAATTTATTCATATTATTGTAATAAGGTATTTAAACTATCACAAGTCAAAGTTTTTATTTTATCTTACATTTTTGCTGTAATAACCTCTATGAATCACACAATTAAATCTTCGCACATTAACCATAGAGTTATTATTTTACAATTATTTGTTGCTGCTGATCTTCTATTTTTACTTCCTCCATACTATATCTTGGGTTAAGAGATTGTGCGAGAGGTTGCTCTTGAAGTTGTCTTGCAAACTTTTCCTCCTGCCCTTGAAGCCACTTTGCATAGATAAGATCTTCTTGCTCTTGAACTTCTCGTGCAAACAAAGAATCTTTTCGTACTCTTCAGAACAATTTTGATCTTCTTCTTCTAGATCACTTCGCAATTTTTCAAATTCTTTTCTTCCTTGATCAAGATTTCTTTCTAATTCTTTGATCCTATTGAGATACCCAGCTTCTTTCTCTTCCGATTGATTACTTAGTTCTTCTAAATCTACAGTTAGTTTCATCACTTCTTGAGTTTTTTCATCTAACTTTTCTTGTAATCGTCTTTTTTCTTTTTCTAAATCCGATGATTTAAGTATTAAATCATAAGTTTCAGAACTTTCTTTTTGCAACTGCGCTTCTAACTCTGCTATTTTTTTCTCTTTCTTTTCTAAACATGTCATCAATTCTGTTACTTTTTTAGATTCTAATTCATGTGATTGACTTTCTAATCTCTGGATTTGATTATATTTATCATCTAATTCTTTTTTAGTATCATTCAATTCTTGTTCTAACCTTCTATTTTTATTCACTAATTCATCCAGTTTAAGATATGATCGCTTTCTTTGATCAGTTAGTTTTTCTATTTTGACAACTAGAACTTTAGCATATTCTTCCAAGCGTTGCTTTTCTTGCACTAATTCAGCTTTTTCTTTACTTAACTTTTGTATCTCTCTTTGTGCTTTCCTTAACTTCGATTCTAACTCTTCCTTCTCTACTCTTCTCTTTTCAAATTCACTCTCTACCGAATCACTTAGCTGCTTGAGTTTTTGTGTTACTTCAGCCAAAACTTCATCTTTTTCCCTTACCTTTCCATTTAATTCCTCTACCTCTCTCATTTTTTGCTGTAATTGTTCTAATATAGTTTGATTATTTCCAGTTAATCTTGTATTTTCTTTTTCCAATTTATTAATTCTTTCGTTTAAGCTTTCATCTACAACTTGTGCAATTTTGTCTTGCATTTTAGTACTGCCTATTTGAGCTTCTTTGCTGCCAAGCTCAATTTCTTGAGTTGTTTGAATGTTAATATTTCTATTACTATTTTCTATCACAATCTCAGATGATTTATGATTGCCTTTCTCCTTATTTCTAAATTTTATTTGATACAAGAATAAGTTACCTATTTTTACATCTTTATTTGCTTTCAATTGATCATCAGTAACACGATTACGCTCGATAAGTTCTATACCATTAGCATCAATATTAATTATAATAGTGCACTTTTTTCCGTCCTCATCACACCAATTCAGAGTCATTTCGTATGCACCATCAGTTACAACATAGTGCCTTATTCCTTCTTCAGAAACAAAACCGTGCATTCCATTTTTTCCATTGCTATGCAGAGTTGAAAATCCTGAAATTCCATTATCTTGACAGAAATTACTATTCAAAAACTCACTGACTTTGAATTTGTTTTTATTAGCTCCCAATTTAACTTCTGCACAACTACCATATATTGACACTGTTTCAACACCATTTGCAATATACCCATTCAATACTTTTTTAGCCTCATCTTGAAGCTCTGGTCTAGCTTCTTTTATATTATTGAAATCTTGGATAACGGCTTTATATACTTCATCTTCATTAAAATTGGCATTGTATTTTATTAAAAAAGATAATATGTGAAAACTAGCTACAGCAGTGTGAATTGATTTATTCTTTTCTTTTATCTTACCGAGCAAAAACAAAAACCTTTGAATGAAGTCATGATAATCATCTTTTTGCTCTTCAATTTTATTATTATATGAATTACCAATCATTATTACCTCACAACTAAATAATTAGTATAGTAATACGAATGCTAAGTTACATCAATCAATAAACTTACAGTAAATTTTCCATTCTCAGTTATAAGCTCTGCTTCTGTACTCTCAACCCATTCTATCACTTCAGCATTGCAAACTGACTGCAAATCATGCTGAGCAGAATAATTTAACTCATCCTCTTTTACACTCGCTTTTATCATCAACTTTTGTATAAGATGCTTAACTGATACGTTATTATCTGCTTTTATTTTTCTCACAAGGTTTAATATCTGCACGAAATTATCTCCCATTTCCTCAGAATACTTATCATAGGTAAGTTCTTCCTTGTTAGGCCAATTACTTTTATTGTGAACGGAGTTATAACTATACAACTGATGATATATTTCCTCTGTAATGTATGGCAAAAATGGTGCAAATAACCGCAAAATAATATTGAGTACATATGCCAAACTCTGTTTCGCACTCATGTTTGCCTCGCTGTCCAATGCATCTCCATATGCACGTTTTTTAACTAACTCTAAGTAATTATCACAAAAATCTTTCCAAAAAAATTCTTCTATTGCGCTCAAAGCTTCGCAGTATTCAAACTGTAATAGGTTGTTCGTCGTTTTTTCTATCACTTTATATAATTTGGACAATATCCACTTATCCATCGTCTCACTGATGGAATTTATGCTCAATCCTTGATGTTTTTCCATAAACATGGAAACAAATTTGCTAGCATTCCAAAGTTTCGTAACAAGTCGTTTGCCAATTTTGAAGATATTTTCAGAGTAGACTGTGTCAACTCCAAGTCTTGAGTTTGCTGCCCAATAGCGTACTACGTCAGCTCCATAGGTTTCAAGCATTACATGAGGAGTGATGATATTACCTTTTGATTTACTCATCTTTTTTTTATCATCAGCCAAACACCAACCACTAATCATGATATTTTTCCACGGCAGTGAATCTGCATGATAATGTGCCTTCAAAATCGTATAAAAAGCCCAAGTTCTTATTATCTCATGGCTTTGGCTGCGCAGATCTGCAGGAAATATCTTATCATACCGATGGCTTGGTAAACCGAGCTCACTGTTTACTGCCAGTGCACTTAATTGAGGAGTGATCGCACTTGTTGCCCAAGTATCCATCACATCTTGATCTGGAGTAACTTCTTCTTTAATATACCCTTTCGGCAAATCTTTGAGTGGATCTACAGGTAAATCCTTTACTTCAGCTAGAATGATTTTGCCTTCTTCTCCCTTACGTTTTGAATACCAAACTGGAAATGGTACACCAAAATAACGCTGTCTTGAGATGCACCAATCCCAACTTAGCCCTTCTATCCACACCTCCATACGTTTACGCATAGATTCTGGATGCCAATTACATTTACTCACTTTATCTAATACTTGAGTTTTTTGCTCTAAAGTCTTGACAAACCATTGATAAGTAGGTAATATTTCAAGCGGCGCACCAGATCTTTCAGCACATTTAACAGAATGAGAAATGCTAGTGCTTTCTATTAAAAGTCCTTTTCCACTGAGGATTTCAATGATCCTCTTTCTTGCTTCTTTAACTTTTAGTCCATGGATCCCAGTGTCAGCTACTCGGATGACACCGGCATGTATCTCCTCTGTCACCTGAGTAGCTTGATAATGGGCATCTTTCTCCCCTGTCATCCCAGTGCGTGACACTGGGATCCATTTTTGATCACACACTGCATGCAGATTCATCCTTCCATCCTGATCAATTATAATTGTCACCGGCAGATTATGCTTTTGCTGCCAATATATGTCGAGCTCATCACCGAATGTACAGCACATAACAAGCCCAGTGCCTTTATCTATTTTGACCTTATCATCAGCTATTATTGGAACTTTTGCCTCTGTAATTGGCACTACGGCTATTTTTCCAATCAGATGGGCATATCGTGCATCTTCTGGATGACAAAAAACTGCAACACATGCAGGAAGTAACTCAGGTCGCGTAGTTGCAATATGAATCTGCTCATTTTTTTCAGTGGAAAAAACTATCGTGTTCAAAGATGACTCAAAGACTTTATCCTCTATTTCCGCTTGCGCAATTGCGGTTTTATCAACTGGGTCCCAAAGAATAGGTTGCATTTTCCTATATATATACCCTTTGTTATATAGATCAACAAACGACGTTTGAGAAAGTGCAACAGCTTCCTTGCTGATCGTGTGATATTCCAAACTCCAATCATAACTAATGCCGACCGATTTAAATAACTCCTTGAATTCTTGCTTTGACTTCTCAATAACTTCATGGCACATCTCTATAAATTTTTCTCTGCCAACTTCTTTTGCACTAACTTTATAGGTTTGCTCAACTAACCTTTCAGTCGGAAGGCCATTATCATCAAAACCAATTGGATAAAACACATCTTTCCCCAGCATACGTTGAAACCTTGCAATAAAGTCCGTATGGCAATAGCTAAATATATGGCCAATGTGCAACTTTCCCGATATCGTTGGTGGAGGCGTATCTATAGTGAAAGTATTATCCTTTTCACCATTCCATTTATAAACCTTGCTACCTTCCCATAATACGGTGTATTTGTCTTCAATTTCTCTAAAACTATATTTTTCTTCTAACATAAATATTTCTCAGTTTTAAGCTTTAAGTTAGCACAATTGAGCGAATACAGCAATTTTAATGTCTACCGTTTTAATTTATGATACAAATTCTTCTTGATCTTATAATTTTTAATGTATTACATAATAAATTTTTAGTATTGAGGTTTATTATGCTTAACTTTCACAACTTAAAAGAGATTAGAGATATTTTAACTCACCCATACTATGTGCCCACTGCCATTAAGTTAAGGGAAAGAGAAGTTAAGATTGGACAAAAAATTTGAAGTGATTGATAATTATGGTAAATACTAGGGTGAATTTTTAAGAAAAGGGAGTCTGAAAAGTGCAAGTTATTTAAAAAAGTAATAATTGCAGGTTATTTTGCAAAGAATGTACTAATGCAATGATACTGAAAAGATATCTTGAATTTAAAACACATGTTTTCTAGCTCTTTTCTGGTAGTTGAGTGAACGAATATCAGATATCTTATGACGATCAACTCTTCTCCCTTTTCTCACCACTAAAGTGTTCATCAAAAATAACTGTGATAGTCGATCCATAATGCAGTCTATGTCTGACTCTGTAGAAAAAATATCAAAGGCTAAGTTTTTAATCGCATTAAATGAGACAGATTTATTGATGCTTTTTTTTAGTTTACTATTCTGTGCGCTCAATGTCTCTTCATCATCTTCTATCATGATACTTTCTAGATTACTGATGAAGATAGTTGACCAAAAATCCTGCTTGATAGTTTCAATACTTTTTCCTGTGAAATTCTCTAAATTTAATCTTCCCTTCAGCCTAGAAAAAAATGTTTCTACTCCCCAGCGCAAGTAATATAATCTCTCAAACTCTTCAACTGTAAAACGTTTCTCATCTAACAGAGATGTTACTAACACTTCAACTTCGCCAGAAGAAAGTATTATTTTGACTAACCTGAATTTCATCTCATCAGGTAATCCTAGCTTTCGTAGCTGTCTTGCTACTTTAATAGGTGCGGTAGACACTACCACCGTACTAGATGGGCTTTCCGGCTTAAACATAGCGTTTATTTCATTGAAAGACGAACTTGAACAGCGAATTATATAATTGATTTTCCTTCCTGTAAGCTCAGCAAGAAATCGATAAGATACGTATCCTCTATCACAGATTAACAAATCGTCTGATTTTATGGATTCAAGCATACCGATTGCTAAATCAACCTCATAGCTGTCACCTCTACTTAGCACAGATTTTATTGCAATATTATTTAGCACATCGTAGCAAACTTCAAAGGTTGCACTTGTATAGTCTTCAAATCTCTGGATTCCATTCCATACTGCTCTTGAGCCAAACTCACCTATTATTTTGTCGCTCTTTGGCAGAATCAGTATTGAAGCATCAAATGCAAGTACTCTGAAGCCATGGTGGGTTTTAAATTCCTGATCTTGGTAGTATAGGGAAACTATATCATCATTTAACTCTGAAAACGCAGTATGCTTTAGCTTCTTTCTTGCTTGAGTAAATGCACTTGCCGTAATTGTATAATCTTTTCTTGTATGCAGAACAAACTCATTAAGCATCACTTGTAATGACTTTACACTCTTTCTAAAAATCAGGAGAAATACATTAACGAAGGGCAGCTTTCTTTTTCGTGAGAAGTCTTTTGAGGATGCTCTGTGTGCGTTTATAAAGTTTAAACTCATCAATTTATTTTTTATAAACATGATTATTCTTTTTTTTACTCATGTCATTACTTCTTTTAATTTGTGGATCTTACCTGATTTTATAATACAGTTCATCACTTTTCCTTAACTTAATGGCAGTGACTATGTGCCCCACCCAGCAAAAATAGATCTAGCAGAATTGCTTGAAGACGTGCTGGAGTTAAAAGGTAAAAAAAGCCCAGAAGAAGCAGTAGCTACATTAAAAGATAAAATAAGAAATGAACTAAAAAATGAAATGAAAAGTGAAATGAAGCAAAAAATAAATAAACTTGAGCAGCTAGAGAAGGAAAATAAAGACTTACAAACTAAAAAGGATAGAGCTGAACGGTTAAATAGATCCTTAGAATATGCAAGGAAGACAGCTAAGGACGAAAATATAGAATTAAAAGATGAAAAAAATAAACTAGATATTCAAATCCAGTATTTACAGCAAGAAAAGAAAATATTAGAAGTCGAAAATGAAGCAAATAAACAACTAAAAGAAAAAGCAACATACATCGCTACTGCTAGTACTGGTCTTGCTGTTGGGTTAGTAGTGTATATTACACTTGAACATACAACTAAATTGGACATGTGGTTAATCGTTGTTATAGCAACAGTATCTGCATTCTTAGCTGGTGGTTTAATAATGAAACCTAGCTCTCAAGTAAATGGAACACAAGAACCACAAGGAGTAGCAAATAAGAATTCAGTGTAGCTTGATATAGTTTTTTTCATTTCACTGCCTTTCCAAATTTGAAGCAGGTTATTTGAGCCATAGTACAAAGTAAATATAGTAATTTTACACTAAAATTTTTAGTTTTGTTTCTGTGGGTTAGTTGGTACGAGCCTTGCCTTTAAGAAGATGTGAAATCACAATTATTACGAATAACATTCCACCAATAACTGATATAGCTCCACCCGTAATAAAACAAGCACGTGCCAACATTGATGAAATACTTGGCAGATCTGCAACTTTTCTTAATGCACCATATCCACCAAGCCAAACAAGTCCAGTAATGTGGAGAAAATGTCCCAAACTGTAAGCGTAAATCTGTAATCTTACTATGGAGCTTTTTATTTCTTTACAGCCCAATTTTGGTAACAGCCAGTAGACAAAATTCATAAAAGCTATAGTAATACCAACCACAGAACCGTGATAATGCGCAGGGAAGTGACATTTCCTTCAATAGTTAGCACTCCAAGCACACCTCCATAAATGAACAATACAAACGAGTGGAGAAGATAATTGCCCTTATCATTGAGTAGAGTTTTTATGTTGCAATACACTAATATTGTTAAAAAGCACGGCAGAACTGCTCCAGCAATTCTCATATGCCAGGTAAAAAACTGTATCAATTCAGCACTATCCGCCGAATAAATAAAGTATATAAACGGCGCACCTACGGTCAAAACTGTGTTTATAAATAGTGGTAAAATGGTAATTTTATTTAGACTAATATAGCGAGCATTCAGTATGATCAAATAAACTAAAAACATTGCTTGAGCAAAGGCAAACTGCAGTAAATGTCCGCCTCCCCAAAAGAGATATTCATAAAATAAATTCTTGTCTGAGTGATATAGACCTGGAGGCATATTTTTATGTGCTAAAACAACACAAAGAAATGATGACACAAGTATAATGACCAGGCCAATTTGTCCGATTGAAAGATATGAGTCTTGTTTATTTGATATGTAGGCTAGAGCTGTATTTATCAATATGCTGGTAATGAAAAGACTGAGTCCAAGTAAAAATAATTTGTTTTGTAATACAGGTATATAGTTACTTTTGATAACTTCAGTATTTGGAACAAATGCAGATATAAACATTAGCAGCATGGAAAGGATTGAGAGAATCCATGAGAAGTTAAACCAATGATTGGTGTTTTTTAAGTTTATGATGAAGAGCAGAGATATTATAGAGCACATCCATACCAAAATTGACAAATTTACGTGTATCACCAGTGCATTATCAAAGATATATTGTGCAGAAGGAATGAGAGAAGAAATAAAAGGCAATCGTAGAAAAATAACAATTATTGACAGCAGTCCAGAACAAGCAAGAGCAAGTACTGCCAAGAATATCCATTGCCTGCAAAGTGAAGCGTTATTTTGTATGTTGAGCATTTATTTTTAGGTACTATAGCATAAGACAATGTACATTTTTCAAATTGATATGCATAGTTTAAATGAATGACATTACAACAATATCTTTCATCGTGAAAATGCTGCGTACATTTCCATTTCATATTATGGTAATATTACTGACAGCGTTAGTCTGAGCTATCGAAATGTGTTTTAATCAATACTTGATAAAAATTATTACAGTAAGAGAATCTTTACATAATGGCATGACATTACGTTAATGCTTTTGATCCACAATTAAGAACATTTTCGTTGTGATTTACGTTTCTAGTATGTATATTAATGAATCTTGTTTTCACTAAATAATGAAAATAATAATTGTCATGATAATGTTATTGTATAGTAACTATACAATGGCAAGCGAACGAATAAGTTTAGTAGATAAAAAATTATCTCAAGGATATGTAGCTCCAATACTTGCAGAAAATAGCGTTATTTTACCAGACAAGCACGGTACCTTATATTCCTTTGATATCGATAACCCAAGAGTTATAAATTGGAAATTATACCTCTCAAGTAGGAAAAAAATTGGTAATATGAGTTTATCGAGCTACAAAGAAAATGTTTTCTTTGTAGTGGATAACATTCTACACACAATAGATGCGAAAACAGGGGAGATTCAATGGGAAAAAGAATTAAGAGCTCCGGCAAGAGGGAAAGCAATAGTAATAAACAATAAGTTGGTAGTATTGACTATTGATAACTATCTACATGTATTTGATATAAAAGATGGCAGCCCCATTTGGGCTTATCAAAATGGTATAAATGAGGTTCGAGGTTTATATTCCATCTCACCAGCAGTCTCTAATGATAAAATAATGGCACCATTTTCAAATGGTGAGTTAATAGCTTTTAATGAAGAAGGTAAAAAACTATGGAGCCAAAAATTAGCTACAAATCTTTTAGATACACAGCTTACAGATGTAACTACTACGCCTAGAGTACACGATAATATCTTAATAGCTACGAGCAACTCTTATATTTATAGCATTGACGTAAACTCAGGAAATATTTTATGGTCAAGGCCACTACAAGTAAAAAGTATATCAAACATTGAGTCATATTATAGCCCTCTTATTCCTGCAGAGAAACAAAAAGAAGGCGGAAGAATTTTCATGGTGACTAAAGATAATAAGGTAATTGGCATCGACATACAAAGTGGAAAAACAGTTTGGACATCTGATTTTATAGAGAATGTGCAATTGTTTGTTCCAATTATGTATGCCCATACGCTTTGGGTAACAAGTAATAAAGGTTCAATATTTGTTTTTCCTGGATCTGAAAGTACAGGAAGGGTAATGAAAATACCTGGTAATGTGTTTCATGCTCCAGTATTTACCCATGGTAAGATGTATATAACGACTGAAGGAAATGGTGTTTATTCTTTAGAAAATAGGTTTGTTTTTTATGACTGATTATGATTTGATTATTATAGGTGGTGGTCCAGGTGGTTACAAATGCGCTATTGCTGCTGCAAAACTTGGACTCAAAGTTGCTTGTATAGACAAAAATAGCATTTTTGGTGGCACGTGTTTGCGAGTTGGGTGTATACCATCAAAAGCATTACTCCATTCCTCTTCTCAGTATGCTAGCGCGAAAAATAATCTATCAAAACTTGGCATAAAAGTTAAGGATGTAAGTCTCGATTTGAAAGAAATGCTAGGTTATAAAGACGCTAGAGTTCAAGAACTTGGAAAAGGCATAGAATATCTGTTTAACCTTTACAAAATTACTAAGATCAATGGACTTGGAAAAATTACTTCTTTTGATCAAGACAACCTTGAAGTTTCAGTTGAAGGTAAGGTACTGAAGGCAAAAAATATAGTAATTGCAACTGGTTCTGATGTTAGTTCTCTACCAGGAATTGATATTGATGAGAAAAATATCATTTCATCAACTGGTGCATTGTCTTTAACTGAAGTACCAAAAAAACTTGTTGTAATTGGAGCTGGGGCAATAGGACTTGAAATGTCTTCTGTGTGGAATAGGCTAGGCTCTGAAGTTACTGTAGTAGAGTTTTTTGATAGAATCGCTGCAGCAATGGATAGCGAACTAAGTAAGTCTTTACTTTCTAGTCTACAAAAGCAGGGAATAAAATTTTTACTCAGCACCAAAGTTGAAGAGATAAAACAAAGTAGTAACTCTTTGAGTGTGAAAGTTTGCTCTGTAAAAGATAATCAAATAAACACTATAGAGGCGGATAAGGTATTGGTGGCAGCAGGACGCAAACCATGTACTGATGGTCTTGGTATTGATGAAAAAATGGAGAAAGATAATCGTGGTTTCGTTCAAGTTAACAACAGATATGAAACTAATGTGAAAGGAATATTTGCTATTGGTGATGTGATTGGTGGAGCAATGCTTGCTCACAAAGCTGAGGAAGAAGGGGTGGCAGTTGCAGAGATACTAGCAAGGCAATTGCCTCACGTTGATTATGAAATCATACCGTCAGTCATTTACACCCACCCTGCAGTTTCTTCAATCGGTAAAACTGAAGAAGAACTAAAAAGTGCTGGTCGAAAGTATAAAGTTGGTAAATGTCAATTTGCTGCAAACGGTAGAGCAAAAGTCACTGACGATGCTGAGGGATTCGTGAAAGTTCTGACTTGTAGCAAAGCAGATACAATACTCGGTGTACATATCATAGGAGCATACGCTGATACGCTAATCAATGAAGCAGCGGTTGCAATGGCATATGGTGCAGCAGCAGAGGATATATACAGAATTTGTCACTCTCATCCTGATATAAATGAAGCCTTTAGGGATGCGTGCATCGATGCTTTCTTTAAAAAGTAACTGTGGACCTCGGTTCAATCATTGAAAAATGGTATGATTGGCTAAAGTACAACAGGTCTTACTCACCAAACACTTTGGAGTCATACATGAGGGACCTCAAAGATCTTATAAGTTTCCTAAATACTCACATTGGTGAAGAAGTAAATGTTGGCTCTTTAGAAAAATTAAGCATACCTGAACTGAGAAGTTGGTTTACCTCTCGTTATACAAGAGGTGTAAATGCGAGATCTAACACTCGCGCATTATCAGTAATCAGAAATTTTTTCAAATATATAAAAAACAATTATGAAATAAATAATGAAGCGGTATTTTCTTTATCAAGGCCAATTCAGAGAAGAACTCTACCTAAAGCACTTTCAATATCTAACATAGAAACTCTATTGAAAGAAATGAAATTGCCTGATCTAGGCGAGCCTTGGGTGGTAAAAAGAGAAATTGCAATTGTCGTTCTGCTATATGGTACGGGTTTAAGAATCACTGAAGCATTGAATCTTAAGGTTAGTGATATTAGCAATGAAAGTTTAATAGTAACAGGTAAGGGAGATAAACAAAGGCAGGTATTTATTCTTCCAGTAGTAAAAAAGTGTATACAAAAATATATAAAAGCTTGTCCCCACTTTGACGAAGCGGGACATCTTTTTGTGGGGGTAAGAGGAAAAAAATTGGGAAGAACTTATGTTGCTAATCGTTTGCAAAAAATAAGAAGATTTTTAAACTTACCAGAAATTTTATCTCCACATGCATTTCGCCATAGTTTTGCTACTCATTTGCTTCAGGAAGATATTGATATAAGATCAATACAACAGCTGCTTGGCCATTCAAGCCTTGAAACTACTCAAGTTTACACTCACCTAAATTATCAAGATGTCTTCAATATGTATAAAAACTTTCAGAAGAGTTTGAATAAAAAATCAAAATCTTAACTTCGTCTTAAATCGATAATATTGCCGAACTGAGTGCTTGCAACATCATTCAGTACTATACTTGCTTTATATAAGCAATAGTGACCAGCAGAGAGAAAGCAAAGCGTTTTGCAAAAGGTTGTGAATAGAATAGACAGCAGAATTTAAATTAGAAGCTATGTAAAGAAACAAGTCAAGCAAATAGCAAAAGATCTGGGATCGTACACCTAGGCACTCAATTTTAATTTTTCACTCAAAATCAAGTTTACGACATCAGGGCTAGCTTTTCCTTTGGTAGATTTCATAACTTCACCAACAAAGAATCCATACAATCTTGTTTTACCACCCTTATATTCTTGAACTTTATCTTGGTTGTTATTGATGATTGTATCTATTACCTCTGAGATTTGACATGTGTCAGTTATTTGCTTGAGATCCTGCTCTTCTATAATAAGGGATGCAGGCTTTCCAGTTTCAAACATAATATCAAAAACTTGTTTACCAAGTTTAGCAGAGATCGTTCCATCGACGATAAAGTCGAGGAGTTCGGATAAAGCATCTGCTTTAATTGGAGAGCTAACAATATCAATATTTGTTTTATTTAAACGACCGAAAAGCTCGACGGTTAACCAGGTAACTGCAATCTTTGAATCATGCTTTTTTGCTAATTTTTCAAAATAATCGGCAATTTCTTTATCAGAAGTGATAACGTCTGCATCATATTCATTGATACCTAATTCCTCTATGTATCGAAGTTTTTTTTGATCTGGCAACTCGGGTAAAGATGATTTAATAGAATCAATTTTGTCTTGGCTTATTTCAACAGGTAGCAAATCAGGTTCAGGGAAATATCTATAGTCACTTGAATCTTCTTTGCTTCTCATCACTTTTGTTTTTCCTAAAGTGACATCAAACAATAAGGTATCTTGACTTATTTCTCCTCCGCTTTCCAAAATTTTGATCTGCCTTTGTGCTTCATAATCTATAGCTTGTACAATATAACGTATTGAATTTAAGTTTTTTATTTCACAACGAGTGCCAAATGTGCTACTACCCTTTGGGCGAACAGAAACATTTGCATCACAGCGAAGTGACCCCTTTTCCATATCACCATCACATGAACCGATGTAACGCAAAATCTGCCTCAATTTTTTCATGAATTCTGCAGCTTCTGCAGATGAACGAAGATCTGGCTCTGAAACAATTTCCATTAAAGCAACACCTGCACGATTTAAATCTACGTAAGTTTTGCTTTCTTCATGAATACTCTTTCCTGCATCTTGCTCTAAGTGAATTCTTGCGATTCTTATTTCTTTTTCATTATTATTGATAAACACTTTACCATTTTTAACTATTGGCTCAAAGAACTGGGTTATTTGGTAACCTTGTGGTAAATCGGGATAAAAATAATTTTTACGATCAAAGTAAGAGCATTTATTAATTTCTGCAGAAAGTGCAAGACCGGTACATATTGCTTGCTCTATGCAGAAATAATTTAATATTGGCAATGTACCTGGCATTGCCGCATCAACTAGAGAAACTTGAGTATTGTGCTCAGTGCCAAATTCCGTTAGTGAACTAGAAAATAGCTTTGTCTTAGAAGAAACCTGAGCGTGTACCTCAAGTCCAATTACTGTCTCCCAGTTTTCTTTTGTCATGTATTTTATTCAATTAATAACTTTATATTCTGCAAACTAGCACAAAAAGTCAAATAAAACTCATTTAACCTATGATCCAAGAGCGGTGTATATCAATAATATAAGAGTTACTACAGTTTCTATTGACTAGGCTGTTATATAATAAAGTTAAGTGCTGCCAAAAAATATCTGTAGTAGGCCAAAACATAATTTTGATGGCAACTGATTAGCTAACAAATTTATAAACATCAGTATATAGTTCATCAATGCCTGGCTCTTTACTATTTTTAGCAAAATCTTCTGACTTTTTTACTAAATCTCGTATTTCCTTATCAATAGCTTTGCATTCTTCATCAGAAGCGATTTTATTGTCTGTTATATACTGCTTTAAGGTGCTTATAGGATCATGATTTTGCTTCATATCTTCAACTTCTTCTTTTGTGCGATAAGTAGCAGGATCTGACATCGAATGGCCACGATATCGATATGTCTTCATTTCAAGCAAGAGAGGTCCTTTTCCCCCACGTACGTGCTCAGCTATTTCACTTGTTACCTCATAGACAGAGAAAAAATCCATTCCATCAACTTGTTTTCCAGGAATACCAAAACTCTCTCCTCTTTTATATAGTTCAGTTACTAAAGTTGATCTTTGCACAGAAGTTCCCATTGCGTATTCGTTATTTTCTATGATATAAACCACAGGTAACTTCCACAAAGATGCCATATTAAATGATTCATATACTTGTCCTTGATTTGCAGCACCGTCACCAAAATATGTGAATACAATGTTATCTTTTTTCTTGTATTTATTAGCAAATGCTATTCCTGTGCCAATTGGGACTTGTGCACCTACTATTCCATGTCCACCAAAGAAATTTTTTTCAACATCAAATATGTGCATGGAGCCACCTTTGCCTTTTGAACACCCTGTTTCTTTGCCGGTTAGTTCTGCCATCACAACATTCGGATCAGAATTACATGCAAGCATTAAGCCATGGTCTCTATAGCTTGTGATAAAAGCATCACCAGGTTTTGATGCAGCTTGAGTCCCAACTGCAACTGCTTCTTGCCCTATTGATAAGTGACAGAATCCGCCTATTAATCCCATTCCGTATAATTGTCCTGCTTTTTCCTCAAATCTGCGTATTAGAAGCATTTTTCTGTAGAACCCAATCACTTGCTCTTTAGTGAAATTTTCTGCTTTCATATTGACTTTCTTTTATTAAACTGAGATCATACCAGAAATCTTTAACATTTTGTAACACTATCTATATGGACTACTATCACTGGCTTGAAGCTTTTCACGTTATCTCTGTAATTATGTGGGTGGCAGGTATGCTCTATTTGCCAAGGCTTTATGTTTACCATGCATCTGTAAAACCAGGGTCAGAAAATGACAGCTTACTTCAAATAATGGAGAAGAGACTCCTTAGATATATCATAAACCCTGCAATGCTTTTCTCGCTTAGTTTTGGAATTATGCTAATGATTATTAGGGAAGCATACCGCGAAGGGTGGTTTCATGTAAAAGCGCTAGCATTATTCTTAATGTTTGCTATTCATGGCCTACTTGCAAAACATAGGAAAAATTTTGCAGTGGGCTTGAATAAGAAAACTCACGTTTATTTTCGTGTTTTAAACGAAGCAGTAACAGTGTTAATAATAATTATAGTTATCATGGTTGTTGTAAAACCGTTTTGATTTTCTAGCCTAATGCTGAACCATTGAATGGAGTATAAGAATTGTTACTAAATAGTTTATTCTAGTGTCTCACAGTCTAAGTAAAATGCTTAAGTTATAGATTCTTTGTTTTTGTGTGTTATTCTGATTAACAAGAATTCAAAGTAGCATTATAATGAGTAAGTTAAAAAAACTTAGTGCTGGACTTTCTTTGACAGGCCTGATTGGTGGCGATGATATAGATATGCAAGGGGCAGGAAATAGAAAGAAGAAATATCAATTTTTGGATAAGACGTTCGCATGGATTGATGCGATGATAAATTTTATTTTTAAACGTGAGAGTAATAACATAAATGAAGTCCTAAAAGTCACATGGGGACCACTATTTTTTGGTTTAGTGGTAATATTCATCTTTTTTGGAATAGGTGGTATTTGGTCGGCTATAGCTCCAATTGATGGAGCAGTGCATGCAAGTGGAGAAGTTATTGTCTCTTCAAATAGAAAAATAGTGCAACACTTGGGTGGGGGAATAATAAGCAAAATTTTAGTAAAAGAGGGCCAAACAGTCAAAAAAGACGAACCTTTAGTTTTATTAAGCAATATTAATGAAAAGGCAAATTTGAGTATAATTAAAGAAAAACTCTTATCACTTTTGGCAACTGAAGCAAGACTTATTGCAATCAGAGGAGATTTAGACACGCTAGAATTTTCTGACGAGGTTAAAAAATTGTCGGACGATGAACTTGTAAGTAAAGCGATAAAGAATCAAGTAAAGTTATTCAACTCTCAGAGAAAGAGCATATTGGGAAAAACAGACATACTGCAACAACGTATAAAGCAGTTAAATGATGAATTAGCGGGGCTAAACTTTCAACTAAATGCAGCCCATAAGCAATATGACTTGATAACTGAGGAGTTAGAAACAAAAAGACAATTACTTGATAGTGGCCATATAAGCAAACCACACATTTTAGCTTTAGAAAAACAGTTTGCTGAAATTGAGGGTAGAGTTGGACATTACCGTTCTGCAATATCTCAAGTACAGCAAAAGATTGGAGAAAATGAGTTAGAGATTATAAATGTGAAGAATGATGCTCAAGAAAGAGCAAATGCTGAGCTTAAGGAAGTCAATACATCTATTGCAGACTTAAAAGAGAGGCTGATGGTTGCTGAAGATTCGTTAGCACGTACAATAATTAAATCACCTCAAGATGGTATAGTTACAGATATAAGATACCACACTGAAGGTGGTGTTATACAATCTGGAGTTCCAATCATGAGTATAGTACCATCAGATGATGATCTAATAATAGATGCTAAAGTTCTAACCAGAAACATAGAAGAGATACTGTCAGCAAAAAAGAAAGATAGCAATATAGTCTCTATCGACGGACTAGAAGGGCTAAAAGTTAAAGTAAGGCTGAGCGCTTATAGTGCACGTCGCTTAAGTTTAATTAACGGTATAGTAAACCATATTTCCCCTGATGCTCTTGATGATCCAAGGATGGGGCGTTATTATTCAGTGCGAGTGGTGATACCAAAATCAGAACTTGCTCAATTTAAAAACGTATACCTATATCCTGGTATGCCAGCAGAAGTATATATAGTTACTCAATCCCGCACTCTTTTATCGTTCTTGTTTACACCTATAATTGCAACATTCGATAGATCTTTCATAGAGAGATAATTTATTTTGCTTTTCTAAAAAATTTGTTTACAGAGTTTGATATGCAAAAAAATTTACACACAAGTAGTGTATTATTTTATAATTATTTTCTATAATATGTAAATCTTTGATTTAAGATGCAAATGCTAACGTAAACATTAAAGGTTAATTAGTAAACTCAGCTGTATAATAGAATTAAAGGAATTAGTAAGATTTTTACCTTAATGAATTATAAATAGGCAAACTTACCTAAAGTTTAATAGTGTCTGTTACTGCTTTTAGGTGTGAGGCTAGAGGGTTATTAGCAATAACAGACACTATTAAACTTATTATAGAACTTCCTTAAAGTAAATACTTAACTTAAAATATTATAATATTTTAACTTAAAATAGATTCATGTAAATGCTTTTTCCTCAAGTTAGTATCGTATTAGTATATTTATTAAATGCTAAAAAAACATTAATCATCATTTACTTTTGATTCAATATTTAGCAAAACACTTGTGTACATTCTATAATCTCTGTTTGCATAGTAAGTGTATATATATTATTATACAGTTAGTTTTACAGCAAAAAATATGGTGAAGTTATTTGCATTATTGATAATGTTTTACTCAAACATATCAATTGCTTCTGCTCCTACTTCTTGGCAATTTGGATTTCTTGCGCCTGCAACTGAGATAATGGAGGCTGTAGTTAAGTCACATTCGTTTGTGATGAGTGTAATGATTGCAATTATGCTTTTTGTATGGGCCCTGCTTGCTTATGTAGTATTTCGCTTTCGTAAGGGCAAAGTGAAAAATGTCAGTAAAATAACTCATAATATCTTTGTAGAAATTATCTGGTTTGTTATACCAACGATTATTGTTGGGGTATTGGCTTTTAAAAATGCTGAATTAATTAAACTACAGGAGAAAGTGCCAAAAGCTGACATAACACTAAAAGTTATTGGTCATCAATGGTATTGGAGTTACCAGTACCCAGAATATCAAGGTATTTCATTTGACAGCTATATAAAAGGAAAAGAAGACTTTACCGAAAGAGATTTAAAACTATTCTCTGTTGATAATAACGTTATTTTACCTATCAATACTAATATTCGTTTACAAGTGACAGCAGGAGATGTAATACATAGCTGGGGAATACCGGCTTTTGGTATAAAAATTGATGCAATACCAGGTAGGCTGAATGAAGCATGGTTTAACGTTACAAAGCCCGGTATTTATTATGGGCAATGTTATGAACTATGTGGTCAAGGTCATGGATTTATGCCAATTGTTGTTGAAGCAGTGAGTAAAGAAGATTTTAATAAGTGGATTAAAGATAAAAAATTAGTAAGTTAAGTTTGGAGTATAGATATGAGTGATGTACCAAAAGGTATAAGACGTTGGCTGTTTTCTACTAATCACAAAGATATAGGGACACTATACATTATTTTTTCCATATTAGCTGGAATTATTGGTGGATTATTATCGGTAATTATTCGTACTCAGCTAATGCACATTAATATACTTAACAATAATTACCAGCTATATAACGTAATGATTACAGGGCATGCGGTAATAATGGTGTTTTTTATGATAATGCCAGCCTTAATGGGAGGATTTGGTAATTGGTTCGTACCTCTCATGATTGGTGCACCAGATATGGCATTTCCTCGTATGAATAATTTAAGTTTTTGGTTGTTAGTTTCATCTTTTATTTTGCTTATCCTCTCGGTATTTGCTGGCGAAGGTCCTGGAACAGGATGGACTTTATACCCACCTTTGTCGCAAATTATGTCCCACCCAAGTGCAGGAGTTGATCTTGCTATACTTGCACTTCATATTGCTGGTATGTCATCAATTGTTGGGGCGATCAACTTTATAGTTACCATATTCAATATGCGTGCAAAAGGTATGTCACTAACTAAGATACCACTATTTGTTTGGTCTATTTTACTCACGTCATTTATGTTAATTGTTGCCTTACCGGTACTTGCTGGTGCTATAACTATGCTGCTCACTGATCGTAATATAGGTACCTCCTTTTTTGATCCTGCTGGTGGTGGTGATCCTGTGTTATTTCAACATCTGTTTTGGTTTTTTGGTCATCCAGAAGTTTACATAATTATTTTTCCTGCATTTGGTATCATCAGTCAGATTGTGTCAACTTTTTCTCATAGGCCAGTATTTGGTTATATGGGAATGGTTTATGCTATGATAGGAATAGCAACGTTTGGCTTCATGGTTTGGGCTCACCATATGTTTACTGTTGGGCTTAGCGAGGATGCTGCTATATTTTTTAGCACTAGCACAATTTTCATTGGTGTTATAACTGGTGTAAAAGTCTTTAGTTGGATTGCAACTATGTGGGGTGGAGCGATTGAATTGAAGACACCAATGCTGTTTGCATTAGGTTTTATTTTCATGTTTGTTGGAGGTGGTATAACCGGAATAATTCTTTCTCACGGTGGAATAGATAAGCTTTTGCACGATACCTATTATGTCGTTGCTCACTTTCACTATGTCATGTCGCTTGCTGCATTATTTGGAGCTTTCGCCGGTTTTTATTATTGGATAGGCAAAATGTCAGGTAAGCAATATAACGAGTGTTTAGGAAAGATACACTTTTGGCTCACTTTTATTAGCACCAATGTCACTTTCTTACCCCAGCATTTCCTGGGATTAGCAGGTATGCCAAGGCGTATACCTGATTATCCCGACGCGTTTATCCCTTGGAATTATATATCCTCAATTGGCTCATATATGTCCTTTCTTTCAGTTATGTTTTTTGTATTTATAGTTATACATCTCTTTAAGTGGGGCAAAAAAACTGGAGATAATCCTTGGGAAGGTGACACTTTAGAATGGACGGTATCTTCACCACCGCCTTTTCATACTTTTGAAAAACCACCAGTGATAAAATAGAATGTACACAAGTGTTTTGCTAAATGTTGAATCAACAATACTGGATTTTTGGCATTTGCTGAAGCCAAGGATAATGTACCTTGTAGTGTTTACTGCAATTGCTGGAATGCTTGCTGCACCAGGTAGCATTCATCCTTTCCTTGCACTAATATCTCTTATGTGCATTGCTCTTGGTTCAGGATCTGCAGGTGCAATAAATATGTGGTATGACAGAGATATAGACTTGCTTATGGAGAGAACAAAAAACCGCCCTATACCTTCAGGTAGAGTTTCTGCAGAAAGCGCGCTTGAATTTGGCATAACTCTTGGAATATTGTCAGTATTTATCATGGCAATAGCAGTGAACTATGTTTCTGCTGCTTTGCTTGCAATTAGCATATTATTTTATGTTTTTGTGTATACAATTTGGCTCAAAAGGCGTACTCCGCAGAATATTGTTATTGGTGGTGCAGCAGGTGCTTTTCCTCCAATGATTGGCTGGGCGGTTGTAACTGACTCTGTAAGCTGGGAAAGTTGTATTCTATTTTTAATAATTTTTATGTGGACTCCACCACATTTTTGGGCTCTATCCTTAAATAGATCTGAAGATTATACAAAAGCATCGATTCCAATGTTCAATATCGTTTATGGTCCAGAAAAAACGAGGAAATATATATTAATCTATAGCGTGTTACTCGTATTAACTAGCTTACTTCCAGCACTATTTTTGAAAAAGGCTCTATTTTACCTCAGTATGGCAATGATTGAAGGGTATGTTTTTATTTGGTTTGCTGCATCCGTTATAAGGCTTAAGAGTCATAGCTCGCAGAAAAAGATGTTTTCTTATTCGATTTCTTATCTATTTTCTCTGTTTGCCAGCGTTATTTACTGCTCTATTGATTTGTTTTAACCATGAAAGAACATAAAAACTATCTTTTACTTTCTCTTCTAATAATGCTCGTTGTAGCACTTTTTTTTGTTTCCATAATAAAATTTAAAGGTGCGGCTTAAATTGCCTCTATATCTATAAAAATTGTGATTTTATAGAAGCAACGATATACTTTATTAATTCACTACAGTTAAAGATGAAGAAAAAGGAAGTGACAATATACACAGATGGAGCATGCTCTGGTAACCCAGGGACAGGAGGGTGGGCAGCAATCATATTATTTCAAAATCATAGAAAGAACATCTGTGGTAGAGAAGAAAATACTACAAATAATAAAATGGAGTTAACAGCAGTGATCAATGGACTGAAGGTATTAAAATTTCCTTGTAATATCAGTTTGTATACGGATAGCCTCTATATTAAATACGGTATAACAGAATGGATAAATAAGTGGAAAATGAACGGCTGGAAGACAAGTAATAAGAAGTCAGTAAAAAATATAGAATTATGGAAAGAATTAGACGATGTTGCTTTGCAACATGAGATTAACTGGAAGTGGGTGAAAGCGCATAATGGTGATAAATACAATGAAGAAGCCGACAGCTTAGCAAGAAAAGCAATAATCGATGCTTAAAAAAATAGCTCTATCATTTTCTATAATTTTATTATTTATATTCTGCTTCTTTATCCCTTTTAAAGGGGAAGGTCCTTTAGAAATCAATATTAGTTATATTAATTTTTATATAAAGAAAAAAATATTAAAGATATTTACCAATTCGGATGTCAGCATGGAGAGTACCTCGGTTATTTGGCAGAAAGATGGCAAGCTAGTCATTACAGATTTAAAAATAACAAATCCTGACTTTACCATAGAAGTTCCTGAGCTTTTCGTACACTTTAAGTTAAGTTCCAAAAAGTTCTTTCAGGTTTTAGCTGGTAATGTACACATATATATCAAGAAGGAAGAGACCAGAGGAATAACAACATCTGTAATGACAGATAAGATGAGTAGTACAAAAAATCTGCTGAAGACAATAAGAAAAATTTTTTTCTACTTAAATGCAGACTCAAGGATTGAAATTACTAACATTGCTGTCAATAAAAGCACGGAAGGTGAATTCTTCATTGATAAAGTATATGTAGGAAAGGAGGAAAATTTTAATGTTTTGGATATTCGTGTTCATACAAAAGATAAAAAGGGGATTCTAGATGATTTATCTATTATGATAAAAAATCGCAATAATTTGTTAAATTTGTATGGAACATTTTATAACCTAAAGTTGGGGCTATTTAACGAGTTTTCCACACTAGTTAAAAGTTACAATTTGGACAAAGAAATAGGGTTCAAAGGGAACTTCTCAATGAGAATTAATGGAAAGGATGAAGTTATGGATGGAAACATATACGTGTTAAATACAGAGAGTCACTCAGGTAAAAACTTAGCCTTGACTAATGTAAATGTAAATTTGACATATAGTGATGAAATCATTAGCGTAAAAAACTTTCATTTTAGGTTAAATGATACTTACCTTTCTTTGATTGGCAAAATGAACTTTGGCACAAATCATGCTTTTCTTAGAGTTAATATTAGTAAACTTGTTGCAAAAGATTTATGTACTTATGTACCAGATGGTCTAGTGAACAATGAATTTAGAAAGTGGTATTGTAATAATATTGATGGGAATATTATAAATACAATTATAAGTTTTAACGGTAAAATCGATAGTTTAATAAATGATGATCTGTCAGGTATTGTAATTGTTGCTGATATAGAAAATGGCAGCGTTCAATTTGATGAGGATTTTGAACGAGTAGAGAACTTGAATGGTGAGTTAACTCTCAAGGATAACAATCTCAAAATTATTGTAAATAGAGCTAAGTTTCAGAATTTTACTATCAATAGTGGTCATATTGAAATGAACTCTCTCAATAAAGAAGATTCTGTTCTTACCATTAATGGTCAGGCTGTAAGTGATGCTTATGGGTTATATGAGCCTATAAGATTTAAGCTGGATGATGTGGTAAAACTTGAAAGAGATAAAGTAGGTGGAATAGCAAAGTCTGTATTCAATTTTCGCATTTTTAATCTAAACTCTAGTGATAAAAAAGTAGATTTTTCGGCCAAATTTCATTCTGAAATTGATAATTTGGTGGTGTATAATGGAAGTTTTGGTAAGTATGATATTAAGCTCGATTTTGGGAGTGACTTTATAGATTTAAATGGTAGTGGTATGGTGAATAATACACAGCTTCTATTTGACCTCAAAAGTAGCAATAAAAATGAAAATTTTGCCTGGAGTTTGACTGGAGATTTACCTGCTCAAATACTTAATTTCGGTGATGGTTATATCAATGCAAATATAGAGTCAGTAATGTATCAAGACAAAACAGGGTACGTTAATGGTAATATAGATTTATCAGAGCTCGAGTTGCGTTCAAGCTACTTAGGGTGGAAAAACCATTTTGAAGATCACAATGAAATTTTATTTTCTACAAGGCTAAAAGGAGCAGGTAAGTTACTAATAGATAAACTAGATGTTGTAGGAAATGATCTAGAAATAAAATTTAGCGGAAGAGTAGAAAATGGAAATCTATATTTAAATTCTAGCAACTTTAAATTACCTGATAATAATTTTAGTATAGAAATTGAATCAGGTAAGGAGAAAAATGCCATAACTATTCACGGTGAGAAAATCAACTTAAGTGATGTGTTAGGTTTACTTGGCAAAGATAGTAATCGATTAAATAACAAAATAGAAGTTACTATGAATGTTGATAATATAATTATGAAAGAAGGAATTATCATAAAAGATGCTAAGCTAAATGTAACTTGTGCCAAAGGTGATTGTAGTGGAAGTCAATTCACAGGACAGTTTTTAGAAGATAACAGTAATATACTAGTAGAACATAGTGAAATAGGGCTTGAAATATATTCGGATAATTCAGGTATGCTTTTGCGTTCTTTAGGTATTGGTAAATCAGTTAAAAATGGCAAATTATCTCTTTATCTATCTTCTAAGAGAGAAAATGGAGAACATTATGGTATGTTATCTATCAGCAATTTCTATATCAAAGATGCTCCACTGCTTACCACTTTATTATCAATGTCTTCACTGCCTGGTATTGTAAATGCTATAAAGAACGAAGGTGTACATTTTTATAAGTGTAATGCACCTTTTTCATATAAAGATGGCACTGTTGAAATTGAAGAATCTTGGCTTGAAGGAGCGGAACTAGGCATTAGCACTAGTGGTACGCTCGATATTAAGGGTTATAAATTCCAGGTTGAAGGACAAGTAATACCGGCATACTCAATTAACAAATCTTTGTTGAAAATCCCTATAATCGGAAAACTTCTGACTGGTGGGAAGAGTAGGGGGATTATTTCAATAGACTACAAAGCAAATGGTGATGATAAAAACAACAACGTATCTGTTAATCCTATCTCTTCGCTAACCCCAAGCTTACTTAAGAGGTTATTAGGAGTATTTGATCGTATTATGACAAAAACTAATAAAAGCATTTTAAAAGGTAGTTTGAAGAAGAAATTTAGCTCAATATGACCAGAAGAAAAGTTGTTTATTGATGTTTAGTTAGATGGTAAACGTTAGATACAACAAACAGAGGAAGTTAGATAAAATAATTAAGGGAACAAGAATATAAAGGTTTAACTTGAAGTAACCGGATAAAATCTGAGTCACACTTCCAAGTGCTGGTACCCACGAAAGCAATGCAACTGCACAAATCAGTAGGTGCCTTACAATTTTTGGTGTTTTGTCTTCATTCTCTAATTTGTGATGTGATCTTCTGATAAAAATTGTTATTCTACCTAAATACCAGTTAGCTATTCCACCAAGACTGGATCCTAATACTC
This sequence comes from Wolbachia endosymbiont (group B) of Chorthippus parallelus, assembly GCF_947251815.1. Lineage (NCBI taxonomy): Bacteria > Pseudomonadati > Pseudomonadota > Alphaproteobacteria > Rickettsiales > Anaplasmataceae > Wolbachia > Wolbachia endosymbiont (group B) of Chorthippus parallelus. Next base: position 760,954 of record NZ_OX366390.1, on the reverse strand, counting down.
CAAAAAGTAATATAAGTAGTTGATCGTAGTTTGACCTAAAGCATAACATAGTGTAAAGTACAAAACCTTGATGTATGGGTAAGATAAGCGATGATACTAGGCTATCTATAAACAATAGGAGATAATTTTCCATACCAAGTTGTTGTACCATCTTCGTTGTCAGAAATTATAACCCCCATTTGTTTCAATTGCTCTCTTATTTTGTCTGCAGTATCATAATCTTTATTTTGTTTTGCTACTTTTCTTAAGTCTATCAACCTTTCTATTTCTTGATGACTCACACCACTTGCAAACCACTCTTGATAACTTGACTCAAGAATACCAATGAACCTTGCGCTTTTAACAAACTTCTTAGTTAATTTGAGCCTCTCACATTCATTACTTGTCTTATTGATTTCTGTAGCCATTTCATGCAATATGGCTACAGCTTCAGGAATGTTTAAATCGTTTTTCAAAGCCTCTATAAAATCTTTAGAGACTTCTGCATCACTTTCCTCAATACATGTACTACGTAATAACCGATAAAACTTGTTTAAAGTTTCTTGCGACTCAGAGATAACATTTTCTGTCCAATCAAGTGGTTTTCTGTAGTGAGTTTTAAGCAGCGCATAACGTATTACTTCACCCTTTATTCCACTATCTAACAAATCCCTTACTTTGACTATATTAAATAAGGATTTGCTCATTTTCTCTTCATTTACCGTAAGAAACCCGTTGTGTACCCAATATTTTGCAAACGTTGACTCAGCAAATGCAGATTTACTCTGTGCAATTTCATTCTCATGATGAGGAAATTGCAAGTCTATACCTCCACCGTGAATGTCAAAATCTTTGCCAAGGTAAGCATATGACATTGCTGAACATTCTATATGCCACCCTGGTCTTCCCTCTCCCCATGGACTATTCCAGTGACTTGAAAGTTTATAGTCAGTTTCGTTTGCAGGTTTCCAAAGTACGAAGTCTCCTGGGTGTTTTTTATTTTCACCAACTTCAACTCTACTACCGTAGTTTAATTCATCAATTTTTTTTCCTGATAAAACGCCGTATTCAGGGTAAGATTCTACACTAAAATATACATGTTTATTGGATTCATAAGCATGACCAGCTTGCAGCAAAGACTCAATTAACTTGATAATGTTATCTATGTTTTCCGTTGCTTTTGGTTCATATGTTGGTTCTGCACAATTTATGCTTTCCATGTCTTCATGAAAAGTTTTAGTGTAATATTTGCTAATGCTTTCTATATTACTATTTTTCTCATTTGCTGCATTGATTATCTTGTCATCGATGTCGGTTATATTACGCACATAAGTAACTTTTCCATAACAAAATTTAAGCAGTCGAAATAATACATCGTAAACAACAATAGAACGTGCATTACCTATATGTGCTGTATCATATACTGTTGGCCCACAAACGTACATTTTTATATGATCTTTATCGATCGGTGTAAAGGGCTCTTTTTTTTTTGTTAAAGTGTTGTAAAGCTTAACCATATACAAAGCTTTTTAGAAAAGAAAATGCTCCAAATATAAGCTGTGGTCCTTTAACTATTACGACAAGAGTAAGTAATAACCCACACAATGATACTAATACTCCCATTATAGAGAGAAATCCATCTTTGCTCATGATACCCAGTGAAATGAGAGTTGTACCAATTGCAGGAATGAAGTTAGTTAAAGGAAGTGGGATTGCTATCGATAATGCACAAAGCAGCATTATAAATGCTAAAATATTTTCACCAGGACCACGAAAAATGAAAGACATTCTTGGTTTCATGAACTTTTCTATTTTTTTTAATGTAGGTGAAGTTTTCTCTACCATGAGAGCTAGTGTTGAACGTTGAAAAGATTTCCTTTCTAGCCAATTAGGCATCCAAGGAGAATCAAACCCAAATAGAAGCTGCAGTGAAAATAAGATTAAAGGTATAGAAAGAATGGTTGTATAGCCAGGTGGAACAGGTATAGGTACTGATAGCGGTAAAGAGAAGATGATTATTAAAATACCAAAACCACGCTCATGTAAAGCTGTTTTAATATCAAATAATGTTACTTTATCATTATCGTTATTATTAGTACCTGCAACCTCTTTTAGAATATCAGAGGCCAATTTTTTATCTTCAGTCAATTTCACACTTTTTTCCACAGTTACCCTTTAATAACAATATAACTTCTAACTAACATAGTTATTGCTATATTTCAATATCGATTATTCATTTCATGCTGTACTTCATTCTTTTATTAAAGTGTTGTAAAGCTTTTAAGTTATAAGGCTTTTAAGAAGAGAAAGTGTTCCGGCTATAAGTTTTGGTCCTTTAACTATTACAATAAGGGTAACCAATAACGCACAGAATGAAACTAACACTCCTAACGTAGATAAAAATCCATCTTTACCCATAATGCCGAGTGAAATAAGAGTTATACCAATTGCAGGAAGGAAGTGAGTAAAAGGTAATGGAAGAGCTATTATTATTGCACAAAGCAACATCATAAAAGCTAGAATCTTTTCACCCGGACCAAGAAAAATAAAAGACATTCTTGGTTTCATGAACTTTTCTATTTTTTTTAATATAGGTGAAGTTTTCTCTACCACGAGAGCTAGTGTTGAACGTTGAAAAGATTTCCTTTCTAGCCAATTAGGCATCCAAGGAGAATCAAACCCAAATAGAAGCTGCAGTGAAAATAAGATTAAAGGTATAGAAAGAATGGTTGTATAGCCAGGTGGAACAGGTATAGGTACTGATAGCGGTAAAGAGAAGATGATTATTAAAATACCAAAACCACGCTCATGTAAAGCTGTTTTGATGTCGAACAATGTTACTTTATCACTATCGTTGTTATTGGTATCTGCAACCTCTTTTAGAATATCAGAGGCCAATTTTTTATCTTTAGTCAATTTCTCACTTTCTTCCACGATTAACCTTTAATAACATTATAACTAACATAATTATTACTGTACTTCAATCATACCTCTTCAATTCTTTAGCCTTGTTTAAACAAATGACACGCACTTTAGTGCGTGTCACGAAACATAAGGAAGCTAACGATCTGGTTCATTAGATGATAGTTTCTCTGAATCCTTAAGTTCTTGTTTAAGGTTTTTAATGCCTTTGCCTAAATCACCCATAACTTGTGGTAACCTACCTGCACCAAACAGAACTAAGATTATTATTAAGACTAGAAACAGCTGCCATGGACCTAAACTCATTTGTACCTCCGTTGAAAATATTAACTTTTAGGTATTAAAACTTGACTGAAGCCAAGTGATACATAAATTATATCACTTTTATTGAATTATAAATCAAGAGTTTTTAATTATCTTATAATAGTTTTAGCCTAACATTAAGTTTAGTTTAGCTGTAGAGTAAAAGGAAGCTCACTAAAAAATTTTGCTAACGTATCATCTTTAGGTCTGTGATATATGTAGCTAGGAACTCCTGATTGAATAATTTTACCATTTTTCATCACGTAAATAAAATCTGCAACTTTCAACGCTTCTTGCGGATCATGAGTTACCATGAGTACAGGAATATTTTTGCTTCTAAAAAGTGACAATATATGGTGCCTTATTCGATATTTGAGCAGTATATCTAAATTAGAAAATGGTTCATCGAGCAAAACAACATCAGGATTTTGCGCCATTACTCTTGCTATTGCAACTAATTGTTGCTGTCCTCCTGATAAAGCATGAGGGTACATGTTTTCATATTTTTCTATATTAAATAGCTTTAAGATTTCCAATGCAGTAAGGTATTTTTCTTTCTTAGAAGTACTGCAAATAGCAAAAGTTATATTTTCTATTACTGTTTTATGAGGAAATAATGCAGAATGCTGAAAAATCAATCCGATATTTCTACGCTCTATAGCAATTGACACTTTGTTACTTGCAACTAATTTATCATTTATAACAATGGTTCCAGATTTTGGATTTTCTATTCCTGCGATTAATTTTAGAATTGTTGACTTGCCACAGCCAGAATGACCTAGTAAACAGGCAACACTTCCTTTCTTCACTTGAATGTTGATGTTGCTTAAAGCAAAGCCATCTTGATTACTATAAAAGTAACTAATATTGTTAACTAGCATTAATCTTTCAATTGGAATCGTATTATTAAATATAACAGTATTACATTCAAGAAATACAGAAATATTTTTTATTATTGTGAATTAATTGTACAGGGTGCCTAGAAAAATGCGAGACTTTTTGCTATAATTTTGCATAAATAGCAGAAGACATGGGACTATAGCTCAGTAGGATAGAGCGTTGGATTCCTAATCCGAAGGCCGTGCGTTCGAATCGCACTAGTCCCACTTAATTTTGATAAAGTGGTTTAACAATCAAGAAATTATAATTGGTTTGAAAAGTGATTCTAGGAGCTAGATTGCATGGTTTCTCAAACTTGAATTTACAGGTTCAACCTTATTTTCTCTCATTTCGCTGTAACTTGGAAGTGTAAAATTTTTTACATGTAATCCAGTTACCATTACAACTAAAATAGCTAGGACACTGCAAACTAATGCACCAGCTAAAGATGGAACCGTCACAGCAGCAGCAACAAACAATCCTGCAATAACAACTCCAACAACATCACTCCTTAATGAGGCGTAAAAACTCTCCTTACTTTTTTTGTATTTAGTTTCTTTTTCATGTGGTGGAGAAAATTGAGCCTCTACAAAGCCGTTAGCTTTCTTATCATTATTTGGTGTGACAGTTGGGCCAGTCCTTGTTGATACAGGTGCTTCATTTTTGTTATTATTACCATTAGTACTAACTGGAGGCGCTGTTGCCGTAGGTTTATTACTAATATTTTTGTTAGGTTCTGTTCTATTTTCTTCTACGCTTGGCGTAGTAACAACCTGGTCAGTCCCTGTTACTACAGGTGTTTCATCCTTGTTTACTGCTGATGCGCGTGTTTCTTGATCGTTCTGTATTAGCACTGTCGCTGCTACAGAATTCTTTTCTGCAAAAGCAGTGCAGAATGCATCATCTTTTAATTGTTGGTATAATCTGTACAATTCATCTTCAGGATTTAACTTTGATTGCTCTGCATTAATATTTCGCAGTAGCGTGCCTAGAATCTCAGCATTACTGTTATCAGTATAATGAACAACAAAGCATAATATAGATTTTTCTCCTTCAATTTTGCTAACGTAATACCTTCCTTCTTGACCGATTGCATTGATGATGGTCATTCCATTTTGTAAGAGAAATTTTATAACGTTCAAATTTTGATCTTTAATTGCATATTCTAGTACAGCATTTTTTTCACATTTGCTCTGAAGATTAATTCCCTTCCTTTTTAACCTTTTTTGCAAATCTTCAAAACTAGTAACTGTGCTATCCTGTTTTGTAACCCTATCTATATCAAGACACAGATTCCTAATGTCATCATTATTTAGCGTGAGACCAGTGCTTGTATTACTGACATTGGACTCCGCTCCATCAGGTGTGTTTTGCTTCTTGTTTATTGCTGATCTAAGCAGTGCAATTATTACACAGCTTGAGAGATATTTATTGTGATCAGAATTGCTGAAATCGACTTTAAATTCAGAATCTATTTTAAGTTCTTTTCCAAGTGATAATTTTTTCTCTTCAATTATTTCTAAAAGATTTCTTATGCCATCTTCTGGTACGCCTTTCATATACTTTAAAAGTAACCTAACTTTTGTTAGTTCACCACCTATAGAGGCATGACTCAGAGCCTGAACTTTTTCTTCTCCAGTAAATCTTTTGTTATCCAAGAGTACCTTCATAATGTCAGTGTCCTCATTGCAAGTAGCTGTGTTGAGAGCCTCCAGTATTTTCGCATGATCTATGTAATCTAACGATCAATCACCTTAATACCCTCTTCAATAATCAAGTAACTAAGGAAATTACAGTTACAGATTCAACACATCCACTATTTGGCAGAACATTTCCAATATCTTCTGTCAGCTCAAAAGTCCACAATGTATTTGTTACTTATCGCAATTACATCATTCTACGTATTCCGTTTTCTGCTACCAACTTAGCTAGTAAGCAAAACTTTCTCACCAGCAAGTTAACGTGGTCTTCATTATACGAATTTGTTTCTCTAGCAAAGGAGTATAAATTATGCCATGTAAACCATGTCAAGTGTGGCAGAAAATGTCGCAACGTTTCAAGTCAGAAGTTTTAGAAAATATATTATTAGTGTCCAAAGAGGTTATCTATGAGTACATCAGAGCTAATTACAGCACAGCATTTAGCACGCGAAGCAATAATTTATATCAGACAATCAACACCTCATCAAGCATTGAGCAACCAAGAAAGTTTGGAGTTACAGTATGCACTAAAACAAAGAGCAATTGACCTTGGATGGAAAGCTGATAATGTTGTAATCATTGATAGTGATCTTGGTTTAACTGGTGCTAGTGCTGAAAAGCGTGAAGGGTTTAAAGAGATTGTCACTAAAGTCACTTTATCAAAGGTAGGAATTATTCTCTCCTACGATGTGACTCGCTTATCACGTAATTGTTCTGACTGGTATCCTTTACTGGATATATGTGGCTATAAACAGTGTTTAATAGCTGACCGGGATGGTGTTTATGATCCTGGTACTATTAATGGTCGGCTGTTACTTGGTCTGAAAGGGCAACTTGCTGAAATGGAGTTATCTACTATAAGAGCTAGACTAAATGCTGGACTATTAAATAAAGCAACCAGAGGTGATTTAGCCTTATCTCTCCCAGTTGGTCTTGTTCGTAACATTGATGGTTCTGTGAACAAGGATCCTAACCTTGAAGTTCAGTCTCGTATCAATCTTATTTTTGAAACTTTTCTAGAAAAACGAACAGCATCAAAGGTTTTAAGACATTTTAATGATCATCAACTAACTCTTCCTAGATATAATAATTTCAAAGAACTACAGTGGAAAAAGCCAACTGTTGCAGCAATTACCTCAATACTAAAAAACCCAGCCTATGCTGGAGCATTTGTTTATGGGCGTTCCCGTACTACATACCATAAGCCATCTTCTGCTGACAAAACAACAAAAAAATTACCAATGGAGGAATGGAAAGTTCTGATCAAAGGTAAATACTCAGCTTACATAGATTGGGAAACTTTTACAAAGATTGAGATGATGCTAAAAGATAATTATGCAGAATACGATCGCAATAAAACACGTGGTATAGCAAGACCAGGTGCAGCATTATTACATGGAATAATTTATTGTGGAGAATGTGGACATAAAATGTTGGTACAGTATAAAGGAGGAAATCGTTATTTATGCAACTATCTACGTCAGCAGTATCGTGTACCTGTATGTCAGCTTTTACCAGCTGATATTATTGATAATGAAGTAGTTCCCAAATTTTTTGCTGCACTTGGTCAAATTGAGCTTGATGCTTATACTCAGGCGATTAACTCACAATTGCAATCTGAGCAAGCAATTAATAAAGCACATTTACAACAATTAGAGCGCCTAAAGTACCAAGTTAGATTGGCAGAAAGACAATTTAATCAAGTAGACCCTGACAATCGTCTTGTAGCTGCAGAACTTGAAAGACGCTGGGAGAAAGCATTGAAAGAACTCCAACAAGCAGAAATTATGTTCGAACGTCAGCGTCCAAGTGATCCAACACCTCAATTACCTGAAGAACTGAAAACAGTATTTTTAGATGTAGGCAAAAGATTACCTGAAATTTGGTATAAATCAATTCTATCACGTCAACAACAAAAGTCCTTTCTTCGTTGTCTCATTGATAAAGTGGTAGCACACAGAATCAGACGCGATTGTCTTCAGGTACGCATTATATGGCATGGTGGCGAAACTACTACTTCTCATGTTCCCATTCCAGTAAACTCTTTTCGCGAGTTGACTAAAGCAAAAGAAATGGAACAGTCTATAATAAAGTTAAGTAAAGAAGGTAAAACAGATGCAGAAATTGCTAAGTACTTAGAAAAACAGGGACATCGCTCCCCCACAAAAAACATCGTTTTAGAAAATACAGTAAAAACTATTCGGTTAAAAAATAACATTATGCGAGCAAGGAATCAGTCACATCCGCTTAAAGTATCTGGATATCTTACCGTTCCACAAATTGCAAAAATCCTCAATGTTACTACACATTGGATTTATGATAGAATTAATAATGGTCAAATCAAAGTACGAAAAGATGACAGTAAAACCAGAGGAAAATATTTATTTGAGAATACGCCAGAGACTGTTAGAATCCTTATGGATTTTAAACATGGTAAACTCAACAATCCAAATTTTTTATAGGAGTATCAATATGCATAATCAAAAAACGGCTCAAACCCTTGAACATTGCCTTGAATAATAGCACTATTTAAAGCACTAATTTTTTCTTCTTCTTCAAACTTACCACTATTCAAAAGTATCCTTACAACATCAGCTTGTTTATTTGCTACAGCTATGTTCAACATAGTTCTACCACCGCTGCTTTTTTTAACTTTAATATCTAACTGCGCAAACAATTCAACAATTCTTAGAAATACAGCAGAATCGTCTGAAACACCGTGCCTTTCTGAATAGATGGCATCTGCAAGTAAATCAAAAATTTTTGCATCTGTTGGCCCACTTTGTTTTAGCTTCTCACCAAATTCCTGAGCAGCTATATTAGGATTATCAGTTACAAATTTCTTTACATCTTCATAAGTTAAATTACTGATCATATTCAAATCTTACTATTATTGCTATACGCTTATTATATCAACTTTTTCATTATTCAGTCAAGTAATCTTGCAGTATCAAATGGCATGATATATATTGATTTATGATTCTCGAGCAAATGATAGAAGATTTAGCCTATAAGTTAGTGAAAGTAACCGAAGCTGCAGCACTTGCTGCATATAAATTGGCAGGCCTTGGTAATGAAAAAAAGGCCGATCAGGTTGCAGTTGATGCAATGCGTACGGTGCTAAACTCAATGGAAATAAATGGTACAATTGTGATTGGAGAAGGGGAGAGGGACGAAGCACCGATGCTATATATCGGAGAAAAAGTTGGCACAGGAAGTGGCCCTGAGATTGACATTGCTGTTGATCCACTTGAAGGCACTACGATTTGCGCTCATTATAAACAAGGGGCAATGTCTGTTCTTGCTGCAACAAAAAAAGGTAATTTTTTACATGCACCTGATGTTTATATGGAAAAGATAGCAGTGGGAAAAAATCTCCCAGAGGGTGTAGTCTCACTAAAAAATAGGATTGAGAAGAATCTGGACAATTTAGCCAAGGCAAAAGGATGTAAAGCAAGTGATCTTATAGTAACTGTACTTAAACGTGAAAGACATGATGAATTAATAGCAAAAATTAGGAAGCTAGGAGCAAAAGTGAAATTAATAGATGATGGTGATGTTGCAGCCATAGTTTCGCTAATAAATGGCAATCACGATATGTATATTGGAACAGGTGGAGCTCCAGAAGGAGTGCTTGCAGCAGCAGCGCTAAGCTCAATCGGTGGGCAGATAGAAGGAAGATTAATATTTGACACGGATCAATTAAAAGAAAGAGCAAAAAATTTGAATATCACTGACCCAGAAAAAATCTACACCGTGAAAGACATGGCAAAAAGTGAATCAGTGTTTATTGCAACTGGAGTAACAAATGGAGAGTTTGTGGATGGAGTAAAGTTTGGCCAAGATATTTGTCTGACTAATTCATTAATAATATTGCCTGGTAAAGTAATAAAAATACAAACAAAATCAATATCTTAAACATTTGTTATATGCTAATTATAAAATTTTATAGAAGGAAGATACTTATAATTGTCTTAAAAAAAATGAATTTACATGTTAATTTTAGCTTTACAACATTTGGCATTAAGTTATAATTAAACTTATTTAAGTATGAGAGGTGTGAAATGTTTGACTGGTTTTCTAATTTGTTAAATAGTGAGGAGAAAAATTCACCGCCTGAAAAAAATAATAATTCTTTCTCTAACAGCACAGAAAGTTTATTAGTCCGATCTACTAAAAAAAATCCTCAACTTGATGATCAAAGTAGAACTGACGCGTCTCCTCAAATAAATCTTCAATTTAGTGAGGATGATGTAAAAAACGTGCTCCAAGACTTCGAAAAATTGGATTATAATGATAGTAAGTGTTTTAACAAAATAGCAGAGAAGTATAAAAAAGAGAGAGGCCTTTTTGACTATGTAGTGTTAAGCAAGCGAAAGGAGATAATCAATATATTAGATAATAAGCTTCCTGATCTCAAAGGACAAGAAGAGTTTAGAAAAAGATTGGGTGAGTATATTTATTCTAGGATTAAAGATGGAATGAGTTATGGAGAAAAGCTCCAAAGTACACTTCAGTTTCTTAAAGGTAAGGCAGAAGAAGTATTATCAGATTTTAAAAATTTGAGATTCGATTTTAAGGATAATAAATGTGAAGACCCTAATGATTATGTAAATTATAATAGCGGCCGGCCGGCAGATCCATTTGATAAAATAGCAAATTATTATCGAAGAAAAAGGGATATTTTTCTTTTTAACTATGCGATATTGAGTCAGCAAGAAGAAATAATGAATATATTAGATAAGAAGTTTACTAATGAAGATCAGAAAAAGAATTTTGAAAATAGGTTAGGTAGATATCTTATTCGAATTGAAGAAGGGATGAATGATGCAAAAGAATTTCTAAAAGAAGATGGTCTAGTAGGCTTTTTTGATGGACGTTATTGGCCAGGCGAAAATGCAGAAGTTAATCATTATGATAATCTTAGTGTAAATATTATTAAACCTGAAAAGAGTTTAGAAACAAGCCATCTTTTCACTGACAAAATTGAAAGGATGAAAAGAAATAAAAATGAGGTAAAAAGAGCAAAAATATACAGCGATGGTAAACTAATTGTAACGATTGAAAAGAATGATAAGCAACAAAGAAATTACTGTTTTGAAGAAAATGCAATATGCAACATCAAAGTTAGGTGGAGTGCAGAAGATGAGAAAGGTAATTCTGTTAACTGCTTTATTAGTTTAAATGTAAATTCTGGTGAATTTGAGATTGAGAAGGCAACTATTAATGATGAAGATGTTGAGCTAGACGAAATTTTGAAATTAGCTAAGCAAAATAAGGATATGCTTATAGAAGGTGAAGCTTTGTACGAATTTTTAGAAAGAGATCTGGAGCACGTACTATGTGAGGAGAAGAAGAATGTACAACCACAGAAAAAAGAAGTTGTTACAACACCTAGCTCCATTCTCCATGATGTGGAACTAGATGAGGTCAGCGAAGAGAAAGATATAATAAACAGAGGCCGTATTCCCTGGTTTTTTGGTAGTTAGATGTATACTACACATTAAACCTAAAGTGCATTATATCACCATCTTGCACTATATAGTCTCTGCCTTCGAAGCGAATTTTGCCTGCATCTTTACATGCTGATTCGCTTCTATATTTTACATAATCTGCAAAGCTTATAGTTTCTGCTTTTATAAAGCCTTTCTCAAAATCAGTGTGAATTACACCTGCTGCTTTGTCAGCTGTTGATCCTATCTTTATTGGCCATGCCCGTGCTTCTTTTGGCCCTACAGTAAAAAAAGTTATCATACTTAGCACTTCATACATAATACGTGCTACTCCATCAAGTCCTGATTCTTGCAAGCCAAATTCTGATAAAAAACTCTGTTTTTCTTCTTCGCTATCAAGATTTGCAATATCTGCTTCGAGTTTTGCTGAAATACAATAAAATTTGCTTTTATTTTCCTCTGCCATTTTCTCTACCTTTTTAGATAATTCATTACCAGTTATAACATTTGTATCCTCAACATTGCAGACGTACATAACAGGCTTTGTTGTTAGCAATTGAAGCAACTTCATTTCATCTTCATCAATATGCTCTAAACTTCTTGCAGGCTTGCCAAGTTTTAAAGTAGCTAATACCTCTTGCATTAATTCAAGTTGTCTCTTTAGCTCTTTATCACCTTGCTTTGCTTTTTTTTCAAGTTGTGGAAGCCTTTTTTCTATGCTATCAATATCAGCTAGAATTAATTCCATTTCCACTACTTCAGCATCTGATATTGGATCTACAGTGCTGTGTACGTGACTGATATCGTCATCCGTAAAGCATCTGAGCAGATGAACAATGGCATCAACTTCTCTGATATGACTCAAAAATTTATTTCCTAGTCCTTCACCCTTGCTTGCACCCTTAACCAGGCCTGCAATATCTACAATTTCTAATTGGTTGTAGATTACCTTCTCTGAACTGGCAATTGCGGCAATTTGTTTCAAACGCTGATCTTGTATTGGCACTTTGCCAACATTTGGCTCGATTGTACAGAAAGGATAGTTTGCAGCTTCGGCTGCACTTGACTCTGTAAGTGCATTAAATAAAGTTGATTTTCCTATATTTGGTAACCCAACTATACCACAGTTAAAGCTCATATTTGCTATTTAAAGCCTTAATTATTGCATAATTAAAAAATTTTTGCTATACCTAATTAGTTACTTATTAATAAGTTAGTTAATATAATAACATATAGCTTGAATTAAGGTAGAAATTATGGTTGGGCTTAGAAAACGGAAATTACCAAATGGTTTTGACAGTATTGAAAATGCTAAAGGACGCAAGACTTCAGAGAGTAATGTAGAAAAAGAACCTTCTAATAACCAAGTAGTTAAATATGATACTGCAGGTGATGGCAATTGCTTTTTTCATGCAGTGTTTGGTGATAACAGTTCTGGTACATATAAAGCTGAAAGAGCGCAAGATATGAGAATGGAATGGCACAAATTTTTAAGTCGATTTACGTCTTTAGATGATCCAAGTATGCCAGCTCCTTTAAAGGATCAGCTAGAAAAGGTTTTTAATATGTTTTTTAATAAGCCAGGGGATTTAACTGGCAAGTCTGATAAAATAAAGGGTCTGGTTAAGCAAACAAATAGGAAAATTGAAAATGCTGAAGGTAATGTGAAGAGGTTAGTAAGTAGAGCTGTTAGCAAATTTAATATATCGCATAATCAAGCTGTGCTTAATCTAAGTGAATATGCAGAGGCTCTTGATGGCATTGGTGAGAGTGACTATAATGCCGAATATAACAGTGATTTTATTACACGCTCATTTCTTGACAAACCTGAACTCTATCAATCCTATCTAGAAGCAATAGAAAGTAAAAGTTATTTTCCTTTTATTGAAGAAATTCAATTATTAGCTTCTTTAGCTAACATTGAAATTAATGTCCATTGTGAAGTTAGCGGTAGAGAGAAGCAACAAAAGTTTGAACCAAAGCCTGAAATGATAAATGATGATGAAATGAATAAGTTCTTGGGTCGTGATGGTTATAAAATAAATGACGAATTATGGGGTAGTAAAGAGCGAGAAACAATATATCTTGAAGGAAACCATTACTCTAGAGCTAAAATTGTAACTCAAGAGTTAATAAAACAGCAGCAGGAGCACGAAGACTTTCTATTCGCAAGAGAACTTCAGATAGATGAAATTTTGGAGTATTGTAACCTTTCAAAGGATATCTCTGAGAGAGCAGAGGTTGAGAAGAGGTTTGATAAGTTATTGGCAAAAAATGCTGATGGAAAAATTAGTGATGTTGTAGGGCAGTGCATTAATGATGTACAGCAAAGTATAAAATGCCTTGAGGAGCCAGTCTTATCAAGAAGGTGCAGTGTGGAAGAAGCACATGTAGAGAAAGCATTTCATCAACAACAGCAAATACTTGCACATTAAATTTTCATGGCCCCATATATTTCTACATGGGGCGTTCTATAAAAATTTTTCAATTTATACTGAACAAATTACAAGAGTGTGGTTATGCTTAATTAATGATTTATTGATACTTTTATTGGTACAATAATTTAATATCTAGAGGGGTAAAATTATGAACTTAAATTAACAATTACTAATAGATTTACATGACATCGAAGTCAATACAATTAAAAAGGAAAAAAACTTTGATTTTAGAACTGCTTTAATACAACTCTTCAAGTCTTTATATGAATTATTAGGGAAAAAGCAAAGCACTTCTAAAATAGACTTAGCTAACGCAGCAGAAAGGGAAAGTAAAAGACTAGGATTAGAAGGTAGATATGACTGGAATGAAATTTTTGATTTAGAGAAAGAAGTTACTGAAAAAGCAGAAAAACAAAGTGATAAAGAACAAAAATTAAACAAATTTGACAACTTTTATGTAGGACAGGCAATCAGTAATGGAAGCTGTTTTTTTCGATTCTTTCAGGCAGAGTCTAGAACAGCAAGCAGGAATACAGGTTACTGTAGAGCAGTTAAGGAATGACTGTAAGAGATTTGCACAAGACAATCCTTCAGAGTGGTTTATAAGTAAAATTGGCAATGATTTTGATGAGGTTGAAGGTGAGTTCATAAATCGTGGAATTACGTGTGACCAATATATCAATCGCATTGAAAAAAATGAATTTTGGGGGCGTACCGATATTGAAGGTAGAATACTTTGTGGGAAGTATTATGTAAAGTTGCATGTTGTAGAGAGTAATCCATTGATTATTACTGATAATCAACAAGATCCGTTCTTGCATCAATTAATAGATAGTTTAGGATCAAAAAATGCAGGTGAGTATAACAGGGTAGATTATAATGACAATAGTGTCTTACATATAGTAAATAGTGGACATGCCCATTTTGAACCACTGCTTAATAGATTAGCAAAACAAACGCAAGAACAACTGTTTGCAAAGCAACTTCAAGAGCAAGAAGATCTTATCTACGCACAGCAGCTTCAAGAAAGAGAAGATTATTCACTAGCAATGAAATTTCAAGAACAAGAACAAAAAGTTACTATCTGAGAAAATTACTATGAAAAGGGGAATTTCACGTTTAGGTGATCAATCTTCATTATCTCATCAAAATTATGTCAGCTTTGTAAAGGATTGTACGGGTTTGATAACAGAGATGGTAAGTTTGTTTCAAGAGAGTATAGGAGAAAAAGACAATGTGACTATGCCAAGGAGTACTATGCTAGAAATTTGCGAAAGATTTGATGAATTGATTAAGCATTGTGTAGAAAGTGATCAAGAAATACAAAAGATGCTTGAAGAAGTATTTGAACAAATTAATGATAGCCCTGCTCCTTCAGATATAAGTAATGGAGATTTATCAGCACTACCAAATAAAGAGCTGGATGAAGCTTCATATTCAGAAGATTTTGGATATTCTAGTAGATGTTCTACTCCTAGATGTTCTACTCCCGTCTGATGCCACCTTGTATTTTGAGTTTAGTTAGCATATCAACTAAAGTTTATCACTGGTACAATTGTGATAAGTGTTCTCCTCTACAGGTAAGATAATTTTAATCAATATATACAAGACTGCTGAAGTTTTGTATATGGGTGATGAGCAATTTACTTAATAAATATAATACATTTTATTTTATAGCTAGTTCTCTGGCTACTCTTACATTACTTACATCTTTAGCGCTTATTAATGTACCTAGTTCTTTAATTCTCGCTTTAGCTGTATTATCTGTTTTGGCTTTTATGATTTTGTATAAAATAATTATTGACACTAGGAAAGTGGGAAAGGAATTTGCTCACAAAGAGCGTGAGTTGACTCAAGAAAAGCACAATTTATACGAGAAAGGAAGAAAATTTGGTCAAAAAATAGAAGCTGAGAGGAAATCTTTTCTTAAAGAAAAAAAATCTTTGGAGGAGAAATTAGAAGCAAAAATGATCCATATAATTGGAATAACAGAAGAATTAGAAAAAGTAACGAAGGAGAAAGATGAGCTTGCTGCACAAGAAAAAGAACTACTCCATAAAATCTCATATTTGTGTAAACAGTTACAGGAAAAAGAAGCTAATCTAACTGAGAGGAAAAAACTCATAATCGAATTGAAAAGAAAAATAGACAATGATAAATATGAAGAATTATATAAGGAAGTAGAGAAATTATCTAAAGAAAAAGAGGAGTTATCTAAGGAAATAGACAAATTACGTAAAGAGAAACATATACTATATATGAAAAAAGAAGAATTACATAAAAGACAAGAAGAACTTTGTGTGGAATTAGATGAATTACAATGTAAATTTAAAGAAATTGATCAGAAAAATAAAAACTTATCTCAAGAATTAAAAAGGAAATTTGAAGAGCTAGATAAAGCAGATGGTTTAATTAAAAATCAGTCTTTTGAGTTAGACAGAATAAGACAAGATTGTAATAACGAAGTGAAAAATTTAAGAAATTCACTTTTAGAGCGAGACAGTCAAATAAAACAACTTCAATATGTGATAGATAAGATAGAAGAATCGATAAGAGAAAATGAAACAATTAAAGATTATAGCAAAAAAATAATATTAGGGGAGACTCAGAAAATAAAATTTATATTAGGGGAACTTGCACAATTCACTCCAGTTAACGGTTCCAAAACATCGGAGAAAACGTCTGATTCTTTACAGGAAGATCTTGGATATGCCAGTCGTTCACCCACTCCGACCAGATTATCGGGTTCAGTGTCTGTACAAAGCATTGCAAGTGGACCAATCCCTGAATATGGATTGTAAAATGCAACAATTACTCTTATTATAAAAAAAATTATACAAGATAATGAACCCAATAATATGCGCACTGGATACACAAGATTTGAATAAAGCTATATCTTTAGCTAATGCTCTGCGTGATAAGGTTGGCATGGTAAAGCTTGGGTTAGAATTTTTTGCTGCACATGGCCCTTCTGGAGTGAGAGAAGTTGCAAAATGCAATATACCAATTTTTTTAGATCTGAAATTGCATGATATTCCAAACACTGTCGCTAGAACGATTGAAGCAATCAAGATTCTAGATGTTGAAATGCTAACATTGCATATCAGTGGTGGAACAAAAATGCTTCAAGAAGCGCTAAGTATAGTGCAAGGCACTAAAATAAAGCTAATTGGAGTAACAGTATTAACTAGCATGAGTAATAAAGATCTAAGTGAGCTTGGAGTGGCAAGAGAAACAAAATCACAGGTAATTTTGCTGGCAAAGCTTGCAAAAAAGATTGGTCTACATGGAATAGTTTGCTCTGCACTAGAGGCTCAAGAGGTGCACCAAGAATGTGGTAAAGACTTTAAAATTATTACTCCAGGAATCCGTATGAATCGAGGTCATGATGATCAAAAAAGGACAGCAACACCAAAAGAAGCAATAAATTCAGGAGCTGATTATGTCGTAATTGGTAGACCAATCATAAAAAGTGGTGATCCCGCAAGTAGTGCAGAATTAATATTGAAATCTTTTATTGATTGAAGCAGGGCAGATAAGGTAGCATAGGGTAAAAGCAACAAACGGTATGTATCCGTTCAGCAGGGTGGCAAAACAAGGTAGACGAGAAAAGATAACTAAATGGGTGTCATCCCAGTGCTTGACCATTTTTCTTTTTTTTCTGGATTCCAGCGTCACGCACTGGAATGACAGGGCTGTGAGTGTCATCGAAGTAGCCGATACAGGCCTTTTTCTTCTGTCATCTCAGTGCCCTGAAACTGGGATCCAGTTAAATTTACAGGTATAAAAGTAATCAACGTTTCTGGTGATGATAGAAAAATGGATCCCAGCTTTATACGGCTACGTACTTTATTTGCACATTCTCCTGAATAGATACTCAGTGAAAAAAAGTGCTTGACACAAAAAAATGGATGCTGTATAGTACTGATAATTAAGTATAATACTTAGCGTGGTGTAATGCTACACTGCTTTTTTTACTTCAACAAGTAATCATTATCATTTTTCTCCCGTTACCAAGCAGCTTACGTTCATTTGTATCTACCATGAAGCCAATGCTAGAATCCAGAAAAAAGACCGGTGAATGGCAGGTACGAGCATTATACGTCACAGTTGTATGAACGTTGTTTACCATGAGGGCGCCTCCCAGCACTGGGATCCATATTGTAAACAAGCGTTTGAGTTATACTAAGCTGCCATTCACCGGTCTTTTTTCTGAATGCAGGTTGCATGACAACAAAAAGGTACTGAGATTACTGATAAAGATTACCTTCAAATTACAATAACTATTCTAATTTTATTTTTAAAGGAGGCTATTATGTCACTTACTGATATCGCTCACCGTGTTAATGAACTTGCTTCATCATGGGAGCAATTTAAACTAATAAATGATCGTAAACTAAAAGAAATCGAAAGCAAAGGGCCTGAGCAGCTATGCAAGATAAATAGTAATATTGATAATTGCAAAGAGCGCTTAGATTTTATTGAAACCTCAGCTCAACGCCCAGAGATTAGCACAGATTTTAATACAGGTGATAAATATTTTTCTGATTATATTCGCAAAGGAATGGAAAACAGGTTATCACACAAAACCCTAAGTGGAGATGACAATGATATTGGAGGGTATTTAGTTACTCCTCATATTGTAAAACGCATAAACAAGCGTATAGCTGATTCATCTCCAATGCGGCAGATATGTTCTAGTCAAAGAATCTCTACTGAAACATTGGATTATATTATAGAGGATTGTGACCGTGCTGGTGCAGGTTGGAGTGGTGAAGTCGTAGAGGACGAAGATGGTGGCTATAAATCTAAGTATGATTTTACACAAGACACAAGTACACCTAGAATTCAAAAGATTTCCATCATAACTTATGAGCTCTATGCTCAGCCGCAAATATCACAAAAATTGCTCGATGATGCATTTGTCAATGTTGAAAGTTGGCTTGTAGAAAAGGTTGCCGAAACTTTCAGTAAGAAAGAGAATGAAGCCTTTATTAAAGGTGATGGCACTTTTCAGCCTAAAGGAATTTTAGCTTACGAAGATAAAATAGAGCAAATCAAAGCTGATAAGCTAGACAGCGACGCCATAATGATATTGTACTACTCTCTAAATGAACATTACTCTAAAAATGCATCATTTTTAATGAACAGGAGTACGTTAAAGGACGTGAGGCTACTAAAATCTGAAACAGGTCAGTATCTCTGGCAGCCGAGTTTATCGCTTGAAACACCAGATACTTTAATGGGAATACCAGTATATCAATCTGCTGATATGCCACCTACAGTCATTGCAGTAGCAGATTTCAAACAAGCTTATAAGATCGTAGATAACAGAGGAATGAGAATACTTAGAGACCCTTATACAAACAAACCTTATGTTAGATTTTTTGTCACTAAGCGTGTCGGTGGGGAAGTTGTAAACACCAGTGCTATTAAATTATTGAAAATTGCGAGCAAGTACTAAAATTTTTATGAAATAGTTGACATATTATACTCTTTATGTAATAATTAAGTTAATTTATTATTAATTTAAGGAGTAAAATATGTTAAAAAAAATAAAAATTTTTTTTCAGTCGATTGCAGGAAAAATTTCATCAGTCTGGAACAGCATTAAAAACTTGTGGTCTAGTAAACCGCAGAAAAATAGTGTAATTGAACTAGTGAGTGGTCAATCCAATCATTGGGGTGTTATTAAAGAAAATGGTAATAAACAGTTAGTACTGCATATAAGTAATAAGAATATGTCAGAAGTTATGGATTGGAAAAATATTAATTGTAACGATTCATCAAAATATCATATAAATGTCAAATCTGACGAAGCTATATTCAAAATTGCTTGTAGCAAACTTGTTGTTACAAACAATAATTCGTCATCCTTTATAGTGGACTCGGTAGATGATGGTAAAACTTCGTCTTGTGAATTAGAAGGAATGAAAAAGATGTTGGGTTTAAATAGTAAGCGTACAGTTGGTACTATAGATCAAATATCTCAGAAACCTGAAGTTGCAAGTTCTACATCTAAAGTGCCTGCAAGTGATAGCAAGGTACTAAGCTCAGAAGCTGGTAAACCTAGTAAGTTGCTAGATAATTTATCTAAAGAACAACTTATAAAGTCAAAACTTATTATGCCACCTTTCTAAAGAGTATCTTTTCTTCACAAAAGAGCACCTCTTTAGGTGCTCTTTTTTTCTTTATAAGTTTTCTCCATAGGAGAAAATTGACAAGTTAAATTTTATATGTAATAATTAAGTAAATTTATTAAGGAGTAAAGTATGTGGAAAAGTATACAAAAGCTTTTTAAGTGGATTGCTGATCATACGGGAATTTCGTGGATTACAAAAAAAGTTTCATCAGGTTGGAATTGGTTGTTTAGTAGTAAAGCAAATGCTGCTCAAAAAAGTACATCACCAGAAAGACCTCTAGGTGAGAATGTAAATAAAAGTAATACGTTGCCAAAAACTCTAGATGGTAATCAACTAATACTGCCAAAGCAGATAGATAGACCCAAAGTTTGTCTTGAAGTTATCGATAGTGAACTACTATTAACTATGATAAATAAAAATTATACAATCCTTGAAGAGAAATATAAAAATCCATATCAATATGATGAATTTCATGCATTTGTAAGATGTGACAGTGGAGATTTTCATATTACTGGTCCTTATCGCTCACAGAAAAATATAGGTGGTGAGAGGAAGTCTGTGTCAATAACTTCAGTAAAGAAACAAATTGATGAAGGTTCTGTATTAAGTAATCCATTAGAAATGATACGTGTATTAGGCTTAGGTAAAAACAAAGAGTTCGTTAAAGTGGATAAGATAAATTACAAGCCATTAAAAACAAAAAAAACATCAGTAGTAGGTGGGCTTGAATTTGAAGGGAATAACTTTTGGTTAAATTTGGAAGAGTGTATAAACATTAAGGATTATAAAGATAGTTTAACCAAGGACGCATATCATCCTAAGTTTCTTGTATATCTAAAGTGTAATAAAGGAGAATATTGCATTACTGGTAGGAGTGTTAATTCTCCTGAGTATGTTAAACATTTAATTGTAGAATCAATAATAAAGAAGAACAAAGATGGGAAGTATATCGATGGCGATAAAATATTAGTTGAATATGATATTGAGCATGTGAAAAAAATGTTAGGATTGGAAAATGGTGTAACAAATGTTAAAGTAGATAGTATATCTAATCAGCCGTTTGGAGTTAAAACACCCACTACTATGGCACAACAAATGGTTAACAATACAACTATTGATCAACTAACATCATTGGCAGTAACAAGAGAATCTTCTACTATCAACATTTTTAACGGAAACTTAGAACTACGTCTTGCAGATGATATTCAACAAAATCTAGAGGATTATAAGCATCCAAGAAACAAAGGTAAATATCGTATGAAAATACACTGCAATAAAAATGATTTTAATATTAATTTTAGTAAAAGAGATAACGATGATGGTTCCGTATCTCTAATTATTAATATGCTACAAAAAGATAAACGCGAACTTTGTCAGGTAGTGCAAATGAAAAAGTTCTTGGGCTTCAAGAAGGGGTCAACATTTGTTGTAATAGATTCTATTGAAAGTTTTAAAGCGCGTGGCGTACCAAGCTCAGAAACTACTAGTCTGGAAGCAAAGAACGCTAACTGTAATAAATCTCTATTAGTTAATGCACATAAAGAAAAAGATGAGCATAATACTGATGCTAGTAATAAGATAATACAACAAGAGGTTAATAATGAGGATAATGAACAAGAGAAGTTTTATGATGCAGAAGAGGAATTAGATGGTGATTTTCATGATGAATTTTTTATTCCAGAAGAAGAAAAATTGGAGTTTTCTCAAGAATTATCTAACTACTTATCAAAAGCAAAAAGCTCAGAAATAAGAAGATTGCTTTGCGATGAAGTAGTACCAAATTCGTTACTTATTCGACTAATAGTTGAAGAAAAGCTTGCGAGTAATAATTGTTCTTGCTAGTTAATTTCATAAAAGAGCATCTTCTTTGTTGCTCTTTTTTTCTTTATAAGTTTTATTCATACGGAAAATTGACAAATTACAATTTGTATCTTCCTCGTATCAATTTTCAATAGATTCATCGATGTATAGCTATAGTTTTATCAGTGTAAGGCTAAATATGCTAAGCTTATAAAGATGACAAAGCTTCAAAAAAATCCTAACATAGTGGAAAAAGCTTTATGAAAATCAAAGTTGGAGTAATAGGCTGCTTAGGCAGAATGGGTAAGAAAATACTCAATGAATTAATTACGAATACCAAAGTGGAAATAGCAGGTGCTGTTGCTCGCTTGGGCAGTGAGTATATAGGCTTAGATATTGGGCCTATTGTAGGCAATAATTGCAATTTAGGAATCAAAATTACAAGTTCTATTAGTGAGGTATTTGAATCGTCCGATGTTGTAATAGATTTTACAACTAAAGAATGTATGCTAGAATGCCTTAAGGCGGCCGTGAAATTTAAAAAACCGCTAGTTAGTGGCACAACTGGAATAGAAGGTCTAAATTTAAAAGAATATGCTGCTAAAGTTCCAATATTATGGTCAGCAAATATGAGTGTTGGAGTTAATGTGTTGCTGAAATTGGTAAAAGAAGCTGCCAAGCTTTTAGGTGATGAGTATGACGTTGAAATTTGGGAAATGCATCACAATTTAAAAAAGGATTCACCATCTGGAACAGCTATAGAGTTTGGTAAAGCAGTTGCTAATGCTGCAAAAGTGGATTTTGAGCTCAATCAATATTCACATAATAATTCAAATATAAGAGGGAAAGGAGGAATAGGCTTTGCAGTATCTCGTGGAGGTGGAGTAATAGGAGATCACAGTGTCATGTTTGTCAATTCCGATGAACGAGTAGAATTAAATCACAAGGCAATTGATCGTACAACGTTTGCTAGAGGGGCGGTTCAAGCAGCAATATGGTTGTGCGAGAATAAACAGGAAATACCAGGACTTTATTCAATGCAGGATTTAGTATGAGCGATAAATACGCTTTCGTTAAAAATTTAAATCTTTGGTATGGCTCTAAACAAGTTTTATTCGATATAAATTTGAATATTTGCAAAAAGAAAGTCACAACTTTTATCGGACCTTCTGGGTGCGGTAAATCGACATTTTTGCGTTGTTTCAATCGTATGAATGATTACGTACCTGGATGTAGAGCGACTGGTGAACTGGTAATCGATGGGCTGGGTAATATATATTCACGTGATATGGATGTTGTATTGCTCAGAGCAAAAGTTGGTATGGTATTTCAAAAACCCAATCCTTTTCCAAAGTCAATATATGATAATGTTGCTTATGGGCCTAAATTGCATGGCATGGTGAAAAATAAGCAAAAATTAGATGAAATAGTAGAAAGTAGTTTAACTAAGGTTGGTTTATGGGAAGAGTTGAAAGATAGATTGCAAGATAGTGCACTAAATTTATCTGGTGGCCAGCAACAAAGATTATGCATTGCTCGTGCAATTGCAGTAAAGCCAACTATTTTATTAATGGATGAACCATGCTCTGCTCTTGATCCAATGGCAACCAATGCAATCGAAAATCTTATACAAGAATTGAAATTGAGGTTCACCATAATTATGGTAACTCATTCGATGAAGCAAGCTAAAAAATTATCTGACAGCATAGTTTTCTTTTGCAATGGCAAGATTGTTGAATTCGGAAGTACTCAAGAAATCTTTGAAAATGCTCAGTCTCCTTTAACGAAGGAGTATATTCTGGATCATTAGCTTAATAGTTGATATTTTAATTTTTTCTATGTATAATTTTATCAAGTTTGTTGTGATAGGGGGTTAAAATGTTTAGTACAAGTGAAGCAACAAAAAAGTTGTTTAAAGCTATTGAATTTCAAAATGCTAGTGGTGAAAGAATAACACCTGAGGAAGCTTGGAATCATTTTCAACAAGCATTGAAAGAAGGAGCGAATGTTAACGCTTTTGAGGATGGGATGACACCTTTGATGTGCATTATTTCAGCTTTTGTTACTAGTAATAACGAGGAACATCAATATTTAGAGCTTATGGCTAAGTTGCTTGTAGAACATAAAAAAATCGATTTAAATATTAAAAGCAAGCAAGCTGTTATTGAGAGAAGACCAAAGGAACATGATGGTTATCCAGTTTACGAATTTGAGGAGAGAGAAGTAGTAGATCAGGGTAGAGGGGGTTGTGTATACCTCACTGCCATTAAGTTAAGGGAAAGAGAAGTTAAGATTGGACAAAAAATTTGAAGTGATTGATAATTATGGTAAATACTAGGGTGAATTTTTAAGAAAAGGGAGTCTGAAAAGTGCAAGTTATTTAAAAAAGTAATAATTGCAGGTTATTTTGCAAAGAATGTACTAATGCAATGATACTGAAAAGATATCTTGAATTTAAAACACATGTTTTCTAGCTCTTTTCTGGTAGTTGAGTGAACGAATATCAGATATCTTATGACGATCAACTCTTCTCCCTTTTCTCACCACTAAAGTGTTCATCAAAAATAACTGTGATAGTCGATCCATAATGCAGTCTATGTCTGACTCTGTAGAAAAAATATCAAAGGCTAAGTTTTTAATCGCATTAAATGAGACAGATTTATTGATGCTTTTTTTTAGTTTACTATTCTGTGCGCTCAATGTCTCTTCATCATCTTCTATCATGATACTTTCTAGATTACTGATGAAGATAGTTGACCAAAAATCCTGCTTGATAGTTTCAATACTTTTTCCTGTGAAATTCTCTAAATTTAATCTTCCCTTCAGCCTAGAAAAAAATGTTTCTACTCCCCAGCGCAAGTAATATAATCTCTCAAACTCTTCAACTGTAAAACGTTTCTCATCTAACAGAGATGTTACTAACACTTCAACTTCGCCAGAAGAAAGTATTATTTTGACTAACCTGAATTTCATCTCATCAGGTAATCCTAGCTTTCGTAGCTGTCTTGCTACTTTAATAGGTGCGGTAGACACTACCACCGTACTAGATGGGCTTTCCGGCTTAAACATAGCGTTTATTTCATTGAAAGACGAACTTGAACAGCGAATTATATAATTGATTTTCCTTCCTGTAAGCTCAGCAAGAAATCGATAAGATACGTATCCTCTATCACAGATTAACAAATCGTCTGATTTTATGGATTCAAGCATACCGATTGCTAAATCAACCTCATAGCTGTCACCTCTACTTAGCACAGATTTTATTGCAATATTATTTAGCACATCGTAGCAAACTTCAAAGGTTGCACTTGTATAGTCTTCAAATCTCTGGATTCCATTCCATACTGCTCTTGAGCCAAACTCACCTATTATTTTGTCGCTCTTTGGCAGAATCAGTATTGAAGCATCAAATGCAAGTACTCTGAAGCCATGGTGGGTTTTAAATTCCTGATCTTGGTAGTATAGGGAAACTATATCATCATTTAACTCTGAAAACGTAGTATGCTTTAGCTTCTTTCTTGCTTGAGTAAATGCACTTGCCGTAATTGTATAATCTTTTCTTGTATGCAGAACAAACTCATTAAGCATCACTTGTAATGACTTTACACTCTTTCTAAAAATCAGGAGAAATACATTAACGAAGGGCAGCTTTCTTTTTCGTGAGAAGTCTTTTGAGGATGCTCTGTGTGCGTTTATAAAGTTTAAACTCATCAATTTATTTTTTATAAACATGATTATTCTTTTTTTTACTCATGTCATTACTTCTTTTAATTTGTGGATCTTACCTGATTTTATAATACAGTTCATCACTTTTCCTTAACTTAATGGCAGTGCTATTGTCCCTGGCATTAACATCAGCCCCTTTATTGATAAGATCCGCAACTTGATTGGCATCTCCACTACGTACAGTAGCAAATAATTCATTAATCATTTAACCCTCCATAAAAACAACTCAATTTCAAAGTAAGAAAAAAATCTTTTTCTGAATAAAACAGCTACCTCATAATATAAAGAAAAATATTTTCACTATCATATTTATTATACATAAAAAATTAATAGCTCAATATACTTTTCATAAAATACTCCATCTCTAAAACTTGTCAATCCCTATTTAGAAGTTTTTTTGATAATCTTTAATGAAAGTTCTTAACGAATTAATACTGACTTAATAGTATATATTACTAATAACTTAGACAACACAATCACTTCCGCAACCAAAACCAGCTATTGTAAGAAGATTTTATTTTGAGATCGTAATGGTCTACCACTTGATTCGTGCGAACTTTTGTTTGTATGAATTCATTATTTTATTTCTTGGCTTAACATACTTTTCTGAACATTTCTCAGCATATAATGCACCCCATAAACTAGACCAAAAAAAAATGGTTGATTGTAAGTTAAAAATATGATATAAAGAAGATAAGAGGGAAGATAGTCCTATCTTTATAAGAAAATAGGGCTATCACGGGCGTGTGCGACTGACCAACTATTGGTATTATAACCGTTCGGATCAAGGTACACTAGCCCATCTCTCGATATGTTTGAATAGTTGTGTGGGACATAAATATGCACCCGTTTACAATCTTAAATCAATTAAAACTATCGAAGTTATTATGATTACGTCTTATCAAAATTTTATTGGCATTGACATCGGAAAATTTAAAAATGTTGTTGCAGTTCACAAACAGAAGAGCGCTGTCGAATTTGACAATGATACTTCTGATTGGCAACAAATGTTTCAAAAATTTTCAGATACAAATGCAATTGCCTACTTGATACCTTGCCATCGTGTTATTCGTAAATCTGGAGAAATTAATAAATACCGCTGGGGAATAGAACGTAAAAAGGCTATTCTTGCTTATGAACTCAACTTTATGCGGCATAACGTCGATCAATAAATCCAACTATCTTTATTTATTAATTTATATATGTTTTACATGCCAGTAAGTTTTGACCCTTCCATAGGTTGATTTAATTATGGTAGTTTAAATATTACAGCCACTCACCCCATAACTTCATTATCTTATTATTTCAAAAACATCTTGCATCTTAAAAAATTTAGCTTACCTTTAGCTCATTTAGGTAGCATTTCGCCCTTTTTTGGATGTAATGATTTTCTGGAAATTGTCTTCTTGAATTCTATGGTACTTTGTTTAACATTGGCGCATGATTCTGGAATCCAGTTTTTATTACACTGCCATTTGATGTACTCATTTGCAATTAAATTGTCTGGATCCAAGTAGTCAAGCACTGGGATGACAGAAGGTATATAAATATCCATTAGTAATAAATACATGACAAGCACTAAGGTCCAAAGCAACATAGACCCTTCTTTATTTCCCCAAACTCCACAAATCTTATAGATCAAAGGTTTTGTTGTGTGTGAGTGGTAATATACGTTTTCGAGTGAGAAATCATTTGTAATGTGGCAGTAGATCAAAATAGCCATCGATGTTGATACACAAAAAAATATGACAGAGGAGACGAATCGGTAAAAACTAAGCGGTAGAAACAAATACGTTAAAGATAACAAACAGGCTATGAGTAGCGATATATTCCCAAATTCAGGCATAAGATTCATATAATGATATTACTAATAATAAATTGGGAGTTAAAGTTTTAATATAGGAACAAAGCTAATCTTCAATTATATTAATAGTAAGTAAAAATTAAGTATTAAGCTTTTATACTTTATATTATATAACATTAATATTGTGAGGTAATATTATGGGCACAACTAAGATTAGTGAATTTCTATTCAATATAAAAGGTAAAGTGGCAAAACAACATGCTGAACCAATAATTGAAAAAAATCTCTATACTATTTTAGGATTCAAAGATGTAGAAGATTTCGAACATAAGACAAGTAAGTCCGTTAACAAAAAAATTTGGCAGCTATTTATTGATTGCTTTACAAAGGAAATAGATTATGTAGCAACTAAGCAAGTTGTAAAAAACGTTGTTTGTAATATTGCCAAAAGTGCCCAAGGGAATGCTTTTACTGAAGCTGAAAGCTTAATCTTAAACGAAAAACAAGATAATAAAAAGAGAGAAAGAGCGATTAAAAAAGCTACTAGTATTTTAAAAAAAATCAATCCAGAAAAAGCCTTCAATGAACTTTCAGTAATAAAAAAACAAGCCGAAGATTTTTTACAAACCGATTTTTATAAGGCGCAGAGCAAACCACTGCCAGGATTTGCTCCATCTGGTGCGCAGCTTTTTGCGGAAACTTTGAAATATATAGAAACACTAGAAAAATTATCAGAAGTTAAAAAGGAAGATTTAACTAAGAGTTTCCTATTAAATTACATTAGCTCACTAAATAAAAAGTATCCTAAATCACAAGGTAAAAGGGAAGATGCTATCGCAATACTATCAAGCAATGAGTTGAAGAATTTTTATGATAAAGGTGTAAAAGAAGGAATATTACAACCGCTGGCATCCTATAAAGAATGCAGAAATCTGTATGATAAAATGAGCCAGATAAAAAATCATGCTGTTGAAAAAAAAGAACAGAAAGAAAGCTTAAGGGAAATCAGTAAGTCAACAATCAGCATAATTAGTGACATAAAAAAATGTAGAGAAGCAGTCCTTAGTTGCAAAAATTTTCAGAGCTCCTACATAAAAGAAAAAGCAGAGCATCCATTTAGAGGCAGTGCATGTCAAAAAATGATTGATATATATCAAGAGAGAATTGCTGGATATCAGGAAAAATTTCGTCAAAACCTAAACCAAATAAGAGCAATATTAAAAGATACGCCGCAAGATGTGGAAGAATTCGAAGAAATAATCAATTGCGCACATGAAGCAGAGCAGTATGATGAAATTTTTGATTCGGCTTTAATTTGTTTACCGAACATACAGAATAAGCTAGATATTCAACCAGAAAATCCCCTAACAGAACTCAGAGCTTCACAAATTAACGTTGAAATTGAGCTAACTAGGCTCTGTGAACAAAATATTAGAGTAAGCATGTGAGTGCTTCAACAAAATTCAAAAAACCAATAAAGACCTCATAAGTCTTATCAAAACAGGAGATTTCTAATAGTGGCAAATACCATGTATTTCTTTCAATTTGCCACTACCTAAATCACACATTGTCTTCCAGAAGGAAAATTTTTGTTCCACTGGCAACCACCTCATGTATAGCTTTACTTCCATAATAAGAAAAATGGCAAAAGCAATTTTAGATCTACTCTAATAAAAGCCTATTTTCCTTGAAACTAAAATAGCTACTAAATGTGATAATAATATGATCTATTAATTCTATTCCTATGCTTTTGCAAGCTTCTGCAAGCTGTCTAGTGAGAAACATATCGCTACTTGAAGGCTGTATATCTCCACTTGGGTGATTGTGGGATATTACAATAGATGTTGAGCCAATCAAAAGAGCGCGTCTTATGATCTCTCTAACGTAAATAGGAGTTTGATCTACTGTACCAAAGTTTTGTAGATCTTCTGCTATTAGACGATATCTTTTATTCATATAGATAACGCGAAAATTTTCTTTATTAAGGCTTCCTATACTTGCTTTTAAATAATCAAGCAATTTTTTCCAATTATTGATTATAGGTAAGTCCTTTATTTCTTCTCGTGCAGAACGAACAAAAGCCTGTTTCACACAAAAGATAGCAGATATGGCTGCATTATTAACTCCTTTAATATTTTGCAGTGCTTCTAAATCGGCATTAAAAACCTTATTTAAACTACCAAAATTTTCTATCAAACTCTTTGCTACTGGCTTTACATCGATTCTACTATATGCTGAATATAAAATGTGTTCTAAAATCTCATAATCAAGTAATGATTGTCCGTTATCTGAAATAATTCTCTCTCTTAGGCGCTTTCTATGACCTTTTTTGTAATCTTTCATTATTCATGAATTGCTTATCTCTTATAATAAGAAATTGAATTTTTAAGTAAAATATTTAATAAAACACATGAAGCATAATTGTAAATTTTTGAAGACAGCAAATGGTGTCATGAAAGTAGCTGACACTGTCCTCCATCCAAGAGGGTGTCATTCCAGTGCTTGACACTGGAATCTAGCCTTTCTGAAATCTCACCGAAAATGTTGCAACCACTTTCTATGCTAGTTTGCTTGCTCATAAGCTAAACTTTCCTGGATTCCAGTGTCAAGCACTGGGATGACACCTCAAATATTAATAAATTTACCAAGCGAAAAAAAAGGCAAAAAAATCCCCGTGTAACGAGTTTTGACCCTATAATAATGTAAATTGGCGCTGTAATAATGTGCTAACGCTTAAAATAAGCGCGTTTTGGCTGAATGTAGAAAAAATAAAAAAGACATGCAGCCGCTATAATTTTTATGTAATTTGCCAATAAATATCTGAGTTTTTTACTGAATTTTTGTTGTTGAACCCGCGCGGATCGAAAACAAGGATAAATACTCTTACTGTCATAATAAGGGGGCTGGCGCAGTTTGTCAAGGAAGTTTTATGCAAGAGATCTATTGAAATGCTCGTGCAAAATCATACTATTAATTTAGCACATTATAAATTTAAAATTATAAATATGTTAAGCAAATTAGTAACTTTGCTATTAATTTTTATACTCCCTTTTAATTCGTACTCATATCAGTTTAGAACTAAAGCAAAGCAAGCAGTTGTTTTAGATTTAGCTTCAGACTCTTTCATTTTTGACCATAATTCCAGTGAAAAAATGGCCCCATCTTCAATGAGCAAGTTAATGACTTTATATGTGGCCTTCGATTATCTAAAAGCTGGAATAATAAAAATGGAAGATAAATTTCGAGTAAGTAGAAAAGCATGGGAAAGGAAAGGCTCTTCTATGTTTTTGAAAGAAGGTCAATTTGTTACTGTAAAAGAACTGCTTGAAGGAATTACAATTGCCTCAGGTAATGATGCATGCATAGTGCTAGCCGAGGGTATCGCAGGATCAGAAGAGAATTTTGTTGCTGAAATGAATGAAGTTGCACAAGATTTGAATCTTAATGATAGTCATTTTGTTAACTCAAGTGGATGGCCAGATGAAAACCATTTTATGAGCGCAAAAGACTTGGTAACACTGGCAAAAAGAATTTTCACCGATTTTCCTGAATACTATGATCTATTCTCTGAACAATATTTGACATATAACGATATTGTACAAAAAAATAAAAATCTTTTACTTTTCCATGATATTGGAGTTGATGGTCTAAAGACAGGTCATACGAGTGCTGGTGGTTATGGAATTATAGTATCTGCAAAACGGAACGATAGGAGAATTTTTGCTGTTGTGAATGGTTTGGACACCGAGAAAGAGCGAATAGAGGAAGCAAAAAGACTAATACAATATTCCTTAAATCATTTTAATACCAAGAAAATATTTGCTAAGGATAGCGTAGTTGAAGAAATAAATATTGTTTATGGAAAAGATAAAAAGGTGCCCGTTACAGTTGCAAACGATGTTACCATAACTTATAACCGAAGATTACATGATAAAATTAAAGTGCGTATTGAGTATAAAGATATGGTACCCGCACCAATTAAAAAAGGTCAAGAAGTGGGCAAAATTTTTGTAGAAATACCTGGTACTGAGCAAAAAACTATACCTGTTTATGCAGCAAATGATGTGCAGGAATTGAGCTATATAAAAAAAATTTTTAGAAAGTTGTTTTAATCAGCAAATGTAAGTTAAGGAGACCTGAAATACTAATCTACTTTCAACCTCTCAGCATGTAAACTGCGTGGTAAAGATTCCAACTCTTTTGCAGCAGTGAGTTCTTTATTTTTTGCATGTATACCAAGCTTATTGAATTCTCGGGCAGCAGGAAACACTCTTACCTCAAGCGAACCAGCAGTTTTATTGTAATGATCAACAGCACTTTTTAAGCTTCTGCGTAAATTATCAAAATTTTCGCCCATTGTGCAGATTCGCTCATATAAAATATGGCCTAGTTCACTTATTTTCTTTGCATTTTCAGCTATCATCTCTTGCTTCCATCCATAGGCTACTGCCCTAAGTAGCGCAATTAAAGTGATTGGTGTTGCAATAATTACTTTTTTTTCTATTCCAATTTCTATCAAAGCTGGTTCACATTCTAGTGCTGCGCTGAAAACCCCTTCTCCTGTTAAAAAAAGCACCACAAACTCTGGCGTATTTTCAAATTGGTTCCAATATTCCTTTCTGCCTAGATCATTTATATGTTTTTTTATTGCCAGAGAATGATTCTTCAATTTTTCCTTTTGTATCTGTAAATCATTTTGCGACATAGCATCCATGTAAGAATCAAGTGGTACTTTAGCATCTATTATTATTTGCTTTCCTGATGGCATTTTTACTATTAAATCAGGACGCAACAAATTGTCCTCGTTTTTATCAATCACTGAGGCTTGAGTAAAAAAATCGCAATATTCAATCATTCCCGCCATCTCTATCACTCTTTTGAGCTGCATTTCACCCCACTTACCTCTAATGTGAGGTTTCCTCAAGGCGTTAGCAAGGCTAGAAGTTTGGTTCATTAATGCTCCAATTTGCTCCCTTAAACCTTCGTAGGCCCCTACCCTCTCTTTCTCTAGCTCACGTATTTCACTGTCGAATTTTTCTAATTTTTCTTTTATTGGAGTGATAACTTCGTTGATCGTTGCTTGCCTTTTTTTGAAGTCACTTTCTGTTTCTTTTAGCTTATTATCGATCACTTCTTTTGCTAAGTTCAGAAAATTATTATTGTTTACCTGAAGAGCATCAAGAGAAAGTGCTTTAAAAGTGTTCGTAAGCCTCTCCTCTGCTTTTGTTAGTAATTCTATTTCCTTTTTCTTTTCTTCACGCTCTTTCTGAAGAATTACTTGAAGTTCTGCGTTCCTCACTTTCAAATCAACTATTTCATTATTTTTATCTACTAAAGCCTGTTTTGCCTCTTGAAGTTCATGTTCTACTTTAAGTAAATTCTTCTCAAGATTCTCACTAAATTTTCTGTTCTTTCTTACAACAATATAGAGAAATAGTAGTAAAAAAAGGAAATTCAATACAAAAGCTATAGAATTGAAAAGCATCAGAACACAGAAAAAACCGCACTCACAATACTATCTAATTTTTTTATATAAAAAAGAAAAAAGAGCACCTGAAGAGATGCGCTTACTGAAGGGTTTGGTTTGCTAATTAATAACCGTTTTCTCCTACACTTGGATTAGTAACAGAATGTCTTTTTATTGAAAATCTTATGTAATAGTTATTTTTATAATATCAAATATATTAACAACTCAATTTTACTCTCATTACTACAATACTTACATACCAGTTACTTCACTAAAAACTTAGCTTCAATCCGGCCAAAAGCACATACCCGTAGTTGTTATCTTTTACTACAGGTTCCTGAGTACTAAATTTTACAATATCGAAGTAGTATGAAGTGCCAAGAGCTAATGGATATTCAAGACTGAAAGCCTGTGATGTGAATTCGTTTGTACCTTTACCTGCAATATACCTAACACTATTAAAATATGTTAAGCTCACTTTACGAGAATCAGAATGATAAGCAACACCTGCATTTACATAATGCATATTATTTGTTTCAGGACTACGCTTCTCACCAGATTTACCGCCATTACCGTACGAAAAAATGCAATCAAGTTCAAAAAGTTTTAGCTTCAATCCAAAATTCCAGTGTAGTAATTGATTACGGCATTCATAATTTTGAGAAGTACCATCCGAGCAGTCAGTTAAATTTTCCCTTGCAAACTCACCAGCCAAGGCAGTAGTAAAACTTATATCATCTGATAGGCCATTTTCATACGAAAGACCAGCGGCTATTAGATTGTTATATTGTAAATTATTTTTACCTGGAACATAACTAAATCCAAGTTGAAAGTTATAGATTTTAGGAGAGATATAGTTTAACGTTGGTTGTTTTAACTTTAGTTCTAGTCTATTATAGTCGCTATAAATATTAGGCTTGACCCAAAATACCTTATCCTTATCATACCCAGAACCATCATCTTTTTTTTTATTACCGCGCAAATTTGCATAATCTGTCCAATGACCATTTATTCCTCCAGCAGCTGTGTAAATTTTTGAAGTGTTAATTAACATACTCTGACTAACTAAACTTCCTTTACCATATTCAACTGATCCAAACTCCTGGTTCTTTATGATAAAATAGCACTTCTCCATTTCTAATTTTTCTATGTCTAATGCTTTTAGGTTTGCAATAGCAGAAACTCCTGCCTTAACATTAAACCCCATTTGCGTATTGGGATAAACTTGCTGCAAATAAAGAAAGCGCAGGTCTGAATAACTTGAGGTCTTGTCTTTTGTAGAGCTAAAAGAATCTCTGTTGAAAGCGTAGCCAAATCTTAAATCTATTTTTCCATCTAGTTCTGCATAAAACATCTCCTTATCCAGAATTACCCTAGCATTGACACTCCCTACCACGAATAATAATGAAAATAGTTTGATCAGTAACCTCATAGTTAAGCTTAAATTTTTAATATAAGCTTAATAGAAATAAAAAACAATTCTTATATTGTGTAGAACTTAGATACTACAAACCAATTAATGACAAAAGCGTTTAAGCATTCTTCACACTATGTTTTTGAATTATATTTCCATAAATAATTGATATACTTGGTAACTTTCGCTTTAGTAACTGCTTATTAATGGTAGAATATATACGACTAATTATTTTAGATGTGTTCTTTGCATCACAGTTAATCAAAATAAAAAGCACCTTATTCTCATCAATAAATCCTAGAAAATCATCACTACGGCAATTTTTATAAAAATGCTCTTTGTGATCATACTCAATGCATCGTTTATCTCATTAAATTTATTATTGAAGCCTATTATTCCTATAACTGCATTAATTTGATATTCAAAGGCAAAATTCAATATGACATATAACTCCAAAATCGTTGAATCATTGTCTGGTATATCAAACAAGTTGTGTTTTTTATATTTCTTACCCATCAGATATTTATCCCTAAACATTGCTAGCTTATGAAACAGGCTAATGTCACGTATCAATAGCTCATAATTAATCTTGCTATTAGTAAATTGCGTTGTGCGAAAAACTTTTACCTTTGTTTTTATATCTTCTCCTTTAGCGTCGATTAAAGAAAAGCCTATCACTTTTGGCAATATATCGGGCAAATCGCGCCCATCTTCAGTATACTCCAAATAGCTTTTCATATCTTCAGCTGCTCTTTTACTTAAAATATTGATTAACGGCTTATTAAGTAAATTCTCTTCCTCACATTTTAATAAATTCCTTGCAGCTTGATTGAGTCCCAAGATTAATACGTTCTTTTTCTCATTATCCTGACAAACAGATATCACAGCATCATCTTTCCTTCTTGCAGTTATAAAATCTTCCATATCTTCTCACATATAACGTATTTATAAGTATAATAAGATTGTATTAAAATTCATTTACCCATTAATATACTTGATAAAGTATAGACAAATCGTCATGTTGCTGCATGTTCTAAGTCATGATAAAGGAAGCAAAATTACAAATGTAATTTTGCTTGTTCTCTTTATATCTTCACCGCAACAACTTATTTTGCTGTATTGGATTAGATTATAATGCACCCCATAAACTAGACCAAAAAAAAATGGTTGATCCGAGTAGGAAGGTAAAGGGGTAAAAGTATGGCAACAAAAAAATATGAACCAGAGTTAAAAGCAAAGATAGCTTTGGAAGCAATAAAAAATCAAAAAAGCACATCTGAGATATGTAGTGAATATAAAATACCATCAACAAATCTATATGATTGGCGTGATAGAGTATTGGCAAGGTTAAAAGACCTATTTGTTGAAGAAAGTGAAAGTGCGAGAAAACAAAGAATCTTAGCGCAAGAAATAGAAAGTTTACATAAAGTAATAGGAGAATTGACAGTGGAAAATAGTTATTTGAAAAAAAAATTACTGAAATAAGCAAAAAAGATAGAGTAAGGTTTATAGAAAAAGATTCTGATCTATCAATTAGGAAACAGGCTGATTTACTGGGGATTTGCAGATCTAGCCTATATTATAGGCATATAATTAATAACGAAAGTGAAATTTGATTCAAGAAGTATATTTGGCTTCTGATTGCCGTTATGGATATCGTAAAATTACTGCTGAAATCATAGCGAGTGGAGTAGTAGTCAATCACAAAAAAATCTTAAGAATTATGAAAAAAATGAAGATTAGTGGGCTGTATTGTAGAAAAAGATGTAATACAAGTATTAAAGAAAAAAAGCATAAAATATATCCTTATTTACTCAAAGATTTGATTATTTGTAGAGTTAATCAGGTATGGGCTACTATATATTATGGTAGAAGGTAAGTTTGTCTATTTTGTGGCAATAATGGACTTGTATAGTCGCTATATTATTGCTCATTCATTATCACCATATCTCGATGCTGGATTTTGCCTTTATACTCTCAAAGAAGCTCTAAAACAAGGTAAACCTGAGATTTTTAATAGTGATCAAGGAGTGCAGTTTACTAGCTACAACTTTATTATGGAATTAGAGCGTGCTAATATTAAAATTAGTATGGATCATAAAGGACGTTGCTTCGACAATATATTTGTTGAGCGTTTATGGAGAACTTTAAAGCAAGAAGCTATATATTATTATAGACCAAATAGTATCAGAGATTTGAATCTTATAATAAACGATTTTGTTGGTTGGTATAACTATAAAAGGCGACATCAGACTCTACATTATAAAGTTCCTGCTGATCTTTATTATCATAAACAGTAAATGAATATATTGATAAATACTTTAAATGTGTGTCGACGTATTTATCAACATATTCATTTTAAAAATCGGATCACTTTGAAAAAAATGGTCTAGACAAATGGGTGCATTATAGATGGTTGAATATAACCTAAACTACTGTGACACGATTCTTCGTATGACGGTGGTGATGAACACGATTCCTCGTATGAAGGTAGTAGTTCCTCAAGCGGTGCTGAAGGTTGTACTTTTTCATAATTGTCAGAAGGAAAATTGTCTAATTCTTTATTATTAGTTGCCTTATCCATACATTTTATTGGTTGCTCTATATAATTTTGTATTTCTTTTGTAAAACTATGCTTTAGGCAATAACTTGTTAAGTAAGCTACACCTGCTACTGTTAGCGCTAATGCTGCAACAACCAAAAATGGAGATGCTGTATACATAAGAGCATGTAAATAACCTATACTTCCTTGTTTAGCGGCACATACAAATAGTGCTATGAGCGGAGCCAAAAGTAACATAAAAAATGCAGTAAAACCACAAGTACACAATGCAGCGATTCCTCTTATCTCACAAAGCCCTATTTTTTTTATTTTATTATTAAGGCTTTGATACATTTTATTAACGTTAATATTGCTAGTATAATCTTCTAGTTCTTTTGAAATCTTAATCTTTAATTCTTTAACCTCACTATCCATTAATGAATAGTATGCTATATAACGTTGCCGTAATTGATTATCTAATACTGATCGACCACCATTTAGAACGTTTAAAATGTCTTTTTTGCATAACTCAATCTCCTGAGAAATTTTAGAATCGTTTTGTTCTTTTATATCTTGATCCATTTTAGCCTGTAGTTTTTGACCAAAATCTTTAAATACAGTTCTACAAGAAAGGTATTTTAATATAATAGGTAAAGCCAGCTCATTTCCCTTGCTAAGCAAAGATAAAAGCTTCAAAGCGAAAGAATTAGGTACTGCTTCTCTTGGTAGAGTTAGGGTAAAAGAAATTTTCCATTTATCGCCACATTTATAATATCTTTGGCAAAGTAATTTTATTGAAGAATCTTTAAACCATTTTGTACCAAATTGCATTTGAGCAAAGAATTCTTCTAATTCTTTAACAGAGCAACTATTTTCCTCTAATTTTACTTTTATAATATTGCTTAACATTGTAACTCCACTAACCGTTTTATACATGTAGCTTAACACTATTTTAATAATTTATCAAGAAAGTTTAATTATTAATTATAATATTTAATAAAATAAATAGACTCTTTTACATTTCATCTGCAAGAATCTTTTCCTTAGTTTGTAAATAAAGATTTTCTGAATCTAATTGCCGCAGGTTACGTTTAGTAATATAATCTCATATTAAATAAAACTTTACCTAAGTTTATGCCAGACTCTACGTTAGTTTTAACAACTATTCTTATATTCTTCATCTTTACGTTGTCACTTTTTTTTATAAAAAGGATATTTGGATCAACGAACAAGAAGATAATAAAATCCTTCAGAAAAATTGCTCAGCAGATTAATGCGCTAGAGCAAGAAATGCAGAGCTTATCTGATGAGGATCTTGCTAGTAAAACTGCGGAATTAAAACAAGAACTGAAAAATGGAAAAACACTAAATGACCTTCTCGTACCTGCATTTGCGGTTGTACGAGAAGCATCACGAAGATTCCTTAACATGAGGCATTTCGACGTTCAGCTAATTGGTGGCATGGTTCTCCATAATGGCATGATATCAGAAATGAAAACAGGAGAAGGAAAGACACTAGTCGCAACTTTAGCTGCATACCTAAATTCTTTAGAAGGAAAAGGTGTGCACGTCGTAACTGTTAACGATTATCTTGCAAAACGAGATACAGAGTGGATGAGTAAATTATATAATTCTCTTGGAGTTTCTGTTGCATTTATTACAAATAATTTGAAAGACGACGAGAGAAAAAAGGCTTATAGCGCAGATATAGTATACTCAACAAATAATGAACTTGCCTTTGATTATCTACGAGATAATATGAAATTTTCTCAAGAAGATATGGTTCAGAGAGGCTTCAATTACGCGATAGTAGACGAAGTAGACTCTATACTGATTGATGAAGCGCGTACTCCGCTCATTATTTCTGGCCCACTTGAGGAAAATAATCAGATATATAAGCATATCAATAAAATAGTAATCAAATTAGTTGATTCTGACTATGAAGTCGATGAAAAGAGTAGAACAGTGTTCCTCACTGAAAATGGCATTTCACGAGTGGAGGAATTACTAAAATCGTATAACCTCATTCCTGGAAATTCCTCGCTCTATGATACTAGCAATATTATACTGACTCATTATATAGATCAAGCACTTCGTGCACATAAGCTGTTTACTGCTGATAAAGATTATATAGTGAAAAACGGTAAGGTGGTAATTATTGATGAGTTTACTGGGCGCATGATGGAAGGTAGGAGATATTCTGATGGTCTTCACCAGGCACTGGAGGCAAAGGAGAATCTTGAAATTCAGTATGAAAGTCAAACTTTAGCATCAGTCACATTTCAGAACTACTTTCGTATGTACAACAAACTTTCTGGTATGACAGGAACAGCAGCAACAGAGGCAGAAGAATTTCGTGATATATATAGATTAAATGTAGTAAAAATTCCAACTAATGTGCCTGTTAAAAGAATAGATGTTGATGATGAAATTTATGGCACAGAAAAAGAAAAATTTAGTGCTGTATTGAAGTTTATAGAGGAATGCCACAAACGCCTACAACCAGTCCTTGTTGGTACGGTAAGTATTGAAAACTCTGAAAAACTTTCTGCGCTTTTGCAAAGCTATTCTCTTAAGCATTCAGTATTGAATGCTCGCTATCATGAACAAGAGGCATACATAATAGCTCAAGCTGGGGTGCCAGGAAGCATTACTATAGCAACAAACATGGCAGGACGTGGAACTGATATTCAGCTTGGTGGAAATGTTGAAATGATTGCAAAAATAGAGCTCAAGAAAATAAAAAATGCTGATGAAAGAGAAAAAAAATATCAAGAAATAGTCGAAAGAGTAAAAAAAGATAAGGAAATTGCTATAAAAGCTGGTGGCTTATGTGTTATCGGAACCGAAAGGCATGAAAGCAGGAGAATAGATGATCAACTACGTGGCCGTTCTGGTCGTCAGGGTGACCCTGGGCTTTCTAAGTTCTTTTTATCACTTGAGGATGATTTAATGAGGATATTTGGCTCTGATAGAATGAGGAATTTTTTACAAAGAGTGGGACTAAAGAACAATGAGGCTATTCATCATCCATGGATTAATAAAGCACTTGAGAAAGCACAGAAAAAAGTTGAAGCTAGAAATTATGATGTGCGGAAGTCTTTGCTGAAGTTTGATGATGTAATCAACAATCAACGTAAGGTTATTTTTAAGCAGAGAAATCATATTTTAAACAATGAAGTCAATGATTTAGTTGAAGTATATAGCGAAGTAAATGAGAGTGTAATAGAAGGTATAGTACGAAGTGATTACTACGAAGATTACGTTGAAGATATTGCAAAAGAATTCTACACAAGGTACGGGGTAACGCTTAATAAGGAAGCCCTAGCAGAGTTTTTGAATAAACAAGAAGCCTTGAATTATGTAAATGGTAAGATACAAGAATTTTTTACTGAAAAAGAAAAATATTTCAATAGTCAACAAACTACAGATTTGTGGAATACGATAGTGAAACAAGTTATGATCATGACACTTGATCATTTATGGAGGGAACACCTCTCGGTTTTGGAAAGCCTAAAACAAAGCATAAATTTGCGTGCCATGGGGCAAAAAGACCCATTAAATGAATTTAAACGCGAAGCTTTCTTAATGTTTGAGTCGATGCTTGAAAAATGGAAAGAGCTAACCATTTATCGCCTAGCGCACTTTAAGTTGGTAAATAACCAAGAGATAA
This sequence comes from Wolbachia endosymbiont (group B) of Chorthippus parallelus, assembly GCF_947251815.1. Lineage (NCBI taxonomy): Bacteria > Pseudomonadati > Pseudomonadota > Alphaproteobacteria > Rickettsiales > Anaplasmataceae > Wolbachia > Wolbachia endosymbiont (group B) of Chorthippus parallelus. The sequence continues at coordinate 720,711 of NZ_OX366390.1, read as the reverse complement.
GCAACAGATTATACCCTACTAAAAAAGATAATTTTACCAAAGTTTCAAGAAATGACAAGTGCCCTTGTCATTCCGGGCATAAATACAAACACTGCCATGGTGCTCCTAATGTACAGAATTAGTTGTTACAAGCATGCTATAGCTGCTAATATCAATATCATCTAACTCATTACTTAATGAGTACTTTGATACTCTATATGCAGCCTCATAGTAAATTCCACAGAGCCTAGTGCTATTAACAAACATGCATTGTTTATTTGGTTTTCCTCCTCTTACCTTTTTCTTGGCCTCTTCCTCTATTAAAATTTCTATTATTTTTCCAATGTTTTTCTTTTTACTCCTCTTAGTCTTCGAAGCTTCTCTTCATCAAGTTTACTTACCTGCTCAAAATTTATACCTTCCCTAATATTGCTTCTACTACTTGTTTCTTAAGTTATCCAAGAAGTCTAATGGCAAGAAAAGAAGCACTGACCACTTTTGCTTAAGATGCCCTTGAACAGATATTATTACTAAAAATTAAACATCAAACCAACTTCAATATTATGAGTGGATATATCATCTGCAATAGGTATTGGGATACTAAAGTAACGATAGCCGAAAAAGGTTTTAACTTCTGGAATTATTAAATAATTAACACCAAGCTTTATTTGATAAGCAAACCAAGGAACATTCAGTGGCATTGAATTTTCTGGTGATCCATTAATCTTTTTTAATCTAAAAACTGTTGGCCCTATACCAAGACCAATATAAGGAGCAAATTGTGTATCTCGAATACTGGAGTTATAATAGAAGTTTAATAAAAATGCAAACACGCTTGCTGATTTATCAAATAACGGAGGAGAGTTACTATCTTCAATATTGGCTGTAGAATACATAGCTTCAAAATCAACTCGGCCATTTTCCCCAGCATAGTAACCTAAAGATACGCTCCTAAGCCACTGGAAATCAATTTTGCCGTTAAATTTCTCTATACTCTTAATTTCATTTACTAATCCAGTTTTGACAAGCCTTAATATCTGAATTTCTAGCCAAGAAAGATCAGAATCATCTGTATTGATTAAACGAATAAACCTTTCTCCTATTGCCTTTATACCCTTTACAAATGTGTCTGAGTTATCATGGTATATCTTACCACCGTTAGCACTAAAATAAAAATCAAGTTTTTTTGATTTTTCCTTTGTAGGTTCAGTTTGATCTGCAATACTTGGCCACATATTTTTCTGATCAGCTGCTTGGAAAATAGAAGGTGAATTACTTTCAAGTTCTTGATATTTTATTGGTATTTCTTTTTCAGCAACCTCTTCAGAACGTATTACACTTTCATTATTGTCTGTTTCTAATTTTAAGGATTGTACTTGCTCAATGTGTGTATTGTTACTGATATAAGTAATAAAAAAATAGATACACGGAATGAAGATGAAAAATAAAGCAATAGATATTCTAATTATCATAAATGAATTATCACTTATAGTATAACTACTATATCATATATTCCTTTAATGTACAAAATTAAGAAATAATATTTCCAATTAAACAATTATTTTCTATTCCTTTAACATGAGCTTTCACAATACTTTTAGCTTGAACTCTTGATGTAAGTTTTATTAATGCAAAATTTTCTGTTCTACCAATATTATTCTGCTCAACCAAAACACTTTGCTCAGTGCAGAGCAAAGATTGATAAAAACTGCTCATCATTTCTTTATTTATTTCTCTTAGATGCTTTACTCGTTCTTTACGTACATTCTCTGGTATTTGTGGCATCCGTGCAGCAGGTGTGTTTTTCCGCTCTGAATATGGAAAAGCATGTAGATAAACTACATTTATTTTTTTCAGTAAATCAACTGTATCCTGAAACATTTCATCAGTTTCTGTTGGAAATCCAGCAATAATATCAGCGCCAAATGCTATATTAGGTCTTAAGCTCTTCATTTTATGATAAAATTCTATCACTTGTTCTCTATTGTGACGACGTTTCATTCTCTTTAGTATTAAATTATTACCAGACTGTAGACTCAAGTGTAAGTGAGGCATAAGTCTTGACTCATTAGCTATTAAATCCATTAGTTCATCATCAACTTCAGCAACATCAATAGAGGAAAGTCTTAGTCTCTTTAACTGTGGTATATCCTTTAAAACTCTTCTAATCATTGAACCAAGTGATTGCTTACCAAACAAATCTGTACCAAAATCAGTAATATCAACACCTGTAAACACCACTTCTTGATACCCATTTTCTATAAAAATCTTAATTTGCTCTATAATATTGTTTACTGGCACAGATCGATTATTCCCTCTTGCCTCAGTAATTGAGCAAAATGTGCAGCTATGATTACAACCATTTTGAATTTCAATAAATGCCCTTGATTTATCTTCAAATCCATTAATGAGAATAGGTTCTGCTTTGTTATCACTGACTAAGATTTCATCATTATTTAGTAGATAATTTTCAGCTCTTAGCTTGTCTTGATTACCTAGCACTTTACTTACACCAGGAATATCACTATATGATTTAGGATCTAATTGAACGGCACAGCCAACTACGATAATTTCTTTACTTGGGTCGTTTTTATAGATCTTACGTATTTTTTGCTTCACTTGGCGTTCTGCTTCGTTTGTCACTGCACAGCTATGCACTACAACAACATTTTCTCTCTTTGCTTTTTTTAATGCTTCTTTGATTAACTCACTCTCGTAGAAATTTAGACGACAACCAAATGTTATTACTTCATTCATGCTTTTGCTTTAATAGATCTAAATTATATCAAATATCCAAGCAAAATGACTATTTTTTTGGTAGATATTATAATTTAAACATAACCTCTAGAGTTGAAAATCACAGGAAGAATTTGTAGATATACAGTAAGATCATTTAACATTTTGGTATTAGATTTCTTGCATAACTGGAATTCAAAGAGTTCCAGCTCGTGACGCTGGAATCAAGATTTTCTTATTGGATACCAAGCTGGCTGGTTATGCAAGAAATCTATTATATTCCATAAAAAAAGCTTAAGGCCAATGATGTTAACCTCAAGCGAATATAAACCAAAAAACATTTTGCTAAACCCTGAAGCTCTACCATGCAAATTCATCTATATCATTTGGTACATAAGTGTCAGAATAAGCTTCATCTAAACTTTCTGCTTTCCATGGAAGCCATGAAGAAGGTTTTATCTTCTCTAAAACTTTACCTGGTATTGATGTTATCTCTTGCTTCACGTCTTCTTTTAATTTTTCTATTTGTAACCGAGCAAAATCTTCCACGCGAACCATGAGTTTATCTGTTAGCTCTTTTATCATATCTCGATTTTGTTCTGCAACTTTCTTTGTAATAGGTACGACAATTTTACTTATAATCTCTGTTCCTAATGGAACAACAATTTGCTTTGCAACCTGATCACTAACAGGTTTAATAAGGTAATCTGCTATACTCTTTGCTGTATTTCCAGTCAGATTTGTTACTTTTTTTAAACCATCACAATAATACCATAGTTTTTTTGGTACATCATATCTTCATCAGCAACTTCATATCTTCCTAGATCAGCATACATTCCCATTTGTTGGTGAGACAATCCATTTGCATCAGATACATATCCGTATTTATTAAGTGAATTGGAATTAGACCGCATAACATTCTCCTAATTATTTATATATGCCTATTTCAGTATAAAACAACTAACAAAACATTAACTTTGAAGAACTCTTCTCAATTAATACATCAATAAAGGTAAGACCATATAATTTTCTCCTTTCTTGATACTATTCTCCTCCGAACTTAGTTCACACAGTTATTCAGACCATACGCGTCAAGTTAAAGCAAATTTAGAGAAGTTAAGGTGGATACCCTAGTTTTTCTGTACTTGTCTTTTAATGAAAATTGCGACCAAGTTATGGTAAGCTTTTTGAGAAAAATATTTAAGCCTTTAATTTTATTATTTAGTGCTAAAAATAACTCTCTAACCCGTCTTTTTAGCTCAATAAATGCCTTTGTTAAGCTAAGCTCCGTATTTTTTTTCAGTTCTGTGCAACCCACTATTCCATGAAATATAAGAATTGCACACAATTTGGCATATAGCTCACATAATACTCTGTATGGCTTTCCTCTCAGCTTATCAAGCCTTATATTACTCTTATATAATTTGAACAATAATTCAATTTGCCATCTTATTCGGTAAACTACTAGTATTTGCTCAGCATTAATCTTACTTTTTGGAACATTAGTTATAAATATCGACCAATTTAGTAACTTTTGGTTCCTTTGAGAAGATGTGTATCCATGTGATCTTGCTAACCTATTAGCCTTTCTTCTTCTAGCCATAGCTTGTTCTTCAGTTAGTTTTTTAAATATAATTCTTACTTTAACCCTTGTCTCTTTTCCTAACAATACCTCCTGTTCTAGAAAAGATCGATCTCCCAAATGTTCTAGTAAATCTATTTTTTGACCTGTCTCTATATCATATATGTTAGTATCGGATTTATAACGACTTATGAAATAAGCTCCTATTTCATTGATTTGTTTAAAAGAACTTGGCACAAAATAACCCAAATCAGATATTAGTAAATCGTTGTTCGATATATTGCTTAAATGGCTTCTATAACCCTGATCTGACCTTATTCCTTCAGTTATATTAAGCTGGTCTAATGTCTGATTTAGGTAGTCAAAAACTAATTGTAACTTTATTCCAGACTTAGTATTGCTTTCATAACCACTGTAGCTGGTACCATAACCTTTATACATGTCTTCCATACTGTTAGGTAAGCTAATATAGCTGCTGTCTAATAATTTAACACCTCCAAAGTGCTTCAAGATTCTGCAATCAACTTGTAAGGTATTTTTAAGTAACGTTAAAGATTCATTATACATTCTTTTCATGAATTCCACTGCTTCCTTGGTAAATCTAAAGTCCAGACCTTGTTTTGTTATATTTATCGAGTCTTCATTCAATAATTGACACACTGTCTCTATACTACAATTATCAACCCCTATATTACCCAAAACGATGGCTTTTATGAACGACGAGCCTTTTAGCTTCCTCTTTCTTTTTATGAACCCTGTTGTAGCTGAGATTTTATCTGCTTTTTCATTAAAAAATTCTTTGAGCTTTTTTGAGATGCAAACTATTCTTTTCATTGTATAAGTTCTCCGTTTTCTTTGTTAAATTTAAGAGAACTTATATCTTCTTTTTCTCTTCCTTACACTAAGTTTATTACCACAGTTCCTTAACTTGACGCGTATGGTTATTCAGACACTTCTGAATTTACCACCCCCAATTCCACTGCTTTTTTATATTTTGACTAGGTCTTCTCATACAATTAGATAATCAGTACTCTTATCTGAAATGTACCATATAACTACACCAAGCTACAAATATGACACAAGAGTTTAGATTATTTTAGTTATTCTCTTGTATAAGATACTCTTTATATCAAAAAGAGGACCATATGAGTGAAGCAACTTTTTCTGAAAAAAATCAGCTTTCTAGAGAAGACATAGCAGAGTTAACAGAACTTATGTGTCTTGAACGAAGTGAAGTAAGTGAAAGTGGAACAGGGCTATTAGAACTTATAGCTGAACAGGAGCAAATACTTGAGGATTTAGGAATAGAATCAAAAGAGCTTTTATGTTCTCAGCATACAGGAATGTATGAGAACCTTAGTCAGCCCTATTCTACGGATCTCGAGGTTTTATAGCAGATATATAGATTATCATTATTATTGATACCTACTCAAGAGTTGCTATGGCAAACAGAGAAAACTGCAATTACTGCCGCTAATCTTTTTAATATATCTTTCTTTGATGGTGCTATTATCGCGCATTTTGACTGATATGGGCTATGATAAACCAGAAAATCACAGCTATATTTAGGAATTGAGACAAGGCCTCATTTAGGTAAATATTGCTATGCAGACTTTTCTTGATAGCAAGCATATTGCTTTTTAGAAAAATATTAGTAGCATCAAACATAGAGATTGATATTAGTTTTTCTGTCAGATTAAGTTGCGTCTAGTACAACTGACTATGCAAATAAGCTAACGGCTCTTGAAATATTTTAATTGTTAGTTTTAGGGTGTATTTTCGTGTTCATTGCTATGAATGGGCAGAGCTACCTCTTCGAGGTAGCTCATCGGATCACCTAAATCATGCTCTATTTCTACTTCAAACTTGAACCCTAACTTCTCGCAGAATTTGTAGAAATATTCTTTAATGATATCAAATAAACTTCTGCCATCAATTTTGTAATCTCTCAATTTCCGGGGCACAGTAAGTGACAATTTGCCATTTTTGTATATCACATCATCTTTCTCATCTTGAGACTGAAGTGTGAATTTGATTGAACTTTGTATAGTACCTATAGCTGCATCTTGTGAGTTTGCATATTTCCTTGTATTGTTAGGGTCTAATACAGATATAGACATTTTAGATTCAATTTTTGTATAACTTGATTCAGTGCAATTAATATTTATTGTTTTCTTGAGAACCCCAGTTACGAGGTTGTGGCTTGCCAACGCAGGTGTATCAACATGAAAAGATAAATTACCATCATAACCAAGTTGGTTACAGTTGGTAACCAGTTCCTCTAAGAGAGGATCGCTTGGGATTTGCGCTTCAGCATATTTAAACATTTCCTTAAAAATTTCTTTTGCAATTGGGTGATAATTCTCGTTTTTATCTCCTTTTTTTGGTAATAGATGAGTGTACCCTTTACCTAGATTGTAAAACCTTTCAAACTCCTCTTTATATTGGTCGGTTTTTTTATTGCCAGGTATCTCTTGCTTTTTATAATGTCTATCCCAAACTTCATCAAAATTATTATTTTGATCGACTCCATCTATCAATGCACCAATTAAATTTTCGTCTAGACTTTTGCTGTTAATAACAAACCTCATTCTTCGAAAATCGTCATACATCTGCTTTCCAGTGATTGCTAACTCATTATTTTTATCGGCCCTTAACCTGCTAAAATCGAACTTTTCTGCCTGAGCTTTGAGTGTAACGACTGGATTTTCATTTTTTTCCTGTATAGAGTTGTTCATTGTTAATACTTTGATATGAATTGCTGATAGTATAATAATACATAAAAATAGTTAATATGTCAATAATATACTTAACATAGACAGTCATAATAGGGTGACAGGATTTTAGTAAGGCTCTATTATGAATAAACGGTTTTACACAGTATGAATGTTGATGAGCAGTCAAGTGTGCTGACTTTTCTAAATAGCAAAATTGAGAATATACCAAGGTTTCATTCCGCAATATTGCCTAAACTTTGCGGTGGAGACAGAGTAATGGACTTGCTGTTTTATAGGCCGCTCAGTTATGTGGATAGAAGTAAATCACTACCTGATGCTCAAGTGGGAGAATTTACAACTTTTGTGGCAAAAGTGTATGAGCACCAGCGCCCCACTGTTAGAGGTAGGCCATATAAAATAATCGTTGAAAGTGAAAGTCAGTATTTATTTATAGTTTTTTTTAATTACTCAGTTAAATATTTGTATAAATTATTTCCAGTTGGAACAGATATAGTAATCAGTGGTAAACTTGAAAAGTTTGCCGAACATTGGCAAATTACTCACCCAGATTACATGTTGTCTGATATCAATCTATTTAAAGAAATAGCCTGCATAGAGCCAATTTACCAATTATGTCGCGGTATTACTAACAAGAGCATTAGAAACATAATAAGTTCTAATCTAAAAGATTTGCCTGATTTGCCAGAGTGGATAGATGAAACATTAATCAAGCAAAAGAAATGGCTGAATTGGAAAGAAAGCATCATAAGATTGCACAGACCGAGCTCACTCGCAGAAGCAGAAGTTTGCAGAGAAAGACTTGCTTATGATGAGCTATTTGCGTACCAGTTGGCACTAAAGCTTGCAAGGGAAAATCATGTAAAAAAAGAGGGAAAAGAATTTATAATATTGAGTAAATACAAAGAGCAGGTCTTAAATGAATTACCGTTCCAATTAACAAATGATCAAATTCGAGCGATAGATGAAATCTCAGAAAGACAAAAATCCAGATACCGCATGGTAAGTCTGCTGCAAGGTGACGTTGGGAGTGGCAAAACTGTAGTTGCACTCTTTGCGATGCTGAATGTGGTAGAAAATAACATGCAAGCAGCTCTAATGGCACCAACTACTATCTTGGCTGAGCAACATTATAATTGGATCGAAGAAGCTCTATCTTGTACTGATATAAAAGTTGCTTTGCTTACCGGTAAAACTGCGCGCAAGGAAAGAAAGATTATTATGAACGAACTTGCAAGTGGTATTTTAAATATAGTAATTGGTACTCATGCATTATTTCAAGCCAACGTTACATTTAAAAATTTAGGACTCGCAGTCATAGACGAACAACAGCGATTTGGAGTGATACAGAGGAATCGGTTGGTAGGAAAAGGAGAAAATACCGATATACTTTTTGTTACTGCAACTCCCATTCCAAGAACCTTGCAGCAAGCTATGTATGGTGATGTTGAATGTTCTATTTTAAGGGAAAAACCAAAATCTAGATTGCCAATAAAAACCGTTATTATGAACGTTAAAAAAGTATCAGATATTATTCAAAAACTGAAAGATGCTATAAATAGAGGCGAAAAAGCATATTGGATTTGTCCATATATAGAAGAAAATGAAGAACTCAATGTTGCCGCAGCAGAAATACGCTTTCAGGAGTTACAAAAGACATTTTTTGATAGAGTTGGAATAATACACGGAAAACTAACTCAAGATCAGAAAGATCAAGTCATGTTTTCCTTCAAGAGAAATGAATTTTCTCTGCTTGTTGCAACCACTGTGATAGAAGTTGGCATAGATGTACCAGATGCAACTATTATGATTATAGAGAATGCAGAACAGTTTGGGTTATCGCAATTACATCAGTTGAGAGGTAGAGTAGGACGAGGAAATAAACCGTCTTTTTGTGTACTGTTATATGACAATCTCAGTAAAAGTTCGTATTCAAAGTTAAAGATTATGTGTGAGTCACAAGATGGATTTTATATTGCTGAAAAGGATATGATGCTGAGGGGTAGCGGAGATATTCTAGGCACAAAACAATCAGGGTGCATGGAGTTTAAATTTGCTGATTTATATGAGGACAGAGAATTGCTCAACCTTGCATATAATAGTGCAAAAGGTACAATAGCTAATTTTGAATTACTGCTTGATATATTTGAATATAGAAGTAGACTACATTTTTCAAAATTTCAGTAATCTTCCAAGCCATAACCTTCATGAGTAGAAATTCCTTGACAGACGGGAGTATTTAACAAACCATATGCGTCAAGTTAAGGAAAAATAAGAGTGAAGAAGAAGTTTTTACCATAAGAATAAATTGTGCAGAGTTAATAGCAGGCCCTGTAAACAAAATGTTAGCAGGTCAAATTAATCAAGGGCAGGAAGTATAAAAATGGAAAAAAAGCGGTAACTTAGCCTAATGACAATAAATATATATATAGAAGATACCGTTTTAAAGAGCACAAAAGGAATACACAGTAAAAGCGAGAAGAAGTTGAGAATATGTATGGAAGGCAGTGTGTAGAAGTGGCTGCCAATGATCAAAAATTTACCACAATTACAGAAGTATACATAAGAGGTTTAAAAGGTGATGCAAAAAGGGAATTTTGGCAAAATGACTTAAGTATGCACAACAAGATCCAGATTTGCATAATTGATGATCAGATATCATTCATGCTCAGCCTATATATAGAAAAAATTCTCAAGCTCAAGAGGGCTTAGGGTGGAATGTTCAAAAAAGTTAGTCAAACCAAAAAAAAGTAATAAATTAATATAAAAAAATGTAGGTTTGACTCACTTTTTTGAACATTCCCAATAGCTATTGCAAATTTATCCATATCAATATCAGTGAACTTATTGAGCAAAATATTACTTAATTCTTGAAAATTATGTTTTTGGACATACATTAATCATTTATTTTCAAAGCCTCAATAAAAGCATTTTGTGGGATGTTTATGTTTCCCACAGAATGCAATCTTTTCTTACCTTTCTTCTGCTTTTCAAGCAGCTTCATCCTTCGTGTGACGTCTCCACCATAGAGCTTGGCTGTTACATCTTTTCTATACGGGTTAATCGTTTCTCTAGCAATAATTTTTCCGCCTACTGCCGCTTGAATCGCGATTTTATATTGCTGGCGTGGTATCAAGTCTTTCAAACGTGCACATATTTCACGGCCTCTTTTTTCTGCCCTGCTTTTATGAACAATGCAGGCTAACGCATCCACAGGTTCTCCATTAACTAAAAAACTTAATTTATCTATCTGACTTTCCTGATAATTGGATATTTCCCAATCTAAACTTGCATATCCCTTGGAAATTGATTTTAGTCTATCGTAAAAATCAAAAACAACCTCAGACAGCGGTAATTTATACTTCAGTAGTGCTGTTGTCGTATTACCAACATAAGATAAATCCTGCTGTTCTCCTCTCCTCTCTTCACACAGAGATAGAATCTCTCCTAAATATTGATCAGGTACCATTATAGTTGCAGTGATCCATGGTTCTTCCACTATTTCAATTTTTGTAGGGTCTGGCATATCGCTTGGGTTATGGATATTTAAAACTTTACCATTTTGTGTTGCAACTTTATATATAACACTCGGTGCAGTTGCTGTTAGATCTAAATCAAATTCTCTTTCGAGTCTTTCTTGAATGACTTCAAGATGTAGCATTCCTAAGAAACCGCAACGAAATCCATAACCTAGCGCATTTGACGTTTCAGCATCAAATGTAAAACTAGCATCATTTAAATGTAATTTTTCTAGTGCTTCCCTTAAATATTTAAAATCATCTGTGTTATTGGGAAAAATACTGCAAAATACTACAGGATGTACTTCTTTAAAGCCAGGTAATGCCTTGCTGCACGGCCTTTTCTCTTCAGTAATAGTGTCTCCTACTTTGCAGTCTGCTACTTCTTTCATTGAAGCAGTTATAAAACCAACTTCACCTGCTGAAAGTTCACCAGTCATAACTTTTTTAGGAGTGAAAATACCGATATTATCGACCTGATATGTAGCATTATTAGACATCATAACGATTCTCATGCCTTTTTTTAGTACTCCATTTTTAACTCGCACTAAAATTACTACTCCTAGGTAAGGATCATACCAACTATCAACTAAAATTGCTTGCAGTGGAGCATTTGTATCACCTTGAGGAGCGGGAAGTTTTGTCACTATAGCTTCAAGTACATCCTTTATCCCAAGACCAGTTTTTGCCGATATCAAAATTGACTCAGTTGCATCAATTCCGATTACCTCTTCAATCTGAAGCTTTATCCTTTCTGGATCTGCAGCAGGAAGATCGACTTTATTAAGCACAACTATTATCTCATGATTATTGTCAATTGCCTTGTAGACATTTGCCAGAGTCTGAGCTTCAACTCCTTGGCTGCTATCTACTACCAAAAGTGAGCCTTCACATGCGGCTAAGCTTCGGCTGACTTCATATGAAAAGTCAACATGACCTGGTGTGTCCATGAGGTTGAGGCAATATTTATTACCATTATTTGCAGTATAATTGAGTCTTACCGTTTGTGCTTTGATTGTGATTCCGCGTTCACGCTCTATATCCATTGAGTCAAGTACCTGATTGGTCATTTCCCTTGTCTCAAGACCGTTACATTCTTCTATCAAACGATCAGCAAGAGTTGACTTCCCATGATCTATATGTGCTATTATTGCAAAATTTCTTATATTGTTCATAGATCTACTTATTTAAGTAGATCTATTTTACATTTTAAGTATTACAAGAGCAATTACTTATATCTCTCTTTGCTAAAAACATTAAGCTGTCCTTGCCAATGGACGGCAATGCTCATTAGCTGATGCTTGCTTCACTGTGCTACTTGGATCTTCTTGCTGTCTACACGTTTTTACTGCATCAGCAAGGCTTAGGTAAGCATCACCAACTTTAATCTTTACATCTTTATTTTTTTCTAAATCCGCATCAGTTGGTCTATCACTTATTATTCTAATACTATCATCACTGTTAGCACCTAATGTAATGCTACATTCCTTTCCGTCTACATACCAGTTAAACTTTATTCCATATTGAACTGTGGTACCTATATAATAATATCTAATCCCCTCATGTATTTTACCACTGATAAATTCTTTTTGATCTCCACTTGAAAGAAGAAAACCGGCAATATTGTTTTCTTTACAAAAATCACTATTTAAAAATTCGCTTACTTTAATATCTGTGCTTTTATTGTCTTCTTTTAGCTTAATTATTATAATGCACCCATTTGTCTAGACCATTTTTTTCAAAGTGATCCGATTTTTAAAATGAATATGTTGATAAATACGTCGACACACATTTAAAGTATTTATCAATATATTCATTTACTGTTTATGATAATAAAGATCAGCAGGAACTTTATAATGTAGAGTCTGATGTCGCCTTTTATAGTTATACCAACCAACAAAATCGTTTATTATAAGATTCAAATCTCTGATACTATTTGGTCTATAATAATATATAGCTTCTTGCTTTAAAGTTCTCCATAAACGCTCAACAAATATATTGTCGAAGCAACGTCCTTTATGATCCATACTAATTTTAATATTAGCACGCTCTAATTCCATAATAAAGTTGTAGCTAGTAAACTGCACTCCTTGATCACTATTAAAAATCTCAGGTTTACCTTGTTTTAGAGCTTCTTTGAGAGTATAAAGGCAAAATCCAGCATCGAGATATGGTGATAATGAATGAGCAATAATATAGCGACTATACAAGTCCATTATTGCCACAAAATAGACAAACTTACCTTCTACCATAATATATAGTAGCCCATACCTGATTAACTCTACAAATAATCAAATCTTTGAGTAAATAAGGATATATTTTATGCTTTTTTTCTTTAATACTTGTATTACATCTTTTTCTACAATACAGCCCACTAATCTTCATTTTTTTCATAATTCTTAAGATTTTTTTGTGATTGACTACTACTCCACTCGCTATGATTTCAGCAGTAATTTTACGATATCCATAACGGCAATCAGAAGCCAAATATACTTCTTGAATCAAATTTCACTTTCGTTATTAATTATATGCCTATAATATAGGCTAGATCTGCAAATCCCCAGTAAATCAGCCTGTTTCCTAATTGATAGATCAGAATCTTTTTCTATAAACCTTACTCTATCTTTTTTGCTTATTTCAGTAATTTTTTTTTCAAATAACTATTTTCCACTGTCAATTCTCCTATTACTTTATGTAAACTTTCTATTTCTTGCGCTAAGATTCTTTGTTTTCTCGCACTTTCACTTTCTTCAACAAATAGGTCTTTTAACCTTGCCAATACTCTATCACGCCAATCATATAGATTTGTTGATGGTATTTTATATTCACTACATATCTCAGATGTGCTTTTTTGATTTTTTATTGCTTCCAAAGCTATCTTTGCTTTTAACTCTGGTTCATATTTTTTTGTTGCCATACTTTTACCCCTTTACCTTCCTACTCGGATCAACCATTTTTTTTTGGTCTAGTTTATGGGGTGCATTATATGTAGAGAGAACGCTAAAAGCTTGGCAATGTCCTGGGTTATCTGAAACTTATGAACTCTGGAGGTAATAAAGAATGTCTATCTACATTAGATTTGAGAATGATAAACAAGTAGAAACAACAACGCTTGAAAGTAAGCCAGCTGGGAATGATTGGTATGAAGCGCCAAAGAATTTTGATTGGCAAAAAAGCTATTGTTTAACAGAAGGAGGAAAAATTGCTCAGCGTACTAAAGAAGATATACAAAAGGAGTTACTGGATAATGCGAAGCTTTGTGCATTTGATAGTATGCGTTTCTATTATGATAATCATACTCACCAATATACAGGTCATTCTCACCAAAAAGCTAAATCTTATGAGATTCAAGCGGAAGCCGCAAAAAGCATTCTAGCAGCACCAGAATCTATAGATGAAAAGGATAAAGAAATTATAGAACCTTTAGCAAAAGTCCGTGGTATTACGGTTATTGAAATGGCAGGAATAATTGAGGAAAAAGTGAAAAAAGCAGTAAAAGAAATAATGAAATGTGAAGAGCTTGAAGATTTAGCCAAGAGAAAGATTGAAGAAGCCAAGAGTGAAAATGAGCTACAGACTTTGCTCGATGATTTCAGGAAAAAAATACAAAGAAATGGCTGAAGAATTTTTACATGGTGTAAATGTTATTGAGGTAACCTCTGGAGCAAGGTTAGTACGCACAGCTAAATCATCAGTAATAGGAGTAATCGGTACTGCTCCTGAAGCAGATGAGCAGAAGTTTTCACTGAATAAACCAGTACTGATAGCAGGAAGCTTAAAAGAGGCTGCGAAGCTTGGTAAAACAGGTACTCTTCCACAAGCAGTAAGCTCTATCTTTACACAAATTGGTGCAACAGTAGTAGTTATTCGAGTTGAAGAAAGTGAAAACAGCGATCCAAAATTAAAAAAAGAAGAAACGCTGAAAAATATAATTAGCGGTGTTAATGAAGAGACTGGAGAGTATCAAGGGATAGAGGCATTCCTCAGTAGTGAAAGTATAGTTCATGTTGCTCCAAGAATATTAATTGCACCTCAGTTTACTCATCAGTTACCTGAAATAGATGGAGTAAATTCAGTAGTGAGTGCTTTAATTTCCATAGCAGAAAAATTAAGAGCAATTATTGTTGCAGATGGACCAAATACCAATGACGAAGAAGCAATAAAGTGGAGAAAAAGTGTAGGCAGCTCAAGAGTTTACGTAGTTGACCCATGGATTAAGGTATTTATTGAAGGAAAAGAAGAAATTTTGCCAGCAAGCCCATTTGTAGCTGGTTTAATAGCTAAGATAGACAGCGAGCAAGGCTTCTGGCACTCACCTTCAAATAAAGAAATAAACGGTATTGTTGGAACAAGCAGGCCTATTGATTTTACGCTCGGTAATACAAATTGTAGAGCAAACCATTTAAATGAAAATGAAGTAACAACGATAATTCATCAAAATGGCTATAGGCTTTGGGGAAATAGAACATGTTCAAATGACTCAAAATGGGCTTTTTTGTCAGTGAGAAGGACTGCAGATTTAATCAACGATAGTCTACTTCGATCTCATTTATGGGCAGTTGATCGCAATATCACCAAAACTTACATAGATGATGTGATTGAGGGGGTGAATTCTTATTTGGCCAATTTAAAAACGCAAGGAGCGATTATCAGTGGAAAATGTTATGCAACTCCAGAACTCAACACACCGGCAAACATTGCAAGCGGGAAAGTGTATTTTGACTTTGAGTTTACACCACCATATCCAGCAGAACAGATTACTTTCAGGTCACACCTTGTGAGTGGCGCAATATTGTAAAAAGGAGGGAAAGAGAGGTGCTACCAAAGATTTTAAAGAATTTTAATGTATTCGTAGATGGCCGGGGTTATGCAGGAAAAATTGATGAAATAACCTTGCCGAAGCTTACCATAAAAACCGAAGAATACAGAGCTGGTGGTATGGATATTCCAATAAATATTGATATGGGCATGGAAAAGCTTGAAGCAGATTTCACTTTTTCTGAATACGACACAGAACTCTTTCGGCTATTTGGGTTGATAAATGGAAATTCAGTAGCTTTGACGCTCCGTGGTGGAATGCAAGGGAGTGGTAGTAATGATATTGAAGGAGTAATTATCAACCTTAGGGGAATATTCAGAGAATTTGATTTTGGTAGCTGGAAACCTGCTGAAAAAGCCACTCTCAAATGCACTGTAGCTGCTCATTACTATAAACTTACTATCGGTGGTAATGAGTTAATAGAAATCAATGCTGAAAATATGATTAGAAAAATAAATGGCGTTGATCAGATGGCCTTGCTGCAAACGGTTTTAGGAATATGAAAACTTATTTGAAATTTTATTTTTTAGGAGAATTTTATGGAAACTATAGCACTTAATAACCCAATAACAGTTGATGGAATTTCTGTTTCAGAGCTTACCATTAGACGTCCAAAAGTTAGAGATTATCTAGCTATTGAGAGACTTAATGGTAGTGATCTAAGTAAGGAAGTAACTTTGACTGCCAATCTGACATCAATTGCAAAAGAAGCGATTGAAGAATTAGATATTGCTGATTATGTGAAAGTGCAGGAAGTATTAAAGGATTTTTTTTCACCAATTATTCAAAGGACTTGAGGTCAGAAGTAATAGCGCTCAGTTCTATTATTGGTAGCGGAATTGGGCCTTTACTTGATATGGAAATTAATGAATTTATTCTATGGAATGAAGCAGCGAGGAAGGTACAATGTCAACGTTATCTATAAAAATAGGAGCAGTCTTGGATGGCAGTTTCAGTACTGTAATAAAAGGAAGTAGTAGTCAACTTACTCGTCTTGGTGAGAATATAAGAAAGCTTGACTCATCTTTAAAATCAGTATCAAAATTTAAGCAGTTGGGTCATGATGTTTTGACTAGCAGGAGGTCGTGGAAGGGCTTTGAAGATCAAGTAAAATCTTTAGCTAAACAAATGAAAGCGGTAGAGAAACCAAGCAAAACTTTAAAAGCTGAGTTTGACAAGGCAAAAATCTCCGCAACAAAAGCAAAAGAAGCATATTTGAAAAAGAGAGATGCTTTGCATTCATTCAATGAAGAAGTAAGAAAAAGTGGAAGAAATTGTAAGATGGAAATGTGATATAAAAGAGATAAGAGAGAAAGATAACCCTGCTCACTAGGAATAGGGTTACCACGGGCGTGTGCGACCGGGAGGAAATTGGTATTACAACCGTTAGAATCAAGGTACACTAGCCCTATCTCTCGATATGTTTGAATAGTTGTTTGGGACATATATATGCCACTGCCATTAAGTTAAGGAAAAGTGATGAACTGTATTATAAAATCAGGTAAGATCCACAAATTAAAAGAAGTAATGACATGAGTAAAAAAAAGAATAATCATGTTTATAAAAAATAAATTGATGAGTTTAAACTTTATAAACGCACACAGAGCATCCTCAAAAGACTTCTCACGAAAAAGAAAGCTGCCCTTCGTTAATGTATTTCTCCTGATTTTTAGAAAGAGTGTAAAGTCATTACAAGTGATGCTTAATGAGTTTGTTCTGCATACAAGAAAAGATTATACAATTACGGCAAGTGCATTTACTCAAGCAAGAAAGAAGCTAAAGCATACTACGTTTTCAGAGTTAAATGATGATATAGTTTCCCTATACTACCAAGATCAGGAATTTAAAACCCACCATGGCTTCAGAGTACTTGCATTTGATGCTTCAATACTGATTCTGCCAAAGAGCGACAAAATAATAGGTGAGTTTGGCTCAAGAGCAGTATGGAATGGAATCCAGAGATTTGAAGACTATACAAGTGCAACCTTTGAAGTTTGCTACGATGTGCTAAATAATATTGCAATAAAATCTGTGCTAAGTAGAGGTGACAGCTATGAGGTTGATTTAGCAATCGGTATGCTTGAATCCATAAAATCAGACGATTTGTTAATCTGTGATAGAGGATACGTATCTTATCGATTTCTTGCTGAGCTTACAGGAAGGAAAATCAATTATATAATTCGCTGTTCAAGTTCGTCTTTCAATGAAATAAACGCTATGTTTAAGCCGGAAAGCCCATCTAGTACGGTGGTAGTGTCTACCGCACCTATTAAAGTAGCAAGACAGCTACGAAAGCTAGGATTACCTGATGAGATGAAATTCAGGTTAGTCAAAATAATACTTTCTTCTGGCGAAGTTGAAGTGTTAGTAACATCTCTGTTAGATGAGAAACGTTTTACAGTTGAAGAGTTTGAGAGATTATATTACTTGCGCTGGGGAGTAGAAACATTTTTTTCTAGGCTGAAGGGAAGATTAAATTTAGAGAATTTCACAGGAAAAAGTATTGAAACTATCAAGCAGGATTTTTGGTCAACTATCTTCATCAGTAATCTAGAAAGTATCATGATAGAAGATGATGAAGAGACATTGAGCGCACAGAATAGTAAACTAAAAAAAAGCATCAATAAATCTGTCTCATTTAATGCGATTAAAAACTTAGCCTTTGATATTTTTTCTACAGAGTCAGACATAGACTGCATTATGGATCGACTATCACAGTTATTTTTGATGAACACTTTAGTGGTGAGAAAAGGGAGAAGAGTTGATCGTCATAAGATATCTGATATTCGTTCACTCAACTACCAGAAAAGAGCTAGAAAACATGTGTTTTAAATTCAAGATATCTTTTCAGTATCATTGCATTAGTACATTCTTTGCAAAATAACCTGCAATTATTACTTTTTTAAATAACTTGCACTTTTCAGACTCCCTTTTCTTAAAAATTCACCCTAGTATTTACCATAATTATCAATCACTTCAAATTTTTTGTCCAATCTTAACTTCTCTTTCCCTTAACTTAATGGCAGTGATATATATGCACCCGTTTACAATCTTAAATTAACTAAAACTATCGAGGTTTATTATGGTTACATCTTATCAAAATTTTATTGGCATTGACATCGGAAAATTTAAAAATGTCGTTGCAATTCACAAACAGAAAAATGCTGTCGAATTTGACAATAATGCTTCTGGCTGTCAACAATTGTTCCAAGAGTTTTCAGATGTCCTACCTAATTCTTTAGTGACTTTAGAAAATACAGGGAAATATGAGCTTGGCTTATCACATTTTCTTACCGACAAAAATATTGCTGTGCACCGAGCTAATACTCGTAAAGTAAAAAGCTTTATTTTATCTCATGGAACTTTGGCGAAGTCTGATAGATCAGATGCAAGAGCTCTTGCTCAATATGGATGTGAACGCCATAGAACTCTCTCTCTATTTGCACCTACGTCAAAAGAACAATCAACTCTAGCTGCACTTTGTCAACGTCGTGACGACATTATGCAAATGAGAGCTCAGGAAAAGTGTAGACTGGAAGCTCCTGAAAATGACCAGATAAAGGAAAGTTGCCAGAAGACCATTGAATTTTTCAATAGTCAAATAAACGAACTCAATGACACTATGCAAAAAATTATTGATGAAAGCCATGAGCTACAACAACATCAAAAAATCCTTAAAACAGTTCCTGGAATAGGCAAAAAGTTATCACAAGATTTTTTGTGTTTAATGCCAGAGCTTGGTTACTTAAACAGAAGAGAAGTAGCAAGTCTTGCCGGAGTAGCACCTCATCCTAAGGAAAGTGGTAAAGCTATTGGTTATCGAAGGATTATAGGTGGTAGAAGTAACATTCGTTCAAAGCTCTTTACAGCTGCTATGGCTGCAGCAAAGTCCAAATCTGTACTTGGTGCGTTTTATTCTAAGCTTGTTGAAAGTGGTAAGAAGAAGATGGTGGCTATAACAGCTCTAATGCGAAAAATTATAGTAATTGCTAATGCAAGACTTAAAGCAGCGATTATTTCACACAGTAGTAACTGACAATGAATATTGTGAATAATACACAAACTTAAAGTACTTATTCACATATTCATTGGCTTAAGCAGAAATTTCTGTGGTAGCTGTTTGATATAAAATTCTATTTCTATGACAAACGGGTTTTTATTGCCCATATAATTTGCAAAATTACACAAATAAAAAATTTTTAAAAAACATAGTTGATTCTAATACAACAGAACTTCCATCTGACATATCGGTATAGTTTCTTACACCTCCTTTCTCACTTTTAACCTCAACTGCATCATTGCCAATTTTTAAAATATTACTTCCTAACTCTCTCAGTATTTTGGCTACTTCTATTTTGCTATCTTCGGAAAATTCTATATACGATGTTGTATTGTCTATCTCGATATCTATTAATTCTCCTTCTTGCACAGCACTTTCGCCAGCTTTCTCTAGTTCTTCTAGTCTCTCATCTATCTGTGGCTGAACTTCTGGCTGTAGCTCATTATAGATTTCACCTATCAGTTTATTCTCCAATAAAGTATCATGAAACTCTGCACCGCTTAACATTAATTTACGTATTAGCTTTTTACGATCAGCCTTATCAAATTTATGAAAATGTGTACCTAATACTAGATATTCTGCAAAACTCCATTCCCCATCATTACATGCATTTAGCCTTGTTCCAGCAGCTAGTGCTTCGTCTACAGCCTTGTGCAGTTCATTTGGACTTTTTGCTCTTACCACAGCACTCTTAAACCAGCTCAACTTTTCACTTTCGCTTACACTTGGCTTTATTTTTTGCAAAGCTGAAGTGAATGGATTTAAATCTTCTGCTTGATCGTTTAAAGGTTTTGTGCCATAAACATAGTCAAATCCTTTCCCATAGTTGATTTTGTTTTCGCGAACTTCTCTACCAGGGAAAGGTGCTATTTCTTCAGGCTTTTTAGCCTTATTAATTTTGCTTACAAAGGTGGATTGCTCCTTAGTACGACCAATTCCTACAATAGCATTTAACACCTCACCTTCTGATAATTTATCAAGATCAACGTTTAATTCATAAGTACCTCCTTTCTTATCATCAAAAGGTACAATTATTTTATTACCCATATTATCCTCACTATTAAAAATACTTTTTAAGCGTACAATAAACTTTATTATTATACATTCTATTACTCATTATAAATTATAGTGAGTAGATTTGCAAATATTTTCTGCTATAACAATCCGTTTTCTCGAAAGCTGAAATAGCCTCCACTTGTGATGATAATATGGTCAAACAATTTTACGCTTACAGTACTACATGCTGCTGCTAAGCTCTTCGTTACTGCTTGATCTTCTTCTGACGGCTCTAAGCTTCCTCCAGGATGGTTATGTGACATTATTACTAATGTTGCATTCTTTATTAATGCTTTTCTTATAATTTCCTTTATGTATACTGGTGCTTTTTCCATTTCACCAATATAGGATTCTTCTCCGATTAATTGGCGCCTCTTATTCAAATACAGTATTTTTACACATTCCCTTTCTGAGTGTCCTATACTTACGTTCAAATACTCTACTAGCCTTTGTAAGTCCATTATTGGCTCACTCTTGAGCTTTTCTCTCAGTACCCTTTCTAGCGTTTCCTTAACACACATAATCATTGCTATTGAAGAATCAGTTACTCCTTCTATAACTTTCAGGTCATCCATTTCTCTACCTAAAATCCTTCCTACTCCCGTATAAGTATTCACCAGATTTTTAGCAATTTCTTGAGCCTGTGGCCTTTCATGTACTGCACTTAAAAACGTTTCCATTATTTCACGATCAAGTAGTGCTTTGCCTTTGCTTTCTAATATTCTGAATTCGATTTCTTCTTTACTTTTATTCATATAATTTACCCTTCACTAACAACAAACTTTTTTTAGATATTTACTGCTGTTTTTTATCAGCATTGGCATAAAGCCATAGCTTTCGAGTGAAGTCAAATCAATTTCTCAATCTTTTTTACTTATTTTTTCATCTAAGAGTAAAGATATTAATATATACTGATTTTTTTATTTTAAACTTGTTGAATTTTGCCTAAAGAGAGGCCTGTTATTTGCAAAATAATATCGGTAGAAATTCCTTTTTTAACTAAGTTCTTTGCAATTTTGATTCTTTCTTCTTCTCTAATTTTCTCCTCACAAATCCGTATGCCTTCAAACAATGATTTTATTAGTGCATTACGTAGTTCTTGGCTTTCAATTTTTTTGTACTCTTTCATTAAATTCGGTAATTCATTTTCTACTATCTCATCTTCTTCTATTAGCAGATCTGTAATATTAATCGATAATGTTTCTGCTATTGCATATAATTTTTCCAGTGGAATAGCTACACGCCCTTGCTCATAGTTACTTATTTCGTCACGTGTTGTATTCATTTTCTCTCCTAAATCTTTTTGAGTATACTCTCTCACTAGCCTCCATTCTTTTATCTTCTTTCCTATTTTGTAGTATATAGAACCTGTTTTTTCTTCAACACATTCATCAGCAGACAGACCAATTGTTTTTGAAACAGTATCAACAGAAACTCCTGCTTTAACCAGACCTTTTGCAATTTTTATTCTCTCCGTTTTTTTACTATTTTTCTCACTAACTTGAACAAATTTGGTTAGTAAACAAAACATTCTACGTAACTCCTGATCATTAATCTTTTTATATTTTCTTACTAGATTTAATATTTCCTCTCCCTCATTTTCAAAACAGATTTTTTCATTTGATACAGGAATTAGGTCTACAATACCAATCGACAATATCTCTGCTATAGCATACAACTTTTCAATCGAAATTTTACGTGTTCCTTTTTCATATTGTAGTACTATTTGATACGTTACGCCGATTTTTCCCGCTAAATCTTTTTGAGTATAACCTCGCTTTAACCTCCAGCTCCTTACTTTTTGTGCTATCTGGTACCTTATTGAGATATTTGCCATATATATTATACAGGTTAATACTACCAAATAAAGATATACAAAAGGGATGCTTCTTTCTATGTTTGAATTTTAGTTGAATATTTCTTCACAATTGTGTATAATTATCAATGCTTTTTAGGTTAATTCGTCATGGCTTTTTCTAAATTTCTTGATGCACGCAATGACTATGCCTTTAAAAGAATATTTGGCACCGAGAAGAATAAAGATATTCTCATTCATTTCTTGAACGATATTTTAGGCTTCACTGGCTTAGCTGCTATTCACGATGTTGAATTCTTAGCTACCATTTTAGACCCTGAAATTGCCGCTAAAAAGCAGAGTATTGTCGATGTTCTTTGTAAAGACTCTCAAGGCTCAAGATACATCATAGAAATGCAATTCACTAAGACTAAGGGCTTCGAAAAGCGTGCTCAATATTATGCTGCTAAAGCCTATTCAAGTCAAGCTGATCAGGGTGATGATTATCATAACCTCAAAGAAATTATCTTCATAGCTGTTGCTGATTGTATTATTTTTCCAGATAAGGCTGAGTACAAATCTAATCATGTCATTTTAGATCAAAATAGCTTTGAACATGACTTAAAGGATTTTTACTTCGTATTCATAGAACTACCAAAATTTACAAAGACAAAAGAAGACCAATTAGAAAATATAGTAGAAAAATGGTGTTACTTTTTTCGCTATGCAGGAGAAACAAGGGAAGAGGATCTAGATAAGATAGTTGGTAGTGACCTAATAATAAAACGAGCTTATGAAGAGATGAATAAGTTTAATTGGTCAGAAGAAGAGTTACTAGCATATGAACAAATGAAAAAACGCATAATGGATGAGGTAGCTGCTTTAGCTCAAAAATTTGATGAGGGTCTTAGAGTAGGTCAAGAAAAAGGTAGACAAGAAGGCATCCAAATCGGACATCAAAAAGGTAAAATTGAAGGTAAAATTGAAGTTGCAAAAAACTCACTCAAGGCCGGTGTATCTATAGATGTTATAGCTCAAATTACCGGTCTCTCTCATTCTGAAATTTTACAACTCAGGGAAAAAACATAATATTCCTACTTATTCACTTTAACATTTATGAAAACCTTCTTTAAGTTAGACATATCCCCTAATTAAGAATCTAGTGAACTGTCTAAAATGGCTATAAAGATTGCACATAGAATTATATAAATTACTATCATAATGTGTATTAAACAAGATTTAATCTGACACTTTAAAAAAGTAAGTTATAAAATAATAAAAGAAAGGAGTGTTAGAAATGAATACAATACAAACAAAAATATTAAAACCAAAACTAGGTTTATTAGAGCTAGCAAAACAGCTCGGGAATGTATCTCAAGCGTGCAAGGTAATGAAGAGATACGTTTTATAGATTCAAGGAGTTATACGAAAATGGAGGAGAAGAGGCGTTACATGAAATCAGCAAGAAAAAACCGCTATTTGCAAACAGAGTTTCCGAAGATATAGAAAGAGCAGTAGTAAATATTGCAATAGAATTTCCAGCATATGGACAGCAAAGAGCTGCAAATGAGCTGAGAAAAAGAGGTATAATAATTTCCGAAGGTGGTTGTATGGCTAAGAAACGACATTGAAACGTTCAAAAAAAAGACTTAAAGCCCTTGAAGCGAAGGTTGCACAAGATGGCATAATTTTAATTGAAGAGCAACTTGCAGCTTTAGAGAAAGTGAAAGAACAAAGGGAAGCACATGGTGAAATTGAAACAGAGCATCCTGGTTATTTGGGTTCTCAAGAGACTTATTATGTAGGCAATATAAAAGGTATAGGAAGGATCTACCAGCAAACTTTCATTGATACCTATTCAAGGGTTGCTATGGCAAACAGACAAAACTGCAATCACTGCCGCAGATCTTCTTAATGATAGAGTCATACCATTCTTTGATGGACAAAATGTGCCATTATCCCGCATTTTGACTGATAGGGGTACAGAATACTGTGGCAAACCAGAGAATCATGCTTATCAGCTTTACTTGGGAATTGAAAACATTGATCATTCAAGAACTAAGGCCAATTCTCCACAAACTAACGGCATATGTGAGAGGTTTCATAAAACTATGCAAGATGAGTGTTACAATATTATCTTTAGAAAGAAAATCTACAGTTCTTTGGAAGATCTGCAGATTGATGTTGATCATTGGCTGCGTTCTTACAATGAGACAAGGCCTCATTCAGGCAAATATTGCTATGGCAAAACACCTATGCAAACTTTTCTTGATAGCAAACAAATTGCTTTTCAGAAAAATATTAGTAACATTAAACAAAAGACTGATATTAGTTTTAACTACCTCAATTCTTCTGTCAGTTAATTCTCATCTGTCAGATTAAGTTGTGTCTAGTACACATAATGTTACACAAACTTCTATATCAAAGCTACGTGCTGTAAGTCCAATATGGAAAACACATTAACCACTTAGCATTTAATGTCTACTTCATCCATTTTAGTATTAAGACCATCAAACTTGATACTGGTTTCCCTAATTATTTTGGCTAATTTTGCTACTTTCACTTTAAATTTTCCACTACTTGGCATATTATAGCTCCACCTCTTATATTATAACTTACCTATTGAGATTACCTCTAAGCTTGGTTACTCCTATCTCAGAAAGACAAGTTGATACTTTTGAATGGATTTGAACAGAAGCATTACTTAAATAACTTTGAGGTTCTAAACTCATTTGCTGTTTTTTTCCATCATCAACTTCTAATGTACCATCTCTGTTGTGTAATATCTGCTCTATTGATTGATTTAGCAGACCCTTATTAAATTGAGCTATAAACTTTTCAAATTTCTTCGGACTTAATTTACCAGCTTCTTCACCAGGACACGCTTTCTCTACATACGATTTTAAAATCCCTGAAATTTCATTAAATTTACCACTCATGACTTTTCTAGTAATCTCTTTCTGCATTCCCATATAATCAATATTTAACCGGTGCATTGATATGCCACTTTTTAATGCAGCTTGCTCTACTACTTTCTCAAATCCCTTTGTAATACTGAGTGCATAGCCCTTTGCTTCTAGTGGAGATATAGACTGATCTACTGTAGAAATATACTTTTGACCTGTAACCCTTCTAATCAATAAGTCAAATAACATTATTGAACCATTTACATCCATTTTTGCATCTACTTGTGATATTGGACTTGAAGTGCTTGATGTTTCCTCAGGTAATGTAGGTTTAGAATTTAATAATCCACCTACAGAGCTTTTTACCCAACTAAACAAATTATTTATCCATGAAGATGGTCTTGTGCCACTGCTTGCTGTTATCTCAGGTTGATCACTTGAATCTATAGCAAGAGGCTGACGTGATAGGTGACCATGATGACGATCGTGATCTCCATGGTGATGACGGCGTTTACGTTGTACAGATTTTTCTCCTTTTTTATTGAGTCTTTTTTCTAAGTATTTTACAATATTAGTGCGTTCTACAGCTCTAGCAATGCCTAGTGGTGTTGTACCGTCCTTGTCCCTAGCATCAACGCTAGCTCTATTATTTACAAGGTATTCTACTACATCTAAGTAACCAGCCCTAGAAGCCCAGTGCAATGGTGTCCAGCCATCATCATTTTTAATGTTAACACCAACTCTTCTGCTATCTACCAGGGATTTCACTATATCGAACTGACCACTCCAAGCAGCACAGTGGAGAGGAGTATTACCATTATTATCTCTAGTCTCTAAATTGGCTCCCCTATCTATCAGGCATTGTACTACACCTAAGTAACCATTACAAGAAGCCCAGTACAGAGAAGTTCTACCATTTCTATCCTTAGCTTCTAAACTAGCACCTTGACTAACTAAATTTTTAACTTCATGACAATCATTATCTTTCACTGCAGCCGACAATTTTTTATCTAATTGTACTTGTTTTAAGTACTGCACAATGTTGTCATACCCTTTCCAAGAGGCAAGATCAGATGGCGTTTTATTATCCTTGTCCTTGACATCAAGATTAGCTCCCCCTTCTGTGATAGCTTGTACTATGTCCAAGTAACCATCTCTAGCAGCCCAATGCAGAGGAGCCCGACCAATATTATCCTTATCATCAATGTTAGCACCTTCCTTTATAAGATAATCTATTCCAGATCGGAAATTCTTCAGTACAGCAAGGTGTAGAGAAGTATATCCATCATCATTCTTAGTATTAATATTGGCACCTCGACTTACAAGAACTTCAGCTTTACTAATATTACAATCTTGTACTGCAGTTAACAACTGTTTATCTAGATCTAATTGCGTTTGCTTTAAAAACTCTACTACACTTGTTTCATTCCCTTGAACAGCTAAGTCTAAAGGTGTTTTACCATCCTTATTTTTAACATCAATATCAGCGCCTTTACTTATAAGATACCTTACGATATCTAAAGAATAAATAGACTGTGAAGCATAATGTAAAGGGGTTTTACCATCTTTATCTTTAGCATTAACGTTAGCACCTCGATTTACAAGGCCTTGAACTTCATTAAAATCACTATCTTTTACTGCAGCCAGTAATTGCTCATTTAATTGAGCTTGTTTTAAGTATTTTACGATGCTATCATGCTTTCGGTCGATGGCGATATCTAGCGGTGTCTTACCATCCTTATCTTTAGCTTTGATATCTGCTCCCTTACTTGCAAGATACCCCACTACATCCAGACGTCCGCCACCAGAAGCCATGTGCAATGCTGTCTGCCCATCACTATCTTTTAGATTAACATCAACTTCCCCTTCATCTATAAAATACTTTACCACATCTAGCTTACCATTGTAAGCAGCATAGTGCAGGGGAACTCTACCGCCATTATCTTTAATTTCTAAGCTATTTTTTGCATCTGCTACAAAATATTTTACTATATCCAGATTACCACCATAAGCAGCAGAATGCATAACAGTCATCCCATTACTATACTTAGCATTCAAGCTAGCCCCTTGACTTACAAGATCTCTAACTTCATCAAAATTACCATATTGTGCTGCAATAAGTAATTCTTGATCTAGCTGCACTTGTTTTAAATACCCTACAACATCTTCATGTTTTTGATCAGTAGCAGCATCCAGCGATGTCTCACCACCTTTGTCCTGAGCATTAATGTCAGCTCCCTTTTCTACAAGGTACTTCACTACACCTAAGTGACCATTCCAAGAAGCACAGTATAGTGGCGTTCTACCATACCTATCGGTATCATCAACGTTCATTCCCTTACTGAGAAAAAACTCTATGATGTTTGTATTATTACTTTCAGCAGCAACATGTATAGGTTTTCTACCAAATATATTCTCAGCATTAATATCAGCTCCCTTCTCTATTAATAATCTAGCATTGTCTAATTGACCTTTCCATGCAGCTAAATGTAGCAGTGTCCAACCATTTTCATCTGTTGAATTAACATCAACACTTTCTTCAAAATGATTATTCACAGAAATATTGCAAATAGGAGGCTCTACTAGGCTTTGATTAAAACTAAAAGCCCCACCAGTATTGTCTACAGCGCTTGTATCTTCAACCTTACTTCTACCTTTTCTTATACTAGATCCACAATCTTCTATTTTCCATACACCTTGCGTAACTTTGCCCCCTGGAATCCAAGTAAATACGCTTCTCTTATCTTTGTCATATTTAGCATAATCAGCAGCATACAAATACTCATTATGCTCAACATTCCTTATATTACATTCATTACCGTTAGGCTCAATCTTCCATACACCTTGCGTAACTCGTCCTCCTGGAATCCAAGTAAATACCATTCGTCTATCATTATCATAATTAAAATAGTTACTAGCAGCATATAAATGTTCGTTAAACTCAACATTTACTATACCAAAGTTGTCACCATAACGCTGGATCTTCCATACACCTTGTTTATCATTTTTCCCAGGAATCCAAGTAAACGCTCTCCTCCTTTCTGTGTCATAATTAAAACAATCAACAGCAGCATATAAATATTCATTTTGATAAATGTTTTTAATACATACTTTTGACGCAAATACTATATTCTTTACTGACTCTGGCAATCTGCCTTTTAGTTTCTCAAGGTTAGATCTTTTTTCTAAAGGAACATTAGGATAATTCTCCATTTCCATTGCTTCTTTAATGTAATAAGCTAACTTAAATATTACATTATCATTTAGATCACCACTCTTTTGCATTGCATCAAACACAGCTATGTAACCTGAAATAAGCTGATCAATATGACCATGATTTCGTACAAAACTTAATATTTTTTTTGTATCTACTTTCCCATACACATCATTTATAACTCCTTTAATTATATCATCAAACAACTTTCCATCTGATCTATAAATTTCATTAGCAAGTCTATTAACCGAACCATAACGATCATGTAACACACCATCCTTTAGCTTCTCTTGTGCTACACTTTTTATTGAATATCTTAACTCTTCTATAAAAGACTTTGCCCACTTTTTTACATTAGATGAAGTATCTGCTTGATTAATAATTTCCTTCTTTACACTTTCAACTATCCCCATCATCTTATATGGGTCGTTACTTTTAGCTTCAATACTAGCATTCTTATCAAGAAAAAATTTGACCATATCTAGATCACCACTACAAGCGGCTACATGCAGAGGTGTTCTACCATCATTACCTTTAGCCCCAATATCAGCACCTTTATCAACAAGAAACTTAGCTATATTCAACTTACCTTCCTGAGCAGCTAAGAGCAGAGGGTAGGTGTCCTTATTTTCAACACTAAAATCCTTTCTATCAAAAAGAACTTTTACTACATCTAACCTACCTCCTTGAATAGCCATACATAAAGGCGTTAATTCATTCTTACTTGCAGTATTCACACTTTCAATTTTTCTAATTAAACCTTTAGCTTCATTGATATTGTTTCGCACTATAGCATCAAACATTTTCTCCTTTAATAAAGTTACTTTCTCCTTATTAAAGTCCTCTAGAACATCTTCCGAATTACAAGCAGAAACTATGCATTTCAAATTAGAAATCATCGTATCATTAAAAGCGAACACCATTTCTCTTGCTGGTTGATAGGTATTCCAATTTTCTACTTTTGCTAAGGTATTATTTTTATGTGATAACACTAAACTATCATCAGTAATCTCGGTATCAAAATCCAATATAGACTTATCTCTAAAATCAACCAAACCAATATCATTTTTATCGATAGGTTGATTATGATAAATTTGTAATCCTTGTTCCTCTGGTTGATAGTATCTGAAAAAGCTAGGATTGATCTCTAGATGCTCAAGCCTTAAGTTTGTACTATCGATTTTATAAAGCTCATTGTTTATTCGTAATACAATTTGTTGATTCTCTGGATTTTTAAAATAATCAACTAACCCAATGGATAAAGACCATTTAGTACCTTTACTATCAAGTATTGTAATATCTTGTATCTCTAAACTATCCTCTGTAAGGTCAGAGATTGATTTGCCATAACATTCATTTATATAATCCCTTTTACCTTGTTCTATGCTTATACTATCAACACCTGTTACACTTAACTCAGCAAAATCAATGATACTATAAGGTATAGGTACTGCTTTATTTTTTATTTTTAAATTGAGCCTTATTGGCGACGATGAAATTTTGCTATTTAATGTATCTGGTAGTTTGATAATATACTGGTGTTGCCCTTTCTCTCCTTCTATTGTAATATCCTGATAGTAATTACATAGCATCACGTAGTCATCATAACCATAGTTCCGTCCATTATTAAGGTATTTCTGATAACTACTTGTAACGTCAGAGCTACTATAGCTAAAATCAACTATGACTTGACCTGAGTACATGCCAGAAATTATCACTTTTTCACTAGGTACTCCCATGTGGTTTTTAATAACTTCTACTTGAGATACTGGTATGTCAAAATTATTGTTATTGACAATATCTTTTGCAATTTGGTAAGTATCAAGTAATCCTTGGTCTAGTATACTTGCTTGTATAAATGCTTTTAACTTTTTTGCACTATTTTGTACTACCTCTCTACTAATATCACCTCCTGAACTTTTCAGCTCTTGATATCTAATATCTTCTATTGTATCAGACAAAGACTTATCTTGTATTGCAACAGACTCTGTTATTCCATTGCTATCTACTTGAATTACTAGATTTTTAAAATCATTGATTTTAGTACTTGAAACAATACTTTGTGTATTATTAGCTAAAAGATCTAAGCTATAGCCGACCTTTTCTATATCTTCACTTATTCTCCACTGTGTGATATTAGCAACTTGAACCTTTATTATGTCAATATTTCCTTTTATTTTTCCTTTATCTCCTAAATCATTTACTATCCTCGCATTATCACTATCTTCATTAACAACAAATATTGTTTGCTTTAATCCCCTGTGATGCACATTTTCTTTGTTAACTACTCTAACTTCATAATCTTTGTCTGTGCAGTTAAATGAATTCTGCCAGACTTCTGCATTTTTTACATTAATCAATCTTGTTTTACAGTGAGTAGTAATATTTTGCTTGCTGTCAGAATTAGACACATAGTTATATGCGTTAACCAATCTTATGTTATTACTATTACCATAACGTATAGTTCTACCATGCAAATTTGCAACGACATTATTAGCTTTAACATTCATTACTAGAGTATTTTCTTTTCCTGGTCCACCTTCAAGAGTACCAGACGTATAGTCATTAATAATAAAAATAGTTTCATTATTTTTTGAGCCAACATAACGTATATTACTACCCTCTGGAATATGCATTACTGCTGGATAATTTGCTGCTGCTGTTAATGTTTTAGGTCCTGAAATATATAATACTGATCCTCTAGGAAATGTTTGCTTTTTTGTATTACTATGCTCTTTTCTTGTTGGATTAGTAAAGATAAAAGGTCCGCCTGAGAGAGTAAAGCTCTCTTGACAATTTCTATAAATTTTGCCACTGTTACATGGAGCGAACGCATCGTCACCTTTGTGCTTTGTATTGATTGTTTTGCTGCATTGAGATTTTTGTATCGGATTTGTTAATGGTGCATCTACAATTCTTAAGCCAAGATTTTCATACTCGTATTTTGTTAGATGAGGGATATGTTTTGCATCCGTATTAACAACATAAACTTTCTTTTCTTCAATCTCTTGATAGCATTGAGGACTATTCTTTATACCACAGATAAACCTTTCCCAACCTTCACTCATAACCAAAGTATAAGGTGTCATAGTCAATATCTTAGAGATATCAATAGAAGACAAATCTCTTTTTACACTAGAGGCTATATTGATCTTGTCAAAAGAGATATCTTTATATTTTTTTTCTAAATCACATGTCCACTTCATCTGCGTCGCACACTCAGGACCATACGGTGATGGCATAATACATATAGCCTGTGCACCCATATTTTTAATCACCTCACTATATTTCTCTTCAATGGAGATTACGTATTGTACAACCGCATCTATGTCATAACTGTCATTTAACAGTTTAATAGCTGCTTCTTTTACGTAAGTTAAATAACCTTTTATTCTAATTGTGTCTTCATATTCTTTTTCTACATCTCTTCCTGTAAAAAACTTGATTACCCCTGCAAAAAATACTTCCGCTTGTTCACCACCAGGTAATAGAGGTACTTGTTCTGCTATTGCTTTTGTATACTCTATTCTCTCATGAATTTCTACACCAATTGTTATTAATACATCAGCAACCATAGTAACTACTGCTACCCTACCTAAAACTTTACCTGCAGCAGATAACCCTCTTAAAATCTTAGTAGTAGCACTTACACTTTTTACTGTAAAACTAACCCCTGCACTTATAGGCCTTATGCTCATACTTGCTAGTTTTACACCACTACTTGTTGTCCAATAATAATTTAGTGGATGATGATTACCTTGAGCTATTTCGTTTATACTGTATCCAAATTGATAAGCAATGGTTGCAAATGTAATACTTTGAACTACAGGATTACTAATAATCTTAACAAATGTTTGACGTACGTCCTGTGGTATTTTACTAATCAATTTTCCTACTTTGCTATTAGGAGAAATACTTACACTCGTCCTAACATCATCCATAGCATCTAGTATACCATTGATACCAAATACTTGCTTTAAACCATCGTTATTATGTCGTCCAAGTGTTGCTGTATCACTTATACTATCAAGCAAGTCATATATAGCCATCATGGAAAAAAACTTTCCACCTTTTGCTCCTTTTATTTTCGCTGAATCAAATTTATCACGATCAAACGCAATTCCTTTTTCTTGAAGGCTGCTCTCTACATTACTAATATAACCTGCAAAAACTTTTTCACCAAGATCATCAAAGTGACTTTTAAACCTGTCGAAAGTATCTTCCCTCACTCCTTTTGCTAATAAGTTTTGTTTAATTTCCTCTACAATATTATTGTAATCTTGATTAGTTTGAACATCACCTATATCTTCAATGTATTTTTTATTCTCTAACAACTGTTTATCATTTGATAGTTGATGTAATTTATCAAAGATTACTTCTTTTCCATCTTGAAATATACTATCTAGCTTTATTCTATAATCATCAATTTTTAAATAATATTCGCTACTTTGATCTTTAATTTCTTCTATTATAGCATACTCTTTATCGCTACTTACTTTTAACTTTATCTCAAGATTTTCCTTATCCAGTATATAATTTTCTATACTCTTAATATTTGTAGCGTTATCTATTATTAATTCTTTATCATTACCGTCATTGTCTTTGAATTTTACACTCATTTTACCACCATCAATCCTCACTTGAGGAGAATCTATAGTTATAATTTTTGTGTCATAAGCTTCAATACCAAACAACTCTTTAATAAATCTTTCTTTTTCTTCCTTTGTAATCTCTTCTTCATCACGTGAATCTATACAGGCCATACCTGTACTGCGCTGTTTCCTTCCTTTAGAACATTGCTGCTGACTAAAACTAAAGATAGAGCTATGAACTACTTTAACAGAATCAAACTCATCTTTGCTCATTAAGATAAGAGAATCTGCATTATTCGCACCTTTATCAAACACAACACCCATAAAGGCCACTTCCTTTCCATCTGTAAGTGTTTTATAAGTTACACCTTTTACATACTCTGTATTTATCTGATCATTTGCCTCCTTTACCAATGCATCAGCTGTCTTACCCTCCCTTGGTCCTTTAAGTTCTAACCCTACTGGATCGTATTCTTTAGCACTGCTAGCTTGATTTGCAAACTTAATACCATGTACGACCATATCAATACGTTTTCCCCTTCCAGTTTGAAACTCTGTTAATACTAATGCTCTGTTTTCTTGTGATTCTCCTAACTTTATATCACTGTAGTGGCTAAATGCTCCATGAAATACAGCTTGAGTATGTGCTTCCCTTTCTATTAAAACTTTAAAAGGTAACATTGCCTCACCTAATTTTCCAAATAACTCCTTATACTTGCCTATTGATTGAGATCGATCTTGTGAAGAAACAAGCTGAGACTCTAGTACTGCATCAAATATTTCCTTTAACTCAGCAGGATAAGGAATGTTTTTCCATTCTCCATTAAAAGATTCCTTTCCCCCTTTATACTCATTCAAGGAATTATATCTATTAACCTTCTCTACATCGAAAAAATCTGATTTTCTTTCCTCTTGTAAACTTATACATACCTCTGTTATTTTACTGACTGTTGGTAGGTTAATGGGTATTTTCTTCTCACTAAACTCTCCTTTTCCTCCCTCTCTAATATGAAAAATAAACACCTCTTTATCCTGTCCTTGATTTCCTTTAGTCAGCATAAATGTTGTCACAGGCCTTTCAGTTGATTGTGGACCCGATCTTGTAGAAGCGGCAAGTGGGTACTCATTATATAAAAATACAGATTTCTCTAAATCAATATCTACAAACTTATCAGCGAGAAGAAGTTGCCCTAACATGAATCTACTAAAGTAATTACCTCCTTTCTCTGGTGTACCAGGAAATGTATGATAAATACGTTCTAGTGGCTGCTTTATTTTTTCTTTAACATTAGTGATCGTATCTTGTCTTCCATCCCAGTCTGAAGCTTCCTTCAAGAGTGCTTGCATTGTAGGTGGAGCAATTTCTCTGTCTTCACGAGGTGATATATGCATTGAAAACTTTTCACTTTCAGTTGAGTCCAAATTTAACCCTACACAAAGCACATTATCTGAAATGGTCAAAACACGCATTGTATTTGGCTGAAACCCTTTTGCATAATCCTTTGCTTGCTCTAATGCATTACCTGGCGTTGTACCAGCAGCCGTTCCTGCTTTTAATTCAATAATAATTGGAACAGCATTCAATGATCTTTCCTTACCACGAGGCACTAGAACAATATCAGCGTAACCTCTTCCTGCAAATTGCTCTAAGTAAACTCTAAGGTTATATCTATAGCGGAAATTTACTAAAGCTCCTGCTATAAATCCATGATGTGCTGCTTCTCTTGCTTGATTAGCGTAAACAAGTGAACCCTTGTATTTTGAGTGAACTTTACTGATTCTATCAATGACTTTCTTGGAAGATTCTTCAACTTTACTTGCATCAGAATTAGTTAAATCAGCTATATAATCTTCAGGCTTGCTTTTTGTACTATCATTTTGATCTTTCCATATTTCCTCTTCTTTTTTAATTTCGTAAAAATTATGACTAATAGCAGAGTCAAGTATTTCTTTATCTTGTGTTTCAACAAAAATATTTTCTTCATTTTTGTTGATTTGCACTAACTTAGATTTAACCCTACCTTTAATTCTATCTTTAATACCTCGTACCGTACCGATCTTTTGTTGAGTATCAGGATGCAAATTTCCTTTTAATATATATTCCAGTTCACCAGAAGTAAATTGATGACCAGAATTACCATCTTCTGAAATAGAAAATAGTTCTATACCTTTAATAGCATCTGCATCACTTTTAATTTGACTATTTTTAACAACAACTACCTTTAATGTTTTTGCAGTGTTAAAACGAAAATAAACTTTTTTAATACCTAATTTTTCTGCAATTTGTGTATCCGGCAAGATAGAAAAGCTCCCCAAGAAAAAATGAGGGAAAAACCCTTCTTTGCTTACTGAATGTAAATATGA
This sequence comes from Wolbachia endosymbiont (group B) of Chorthippus parallelus, assembly GCF_947251815.1. Taxonomy (NCBI): domain Bacteria; kingdom Pseudomonadati; phylum Pseudomonadota; class Alphaproteobacteria; order Rickettsiales; family Anaplasmataceae; genus Wolbachia; species Wolbachia endosymbiont (group B) of Chorthippus parallelus. The sequence continues at coordinate 685,355 of NZ_OX366390.1, read as the reverse complement.
TGGAATTTGGTCAATATATGATTGAAACCTTGCCTCAAAAGACTCAAATTTGCCCCTTTGCGCAATACTTGTACTAGCCCCCTTACCAGAATATACCTCTTGAATAAGTAGCTGTATTAACTCAAAATCCTGTACTCCTCCATCTTGTGTTTCTCCTTGCTTTCTTTTAGGCATATAACCCTCCTTTTAGACATATAATATTTTAATGATCACCTAACCCCACATAAGATTGTTTACTAATCTCTACCTCAGCTAAATCACCACTTGGGTCAGGTATTTTTCTTGGATTAAGTTCTTCATCAGCAGACTTACCATAGGCTAAAAATTTATTTAATGAATTATCACCTCTTTGCTCTAAAAGAGAACGTATATAATTTGCTTTTCTAGAAGACATAAATTCCTTGATTTGACTAGAATTAGCTTTATCTAATATTATCCATAATGATTCCATACAGCCTTTTTCAACCAAGGGTACTAACAAGCTTCCTTGAAAGGTAGAATTGTTCATCATCTCCTCATTTAATGCTGAGGTACGATGACTACCAAGCCCATCTTTCATCAACATATGCATCAAAAGCTTCACACCTACATTTAAATACTGCCCAGAACAACTTCCAATTTTTATATTTCTTAACCAGGTACAATAATAACGACCCACCACCACATCACTTGGCTTTAAGCAGTCGAATAACTTTTGAAATTGATCAAAGTTAGACATTTCTAACATTCTACCTAAAGATCCATAATAACCATTTTTCTCCAAATCTCTCTTCAAAAACTCTGAATATCTATCAGGACTTATCTGACTGAAACAAAACTCGAATACATCAGGATAGCCACTATCACCTGCTGCATGCACTGCAATTCTCATGAAAACTTCGTCTTTTTCCTGAGCACTTAACTCACTCTCAAGTAATGACTTAACCTTATTCCAAAAGAATTCTACTGCTTCTACACGTTTTCTCCTCGAACTTATTGCTGCACGGTGTAAACCAAAGACATAAGGATGCTGACCTTTTAGATCTAACTCTGAAATGTATCCACTAATGAAATGTGACCAAAATTGCATCATTGCGTCTGTACACCAACTTCCACTCATTCTTTTAGCTAACTTCTTTAATGCATTTGAATCACCATCCTTTGCTTTATGCTTCTGTTTAAAATGTTCAAATAGAGAGATTATATCCTCTTCTAAACAACACCAACATGCGATTTGGTAAAGATAAAAGTCCTCTAGCGGATTATTTGTACCTTTCCAACTCTTTGGCTCAATCATCTTTTTAGCTACTACCCTTCTATTGAGTTTGATACCATGTATTGTATCGGTTTTTTCCCAACATTCTTCATCTGACAATATGTCAAGGAAAAAAGGAAGGTTTCCGGTATTAATAGTCTCTAAGTACCCACGCCCCCAATTTTTTATTTGAAGTTGTTTAGATTCTTTATAAGGATCGTCATCCTTAATAATAGAGAAAGCTAAGTTGGTTAGGTCATCCAAGTCCATAATTCTTACCTCACAAATAAAACCATATTAAGATACAGAGCTATAATAATTTATAAATTCCATATCAACTCTGACATCGTACTCCACCCTTAAAACTTGTCAATTACTATTTTAGAAAAATTTTCTAACCTAAAGTGGTTTTCAGTAAAAGGCTCTTAATAAGCTTATATAAGGTCTTTTATTAGTTATACACATTTTGGAATTTAGTTTAAATTTTTTAAAACTATAGGTTCAACGTATATCAGTAAATAGAGTAGACGAGAATTAAAGTAATCTATATGATAATAGAAAGGTTTTCTTATTTCACAATAGTTTTGCAGGTGTATAGTGTTTCTTTATTTAGAATTTTTATTTTCGCTCTTTTTTTTCATTTGCCACTTCTTGCAAAAGAAAAGCTGGATGTGTTTTACGATCAAGAAAGTGATTTGCAGCTACCACTACCTGGTAACAGGATTATAGATGATGATAATACTGCCCTGATAGCTCATTACGAAAATGACTCTCTCATAAAAGACTCAAGAAAAGTTGTCTCATTCGAAATTGATAAGTCTGATATCTACCACTATCGCATAAGAGGAGATATGCTAATTAGCAAGGGTGATGTTTCAGAAGAAACATGTTATAGTAGTTATCCAACATGTATGAATTATGAACATCATGTTAATAGTGCAGGAAAAGTGTTACCAGATAAAATATTGATAGATGGATATTACTTTATATATCTTTATGCAGGTGAAGGTGCAGCAGGTACTGCTTATGATACATATATGTACAGAGGTATGATTGATGGCAAGTGCGTTTTCTTTGACATTCATTCACGTATGGGAAGTCCTTATAAATATTTAGACACTACTGATGATGTATCTTCAGTAGAAAATGTATATCGCTCTTTTAATAATGATATTGAGACTGTAAATAATATTATAAGAAATGTAAAATTCAACATTAATAAATAAGTCTACTAAAAAGTAAAAAATGGATTAATCTCTATAAAAGATTTTGCTACTTGTTGGTTAAATTAAAGGGCCAACAATATTGTAGAAAATTTTAGACTTGAAATAGTTTTCGATAGAACCCCTTTAACAGGCTCAATATAAGATCTTTTGTCTACTTCTAAATTCTTTTCCGCAAGTAAATTATTATTAATTTAGCAAAATATATTATTAAGATCTCAAGTAAGATAGCCATTTCTACCACTCAAACCCAAGAGCGGTGAGAGCTTTTTGTTTTGAGATGGGATGGTCTACCGCTTGATTCGTACGAACTTTTTTATATATCGATTTTGCTATACGCTAAAACTAGCCACATTAGCCCATCTCATCCATATTTACATACGAACTGTTTTGCCTAAGCTTATGGAAATAATTTAAATCTTCTATTTTTATAACCCTATTTTTACGCGGCTTGTTCTCACAAATATACGATCTTTTTTGTGATTTTCAGAAAAGTAAAGAAGTCAATAAATGAATTTTTTGTGATGCTAAATGAGATAACCTTTTGAAAATATTCAACCAATAAAAAAGCTTGTATCTCCTACCTAGTGCTCCCCCTTGCATACTTGAAAAAACTACTCAAAAAACTTATACACCAGCCCCACTGCCTTTCCCAATTCCTGCACTTGCACCTTGGCTTACATTTACATCACTAAGCGAAGTACCTTGATTTGAGAAACCTCTTACTCCTACCTCAATTATCTCAGCACTTACTCTTCCTTCTTTTATTATTTGCTCTCTATTGATTTTTATTTCCTCTATTATTGTATCTATTACCTGGTCTGGAGATCCTCTTGTACAACTTATAGCTGCTTTTATAATTTTGTCTTCACCTTCCTCACCTATTGCACCTTGTAGTTCTTCATCAAGTCCTGCTAATTTTCTAGCGCAAACCTTAACTGCTTTTTTCTCTAAGTTCTTTTGTTCCAATTCTTGTTCCAACTGTCTTACCCTTCGAGCCGCTTGTTCTGCCCTCTGAACCGCTTGTTCTCTACTTTGTTCTGATGCTCTAGTTCTAACTTCTATTTCTTCTATGCGCCTCCTTATATCATTTGATTCTTCTATTGCTTTTTTTGTTCTTTTCTTTTCTTTTTCAAAAAAGGTTTCTTTTTTCTCAAACTTTTTTTCAAGCAACTCTGTTAACTGATTTAGCGCAAAAACTGATATACTTCCTATTTCTCTCCTTTTTGGATTGCCACCGTTGTAATACTGACCTACCACCTCTTGTAACCCTTTGCCATTTTCCTTATTATAATAATAATTTACCATAAGGTTTGCAAATTTGAATAATTCCTGACACGAGAGCTTTTTTATATACTCCTTACTTATTTCAGTAAATTCAGTTTCATCTGCTCCTAACACAAATTTCTGTTGCTCAAAAAAATCACTATTATCCCAACGGAAACAATTTTCTATATTCTCACACAATTTTATTATCAATTTGTAGTATGAATTTATCAAATCAGAATACTCCAATATTGGCTCTACAAATACTTCATCAGGTTGTACTTTATCTTTTTTGTGACTCTTTAATATTTTATATTGTGTTTCACCTTCTTTTAATAACTTACCCACTTCCAATTTTATTATCTCCAACTCTTTACAATTTTTACATTCCTTACTTAACGATTTTAGATTTTCTATCCAAATCTCTTCATAGAATTTTTGATACTCTTCATTACGTTGTTCAAATTTCTTTCTTATCTCTTTTGTTGAGTCAAGAATGTTTCTTGCTTCTCTTATAGACATTTCCTCATCAAGTATCTTTTTCACAAAACCTAAGTTATTTTTTAATGGCTTTATATAGTGTTCTCTTACTTCTTCCAAATATTGATTCCTTGATTCCATTAACCTTCCTTCTTCCCAATACGCTATATAATGTAACTTATTACATGCAGCTATATTGATTATCTTAAATAAATCTTGACCGCTATTAATTAGATTGACTGAAATTTCTCCAAATAATCTATATATGTAACCATACCCTTGCTTTTCTTTCATTACATAATCATGTACATTATTTAGTGCTTTCAGTACTGCATTAATTCTCTGTTGAACACTATTTGCATTTTGTATGCCTACTTGTACATCTGGGTGATACTTTAACGACAGTCTCTTAACATCATTAATTCTATCCTTAGCATATCTATTATGTTCTTCTTTACTCTTTTTACCCGCTTCTACATCTTTCAGGCTTATATCAAGATTCATCAGTAACCATTTTAATTCAAATGACTCCAGTGCTTCGTTTAAAGTGGTATTAGAATCATTATCAATGTTATTACTTAAAATAACTGCCCTAATCAGACTACTAAACTTATCTGCTATTGCTAGCGTTCCTACTTCTGCAGTATGTCTACCAGCAAGATAAGAAGAACCTGCAGCTATAATTCCTGCTACACATATTGTTACTCCTGCACCTAATGCCGTAGCTCCTGCTCCTAACATTTTTTTTCCCATATCTTTTCCAGCATCTAGCATGTATCCCTCCTTTGTTAGCTGTTGATAATTATAAATATATCCATATTGAACAATATGCCATTGATGTACTATCACATTTGTAAATACACTAAGCACTAATCTCTGCAAAAAAGAGTAGCTATCGTAATTTATCGCTCTTTCACACTGTTCTTTAGTTAGCTCAACATCTTTGATTTTTTTGCTCCATGGCCACCACCAATAAACTCTCATTTCACCAAATGCTTCAAGTAACATCAGGTATTCATTTTCTGATACCTCACCATTTTTATTCTTTTGTAGTAGCACCTTAGAATCAAAACCCTTTTGTTTGCACAGATACTCAAATAAACTAGGACCAAACTCCCATAAAAGTACCCGATATTTCCTATGCTCAGAAAATCGCCTAATTATATTGTTTTGCCACACAGATAAACTAACACTACCAAATGTATATTCAGGAAAAATTGGTTCCATTAATTTCTTCCAATTCCTGCACTTGCACCTTGGCTTACATTTACATCACTAAGCGAAGTACCTTGATTTGAGAAACCTCTTACTCCTACCTCAATTATCTCAGCACTTACTCTTCCTTCTTTTATTATTTGCTCTCTATTGATTTTTATTTCCTCTATTATTGTATCTATTACCTGGTCTGGAGATCCTCTTGTACAACTTATAGCTGCTTTTATAATTTTGTCTTCACCTTCCTCACCTATTGCACCTTGTAGTTCTTCATCAAGTCCTGCTAATTTTCTAGCGCAAACCTTAACTGCTTTTTTCTCTAAGTTCTTTTGTTCCAATTCTTGTTCCAACTGTCTTACCCTTCGAGCCGCTTGTTCTGCCCTCTGAACCGCTTGTTCTCTACTTTGTTCTGACGCTCTGTTGCTAGCTTCTGACTCTGCTAGTCTTACACTCTCTTCACGTCTCTCTGCTTTTTCTACCTCTTCAAACTTGTTTTTTGACCATTCACCTACATCTGTACGATAATCAGGTCCTGTTAATATTTTCTCCCATGCTGGACTCCAGGTTATTGTACGAGAAACATATCTACAAAACTGAGCAACATACATTGATTTGGGCAGATCATTATAATCATATAAAATCGTAAGAAAGTTTTTGTATAATCTCTTAAGGTATGGATTGTTAGATTTTCTTACTTCCTCTTCTATCTCATTTATATAATCCACTATTACTCTATCACATCCTGTTCTTATTGCTAAGTAACCAACCTCAATACACTCATAAAGTTTAGCATATGCCTCTTCACGATCTTTTTCAGATAGCTCAGCTTTACCTACAAAGAATTCTACAATTGAACCGAAAAATGAAGTATTACGAGTATTAATATTTTCTATGCAACTTTTCAATAGACTCATAAACTCTCTTTCACCCTGACCACCTATCTCATTTAGCAATGGCATCTTCTCCCCACTTTTTACAAAAGAACCGTCCTCAGAAGGAGTTTCTGATACTAGTTTAAGTAAATCTACTTCTTCCTTTCCTACAATCGAAAAATCAAATAGCAATTTGTGGACCTTTCTCATTACTGTAAAAATCGATTTATCTATTAGAGCTTTATATTCTCCCCCCAATTTTTGCAATCTCTCCTTTACTGTAATTGATTGATTTGTTCTTGGATCTATAATACAACTTGCTAATAAAGATGCACCGTTGACTATCAACACACTTATGATATGCATACTAGGTTGATCTTTATCAGCAGCATACTCCATATACTCTTTCAAAAGTTCATGACGATTATTTTTCTTGACCTCTCCCTTTATTCTTTCTTTTATTATTCCAATCTTTTGCTCCTTATCTCCTTCTATGTTGTTGAATTCTTGATATAAAGGATGGCATCCTTCTTCAATTGCAGCATTGAGTACGTTATCAATTAGTTTATCATAAACTTCCTCAATAAATTCACCATTACGTATTCCTTTCACTACTTCTTTACTAATACTGGTTAATATCGACCTTAATTTATCATCACCATCCCTTAAACCATCAAGCTTTTTTATTAGTGATTCATTACCTTCATATAAAAGACGAATTGCCTGACCATTTCTAATTCTCAACTGATACTCTTGAGTAATCTTTGTATACATATCACCATATACTTTATTATAATGATCGGATACATCTAACTTTAATACTGGCTGCAAAGCAAGATTGCTCTTAAACGTTTCTGTAATTTCCCTTAAACACTTATTTCCTTCTGTATAATCATCGCCATCATAAGAATAAACAAATCTTCCTGCTGGATCAAACATGTCTTGCACGTTGAATACTTGATATTTATTTTCTACAGTTTCATGCCTAAAAGGCTTATATCTTTGCAGTATTTCCCGCTCCACATTTTCTAATTCTTTATTTACTTTTTCTACATCATAATTACTTGCTCTTACGTCTAAAAGTTCATCAGGTTGTGCAACGTTACTTCTGTTAGGTAACCTGCCATGTATAAGACGGCCGAAGTTTTTGTCTAAAACTTGCTTTTGTGCAGCAATTATATTAATGGGCAATTGATATTTTAAAGTTTGAGTTATCCCAATAACTTTATAAGAAAGTATGGAGTGAGTAAGCCAATCTTCCCATAATTGACAATATTTAGTGCTCAATAATATCTGCAGTAACTTAGGATCATTTCTATCTATCGCTTCTTTTACCTGTTCACTAAATTGCTTGTCAAAAAAATTAGGCATACTACCTCTCTAGCTATACAACAAGCATACCTTAACTATCATTAAACCACAAATCAACAACTTTTTTTTTGCATAAATTTTTAATAAACAGAAGTATCTTCTTTTTTGATTGTCATTTCTTTTTGTTACTTTTATAAACGTTACGATGCTAATCCATAAAATTTCTCTAGTTGGTCACTCCACAGCATTGGTATTTCTCTCAAATCAACTAACTTCAAACCTCTTGGCTGTCTCCCATTTACTATATCTTCTTTAATCTTCGGAGCTAAATAATTCAACCTTAAAATTTGCTGTATACGTCTTGTACCTATATTAATTTTGGCACTCAGCTCCTTCACACTTTCGTATTTTCTCTCTTCTAGTTGCCGTTTCCAGGAATGGGCTCTTACCACTGCTTTCAGTAATGCATTGTTTGTTTTCCCCTCTGGCTCTACTACTGTGCATTTGTTTCCTTTCTTCTTTATTGATATAAATTTTTCCTCTGATTCAGAACATACTTCTATCCCCTCTCCTTTTACCATTACTCCCTTTATTAATTTCCTCACTACTTCCTTCTGTTTTCCGAAGCTTAACTCTTCCCATTCTTCCGCTTTTTCTTGCCAATTTTTGTATAGGTGCTCTGCTCTCTTCATTACTTCTTTTTCCACCTCTCCCGCTACTATAGTTCTGTTTATTGATTCACAACCTTTTCCCCTTAAATGGTTATTGCATACGTAATATCGGTACCTTTTATTTTCTTTTTTTGAGTATGTCAGCGTCATATTTACACTACAGCTCTTGCACTTAATTATTCCCCTAAGCAATGCTTCCTCATATTTTGCTTTTCTATATGGTTGATTCTTTATCAATTCCTGCGCTTTTTGCCATTTTTCTTCCTCTATTATCGCCTCATGTTTTCCTTCATATTCTTTCTCATAATGTCTGATTTTTCCCATATATATTGGATTTGTTATTATTCTTCTCACCGTTGCTTTTTTAAAAATATCTGATTTTGTTCGGTAGCCTTGACTATTTAACTCCCTTGCCAATTCTGCCATTGATCTCAGCTCCATATACCTCTCAAATATATGTTTCACCGTCTTTGCTTCTTTCTCATTTATTATTAATTCTTTATCTTTTACATCATATCCAAGCGGCAAAGTTCCTCCCATCCATAAACCTTGTTCCTTTGATGTTGCTATTTTATTTTTTACTCTCTCGACTATCATTTCCCTTTCTAGTTGTGCTGCTCCTGATAACACTGTTTGTACGAACTTTCCCATTGGCGTATTATTATCAAATATTTGTGTTACTGCTACAAAATTTACTCGGTGCCTTCTAAAAAATGATGTTACTTCAATGCTGTCTTTTGTTTCTCTTGATAGTCTGTCTAGTGTGTACACTACTACACAATCTACCTCTCCTTTTTTTACATCTTTAAACAATTCCTTTATTGCTGGTCTTTCTAAATTCTTTCCTGAGAAACCTCCATCATCGTACCTTTTGGCCAATGCTACCCAGCCTTCTTTGCTCTTTATGTACTTTTCACATGCTACTCGCTGCGCATCAAGGCTATTAAACTTTTGCTCTAGACCATCTTCATTTGATTTTCTTGTATATATCGCACACCTTACCTCTTTTAGCATTCTCTCTCCTCAATTTCCACTTTTATCACGCATTCCAAATAATAAAGGTCCGTTGTAACTCATTCCCATTATTTTTCCTGCTACTCCTGACAATGATGTATAAAACTCTTCTCTGTAGATTAAACCCTTATCTGTTACCATTACTGCATGCGTTTCCTCACCTCTCTCTAGTATTAATTCTGTCCCTTCTACTGGTAATTTATCGCTACTTATTCTTTTTCCCTTTTCTAGCCGATCTGCCAGATATTCTAGTCTTTTTGCTCCTTTTCTTGACATTTTTCCATACGCTTCCTCCTGCATTCTATATGCTAATCTAGGTATCAGATATTTCTTTGAATGTTTAGGTGCCTCTTCCCCAAATACCTTCTTCCACGTTTTTCTCAGCTCACTCAAAGGTTTTCTCTCTAAATTCATTACTTTCTTTTCCATTTCCTTCTCCATATTTTTAGCCCTTCATAAATAGCTTCTCAATTCTGTCTATTTCTTTCTTCAATACTTCAGTTACTTCTTTACTGGTTTTCGCATAATCCATCGCTGTCATTCCGAACTTATCTTCTTGCTCTATTTCTGCTCCTGCTTCCACTAACTCTTTTACTATTTCCACTTTCCCTACCATACATGCAAGGTGCAATGGAGTGCATTTACTTCCATATTCTTCCGCATTTACATTCCCTCCTGACTTTATCAATTCTCTCACGATTTCTAGACGTTTCTCCGTTACTGCTAGGTGCAGTGCTGTGTGTCCTTCTACATCTGCTGCATTCACATTCGCTCCTTTTTCGACTAATAACCTCACTGTTTTTGCGTCTACTGCATAATGTAGTTCCCTTTTCGTCTCTTTCTTTTTAAATGAGCTCTCTAATAGAGATTTCTCTTTCTTACCAAGCTTTACCATAATCCACCTCACCTTTTCTTTAAATTTAAATCCCTCTTTTAAACCTTCATTCTCACCACCTCATCTATCATTTCATTCACTTTGCTTATTATCTTGCTTGCTAAATTTTCACATTCTTCCTTTATTAGTGATTTGTCTCTCTTTCTTATTTCTTCTATCTCTATTATTTTTAGCTCCGGCATGTAGCTTCCATTCAACATGTCTGCTATTTCTCCCACTAGCCCCTCTATTCCATAGCACGTCAGTTCTCTACTTTTTGTTACTCCACCTTTTTCTCTCAAAAATTTACTTGCCTTTTCACTCTCTTTGCTATCACATAGACGATACTTTTCACTTTCCCAGATGTAATACATTGGTGTTGCACCATATTTATTCAGTTGATTAACCTCAGCCCCTGCTTTTACTAGCTCTTTTATTATTTCAACTCCTCCTATTTTGCACGCAGAGTGCAGTGGCGTACATCCAGTGACATATTGAGTGGCATTTACTTCTGCTCCCGACCTTAGCAGCACTTTTACATTTTCTAAACTTTTTGCGAATACTGCACAGTGCAGAGGTGTATAACCATTTTTATCTCTTGCATTAACCTCTGCCCCTTTTTTTATTAATAATCTCACTGTTTTGTAATCGGAGATTTCTACTGCTTGGTGCAAGATCGTCTCTCCTTCTTCATTTTTTTTATTAATGTTTTTAAACCCGTTATTTGATACTTCTTTAAAAAACTTACTCTTGCTAAAACTCATTTCATACCTCACAAAATTAGCTTTTCCAGCGCCAGACAAATTTCTTATATTTACCTGCTGCTATTCAAGTCATGTCCTTTTTAGCATGAGAAAGCAAGTCCTTTTCTTTTTATTTCATACACTTTTACCTATTATTAATATAGTATATGAGTATCTAAATATAAGTACTTAACTTATTAGAGATATTATTCGACTATCTTTCCAACTTCTGTGCAAATGTCGATGTTCATGCCACTTCAGTACTCCCGGGTAAAATACTAAAATGTAATTTTCTAATTCGTGTATTGAGTCTTTTTGCTCTAAATCATTTTTATAGTAAACGTTGTGTTCTGCCAAACCATATTTTGTAATCTTCTGATCTGTATAGTTTTCTATTTTGTAGTGGTGAGTAACGCTAAACCTTTCTAAAATTGGCTTGTGTTTTAAATTCCAACGTTGCCCTGAAAGTTTATCGTTTCCCAATACAAATTTATTTCCTTCTTCTTCTATTCTACCAACCGGAAAACAGCTATTTATTTCTCCTAATTTCCAGCTATCTGACAGTACAATCTGCGCTTTTGCAAATTTAATCGATGGTAATAAGCTTTGAGTTAGAGGATACAGGGCTTTTAAGTTATACCACTGATGACTTCTTTCATAAATGCCTTTGTAATCCTTTGTGTGAGGCTCTGTTTCTCCAAGTACTGCTACATCTAATCGATATACATCATTACTAAATGCTTGCTCATAATGGTTGCGTAGATAACTCCCTATAACCTTAATTGGTGTACCACTAAACCTGAAAAAATTTACTCTTCCAAACGATAATACTGGTCCATCTTTTTCAATTTTTATCCCTGAGTAATCCGATAACAAACTTCCAAAAAAGCTTTCATCTAAAATAAACCTGTCAACATTGTAGTGATCATTGAAAATCCTCATTAGCCTTGATCTTGCTGGTAATGACAGCTTTGCCAATTCTACAACTGCATCTACAAAAAAGTCATTTGGCACATCCTTTATTCCAATTTGCAGCTCAAAAAAATGTTTTCCAGGTGGTTCTTCGATAATTGTAATATCTTCTATATTTGCCCATTTTAGTGCTATTTTGAGTGATTCTGGGGTTCCTCTCAGTCTTTGAAATTTCACTCCTTCTACTACAGCTTTTCTTTTGTCTTTTACCCAGCGTAGTATTTCTTCTAAGCCATATTCTCCAATTAACCATGGTAATACTTCCTCTTTAAAACTGAACTTAAATCCCCTAATGCAGCTCGGATCAACTTTGTAATCGAGGCTATCTACTATATCTCTTTCTTGTTTAGTGGAATTTGGTGGCAGCAGCATTCTTTTTTTACCTAGTGTTAAGATAACTTTTCCTTTCATTTTTAGGCAACTTTTCAATTGCATACCTCAACATCGTTCTTGGCATACAGGCAGCATATCGATCAAGAAATACCACAAGCACTTCCTTATTTCTTTTACCAACTTCTCTTAGCATCCAACCAACCGCTTTATGGATTAAGTCATGTGTATCCTTTAACAAAATCTCAGCAATCTTAAGCGTCCATTTAAATTTACCTTTACGGATAAAGTCTAGAGTTGACACAATTGCAATACGCCCATACGCGTCAAGTTAAAGCAAATTTAGAGAAGTTAAGGTGGATACCCTAGTTTTTCTGTACTTGTCTTTTAATGAAAATTGCGACCAAGTTATGGTAAGCTTTTTGAGAAAAATATTTAAGCCTTTAATTTTATTATTTAGTGCTAAAAATAACTCTCTAACCCGTCTTTTTAGCTCAATAAATGCCTTTGTTAAGCTAAGCTCCGTATTTTTTTTCAGTTCTGTGCAACCCACTATTCCATGAAATATAAGAATTGCACACAATTTGGCATATAGCTCACATAATACTCTGTATGGCTTTCCTCTCAGCTTATCAAGCCTTATATTACTCTTATATAATTTGAACAATAATTCAATTTGCCATCTTATTCGGTAAACTACTAGTATTTGCTCAGCATTAATCTTACTTTTTGGAACATTAGTTATAAATATCGACCAATTTAGTAACTTTTGGTTCCTTTGAGAAGATGTGTATCCATGTGATCTTGCTAACCTATTAGCCTTTCTTCTTCTAGCCATAGCTTGTTCTTCAGTTAGTTTTTTAAATATAATTCTTACTTTAACCCTTGTCTCTTTTCCTAACAATACCTCCTGTTCTAGAAAAGATCGATCTCCCAAATGTTCTAGTAAATCTATTTTTTGACCTGTCTCTATATCATATATGTTAGTATCGGATTTATAACGACTTATGAAATAAGCTCCTATTTCATTGATTTGTTTAAAAGAACTTGGCACAAAATAACCCAAATCAGATATTAGTAAATCGTTGTTCGATATATTGCTTAAATGGCTTCTATAACCCTGATCTGACCTTATTCCTTCAGTTATATTAAGCTGGTCTAATGTCTGATTTAGGTAGTCAAAAACTAATTGTAACTTTATTCCAGACTTAGTATTGCTTTCATAACCACTGTAGCTGGTACCATAACCTTTATACATGTCTTCCATACTGTTAGGTAAGCTAATATAGCTGCTGTCTAATAATTTAACACCTCCAAAGTGCTTCAAGATTCTGCAATCAACTTGTAAGGTATTTTTAAGTAACGTTAAAGATTCATTATACATTCTTTTCATGAATTCCACTGCTTCCTTGGTAAATCTAAAGTCCAGACCTTGTTTTGTTATATTTATCGAGTCTTCATTCAATAATTGACACACTGTCTCTATACTACAATTATCAACCCCTATATTACCCAAAACGATGGCTTTTATGAACGACGAGCCTTTTAGCTTCCTCTTTCTTTTTATGAACCCTGTTGTAGCTGAGATTTTATCTGCTTTTTCATTAAAAAATTCTTTGAGCTTTTTTGAGATGCAAACTATTCTTTTCATTGTATAAGTTCTCCGTTTTCTTTGTTAAATTTAAGAGAACTTATATCTTCTTTTTCTCTTCCTTACACTAAGTTTATTACCACAGTTCCTTAACTTGACGCGTATGATTGCAATACGCCGCTCCCACACTATCTCTGATTTTGCCAAACTCACCAGAACTTCTTTATCTTTGTTATATAGATGAGCACCAGCAATCAAATGAGCTGAAGAATCAACTAAATTCCAATTGTTCACATATTTCAAGTTATACATATAAAACTTGTAGATCTCATTTTTTAACTGTTTATCTCCTCGTTCGTATTGATTGATTAGCATTAGTAAAGCAAGTAGTCTTTCTTCATTAATAGGAGATTTAACAAGGTTTGTTATACCTTCAAGGGGTAAGTTTATAAAATCTTTAGCAATCTTTCGTAAAATAGGTACACTCACACCTATAAATTTGTCGTGCTCTGCATAATCACCAACATTAACCTTATAACATAAAGTATGTTTTTTCTGTGATAAACTAGCAAATTTCTGTAACAGCAATTTTATATCTTCTAATTCTGAGCCCATTACTTATTTATATCTTTTCTAACACTATACATTTAAGCTTAAATTTCTCAAGGTAACACACTCATTTCCTCTAACAACAATATCTTCCTTTGGTTCTGTCAGCTCAATATTACTTATTCCTTCAATGAAAAGATTAGCAATTATCCAAGACCTTGTTACATTCCAGCCCAAACCTTTTGCTAATTCAAATTTTTCAACGAATTGCTTTTTTGCTATCTCAATAGTGTCTTCTGATAGTGCTATAATTTTAGCATGAATACCCATCGAAATAATATTGCAGCCGATAACCGTAACTGCATCAGTTAGCATTCGAACATCATCTTGAGTAACTTTTTTCCTTACGATATTAAGTAATTCTTCTGAAGGCACTCCATCTACGGACAATATTGAGACCTGTACGCTCCCAGGAACAAGAGATTCAACTAATGTATCTTTAACACGAATGTCAGCTGATAGTGCATGATAGCGGTAATATTCTTTCCCACCAGGTGACCAACCTACTATTTTTATTTTTACCCTCTTTCTAAATCTTTCATCCTCTTCTTCTTTCTGCCTCTCTACTCCATAAAACTCAGCCAAATTATCAAGATCTTCTCCTGTCGCAAATTTAAGTAAATTACTCTTTACTGCTTCATTTATTCTTTCTCTAAGCAAAAGTTCTCTCCATGCTGCTACTTCTAAAATCTTTATCGCCGGATCACTTTCAACTAATGCTGTAAAACTTGCGTCACGCTTCACCAACTCTTCCCTCATCCGAGACAGAATTTCTTCGAAGTTCAGTGGCTCAATAATGTTAGTCTGCTGCATCTTTATACTACGACTCCATCAAAGCGAATGTTTTTCCCACTTGGTACGTATAATCCTTCTAGGTCAAGCGTTACTTTTCCTTCTTTCACCTCTGTCATCTTTACTTTTTCCAGTTTCAACCTCTTTTCCCATTTTTCCAAAGCTTCTGCAGTTGCTGCATATATCTCAAGTGTTAAATCTCTATTTATTGGCTTATCCACCAATTCAAATAATCTTGACCCATAATCTCTCCTCATTATTCTACTGTTTACTGGAGTGGTCAGTATATCAATTATCGATTGCTTTAAGTGCTCTATTCCTTCTAACGCTTTTCCTGTTTTAGCATCCATACCCTTCATTTCTATTTTGCAAAAACGCTTTCACTGCCTTTTATTACTTTAAAACCACATGAAACTATATCTCCTACTCTTCCTACACTAAGACCATTTGCAAACACTGTTTTTGATCCTTGAATCATTACTTTTCCTTCACTAAAACTTTCTCCTTGTCTACATATTGACTTACCGTTTACAAAAACATTATTACTTCCGCTAATGCAGAAATGTGGTATAGCTTCTCCACAGTAGTCTCCTAACCTCACTATTCCTTTGTTCAATTTAAGTCGATCCTTTCTGTTTTCAGTTTTATTCCACTTTTTGTCATTTCTATACTTGATCCCCCAGCTTTCAGTGTTATTTTGTCTACTACTTCAATCTCTAAATGATGTTTTCCCTTATCATATAACAATCTTGTTCCATCCTGAAACTTCACACTATTTATTTCTTTTTTATTCTCTGGTGCAGGGTATTTTTCCTGGTATATCCCTCCTAACACTACTCCTAATGATAATTCACTAAGAGGAGAAAATACCATAACCTGCTCATCAATATCTGGAGGAGACCAATCTCTATCTTTTCCTGCTTTGCTTGTTATCCATGGTAAATAATCTGTTAAAAATTCTCCTATTTTCACTCTTACTTTTGCTTTTTCATAGTCTATTTCTTTAACTAGGCCTATACGAATGATATTCGCTACTTTTCTATTTAGCTCTGAAATTGCAAAACTATGGTCTAACATGCACTTCACCTATCTCAATAACATGTGGCATTATGCCAGTTGACCATACTGATTTACCCGCATGCACTTCATGAGTCCACTCCACTAACCACACTAAATACGCATCCAATTCTGGCCTAAATCCGTCAATTTCCGCAGAGATAAATTCTCCTGGTGAAACACTCTTCACGTTCCAAGTATTTTTATTTACTACTCTTGCTACTTCTGTAGCTAATGTTCTAACAACTACCGAGGAATCCTCGACTGTTCCATCAACTACAACCCTTGCTTCAAATCTTGCTTTTAGCGCTAATTCTTCTGTTCCAGGATCTTTTCCCGATTCTAAACTCACAAGCTCTACAAATACCGCTGGCGCTAATAATTCTTTTCTTATTGCTGGATAAATTTCACATGTCTGTATAGCCGGTATTTCTTCCTTCAGTGTGCTGCAAATTGCTTGATGTAAATCTTTCCAGAACTTTGTCATGCATATAATTTAACTCATGTAATGTATAAAATATTTTTCAAATACCTTTTCAACTTCATAATTAACAAGATTCCCTATTATCCTTGAAGCCTCAGGTTCTAATGGCAACTTAACTTCCTTTATTGGCAATGCTGCCCTTCCTTCACGTTTAAACATACCGCTATTTCCTTTTGGCATAACTGCTGCAAATCCTCCTATAAACTCATGCTTTCCTACTTTCGATCCTCTTCTTGTTTTTTGTATTTTGCCAATTGCCGATGCTCTAATGTCATAGAGATTTGCTCTAATTAACACTTCTAATCTGCTAGTTTTCGCCTTAAAAATTCTTAATCTCTTTCTTATCAAACTTAATTTTATCTTCTTTTCCTCACTGATTTCCTTAGCTGCTTTTGATTTTAGCCATATTGCTGTTTTGTTCAGCGCTTTTATAGCTGCAAGTTTTATTTTCTGCTCTTTTCTTTCAATATTGCAGATTATTTCATTAATATTGTTACTAATCAAACACTTTCTATTGCCTCAATTTTCCATATTTCACTCGAAGAATCTTTTAACGGTGGTTCAAAAATCTTGTAGAACCTTTTTTCAATCTTGATATAATCGCCTATGCTAAAGGAAGTAACGTCCTGATCACGTATTTCTATAGAAGCAATTTGCTGAGTTAATGCTCCATCTGCACCTAAAGAGTACGTAGTGTCAGGACGTTTAATTAGCACTTTTATTTTACGAATACCTTCCTTATTTCGATTACAATATATGGCTTCCACTCCTAGATGATCAAAACAATCTTCTTGGAAAGAGAATCTTCTTTAATGGAAAGGCTATTTAATGGGTCTGTGGTCAGAATTCAAGAGAGCGTTAGAGACTATTTACTATATCCAGCCTTCGGTGTACCTGCTGTACCTGGTGTTAGAAATAGGGGTGGTGTTAGTGCTAGAGATAGGAGAATATTCCTCTACACAACTGGGTTTACCTTTGGAAATACCGCATTTGCAAAAAAAAGGATTATGTTAACAAGAGGAAATTGGGTAGATGTAACCAAACACTTATTCCACTATCATGATGACGATAAAATGCTAGATCCGCAAGGAGGGATCACACAGGTAAATGTCGGAGATCGTGACTTAACTATGGTTTTATATGCATCATTAGGAAGAGAGAAAAGAGTTATTGTACTTAATGTACGTCATATGTTAGCAACTCACCAGTTTCCAGAGCAAGGTCTAGATCTATCACATTGGCCAGACACTAGAGTGTATGAAGTAGTATGTGAATTGGATCCGGCAAGAAGAGCTGAGGATGATCTTGGTTTAACTGTTGGTGTAACACCATTTCACTCACCTGCCCTCTATTTACAAAGTAAAGTAGGTGGATCTTTTCTAGGTGAATTTTCACAGATAGGTGGTGTCAGTAACGTGCACAGCATTGCAGATATAATGATGAATACTGGTTGGCAAGTACAAAATCGTCATGCACAAATGTTTCAAGCAATTTCTAATGTGCTATTTCCGTTAAGGTGGATAGTAAATAGGGATAACGCTAGAGAGGCTGGATTTCATTCCATACTGCATGGATTATTTTACGCTTGTGATAATCCAGCTAGGGTAATTATTGAATTTCAACTGGGAGGAGGAGAGAGATTAGATCTGGTATTATTACGGTCTCCAGACAGTAGAGATGGTGTTCACCCAATAGGAATAGAGTTGAAGTTTGCTGGTGCTGGTGAATTACAGCGTAAAAAGCGGGAAGCAAATAACCAACTAGATGATTATATGCATTGTAGAAGTTATAAGCGTATTACCGATGGAGACACAGTAGTTTTATCGTATGCCATATGGAATGATCGTGCACAGAGGCCAGATACTCTTATATCAGTTAAGGATGTTCTTCGTATAAAGGACAACTTAGGACACAGTTCTGCAGATCATACGCGTCAAGTTAAGGAACTGTGGTAATAAACTTAGTGTAAGGAAGAGAAAAAGAAGATATAAGTTCTCTTAAATTTAACAAAGAAAACGGAGAACTTATACAATGAAAAGAATAGTTTGCATCTCAAAAAAGCTCAAAGAATTTTTTAATGAAAAAGCAGATAAAATCTCAGCTACAACAGGGTTCATAAAAAGAAAGAGGAAGCTAAAAGGCTCGTCGTTCATAAAAGCCATCGTTTTGGGTAATATAGGGGTTGATAATTGTAGTATAGAGACAGTGTGTCAATTATTGAATGAAGACTCGATAAATATAACAAAACAAGGTCTGGACTTTAGATTTACCAAGGAAGCAGTGGAATTCATGAAAAGAATGTATAATGAATCTTTAACGTTACTTAAAAATACCTTACAAGTTGATTGCAGAATCTTGAAGCACTTTGGAGGTGTTAAATTATTAGACAGCAGCTATATTAGCTTACCTAACAGTATGGAAGACATGTATAAAGGTTATGGTACCAGCTACAGTGGTTATGAAAGCAATACTAAGTCTGGAATAAAGTTACAATTAGTTTTTGACTACCTAAATCAGACATTAGACCAGCTTAATATAACTGAAGGAATAAGGTCAGATCAGGGTTATAGAAGCCATTTAAGCAATATATCGAACAACGATTTACTAATATCTGATTTGGGTTATTTTGTGCCAAGTTCTTTTAAACAAATCAATGAAATAGGAGCTTATTTCATAAGTCGTTATAAATCCGATACTAACATATATGATATAGAGACAGGTCAAAAAATAGATTTACTAGAACATTTGGGAGATCGATCTTTTCTAGAACAGGAGGTATTGTTAGGAAAAGAGACAAGGGTTAAAGTAAGAATTATATTTAAAAAACTAACTGAAGAACAAGCTATGGCTAGAAGAAGAAAGGCTAATAGGTTAGCAAGATCACATGGATACACATCTTCTCAAAGGAACCAAAAGTTACTAAATTGGTCGATATTTATAACTAATGTTCCAAAAAGTAAGATTAATGCTGAGCAAATACTAGTAGTTTACCGAATAAGATGGCAAATTGAATTATTGTTCAAATTATATAAGAGTAATATAAGGCTTGATAAGCTGAGAGGAAAGCCATACAGAGTATTATGTGAGCTATATGCCAAATTGTGTGCAATTCTTATATTTCATGGAATAGTGGGTTGCACAGAACTGAAAAAAAATACGGAGCTTAGCTTAACAAAGGCATTTATTGAGCTAAAAAGACGGGTTAGAGAGTTATTTTTAGCACTAAATAATAAAATTAAAGGCTTAAATATTTTTCTCAAAAAGCTTACCATAACTTGGTCGCAATTTTCATTAAAAGACAAGTACAGAAAAACTAGGGTATCCACCTTAACTTCTCTAAATTTGCTTTAACTTGACGCGTATGGTTCTGCAGATGATCTTCCTGGTAGATGAGGATTACTGAGAGTTTATATGTCAAAAATGAACTGCCATTAATTCAGTAACGTATACCATTAAAAACTTGAGCAACACAACCATTTCTAGCAACCGAAACCAGCTAGCTTGAGAAGAGTTTGTTTTGGGATGGCATGGTCTACCAAGTGATACGTTCGAACTTTTTATTATAGTGATTTTGCTATTCGCTGAAACTAGCTATATTAGCTGCTTTTTGCTAAATTTATATATGAACTAGTTTGCCTAACTTTGTTGCAACAATTTTGCGCTTTTATTTTTACAACGTTGCTTTTATTTAAATTGTTCTCACTAAGGTACGTACCTTTTTGCGATTTTAGGAAAAGTAAATAAGTGAATTTTACTTGATGCTAGAAAAGGGGATATTTTTACTAAAAATTGTCTTTCAATCTACTTGCACAGAATAGTCTGATGTTTCTATCATTTGACTTCCAGCCTCAAAAAAATTTATATTAGAATAAGTTTTTGTTCCATTGAAAGAAATAGGGGGTTATTTTTTATGCCTGATTTAGATAATACATTTGTTGATGACATTACACCTGCGATTTATGAATATAAACGATAATCAGGTAAGAAATCTTATAAACAGTTTGTGTCTGCATGTACGCTGTGTTTATCGAGATACTCTAAAGTAATAAATGATATTGAAAAGGAATATAATCATCTCAATAATGAGATTAATAATGAGAAGGCTATAGATAGTATATTGAAAAGACTAGATCAGGTCACAACAGTGCTTAATCAATTTAATGAATATCAAATTCAGCATGCTAGCACATTATTCGTTCCTATTGCGGTGAAGTTAGAGGGAACAATAAAGTCAATGGAAGGTTATGGTAATGTATACGCTGAGGAACTGAAGCAACACAAACTAGAATTATTGAAGGGTATAATTGTCAACCAAGAAGTTGATATATTAATTCCTAAGATACAAGAATTAAATGATAGAGCAAAATTATTGCAAGACAATATAAGAAATTCTGGGATACAAACTCCTAGCAAGAAAGTTAATACTACTCCAGTAGTAAAAAATGTTGCTTTACCTAATCAAGTAGGGATAGCAGAAGAAAGCTCGCCTTTAGACAGAAAAGTAAGACTACCAAATCCAAAAAAACGCACGATTTTTAAAAATGTTCAGCAAGTATTACAACCAAAAAATTCAGTTTCAGATGTCAGCAATGTGCATACAACTAAATATGTTGAGGAAAAACTTGTAGTAACCGTAGAAAATGGCGAGGATAACTTAGAAGTTAAAGGTAATCAACAAGGTCCACAGCCAGAAGTTCTACCTTCAGCATTCAATAGCAACTTTAATAATGTAGTTGTTACAGGTGAAAATGTTAAAACACCAACTTTAGAACAAAAAAACAGCATTCAGGACAATAACAAGCAGCTTACTAATTCAGATAACAAAGATGATACCCTACTATTGGCATCTGGTACTGAAAATCTTTATCTACCAGAAAGTGGTAACAGTAATTATCACAATTCACCAGCATTAATAACATCACCTCCAGTAATCAACGAAGAAACTGAACAAAATGATACTAAAACTAATAAAAGACAGCTTAATAACTCAGGTAATAGAAATACTACTATAACACAAAGTACGCAAAGGACTATTATAGCCATAACATTAGCAACGATTGCGATACCTGCTGCACTAATTGCACATTTTGTTTTCCAAGCTAGTTTATTAACAACAGGAATAATAGCAGGTTATTGCCTGATAGCAGCTGTAGTTACATATTGTGCTAGTAAACCCTCAAGTGCACTTGAAAGCAGTGATGCAAAAGTTGTAGCTAATAAAGAGGTTATTGTTTAGAGGCTTACGCTTAAATGAAATGGAGTGGCAGAGAAATTAAGAAGAGACTCTTTTGAATTTGTTTATCTGACACGCCACTCCATAAAAGTCACTTTTTACATTTGAAGCTTAATAAACAAGGTTTCAGACGTAAAAAGATTGAATATTTGTGTAGAATAGTGTATAATTACCGATCTTTAGCTCTGAATATTATGGCCATTTCTAAATTTCTTGATCCTCGCAATGATTTATGTTTCAAAAAAATCTTTGGAACGGAAAAAAATAAAAATATTCTTATCCACTTTTTGAACGACATCTTAGGATTTTCTGGAAGTAATGAAATAAAAGAAATTGAATTCTTAAGCACTATCATGGACCCTGAGATTGCCTCTGATAAACAAAGTATTGTTGATGTCCTTTGTAAAGATTCTATTGGTAATAGATTTGTCATCGAAATGCAGCTTGCTCGTGATAAAGGCTTTGAAAAACGTGCTCAACTATACGCTGCTAAGGCTTATTCAAAGCAATTAGATAAATCTGGAAATTACATTGATTTAAAGAAAGTCTTCTTTATTGCTATTTCTAATTGTAACTTACTCTCTGAAGAAGTTGATTATATTTCTACTCATAATATACGAGATATAAAAACCAATGGACACTACTTAAAAGATCTGCAATTTATCTTTATTGAATTACCTAAATTTGCAAAAAATAAAGTAGAGCTGTTAGAAAGCACAATAGAAAGGTGGTGTTTCTTTTTTAAATACGCAGAAGAAACTACAGATGAAGATTTAAAGAAAATAGCAAAGGAATCGCCAATAATAAAGCTAGCATATGATGAATTAGATAGGTTTCGCTGGAATGAAAAAGATTTAGTAGCTTATGAAGAGAGAATAATGGATCTACGTAAAGGAGAAGCCATCCTCGCTCAAAAACTTGATGACGCTAGAGAGGAAGGTAAAATTGAAGGTAAAATTGAAGTAGCAAAAGCGATGCTAGCTAATAACGTTGATATTGATACTATTGTCAAGTTTACAGGTCTTTCCATAAGTGAGATTAAAGAACTACGGAAGGTTTAATAATTTGTGTGATTCATAGAGGTTATTGCAACTAATTTGTCAGATCAAGTCTGAACTTGAAATACCTGTTAAGAGGTTTTATATTTTTGAAGTGACTTTAACTCTTGGTTATGTTTGTAATTTTGCATGACAAATGTTTCTTTTGATGAGATATAATTTTTTTGTATTTCACTTAGACAAGGAATTGTTTTTTCCAGTTCTTTATATTTTTCCCAAGGAGTCTTTCCCTGAAGAGAGCTATGAGGACGTTGTTTATTATAATATTCTTCCCAATCCCTAAGCTTGACTTGCAATTCATAATCCTTAATGTTAACGCTACTATAAAATTCATCTAAATCTGTACGCTGCGCTCTTTCTACTTTACCATTTAAATGTGGGGAAAACGGCTTAATTGGACGGAATTTTATTTTCCATTCTTTTAGACACTCTTGCACTTCGTAAGCAAAAAATTCTTGTCCTCTATCGGTCTGAATCCTTTGACAATGAAATGGAGCCCTTTCCCTTAATTGTTTTAGGAAATCCAGAGTATTTTTTGAAGTACGCCTTGAGTATAATGCGATAACTTTATAACGCGTACAATCATCTATAGCAGTATATTGATAAAGCCCCGAAGATATTTTGCAAACATCCATTTGTACACGCTCTCCTGGCACTTTGCAGTTATAACGCTTAATCTGCTTGCGATAGTGGCGCTTAATACGTAAAAGACTTACATCGTGTTTCTTCAAAACTTTGTGTATAGTAGCCAATGCAAAAGAGATATCATGTAAACGCTTTAATTCAGCTTGAATACGTCTTGCTCCTAATTTTCTAGCTTTTCTCAGATGAAGAATGAGCTGTTCATTTGACTTGTTGATTTTTTGTAAGGGTAAAGTTTTAGGCCTGCTACTAAGGTTTGACAATCCCTGTTCACCTAGCTTTTCATAACGTTTGTACCATTTTCGTAAGGTAAAGCGTGAAATGTTATAGTGTTGACATACTTTGCCTGCATGACCTAATTTTTTGTATAATTCTATCCAATTCAGACGCAACTTAACTTTGGTATCCATTTACTGATTGCCTCTTGTTGATGAATTTATTCATATTATTGTAATAAGGTATTTAAACTATCACAAGTCAAAGTTTTTATTTTATCTTACATTTTTGCTGTAATAACCTCTATGAATCACACAGATAAGTCAACACTTGTTATCTATTACACAAAGTGCAAGATGTTATAACCACTTCCATCTTTAGAGTAATATCAGCCTTGTTCTGTATAAGATAATTAGCTATATCTGAGTGATAGTTTTTTAAAGCATAGTATAAAGGAATTGCACCCTCTTTGTTCTTTTGATTTATATCAATTGTTTTACTATCTCTTCTACCTCTACTTTTTCTTTTTCTACTTTCCTCTTTTCTTTCTCTGCTACATCCCTTGCTTGTACTACTCTCGTTACTATGCTCAGCTTTAATCTATCAATCTCTTGGTCTTTGCATTCTGGTACATTCTCTCTTTCTTTCTTCTCGCCTTCAATAAAACTTCTGCTTAGCTTCTCAAACTTATCTACAAGCTTTGATAATCTTTCAAAGTCAGGCTCTTTTATTTCTCTCTTCAACTCTCTATACTCTTTACATAGGTTCTTAAATTTTGTTGTATAACCTTCATTTAAAACCAGAAAAGTATATTGGCACTCTAAAAACTTCTGCACTTCCTTATTTTGTTTTATTCTTTTTCTTGATATGTCTTGATCATCTGCTTCATCGTATAGTAGATTAAGAGCTTTTGTTTTTGCTTCTGCTTCTTCTGCTCTTCTTTCTGATATTTCATTCTTACTTCTTAACTGCTCAATTTCTTTTCTAGTTTCTACTGATTTTTTCTTTAGATCCTTAGTCGTTAATAAGTTCTCTTTCATAAATAGCATGTCCTCTTCACTCAACTCTACCCCCTTTAACATTTTTTTCTTATTTGCTTCTCGTAAAATCTCTACCATTTTATACCTTTTTTACTCCTGTTAACCTGCGAAATTTTTCATCATCTAACTCTTCTGCTATTTTCACCTTTTCCCTCACTCAAAACCCACCATTTTACTCTCTTTTTAACTTTATTCTAGTTTCGAAAGAGGTTCATTGACGCAAGAGTCTGGAATCCTTCATTTCATTAAATTTAGCATAAGCTCAGTTTGCTTGTAAATTTTTCTGGATGCCAGTGTCCGGACACTGGCATGACATTATAGAAGCTGAAATTCCAGTGTCAGCTACTTAGATAACACCAAAGGGGCTACTCGCATTTTTTAGGCCTAAATCACAGTTCTCATACAGTAAGCACTGACCATTTTTCGTATAAGTTACCTTTATAAACAAATGTTTGTACAGCTGTAACACCCACCTTAAAAACTTCAGAAAAACTGGCCTATCGTTTTTAACCTATTTAAATTTCCAAAATTAATCTATTTGGATCTTCTATGTAATTTTTTATTTTAACAAGGAAAGTCACTGCTCCTTTACCGTCAACTATTCTATGATCGTAAGAGAGAGCAATATACATCATCGGTCTGATTTCAATTGAGCTACCTATAGCAACTGGTCTATTTTGTATTGAGTGCATGCCAAGTATTCCAGATTGTGGAGGGTTGATTATTGGAGTAGAAAGGAGTGAGCCGTATACGCCACCGTTTGAGATAGTAAATGTTGCACCTTCCATTTCCGATACTTGCAGCTTACCTTCTCGTGCTTTTTTGCCAAGGGCAACTAAAGTTAGTTCAATTTCAGCAAATGACATTTGATCAGCATTGCGAATAATCGGCACAACAAGACCTTTGTCGGTACCAACAGCAACACCTATGTCATAGTAATTTTTATATATAATCTCATCATCTGAGATTTCAGCGTTAATCTCACGAATTTCTTTCAGCGCTTGCACTGCTGCCTTTATAAAAAACGACATGAAACCCAGTTTTATTCCGTATTTCTTTTCAAAAGCTTCTTTATACTTTGCCCTCAGATCCATGACGTTTTTCATGTCAATTTCATTGAACGTGGTCAGTATTGCAGCAGTATTTTGCGATGCTTTCAAACGAACAGCTATTACTTGCCTTATTTTGCTCATTTTCACTCGCTCTTCTCTTCTCTCTCCACTTACTACACTTTTTGGCGATTCATATTGTTTTACCGGAGGTTGTTCAGCTTTACTCATATGGTCTATCACATCCGCTTTAGTTATTCTGCCTCCCATGCCAGTTCCTTTTACATTTTCTGCACTAATTGCATTTTCTTCCATAATTTTACGAGCTGAAGGGGCATCTTTTTTATCAGGGCTTTCGCCTTTATCTTCTTTTTTCACTTCTTCTTTTACTTCTCCTACAGCAAGTTTTGCCAGTAATTGATCAGGGCTAATTACATCATCTTCTTTCACAAAAAATTCAGTTATTTGTCCTGAAGCTTCTGCAGTTAGTTCTAGCGCCGTTTTATCAGTTTCAATTTCAAAGATCAAGTCATCTACTTTTACTGCTTCGCCGATATTTTTCTTTATTTTTACTATACCTTCCGTAACTGATTCACCACCAAGAGTTTTTGGCGCTCTGATTTCTATAATTTTGCTCATAAAATAACTTCTACATAAAACTTTCTATAAATTTATACATGAAAAGAAACATAAATAAACTAATAAATTCATTAGGCCTTTTATCATAATGCTTGATTATTTCCTCCTAATACATGCAAAATTAAAATACTAAGTAAATTGAAATAAGATTATGGCTTTTGATAAAGTAGGCAACTCAGAAGATTTAGATAATGAAAAACTTCAACTGATATGTAAGGCTTATAGTGGAGAATTACTATCAAATCAAAGAATTGTTGATAGCATTAATTCAATGGATTACAGTAAACTTAAAGTCTTATGCAAGTATAGCATCATATGTAGAAGAAATCTATGACCATAAAATATCTGCAGCAGAGATATCTGGAATTACAGATAAATTACTACCTATAATCAATGAATGGTGTAGTCGTCCACTACAATCAATATATCCGATAGTATTCATGGTTTTTTAAGGTGAAAGAAGACGGTTGTTGTGTAAGTAAGTGCATGTATAACATATTGGGTATAGATCAAGAAGGCAAAAAGGATGTATTGGGTTTTTATTTTTTCTTTGTTTGTTAAAAATTTAGATTTTTGGTAATCGTGATTTAGAATTACTTCTAAAATAACAAAAGCATCTTTGTCATTATGCTATATACTAGTAAATAGTAACCTGTCGCTGTCACTTAATTTAGCTCGAAAATATTTAACATCTCCATCGCCTTTTATTAATTTTATACCTCCCAGGTTTGTATATTTATTTTCCTCTAAATCTTTAATGATTTCATTGAGCTTTTCCCTTAAAGGAGTTTTACCATTATCTAAATCATGATCATTAAACTCATCACAATAAAATACATCACTCATACTTCTCACCTCACTTTAATCTTAATGGTTGAATTTCATTCTTAGCTTATCATAATATCTCTAATTTCGCCAATAATTTAACTATTTCTATTTCAGTTACCATTTCGTATGTGAATTTTGTAGCATTAATGTATTGTTAGCATTGTAATGCCAATATAGATGTAGGTTATACTTTTGGTAACAATATGCCTACTTTTAAAGAATGCTTAAAAGGTATAGTAAGTGATGAAAAACTGGAAAATGCTATTACTTTTTTTCAAGGACCCTTGATTGACTTTGTTAATAAGCATAAGAGTCATTATTTTAAACTTCACGTTCTAGAAGGAAAACCTAGGGAATTTTATAATTTTGACCCATTATATTGGATTATACCTAATTGGATAAAAAGTAATTATTCATTAAGTAGCTTGTATTTACGTATGTTTGTGAAAGTGTTATCAGACTTTAGTATGTCGAAAGAAAAGGGATATATAAGAGGACTATGTGAGATATTGTGTGACTGGGTGATAAAAAATGATTATTTGTGGAATAGCGTGGCTTTTAGCAAAGTTTTTGTTAATCAACAAAAAAAACTTACAAATGATGAGAAAAAAAAGTTATTAGATATGATTTCTTCTGATGCATCATTTTTTCGACGAGAGAGATGGTATAGAGAAAGGTTATTTTATGAGCGTCATGGTTGCTACCCTAATGATTATGTTTCATGTGAAGACCATAAATGTATTATGGTTCAAGATAGAACGACAGGAAAATATAAAATAAACAGCGCAATACTTAGCAAAAATCTAGATAAAGTAAAACCTGGATACTATGCAACTCTATATTTTACTCGTCTAAATGGTAGTGGACATGCAATGTTAGTAAGGCGAAATAGTGACATTAAAGAAAGCTTTTCACTTTTTGACCCTAATTGTATAGCACTTTTTGATATTACAAAGGAAGAAGTATCTAACTCTGCTGCAGAAATTTTAGAACTACTTTATTTTGATGTTAACTTTGAGGATTTAGGCATTATCGAAAGGAGAAAAGGTATTTCTGAAAGTTTAGCTACGAAAAACAAATCAGTTGCAAAATTTACTGAGAAAGAAGTTCGGGAATTATTGGAAGATTCAAATATTTCTATGCTTACATATAGGAAACTAGAAGGTTAATTTAGAATCCCTCGTTTCATGTAAAGAAAATTCAAAATCAATATAATAATAAATTAAAAAGTTGTATTGTTAAAATTGATTGACTGATAAAAAGAAATAGGATCTTTGCTATTGCCAAAAGTTTTACTTTTAATAACATCCAAAATAAACAAAATCATACTCAAATTGTCTACAATCAGGTATATATGGTTGTTTTCGTGAGTAATCGCTAGCAGCTGTAATGATGGCAAATATCTCTATAAGGTACAAAATAGCACAAAAAATAAGAAGCTGGAGGTTAAAATAAAAGTATACCCTAAAAGATTTAGTAGAGAAAAAAGGCATAAAGTATCACACTGGGATGAAGTTATGGAATTTGGGCTCCAGTATCAGCTACTTAAATGACACCTGATTATAAAAGAAATCTAATGATTTACATAAATCCCATAGCGTGGCAAATGAAGCGTTTTTTAAGAAAATCTGAATTTTCAACTACCATTAAACCAAATGCTCTAGCGCAGAATATTCTATTGGAAAATATCCTATTTAATCCATCAGTTGCAAGTGCCATAGTAAAATTATCAAAGTATCTATCACGTGAAATTTTCTTCAATAGATAGTTACTACCAACATCAATGCCAGAGGATTTTGCAGCAGTTATTTGTCTAATAACACTCTCTAAATCTCTCATTCCAAGGTTAAGTCCTTGACCTGCAACCGGGTGGATTGAATGTGCTGCATCGCCAATCAGCAAAATTCTGCTTTTATGCAGCTTTCTTGCAAAAGAAAAACTCAAAGGATAGAATCTTCTTTCACCCTCTAATTCAATTTCTCCCAAATAAGAACCAAATCTTTTTTTGAGTTCTATGACAAATTCCTCTTCGGATAAGCTCATCAGCATTTTTGAAATTTCGCATTTTTCTGTCCAAACTATTGAAGAAGTATAGCCACCTTTCATTGGCAAAATTGCAAATGGACCACCAGGAAAAAACCGCTCTACAGCTAAGTTTTGGTGATGTAGTTCATGTTTTACATTAAATACAATGCTATTTTGTTTATAACCAAATTTTATCATTGGTATAGAAAACAGCTCTGGCAGCTTAGAGTTTTTACCTTCAGCACAGATAAATAGCGATGATATCAATTTTTGATCATTATCAAGAGTAACTTCCATGTATCCTTCGTCACAAGAAATTGTTTTATAGGAACGTGGAGAATATATATTGAGTTTATGCAAAAAATTGTTATTGATTGCATTCCATATAATAGCGCTCTTGATTACATAACCCATTGGTTCTTCACCGACCATTTTATGATCATAATGCACAGTAAATGGGCTATTTCCATCTAATATGCATATATCAAGTATTGGTTCAGCTTCGCCTTCTAAGAGCCTCCAAATCCCTAATTTTTCTAGTATTTTTTTTGATCCTTGAGAAATGGCAAATGCTCGATTATCATCAACTGTACGTGGCAAACTACTTTTTTCAATTACGGCTACAGATACAGAGTCATTACTCAGGCCAATAGCAGTAATAAGACCAATTAGCCCACCACCTGAAATGATTACATCGTAATTCATTTTATTTACCTAAAATTACATTTTATTCGTTTTGAAAATAGTTTAAACAAACTTTGTAGATGCTGGACTTCTTATCACTACCTTAGTATACCTCAGATTAGTAATAAAGTATTAATTATTTTATGCTAAAATAGGTTTTAATTTTATTAAAGGAAACAGCTTATGACTACAGATTGTAAAGAAGAAATGAGAAACTGTATCTCTAAATATAGAGAAGAACTTGCAGAAAATAAAGCAGCAATTAAACAAACCGTAACTGGCAATAATAAAATCAATATAAGCGATTACTTTTATCAGGGTGATAAAATCTGTAACAAAGAGCTGTTTAACATAGGAAGTGAGTGTCAAGATACAAAATATGGTAGTCGACAAGAATATACGTATGATGAGTGGAAGGAAAAAATTGAAAAACCTCATGCTAAAGATTTGCTAAAGACGTTACAAAATGAAGTAAAAGGTAAAATATTAAAAAGTTTTGAAGATTATGAAAAATATCATAAAAATGCTACTGAAGATATAAAAAGAGAATTAGACATAGATTCAAAATTAAAGGCAATACTCAAAGAAAATCAACAACCAGAAACTGATGAAACTCGAGCATATTATGACGTTATACGAGGTTTATATGAAAATGGAGACATGCGCTCTCAACTAAAGTGCAATGATCTTGATTGTTTTAATAGAACAATAGAAGATAATCTATCTCAAAAACAATCCGAGCTAGCTGCTATAAAGGATGACTTTTTGGATAATACGCAAAATATTTTTCAACATATTCAAGTTGAAGATAGTATTTTTTAGAGAAATAAGATTATGCTATTTTTTTAATGAAATTTCTTAAGTGGTAGATTATTTTTTACAGCTACAGCTGAGGTAGCTGTCACTACCTGAAATGTAACAAATAAAATACCAATCTTAAATATTGCTATATTTCACGATAGTTTCTCAACTTGACGCACATGCTTTTGGAACATTCTCATTTGTCAAATAGTTTCTGTCATGCTACACAATCTGTAATGCAGGTTTTAACTTACTTTTACGCAATATTGATCATTCTTGAAAAGCAATCTAACATTTTCTATTCCTTGATTACGAAGCTTTGATGCAGCTGATTTAGCTACCTGAGCGTTTACAAAAAATGCTACATATCCCTTACTTTCTGCATTGTTTTGTTTTGGGTGACGTTTCTGCATTTCTTTTTCATATTGCCTTTTGTAATGAGGAGTATTTTGTATCAATTGTTCTGACCTCTTTCTTAAGTACTCGACTTTTACCTTCGCAAGCCCAGACTTATGAAGTCCTAAAACTTGTGCTGCTTTTTCTGACAAGTCTATTATTCTACCTTCAACAAATGGCCCTCTATCATTAACTCTTATAACAAGCTTTCTTCCATTTTCTAAATTAGTAACACGAACAAAGCAGGGTAGGGGCAAGGTCTTATGTGCTGCAGAAATCAAGTGACGATTAAACACTTCACCGTTAGCTGTAATTGTGCCATGATCTTCTATTCCATACCACGATGCTATTCCTACTTCCTCATAACAGCTACAGTATTTTGGGTGGTAGGTGATACCATTTATTGTATAGCTATTGCCAATTTTATAATGACCTGCGGTGTGATTACACCTATTGCTAAAACTACAACTACTCATCAAAACGAATATTAGACATAGAAAGGCTAGTTTTTTTATCATTGTACTTAGTGAAATGGTTCGATAACATGAGGATTTTAAATTATACTATAATAAATTTAGTAATAAGTAAACGTCTACTGCCAAATATGCACAGCACTAAAAAAGAAGTAATACATATAATCGGTATAGGTGGAATTGGAATGAGCGCAATTGCTGAAATTCTTCATAATTCCAGTTATAAAGTTCAAGGCAGTGATACGCGATCAAACGACAATATAGATAGGTTACAAAAATTAGGTATAGAGGTCTATATTGGTCACGATGCAAGTAGTATTAGACAAGCTCAAATAGTTGTACATTCTTCCGCAATAAAACCTGATAATGTGGAGCTAGTTGCAGCAAGAAATAACAATAAAACCGTTTTGCATAGGTCAGACATGCTGGTTAAAATTATGAAAGGTAAATATGTGATAGCAGTTTCAGGTTCAAGTGGCAAGACGACGACGACAGCTATGATTGCTTCCATTTTTGATCATTCTGGTGCTGACGCCACTGTAATTGTTGGAGGAATATTAAATTCCTATCAGAGTAATGCAAAACTTGGCAAAAGTGACATTTTCTTAATTGAGGCTGATGAGTCTGATGGAACTATGTTAAAAATTCCTGCAGATATTGCTGTTGTAACAAGTATTAATGACGACCATATAGACCATTACGGTACATTTAACGACATCAAAAATGCGTTTTCTCGATTTGTAAACAACGCGAATTTTGCTATTTTGCCTGATTCTGCAGACATCAATCATGATGCGAGTAATTCTATAACGTTTGGGTTTGGAAATGGTAAAATTAGAGCTAGCAACATCAAACAACACAATAATAGCATAGAATTTGACGTGCTGATTAGTATAAACGAAAGTAATCGTATTCCATTGTCAACTACTCAAATAGTTGAGAGGGGTGGAATAAAAGCCACTGCCATTAAGTTAAGGAAAAGTGATGAACTGTATTATAAAATCAGGTAAGATCCACAAATTAAAAGAAGTAATGACATGAGTAAAAAAAAGAATAATCATGTTTATAAAAAATAAATTGATGAGTTTAAACTTTATAAACGCACACAGAGCATCCTCAAAAGACTTCTCACGAAAAAGAAAGCTGCCCTTCGTTAATGTATTTCTCCTGATTTTTAGAAAGAGTGTAAAGTCATTACAAGTGATGCTTAATGAGTTTGTTCTGCATACAAGAAAAGATTATACAATTACGGCAAGTGCATTTACTCAAGCAAGAAAGAAGCTAAAGCATACTGCGTTTTCAGAGTTAAATGATGATATAGTTTCCCTATACTACCAAGATCAGGAATTTAAAACCCACCATGGCTTCAGAGTACTTGCATTTGATGCTTCAATACTGATTCTGCCAAAGAGCGACAAAATAATAGGTGAGTTTGGCTCAAGAGCAGTATGGAATGGAATCCAGAGATTTGAAGACTATACAAGTGCAACCTTTGAAGTTTGCTACGATGTGCTAAATAATATTGCAATAAAATCTGTGCTAAGTAGAGGTGACAGCTATGAGGTTGATTTAGCAATCGGTATGCTTGAATCCATAAAATCAGACGATTTGTTAATCTGTGATAGAGGATACGTATCTTATCGATTTCTTGCTGAGCTTACAGGAAGGAAAATCAATTATATAATTCGCTGTTCAAGTTCGTCTTTCAATGAAATAAACGCTATGTTTAAGCCGGAAAGCCCATCTAGTACGGTGGTAGTGTCTACCGCACCTATTAAAGTAGCAAGACAGCTACGAAAGCTAGGATTACCTGATGAGATGAAATTCAGGTTAGTCAAAATAATACTTTCTTCTGGCGAAGTTGAAGTGTTAGTAACATCTCTGTTAGATGAGAAACGTTTTACAGTTGAAGAGTTTGAGAGATTATATTACTTGCGCTGGGGAGTAGAAACATTTTTTTCTAGGCTGAAGGGAAGATTAAATTTAGAGAATTTCACAGGAAAAAGTATTGAAACTATCAAGCAGGATTTTTGGTCAACTATCTTCATCAGTAATCTAGAAAGTATCATGATAGAAGATGATGAAGAGACATTGAGCGCACAGAATAGTAAACTAAAAAAAAGCATCAATAAATCTGTCTCATTTAATGCGATTAAAAACTTAGCCTTTGATATTTTTTCTACAGAGTCAGACATAGACTGCATTATGGATCGACTATCACAGTTATTTTTGATGAACACTTTAGTGGTGAGAAAAGGGAGAAGAGTTGATCGTCATAAGATATCTGATATTCGTTCACTCAACTACCAGAAAAGAGCTAGAAAACATGTGTTTTAAATTCAAGATATCTTTTCAGTATCATTGCATTAGTACATTCTTTGCAAAATAACCTGCAATTATTACTTTTTTAAATAACTTGCACTTTTCAGACTCCCTTTTCTTAAAAATTCACCCTAGTATTTACCATAATTATCAATCACTTCAAATTTTTTGTCCAATCTTAACTTCTCTTTCCCTTAACTTAATGGCAGTGGAATAAAAGCAGCCCTTTCTTCATCACCTCAATGCTTGAAACTGGATTCTCGTTTCAATGTTAAACAAGATACTATAGAATTTAAGAGGACAATCCCTAGAAAATCTCTACATTCAAAAAAAGTAAATCGTACTAATGCTATTTGAACAAGCTAGCGTAAAAGTAAGCTAAATTTTTTAAGGTACAAAAATAGCAAGAAACAGTTGTTTGAAAAAAATTGGAATTTGATTGGATTGCTGAAAATTGGCTCTTAAACTTTAGACGCATAAGCAAGATAATACTCTTTAACTAATATAGATTAGGTGATTTGGAAGAGATACATCTAGAGCAGCCGGCAAAGTTACAATACATATTACCGCAATAACTAGAAATGAGAAGGATCTATATGGTGATTATAGATTTTTCCAGACCTTGAAAACAGTAAATAGACAGTAAATTAGAACTACTGCAAAAAAAACAAGAATAGCTACACTGGTTGCTTGACCATCGTAAACGTAGCTTGTTAAGCCGGTAAAAATAGCCATAGTGAAAAATCTGACAAATGAAACTGCAGAAGAAACTGTACCTTTAATTTCAGGGAAAGTATTTAATGATGCATTAAAAATCACTGCTTGGCAAATTCCACAACCTATACAAAAAATGATCATAGACAGTGTTACCAAGTAGTAGAAGTGAGGCATGGTTATACTGAATATTAAAAGCAACAGGGATCCAATAGTAATCACGCCTGTACCAGAGATGACACACCGCATTGCTCCAAGTTTATGGGAAATTTTACCAGAAAATAGGCTCACAAGTGAGAAGGACCCAATTATTGCACCTTGATGTAGTGCATAAATAGTACTGGATAAGCCAAAAGTTTCCATATACAAAAAAGGTCCGCAAGTAATGAATGACATATAAGCAGCAGAAAAGAGGCTCTGCGCTAAAGACAGCATCACAAATTTTGAACTCAATAATAACTTTCCATAGTCTCTCATCATTTTTTTCAGACTGAAAACATCGCGGTCCTTTTTTGTTTCTGGTAATAGAAAAAGCAGTAAAACCCAGGAGATTAAACAAAGTATAGCAACACTTGCATAATTACCGCGCCACCCTACAATTTCATTGATGAAACTACCTAAAACTGGTGCAATTGCTATTAGAAC
The DNA here is from genome assembly GCF_947251815.1 of Wolbachia endosymbiont (group B) of Chorthippus parallelus. Taxonomy (NCBI): domain Bacteria; kingdom Pseudomonadati; phylum Pseudomonadota; class Alphaproteobacteria; order Rickettsiales; family Anaplasmataceae; genus Wolbachia; species Wolbachia endosymbiont (group B) of Chorthippus parallelus. The sequence continues at coordinate 649,853 of NZ_OX366390.1, read as the reverse complement.
TGTGAGAATAGAATTCATGATTCCAATAAATTTTACTGCTTTCTCACCCTGATAGCTGTCTGCAACAATTGCAAATACAACCACAGATGTGCTTGCACCAATGCCTTGAATAAAGCGGGAGATTAAAAGCCAAAAAACTGACGGCGCAAAAACACAGCCAATAGCACCAATTAACAGGAAAGCGTTACCTATGATCATAATTCTCCTTCTGCCATAACATTCGGATAATGGACCAAAAAACAACCCTCCTATGCAAACGCCTAAAAAATTATAAGCAATAGTTAATTGAATTGTGCCTTCCGGTACGTTAAAATAGCGTACTATATCAGGAAAACTAGGTACAGAAATATCAATTTCAATGAACTTAGCAACTAGAGATAGGATTAATATAAACGGTAGTAACACTTTAAATCTTTAACGAATGAATAAAAATATCACATTTAAAGCGTTGAAAGAAGAACATTTTTTACTGTTATTAAAATGGTTAGAAACACCCCATGTAAAGAAATGGTGGGATGCGGATATAAATTGGACACCAGAGTTAATTGAGAAAAAATATAGTACCTACATTAAGGGGTTCAAACGTTTGAAGTTTGAGACGCAAATTATTAAAAAACCGATGCATGCATTCATTATTAATTGTGACGGAGTTGATATTGGTTATATTCAATACTATAATAAACACGATTTTCCACCTGAGCAGGGTTACGACACTTCAGAACTTTCAGAAAGCTGTGCTGCTATAGACTGGTATATCGGAGAGCTGGATTATGTGGGCAAAGGCATTGGTCCACAAGCTTTGAATATATTTTTAAACGAATTTGTCTTTAAAGTTTATGAAAATGCCTTTGTCGACCCAGATATAGCAAATGTTTGTGCAATCCGTGTTTACGAAAAAGTTGGCTTTAAAAAAATTATGGAAATTAATAGTGCGATTTTAATGATTAAGGCAAGAATTCCTGAGAACCATTCAAGATGAGTGTTTTTTCAACAATCTACCTAAATTACTACAAGTGGTTTATAAAAATATACAAGGAGCTTTATACAAACTTAACATAATTTAATCATAAAAATATCATTATTAAGTCCTATATAAGAACAAATTTTGGCACTCAGTGAATCTTTTTTAACTAACTATGAACTTGATTAATTGGAAAATAAATTTTACTTACTTTTACAATACCTTAAAATCTAATATCACTTTATCAGTCAAAGGTATTACAACAGGCTAGTATGTTCTTTACTCTTTTCCTTAAAATATTACCTATTTACATTACAATACTTATTGGTTATTTAGCAGGAAAGTACCTTAAAATTGATAGAAACACTATATCCCAAATACTCTTTTATATAGCTAATCCAATAGTGATTTTATACGGAGTATCTCATACAGAAGTTAATTTAAAAGTAATTTCTCTGCCGATTTTGATATGGTTTATAGGTAGTATTATGTCCTTATCAGTATATTATCTTTCTTCTTTCTTATTTAAGGATAACACAAGGAACATATTAGCGTTTAGCTCAGGCAGCACAAGTATGGGTTATTTTGGACTACCAATTGCCATAGCTTTATTTGATGAAGATTCAGTGTCTGTGTATGTTGTCTGTTATATAGGAATGGCACTTTTTGAAAATAGCTTAGGATTTTATATAGCTGCAAATGGTATTTATACTGCAAGAGAATGTGCATTAAAGTTACTTAAACTTCCTTCATTATATTCGATGATTCTAGGTTTCTTTTTAAGTATATATGATATACAAGTACCTGATTTTTTGATAGATGTTATGATAAATATCAGAAGTACATTTATTACATTAGGAATGGTGCTACTTGGAGTGAGTGTTGCACAAATTACAAATTTTAAAGTAGATTGGAAGCTTGCTTTGACCACTATTGTAGCAAAGTATATATTCTGGCCATTATTTGTCTTAGGAATTGTTCTACTAGACAAAAATGTTGTAGGTATATACGATGAAAGTATATATAAAGCACTGATGTTGCTAGCTATTATTCCAATTTCTGGATCTAGTGTAATACTTGCTAATATTTTAAATTACCAACCAGATAAAGCTACTTTATTGCTCCTAATTAGTACTGCAGTGGGACTATTTTATGTTCCACTTATAATATCATTATTTTTTACTAAACTTGTCCCTTTTTGATCAAAAATTTAAGCGCTAGGCCTATTCACAAAACTTGAATTTAGACTAGACTTCTTGGATAATCATAAAAGAAACTAATCCTTTTTTCCTCTCCTTTCTTATTTTTTCACACAGAATAGGAAGTTATCAATTGATGGAATTTTCGCAATAATGTCAATAGCAGTAAGATTTCCTACACCTTTTAGCAGGTCTATAGTTGAATTTGGATGTTCTATGAGCAGCAACAAATAAATGTAACTTGCCTTTTTCTATATGATGCTATTAACCGAATAGGTATTCGCTTGACATTTCCATATCTTTGTTATCATTAGTAATACTAAAGGGAAAACTAAACTTAATAAGATTTGGAAGCATATTGTTGTTCCATGATTCACGTAATGCTGCTATGCCTTCGTTGCAGACGTTGTCATAAAGTAAATTAAATTCTTTGTAATATTTGGAAGATTAATATTCTCTAATGCTTCATTTAAAACTTCTCCGCACTGAGCATCAATATAACAATTAGATAAAGTCAAGCTTGTAATATTTTGCTTTTTCTGTAAAAAGTTTACTAGCTTTTCCATATATACATATAGATTATTTAACTCTAAGGTGTTACTATTAACATATTGATTAAAGTCAACTTCCATGGTTTCTATAAGTTATAGAGATGCCAATTACAGCATAAATTTAAATAATTGTCAACCTTATGAACAACTAACTTTACTTCTTTTTAACCTGATACCTATGCTTTGTTTCAAATTTCCATCAAAAAGTAACATTACCCCCTCCAGCCAACCTTTCTGCTTCATTTCGTGAAATCAATGCCTCAATAAATTCATCTAGTTCACCTTCTTTTATAATCTGTTCTAATCGATGTGAAGTCAGATTAATTCTATGGTCTGTAATTCTTGATTGTGGAAAGTTATAAGTTCTTATACGCTCAGAGCGATCTCCAGAACCAATTTGACTTTTTCTCATTGTTGATCTTTCCATTTCTTTTTTTTGTCTTTCAATTTCATATAACCTAGCTCTCAATACCTTAAGTGCTTTAGCTTTATTTTTGTGCTGCGATTTTTCATCCTGTTGTATAACAACTATCCCTGTTGGCAAGTGAGTAACCCTTACTGCACTATCGGTTGTGTTCACTGATTGCCCGCCAGGGCCACTAGACCTGTAAACATCTATTCGCAAGTCTTTTTCTTCTATTTTAAAGTCAACCTCCTCAACTTCAGGTAATATTGCAACAGTGGCTGCTGAGGTATGCAACCTTCCTGAGGATTCAGTTTCTGGCACTCTTTGTACTCTGTGCACTCCTGACTCAAATTTTAACCTTGCAAAAACTTCTGTTCCATTAATGATTGCAGAAGCTTCTTTATAACCACCTATACCTGTGTTAGAAATGTTTATTGGTTCAAATTTCCAATTTCTTCTTTCTGCATATTTTTGATACATGCGAAATAGTATCGCTGCAAACAATGCTGCTTCTTCTCCTCCTGTGCCTGCTCTAATTTCTAATATTGCATTTCTTGAGTCATCTTCATCTTTTGGCAATAGCGCTAACTTTAGCTTGGCTTTTACTTTTGGTAATAGTATCTTTTGCTTCTCAAGAAGTTCTTCTTTTGCTAACTCTTTTATATCACTCTCGCTGTTCTCATCTTTCATGATTTCTTCTAAATCTGAAATTTCCTCTTTTAATACATTATATTCATCGATTATCTCGATAATTGGTCTGAGTTCAGAGTATTCCTTTGAAAAACTAACGAATTCTTTTTGACTCAAATTGGTAGGGTTTTCCAGATTTCTCTCTACATCAGAAAACTTTTTTTTTAAGTCTTGTAAATTATTCTCTATATCCATATAGTATAGGTCTAGTTTTTAGCTGTTTAAGTAAGTAATATATACTGAAATAAAAAATTTCTTATATCAAGCAATAACACTATAATTGTCTCGAATATTTCTACCTAAGTATAATGGCAAAACAGATAACATCAATCTGCAGCTTCATATTTGGAGCTTCAGACAAAAAATCATTACCAGATGAGTCGGCTCCAGAGATTGCGTTTGCTGGTAGATCAAACGTAGGAAAATCGAGTTTGATCAACTTGCTGATAAACAGCAAAAAAGCTGCAAGAGTTTCTTCTAAACCTGGATGCACTAGACAAATAAATTTTTACTCTATGTACAATGATAAGTTTAGGATTGTCGACCTACCGGGTTATGGCTATTCTTGCGCAAGCAAAGAAGAAGCAGTACAGTACTTAAACCTAATTGAGTATTATCTAATTCACAGGAGAAATCTAAAAAGAGTGTTTGTGCTTATAGATAGCAAGGTAGGATTAAAAGAAATAGACAAAGACTTTGTTTATTGGTTAATATGTAATAATATTAACTTTAATATTGTGCTAACAAAAATAGATAAAGTGAGTCAGGAAAGTCTAGATGCTATTTTAGAAAGTACTAAAAAGTGGATTAATAATGAGCATGTGTCAATTCATCAAATAAGCATTCGTGTTAAGCATAAAATAACCAAGGTAAGAGATGAGTTTTTCAAATTTACAAGATAAAAAAATGAAAAGTGATGAATCTTTAAATGGTAAGATGCCATTGAAGGAAAAAGCAGAAATATTATTTGAAGTGCTGTCTAGCATACCTAAATTTGTAGGCGAAACTTTTATCATCAAGTGCAGCAGTGTAGTAATCTCAGATGAAACGCTGCTTAGTGCTTTTGCGCATAATGTTGTCCTGTTGAAACAGCTTGGTATAAATCTGGTGATAGTTCATGATGGAGAATATGAAATTGACTCAGTATTAAAAATGCTAGGTATGGAAGATAAGTTTATAAATGGCGTCAGACTTACAGACAAAAGCACTATGAAAATCATTGAAATGGCACTGTGTGGTTCAATTAATAAAAAAATTGTTCAGCATATAAATTCTGCTGGTGGTTCAGCTATTGGATTATGTGGAAAAGATGGCAACCTCATAAAAGCTGAAAAGATAAGCACTACGCTTAGGGAAAATAGATTAAATAATATTGAAAAAATACTAGACATGGGATTTATCGGTAGACCAACTGAAATCAATCCTGATATATTATTCTTTATTGAAGAATCAGATTCTATACCAGTTATTGCACCTATCGGTTATGGAAAAAATGGAGAAACATACCATATTGATACTGATAGCACTGCAAGTGCAATTGCACTTGCAGTTTACGCATCTAAAATGATAATCTTGAGTGATACAGATGAAGAAATAAACAAATTTGGCAATAGAAGAGTCTTGATTAAAAATTTAAAAGAATCGATTGATTGTGGAAAAATTAAAGGAGAAAAATTTGTTGAAAGGCTTATGTCATATACTAAAATGGTAGAAGAATGTGCAGGGGTTGTTCACATAGTTGATGGTAGAGTACCTAACATTATACTTGATTTATTTACTGAGAATAATTCAGGTATATCAATAATCGATGATTAATAGCTATACTGCTTATAATCATATGAACGTTGAAAATTTAGGGAAGTTAAAGTAGATACTCTAGTTTTTCTGTACTTGTCTTTTAATGAAAATCATGACCAAGTTATTGTAATCTTTTTAAGAAAAATTTTCAAACTATTAACTCTATTCTTTAGTGCTAAAAATAACTCTCTAATCCGCCTTTTTAGCTCAATAAATGCCTTTGTTAAACTGAGTTCTGTATTCTTTTTTAATTTTGTACAACTCATGAAATATGAGAATTGCACATAATTTAGCATATAATTCACACAATACTCTGTGTGGCTTCCCTTTTAAGTCTTATGTAGCTCTTGTATAGTTTAAAAACAACTCAATTTGCCACCTTACTCTGTAATACTTGCTCAGCACTAATTTTATCCTCTGGAATATTAGTTTTGACCAGTTCAACAATTTCTGATTCCTTTTGGAAGATCATGTGATTTTGCCAATTTATTAGCTTTTCTTCTTCTGGCTAGAGACTGCTCTTCAGTTAATTTATGACATATCATTCTTACTCTAATCTTTGCTTCTTTTCCCAACAACACCTTCATTTCTAAAAATAGCTTGTCTCCTAAACATTCCAATAATTCCATTTTTTGATTTGTTTCTATAGCATATACATTGGTATCAACGACTTATAAAATAAGCTCCCGTTCCATTGATCTGTTTAAAAGAACTTGAACCAAGGTCAGATATTAGCAACTTCTCCCTATAACCTTCTTACTCCCTCCGTTATGTTAAGTTGATCCAATGTCTGATTTAGGTAATCAAAAACTAATTTTAACTTTATTCCACACTTAGTGTTACTCTCATAACCTTTGTCCATAACCTTTATATAGATTTTCCATGCTGTTAGGCAAAGCTACTATCCAATGCTTTTAAATTGCTGCAAGATTCTACAATCAATTTGCAGGGTATTTTAAATAAAGCCATTGTACATTCTTTTCATAAATTCTACTGCTTCTTTAGTAAACCTGAAATCTAAACCCTGTTTCGTTATTATCACAGATTCTTCATTTAATAATTGGCACATTGTATCTATGATTCAGTTTGTAACCCCTATATTACCCAAAATTATAGCTTTTATGAATCATCAATTACTCAATTTTCTTTTCCTTTTCTGTTTCAATTATTTGCCATTTCATTGAAAAATTTGTTGAGGTAATTTGATAAGCAAGTTATTTTATTCATCATTAGTTCTCTCACTAAAATATATCCGAGAGAATTTTATATCTTCTTATCCTATCTTCTTCATACCTTTATTTCCTTAACTTGACCCTTATGCTTTTTTAAATGTTCCCGAATTGTGGTGGTTGCCATCCTTCTCCACATATGTCGTCATTACCAAACGTTCAATTTTTTTTAATTTATCTATTAGAAAGTTTGGCTAAAGATGCTTGATTATTTTTTCTAGATATTTTAAACTAAAATACTAAGTAAATTAAAATAAGATTATGGATTCTGATAAAGCAGGCAATGCAGAAGATTTAGATAACGAAAAACTTCAACTGATATGCAAGGCTTATAACAGAAGGTTACTATCAATTCAAAGAGTTGTTGATGGCATTAATTCAATGGATTACAGTAAACTTAAAATCTTATGCAAGTATAATAATAAGTTTAGTTGCAAAGGTATTGAAGAATTACTATCAAATAAGGAGATCGTTGATAACATCAATGATTTTGATGATGACGTGTTTGAAGTGATATTAAATGAAGGAGGCATACTAGAAATGCTAAAAGATGGGAAGGTTTGTAGTGATGAATTTGACAGTAGTGATGACGAGGGGAGTGAAGAAGATCATGAATATTATGATAATATTGATGACAAGGAAGATGAAAAAAATGATCTGAATAACTTTGCTAAAGAAGCACTAGGAAATAAAGGAAATGATACTGATAATGAAAACCGTGTTGATGATGATCAGTTTTATGTTTTTCATGGTAATCAGTTTTGTATTGTTGATGGTAGTCAGCTTTATATTAATGAAGAAATACTTAAATTCATATTTGACATCGGTAAGTTTAGTAATGAAGATATGACAAAATTATTAGAAAATAAGAAAATTCTTGAACGTATCAATTCGATTGATCCTAAAAAATTTAAAATCATACTTAATACTGATAAGTTTAATGATACCAGTATTATTGTAGAATTACTAAAAAATCCAAACACTATTGAGAATATCAACCTTATTAGTGAAGAACTACTTAAATACATAGTTGAGAATGATAAGTTTAGTAGTATAAAAGTACTAGAAGATCGAGAATTTATTAAGCTTATAAATTTGATTGATCCTGAAAAATCTAAATCCGTATTTAGGCAGTTTTATGGTACCAGTATTGTTATAGAATTACTAGAAAATCAGGAAGTTGTTAAACGCATCAATTCGATGAATCGTAAAATATTTGACTTGATATTTAGATATTCTGATCAAGGATATATTATGAATTTACTGAAAGATCAGAGTTTGTTTGATCAAATCAATTCTCTTGATGAGAGTAAAGTTAGTATCATGAAAAGTGATTATTTTTTTACAGATAAAGAGATTGCAGAAATACTAGAGACTTCATTACCTCAACTCCATTCTATTGATGGTAATAGATTAAAAATTATATGCAAAAGCGTTAAGTTTAATCCTACAGATGTTAGAGAAATACTAAAATGTCAGAGTCTATTCGTTCGAGTCAATTCTATCGATCTTGAAAAACTTGAACTTATATCTAGTAGTAATAAGTTTGATTGCCCCATGATTATGGATTTACTAAACAGTCGGGATTTTATCAATTCTATTAATACTGAAAAATTTCGACTTCTACTTGATAGTGCACAATTGAATGGCAAAAGGATTATAACACTACTAAAAGATCAAAATGCTGTTAAGGGCATCAATTCTGTTACCACTCAAGAGCTAAAAGCAATAACAGATAATGTTACTGGTAAGGTATTTGTTAATATATTTAAAAATTTTAAACCTAGCGTAAAGTCGACTTTGAGGCTTGCTATACTCCTGCGTAAAGCTGGTAAAATTACAGATATTAATATCGATTACTTGAACAACAAGGAACGTATTTACGAAGATATAATTAAATATGTTCCCCAAGAGCTGAGCATATATACTCAATATCCTTCCCCAGAGATTGGCTTAGACGTTAAAGATCTTCCTCAAGAGCAGGACATAAATATAAATTCACTTATATCATTCCCTAGATTTAAAAGATATATTGGATGCAAAGAACCTGTGTCAACATTATATAATTTATCTCTAGAGCAAGTTATTGAAAATATCAATCCACATGAAAGAGCTAGGTATTCCTAACACTACTAAATTCATTTATTTATAATAATTTTACTATATCGTAAAACCATCTATATCAGACTGTTTTTACTATATTTTCTTGGTAAAATCACTGGTAGCTGACACCGAGGTTCAGAAAACTTTATTCATAGAGTAGAGTATAGACTATCAATGATTTTTCAGTAATAATATAGTTTTAAGTGGATATAGTGAACGTTTCATACACATTAAGCTAATTAGAACAGGTTGAATTCAAATGTTGAATCTAGAATCTCTGCCAAAACATCTAGCAATTATTATGGATGGTAATGGTAGGTGGGCAAAGAATCAAGGAATGGTAAAAATTGATGGTTATAGCAAAGGCAGCGAAGTTGCATTTGATATTGCTAAACATTGCACAACTTTAGACATACCTTACTTAACTTTGTATGCATTTTCCATGGAAAATTGGCTCAGATCTGAAAACGAAACAGACTACCTATTTAATTTATTTTACTCCACTTTAACTAATGAAGATAAAATGAAATTCATTTACAATTGTAACATTAAGTTAAATTTTATTGGCAATTTAAGTCTATTGCCCAGTAAAATATTCGATCAAATCAAAAAAGCAGAAGAAGTGACACATAAGAACGATGGTCTATTACTCACTGTTGCAGTTAGTTATGGAGCAAAGCAGGAAATTATACATGCTATCAACAACGTCATAAAAGGAAATATTGATTGCGTATTGGAAGAGGAATTTGAAAAATTTCTGTATACTAAAGATTTGCCAAAATTGGATTTATTAATTCGCACTGGTGGCGAAAAAAGGTTAAGCAATTTTTTATTATGGCAAGCAGCTTATGCTGAATTGTATTTTTGTGATACTTTGTGGCCCGATTTTTCTTGTCAAGATTTGACCAAAGCACTAGAAGATTATACAAAAAGAGAAAAAAAATATGGTAGATAATAACTTTATGGTTAGAATATTGTCCTCAATAGTAATATTACTCATATTTTCTTTTGCTACATATTTCAGTGATTTATCATTTTATCTACTAATTTTTTCAATTGCAGTTTTATCTTCTTTTGAATGGTATAATCTAACTCAGGGCAATAGAATCTTATACATTTTCGCATTACTATTAATCGCACTACCAAATGCCTCGCTAATATGCCTATATAATCTACCACAGGGAAAATATGCATTAGTATGGCTTATCTTAACTATTTGGAGCATCGATATTGCTGCCTATTTTTTCGGCAAAAATTTTGGTAAAACTAGAATTTGTCCAATCATTAGCCCTGGGAAAACTTGGTTAGGACTTTTTGGTGCAGTCTTAGCTGGAATAGTGTGTACAATTTTTGGCTCAATATTTTTGAGTTTATTTCCAATTTTCTATTCCCCAATAATTGGCGTTACAATTGCTATTCTAGCCCAACTTGGAGACTTTACTGAATCACTCATAAAAAGAGTTTACAATGTTAAAGATAGTGGAGGTATAATACCTGGCCATGGAGGAGTACTTGACCGTATGGACAGTTTCATCTTTACTGCCCCCTTTATTGCTATTTACATAAGCTAAAGAATGAAGTGCTATTAACCTTTGGTCCTTTCCTTTTTATTCACTGCTTTCACCTCAACAAATTGAAATTCTTCGGAGTTTACTATTTCACTCATGGGCTTACTGCAATAAGGACAATACATTTCTCCTTCTTTATGTAAATATACTACTGGATGACCAGAACCATCATCATTCTCATCACCACGGCAGCAAACTATTAGATTATTATCCCTCACTTCTGACATACTGCTCCTTTATTTTATAGTATTTTGTACATCGAGCATAACCGCTTTGAAGTGGAGAAAACAACAAATATTTATTCTCCATTTTTTACCCTATTTAGATTAATCAATTCGCTTTGGACACTTTTTGATACAAAATTGCTAACATCTCCTCCTAATCTCGCTATTTCTTTCACAAAAACTGATGAGATAAATTGAGTATCTTCAGATGCAGGAAGAAATATAGTTTCGATTTCAGGAAGGAGTTTATAGTTTACCCAGCTCATTTGAAATTCATAATCAAAATCTGATACTGCTCTGAGCCCCCTGATAATAACAGAAGCATTTTGCTCTTTGGCAAAATTCATTAATAATCCATTGAAAGATATGACATCTGCGTCAATTCCTAGTCCTTTCACTTCATTTTCAGCCATGCTTGTGCGTAGATTTATGTTGAAACTAGTATGTTTGTTAACATTTTCTGCAACACCAATTACTAACTTATCGACTAGCTTACATGCTCTTTTTATTATGTCAAGGTGCCCCAAAGTTATAGGATCAAATGTACCAGGATAAATTCCTATTTTGTTATTAATGTTCATTCTTTGTTTCTATACTTCAAAAACTTTTGATGGACATGATAACGTTTTTTGTCTAAAAATGAAAGTACGTAGTTGGCCTGATAGCTCAGTTGGTAGAGCAAAGGACTGAAAATCCTTGTGTCGCTGGTTCGATTCCTGCTCAGGCCACATTCTTTTTCTTAATGTTCTATAGTATATTATAGTATTAATATAATTATTTAGGAAATAATGTATAAATGTTACAATAGAATATTTTATATACTATTAATTACATTTCTACTATTAAGTAATATCGCTTATAGTGAAAAAGCAAACAAAGAACCATCTGCTTTGACAGCAGAGAATGCAGTAAATTATAATATAATTGTTGGTTTATTGAAAATAGATGAATCTCAAAATATCTATGAGATATTCAATAATTTTGGGGTTAAAACTATATTCATTGACTACGACAAAATAATTAATCTAAAAGAAATCCAAGAAGAGTTTGCAAAACAAGATGAAATATTGGCAAAAAAGCTGATACTAGATCGAATAAAAGTTGAAGTTGCAAAATTTATCAAAAAGCAAAAGATAAACAGAATATTTATTTCAGATAACTTTCATTCAGCTCTTAACCCTTACCGCCAGCTTGTGAATGAAGCAATTGTAAAAATAGTAGATGACAATCCTACAATTCATTTGCTTGCCATATGCGGTGGTTTACAAGACATTATGTATGCAAAAGAAATTGAAGTAACAAATGTTGTTAATGATGAGAAGAATCATTTAAAATCAGCACAAAAAGAGAATATACCTCTTCAGCAGATAAAAATTGTTCCAGGTAGTCGTTTGGAAAAAGTGGTAGCTAGATTTTTACTACCTAATCAAAATGGCTGGTTTTCAACTTATTTTCCGAATGCTCATTCAGGTACAGTAAGTAATACTACAGAGAATAGAAGAAGGCTAGAGCTACTTGGATATAAAATTGCAGCATTTGCCAATGACGGGGTAATAGAAGCTATCGAAGATAAGCATGGTAATATTTACTTTCAAAGTCATCTAGAAGCCCTTGTTGTCAAATCAAATAAAAACTCTCGTTTGTCAAGCCAAAAAGCACGTCAGGTTTCAACACTAGTTGCTATAGCGATTATAAATGATTTTCTTCATCGCGTTTAATGCTAAAATAAGGAAAATCATTTAATGTCATGCCAGTACCCTTTTTCTTGTTATTCCAGCTTGTGACACTGGAATGGCTTTATTGCATCACTCTTCGGATAATAGGTAACGTGGAATGAAGCTATCTCAAATTTAGCCATGCCTATATCAGTAATTTTGTTAAGCAAATAACACTTGAGCTCTCTCACGATTAACCTCAGATTTGTTTCTAAAACTAAACCAAAATGTTTGCTTCAGTCGCGAGAAAAAACTTTCTATATAAGATCTCTTCCCATAATTTATCTCTTTTTTCCACCTCTTCATACCATCTTCATCATATGACTTTATGAGCTTGATTGTAGAATTTCTCTCATCCATATAATCCAACTTTGGATGCTCTACTGCATTATTTTGCGGAGGAATCCTTGTCTTTATGTCAAGCTCATCGCACAGTTTGTATAACTTCTTTCGATCTGTCTGCATATAGTGTGCTTATATTATATTAACATCAATCCTTGCAATAAGATCACATGCTCCATAGTGGTCAGAATAAACTCCACCACTGTATTTTGCTGCTATAACTTTTTTGCTACCTATCTCTAGCATTACATCTTGTTTGCTCATAGCGGCGATACTTTCTATCTGTACCATTTGCCTTGCTATGACCTGGAATATTATTGTACTATCTATGGCAATCTCAATATCTTCTGTATTATTTTTATCATGTCTTCAATTTTGATGTTAAGTTTTTTAAGCCTTCTTGAGGCCTGTAATAACTTGCAAGTTTTGCTCAAGGTACCCTGCTATAAATCCCGCTGTTTGTCTCAGACCTATTCTAAATAAATAAGTTATTATGTGAACCAGAATCACGAACTTATCGCTATAAATATAGTTGCCAACAGCCATTTTTGGACCTTTTTCGTACCAATTTTCTATGGCATCATTGACGTAATAAAAAATATTTCCCCTCTCTTGGAGAAATTTGTTATATTCATGGCAGTTACTGACTCTCATTTTTTGTGGCATATTTTTCTTTAGTAGGTTAAATGCTTGTCTTATAGTGAATTTTGTCAGTAACTGCCAGCTCTTTTTATTTGACCTATGCAACAAAGCCCACTGGAATCTAGGAATTTTAGGTACAAAAGTAATCCTAAGTTGATGAGATTAACGAAAAGAGTGGATTACAGCGTCACACGCTGGAATGACACCTACTTTTTTCAGTGATCCATTTCTTATCATCCGAGTGGCCCTTGTCATTCAAGTAGCCGCGCTGTAGAATAAAATTTTTTATTTTAATGAAAAAATTGCTTCCGCATACTCAAGATGCCATTATAATGACGGTAGAGATATTGAGAGAGCTCAAAATCTATCTCGGTCTGCAGACCTTTTAACCAATTTTTCAATAAAAATTCAGCCACATCTGTTGTGTGTACATTCTGAATCTTTTTTATACAGGAGGATTTTATGTCCAGAATTCCAGATATTTGACCTTTACTTTAGCTAACAACAGGCGCCTGTAGTTTTTAGAATTAGTGTTAACACGGTTTTTCTACTTTTTTTTTCTTAATGTTTTAACTCAATACACACCATCATCATTTACTGCTTCTAAATATATCATTGCTAAACACACGCCGCTGTGTATTTCTATAGATAACTCATTGCCTAGACTTCGATTAAAGCAAGAATTCTTTCCTGGAAAAGCAAGGTTACTATGGCATAGTTCCCATTTTAATCCTTTAGTTGATATTTGAGCTTTCGGTATACCAAGTAAGGATATTTTAGTATTTTTTAGCAAAGAGGAAAAACAGGTAATACCCTTTTGTAAGGCGTACCCCACCATGGAAGGCGAAGGCATATAAAAGATACTATCTGTACTTGAAAAAATGTTGATATTTTGTAGTATATGATCAATTGCTCCTCCAGTAATACCCGTTACTATTGATGGCAATAACTTTACTGTTTTTAAGTGAGCCATTGCTTTAGAAAAGTCGCAATAATCTTGATCAGGTAGATATACTGTATTTAAATTAGCACGTAAATTCGGATTTATACTATCCAAATCTCCTATTACAAGATCAGGTTTTACGCCAATTGATAGAAGCTTGTTTGCTCCTCCATCTACAGCAATAACAGGTATATCTTGTTTAAAAAACGATGAATCGGGTCTTTCTCCATTTAGTACTACAATAGAACGATATTCTTGCTCCACGCTACAATGTAGCATATGGTTATAAAACGCTTCGTGCAGTTTTTGCATCGTAGTAACATTTTTGAACAATTGATATTATACTGATCACTAATCCATCAATATTACTGAGTATCACAAAAGTTAAACCCTGACAAATACTGTAAATAAGCCAAGATGATGAACAAATAAGATAATTCACCAACATTAGCATCGATACGTCACGAGTAAGTTTTGTGATATATGCTCTATATACTTGAGGCAATAACCCAATGAGAGATGTAATGAACGCGATGAAGCCAAAGCACTCTTCAATATTTATATACATACATTTTCCTACGTTTGTTTTAACAAGATCAGGTTCAAAGGGTTGTACTTTATGTACTCTCAGCTTTTTTAGAGCACCCCTAATGCGTGTAATTTATAACATCATTTAGTCTATTAATCAAGAAATTAACAGTGACTTGCATTCATGAAACCCTATCGGCTTCTATGCTAATTATTATCCAAACTAATAGTCGGCTGTGCATCCTGCTCAGAGATCAGAGCAACTAGCAAATTGTTTATCAATTGAACCTTTTGTTTTCCATCCAATTGTAAGCTTTTATTTTTTTCAAAATGGGCTATTACTTCTTCGATAATTCCTATTGCATTTTGCACTATATGCCTTCTTGCAGAGGTGATGGCATGTGCTTGTTGACGTCTCAGCATTGCTTGTGCAATCTCAGATGAATACGCCAAATGCGATATTCTCGCTTCTGCAATTTCAATTCCAGCAATATTCAATCTTTGTTGTAGCATTGACCGCAATTCATTAGAAATTTTATCAGAATTTTTACGCAAAGATTCCTCATCACTTTCGCTGTCATACGGATAATTGCTTGCCAATTCTCTAATTACCGAGTCACTTTGCACAAAAACAAAATCATGATAATTATTAACATTATAATACGCCTTTGCAGGACTGCTCACTCTCCAAACAATTACTACTGAAATCTCTATCGGACTTCCATTAGCATCATTAACTTTAATTTTTTCTGTATTGATATTCTGAAATTTCAGAGAAACTCTATATTTACTCGAAAACGGAAGCGTTACGCATATTCCAGACTTAAAATAAGTTCCAATATAATGACCAAAAAACTCTATCACTCTTGCTTCATTAGGGTCATTAACGAAAAGTGCCTGAAGAAAAGTCAAAATTGAAACAGCAGCAACTCCAAGTGCAATTGTGCTGTCATACACAAAAAGTACCAATAAAACTAATCCTAGTACTATTAGTACAGGAAAAGCCTGAATTTTACTTAAATTTCTATCACTTATCGTATTTTTATCTGTGCTGTCTTTATCAGATTGCTTTTTCACTTGCACCCTCTCTGCTGATTATTTCATCTACCTTACTTACAAATAATTTAAACTCTCTTAATTCACGATCAGGCAACTTTAGCTCATTGCCATGAGCTATCGTAAGCGGATCAATATGTTTACCATTATATATAACTTCATAATGTAAATGAGGTCCTGTTGCAACACCAGTGCTGCCAACATAAGCAATGATTTGTCCCTGCTTTACTTTAGAACCTAACTTTATATCGCTACTAAATTTGCTTATATGTGCGTAACAAGTTGAATATTTATTGTTGTGCTTTATTTTGATGTAATTCCCATAGCCACCATTCTTTCCTATATATTCTATTACACCTTCTGCAGTGGCGTGTATAGGAGTGCCAAGTTTAGCTGCATAATCTACTCCTTTATGAAAAGCAATTTTACCATGAATGGGATGCTTTCTATTACCAAAATTCGAGGATATACGAAAATCTCCGTTCAAAGGACTTACGAAACTCTTTAAGCTTACACCCTCTTTATTAAAATACCTTTCTTTGCCGTCTTGCGATTTATAATGATATAAGCTAATGGCTTTATTGTTTGTTGTCAGTGAAGTATATAAAATTTTTTCTTCAGCTTTCTGATTACCGAGCGATTTCTCAAAAAGAACCTCCAACTTACCTTTTGGCACAATGTCTTTTTTAAAATCTATACCAAAATCTTTATATACGTTGATTAATTTCATCACCGTATTTGGCGCCAAACCTCCTGCATCAAAAAAAGAGGATTTTATGTCACTGGATATGAATGATAGCTTTCTATCACTTTCTGTCACGAAAGCAGCTTCTTTTTTTCTGATCCCGTCTTGGAATAACACTGGAGAGTGGGTTAGTGTCATTCCAGTGCTTGACCAGTTTTTTAATCGAAAATGTTGTATAGCGTGCTGTTTACAATCAATTTCCAGTGTCTGGGCACTGGAATGACAATAGTCTTTCTGCGCAAATGTTTCAGTTGAATATGCTGGTAAAATACAAAGCAGTGGAAGTATTACCAGCCTCATAGTTTATCAGCAAAAATAAAATTACCTTCAACATACTGCACATCATCATTATCTTCTAGCTCTTCAACTAATATAGATAATTTATCAATTAATTCTTTGTCGCTAACTTCAATCAGGTCCTTTGGTTGCCATGAAAGACGAGCAAGTTCTGGTTCTCCAAATTTTGTATAGAAAGCGTCACGTACTTTACCAAAGTCTTTTACTTCACAAGTTATAACATATAATTCTTCTTTGTTATTTTCCTCAACATTCAATACTTCTAATTCAATTCCATAGTTAAATAAATCTTCAAAATTTATACCCTCTGCTTTATAGACAATTAAGCCTACATGATCGAAAAGGTAACTCACACATCCTGTTTCTCCCAAATTACCGCCTTTGCGAGAAAAGATATAACGTATCTCAGAAGCAGTTCGGTTGCGATTATTTGTCAGAGCATGGACAATAAGTGCAGCACCAGAAGGTCCGCAGCCTTCATATTGTATTTCTTCATAACTTTCTCCAGCAACGTTACCAGCTGCATTTTTTATTGCTGTTTCTATTTTATCTTTTGGTAGATTTTCCTTTCGCGCAGCAAAGATAGCAGAGCGAAGACGTGGATTGAGTTCGGGATCAGGCAGCCCTTGTTTTGCAGCAACTGTTATTTCCCTAATGAGCTTCGTAAATTTTTGCGAGCGCTTTGCATCCTGAGCACCTTTTCGATGTTTTATATTTGAAAACTGTGAATGACCAGCCATAAGAAAACTAATTCACCCCTTCTGCTAACATATTTTCATACTGCTCAGCTTCTAAGTCAAGGCCAAGAGCTAAGTGAGCTGTTATTAAATAACTAATAACTCTAGAAGAATATTTATCGCTTATCATATTTTGAAAACGCTTAATTGCTGCTAAATATTCACCACGCTTTAGGTAAAATTCACCAATAGAATACTCTTTTTTTGATATATGTTCTGTGATTAATTTTTCTTTTTCTTTGATCTCTTCTATATATTCGCTATTCGGAAAAAGATTAATATATTCAGTAGCTAGCTCTAAAGTTTTATATGCAATTTGTTGCCCAAGCTGCACTTTATTAATTTGCATGTAATAAGATAATACTCTTAAGTAATATACATATGGCAAATCTTCACCATTTGGATAAACGTATATATAATCATCCATATCACTTGCAGCACTGCTGTAGTTACCCATATTATAGTAAGAAACTCCAGATAATAATTTTGCTTTCATTGCCCAATAAGATAAAGGATACAAATCCTCTATCTTTTGAAATGCTCTAATAGCTTGCTTATATTTTTTCTGATCATAAAGCTTAACTGCCTCCTCATATAGTTCAGTTTCAGTGTGTTCCAGATCATTCGCATACGACTGCGTGAAGGGGCAAGTCAGAAGAAAAAAGCATATGATTAAAGTCTTATACATAAGATTTTTTTTGATCAAAATAAAGTATAGACTAAATATTACCTAAATAAACAAATTTTTGGCATTATCATCGAACGAAAAGCGGCTCTTGGCCACCATTACCTATATTGCTCGCACCACCACCTATTGCAACACCCTTTCCACTCACTTCTACGTTCTCTAGCTTTCTACTATAAGAATGTGTGATCAATCCACTTCCTACCATCAAAAGAGCAATACCTACCAGACCTAAAGCAGGCCCAACAGTAGATGATGCTAATGCTACTCCAGAAATCAATATTATTCTCCTGATTAGTAATAAAGAAGAACCAGCGAGCATTAACTTGGCTACAGACATATTGCTTATCTTTTTTTCAGATTTCTCATCAAAGTCTTGCTCTTTTTCTACTTCATATTTTTTACTTTTCTTGTACTCGCGATAGCAGAAAGTAGCACTCGCTACAAAGTAAAATAGACTAGAAATTGAAAAAGCTACGTCTTCTATTATTCCCTGCCCCAATGCTTCACTTACTATGTTAGCCACAATAACTAATGTAACTAAAGCAGCATCAGCATAGTTAAGGTAATCATCAACTGTATAAGGAACATCTTTCTTTTCTTTTTCTCCATCTTCAATATTCCCCAACTCTCGTTCTTTTTCTGCTATTTTTCTATTATTATAAATTAAATATAGCGTGCAAATAAGAGATAAGACTGTGAAAGGTAATATAATATGGCCTAATGCACCGCTTATAAGGCCAAGTAATACCTGATCGCTACATGTTTTTTCGAGCTCAATTGCCATCAATAATGCAAATGGAACCATTGTTACCAATGATACACATTTCCTATGTAGCTCTCTTTTTTTTAGTGTTAATAGTTCTTGTTCGAGCTTTTTGCTTTTTTCTTCCTCTCTTTCTTTTCTGACTTCTTCATCAACTGTTGGCCAAAAATCCCAGAAAAAATCTTCCATTTTAGCACCTTTTTTACCTTTGGATCTTTTTAAAAAAAACTTAGTGCCTGTAATACTAGTCATATGAACAGACCAACTTATAAACTAATACATTATACAGGATTTTAACTAATCAGTCAATATTGTGAAATTATTAACTTTCTTTGTATACTCTTAAGCAATTTAGTCAATCTGTTTGATGCCAGCTAGAACGTAATTATAGCCTGACCACATAGTCATAACAGCTGCAGCCCACAAACAAATCACACCTATGTATTTAGTTGTTTCATAATCACTCATTATTAATGCCACTATAGCAACCATCTGAAAAAATGTTTTAATTTTCCCAGCTTTGCTCACAGGTAGACTAACGTTTGTAGCTATCAAAAACTCTCGTAAACCCGAAACTAATATCTCCCTACAAACAATTATAACTGACGGTATAATTGTAACATCATCTATTTTTTGCTTATAAACTAGCATGATTATTGTTGAAACTACTACTAACTTATCAGCAATTGGGTCAAATAATTTGCCAAAATTCGATTGGACTTTCCATGCACGTGCTAAATAACCATCAAAAAAATCTGTAATGCACGCAAACATAAAGATCAATATTGTTATTAGACTTGCATATTTACTTTCTATATAAAAGCTTGATATTATTGCCGGTATCGCGAGCGCACGAGAAATTGTTAGCAAATTAGGCACGTTTTTCTTAAGCATGTAAGTCACACTATTGGTAGATAAACTTATACAGAAGTACAACAGAATTCACAAGCTAATAGTTGAACATTCATAAAAACCCCATATACTTAAAAAATTACTAACAATAAGCTCAAAGCATGAATAATGATTTAGATAACACCACAAAACAAGAAGCACTTAAGTACCATAATAAAAGTGGTAAACCTGGTAAGGTATCGGTTATACCAACAAAACCCTTATCCACACAGCATGACCTATCACTTGCTTATTCCCCTGGTGTTGCAGCCCCATGCCTTGCAATAGCTAAAAATCCTAAAGCTGTTTATGATTACACGGCAAAAAGCAATTATGTGGCTGTCATTTCAAATGGCACTGCAGTGCTTGGGCTTGGTAATATAGGTCCTCTTGCTTCAAAACCCGTCATGGAAGGCAAAGCTGTTTTATTTAAGCGTTTTGCTGACATTGATGCAGTCGATATAGAAGTTGACACAGAAGATATAGAAAATTTCATCAATGCAGTAAGGTATCTTGGGCCAAGTTGGGGGGGAATAAATTTAGAAGATATAAAATCTCCTGATTGTTTCATAATAGAAAAACGTCTAAATGAATTGATGGATATTCCAGTGTTCCACGATGATCAACATGGAACTGCAGTAGTTGTTGCAGCTGGTATAGAAAATGCCCTCGATATTGCTGGAAAGAAATTAGAAGACGTCAAGATCATCATGAATGGAGCTGGAGCAGCTGGTATTGCGTGTTTGGAAATACTGAAGTCTATGGGCGCTAAGAACATAGTACTATGTGACAAACAAGGAGTAATACATAAAGACAGAAAAGAGGACATGAATGAGTGGAAGGAAAAATATGCAATTGACACTAAAGAACGTTCTCTACTTGATACCATAAAAGGCGCTGATGTATTCATCGGACTCTCTGCAAAGGATGTGCTTAGCGAAGAGATGTTAAAAAGCATGAGCAAAGACCCGGTCATTTTCGCTCTTGCTAATCCTGATCCAGAAGTAAGGCCTGAATTTGCAAAATCTGTAAGGCCAGATGCAATAATTGCAACTGGTAGGTCAGATTATAACAACCAAGTCAATAATGTAATGGGATTTCCTTACATATTCAGAGGGGCACTTGATGTATATGCAACGACAATAAATGATGAAATGAAAATTGCCGCTGCAGATGCAATAGCAAAGCTTGCTCGCGAGCCAGTGCCGCACGAGATATCTGCAGCCTATGGTGGTCGTAAAATGAGCTATGGACGTGAATATATAATACCTACTCCATTTGACCCAAGATTAATTTCTATAGTATCTCCTGCTGTTGCAAAAGCTGCAGTTACCTCAGGTGTAGCAAGAAAGGAAATAAAGGACTGGAATGAGTATGCAAGTCAATTAAAATCTCGTCTTGCTAGTGCTCTCAGCATGCTGAATCTATTGTCTTCACAATAATCAATTGCATATTTTAGACTTATAATTAAAATAAACTGATGACTATTACAATTCACGAGTTAGAGAAAATTATCAAACAATCATTTCCTGATGCTGATATAAAAATTAAAGACCTTGCTGGAGATGATGATCACTACCATTTAAAAATAACTTCCAAGTGTTTCTCTGGAAAGACAAAAATAGAACAACACAGAATGGTATACAAGGCTCTTGAAGGTCAGTCTATACATGCATTGCAACTAGAAACTGGAGCTTAAAATTAAGGTGATATTTATGAACAACTTTGAACAAATAAAAAAAGACATAGCAGAAAACGATGTAGTGCTGTATATGAAAGGCACCTCTGACTTTCCTCAATGCGGATTCTCTGGGCTCGTCGTATCAATTCTCAAAAATTTGAATGTAAAGTTTAAATGCATCAACGTACTTGAGAATGATGAAATACGTCAGTCCATAAAAAGTTTTTCTGATTGGCCAACAATTCCACAAATATATATAAAGGGAGAGTTTATTGGTGGCTGTGACATAATCCGCGAGATGTATGAAAAAGGTGAATTACAAAATTTGTTAAAAGAAAAAAAGGTTATTGCGGAGTAAGTTTACAGTATCCGTTCAGCAGAGTGGCAAAATAAGATAGATAAAAACATAGTGTTAGTGTCCAGACACTGCCTTCTTTTCTGGATTTCAGTGTCAGCTACTTGAATGACACCCTTTTAGTAGCACACACACAACTGTACAAATATTGTGATTTATACCTCAAAAATGCGAGTAGCTCATTTGGTGTCATCCCAGGTGGGATCCAGGAATTTTGAGTTTTTGATGAGATTATGACCACGCACTGGGATGACAGGATTCGTTGTCATGTTACATTCGAGTTATACCTTATCACCAGGCTTAACAAATAGATGACCCAATGTTATTAACTTTATAGGCTTACTTTCATTATTTGCGACTACCCAAACACCATCATCTTCATGATCAACAATTTCTATTGCTGTAAATACTACATAATTATTGTCATCAACAATCTTTATTCCAAGAACGCCATCATCACTTAAACTTAAGGCCGAAGAAGGAATTTTATATGCAAATCTTTCACCTGAAGGGAGGCTTACACTAGCAGTCAGTCCTTGCAAGGATATAATCTCATTATCAGTTACCTTTACCTCCACTCTATAAGATCCAGTTTTAGGCTCAGCAATTTTACTAATAAAACTCACTTCACCTACTAATTCCCTTCCGTCTAGCAAATTAATTTGCGCTGCACTACCCAGTTTTATTTTATTTACTTCATTTTCTGAAACATACAACACTACAAGAACTTGATCAAAATTAACTATGTCAGTTATCTTCTGTCCAGAATTAACAAAATCCCCTTCATTTACGTTGATCTTATCTACATAACCATCAATAGGGGATTTAATCGCAGTATTTTCCAAATCCAACTCTAGCCTTTTTAGGTCAGCTCTTGCACTCTGCAACGCAGTAAAAGCTGATTCCACTTTTATTTGCGCTCCATACCCTTTTGTATTCAATTTTCGAGAGGAATCATACTCAATTTCACGCTGATTTAATAAAGCTTTGGCTTTTTCAACTTGCTCAACTCTGTCATAATCTTCTATCTTTAAAATTACATCGCCTCTCTTTACCTTTTCACCATCAGACAAATAAACGGCAATAACTTGACCACTTGTTCTTGAGACAAGGCTTGCTCTATGCAAGGGATTTACTGTACCAGAAAAATTTAAATATACAGCGCGATTTTGTGGAGTATAATCCTGAGTTTTTACTGAAAAACTACTAATTGGATTATCACTATGAACCGCCTGATCTTTTTTTAAAAATGTACTGTTGATAAAAAACAGTAGAATAAGAGCAATACCGGAAACGATGATTACTTTGTTTCTCATCCTTAAACAGTAAAATTTGTTGACCAATCTTGTTAGAAACAACTGCATAAAATTTCAAATCAGAATCTAAGTATAATACATCTATTGTCACTTTATAAATAGTTTTATATGAGGAAATTTTCCTATAATAAGTAAGTTTTTTATTGCTAAAATGGAATTTTTAATCAAGAAACCGTATCTGAAAAGTTATTATGCTAATATAAGTATTAACATTATATTAGCATATAAGTACTAACGTGGTATTAGTTCTATAATTAAGGAATATATTATGACAAATCTTATACTCAATCCTCCATTTGAATGGAAGGCACTTCATGATTGCTATAGAGAATGTGAAGAAAAATCACCAGGTAATAGTTGGCAGGTAACAGCGGAGCGAAATAACTGCAAGTGGTACTATCGTCTGAAAGATACTCATGGCTTATTTAAATCTGATTCACAAGAAGAGTCGACACCTATTGATATAAGTAGTACATTCAGAGAGATTGGAAATAAATTCTATGATCTTGCAGATTCAGTGTCTGTTCTATAGTAAAATAAAGGTATCTATTCAGCAGAGTGGTAAAATAAGGTAGATGGGAAAAGACAACTATAGGAACAAATAGGTGTCATCCCAGTGTCAAGCACTGGGATGACACCTATTTATTTTCGGTGCTTCCTTTCTTGTCATCCGAGTAGACTTTGCTTGTCATTCAAGTAGCAGACACTCGAATCCATTATACTCCGTAAATTTAACTGGATGCCAGTGTCTGAGCACTGGCATGACAACAAAGGAGCTACTTTCATGACACCCATTTGTTTATATGGTTGTCTTTTCTCATCCACCTTATTTTGCCACTCTGCTGAATAGATATATTAGCATATATTTAAATAGGGTAATAGCCCATCACTAAATGGGTACCCAATTGCTCAACACTATCAATTTTAATTTGTAAAGTGTCCTTTATAAATTTATTAGCCTGTTCTATGCTCATCGTAATTATATATTTATTTTCTTGAATACGTGATAAATAGCTACATATATGTAAGTCTAAAATTTCAATAAACTTGCTGCGATCATCTTTATAGTGAAAAATTACATTAACACCTACAGCTTCTTTTTCATTATATTTAATATCAAGTTTTGGTTTATAGCCATAATTTGCTCCAATAATTCTCCTTATTGAGTGTTCTATTGCCATTTTTATTATTTTAGGATTACTGCAGTCTGAAATAGGCACTGATTTATAATTATGAGCAGCTACTTTAGCATAAACCGACTGGCTTTCTAATTTCTCTGAGTATTTTTCATTAAATTCTTTTATCCTGTGAAAATGTCTTTCATATTGAGTCAATCCATCTTTCCCTTTTTTCTCCATCCTTTCCAAGAATTTCTCTACAGGTTCTCGTTTGGCTAGACTAATTTTGCGTATAAGCGGAATTTGTTTTTTCAAGCTAATCCAATATGGTAGGCAAACAACTTTTGCATCTTTCGAAAATAGACCTTCTAACTTTTTCACTGCATTGTATAAGTTTGCTGATTCTGGTTTATAATGCCCACTATTATTGTCTATATAAGTTATTTTACCATTTACCACTTTCATTAAACCAGAACATAAAATCGGCTTACCGCCTGCAAGAGTTGAATGACGATAAGCCCATTCGCTTTTGTTAACATTAATATGTTCATGAGTTACTAATTTTCCATCAAGCGTGATAACATAAGCTACACAACCTTTTTTACCCTTACTAATTTTATCAGTTGTATCATATAGTTTGCCTTTAAAGCCTTTTAACTTGTTACCTTCCACTTCTGGCATTAAGTCCACGTATAATTTTCCTTTATAAGGAATTTTAGTATATTCTGCTTGGTCATCTGGAGTAAAATGCTTAACCCTTGTATTAGTTCCAGGAATTTTTCTTCCTTCAACTCCAATTTCTGGAAACAAATTATATCGTGGAAAAAAATAAGTAAAATTATTCTCTATCCAATACAGAATCTTATTTATGATACCAAAAACCTTTCTATTACCTAAATCAATAGAGAGTTGCTGTTCCTTTGGTACTGCTAGATGATTGGACTTTGTACCAGACTTGCCAAATTCTTTGGCAGCATATTTAAACTTTTCTAGTAAATATTCCTTACGTTCTTTTGATATTGACATTTTTACCTAACTCACTATTACTTTATCTTATATTATTTTAAACAAAAAGTCAATCTTTCTTAAGATATTAAGAAAAAAAGTAGCAGCAAAATAGCTAAACTGACTTAGATTTATCGACAATTTGAAAAATCATCATTCCGCTACTTGTTAGCGAAATCTATGTTCGTACAGTTGTGCTGCCCAACAAACTTATGCTAAGCTGTGCTGCCACTAATTTTGCAATCGGTACTCTGTAAGGCGAGCATGACACATAATCGACCCCTGATTTGATGAAAAACTCTATGGACTGTGGATTCGCTCCATGCTCTCCACATATACCAAGTTTAATTTCTTTTCTGGTTTTTTTGCCCCTTTCGATAGCTATTCTGATTAATTCCCCTACCCCTTCGACATCTAGCACTTCAAAGGGATCGTTTTTGAATATGTTGCTTTCCTTATAAGAATCGAGGAAATTAACTGAATCATCTCGTGAAAGTCCCATAGTTGTTTGTGTTAAATCATTAGTGCCAAAACTAAAAAATTCTGCGTGTTTTGCGAGTTTGTCAGCAATAAGTGCTGCTCTTGGCAGTTCTATCATCGTTCCGATTGAATAATTCACATCGAAATTTTTAGCTTCTTTCTTTACTAACTCGCATATCAGAACAAACTCTTTCTCGCTCATGATAAAAGGAATCATGATTTCAGGTTTCACTTCTATCTTCTTTTCTTTCCTTAATTCACTTGCAGCACTGAGTATTGCCCTAATTTGCATGCCATATATTTCAGGATGAGAAATAGCAAGTCTACAACCTCGATGGCCAAGCATTGGATTTTTTTCTGATAACTGTGCTATTTTATTTTTTACTGATTCAACTGACTTATTCAGTGATTTGGCAATTTTCTCTATAATAGATTGATTGTGGGGCAAAAACTCATGTAGAGGTGGATCAAGTAAACGTATAGTAACCTCCCTGCCCTCCATAATAGAAAATATTTCTTTGAAATCAGACTTTTGCATTTCTTCGAGTTTATTTAATGCATTTGCCCTTTCATTTTCATCATCAGCTATTATCAATTTTTGAATGAATTCGATTCTATCACTAGCAAAAAACATATGTTCTGTGCGACATAATCCTATACCTTCTGCACCGAATTCTTTCGCAATTTTTGCATCTTTTGGAGTATCAGCATTCGCTCTCACCTTCACTGTTTTGATTTTATCTACCCAGTTAATTATCGTTTTGAACTCTTGAGATAATTCAGGCAAAACTGTCGGAAGAATACCAAGCATAACCTCTCCTGTTCCTCCGTCGATGGTGATTGGTTCACCTTTATTTACTTTTATATCCCCCATAGAAAGAAATTTTTCATCTTTATCAATATAAAGTCCACTTAGACTACAAATACATGGTTTACCCATTCCACGAGTTACAACAGCGGCATGGGAGGTCATACCTCCCCTCGCTGTTACTATTCCACTTGCAGCATTCATTCCATTAATATCTTCAGGGCTCGTCTCTGATCTTACCAAAATTACTTTTTTACCCTGCTCTGCAGCTTTTTCAGCATCACTTGCACTGAATACTACATATCCAGAAGCAACACCTGGAGAAGCTGGCAGTCCTTTGCCTATTACTTCTTGATCGATTTTAACATCAAGAACTGGATGCAATAAATTGTCAAAAGTTTTTGGATCAATTCTCAATATTCCTTCCTCTTTTGTAATCGCTCCTTCTTCTACCATATCAACTATTATGCGAATAGCAGCTTCGGCTGTGCGCTTGCCAGACCTAGTCTGCAAAATCCATAACTTACCGTCCTGTACAGTAAATTCGATATCCTGCATGTCCTTATTATGCCTTTCAAGTTTTTCACATACCGCGCATAATTCTCGGTAGACACTTGGTAGCAACTTCTCCATGGTACTTTCTTGCTCCCCGTCAATTGGCATAGGAGTATAAACACCAGAAACCACATCCTCACCCTGAGCATTAACTAAAAACTCACCAAAAAGCTTTTTTTCTCCAGTTGAAGGATTACGTGTAAATATCACGCCGGTTGCAGAATTATCATTTAAATTACCAAAAACCATTGCTTGCACGTTGACCGCTGTTCCAAGGTTTTCAGGAATATTATGTATTCTTCTATAGGAAACAGCCCTATCATTTTTCCAAGAGGCAAATACTGCATTAACTGAGTTTAACAATTGCTCTTCAACGTTCTGCGGGAAATTTTTTCCTATTTTCTCACATACTATCTCTTTAAAATCATTAACAATTTTCTTTAAAACATTAACATCAAGATCAGCTAAGCTTTTTGCTCCACTCTTTTGCTGTTCACTATCAACAATGTCTTGAAATAAGTGATGGTCAAGCTGTAGTACAACACTCGAGTACATCATGATGAAACGACAGTAGCTATCATAGGCAAAACGTTCGCCACTTTTTTTTGCAAGCCCAACAACGGTTTCATCATTTAGACCAACATTTAAAATAGTATCAAGCATGCCCGGCATTGAATTCACACTACCAGAGCGTATGGAAACTAATAAAGGATTATTTGAATCCCCGAATTTACAACCGATGTCACTTTCGAGCATCGCCATGTAGTTTTTTATCTCGTTACGTAGATCACAAGACAATTCATTATCTTGACAATAGGCCTGACAAACAGCAGTGGAAATTGTAAAACCAGGTGGAACAGGAATGCCAATGTTACACATCTCTGCCAGATTTGCTCCCTTCCCTCCTAGTAGATTTCTCATTGCTGCATTACCTTCACAGTTGCTTTGGCTAAAGTAATATATTAACTTTTCTTGCATTTTTTTCGGATTTTCACTAATAAACATACTATTCTAATAAATTTGTCAGGCAGGAGTAATAAATTTTGTAAAATTCAGCACAATTAAATAGCCTCTTTTCCTTTCATTCTAGTGTCCCTATTGTCATTCAAGTCTGTCATCTCAATGAACTCTATGATATCATTCCAGCGCATGACGCTGGAATCCAGTTCGTCCATAATCTCAACAAAAACGTTGTGTTTTAGCATAATTTTGTGCTCAATATGCTTATTTATAGTAAAGACTTCTGGACTCCAGCATCAAGTGCTGGAATGACACCGTCATACCTGTTGGAGTATGAATGTAGCCTTATCTCACACTCCTGTCATCCCAGTACTGGGATCCAGAAGACTGATCAAGTAATAAGAACTAGTCACGCGCTGGCTCTCTTAAATTACTTTAGCTATAAGTGTTAAGAAATTTACCAATCAAAAAAAGGCAAAAGAATCCACATGGTGCTAATTTTATTACTGTAATTGATAATGTGCTAACGCTTTAAATAAGCGCGATCTGGCCGAATGTAGAAAAAATAAAAAAGGCATGCAGCCGCCATAATTTCGCCAATAAATACAAGATTTGTCAAGAAGCTTCTATTAAATGAAAGTTATGAAAAAATCTATTGCAAGTCTTTTAATATTCTGTTAAGAGCTGGAACAAATAAAAATTATTATGTTTGGATTAGAGAATAAGAAATTTCTGATTACTGGTGCATCAGGCGGAATAGGCCAGGCAATTGTAGAAATTATGCATAAGGCCAGAGCAACTTTATGTATCTCTGGCACAAAAAAAGAAGTACTAGAAGAAGTTGCTAAAAAATATGAAAAAAACATTCATGTACTTCCTTGCGACTTATCAAATCCTGAAGAGGTAAATCAACTAATAAATAAAGCAAGTGAGTTGATGAAAGGCTTTGATGGGCTCATATGCAATGCAGGCATTACACAAGACAGTTTATTACTGAGAATGACAGATGAATCATGGCAAAAGGTGATTGATATTAATTTGAGCTCTACATTTACACTAAATAGAGAAGCATGCAGGAAATTAATTAAAAATAGCTGGGGAAGAATTATAAATGTTTCCTCAATAGTAGGTTTAACAGGCAATGCCGGGCAAGCAAATTATGCAGCTTCTAAAGCTGGGATAATAGCCATGAGTAAATCTATAGCAAAAGAAGTTGCAAGTCGTAATGTAACAGTAAATTGTATTGCTCCTGGATTTATAGATACTAAAATGACTGAAGTTTTAAATGAAGGACAAAAGGAAAAAATATTAGATAACATCCCAATGAAAAGAATGGGAACAGGAAAAGAAATAGCAGCAGGAGTATTGTTTTTAGCAAGCGATGAGGCAAAATATATAACGGGACATGTGCTTAACATCAATGGTGGGCTATTTATGTAGCAACACTTATTTATGGACAAATTATAAGTTTTACTTTAAAATAAGTATATATATAAATTTATTTTCGCGTTAGTTTATTACTTGGAGGCAAAAGAATGAGCTATATAATAAAAAAATTTTTTAATGCTTTATGTATAGTGCTGTTTCTCTCTTTTTCAGATTACGCAAATGCTGCTAATGATATAGATGATACAACTGCCCAAGTAATATGCAATATTATTGGTTATATTTGGGGAATAGGTGGGCCACTTATGACTGTAGTCATAATAGGTGCAGCTTTGCTTGCAATATTTGGTAGAATGCCATGGCCAGCTCTCTTTGCCTTAGGTATGTTTTGTGGTGTATTTTTTGGTGCCAAAACGATTATAACGAAAATTATACCCAATATAAGCGATGAAGTAAGAGAGATGTTGAATAAGTGTGGGGAAAGATAACCTAAAAATAAGTGTGTTTTTGTGTGTATTGTTCCTTCATATCCTCAATTTGCAGCAAGCAAGAGCTATCTTTCGGTAAAGTTTTAATAGCTAACTCAGCGTATTTCATAAATTTCTCTAAATTACCTTCAATACAAGCCTTTTTCGTCAAAGCAAAATAATACATTGCCATATCAGCGCTACGTTTATATGCAATACTTAAATACTTCCAGACAAAGGCGTTATTTGTTTCTACGCTTGCAACCTGCTCTAGGTAAAAAATTGCCTTCTCTATTTCACCGTGTAATAATAAAGTATGAGATAACGCAAGTTTCACTAAATAGTTATTCTTCTCAGATAAATATCTAAGTGATTCTTCATACATTTTTATTGCTTCACTTAAATTTCCAGCTTTGTATAACATCTCCGCTTTTAATTCATATAAATAAGGATCATTGCGTGACTCTTGAATCAATGAATTAACTTTAGTAATAGCCTCTTCTATCTTTCCTTGCCTATAGTGAATTACAGCATTTACATACTTAGAACTACCTTCATATTTATTAGATAACACATGAATAGGAGCAAAGAAAGAGTCTAGCTTTGCAACCATACGCTCAAACTTCAGCAATTTATCTGCAAGGATTGGTTTTATATTGTTTTTAACCTTATAATTCTGTACAGCAAATATACGCTTATCACTAAGTGGGTGAGTGCGGAAATACTCTTCAGTGTTTTCATGCTCAATACTCTTAAAATAGTCAAAAATCTCTTTCATACCCAAATTATCATAGCCAGATTCATCTAGGTATCTTAAAGCATAGCTATCTGCTACACTCTCTTGCTCTTGAGAATAGTTAAAAAACAACCTTGAACTAAGCGTTACACCACTAAGCAAGATTGCACTCGCAACCTGAGGGTTAATGACAATACTAGAAACTAATCCTACCATATAACTAATCATTGCTATTGATTGAAAATAACCTACAGCACTACTCATTTGTAATACATGACCAGCAGATATATGAGCAATTTCATGTGCTAATATACCAAGTAAGACATAAGGTTCAGTCGAATATTGTAAAAGCCCTAAATGAATGAAAATGCTATTATTGTTAATTACAAAAGCATTAATCGATCTATCATCAACTATAAAAACTTTTATTTTATCATTATCAATACCCGCAGCAGAAAATAAAGGTTGCGCTAGATCCTTAACTACCGCTTCCACTTCACTATCTCTAATAATACTAACAGAGTAAGCGCTATTACAGTATACGAAAAAAAATAGTAAAACAAAAAGCTTAGACATGGAAATTCCTTGTTTGTATAACTTTGAGGAATTTTATATTTTAACACTTAAACTATACGAATCTATAAACGCTAGTTTAAATTTTGAACGTAACTGATAAGTTTATCAATGGTAGTTAACTTAATATTATGTTGTTCAGCAAATTCAAGCAACTGGGGTAAGCGCATCATAGAGCCATCATCATTCACTAATTCACAAATAACTGCAGAATGATTACATCCCACTAACTTAGCTATCTCAACACTTGCTTCAGTATGACCAGCACGTTGCTCTACTCCACCCTCATGTGCAATGACAGGAAAAATATGACCGGGAGTTATAATGTCATCCTGAGTTCTATTTTTATCAATAGCAACATGTATAGTTTTTGTTCTATCCTCAGCTGAAACACCCGTAGTAATACCATAACGTGCATCAATTGATGTAGTAAAAGCAGTATGATTTTCACCAACATTTTTTTTTTCCATGAAACTAAGGCCTAACCTTTTCATATGAACTTTAGTCATTGCTAAACAAACAATCCCTGTACCGTATCTAACCATAAAAGCCACATGTTCTGGCTCTAATTTCTCAGCTAATACAATCAGATCACCTTCATTCTCTCTGTTTTCATCGTCAACTAAAATGAATAATTTACCAGAACTAGCATCCCTCAATACATCTTCCACAGAAGAAATACCGGGTAGACTAATTGAAGGATAAGTTACTTGTACCATGATTTACTTAAACTCAATCTTAACTATTTTATACAATTTCTCTCCATTTGGCACTATCACTTCCACATACTCACCAACTTTTTTGCCAATTAAAGCACTACCGAGTGGTGAATCCGTAGAGATCAACTGCTTTGAAGCATCAGCTTCATACCCACCTACAATCTTATAAACATATTCTATTTCACTGTTATCATCACCGAGCATGCTTACCGTAACAGTTGCACCAAACATTACTGTATCACCAGACAAATTTTTTACTTCTATCACTTCTGCATGTGAAAGTTTACTCTCTACCTCAATTATGCGGCCTTCAATAAAACTTAATCTTTCCCGTGCTGCATGATATTCTGCATTTTCAGATAAATCGCCTTGATCACGAGCATCAGAAATAGCCTGTATGATAGAAGGTTTTTCTTCCTTTAATTTCTCAAGTTCGACTTGCATACTCTCAAAACCTTCCCTTGTAATAGGAAACTTGTTAACAATGGATGAAGTCATAATCACCGCCTAAACGCAATTAAATTGAGTGACAAAATCACTCACAATACCAAGAATATCATCTTTTATATCATCATTCATGTCACCTGACAACTTTTTTAAAACTCCAGGGTGAACAGTTTGAAAATAATTGATAAGATCACACTCGAACCTATTGATGTTGCTCACCTGTACCTTATTTAATTGACCATACAGATTAGAAAAGATATACATAAGCAATACTTGCTCTTCTATTTGCATAGGTGAATACTGTTTTTGCTTTAATAATTCAATAAGGTATTTACCTTTGTTTAAGGACAATTGAACAGTAGCATCAAGATCAGAACCAAATTTAGCAAAGTCTTCCAGTTCTCTATATTGGGCCAAACTCAGCTTTATAGAACCAGCAACTTTTCTCACAGATTTCAATTGTGCAGCAGAGCCAACCCGAGAAACCGATAAACCTATATTCACTGCAGGGCGAAATCCTTTGTGAAACAATTCAGACTCAAGAAAAATTTGTCCATCGGTAATTGAAATCACATTAGTTGGAACATATGCAGATACATCACCAGCCTGAGTCTCAATAATCGGCAAAGCAGTCAAAGATCCCTGTCCTTTTTCATCAGACATTTTGGCAGCTCTTTCAAGCAAGCGAGAGTGTACATAGAATATATCTCCAGGATAAGCTTCACGACCAGGAGGACGTCTGAGCAATAAGGACATCTGCCTATATGCCACAGCATGCTTAGATAAATCATCATATACCACCAAGCAATGCATTCCATTATCACGGAAAAATTCTCCAATAGTGCAACCGGTATAAGGTGCTAAAAATTGCATAGGCGCGCAGTCAGATGCGCTAGCCACAACTACAGTTGTATACTCTAATGCTCCACTTTCTTTTAGCTTATTCACCACTTTTGCTACTGTCGAAATTTTTTGTCCAATAGCAACATAAACACAGTAAATTTTTTGATTTTCGTTTACCTCATCATTAATCTTCTTCTGATTGATAATAGTATCAATCGCAATAGTGGTTTTACCAATTTGTCTATCGCCAATAATTAATTCACGTTGCCCTCTACCTATAGGAATCAACAAATCTATAATTTTAATTCCTGTCTGCAGAGGTTCATGCACAGATTTACGGTCAATAATACCTGGCGCTCTAGATTCTATATACATTTTGTTCTTGGCTCTAATTTCTCCGCCATCGTCTATAGGATCGCCTAATGCATTTACAACTCTCCCTAATAATTCATGACCTACAGGCACCTGTACAACATCACCACTACATTTTACAACGTCCCCTTCTTTTACATCACGGTCATTGCCAAGCACAACTATTCCAGCTGTATCATGATCTAAATCAAGAACTATTCCTTCTACACCGCTTGCAAAAGATACCTTTTCACCAAACTTTGCTTTTTCCAGCCCATAGACCAATGTGATACCATCCGTTACTGAAATTACTTCACCTATATTTTCTCGTTTTATAGGATTATCAAATGTCTCAACCTTCTCTTTTATTATGTTTACTACTTCAGAGGCATTTATGCTATTCTTCATATACAATTCCTTATTTTCAACATTTCCATTTTACTCAAATCAACCAATCTATCCAAATAACTCTTAAGCGAAGCATCAATCAAGTTAAAACCATACCTAACTACAAAGCCACCTAGTATAGAAGGATCAACCACATGACTGACTTTTATTATTTTACCAAGAAAGTTCAAAGATTCAGTAATTATTTTTATATCAGGTTTCTTTAAAATCTCTGCTGATTTTATAGTAATTTCCAATTCATTTTCACTTTCCCTTACAAGATTTAAGAATTTTTCTAATATAAGGATTAATAAACGGGAGCGCTTGTTTGCAAGTGTAACCATAATAAATTTGACTAAGTTTTCACTCAAGTTCTCCTTTATAGAAAGTATCGCTTCTTTTTTGTGCAAAAGAGAAACCATAGGATGAGATAGATACACAAAAACATCTTGATCTTTAAAAAAAGCTAACAAAAATTCTACTTCTTTTCTTATAATACCTAATCTGCTTCCTGAGACATGAAACAGTGCTCTAGCATAAGATGAAACTAAATTATTGTTTTTCATATTCAATTACCTGTTCTAGTAAATCTAAATTATTTTAGCTACCATTGTTCAATCCAAGCATTTTTTATATAAATAGGTCTTCTCCTTAAGGAAAGAAAACATAAATCATATCTGACTGAATAATCTAAAAAATCAAGATTTTTACTTAAGAAATATTTAGAAGAATTTATAATAGACTGACACTGAAAATGAGATATCGGTACTTCTTTTCCAAATAAACTTGTTTTAACTTCTATAAAAATCAGCTCCCTTTTTTTAGATACAATTAAGTCAATTTCACCCAACTTACAACGGAAGCGACGTTTTATAACATTATAGAATTTCAGCTTTAAATATATCGAAACTAACAATTCTCCAAAGTAACCTACAAAATAGCGCAACCTACTTACCATAAAAAGAATAATTAGCTTTGTGTAACTACTTTGCTTCCTTTTTTATTTTTACTATAAATCTCACCTTTTGCTGAAATATCTCTATCAACTAGCTCTATCACTGCCATTGGAGCGCAATCACCCTTTCGAGTACCAAATTTTATTATTCTAGAATATCCACCTTTACGGTCTTGATAACGATTAGCTAGAACGCTTAATAATTTATCAACTACTAACTTACTATTATGAAGACGTGAAAGCAAAAGCCTTCTACCATGTAAAGAATCGTTATTCTTAGCAATTGTAATAAACTTTTCCACATATGGACGAAGTGCTTTAGCCTTTGGTAAAGTAGTTACAATCTGCTCATGATTAATTAACGAGATAGATAGATTCTTTAACATTGATAACCTATGCTCGGTACAACGAGACAGTTTATTTTTCTTTATTCCATGTTTCATATACTACCTAATCCTCATCAGTATGTTGTTTAGCCAGTTCATCTATATCCTTAGGCGGCCAATCTGGTATATTCATACCCAAACACAAACCTGAATTATTTAAAATTGCCTTGATTTCATTCAAAGACTTTCGGCCAAAATTAGGAGTTCTTAACATTTCAACTTCCGTCTTTTGCACAAGATCACCTATATAAGTGATATCTTCATTTTTCAGACAGTTATGAGATCTAACAGATAATTCCATTTCATCTACTTTACGCAATAGAACAGGATCATAGCACAAATCTTTAGCACCACTAGACAAAGAAACTTGCGATTTTTTATAACTAATATCAGAACTAATAAAAGGCTGAAATTGCTCCTGTAATATTCTTGCAGCATAGTCAACAGCTTGACTTGGAGAGATTGTACCATCAGTTTCAATTGACAATACCAGCTTATCTTTATCAGTAACTTGACCAACACGACTATTCTCTACTCTATACGAAACCCTCTCGACAGGACTATATAAAGCATTAACTGGAATAAAACCAATTAAATCTTGTTCATTCATAAGCTTTAAAAATTCATTTTCTTTATATTTATTTACAGGAAGATAACCTTTTCCGCTAGCAACATATATAGTAATGTTAAGCTCCACATCTTGACCTAGTGTACATATCACCAAATCTTTATTAACAATAGAGCATTGGTCATCAGTTTCTATCATTCCAGCTAATATTTGACAAGGCCCTTTAGCGCTCAAATTTAAGCACTTATTAGACGTATTATTTAACTTACATCTCAACATGCCCATATTTAATGCTATATCAGTTATGTCTTCCCTAACTCCTTGGATCGAAGTAAATTCATGATTCACGCCTTCAATTTTTATTCCATAAACAGCACTACCGCAAAGAGAAGACAACATTACACGCCTTAATGCATGACCCAACGTTAAAGCAAAACCACTTTCCAAAGGTTCTAGAACTATATCACTTTTTTTACTTGAATCACCTGATATTACCTTAATCGCATTAGGCTTAGTTAATCTATCTAAATTTCCATAGAAAGAGACATTATCACTATAATACATACAAAAACCTTCCAAATATCCTATACTCTTCTTTTTTTCCTTAGTCTACACCCATTATGAGGTATCGCCGTTTTATCTGCAATTGAAGTGACAGTCAATCCACAATTCCGAAGTGCTTTAACTGCAGCTTCTGCACCAAAACCAGGACCACGAATTATTACAGAAACAACCTTCATACCAAATCTCTCTATTACTTTCTTCGCAGCAGAATCGGCAACCTTACCTGCAGCATAAGGTGTGGATTTTCTCGAACCAGAAAAACCACATGCACCAACAGAAGTCTGGTAAAGCGTATTACCACAAACATCAGTCACATTTACAAAAGTATTATTAAAAGTTGCACGAATATGGACAATACCAGTAATAAACCTTTTTGTATTCTTACCAACCATTTTAACTTTTTTCATAAAAACTCACGATAATAACAAATTTTATTTTTTTCCAGCAATAGGCAATTTAGATCTGCCTTTACGAGTTTTAGCATTAGTATGGGTTCTTTGTCCCCTCACAGGCAAACCTTTTCTATGCCTTAATCCTCTATAGCAACCGATTTCTATTAAAGATTTTATATCCATAGCCACTTTTTTTCTGAGCTCACCCTCTATGACATATTTTTGCCTAATAAAACTACTAATTTTCTCTATATCTTCATCTTGTAATTCTGAAACACGCTTACGCTCATCAATTTTACAGCTACGACAAATTATATTCGCAGTAGTAATACCTATACCATGTATATAAGTTAATGCAAAAGGAATACACTTCTTCACCGGAACATTTATGCCTGCAATACGTGCCACTGATACCTCGATACTTTATTAATAATAACTCTTAATTTATACCATAAAACAACTTATAGTCAAATCAAATTACAAGAAATTTTACTTTCAATCTCTTGCATTACTCTATCAACACTCAAATTAGCGTTAATTGTTAACAACTTGTCCTTATAATACTCGCGCAAACCCTCTATCTGAGAATGATATTCTCTTATCCTCTTATTAATTGCAAGCATATTAGCATCATCAATTCTCTTCTCCAATCTCGTACTTTTACATTTAGCACAAGTAGTATTCTTAAAAGAAGATATACTATATATACTTTTACAATCCAAACAAGTAAGACGATCTTTTAATCTATCAATTGCAATATTATCGTCAAGCTGCAACTCAATTACAAGATCAACATCCCTATTGCATCTTTTTTGCAAAACTTGAGTTAAAAAATGAGCTTGATTTAAATTTCTTGGAAAACCATCTAACAAAAAATCACCATCTATTAATGCAAGCTGGTCACACAATAATTTACATATAACTTCATCTTGAATTAAATTACCAGATTCAACAGTATCCTTTATTCCTTTACCTAATTTACTCCCACTAGATATAATGTTCCTTAATAAATCTCCTACTGAAACTAATTTAAAATTATACTTTGCTATTAACAAACTGGACTGAGTACCCTTACCAGAGCCAGGAGGACCAAAAATTGTAATAATCACTTTAGTCTCCTTGTTTTAGACTCATATTTCTTTATCCAACTATCGTACCTATTTGAAAAAACATAAGATTGTACTTGCATAATAGTATCAGTAATAACGTTAACTATAATCAGCAAGCTCGTCCCACCAAAAATAAATGGTATATCATAATGATACCTCATAATTTCAGGTATAGTACATATTACCACCAAATACGCAGACCCAATAAATGTTAATTTAAAAACTATATCTTGAAGATAATCAGAAGTATGTTTTCCAGGCCCTCTACCAGGAATAAAACCACCATTTTTCCTAAGAAAATCAGCATTTTCCTCTGGATTAAATATAAAATTGGTATAGAAAAAATTAAAAAGTACTATGAGTATTAAGTAAGTTATAATGTACATCACTTTATTTGCCATAAAGTAGTTTAAAATAAAATCAGCAATGGCATGACCTTTATAGAAATTTGCAATTGAAATAGGTGTTAATAGAATTGCGTTAGCAAAAATAGTTGGTATTACACCAGATAAATTGATCTTCAATGGAATGTAAGTAAAATCATCATTATGTAATTTTTTAAACTGTTTTTTGGGATATTGAACAATTACCTTTCTATAAGAAGATTCTGTAAAAATGACTAAAAGGAGCAGTAAAAAAAACAATACTATAACAAAAAGGGTAATGAAAAACGACATACTACCATTTTTATTTAATGTTAGCAGAGATGATAAAGCATTATGTAATTCAGATGTTATGCCAGTAAAAATGATTAATGAGATACCATTGCCTATACCGCTCACACTGATCCGCTCACCAAGCCATATTAAAAATATAGTTCCACCTAAAAGGCTAAAGACACCTATAGTACGAAACATAATACCAGGTTCAACTACAACTAATACCCCTTCCCTATTCATTCTTTCTAACCCTATTAAGATCGTAATTGATTGAAAGATACAAAACACTATAGTCATATAGCGTATATAAGAGTTCATCTTTCGACGTCCTAACTCTCCTTCATTTTTAATTTCATTGATTCCTTTAACGGCAGAAGATAATAATTGCATAACTATGGATGCAACTATGTATGGCATAACGTTTAACGCCAAGATCGTCATTCTAGCTAAAGCGCCACCAGAAAATAAATTAAATACTCCAAAAACACCAGAACTCTCTTTTGGAAATATATCATTGATTATATCAAGATTAACTCCAGGAATAGGAACATAAGTGCCTAAACGATAACAAACTAAAGCCATTAGCGTAAAAAATATACGCTTTAGTAAATCACTTTTATATAACAACGTAGAATCCAAACTATTAAATGCAAATTTACTGCTCATGATTTACGATAGTATTTCTACACTACCACCAACTGAAGCTACAGATCTTTTTGCAGCTTCTGATGCAAAATCAACATGAAACACAAATTTTTCGCTTAATTTACCCTTATTAAGAAGTTTGATTTTACTTTTAACAGATCTGATAAAACCTAATTTATGCAGTAGCTCCTTATCTATGATAGAATCCTTGACTATTTTTTTAGCTTCCATTAAGCACTGTACATCACCAACATTAAATATAGAGTATAAGTTTTTGCGTATAGGCTTAAAACCTCTTTTAGGTAAACGAGTATATATAGACTGCTGTCCACCTTCAAAACCATTTATAGAAACGCCACTTCTCGCTTTTTGCCCTTTATGCCCCCTACCAGATGTTTTACCTTTACCACAACCAATACCTCTACCTAATAATTTAGGCTTCTTTTTCTTAGATAATTTGGTAAACACAGAATTTAATTTTACAGCATCATTCATACTTTACCTATTTCCAACTATCTCACTAATCTTTTTACCCCTCTTACCTGCCACTTGGCGAGGAGATAACATAACATCAAAAGCCTTAAATACTGCACATATAATATTATGGGGATCATTTGATCTAGTAGACTTAGCTACCACATCCTTTATACCTAATACCTCAAAAACCGACCTCATTGCTCCACCAGCAATAATACCTGTTCCAGTTCTTGCAGCTCTTAAAACTATCTCACCAGAACAAAATTTAGCTTTAATATCATGATGTAAAGTTCTACCTTCACGTAAGTACACCCTAATCATCGACTTCTTTGCAGCATTGACAGCTTTCACTCTTGCTTCAGCAACCTCTGCGTGTTTACCTATTCCACATCCTACCCTACCCTTACCATCACCAACAACAACCAAAGTTGAAAATGAAAATCTTCTACCACCTTTAGTAACCGTTGTTACCCTTCGCACTGAAACCAAAAGTTCTGATAAATCATTATTATTTTGTAAATTCTTTACAGCCATATTTAAAACCTTCTAAAATTTAAATCCAGAGCTTCTTAAAGCCTCAGCAAATTGAGAAATCAATCCTGTATACTTATATGCTCCCCGATCAAAGACGAACCGCTGCTGCAATTTTGTACTAGGCAGACGCTCAATCAATAAAGAAGAAACCTGTTTTATAGTTTCAGCATTGACCCTACCTTTACATACATTCCTAATTTTATCATCCAAAGTAGAAGCAGAAGCTAGGGTTATTCCTTTTGCATCGTTAATCAACTGAACGTAAAAATGTTTATTAGACTTAAATACGGATATACGTAAACGTCCAGCGCTCTTATCGAGCTTCGCTCTATTACGAAGTTTCCTTTTTTCATAGCTACTTAAAAAATTATACAATCTTTTCATTTTAATTACTTCTTTTTATTTACAACCTTACGCAGCATAAATTTGCCTTTTATTACAATACCCTTACCTTTATAAGGATCATATTTTCTAATTTTGCATATATCAGAAGCCACCATATAGACTTTTTGCTTATCCATACCGCGAATCACTAAATGAGTTGGCTTTATACACTTAATCTCAACGTCTTTAGGCACTTTATACTTAATATTATGACTATAACCAAGATATAAAGTCAAATACTTATCATCACATTCTGCTTTATACCCCACACCATTAATCTCAAGATCAACAGAAAAATCATTAACCATACCGTTAATCATGTTATTAATATTACTTCTATAAGTGCCCCATATAGATTTTATTTTATCATAATCATCCCTGCCTTGATCAACAGAAAGTAACAATTGATTATCAACTATCTGACACAGAATGCCACTACACAAGTTCAGCTCTTTTTCTGCCCTAACACTTCTTATTAATACCCTACCATCATTATATTCAACTGAAAGATCAGCAGGAATATTGATAGGTGCGGCACCTATACGAGACATACATTTCTCCTATCATTTAAAATACGCGACACAAAACTTCTCCACCAACTTTTAATCTACGTGCATTATAATCGGTCATCACTCCTTTCGGTGTAGATATAATAAAAATTCCAAGACCATTATATGCTTTAGAAATGTCCTTACACTTAGAATAATAACGACAACCGGGCTTTGATACCCTAGCTATATCATTAATCACAGGTGATTTATCATAATACTTCAACTGCACAACAAGCGAAGGGATACTATCACTCTCTTGCTTTTCATAATTAAGAATATACCCTTCCTCTTTTAAGATCTTCAATATAGAAGAATTCACTTTAGAGAATAGGACTCTTGTTTCCCTATGCATTGCCAATTGAGCATTACGTATTCTTGTTAAAAAATCACCAATACCATCAGATAACGACACTATTACACTCCTTATATCACATTTACCAACTAGATTTTGTAACCCCTGGAACTTGTCCAAAAGAACACAAATCACGTAAAACAATCCTACATAAACCAAATTTTCTATATACTCCTCTCGGCCTACCAGTTAAAGCGCATCTATTCCTAATTCTGATTTTAGAAGAATCTCTAGGCAATTTTTTAATCAGCTTACTTTGAGCTGCAAACCTTTTTGCAATAGATAAATCCTTATTATTCATTATAGATTTTAATTCTTCCCTTCTCTCCCTATACTGATCGCATAACTTTATTCTACGAAGATTCTTCTGTATCATGGATTTTTTTGCCATATATATTTTCTCTCAATTATCAAAAAAAGGGAATTTAAGAGCCAGTAATAATTCCTTTGCTTCCTTATCACTAACTGCACTTGTTATAATATTAATATCCATACCTCTAATTTTACTTATTTTATCATAGTCTATTTCTAAAAATGATATATGCTCCTTGATACCAAAGGAAAAATTACCATGACCATCAAATTGCTTCACACTAAACCCTCTAAAATCTTTTTCCCTTGGCAAAGCAATATATATTAATCTTTCTAAGAATTCATACATTTTATTTCTACGCAAAGTCACTTTACAACCTACAGTTGCACCTTTTCTAATTTTGAAACCAGAAATAGATTTTTTTGCAAAGGTTAACACAGGCTTTTGCCCAGCAATCAAATGTAGATTATCAAATGGCTCATTTATCGCTTTATTGTCCGTAGCAGCATCTCCAACGCCCATATTGATACACACCTTGACAAGTTTAGGCACTTGCATTACATTGCCGTAATTAAACTTATCCTTTAAGGATTTTACTATATTATCTTTATACAATTGTTTAAACATATCAACCTAATCTATCACTTCTCCAGAAACTTTTGCAAAACGCACTTTTCTACCATCTATAATCTTAAATCCTACTTTAGTTGGAGTTTTACACTTAGGATCCAATATTGCAACATTGGATACATCAATAGCTAACTCTTTATTCAATATACCACCACCACTACCAGCTCTTGGTTTAGTATGTCTCTTACACACATTTACGCCAGAAACAACTACTTTCTTTTTAGCATCACGTATTATAACTTTGATTACCTTACCAATTTTTCTCTTATCTTTACCAGTTAAAACTATAATATCATCACCACTTTTTATTTTAGCACTCATTATAAAACCTCATCAGCTAATGACATTATTTTCATAAAAGAACCAGATAACAACTTTTTTACTGGACCAAACACCCGAGTGCCAAGTGGTTCACCTTGATCATTAATTAAAACCACAGCATTGCTAGAAAAACGAATTACAGAACCATCAGATTTCTTAACACTATTTTTTACTCTAACAACAACTGCTTTATATACTTTTCCTTTTTCAACTTTACCTTTTGGGTTAATAGACTTAGTAGATATAATAATCGTATCACCTACAGATGCAGATTTCCTACCACCTAACAAGCCAATACAAAGCACTGCACGCGCACCAGAATTATCAGCTACTTCTAACAATGTATTTTTTTGAATCATATAAATACCTATTCCTTTTTAGCTATTGATAACAACCCATTTTTTAGTAACAGAAATAGGCTTATGTTCCTGTATTAAAACCCTATCTCCCTTTTTGCAACTATTATTCTCATCATGTGCTGTATACTTCTTGTATTTTTTAATAACTTTTTTATACAGCCTATCCTTATACACTTGTAACACCGAAACCTTTACAGTCTTATCAGAGTCAGCCTTAGTTACGACACCACAAAAAACCTTCTTAGGCATTTTTTCCCTCTCTCTTTCTTCTATTTAGTACAGTCAGACTACGAGCTATGCTCTTTCTTATTAAGCTAAAACGCGAAAAATTGTTGCACTGGCCCAGTTTTTTTTGAAAAGCCAAATTAACAAATTCTTTCCTCAAGCTCAAAAGAATTTCATGCAATTCTTTTGAGGCTTTTGATTCAATTTCAACTATATCCATTGCAACTCCATTCAATTATGATTAGATATAAATTTACATTTCATAGGAAGCTTGGCAGTCGCTTTTTCAAGCGCCAACCTTGCTAAAGGCATGGGAACATCACTGCTAATTTCAAACAAAATCCTACCTGGCTTAGCTTTAAATACCCAAAATTCAACACTACCTTTCCCTTTACCCATACGCACATCTGCCGGCTTCTTACTAACCGGAGTATCAGGAAAAATTCTTATCCACACTTTACCAGAGCGTTTTAACGTTCTAGATATTATACGCCTTGCAGTTTCAATATGCTTAGACTGAATCTTACCTGCTTCCAAAGCTTTTAAGCCATAATCGCCAAAAGATAGTGTACTACCACCCTTCGCATTACCCTTAATTCTCCCCTTAAATGCCTTTTTATATTTACTCTTTTTGGGAACAAACATTTCAATACACCTTAACTACCAATATAAACCCAAACTTTAACTCCTATAATACCACATATAGTTTTTGCTTCACAAAAAGCATAATCTATATTAGCACGCAAAGTGTGTAAAGGCAAACGACCTTCTTTGTACCATTCAGTACGAGCTATTTCAGCTCCGCCAAGACGCCCAGAGCAACTTACTTTAATACCCTCAGCACCCATCTTCAAACAATTTTGAATAGCTTTTTTC
The DNA here is from genome assembly GCF_947251815.1 of Wolbachia endosymbiont (group B) of Chorthippus parallelus. Lineage (NCBI taxonomy): Bacteria > Pseudomonadati > Pseudomonadota > Alphaproteobacteria > Rickettsiales > Anaplasmataceae > Wolbachia > Wolbachia endosymbiont (group B) of Chorthippus parallelus. Next base: position 605,291 of record NZ_OX366390.1, on the reverse strand, counting down.
ATCGCTCTTCTACATGAAATCCTTTTTTCTAGCTGATGTGTAATACTCCTTGATATTAAAACTGCATCTATTTCAGACTTTTTAACTCCTACTACATTCACTTCAACACTACTTTCTACTTTTTTAGCTATTTTTTGCTTTATCTTCTCAACATCCAAACCTTTCTTACCTATTATAACCCCAGGTTTAGAAGAATGTATTATTACAGACACTAAAGTAACTGTACGCTCTACAGTTACTTTAGAAATACCAGCATGCTTAAAGGATTCATTTATATAACTGCGAATAAATAGATCTTGATGCAATTTCTGTTTATAATCGTCCGTAGCACACCAAACAGAATCCCAGGTATTACTATTTATTTGCAATCTAAATACTTTAGGATTAACCTTCTGTCCCATATTTTTACACTTTCCTTATTAATTTTCCATTTCTATAAATCATACAATTTCTTTCAATTTTATAGTTATATTACTATAAAATTTGCTCATTCTATTAGCCCTACCCATAGCTTTTGGATATACTCTACGCAAAGTAAGTGACTTACCTATTAAAATTTCCTTTATATATAAATTATCAACGTTCAATCCATAATTATTTTGAGCATTAGCAATTGCAGAATTCAACACCTTCATTATAAAACCGGCAGCCTTTTTTTCACAAAATCTTAATTGTACATTAGCAAAAGAAACTTTTTTATTACGCACTAAATCAGCAACCAAATTTAATTTGCGAGGAGTTGATCTTAAAACCTTAGAACCAGCCTCAACTATTATATCCCTATTTTTCATATCAATTGCCTACCTTCTTGTTGCCTTTTTATCACCACCATGCCCAGTAAATTTACGAGTAGGTGAAAATTCACCGAATTTATGACCTATCATATTCTGATTATCAACACTAACAGGAATGTAATCTTTACCATTATAAACAGCAAATTTTAAACCCAAACAATTAGGAAGAATTACAGAAGCCCTGGAATGAATTTTTATCACCTTATTAATAGAACCCTCTTTTAAAGCTCTCTGAACTAATCTTAGTACAGATGGGTGTAAAAAAGGTGGTTTCCATACAGATCTACTCATAAATTAACCTTTCAATTTTTTTATATACTTATCACTAGATTTATTTTTTTTCCTAGTTTTCTTTCCTTTTGTTGCAACACCCCAAGGAGTAACAGGATGACGACCGCCAGAAGTTTTTCCCTCTCCACCTCCATGAGGATGGTCAACCGGATTCATTGCAACTCCACGTACAGTAGGTCTAATCCCAAGCCACCTACTTCTCCCAGCTTTACCCAACTTTCTATTCTTATGGTCAGGGTTAGATACTACACCAATAGTAGCCTTGCAAGAAGATAAAATCAACCTAATTTGACCAGACCTGAGTCTTAATAAAACATATTGGCCATCACGACCAACGATTTGTGCATAACAACCAGCAGCTCTAGCAATCGCAGCACCACCACCTGGCTTCAGCTCAACATTATGAACGAAAGAACCAACAGGTATATGCTTGAGTAGTAAACAATTCCCTGGCAAAATATCAGCATCATCTCCAGCTGTCACAACATCACCAGGCTTCATACCTTGAGGAGCTAATATATAAGATTTAGTATCATCTTCCTTATATGATATTAATGCTAAAAACCCACTTCTATTTGGATCATACTCTATTTTCTCAACTATACCCTGATCACTTCTATTACGTTTAAAATCTATAACTCTATACTTCTTCTTGTGACCACCACCCCTGTGACGAGTTGTAATTCTACCATGATTATTTCTTCCACCACTGGATTTCTTGCCAAATACAAGAGACTTCTCCGGCTTATCTTTTGATAAACCAATTTTACTTATTAATATAGTCCCACGAGAAGACGGAGTAACAGGATTAAAAAATTTCATACCCATATTAAACGCTTATTATATCTAATTTTTGACCATCTATCAAAGAAAAATAAACCTTTTTTCTCTGTTTTTTACAACCAATCACACCCCTGAAACGTCTATATTTAGGTTTAATTCTAATAACATTTATAGAAGAAGTTTTGACATTAAATAAAGACTCTATTGCCGATTTTATTTGACGCTTATTTACATTTACAAAAACATACAAAGAGTATTTATTAAACTTCTCTCTTAAAAGAGAAGCCTTTTCTGTGATTATAGAAGATTTTATTATATTATTATATTTAATCATAACAATCTACCTTCAAGATGCTTTAAAGTGTCCTTTGTTAACATCACGCATTCGTGATTCAATATATCAAAAACATTTAACCCAATAGGTTTGATTAAATCTACATAGTGCAAATTTTTAGCAGCACGCAATAAATCATCTCCATAATCACCAACTATTAAAAAAGAAGAAAATTTAAAATTTTTAATATATTCACACATTTTAGATGTTTTCTTCACATCAACATTTAAACTATCAAGAACAATAATTTGATTGTTTAAATATTTTAGAGATAAAGCAATTTTCAAACCAAATTTGCGTACTTTTTTATTAAGAGAATAAGCATGACTCCTCACAACAGGGCCAAAAATAATTCCACCACCTCTAAATTGAGGAGATCGCAAGCTCCCCTGTCTCGCCCTACCGGTACGTTTTTGACCATACGGTTTAGCTGTTGTACCAGAAACATCACTGATACCCTTTGTTTTATGAGCACCAACTCTTCTCTTTGCTAATTGCCATCTCACTATATCATGCAAAATACTCAATTTTTGCTTGGCAGAAAATATCAAGGGATTAAGCTCAACACTACCTACATTATTATTAGATAGATCAACTAATTCACATTCCATAACTAACTCACCAAATTATTAGCATCATCACTCGTATTCAACAGCAGACCTACTGGAAAAGGAACATCTTTATGTAAAGGCTTTTTAACTGCATCTCTCACAAAAACATAAGAGTTTTTAAATCCAGGAACATTATTACCCTTTACAGCAATTATGCTATTTTCATAATCAATGGATAATATTTTCATATTCTGTACAGTTACTCTGCTATTACCTAAATGACCAGCCATCTTCTTCCCCTTGAATACTCTACCAGGATCTTGACATTGACCAGTAGAACCTTGCGATCTATGAGCAATAGAAACACCATGAGATGCCCTAAGCCCACTGAAGTTATGCCGCTTCATCACACCAGCAAACCCTTTACCTAAAGAATAACCCGTAATATCAAGATATTGACCAACTACAAAATGATTAACCCCCACCTTTTTACCACATTCTATTCCTAATAGATCAATTAATCTACTTTCGTATAATTTACATTTACTATTTATACCCTTTTTCTTTAAATATTCCAACTGAGGTTTTGCTATTTTTTTTAAATCCCCCGTGCCTAAAATGACTGAATTGTAGCCACATTTATCTTGTCCTTTTATATCGATAATACAAGTTTCGCTGAGATGCAGTAAAGTTACAGCCATGCGACTATTATCAAAATACATAGCAGTATGGCCAACATTAGTCATTAATAAACCAACTCTCCTAAGCGAATTTATTCTCTTCATTTTCTTTTCCTAAATATTAACTTCCTTAACCTTTAAATCCACTTCTACACCAGCAGAAAAAGATAAATCTGCAAGCATCTTCATCATAGTAGAAGTAGGATTATGTACAATAATTAACCGCTTAGAAATTCTCATTTCAAATTGCTCGCGAGATTTTTTATCAACATGAGGAGACCTATTAACAATAAATTTAGAATCTTTTCTTGGCAACGCAATCGGACCAGATAAATCTGCATTAAACTGCTTTAATTGATCAATAAACTCCCGAATACACTTTTCCAATAAAGAACAATCGAAAGCTTTAATTCTAATATATATATCTTGCTTCATCTTAGTTACTATACTCATTCTAAAATCTCCGAAACAACGCCAGAACCAACAGTTCTACCACCTTCCCTTATCGCAAAACGCAATCCTTTATCCATTGCTATTGGTACTTGCAATTCCACTTCTATACTTACATTATCCCCTGGCATTACCATCTCCTTTCCATCTAGCAATTTTATGCTCCCAGTTACATCCGTTGTCCTTAAATAAAACTGTGGCTGATAATTTCCAAAAAATGGTGTATGCCTTCCTCCTTCTTCTTTCTTCAATATATACACCTCCGCATTAAATTTCTTATGCGGAGTTATTGTCCCTGGTTTTGCCAATACTTGCCCTCTCTCCACTTCTTCTCTCTTTGTTCCTCTTAGTAGTATTCCTACATTGAGTCCTGCACTTCCCTTATCTAGCAACTTCTTAAACATCTCAACACCAGTACATATCGTCTTTTGCGTCGCTTTCAGACCTATTATCTCTATCTCATCCCCTGTCTTTATCTCCCCCTTCTCTATTCTTCCTGTTACTACCGTTCCTCGGCCCGATATTGAAAATACATCTTCTATTGGCAATAAAAACGGCAAATCTATAGGCCTTGGAGGTACTGCCACATACTCATCTAACTTCTCCATCAATTTATCTATTGATTTCTTTCCATACTCACTACCATCATCCTCTAATGCTTTTAACGCAGACCCAACTATCACAGGCACTTCATCACCTGGAAATCCATACTTACTCAGCAACTCTCTCACTTCCATTTCCACCAAATCTATCATATCAGCATCAGCAACATCAGCTTTGTTTATATATACCACGATATATCCAACACCCACTTGTTTTGCCAGCAATATATGCTCTCTCGTTTGTGGCATCGGCCCATCAACCCCTGACACTACCAATATTGCTGCATCCATCTGTGCTGCACCTACTATCATATTCTTTACATAATCAGCATGTCCAGGGCAATCAACGTGTGCATAGTGTCTCTTTTCTGTTTGATATTCAACATGCGCTGTTGCTATTGTTATCCCTCTCTTTCTTTCTTCTGGCGCTTTATCTATCTGATCATATGCTACAAAATTCCCGTAATGTTTTGTTATTGCCGCTGTTAACGTCGTCTTTCCATGATCCACATGTCCTATCGTTCCCACGTTTACATGCGGCTTTCCAAATGCTTCTACTATCGCTGTCATAACTTTAACTCTTCTACCTAAAATACAAATACATCAATAAATAATATGTTGATTTTATATAAATACAACAAAAAAAAGAGCGGATAGTGGGAATCGAACCCACGTCACTAGCTTGGAAGGCTAGAGCTCTACCATTGAGCTATACCCGCACAATGGAGGAGGTAGGATTCGAACCTACGTACGCTCACGCGGACAGATTTACAGTCTGTTACCTTTAACCACTCGGTCACTCCTCCACAAAAATCTGTTAAGAGAACACTACCTTAACTTAAGTTTTATTATCCCTAATATTAAACATCCAAATCCAAAAGATCAAGTAATAAAAGCTAATCTAACTGATTTCAGTTAGATTTTACTTTTATATAACAAAATATTATCAATAAAACGCCTAAATAAATAATGTGAATCATGCGTACCTGGCGCTTCTTCTGGATGGTATTGAGCAGAAAAGACTGGGTAATCCTTCATCATTATTCCCTCTACACTATTATCAAATAGAGAAATATGAGTAACTTCAACGTTACTTGGAAGAGAAGCTGAATCAACAACAAAACCATGATTTTGGCTAGTTATCTCAACTTTTTTACTCTCCAGATCATAAACTGGATGATTACTCCCTCGATGACCAATATCCATCTTAACAGTCTTTGCCCCCAAAGTAACTGCAAGTAATTGATGGCCCAGGCATATACCAAAAACTGGTATTTTAGATTTCACAATAATTTCTATTTCTGAAATTACACTCTCTCCTATCTCTTGTGGATCACCAGGGCCATTTGAAAGCACTATACCATCTGGATTCATGCTTAATATTTTGTGAGCAAAACCTGTATCTGGTTTGACTAATTCAACCGTACAATCAATTTCTACTAAGCGTGAGATTATACTATTTTTTACACCGAAATCAACAATTACAACCCTATATTTTGCATTAAGAGCGCTTTGAAAGTTATTACTTAAACTGACTTTCTTAGTTATTTCTATTCCATTTACAGATTTGTATTTCTTCAATTCATCTAATATATGTGCCTCACTTGACGGACATATCATTCCATTTTGAGATCCATGTTTTCTCAAATATCTCGTCAAAGCTCTAGTATCAATTCCCGATATCCCAACTACATTATTTTTCTCCAACCAATCATTTAAACTAATATATGAAGAAGAGTGAGACATAGGAGAAAGTTCACGCATAATCACACCACTTGCAAAAACTTTTTCTCCTTCATTATCTTTGTGATTTATTCCAACATTACCAATATGAGGAAAAGTGAACGCTATTATTTGATCAGCAAAAGAAGGATCGGTTATAGTATGTTGATACCCGGTCATACCAGTGGTAAAACAAACCTCACCTATACATTTACCTTTTTTACCTATCGATTTTCCCAAAAAGCACTTGCCATCTTGTAAAACTAAAGCTGCATTCTGCATTTAACTCTCTCTTAAACTAATTTAATATTATATAAGAATTTTAAATAACATGCCAAAACTCAATCGCAAGCTTCTCCACACAAAAACATCTTGACTATCGCATGTTTCATATTATATGAATAAACTGTTAATGAAAGTGGAGGGTTGCAATGCCTAATAATACAGATCAGTCTAAAAAAATAAATGAGAAATGGTTATTTATAGGAGGTGCTTCACTTTTTCTTGTAATAATGCTACCATCAATTTTTCTCTTAGCAAAAATAGCTATGATGTTTGTTATAATCTCAACTACAGCAATAGCAATAAAAATTGCCTCAAAAGCAATATCAAACGTTTTAGAGGATAAAGAGAATCAATCAACACAAAATAAAATTATAAACCTAGCTATTGGAGCAGTGTCCATACTTGCAGGTGGGCTATCATTACTTATTACAGCAAAAGTTGGTTTCATCGCAATATGCTCAACTATAGCTATTTTAGCTCTGTATGAATATATTAAAGATGAAAAAATAGGTAAGGATATAAATGATAAATTCGATGAAATAGCTAACAACACGGCTGAGTTTTGTGTAGACAGCATTGAAAAACTTATTCCATCACAAAGCCAAGGAGTGTGATCTTTTATTTATAAATAATTAAATTTGAGATACATGGCTAACGTACAAAAACTGAAACCAGTACTTCCTTTCTTGTCATCCTAGTAATGGCTTCCATCATCAAAAATGTTGTATTACTTTTATACTCGCAAATCTAACTGGATTTCAGTACTGGAATGACAACAAAGAGGCTACCTAAATGACATATTCAATCTCTATACAGATGTACGTCATGTTCATAAAATTACGATAAAAATTACTTGACAAATTCTGATAGTCTTTTTACTATTCGTAATGAAGGTGTTCTAGAGTTTGGAATCTATCTTCGTCTGCAGGCTTTTCAATTCAATTAATCTATAATCTTCAGTTAAAATATATTTTAGCTATACTTCGGTCGTAGCTGTATACATTTTTTGAATCTTTTTTTATTAACAGGAGGATCATTATGTTTAAAATTCTGAATTACGCATATCATTAACCTGCATGTCTTTAAAGGACAGATGGTACATATGTCCTTTTTATATTATATTTTATAGCAATATCATGTATCACTTTACGCCCCAGTCTTTTTCAAATATTGCGAGCCCTTGATCAGTAAGTGGATGATTAATTAATTGTCTAAGTATTTTTGCTGGTACAGTAATTGAATCAGCGCCAATCCTTGCAGCTTCTATTACATGTGCTGGGCTTCTCACTGATGCAACAAGAACTTTTGTCTTAAAATTATAATTAGAATATATAGTGCATATATCTTCTATTAGTGATAAGCCATCATAGCTTATATCATCAAGGCGACCAACAAAGGGAGAAATAAAACAAGCACCTGCCTTAGCGGCAAACAGTGCTTGTCCAGGAGAAAAACATAACGTGATATTAGCAGGTATTTTATGTTCTGTCCACAACTTTTTACAAGAAATTAATCCTTCATGTGTAAGGGGTAACTTTACTACGATATTACTAGCGATTTTTGCTAACTTAAGGCCTTCCTTAACCATATCTTCATGACTATCTGCAACAACTTCAACACTAACAGGCCCTTTTATAACAGAGCATATTTCACTTACTAAATCTTCGTATTTGTCCTTATGCCCGGACTTTGCTATTAAAGAAGGATTAGTTGTTATTCCATCAATGAACTCTTTTAGCTCCTTAATTTCATTCAAATCAACACTATCAAGAAAAATTTCCATATTATTGTCCTAATTATTGTCCTATTCAAAACCCATTTTTACAAAATATTTTCATCTTTGAAAAGTATTAAATAAAATCGGATTTTTAACTCAACTCAATTTTCAGTCCGTTAGGAAAGAAAATATTGCACTGAGATACAGTATACCTCTGGTAATAAACATGAATTGGTTGCATTTTATTAACAAAATTAGCATAACCAATTTCTGAAGTTTACTAGCTTTACGTTCAATAGAAATTCTTGCATAGCCTAAAACTTAGTGATACTATTAGTATAGTAACACAAATAGATAGTGGGGAACAATAAACAAAATGACTAAGATCGAGTTTAACGCTCGCAATTAAATTCAACTAAAAAGGTTAATATAAAAGGAGTTAATCACTCCTAAAGTAAATATATTACCAGAACAATAGTAACAAGGGGTATACTATGTCAACAAATTTCCCGACATTGAAAAACATATTAGCAGAGCTGAAAAGAAAAAATAGCATTACTGTTCTAGAAGAATACTATCAGAGCAAATGGGAGATTTATGACTTGTTCATGGATTTAACAAATGATGAAAATTTGAAGCAAGCATATATAGATCTATCTTTCAACAAGAGCTTTAAAAAAAACTTTATAGAATTAGCAAATCAGGCAAAAAAAGCTGTAAGTAAGTATTTTAGAGACAAAGACATAGACCTTCGAGCTTTTTATGTAGAAACTAACAATTCTGATAAAGTGTTAAACATTAATCTTATTAATTACAATAGAAGTGAGCCAATAAGAATTAGTGATATCTTACAGCAAGAAAGGGATATTAGCACATTGAATATCTATTGCGATAAAAAGCATGACATATACGCTTACCGAAAAGGTAAGGAAAGACATTATGAATTTAAAGAGGGTGCATATTATGAAATGACAAGCACTTGGTCTGTGCAGGACAAGGATGGAAAAACTGTTACCTGTACTATGGTTATGAATGTAAGTAATTCTGGTATAACTAAAGTACTACAGTTTAATGGTAAAGATTTTAAATCGCCACCTGAGGAGTTTTGGAATTTAATAAGACAAAATGAGGAATTATATATTCAAGGCCTCTCTCTACACGATGCTGTAAAAGCATTATTGGGAAAGAATAAAGATGCTCCAGCTGTTATTAATCTGCAAAATAATGAACATATCGTAATCAATAAAGATGAAAAGATGAAAGATCTTGAAAATGATCCTAAAAGCAATCCTATTCTTTCTTTCACTAGCAACAATGTATCAGAGGTTAATCCACAGCAGATTGCAACTCAGGCAATTGCAACTCAAACAGAAGTTAATTCACAGCACACTGAAACTCAGACAGAGGTCTCTGTGCAACACGTTAAGACTCAAACAGAAATTGGCTCTCAAGAAACCGAAACTCAAACAAAGGTTAATTTACAAGAGGCTGCAATTCAGACAGAAATTGCTGTGCAACACATTGAAACTCAAACAGAAATTATCCCTCAACAGTCTGAAGCTCAGAACTTACAAGAGGTTGCAACTCAAATAGAAGTTAGTTTACAGCACATTGAAACTCAAGCAGAGGTTACTGTGCAGCACGCTGAAACTCAAACAGGAATTGGCTCTCAAGAAACTGAAACTCAGACAGAAGTTAATTTGCAAGAAGCTGCAGTGCAAACAGAAGTTAACTCACAACAACTAGATCAAAAGCTTACAAAAGCTGAACAAGAAATTAGAGAATTAAATGAACTGAGGAACAATTTACAATATAGGCTCGACAAGGCTGAGCAAGAATTTGAAGAGTTAGAAAAGCATAATAGTGATTTACAGAATGAACTTGGAAAAGAAAAGCAAGAAATTAGAGAATTAAACGAGCAGAGGAACGATTTACAATATAGGCTCGACGAGGCTGAGCAAGAAATTAGAGAGTTAAATCAGCAGAGAAACAACTTACAATGTAGGCTCGAAGATGCTGAGCAAAAATTTGAAAAGCATAATAGTGATTTACAGAATAAACTTGAAGAAGAAAAGCAAAAAAACGTAAAATTGCAAATTGGACTAACACAAAAAGATGAGAAGCTAGAAAATATATCAACAGAGCTGCAAGAGAAAATACAAGAACTTGAAAGTGCACATGAAGGAAAGAAAGATCTAGAGAAAAAGTTAACAATTGCTAATGCAAAAAATGAAAAACTGGAAGATAAATTGAAACAGTTTAAAAAAGCGGAAGAGGAAGCAGGAGGTATATTAGATGAAAATTGGAAAGATATACAGGATTTAAAATCTACAATTCGATGCTTAGATTATAAGTACAACACAAATCTGGAATCTTATAAACAAGAGGTAGATCAGCTAAAGCAGGAATATGAAGAGTTAAAGAACGAGGTAGAGCTTAAAGATGAGCAAATTAAGAAGTATAAGCAACAGTTGTCGCAGAAGAGAGAAGAAACAAAAGAGAATCAATTACTGAAGTCAAAGATTAAAGAATTGGAAGAATGTAATGAGCACTTGACAGAAATAATTGGAAATAAAGCTCTGGAAATTGAAAGAATAACTAGAGAAAGAAAAGAGCTAAACGGTACAGTGCAATACTTAAATAGCCAAGTAGAACTGTTAAGTCCAGTAATTGATCAAGTACTTGTTAATAAAAAGGAAGTTTTTGATAATAATTCAAAAATGTTTTACCAGCTTACAGAGAAAATTGATGATTCAGAAAAAAAATCTAGGTCTTTAAGCCTTGATAGCGCATTTCATAGCGATCACTGTAATTCACTTCTAGACTTAATCAGCAGTCCCTCAAAGGTGTGTAGCCAAAGTCAGCTTGCAAGTGTTTAATACTGTTCAGATGTATGTGAAACCAGTGCTTCTTCTTGTCACCCAACTCTTGTCACTCCAGTGCGTGACACTGGGATCTAGTTTTTGGACATTGTTTTTGACATATGTTCTTAAGAACTATTGTTTACTGCATGATTTGCAAATACTTTTTATATCTGGATCCCAGTGTCACGCACTGGGATAACAAGAAAGAAGATACTGAAATGACATCTTCCCTGAACCATAATGTTCGTACAGTTGTGTGTCAACTACCTGAACAACAAACGTGGAAATGACAAGAGTAAACTCATTTCTTGAACACAAAAAGAGCCCCTAAAGAGATTTGACATCAAGATAACTTAAATATATACCAACTCTCTTATTTTTTAATGATTCCTCATCATGAGTCAAATGATCAAAAACCTGAATTTGATTTGTTAGAATGCTACAATCATTATTTATAACCTCTAATACACCATTGTCAATTACAACTTTCTCCTTTATCTGGTTACTCATTTGAACAGTAATTATACTAGGCAATAAATAAATTAAATAAGGGGAATGGTAGGCTAAAATCATCAATTCCCCTTTAAGCCCGTTCACTGAAAGAGAAACTACTTCATCGAATGAAATTCGATTATCAGGAGAAAAAAATTGCACCTTAAAAGTGTTCATAATCTTTAATGTCCGGCTCCAACTTCAGCTTTTATTGATTCAGCCTTTTCTATTGCTTCACTTATACTTCCCACCATATAAAAAGCAGCTTCTGGCAGATGATCATATTTACCTTCAATAATTCCTTTAAAACTAGAAATAGTATCAGAAAGTGAAACAAATTTGCCAGACATGCCAGTAAATACCTCCGCAACATGAAAAGGTTGAGAAAGAAACTTCTGAATTTTACGAGCTCTATCAACAATAATTTTATCTTCATCAGATAGTTCATCCATACCAAGTATTGCGATAATATCTTGCAGCGACTTATAAGTTTGCAATATACGTTTCACCTCAGAAGCCACATTATAATGTTCTTCACCAATGATTTCAGCAGATAAAGACTGAGAAGTTGAGTCAAGTGGATCAACAGCAGGGTATATACCCATTTCAGCTATCTGCCTTGACAACACTGTGGTTGCATCAAGATGAGAGAATGTCGTTGCTGGAGCTGGATCGGTCAAATCGTCTGCAGGAACATATATAGCCTGTACAGAAGTAATAGAACCAGCAGTAGTTGAGGCTATTCTCTCTTGCATAGCGCCCATATCAGTCGCAAGAGTTGGCTGATAACCAACAGCCGACGGTATTCTTCCAAGCAAAGCAGAAATTTCAGAGCCAGCTTGAGTAAAACGGAAGATATTATCTACAAAAAATAGAACATCTTGATTTTCATGATCACGAAAATACTCCGCCATAGTTAGTGCTGTTAAAGCAACCCTAGCTCTTGCTCCAGGAGGTTCATTCATTTGACCATAAACCAAAACGGCTTGAGATTTTTCGTGCTCATTTATATCTATTACATTCGAAGTAATCATCTCGTTATAAAGATCATTACCTTCACGCGTTCTCTCTCCTACTCCGGCAAACACAGAAAATCCTTTATGAGCTTTTGCTATGTTGTTAATCAGCTCCATTATCAGAACTGTTTTACCAACACCAGCTCCACCAAATAAGCCAATTTTTCCTCCTTTAAGATAAGGAGCAAGAAGATCTATAACCTTTATTCCTGTAACTAAAACTTCTTCCTGTATCTTCTGCTCGGTAAAACTTGGAGGTGATCTATGTATAGGTTCTAAATTATACTTTCCTTTTAAAGGACCACACTCATCTATAAGCTCTCCTACAACATTAAAAATCCTTCCTAAAGTTGAGCGTCCAACCGGAACTGATATTGGTGCACCTGTATCAACAAACTCATCACCTCTTGACATACCATCTGTGCTATCCATAGCAATGCAACGAACTATATTGTCACCTATATGTTGTGAAACCTCTAAAACTAGCTCCTTGCCCTTACATTTTAGTTTGCTTTTTAAAGCATTAAATATCTTAGGTAACTCGCCTTCAAATTTTAAATCAACAACTGCTTGAGTTATTTTAACTACTTTACCTGTACTCATCTCTTTCATCACCTAACACTACAATTCTATAAAAGAACTTCTAAAGAAAATAAATCTTATATTATTAACAGAAACTTTGCAATATTAAAACACTTACTAGTTACGTTTCATTATAAACAATGCAAATGCATTCAATAGCCAAGTAATAACAAACAGCACCAAACTAAGCGCATAAGCAGCAAGAGTTTGCACACTATTGAAATCCTGATCTCCGGTAAGTAATGTAGCAATTTGTACAGTGATAGTAGTAACTGAATTGAGAGGATTAAAGGTCAAATTTGCATTGATTCCCACAGCCATTAGTACAATCATTGTTTCACCTATCACCCTTGAAATTGATAATAAAACTGCACTTAAAATTGTAGGAATTGCATAAGGTATTGTTATATGCCATATAGTTTCCGCTGGTGTTGCGCCAAGCGCCATAAAACCATAACGTAAACTTTTTGGAACAGATCTTATAGCATCTTCAAGCAAAGAAATAATAAAAGGAAGAATCATTATTCCAATCGATAAACCAGCAATCAAAGCACTTTCTGAGTGTATACTTAGATTAAAAAAATTCGCTACCTGCTTTATAAAAAAAGACAAAAATACAACTGAGAAGTATCCATATACAACAGTAGGAATAGCAGACAAAACCTGTAAGGCTGTATTAATAACATAACGCACTTTTTCACTCGCATACTCACTAATATATATTGCAGAAAATAAACCAAGCGGCACCGCAACTAACATTGCTACAATAGTTATAAGTAATGTCCCCACTAAAAGTGGCGCTATACCAAAACACCCCACCTCTCCTTCACCAATAATAGCTACATTATGCTTCCATTTTAAGCAAAATAAGAATTCTGAAATAGCGACTTTGTTAAAAAAAGAAATGGACTGAATAAAAATAGATAGCATTATAAATAAAGTGATAAAAAGTGATATGGTTAAAGCCATAAATAACAAAAATTTTACCATCTTATTTCTTTTATCTTTAAAGATAAAAATCAGCATAAAAAAAAGTAACGCTATAGAAATAGAAATTATAAAATAACCACCATAGAGTGCTAACAAACAAGCTAACATCCAAATACAACTCAAATATATATAAGACTTAACTTTACTTACTGCTTGAAACCTACTCAAACAAAATAAAAGGATTAGTAAAACAGGTACGCCTATAATTAAATTCATTTTTCCATATATCAAATTTTATTCAATAAGAATGCTATAGAAGTTGACCATTATTTGACAATAGAGCAAAATAATTTAAAATAAATAGTCATATTAATATAAAAACAATGAAAAGAACATTACAAGCAAAAAATTTGATAAGAAAGCGTAGACACGGATTTCGTTCACGTATGTCAACAAAAGCTGGAAGAAAAATCCTTAATAGGCGCCGTTCATTAGGGTGTAACAAATTATGCGCATAGTAAGTATAAAAAAAAAGAGTTTTCCTTTGCCTTTAAAAATAGATTAGCACCTGACAGTCTTTTTTATCGAGGGGTATATATATCACTATATGCTATAAAAGAAAGAGAACCTGAAAAGTATATTCATGTTATTAGAGTAGGTCTGGCTATCAGTAAAAAAGTCGGAAAAGCAGCAAAAAGAAATAAAATAAAAAGGCAATTACGAATGCTAGCTAAAGTTAGCATTTCTAATATAAGTAATGTAGGATGCTATTACATAATACTAACCCATAAAAACATTATGCAAGCAGGCTATAAAAATTTACAAAAAGACCTCAATATTTGCTTAAAGAAAGATAAAATAAGAAGAAATTTTCACTAAAGTATTTACAGCTATATTTTTTATGATAAGATAAGTAAAGTTTTTAAAAATAAATTAATAGATGTGGGTGCTTGATGGTAGAGAGTATAAGAAAACAAGATAAAAAGCTCGATACAAATAATGCTAAGGAGAGTTTTTATAAATATAGAGAGTCTAGCTATCGCACACAATGGGGAATGGCATTTGAACAAAGCCTATATTTAGAACAAAATAAGGATAATCCTAGAGGGAAATTGCTAAATTTGAATATAGAAGCAACTTATTACAATAAGAGAATAGTTTGATAAAAGTAAAAGTACCCGTTCAGGGGAGTGGTTCAAGAAACGATAGGCAGGGAATTGTACAGTTCTCTTTGTTTTCATGTTAAGTATAATGAAATTATCCTTTCAAGTTCCTCGCTCTGATTACGTAAAATATGAGCTTTTACAGTAAGCGATATAATGCCTAATTTGCTGTTCAGTATGGTAGTGGAATACTTTCTGATTTACTTAAAAATTTCACATCATTCTTTCGGATTTTAAAATATTTTTCGCAACTTGAGAAGCTCCAGTTGCTTCAGATAGGTAGCTTTAAGTAATACCTTATACGTTTTGCAACTTTCTTACACTGTCTGTTAAAACATCTCTTTCACTTTTTAATAAAGCTTTTTTTTAGCACAAATAATTCAGTGAATGCGTTTTTTAAGTAACAGCCCAGAATTTTAACTTCAATAGTTCAACTATGTTTCAAAGTACCTTGCTAAGGGTATCCAATAAATTTACCTTTTTTATCAGCAAAATAATTGTACGCTGCATATCTGTCAGCGACTATTACGATTGCAACATACACTGTCTTTTAAAATCTTCTTTCCCTTTAAAACTTTCAGTATTGCTTGAGCACTAACCAATCTTATTTTAATGATTTATTAAATACTGCTATCTCTCCTCCTCGTTTGCAAATAGGTAACAAATTCTACTTTTATTTTAAAGTTTTCGCAGAGTTGTAAAAGATCAGTTATATTACCTCACAGCTACTCTATGTTTACCTTGTTTCATCGCTCTACTGAACAGATATAAATAAAAAGAAATTTTTATAAACTTGGCAACGACCTACTTTCCCTTTTTAAGTATCATCGGCGCTAAAAAGTTTCACTTCCGAGTTCGAAATGAGATCGGGTGGTTCATTTTTGCTATAGCCACCAAGTCAACAAAAATTTCTGACTTAACAAATTTTAATTTAATATTTAACACTGCATATGCACATATAGAAAGCAAATAAATCAATCAGGCTATTAGTACCAGTTAGCTTCACATGTTACCATGCTTCTACACCTAGCCTATCAACGTGGTAGTCTCCCACGGCCTTAATTGGGAAATCTTTTTGAAGAGGGTTTCTTGCTTATATGCTTTCAGCAATTATCCCATCTATACATAGCTACCCAGCGATGCTATTGGCATAACAGCTGGTACACCAGAGGTATATCCATCTCGGTCCTCTCGTACTAGAGTCAGATCTTCTCAAATTTCCTTCACCCACGGCAGATAGAAACCGAACTGTCTCACGACGTTCTAAACCCAACTCACGTATCACTTTAATCGGCGAACAGCCGAACCCTTGGGACCTTCTCCAGCCCCAGGATGTGATGAGTCGACATCGAGGTGCCAAACGGTGTCGTCGATATGAACTCTCGAACACCATCAGCCTGTTATCCCCGGCGTACCTTTTATCCGTTGAGCGATAACCCTTCCATACAGAATTACCGGATCACTATGACCGACTTTCGTCTCTGCTTGGCTTGTCAGCCTCGCAGTCAGGCAAGCTTATGCCATTGTACTATCAAGCTGATTTCCGACCAGCTCTAGCTTACCTTCGCACGCCTCCGTTACTTTTTAGGAGGCGACCGCCCCAGTCAAACTACCCACCATACAATGTCCTAGTTTCAGATAATGAAACATAGTTAGATATTAAAAATGTAAAAGGTGGTATCTCAAGGTCGACTCCATTACAGCTAGCGCCATAACTTCAAAGTCTCCCACCTATCCTGCACATCACATTTTTAATAGCAATGTAAAGTTATAGTAAAGGTGCACGGGGTCTCTTCGTCTAACCGCGGGTACCCCGCATCTGCACGGGGAATTCAATTTCGCTGAAATGATGTTGGAGACAGTGGAGAAATCGTTACGCCATTCGTGCGGGTCGGAACTTACCCGACAAGGAATTTCGCTACCTTAGGACCGTCAGTGTTACGGCCGCCGTTTACTGGGGCTTCAATTCAGAGCTTGCACTCTTCCTATTAACCTTCCAGCACCGGGCAGGCGTCAGACCCTATACTTCCACTTACGTGTTTGCAGAGTCCTGTGTTTTTAGTAAACAGTCGCTACTCCCTATTTTGTGCCACCTACTCATAGTTGCCTAAAAGCAGGTTACCCTTCTTCCGAAGTTACAGGTATAATTTGCCGAGTTCCTTCAACATCATTCTTTCAACACCTTAGTATACTCTACTCATCCACCAGTGTCGGTTTACGGTACGGCCTCATAAATATAAGTGCTATTTCCTGGAGCTTCTTTTAAGCATAGATCAATCCAATAAGACCTATACAAATACAAAACCCGTCACACTTAAGAGGTTTAGGAATATTAACCTAATTGCCATCGACTACTCCTTTACGGACTCGCCTTAGGAACCGACTAACCCTACGCAGATTAACTTAACGTAGGAACCCTTAGATTTTTGGTGAGAGTGTTTTTCACACTCTTTTACGCTACTTATGTCAGCATTCTCACTTCCGATATCTCCAGCAGTTTTCACAAACCACCTTCACAGACTTACGGAACGCTCCGCTACCGCGCCTACTAATCGAAATCAATAAGCACCCACATCTTCGGTATACAGCTTTAGCCCCGGTACATTTTCGGCGCAGAAAAACTTATTTAGACAAGTGAGCTGTTACGCTTTCTTTAAAGGATGGCTGCTTCCAAGCCAACCTCCTAGCTGTAATGGTTTTTCTACTTCCTTTCCCACTTAGCTGTAATTTTGGGACCTTAGATAGTGATCTGGGCTGTTTCCCTTTCCACCACGGACTTAGCACCCATAGTGTGTCTGCTGTATAATTAATTATTGGTATTCGGAGTTTGGTTAGATTTGGTAAGATGATGAATCCCCCTAGTCTATCCAGTGCTCTACCCCCAACAACATAAATACAACGCTCTACCTAAATAGATTTCGCGGAGAACCAGCTATTTCCAAGTTTGATTGGCCTTTCACCCCTAATCACAACTCATCCAATAATGTTGCAACATTAACTGGTTCGATCCTTCAGTATGTTTTACCATACCTTCAATCTGGTCATGACTAGATCACTTGGTTTCGGGTCTAATCCATAAAACTAAACGCCCTATTCAGACTTGCTTTCGCTACGCCTACACCTAACGGCTTAAGCTTGCTTCATAGATTAACTCGCTGACCCATTATGCAAAAGGTACGCTGTCACTCTAAATATCAATAAATTGATATAGAGCTCCAACTGTTTGTAAGCACTTGATTTCAGATTCTATTTCACTCCCCTCCCGGGGTTCTTTTCACCTTTCCCTCACGGTACTTGTTCACTATCGGTCGTTAAGGAGTATTTAGGCTTGGAGGATGGTCCCCCCATATTCAAACAGGATTTCACGTGCCCCGCTCTACTCAAGGATTTAAAAACTTTCTATTTATACAGGACTATCACCTTCTATGGTTACCATTTCCAGAGTATTCTAATTCTTATTTTTAAATCACTAGCCTTTTCCGCTTTCGCTCGTCACTACTAACAGAATCTCGGTTGATTTCTTTTCCTTTGGCTACTTAGATATTTCAGTTCACCAAGTTTGCTTTATATACTTAGTATATAATAACTAGCTAAGCTAGTTGGGTTTCCCCATTCGGAAATCTGCGGATCAAAATTTGTTGACAATTTCCCACAGCTTATCGCAGCCTGCCACGTCCTTCATCGCCTCTTAACGCCAAGGCATCCATCAAGTGCTCTTAATAATTTATTTATCTGACTATATGTAGAATATGCAGAGTTAAATATTAACTTACAATTGAATTGAGATTAAATAATCTCTACCATAAAACTTTTCAAACATCTAAAAACTAATCTTTTATATGTTACAATCTGATAAATCATATGTCAACGCCTTTTTATACAAAACATTTACCTATTATTATCAACAATCTTAAACAGTAAAATCTGAGAAATATTCTATAAATTGATATGTACAAAAAAATTAATGAAAAAGATATTTTGTAAGATAAAATGTGTTAAAATTAGTTACCTAAAAATGACAATGAACATTTGGAGTATTTCTAATGTATGAAAAGTAATCTATCTCTTATAAAAAACTTTGCTTTAAATTTTATATCTAAGCTTACTGGCTTATTAAACATTAAAAAAGTAAAAAATTTCATTATGGATAAATACAATACTCTCCATAAAGAAACTATAGTGCTTCTTGAAAAATCTAAAAACCTGTTAAATACCAACATTGAAATCGGGTTATATCACTTCTATAAAGGTAATATATCAGATGCAAAGTTAAGATTTTGGTTAATTAGCATATTCTACCCCAATTTACCTATAATCTGGTATAATATTGGAAGATGTCATTTTGCAGTAGGAAATACTAATAAAGCTTATAATTATTTAACAAAGACGTTAAAATTAGATAGTAGTCACAAAGAAGCTTCTTACTACTTAAAAAAAATAACAAACACATCAGATATCGTAGAATTGCCTAAAAATCTCATAAAGCAATATTTTGATTACACAGGTGAATATTTTGTTGAGCATTGGCTAATTGCCAAACAATACAGAGGGCATGAACTCATACACATGATAATTACAAAAGTCTTTAACAACTCCACTTCTGAACTGAATATACTCGACCTTGGTTGCGGTACTGGAATATGTGGTCACTTCCTAAAAATAAGTAATATTAGAAGTCGCATAACAGGAGTTGACATCTCAAATAGAATGCTCAATATTGCAAGAGGATGCCTTATAAAAGGTAAACCTGTTTACGATGAGTTAATACATACAGAAATGAAAGAGTTTCTTAAACAAGAGAAGAACCAGCAGTATGATGTAATTATCTTTGCTGAAGTGCTACACTATCTACATGATTTTCTAGCAGAATTGGAACTAGCAAAAGGATTGACAAACAAAAAAGGGGTTATTGTATGTTTAGTAAGAAGAAAGGAAGGTAAAGGTATTGACTTTGTAAACAAAGGAGATTATTTTCGTCATTCAGAAGATTATATTCAGCATGTTGCAAAAGAAACAAATATGCAAATAAGTCAAATGAGTTACTGTAAAATATATGGCAGTCAGGTTGATGGTATCTTATTTGCATTACAACATCCACAAACAAATTCAACAACTTAATCGAGAAATCGCTCAAATAAATTTCTATATTATCATAAAAGGAGCCTTATGAATTACATTACTATTAATTACGCAAAAGATAGTAAATTAACCGATTTTGGAAAAGCAGTTCTATTGGATAGGTATTTAATAGAAAATGAAAGTTATCAAGATCTCTTTATACGTATTGCTAATTACTATTCTGATGATAGAAAACATGCACAACGTCTTTATGATTACATGAGCAACTTGTGGTTCATGCCTTCAACACCAATACTTAGTAACGGCGGTACCAAAAGAGGATTGCCTATTTCCTGCTTTCTTAATGAAACTGAAGATAGCTTGAAGGGAATAGTTGATCTATGGAATGAAAATGTTTGGCTCGCTGCACGTGGTGGTGGAATAGGTAGTTATTGGGGAAATTTACGTTCAATTGGTGAAAGTGTCAAAGGTAGCGGTAAAACATCAGGAATTGTGCCATTTATCGTAGTACAAAACGCTCTGACGCTTGCAATCAGCCAAGGATCCTTAAGAAGAGGAAGCTCAGCAGTTTATCTTCCTGTATGGCATCCAGAAATAGAAGAGTTTCTAGACTTACGTAAGCCAACTGGTGGTGACCCAAATCGCAAAGCATTAAATATACATCATGCTGTAATAGTAACAGATAAGTTTATGCAAGCTGTTGAAGATGATCAAGAATGGGATTTAATAAGCCCTCATAACAATAAAGTTATTTCAACAGTAAAAGCACGGGATATATGGATTAAAATATTAACAGCAAGAATTGAAACTGGAGAACCTTATATTATCTTTCTTAATGCAACAAATAACAATAAACCAGAACCTTACAAAAAGCTCAATTTAGATATCAAAATGTCAAACCTATGCAGTGAAATAACTTTAACTACAGGTTACGATCACCTGAAAAAGTCACGCACTGCTGTATGTTGTTTATCATCCGTAAATCTTGAATACTACGAAGAATGGAAAGATAATGAGCTTTTCATAGAAGATATAATGCGTTTTCTTGATAATGTATTAGAGGATTTCATAAACCACGCACCAAATGAAATACAGCGAGCAAAATATTCCGCAATAAGAGAGCGTAGTATCGGTCTTGGTGTGATGGGCTTTCATTCATTTTTACAAAGTAAAATGGTTCCTTTTGAATCAGTAACAGCCCAACAATGGAATAAAAAAATATTTAAGCATTTGCGCGAGCAAGCAGATGTAGTTTCTAAAAAATTAGCAGAAGAAAAAGGGCCATGTCTTGACGCTAAAGAAATCGATCTAATGGAAAGGTTTACACATAAGCTCGCTATTGCTCCAACTGCCTCAATTTCGATTATCGCAGGCAACACTTCTCCTGGAATAGAGCCGTATGCAGCAAACGTATTTATACAGAAGACACTTACAGGTTCATTTGTAGTACGAAATAAATTCTTGCAAAAACTACTAGCAGAAAAAAATCAAGACAATGATGAAACATGGTCCTCAATTTCAACAAATGAGGGTTCTGTTCAGCATTTAGATTTTCTTAGCAAGCATGAAAAACTGACATTTAAAACAGCATACGAACTTGATCAACAATGGATCATAGAACATGCAAGTGATAGAACTCCTTATATTTGTCAATCTCAATCAGTAAATCTGTTCTTACCTGCCAATGTGCATAAACGTTACTTACACAAAATACATATGCTTGCTTGGAAAAAAGGATTAAAAAGCTTGTATTACTGCAGATCACAATCAATGCAGAGAGCTGACAAGGTCTCACATGACATATTCAAAAAAAGTGAAATATTACAACAAAAAACAGATATTAATTATGATGAATGTCTATCATGCCAGTAGACTGTACATAACTTACTGTCACAAAAATACAATTGTACAAAAGTTATGTTTTCATAGATGCTACATAGAAATCCAGATGAATTTCTAAAGTCTATTCCAAGAGATAAACGTATAATGTGCCTTGATATGGGAGAAAAACAAATAGGCATAGCATTTAGTGATAAAACACAGCTTATAGCTACAGCTCATAGTATATATTATAGAAGAAATATGAGCAAAGATTTAGGCTATCTAAATAGAATGCTTAAAGAAAATGAAGCTGGATCAATGGTAATAGGACTACCATTCACAATAGATGAACAAGAGACCGAATGGTGCAAAGTAATAATCCAGTTTGCAAATAAAATAATAAAAAAATGCAAAGTACACATATACCTACAAGACGAAAGTCTATCAACATCTCTTGCAACTCACGCACTAAAAATTATTGGAATATCAATCACAAAATCAAAAAAAATAGATGATAAAATTGCTGCATGTATTATTCTACAACAAACATTAGATAAGATAAACGCCATCAAATAGTTTTTTAAACTGAATTCATGTAAAACTACTCAATAAAACAAAAATTTTTCGTATAAGCATGACAAATTGCTGTAGCAAGAGCATCAGCAGTATGGTGACATTTTATATTTGAGCTTTTAACTATTTGCTTTACCATAAATATAATCTGACCCTTATCAGCATGACCATTTCCAGTAATGCTCTTTTTTATATAGTTTGCATCATATTCATTCATGGGTAAATCCGTCATTCGTAATATTAAAATTGCAATTGCTCTTGCATATCCTAAAGTTAGCGAAGATTTTGGATTCTTATTAATAAAAATTTTTTCCACAGCAGCTTCATTTGGAGAGTATAGGAAAATTACTTTCTTTAATTGTTCAAAAATTATATGTAGACGTTCACCTACACCCAATTTACCATCAGTTGATATGGTACCGCCACCCAAAAATTTAATATTATTCTTTTCTTCCAGTCTAATAATGGCCCAACCAGTCTTACTCATCCCTGGATCTAGGCCTATTATTTTAATCACTTAATAAAGGCTTAACCAATAAATAAACAGAAATAAAAATATCCAGACTAGATCGACAAAGTGCCAATACCAAGAAGCAAACTCAAAGCATAAGTGATCTTGAGGTGTAAATTGACCTTTTCGAGCTCTAAATAAGCATACTGACAAAAATATTATTCCTATTATAACATGCACACAATGAAAACCAGTAATCATGTAAAAGTTGGATGTATAAATAAGTTTTTCTCCTGTTTCTCGCAAAGAAAAACTTGCTTCATGATATTCGATTGCTTGCACTATTATAAAGAATATCCCAAGCAATATAGTTATAGACAGCATTTTAATCATGCTTTTTTTATCATTTTCAAGTAAAAAATGATGTGCTGAAGTAATTGTTGTACCAGAAAGCAATAATATTAGTGTATTCATAAATGGTAACGACCACGGATCCGGTGGTAAAATCCCTTCAGGGGGCCATTCAACTTTTTTTGTAGGAGAAAACGCTTCAAATAAAAAAACCGGATCAAGCCAGGCTTTAAAGAATGAACAAAAGAACGCTATAAAAAACACAACTTCCGAGAGGATAAATAAGTACATTGCAAGCTTGAGTCCATGTTTTACAATGGCAGTATGGCATTTATCATAAATTGCTTCTCTTATTACATCTCTCCACCAATAAAACAGTACACCTGATACTGCAGAGATTCCTAAAACTAAACCAAATATTCCAGAAGTTTGTTTATGAAATACACCAACTAACCCAAGTGCAAGAACAAAAATTGCTGCTGATATAGCAATTGGCCAGGGGCTTGGATCCACTAAATGAAAATCATGCTCTTTACTTTTCATATCATCTTTAAAAATACGTATCAAGCATACAAATTAGCTTAAAATTGTCAATATTTCTTAAAGTCTTGATTAAATTTTGAAAAATTATATGCCCCACTCCAAAAATCCAACTCAAATTGTGCAGTTATTTTAAATAATTCTAGCATTCTGGTTCTTTCACTTTCTCCTACTTTGTTACAATATTCGTCAACAATATCTTCCAAAGCAACACATCCAGATTCCATCAAACTACCGCCAAAAAAATCAAGCCAATCCTTATACCTATTATTTTTTTTAATTTTATTTCTCATATTATCAACAACAATTTTATATATGAAATGGCAAGAGTAAAGAACTGTTACAGCTTCATAAACATCGCTATATGAAGTAGACAAAAGAAAGTTAGTAAAATTGAAACACTCAAGCGACTTTTCTCCACGATTTATGGAATACACAGCAAAGTAGTGGTTGTATAACACTTTCATAATCTCTATTACCCCTTTAGCCACCTCAATAAATGGAACAATGTTGTTACAACTCTCCATTTTTGATGCAATCATTAAAACAGTACGAATATAATCAGCTAAAAAGAATGCATCTTGTTGTATATAAAATTTGAAGTTTTCTATGTTTAAAGTATTATTTGCTAATTCAACATTAAAAGGATGCTCAATAATATCCTTTAAAAGATTTGACCCATAATAGCTCTTAATTATACCACTGAACATCACATAAACTAGAATATAATTTAGTGTTAATACTACAGACTATGCTAGAGAATACATCTCATCCCAAAACAATATTTCTAGCTCTAAACCTCTCTTAAAAAACTCATGCATCCTTCTTTTTTCACAATCGCCAGCTTTCTTATAAAATTTATTCGTAACATTAGTAAACTCATCAATTGCAGCATTCATTGCTTTGCTATTGTAAATATTGATCCATCCTTCGTACTTGCTATTTTTAACCTCATCAGGTGTTACCTCACTCATCATATTATGTAGAATGATTTGGTATATGTTAAAGCAAGGGTAAGATGCTGATAAAGCTTCAGCAACAGAACTGTGATATGCAGCGCGCATGAAAAAGTCAGTAAAGGCAGAACAGGCTCTTGATTTTTTGTGATTATCAGATAAATCACAATCTCCAAAATGTTCTTTATATTGCCTCCGAACATCAAATGTTCCTCTTGCCACATTTATTAAGCTGCTCATTATTTCAATGTCATGAACTTTAGCTGCAATAATCAATAAAGCACGAGTACAGTCCACTAAATATAAAAAATCCTGCTGAAGATAAAATTTAAACTTTTCATAATCTAGCGTATTGTTCATCAATTCAACATTGAAAGGATGTTTTATTATTTTTTCAATAAGGCCAGATGACTCTCTTACAGCAATATCGTAAAATTCTTCTTTTGGTTTGTCGGACATCTTGTAAGCCTCATAAATATTAAAACTGGTATAATTACTAAAAAGTTACTTACAATTTAATAATAAGTTATTATATCAGTATCAAGCTAGAAATAAAAGAGTTTAATAGTTTAAAGAAATTCTCTCTTTTTTTCTTCTATATTAAATTCTTTACAAAAATCAGTAGATAAGTCCACACCTTCCCAAGAAAATCCACCATCACTTTCCGATTCTTTACCAAAATGCCCATAGCAGGCTGTACGTTTATATATAGGATGGTTAAGTGATAAATGTCTTATTATGCCTTTAGTTGATAAATCTATGTTACCTTCAATAAACCCTTTAATCCTCTCTTCATCTATTGTATTCGTGCCAAATGTATCAATGTAAAATGAAGTAGGTTTTGAGACACCAATTGCATAAGAAAGCTGCACAAGACAACGTTCAGCTAAACCTGCAAAGACAATATTTTTAGCAAGGTATCTCGCCATATAAGCTGCGGATCTATCAACTTTTGTTGCATCTTTTCCAGAAAACGCTCCTCCACCGTGTGGAATATAGCCTCCATAAGTATCAACCATAACTTTTCGTCCGGTTAATCCACAATCACCAACTGGTCCACCAATAACAAATCTACCTGTTGGATTGACTAAGAGATTTTCTTTAGGGCACATCCACCCTTCAGGTAAAGATGAAGCTATGTAAGGATAAATTATTTCCTTCACTTTCGATTGACTCAGATCCTCAAGATGCTGTATTGAAACAACAATACTTTCAGCACGCACTGGAAGGTTATTCTCATACGCCAAAGTGATTTGCGATTTTGCATCCGGACCAAGCTTTACCCCTTTGACCATACTCATGATATTTCTCAGAATCGAGTGTGCATAAAAAATGGGTGCCGGCATGAGGCTTTCTGTCTCTATTGTTGCATAGCCATACATTATGCCCTGATCCCCAGCACCTTGATCCCACTGCCATTAAGTTAAGGAAAAGTGATGAACTGTATTATAAAATCAGGTAAGATCCACAAATTAAAAGAAGTAATGACATGAGTAAAAAAAAGAATAATCATGTTTATAAAAAATAAATTGATGAGTTTAAACTTTATAAACGCACACAGAGCATCCTCAAAAGACTTCTCACGAAAAAGAAAGCTGCCCTTCGTTAATGTATTTCTCCTGATTTTTAGAAAGAGTGTAAAGTCATTACAAGTGATGCTTAATGAGTTTGTTCTGCATACAAGAAAAGATTATACAATTACGGCAAGTGCATTTACTCAAGCAAGAAAGAAGCTAAAGCATACTGCGTTTTCAGAGTTAAATGATGATATAGTTTCCCTATACTACCAAGATCAGGAATTTAAAACCCACCATGGCTTCAGAGTACTTGCATTTGATGCTTCAATACTGATTCTGCCAAAGAGCGACAAAATAATAGGTGAGTTTGGCTCAAGAGCAGTATGGAATGGAATCCAGAGATTTGAAGACTATACAAGTGCAACCTTTGAAGTTTGCTACGATGTGCTAAATAATATTGCAATAAAATCTGTGCTAAGTAGAGGTGACAGCTATGAGGTTGATTTAGCAATCGGTATGCTTGAATCCATAAAATCAGACGATTTGTTAATCTGTGATAGAGGATACGTATCTTATCGATTTCTTGCTGAGCTTACAGGAAGGAAAATCAATTATATAATTCGCTGTTCAAGTTCGTCTTTCAATGAAATAAACGCTATGTTTAAGCCGGAAAGCCCATCTAGTACGGTGGTAGTGTCTACCGCACCTATTAAAGTAGCAAGACAGCTACGAAAGCTAGGATTACCTGATGAGATGAAATTCAGGTTAGTCAAAATAATACTTTCTTCTGGCGAAGTTGAAGTGTTAGTAACATCTCTGTTAGATGAGAAACGTTTTACAGTTGAAGAGTTTGAGAGATTATATTACTTGCGCTGGGGAGTAGAAACATTTTTTTCTAGGCTGAAGGGAAGATTAAATTTAGAGAATTTCACAGGAAAAAGTATTGAAACTATCAA
Source organism: Wolbachia endosymbiont (group B) of Chorthippus parallelus (assembly GCF_947251815.1). Lineage (NCBI taxonomy): Bacteria > Pseudomonadati > Pseudomonadota > Alphaproteobacteria > Rickettsiales > Anaplasmataceae > Wolbachia > Wolbachia endosymbiont (group B) of Chorthippus parallelus. Next base: position 577,791 of record NZ_OX366390.1, on the reverse strand, counting down.
GCAGGATTTTTGGTCAACTATCTTCATCAGTAATCTAGAAAGTATCATGATAGAAGATGATGAAGAGACATTGAGCGCACAGAATAGTAAACTAAAAAAAAGCATCAATAAATCTGTCTCATTTAATGCGATTAAAAACTTAGCCTTTGATATTTTTTCTACAGAGTCAGACATAGACTGCATTATGGATCGACTATCACAGTTATTTTTGATGAACACTTTAGTGGTGAGAAAAGGGAGAAGAGTTGATCGTCATAAGATATCTGATATTCGTTCACTCAACTACCAGAAAAGAGCTAGAAAACATGTGTTTTAAATTCAAGATATCTTTTCAGTATCATTGCATTAGTACATTCTTTGCAAAATAACCTGCAATTATTACTTTTTTAAATAACTTGCACTTTTCAGACTCCCTTTTCTTAAAAATTCACCCTAGTATTTACCATAATTATCAATCACTTCAAATTTTTTGTCCAATCTTAACTTCTCTTTCCCTTAACTTAATGGCAGTGACCTTGATCCACACCTATTGCAATGTCATTTGATTGTTCATGTAGCAATATATTTACTTTCACTGTTTCCCAGTGGAAACCATCATGCTCATAACCAATACCTTTTATTGTATTCCGTACAATACTTTCAATCTTGCTATTTTCAATGTTCGGCCCAAATACTTCCCCAGCTATAATAACATTATCTTTAGTAACTAAAGTCTCTATTGCAGTACGAGAGGAAGAGTCATTAAAAAGGTATTCGTCAAGTATTGCATCTGAAATCTGGTCTGCTACTTTGTCTGGATGACCGGCTGCTACTGATTCACTGGTTACTGAATTCTTATGTAAAACCATCGCTTAGTTACACGATATCAAAACTATTGCAAATTTAAATGGTGGGTCTGGGAAGAGTTGAACCTCCGACCTCACGCTTATCAGGCGTGCGCTCTAACCACCTGAGCTACAGACCCGTATCTATTCAAGCCAAGGCTTGCATATCATCTGTAGGCACAACATCAATAAACGTCTTTTTATTTGCTGATTTTCTAAAACTCACCCAGCCTTTCGTTTTAGCAAAAATCGTATGATCTTTACCCATACCAACATTCTTTCCAGGATGAAATTTTGTACCTCTTTGACGTACAATTATGTTACCTGGAATAACCTCACCATTCTTCTTTATCCCGAGCCGACGCCCTGCCGAATCTCTACCATTACAGGAACTACCACCTGATTTTTTAGTTGCCATATCTTACCTCTTACTTTTGAAGACTAATTTCATTGATACGAAGAACAGTAATATACTGCCTATGACCATTTTTCCTACGGTAATTTTTTCTTCTCTTTTTCTTAAAGATTATAATTTTTTTATCTCTACACTGCTCCAGTACTTCAGCTTTAACAACAGCATTAGATGAACAAGATAAGCCATTACTTGAAACACAAATCACTTTATTGATTTCCACTTCCTCTTTTTCTTCAGCTTGTAATCTTTCTACTTTAATTATGCTGCCTTTTTTTACTAAATACTGCTTTCCACAAGTTTCGATTACTGCAAACATGACAAATATCAATTATTGTTATTAACACTAATCGTAAATGATGTTACACATACTGTCAATATAAATAAAAACATGAAATACTTCTACCTTTATCTGCTTTTCCTTGGAGAGTAGTCAAGTTTTAAAACTTGACTACTCTCAAATTCTCTTAGTATCATGAAAACTTTACGACGTTAATAAAAACTCAAGCTTTCACTAAAAACATTCAATCGGAGCTTATAAATTAAAACTCATTCCAAGTTCAAACCCATGAGAAAAATTACTGAACTTGTGAAGTTTATAGCCAGCGAAAACATTCGTTCTCTCAGAAAGTGGAAGATTAATACCAGCACCTATCTGGTAGGAAAAAACTTTTTTACGTCTAGCTGTTGACCTTGCTGTGCTGGTTGAGATACTTTAGCTCCACCTCCTACACCAAAAGTAACATAAGGAGTAATATCCGTACTTTCAAATTGATGATTATAATGAAGCTTTGCCATGAATCCTAACTCTGCCAAAGATCCTCCAAACAAAACAGATTTCAATACAGGACCAGCTGAAATTTTTATGCTATCTGTATAATGATAGCCAAGCTCATAATTAATACCAAGATTGCCATATGACGACGAAGTATAGATTCTATCTCTAATCCAATCAACTCCAAAAGACGGTGCTGACAAAGAACAGCAGATAACCAAAGTAAGTAATTTTTTCATTTTCACCCTCTAACCATGAATATACGCATATATATCCATAGAAAAGTTAAAAATCACATAACTTACATAATAAAATTGGAATCATTTTCTTAGTTACTTGCCTGTCTCTTGCAATTGCCAAACTTTTCTTTTTCACATTTTATTACCTACTGCAATCATCATTTTAGCCTATATAACTTGCTTTTATTTCAACAAAAATTCAAACCAGACTTCACTAAAAACATTCAATCAGATTTTACAAATTAAAACTCATTCCAAATTCAACCCCATGCGAAAGTTCATGGAACTTTTGCAGCTTATAGCCAGCAAAAACACTTGTTCTCTCAGAAAGTGGAAGATTAATACCAGAACCTATCTGGTAGGAAAAAAATTCTTCTACGTCTGGCCCTTGATTTTCTGAAAGAGGAATTTTAGCAACACCTCCCAGACCAAAAGTAACATAAGGAGTAATATCCGTACTTTCAAATTGATGATTATAATGAAGCTTTGCCATGAATCCTAACTCTGCCAAAGATCCTCCAAACAAAACAGATTTCAATACAGGACCAGCTGAAATTTTTATGCTATCTGTATAATGACAGCCAAGCTCATAATTAATACCAAGATTGCCATATGACGACGAAGTATAGATTCTATCTCTAATCCAATCAACTCCAAAAGACGGTGCTGACAAAGAACAGCAGATAACCAAAGTAAGTAATTTTTTCATTTTCACCCTCTAACCATGAATATACGCATATATATCCATAGAAAAGTTAAAAATCACATAACTTACATAATAAAATTGGAATCATTTTCTTAGTTACTTGCCTGTCTCTTGCAATTGCCAAACTTTTCTTTTTCACATTTTATTACCTACTGCAATCATCATTTTAGCCTATATAACTTGCTTTTATTTCAACAAAAATTCAAACCAGACTTCACTAAAAACATTCAATCAGATTTTACAAATTAAAACTCATTCCAAATTCAACCCCATGCGAAAGTTCATGGAACTTTTGCAGCTTATAGCCAGCAAAAACACTTGTTCTCTCAGAAAGTGGAAGATTAATACCAGAACCTATCTGGTAGGAAAAAAATTCTTCTACGTCTGGCCCTTGATTTTCTGAAAGAGGAATTTTAGCAACACCTCCCAGACCAAAAGTAACATAAGGAGTAATATCTGTATTTTCAAATTGATGATGATAGTGAAGCTTTGCCATAAGTCCCGCGTCTAAAATCCCTTCATTCATAACAAGTTTGACTATAGGGCCAAATGAAATTTTAACGCTATCTGTACAGTGATAGCCAAGATCATAATTAACACCGAGCATGCCATACGACGAAGAGGTATAGGTTCTATCTTTAACCCAATCAACTCCAAAAGATGGTACTGAAAGAGAACAACAAACCAACAAGGTAAATAATTTTTTCATTTTTATCTAAGATCTCAGCATATTCATATATAAGCATAACCATCAAGAAAAAAATTGGAATTATTTTATTTTCTTAGTTATTTGCCTTTCTCTTGCAATTGCAAGACTTTTCTCTGGCACATCCTCTACTATAACGCTACCTGCTGCAACTAGAGAGTCATCATAAACATTAAGCGGTGCAATTAATGAACTATTGGCACCAATAAAACAATTGCTTCCAATATTTGTTTTATGTTTCTTTTTCCCATCATAATTACAAATAACGGTACCTGCACCTATGTTACTCCCCTGCCCTACCTGAGTATTTCCTATATAACTTAAGTGCTTTATCTTAGTATTTATACCTATATCACTTGCTTTTGTTTCAACAAAATTACCTATGATTGCACCATCACCTATTGTTGTATTTTCACATTTGGCAAATGGACCAACCCTAACACCAGATCCTATTTTTACTCCAGGACCAAAAAAAACGTATGGGTAAACAATCGAATCCATACCAATTTGCGTATCAAGAGAGAAGAAAACAGTTTCTGGAGCAACAAGTGTTACTCCAGAGTTAGTGAAAAACTTTCTTTTTTCTTCTTGAAAGTAAAACTCAGCCGTTGCAAGGTCATTCCTATTATTTATGCCAGTTGCCTCCTCCTCATCAGCAATAACATAGCCAACATTTAAATTACTCTTTACTGCAATGGCAACTATATCAGTCAGGTAATATTCGCGAGCTTGATTATTACACTCTATTTTCTCCACTAATTCATGTAAATCTTTTGTATATGCAACCATTATTCCAGCATTAGCAAGAAATTCCTCATCATTATTTCTACCATTTTGTACTTCTACTATTTCTCTTAGGGAACCGTTCTCAATAATTAGTCTACCGTATCCTTTATTATCAGTTTTAAACCCAAGACAAACTAAAGCATTGCTCTCTCCTAAGCAGCTTATCATTTTAGTTATTGTGCTGCTTTTTATCAGCGGAGTATCTCCATACTGCACAACAACTATGTCTGATAATTCTTTCAGGTTTCTCATTGCAATTTTGACTGCATCCCCTGTGCCGAGCGTTGACTCTTGTGTAATGAATTTTATATCCTCAAAGCACTTTAGTCTTTCAATTAAAGGCTGATCAACTACAACAGCAATATTTTCAGGATTTAGCTGCTTTGCATTGTAAATGACGTGCTCAAGCATGGAGAAATTACCTATTTTGTGCAGAACCTTAGGCAAGCTTGAATTCATTCGTTTACCATGCCCAGCAGCAAGTACAACAAATGTATAAGATTTATTTGTCACTTATCTTAAAGACGAAAAATGAAAACCATAATGGTTGAGCCAATTGATTTTGTTGTCGTAAAAACTCCTTAGATCACCAATTTGATATTTCAGCATCGCAAGCCTTTCTATGCCAATTCCAAATGCAAAGCCACTGTATTTAGTATGGTCTATTCCAACATTTTTAAAGACATTTGGATGCACCATACCACATCCAAGTACTTCAATCCATTTACTATCTTTATAGCTTATGTCCACTTCCGCAGAAGGTTCAGTAAAAGGGAAAAAACTATTACGAAAGCGTATTCTTAGACCCTTATCTCCGAAAAATTTACTAAGGAAGCAATGAATAGTAAATTTTAATTGGCCCATATTGACATTTTCATTAACATAAAGTCCTTCTATCTGATGAAACATAGGAGTGTGAGTTGCATCAAAGTCATTTCTGTATACCCTGCCTGCAGCCACTATTTTAATTGGAAAAGTTTTTGTCTTTTCCATGGTTCTAATCTGCACAGATGAGGTATGAGTGCGCAGCACCATTCTTTTATCATTTATTTTATTCCTTAAATAGAAGGTATCTTGCTCCTCTCGTGCAGGGTGGTGACTTGGAGTATTTAATGCATCAAATACGTGAAATTCATCTTCAATATCAGGACCATCAACTGCTTTAAAGCCCATATGCGCAAAAATGAGCTTCACTTCACTTATAACTTTACTGAGTGGATGAATCTTGCCAATTCTTTCTGGTCTGACAGGCAGTGTGATATCAACTGCTTCATTTTGCAGTTTTAACTTAACTTCTTTATCTTTCAGTTCATTTTCTTTGCTTGTTATAAGCTGGTCTATCTTATTGCGTAAAACATTAATCACTGCACCTAGGTCGCGTTTCTCTCCTGCATCATCTATATTCTTTAAGTCATCGAAATAAGCTTTTACTACACCCTTTCTCCCCAAGTATGACAACCTAACTTTTTCTAAATCCTTCAAAGAAGCAGCATTTTCAATCTCAGAAACTGCCTTATCTTCAAGTAAAGGTATTTCACTTATTAGCTCTTTATTCACCTTAAAAACGCTAGCTTAAACTTTCATTATAGTGCAATCTTTAATATCATCAATAAAACTATTTGGATAAAAAGGTGTCATGCGAGTACTCTCCCTTCTTGTCATCCAAGTAGCTGACACTGGGATCCATAACAGGTAATAAGAAGCACTGAAATGACATCTCTATAGGACTCCTAACTAATCCAGAATATTAAAAAATTCACCAAGCGAAAAAAAGGCAAAAGAATCCCCCAGTAGTGAGTTTTATAATGTAAATCGGCATTGTAATAATGTGCTAACGCTTATTTAAAGCGCGTTTTGGCTGAATGTAGAAAAAATAAAAAAGACATGCAGCCGCTATAATTTTATGTAATCTGCCAATATATACCTGAGTTTTTTACTGAATTTTGTTGTTAAATCTGCAGAGATTAAAAACAAGGATAAACACTCTTATTGTCATGATAAGAAGATTGATGAGATTTGTAAAGTAACTTTTTCTGCTCTTATTGAATCCAACACGCTACTATTATGTAAGAGTGCTATAATTATTAATTTATTGACTAATTATGTTTTTTATTTCACTCTATATTAAAAAATTTACTCATGCATAGTAGTAACATAGAAACTAAGAAAAAATATGAAATGGAGGATTTACCTAAGTTTTTTAAGGATAGATCTAAAGAAATAAGTAAAGCATTTTCTAATGAAGTGCTGGAGATTAGCACCATTCGCTCAAAAAATATTACAAGTGATACGCAAGAGTTTTCATTTAAGCTCAAGCTACTGACAGAGGTAAACCCTAATACAATATTACCTCAAATAAAACATTTAATTGACTTTTTTAAAATCTGCCTTTCTCAGGAGAAAAACTTCACAGCCAATATAAAAATGCCAAAAGAAAGTGAAGAATTATACAATAGCTACTGTAAAACTGTAGAAGAATTCATAAATAATGCTCCAATTCAAATCCTCCTGCAGGGCATAACAATAACGCTACAAACAGAAGTTAAAAACATCAACCTCAATAGCTTGCAACAAATCGAGGCATTTTTGAATGAACAGCTAAAGCATGCAGAAAAAGCTAAAAATGAGGATGCCACAAGAAATTTAGTCCCTCAAGAAATAGAGCGGGATATAGGTCAAACTACTTCGCACACAGATTATTTTAAGGCTAACAGAAAAAAGAAGTCAAAAAAGCAAGCTCAAGAACTATCAGAAGAGGAAAAACAATCAATCATAAAACAAGTTCAACTTGATGCTAGAGTAGCTATGATAGATAATTTGGCTGAGCACAAGGGAAAAAAACTTGATGAAATATTCGTAGAAGTAATAAGTGAATATAAAAATCAAGATTCAGATGCATTTTACAATATTTTCAACTCAGTGTTTAATATTATTTATTTCCAAGATAAACAACTACATGAAATATTAGAGCCGAATGAGATATCAGAAGTGCTAGAGGTACTCAAAAGGCCACAACCCCCTAATAATTCACTTTTAGGTAAAGAATATTTACAAAAGCAAGTATATAGAAAAAAAGAGCAGTTGATTAAATTAGTTTCAGGCCAACCTTCTCCACAGCCTAAAAATGTTTCTCATGAAATTTTACCAAGCAAAGCTGTAGATCATTTACCAAAAACAAATGAAGCTAAAACTCGATTGCCTACTAATATTAGGCTCAAATCACCATTAAAAGCTATGTTTTCTTCGAAAGAGACTTATTTTTGTCTATTTTTAGTAGCAGCTTCTATATCAGCACTCTGCCTATGGCATTTGCCGCTGGGAAAAGTGTCAATTTTAAAGGAATTGGTGCCAGCAGAAAAAAGGGAAAGTATCGGTCTAACATTAAACATAGGGTTACCAATATTAATTACGCTGTGCGTTTTGAACCTGGCTTACTTTATATATTCTGAATATTCTGTAGAATCTATTGAGCAGATAAGTAAAAAAGATCTTCCTTTGCGCACCTAACAAATAAGATCTTTTGTGATATAATTATTTATTTTATTGCATGTTTAAAGGAATTATCAAAGATATTGGCACTATAACTGATATCACTATCCACCCTAACTCTGATCAAACCTTCCATATTGAGACACAAAATTTATCCTCTATAAACAAAGGAGATTCAATATCCTGCTCCGGAGTGTGTTTAACTGTTGTCAACATAATGAGCGATGTATTCACAGTTCAAGTATCTCAAGAAACTATGAAGGTTTCTAACTTAAATATGTGGAAAACAGGAAAAAAAATAAACCTAGAGCAAGCAATGAAACTGAGTGACAGAATTGACGGCCACTTGGTTCAAGGTCATGTGGATGACACAGCAGAAATTTTAACAATCAATCAAAATTTAGAATCTCATGAAATCAGACTATCATGCCCACAAGAATTAATTAAATTTATTACAAAAAAAGGTTCTGTAACGCTAGATGGAGTTTCCCTTACAGTAAATTCAGTTATCGATCAAGAATTCACTGTGAACATTATTCCCTACACATGGAAAAATACAACTTTTCAATATAACAAAACAGGTAATTACCTAAATTTAGAAGTTGATATGATTGCCCGGTACTTAGACCAGCTGATAAAATATCAACACAATTAATTTTACAACTTTGTTATTTACAACTATTATATCTTGAAAATCATATAGATACAAAATATGTTTTTCGATAGCCTAATTATCTTTATTATTGTCTTGTGTGTAATAATATCGATAACTAGAGGTTTTATAAAAGAGCTATGTGCATTAATGTTGTTGCTCTTATCAGTCTTTTTGACAGCTAGTTACTATGATTTTTTTATTATAAATTATAGTAAGTATTTTGACTCTAAAGTTACACAAAACATACTTTCTACAATCTCTGTATTTATCATACTTAATCTTACATTCATGACAATGAATAACTGGCTAATGTACATATTATCACCTATAAGGTTGGGATTAATGGATAGAGTTACTGGAATCTTTGTCGGAGCACTCAGAGGAATATTGCTTTCTTATGTACTATTTTTTGCTGTGCACTTATATTGCCACACAGTATATGATAAAAAAGAGGGAGAGTCTAAAATAGACGCAGAAGACATATTGCCCAATTGGATAATAAATTCACACTCTTATCAGGCTTTATTTGTGACAACAGAAGAAGTAATTAACATGTATGTACCAGAGTCATTGATACTAAAAATAAAAGAGATTGGTGAGGAAATGGTTGATCAAGAAAAATCTCAAAACAATAAAGAAAAGTGAGTGTTCATTTTCTATAGCTAAATTAGCTTAGACAGCTGTTATCCACAGCAGTGCGCCATAGGTTACCAATTCCTATTACTAATCAAACAAAACTGCAAACATTGACGAATAAGTAAATCATCAAAAAAATTTAAATGTATAATTTTAGTTCATCAATGTAATACAACAAAACTTTTTTAGTGAATTCAAAATCTTCTAAGGTATTTCCTTCACATCTTGCTGTTATGCAGTTTTGCGTATTTGATACTCTAAGAAGCCACCAACCTTTATCATCAGTTACCTTAATTCCATCAAGCTCTGAAAATACAATGTTTTGCTGCTTTAGTGTCTCCTTTATTGATTCAATTATTTGAAATTTTTTCTCATCCTTCACTACAATTTTCACTTCATGAGTGATATATAACTTTGGTAAATCTTTAATCATCTCAGATAGGCTTTGGTTTTTCTTAAGTAAAATGTCAATGGCTTTAATAGCAGAATATAGTCCATCATCAAAACCTAGCTCAGAAAAGAAAAAATGTCCACTCAGTTCACCGGCAAACTTGGCCCCTTCTTCTACCATCTTTTTCTTAACTAGTGAGTGTCCAGTGGCACAGGTAATTATTTGCCCTCCTAATTTGCTAACGAAATCATGCACTTTCATACTCATTTTTACGTTGGCAATAACCTTGCTTTTTGGGTGTTCCGCCAATACTTCACGTGAAAAAATCATAAACAAGTGATCATTGGAAACAACATTACCTTTATTATCAATCAAGCGTACCCTATCACCATCACCATCAAGTGCAATACCAAGATCACATTTATCTTTCTTGACAATATCTATTAACTGAGCAAGATTTTTCTCTTCTATGGGATCTGGGTCATGCAGTGGAAACGTTCCATCTATAAAGCTATTGGTTACGATGTGTATATGATCTGGTAAAATCTTTTCAATATACCTTACAATTGTTGGGCTATTGCCAAAATCCCAAGCTATTTTTAGTTTTTGTGTAGCGTTATTCTTGAGCGCATTTTTTAATATGTTAACGTACTCACTATATATATTCGTGTTAATTAAGCTTCCAATTTTCGTGCTGTTTTTAATTGTATTGCCTATAATTTCCTTCATTTCTTGATCTGAGTAAACTTTTTTACTACTGAAAAATTTAAAGCCGTTATATTCTCTGGGATTATGAGAAGCAGTGATCATAATCCCAAGATCTGCCTGCATTGTTGCAGCGTAGAGCATAGGTGAAGAACAGAGCCCAACGCGTATAACATTCGCACCGGATAAAATCAAGCCTCTGATTAATTCTTTTTCTATGCTTGGTGAATCTATCCTGCTGTCATAGCCTACACAAACGTTAGCTGCAGTTTGACCGAATTTTCTACCTATTTCATACCCATCACTGATTTGCAGGTCTCTGCCTACCACACCTCTAATATCGTATTTTCTTATAATAGTATTGTCCATACTGCACTTCTTGGAGTGGTTAATATATAACATTCCCGCCAAATACTCAAGTTTATTTAACTATAAGATTAGTTGATTTTTTAAGAAAATATGCTAATCTTATAATATAGTTCTCTAAAAATAGAAATTATGCTAAAAGAAAACTTATTTATAGCTGAAAATCAAGGTTTAGATGTAGATGAGCAAAAGAAAAATGATATTTTAAGTTTCATTAAATCTTGCAAAAATTTTCAGGATTTTATCAGAAAACTAGAAGAAGAAAATTTAATCTGGTACTTTATTGGTCCTTTACACAAAGATGAGAACATTAAAGAACAGGTAAGTTCAAAGTGGAAAGAGGAGTTTCAAAAGTTTGAGCAATCAATAAATGCAACACATAAAAAATTCGCAGAATCTCTACCAAGTGAAAATTTCTTAGTATATACAACACAAGATAATGAATTTAAAATTAGATTTGAAAATAAAGAAAAACCAATAGAGATTAGCACCCTTTTAAGAGCCAGTGACGAAGGCAAGGTTTATAACCTATCTTTAGGGAAAGATAGTCAAATAACTGCAACCAAAAAAGGCAGCGAAAGGCACTATGATTTTACTGGTTCAAGCTCATGTGAGATGACCATTAACTGGCAAGCTAAGGATTCTAAAGGCAATAGCATAGATTGTAGCATGACTGTAGAAGTAAATTCTAAGGGCATAAAAAGAGTGATTGATGAACCAAAATTTGGAGAAATAACTGACCCAGAAGAGGTATTAAAATTAGTTGAGCAGAATAAAGAAGTTTTTATCAATGGCAAAACTCTATATCAAACTTTCACTGACATGGTCAAAAGTGTGAACGAGCAGCAAACACCAGCAGAGGAAACATTTACAAAAGATTCACCACAGTCAGCTACACCAAGTAGCAGTGGATATTCTTCTCTTAATACACCTTCTTCACGCAGAAGTTCTTTGTCTATTAGTAGTGAATTTAATGGTGAAGATGAAATATTTGAGAGTGATACGTTTAGTGATGAAGAAGAGAACAAACAAGAAGGAAATGAGTTAGAGGAAGAAAACACATATCTCAAGAAGGAAAACGCGGAGTTAAAAAGCCGTAATACGAAGATAACAGAAGAAGGTGAAGCAGAAGCAAGTCAATTAATCGAGGGAAAGCAAGATCTGGAAAAAGAAGTCACAAGACTTAAAGATGAATTGAAAAGAAAGGAAAAAGAGTTAGCTGAAAAGGATAAAGACATAGAGCAATTAGCACAAAAAGTAACCGTACTAGAACAAAGTCAAAAAAATAAAAATGTTGAAATAATAGATTTAACTAATCAATTGAACGATAAAGAAAGTGAGATTCAGTTAACAAATAGAATAAATGAGGAACTACAGGAAAAATTTAAGCAAAGTGAAGCTAAGTTAAGTACACTAGAAAAAAAGAATACAAATTTTGAAAATGATCTCAAGAAAATATTGGTAGAAGGTTCACAAGATAATCACGAAAAGCAGTTGGTAGAAGAATTGACGGAAGAAAAAGGGAAAAACAATACATTGGCTAAAAAGATGAAACAATTGTCTCAAGAATTCAATGAACTACAAAGAAAAAATGAAGATTTAGAGAGGAAAATTCGACAACTTGAACCCGGAAGATCACTTGCGGATGAGTTCAGTGAAGTAAATGCGAAAGTAGCTACTTCAACTGAAGCTGAATATGAAAGTAGAGGAATCGAGGCAAGTAATCACGAAACTACAGTTCCTAAAACACAAGACCAAGGTACAAATGCAGGTGTTAATGCATCATCTTTAACAGGTCAAAAAGAGGATAAGGAAGAAGAAGCTCGAACAAACATACCACAAAACATTATGGATTGGCCTATTCCAATTCCGAATGATAAACCAGATATAATGCACCCATTTGTCTAGACCATTTTTTTCAAAGTGATCCGATTTTTAAAATGAATATGTTGATAAATACGTCGACACACATTTAAAGTATTTATCAATATATTCATTTACTGTTTATGATAATAAAGATCAGCAGGAACTTTATAATGTAGAGTCTGATGTCGCCTTTTATAGTTATACCAACCAACAAAATCGTTTATTATAAGATTCAAATCTCTGATACTATTTGGTCTATAATAATATATAGCTTCTTGCTTTAAAGTTCTCCATAAACGCTCAACAAATATATTGTCGAAGCAACGTCCTTTATGATCCATACTAATTTTAATATTAGCACGCTCTAATTCCATAATAAAGTTGTAGCTAGTAAACTGCACTCCTTGATCACTATTAAAAATCTCAGGTTTACCTTGTTTTAGAGCTTCTTTGAGAGTATAAAGGCAAAATCCAGCATCGAGATATGGTGATAATGAATGAGCAATAATATAGCGACTATACAAGTCCATTATTGCCACAAAATAGACAAACTTACCTTCTACCATAATATATAGTAGCCCATACCTGATTAACTCTACAAATAATCAAATCTTTGAGTAAATAAGGATATATTTTATGCTTTTTTTCTTTAATACTTGTATTACATCTTTTTCTACAATACAGCCCACTAATCTTCATTTTTTTCATAATTCTTAAGATTTTTTTGTGATTGACTACTACTCCACTCGCTATGATTTCAGCAGTAATTTTACGATATCCATAACGGCAATCAGAAGCCAAATATACTTCTTGAATCAAATTTCACTTTCGTTATTAATTATATGCCTATAATATAGGCTAGATCTGCAAATCCCCAGTAAATCAGCCTGTTTCCTAATTGATAGATCAGAATCTTTTTCTATAAACCTTACTCTATCTTTTTTGCTTATTTCAGTAATTTTTTTTTCAAATAACTATTTTCCACTGTCAATTCTCCTATTACTTTATGTAAACTTTCTATTTCTTGCGCTAAGATTCTTTGTTTTCTCGCACTTTCACTTTCTTCAACAAATAGGTCTTTTAACCTTGCCAATACTCTATCACGCCAATCATATAGATTTGTTGATGGTATTTTATATTCACTACATATCTCAGATGTGCTTTTTTGATTTTTTATTGCTTCCAAAGCTATCTTTGCTTTTAACTCTGGTTCATATTTTTTTGTTGCCATACTTTTACCCCTTTACCTTCCTACTCGGATCAACCATTTTTTTTTGGTCTAGTTTATGGGGTGCATTATAAGAAGAGCAGGAAACTCCATTAGAGCCAACTAAGGTAAATACAGAATTATCAGATCCAAAATCAACCCCTGCTGAGATTCCTAAAAAATCCACCCCTTCAAAAGGATGAGTTTTTACTTCAACTATAGCTAATCCAAACGAAACATCATACCGCAACAATCACTAATTTTCTGTGCTTTCAAAAAAACACATCAAGCAAAATCATTTGAGAGTAAGTGGACATTGTTAGATGAATTAACCCTAACTTAAGAATCAGATATATACAATATTAGTATGTTTAATTAATAGTGAGGTTTAAAATGTCACCTAGTGAAAAAAACTCTTCAAATTTTGTTGAAACTAAGCAAGATGATCTTAAAATGATTCAAGATTCTTCATTAAATTCAGATATCATTCACGATCCCAAGAAGCTAAAAGACAGAATTATGGATCTGTTAAAAGGAGATACAGAATTCTCCAAGATGAAGCAAGGAGATAAGGCCCTTGTAGTAGGTACAGCAAGTGGATTATTTGCAGCAGTGTTACCATTTTTGGCAGTTGGTGCAACACTTGCTATACCAAGTGCTATAGTTGGTCTTACTCTATTTTTCGCTGCGAAAGTTGCTGTAAAAGCAGTTCAATCTGGATATAAAGGGCTCAAATGGTCAGCAGAAAAAACAGTTGAAGGAGCGAAGCATATTGGCGGAAAAATCAAAGATGGTGCTGTATATGCCAAGAATTCGGTAAAAGAAACTGCAAGTTCTGTAAAACAGGCAACACAAGAGAGAGCTAGCTCTACATTAAGAAAAATGGGGGATAACATTCAAAACCTTGGAAGGAAGATGAGTGATAGTGGTGCAAGCATGTCTAGTTTAGATGGCATCGCATATTCAATAGGTAATGAAGATCAAACTGTTATTTTGAAAACAAAAGAAAAAACGAGAAGTTTTAATAGTGTAAAGGAAATGTTTGTCAAGGAAGTTTTTGAAGACAAAGGTGTGAATAGCTCTGCTTTAACTAGGAAAATATTTTCTAAGCTGGGGGAAAAAATATTAGAGAAAGCTTATTCTGTTGATGGTCAACACAGTGCCAAAAAGGACCAGTTGATCAACCGATTGAAGCAGCAAATAGATTTTATCAATAAATTAGATGCTAAGAAGTTGCAACATTTGTTAGCTAAAGATAATAGCAGCCTATATGAAATTTTTTCTGAACATCATGATGAGATTAAGGAAGTTATTAAAGAATGCAAGGAAGAGCATACTCGTTTTAGTACTTTAGAAAGGCTTAATAAGTCAGCAAAAAGGCATAAAGCAAGTTCTATGAATTCACTGGAAAATAGCTTATCAGGTAGTAGTTCAACGAGTTCTATAAGTACTGTTAGCAGCAAAGCAGAATTATTAAATCCTAATGAGCATAAGGAAGTAAAAGCACCTACTTCACTTTGGAGCAAGTTTTCATCATCACTAAAAGGTGGCAAAAAGCCAGAGGAAGCTACTTATATAAGATATCAAGATTCTGAGTTGGATCAGATACAATCTGCGGAGATAGGAAATAGCCGTTTTTATGTTGCTCCGGAGAAACCGCCAAGAAGCAATTCAACGGGTTCTTTAAGCACTGACAGTACTGCTACAACTTCTAGCTTTGCCAGTTACCGTCGTAATTCTGATAGTGGGTTCAATTCACCAAGTTCTTCTCCGCAACATGGTATGTTCACTGAGAAAAATGGCAAGTTAAAAACCCAAGCTGACTTAAGAAAGACAGGTTCTTTGGACAAATTGGTGGGACCTTCTTCAACAGTAACTGCTGAAGTCGATGTAGAGCATCAAGCTCCAAAAATGAAGATATAGAGAGTAAACAAAACTATCTATCTTCTTAAAAAAGATGTTACTCACTGAGTAACATCTTTTTTTCATTTGATCAAAAACATTCGCTTATTTAAGATCAGTTTTCTAGCACTGGGCCAATTATGGAGTTTCTTTTGCCTTTTTTCTAGGTTATGCAAGAAACTTGAAAAATAAAATTTTTATTCAATAATTTGTGTATAAGGGATATCATTTTACTGCTAGCGAAATAAACCAGAATGAAGTCTATTTTATTGACAAGGCCTTTATTAGATTCGTTGAGCACAAGAAGCACGCTAAAAAAATATGGATACAAAGTTTTTATAGAGCCAGTATTCACAATAAAGTACTTAAATCCTGATATATCCGCGCACGAATTTGATGTTGTGATATCTACAAGTAAAAACAGTGTAAAGGCTTTCAGTCAAATATGCAAAGAGGATAACTTTTCGATTATTACAGTTGGTAATTCAACTATGCAGGCTGCAAAAAATTTGGGATTTTCCGATATAATCTCAGCAGACAGCAACGTTGATGGTCTGATATCATTCATAAAATCTCATTATTCAAATGCAATAAAGTTCTTATATATAAGGGGACAAGAAGTATCATGTGACCTAAAAAAAAGATTATCTGAAGAAGGTTTTAACGTAAGAGAAGTTGTACTCTATAAAACAATTACTAAAAGGAGTCTAACTAATAGGTGTAAAAATTTACTATTGGACGGTAAAATTGATAGCGTTGCTTTTTTTTCCTCACAAACTGCAAGGGTATTTTGTTCATTAGTTCTAAAAAGTGGGCTATCTCCTGTGATGAATAATACAGTTGCATATACCATGAGTAAAAACATTGCTGATAGTTTAAAGTTAATCAAGTGGAAAAAAATTATAACATCGAGGTTGCCTACAGGGGAGAGTTTAATTGATATAATTAATAAGGATTGTTGATGCTAAAGATTGCAACTTGGAATGTAAACTCCATACGTAAAAGAATTAACCAACTTTGTAGTTTTATAGTTGATAGTCAGATAGATATAGTTTTGCTGCAAGAGATAAAATGTACAGAAGAGCAATTTCCTTATGCAGAGATAGAAGAATTAGGATATGAATATGCTGTCTATGGACAGGTTGCAAGAAATGGTGTTTGTGTTTTATCTAAATATCCAATACTGGAGAAGTTTAAAATTGATATTGTAGAGAGTCATCAAGAAGCACGTTATATAGAGTGTGTGATAAAACACACCAATAATAAGGTAAGGGTAGGAAGTGTATACGTTCCAAACGGTCAAAGCCCAGACTCTCATACTTTTGAGTATAAACTCAAGTTTTTTGATAACCTATATGAAAGGATGGGCACTTTGTTGAAAAATGAAGAGTTAACTATTATAGCTGGCGATTATAATGTTGCACTGGATGAAATTGATGTTTTTGATTCAAATTTATTAAATGGCCAAGTGTGCTTTCATATAAAAGAGCGTGAGAAATTAAGAGCGATCTTGAATCTTGGTTTTAAAGATGCATTTAGAATATCTCACCTCAACTTACAACAATTCACTTGGTGGCATTATCAAGGTAATTCACTCAGAAACAATCAAGGAATGCGAATAGATCATATGCTGCTATCGCCACAAGCTGCAGATAAATTGGAAACATGTTACATAGATGATAGGTTGCGTAAACTAGAAAACCCATCTGATCATACTCCTGTTGTATGCGTTATAAAACAATAAAAGACCTCTTACATATTTGGTAAATCTGTTTGCTGTCCTGTACTTTTAGCTGGCTGATCTAAAGTAGGTTGTTTAAGGGTAGCAGGTGTTTCTTTTCGTGGACTGCAAACTCGCTCAGAAGTAAAATGCTGTTTATTCTCTCCGTCTCCCTGAGAAATTTGTTCAGTAATCTCTTTGATTTCGGTTTTTAAAATATCATCAATGCCATTGCGAATTTTTTCATTCAATTTTTCTCTCTTTTCTGTATCATCTTTATCTGGTGAGCTAGGGTCATATAAAGTACCTGGCCTATTATTTGAAAAAAGAACCTCAACTCCTCCCTTTACAGCAAATATTGTACCAATAACAGCAGCAATTATCGCAAGTGTAGTAGGACCAAAAATTAATATTGAAGCAATGGAAAAAAGAATAGGAAGAAAAACTTTACGTAAGAACTTTGTTACCATCTCTTCATCACTAAGTGGTGGTTCATCATCCTCTTTTTTACCACCGCCTAAGAATGGTATCTTCTCTTTTAGCCCACTCATACAAGAATCAGAAATATTTTTCGGGTCTATTTTTATTCCCAATGGTAACCCAACAAGTTTTATTAGTGAATCCTTAGCTTCTGTACCACGTATATCAGCTACACAATCATCTACTAATTTCTTTATTTCAACATTCTTGACATTCTCTTTGTTCGCTAATTTTTTCTCTCTAACTTCTTTAAATACAGAAAGTAAAAACTGACAAAAATTCTCTTCACTGAGTGGTCTTATCTCTTCTGGATTGACATTATTAAGTAGTATGTACTCATAATCTGATATGAAAACATTAGTTATTCGTGGGCTCTCCTGTGATTTGGCTTTATCTTGTAATGCTTCCATGAAGGCATCATAAATTGCCTTATGTTCTTCTTTGAAAATTATCTCACTTTCCTTTATAGGTGATTTTGAAGACTCTGCTTTTACTGGTGGAACTGTCATGGTTGACCTATTTCATTTACCTATGCCATAATTATAGCATATTTTTCGCATTAATTCAAATTTCTTAGAACCTGTCTTGAAAGGGAAAAAAGAAAAGAATAAAGCAAGAAATAGAAAAGTAACAAATGATAAGGGAATGTAAAAAATTGCTTCCATATATTTTAAATCTGATTATAATTACAGTTAGAGATGTTTTAAGAGCTCAAAATCTATCTTTGTCTGCAGACTTTTCAGTCAAACTTTTAATCAAAAAGCGTAGCGTATCTTCTTCAGTGTATACACGTATACTTAATCTCTGTCGTATGTGCGCTGCACTTTTTTCTAATCTTTTTTTTACACAGGGGGATTTTATGTCCAGAATTCCAGATATTTGACCTTTACTTTAGCTAAAAACCAATAGGCGCCTATTGTTTAACGCTAATTAAAATAAAAATTTTTCTAATATATAGAAGAATTACAAAATCACTGTTTACTGAAAACGGGGCAAGAAAGCTGCTAATGTCACAGAATTTTAGGTAAATGTTGTTTGCTTGACGTATGAGTGTACTCTCCTTACTTCAAGAACTCTTTAATATGACTACTATTATACTTACGAAATTAACCACTCAAGGCATCCGTTCAGGGGTGTGGCAAAATAAGGTAAAAGTGAATTTACAACAATAAGGTGTCATTCCAGTGCTTGACACTGGAATCCAGCCTTTTGTAGTCTCATTGAAAGCGTTGCTTTTAATATCTATGATTAGGTTGCTTGTGAGCAATTTGGATCCCAGTGTCAAGCACTGGGATGACATTACTTTTGCTTCAATATTTACACATTAGCCATGCATCTGAACAGATACTACTTAAGTCCTTTCAAGACAGGTTCTTAGGGTCTACGGTATAATTAAGAAAAGCCCCAGTTGTCGCTAATTTTTATTTCTACTTCAAGTGGTATAGAAATTTCTACTGCATTTTCCATTATATCTTTCATAAGTTTTGCTGTTTCTTGCACTCTGCTCTCTTCCACTTCTACAAGTAATTCATCATGAACCTGGAGGATTATTTTACCTGACTTTAACTGATCAAAAAGCCGAATCATCGCGCGTTTTATTATATCAGCGGCAGTTCCCTGCAGTGGTGCATTTATTGCTGCCCTTTCTGCAAATTGTCTTAGATAAGGAATTTTATTGTTGATGTCTCTTACAAAACATCTTCTACCAAACAAAGTCTCTACATAACCATGATTTCTCGCGATAGATACTGCTTTTTCCATATAAACCTTTATTTCTGGGTAACAAGAAAAATAGTAATTAATGTATTCAGCAGCCTCTTGAAAGGTAATGCCAAGTCGCTTTGCAAGGCCAAATGGACTAATGCCATATATAATGCCAAAATTAATGGTTTTTGCTTTGCGTCTTAATTGCTCATCTATTTCTTGCACTCCAAAAACTTGTCTTGCAGTGATATCATGAATATCTTGCCTGTTTGCAAAAGCTTCTTTAAATGCGGTAACATTTGCAACGTGTGCCAGGATTTTTAATTCTATTTGTGAATAGTCAGCAGAAATTATCTTGCAACCTTTTGGCACAATAAAGGCTTGCCTGATAAGACTACCTTCTTCGCTTCTGATAGGAATATTTTGTAAATTAGGATTGCTAGAGCTCAGCCTTCCAGTTGCAGTCACAGTGATTGAAAAGCTTGTATGTATCCTACCATCAAGCGGATCAACCTGTTTTATTAACGCGTCAGTATAGGTACCCTTTAATTTACTTGAATGTCGCCAACTTAAAATTTTACCTGCGATTTCTGTCCCCTCCTCTTCAAGTGCCTCTAGAACTTCAGAGTTTGTGCTATAAGACCCAGATTTTGACTTTTTCTTTTTACTTAGCTCCATTTTATTAAACAAAACATCACTTAATTGTTTTGGCGATGCAATGTTGAATTTTTCTCCTGCTAAATTATGTATATCGTTTTCAAGTATAGCAATTAGCTGCTCAAACTTATCAGACAATTCCTGTAGTTTTTGAATATTGAGCAGTATTCCATTTTGCTCCATATCAAATATTACTTTCATGAGAGGTCTATCAAAGCGCTCGTAAATCGTAAAAAGTTTTTCCTGAAATAATCTTTGTGTCAGTTTCTCATGGATCGCTATTAAAATTTTTGCCGAGAAAGTTTCTACATTTTTACTTAAATTGTGTGCAATTATGTTTGGAATGCTGTGATCATGCTTACCTGTGTCAAGACTATATGACATGATCATCAAGTCATCAATTGAGTCTAGCACTCTCTCTATTGTAGGAAATATTTCTCTGATCTTTCTAATATCATGTATTATTTTAAGCACCCCATTTGAAAATAAAGTTGAATTTATTATAGTGAGTGCATCTTGTAGGCAGCTTTGATCTATGTAGAAAATATTATCTTCACTGCAAGATAAGGAGATTTTGTTCAATCTATTGTTTTCAAAGTGGCAATGAATTGCAATTTTACCTTCATATCTGCAATGCTCCAAAAATTTTTCTAATTCTTCACTACTATATTCTATTTTCTCTTTTGTGCTAGATCCACTATAAGAAAAGAGCTTTTCTACTTTTCCTATCAATGAATTAAATTCATATTTCTTCAAAAAGGATAACAATTTTTCCATATTTGGAGGATGGACTTCATATTTTACAATATCATGTTGAAGATCTACTTTTTTGCATAGTGACAAAAGTTCTCTTGAAATTAGTGCTTTTTCCTTATGCTCAGTAAGAATATTACGAACTCTTGTTTGCTCAATGTTATTGATGTTTTCTATAATGTTATCCAACGAATCAAATTTATCCAGCAATTTAGCTGCAGTTTTTGGGCCTATTCCTGGAACGCCTGGAATGTTATCAGATGCATCTCCAGTTAGAGAAAATAAATCAAGAAGCTTATTTGAATTTACACCAAATTTTTCTATCACTTGTTTTTCATCTACGTATATATTTTTGATAGGATCAAATATTAGAATGTTGTAATTCAAAAGTTGAAATAAGTCTTTATCTGATGAGACTACTACTACTTTAAAGTCTTCGTGGTTGGCATATTTTGCAGCTAGTGTTGCAATTATGTCATCTGCTTCATAGCCTTCAATCTCTTCATAGCTGAAGTTAAAAGCTTCTACCGCTTCTCTCAGTATTGTAAATTGTGGAATTAGATCCTCAGGAGGCGTTACTCTGTTTGCTTTATACTCAGAATATAAACTGTGCCTGAAATTTTTTTTGCCAGAATCAAGTGCTATAGTTAAGTAGTCCGAATGGGAAATATACTTCAGAACCATATTAAGAAAACCGTACACAGCACCTACTGGAATACCAGCTGTGGTAGTCAAATGATGCAAAACGTAATAAGCTCTGAAAAGAAAACCATAACCATCAATGATTGTGAAAGTTTTTTCTTTCATTGTAGATATTTATGTGTGCCTTTGATGGTCTTTTATTTAGCTATAAAAATCAAGCTCTTGTTTCCTATAGCCAAAATAATCATAATGCTATAGTTACTATAAGAAAACATATTACGTAAGGGAATTAACTATTCTGCCACAATTTTGCTCTATCACACTTGCCATATTTAATATTCCAGCTTCATCGTAATAATTTCCAATTACTTGCAAAGCAAGTGGTAAGTCTTCATTGGAAAGTCCAACAGGAACAGAAATAGCAGGTAACCCCGCTAAGCTTGCCGGCACGGTAAACACATCATTGATGCACATAATTAGCGGGTCTGGCTTTTCATTTAAGCCAAAAGCTTCTGTTGGAGCAGATGGCACAAGTATGTAATCTATTTTTTCAAACGCTTTTATAAAATCATTTCTAATTAATGCCCTAATGCACTGTGCTTTTTCATAATACTCATTGTAATGACCTGAAGAAAGCGCATAAGCACCAATTAAAATTCTCCTTTTCACTTCTTTACCAAAACCTTCTGCTCTTGTTAGCGAATACATTTCTTCAAGGGTATCAGCATCAACCCTGAATCCGTAACGTACACCATCATAGCGAGCAAGGTTAGATGAAGTTTCAGCAGAACAAATTAGATAGTAAACCGGTATCGCATATTTAGTATGAGGCAGAGTAATGTCAACAACTTCAGCACCATTTTCTTTTAAATTGGAAGAAACTTTTTCCCAATGATGAACGATTTCTTCTGAAATTCCATCCATTCTATATTCTTTTGGTATACCAATGCGCTTACCCTTGATATCACCATTTATAAGATTAGAGAATTTAGGCACTGGCCTTTTGCTCGATGTTGAATCTTTTTCATCATAGCCACAAATTGTTTCCAGTATTAACGCTGAATCAGAAACGGAACGAGTAATTACTCCTGCTTGATCAAGAGAGCTCGCAAATGCAATCATACCAAAACGCGAACACCTTCCATAAGTTGGCTTTATTCCCACTACTCCGCAATAAGCTGCTGGTTGACGTACAGACCCACCAGTATCGCTTCCTAATGCTCCAGCGCATAAAAACCCAGCAACTGATGCTGCAGATCCACCAGATGATCCACCAGGAACAACTTTTTCTCCGTCACTTTTTCTAATCCATACATTTTTAACAGGACCAAAATAGCTATTTGTGTTCGCAGAACCCATAGCAAACTCATCCATGTTAAGTTTACCAAGCATGGCTGCTCCATTTTTTAAAAGCAAGTTAGATACCGTAGATTCATAAGTCGGGATGAAATTTTCCAGCATTTTTGAGCATGCCGTTGTTTTTATTCCTTTTGTACAAAATAAATCTTTAACACCAACTGGTATGCCCATAAGTGATGAAATATTATCTTTTTGTTTCAAAAAGTATTCATCTGCTATTTTAGCAGCTTTTATCGCGATTTCTGGGGTTTTTGTTACAAATGCATTCAGTTGCTCATTTTCAACTGCATTAACATGCGTCTCTACAAGCTCAACAGCAGAAAAATCTCTCCGCCTAAGTCCATCATGCATCTCTGTAATAGTGAGCCTTCTCAATTCATTCATTAATATTCAATTTTAGCGAGGGATTAATTATAACAATAATAGGACAGAAAATCTATATATTTATGATCGAAAACGGGAATACAACCGAGATCAATTCAGATTTCTGAAATGGATTGGTTAGTAGTACGTTTTAAATAGCCGGTTTGGCACACAATGCTAAGCCATAAGGGTTTAGCGTTTCTAAAATCAAATATCAACATCATGCACGTTAAGTGCATTGTTATTTATAAAGTCACGACGTGGTTCAACTATATCACCCATTAGCACCGAGAATATGCTATCTGCTTCTTCACAATCTTTTATTTCAACTTTTAGCAGAGTTCTAGTTTCTGGATTGAGTGTAGTTTCCCAAAGCTGATCAGCATTCATTTCACCAAGGCCTTTAAATCTCTGCAGAGTTAAACCTTTTTTACCATAATCCATCACTATTTTTGCGAGTGCACTTGGAGACTTTATTTTTATTTCAGTTTCTTGCGACTGTAAAAATGAATCACCATTAAATAAGTCAATTATGTTATCAAGAGAACTCAATATATTCCGTATTTCTTTACTTTCAAGCATACTAAGCGAGAATACATATTTGTCTGCTAACCCTTGAAACAATTTAGCAATGTGAATTTCCTCATCTTTTACTTCTACTTCCCAATTATATTCACTATACATCAATTTTAAATATTTTAATATCTCATCAGCAGACAATAGAGCATTCTTTTTGCTTAAAATTAGCAATGATTCTAAGAGATCTTTTGGTATTTCCCTATCATAATTTTTGCTAATGTTTGAAATACTGAGGCACTTATTCAAAACGAAACGCAAATCTTTGCCTACACCATTTAATGTTAATCTTTTAATCGCTGAATTTACTATATACTCTTCAAAAGTTTCATCATCTTTGATATAAGTATATTTAGCATTTTTTGTAACTTTATAGAGCGGTGGCTGCGCTATGTATAAATATCCTTTTTCAATTACTTCGCGCATATGTCTAAAAAAGAAAGTTAGAATCAAAGTCCTTATATGTGAACCATCAACGTCTGCGTCTGTCATAATGATAATTTTATGATACCTAATTTTTTCAACATCGAAGTGCTCACTCCCTATTCCAGCCCCAATTGCTGTGATCAGAGAGCCAATTTCTGCAGATGAAAAAATACGATCCAGACCTGCACGTTCTACGTTTAGAATTTTCCCTCTTAGAGCAAGTACCGCCTGTGTTTTACGATTACGTCCCTGCTTTGCAGTACCACCTGCGGAGTTACCTTCTACTATAAACAATTCCGATAACTCAGGAATTTTTTCCTGACAATCAGCAAGCTTTCCAGGTAGAGTTGCGATATCAATATTATTTTTATTTTTAACTAACTCCCGTGCTTTTCTTGCGGCTTCTCTTCCTTTTGCTGATCTAATCGCCCTTTCTACTATACTTGTTGCTAACTTGGGGTCAGTTTCAAGCATTGCACTCAATTTGTCAAAAACTATGCTCTCTACAATTGTCCGCGCTTCAGAACTAACTAGTTTATCTTTTGTTTGTGAAGAAAACTTAGGATCAGGCATCTTAAGAGATAAAACACAGGTTAAGCCTTCTCTAACATCCTCTCCAGTCAAATTTACCTTTGCCTTCTTCAAAAACCCTTCGTTGGTTGCATAGCTATTGATACACCTGGTTAGTGCAGATCTAAACCCTGCCAAATGCGTACCACCATCCCGTTGTCTTATATTATTTGTGAAGCATAGCATATTTTCATAGTAAGAATCATTCCACTCCATCGATATTTCCAAACTGATGCCTAGACTTTTTACATCATCTCTAATGCTGGCGATTTTAGTAACGTTTGTCTTATTCTTGTCTAAGTACCGTACAAAATTTGCTGTACCAAAATTATCTTTAGACTCTTTATTATCGTTAAAATGAGACTTTACATGCGGCTCATTACGTAGATCATGCAAAATGATCTCAATATTTGAGTTTAAAAATGCCAATTCTCTGATGCGACTCTCAAGAGTGGAGTAACTAAAATCAATACTACTAAAAGTCCCCGTTGATGGCATAAACGTTACTCTAGTTCCTCTTTTACTTGTGTTTTCATTGACTACCTTTAAAGATTCAACAGACTCACCATCTTCAAAGCGCATAAAATGTTCTTTTTTATTGCGCCAGATGGTTAATTCCAGCCAACTCGATAACGCATTAACAACTGAAATTCCAACACCATGTAATCCTCCGGAAACCTTATAGGTATTGCTGTCAAATTTACCTCCTGCATGTAGTTGGGTCATTATTACTTCTGCTGCTGATATTCCTTCCTCTGGATGAATGTCTGTTGGAATGCCACGACCGTTGTCGGTTACAGAAACTGAACCATCTTCATTTATGCTAACTTCAATCTTACTACAATAACCAGCCAAAGATTCATCTATCGCATTGTCAACAACCTCATACACCATATGGTGCAAGCCTGATCCATCATCAGTGTCACCAATATACATACCCGGACGCTTTCTTACAGCATCAAGACCTCTTAGGATTTTTATTGCGTCAGCGTTGTAGTTACTTTCCATGGAATTGCTTTATTTATAAATATTAATTAATATTACATTTGTATGTGCTGATTAGCAACATCTTTAAGTTGAAAGAAGGATCCTTGACATGTAGATAAAACATAACATATCACCTACACGAAGTGGTTTTACATGTTATTTCAATACATAAACTTAAGTTCAAATAATCCAAAACTCTGCTTCATATTTCAAGATAAATGGCTAGAATCAAATACAATTTACCTTCTTCTTTCAGTTGGACTTTCTAGCTCAACATAGGATAAGTTGCTCATACACTCTTCTAATATTTCATTCTTTTTATCATTGTTTAATCTATTGCTGAACTCTTGACACCTTCTCTCAAGAGCTGAATGCGTAGTCATAATATACCTTACTGTTTCAGATGATAACTCTGGTAACTCGCTACGGATCCTTTCTTGTTCTTTTCCAGAGAAATTGGTGAAATTGGCTCTGGCCATTTCAGAGAATTTTTGTGTGATCGTTTCTTTTATCATTGCTCTAGCCTCTTCTCCATCGAGTGTAATAACCACTGATGGATGTAAGCCAGATAAAGACTCAAATAATTTATTGTATGTTCCACCTGCACAACTTTGACCTTGATTACCGTAAGTTGTTGCAGCGTCTACAAGACCTTTTAAAAACATATCTTTTCTGTTTTTTATGTCTTCATCATTCAAAGGAGTTCTTTGATTCTCTGTCCCTGTATTTCTATCATTGCAGGCTTTCCAACATAAAATAGCTGCTTGCTTTAGTGTTAACTTACTATGATTGTCTTTAAAATTATCTCCTGTTCTATTGATAAATCTTAAGCATTCAAGTGCATTAGATTTATCGCCTTCTGTAAATTCATTTGACTGTTTGATGTACTCTTCAATGTCGGTTGTGTTGCCTCTATTTAGCTGTACATAGAATTCATCTTTGCTTAAATTCTCTTTATACTTTTCTATGAGTCTATCAACACTCAAGTTTATACTAGCAACTGCACTTGGGTCATGAGTAGTTTGTGCCATAAAAGGAATGGCTGCTAAATCTTGAAAGAAAATAGGCCTTTCTTCCTCTGGAATTTGTTGTATTAAATCGTTAAACTGCTGTATTTCTTCAATGAGTGATTTGTTTAGCAACCATAAGCACAATATAGGCAGTACCAAAAGCACACAGGAATTAATAATGTTTATAATTAAAAAAATGCTTAATGTTATTCTAATAACATTTTTTGGCCACGCTGATAATCTTTTTTCATTTTCCCTTGGTTTGAAAAAATAATTTACTAATGATAAATACAAAGAGAGCTGTACAAGAAGAAAAAATGAAGGAATCATACTTACTAATAAAACTATATTAATGAATCTTTTAATTTTATTAGTGTTGTTGTAAGCATTTTGCACTCTTTCTATTAAAGCCTGTACTCTATTTCTATTTTGCTGTTGATTATTATTTTGACCTGCAAACATAACACACCCCCATTCTAACATTAATATATCATGCTATAGAAAGAATTTAAATAAAGCAAGAAACTTATCAACTACCTGTAAAAAGCTTTATTTTTGCTTGATAGGAGGTTCTATCTTTGTACTTTCTACATTATTGAGAGTACTGCCTGTTTTTTGTGCAGCAATTTCTTGAATACCTTTCACAACAAAATACACTACTAGTGCTAAACCAAGAGTTATAATAGTTAGCGTAACTAATGCCGCTAACTGAACTTTTATCTCTAAACTTGTTTTTGCTTTATTCTCTCTTAGGAATCGAGCCATGTCTTGATCGTTTTCCCGCATCGCAATATCTAAAGGAGTAAGCCCCTTTCCATTTTTTATATTAACGTTTGCTCCTTGCTCTAAAAGAAGCCTCGTTTTTTCTATATTACCTTCTTTTACTGTACGAAATAGACGACTTTCACCCTCTATCTTCTCAATGTCTGCTCCATATGATCTAAGTACTTCAATGGCCTCTTCATTTCCACTATTGAGTGCAATATCCAAGGCATCCATTCCAGCTTTATTTTTGTGGTTGATAAAATTCTTCAACCGATCTCTACCAAAGCTTTCTATATATTGTTTAATGATGAGTTCCACTACTTTTCCAGGACAATTATTAGCAGCAGGAAAAAGTATTGTGTTGTTATTATTATCTTTTTTCGTTATGTCTGCTTTGAGTTTATTTATCAAATACTCGATAACTTCTACTCTGCTATCATCCTTTGCTTCAGTGCATTGTCTAATAGCTAAAAATAAAGCTGTCCGCCCATTATTATCAATATCTTCAATATCCTGTCCCTTATCAACTAAGGCTTGTATTACACTTTTATTCCCATATAAAGCAGCAAGGTGAAAAGGTGTATGTCCTTCAGTGCTTTCCCTTTCATTAATTAACGCACCATTGCTAGCTAGCAATTCTATAAACTCTGGCGTGTTTGCAAAAATTGCAAGGTGCATTGGTGTTAAGTCATCTTTGCCATGATTTCCAGTTTTTGCGTTAACGTTTGCTCCGTTATTTATCAGCAATTTCGCTATTTCAAACTGCTTATACCCGATAGCAACATGCAGTGGCGTACGATTACGTTCATAATTATCATTGACATTTGCACCAAACTTTATTAGCAGCTCTGTAGCTTCAATATCACCCATCCGAATTGCAGAGTATAAGGAAGGAGATTCATCTTTTTCTATTTCCCCTGTCATACGAAATTGCGAACATAATAATTCATATATTATTAAGAATTATTATTAATTTTTTATTAAAATAATATTAACAACAGTAAAAATCTTTAATTTTTATTAAAAATTTAATACCCATCAATGATTATATAAGCAAATGCTTATATAATCATTCCAAAAGTGAAGCAGTGAAAAAAAGCTTTTCATGAGAAATTATAAATGATAAATTATTAATAATGAATTATCGAGAATAAATTATGTGCTTTGGTTTGCCTAATATAAACAGAGAAGGTTATTTATTTATAGTTGTTTCCTTTATCGTAACATGTATAGCATTCTCTATATCTTGGGGAGCTGGAATTACTTGCTTATTTCCAACGTTATTATGTACCTATTTTTTTCGTGATCCAGCAAGAGCTGTACCAAACAATAAGGACTTTATATTAAGCCCTGCTGATGGTGTAATTTCAAAGATAGAAGAAGTTAGTTACTCTTTATCAGAAGAGAATGAAGAAGAAAAGAAGTTTACGCTTGTTAGCATATTTCTAAGTGTTTTGAATGTCCACGTTAATCGTATACCAATATCTGGTACAATAAAGGAAATGAGTTATAAAAAAGGCAAGTTTGTTTCCGCAATAAGCAATAGGTCTAGTAATGAGAATGAAAAGCAGGTTATTGCGATTGAATATGAGAAGGGAAAAGAAATCATTGTAGAGCAAATAGCTGGATTTATTGCACGCCGCATTGTTTGTAATTTGAGGACATCTCAGAGCGTAAAAGCAGGTGAAAGATTTGGAATTATAAGATTTGGTAGCAGAGTAAATATTTATATTCCTATTGGTATAGAAGTAAGAGTTTCAGAAGGACAAACTGTTATTGGCGGTGAGACAGTTATAGCAGATTTTAATAAACAAGAGAAGCTTACTTTTGATGTTATATGAATAACGATGAAAGTAACAGTAAATTTTTACCTATTACCAAGTTATTTCCAAATTTTATAACTTTACTGGGTTTATGTGCTGGCCTTACTTCACTTAAATTCACATTTAATGAACAATGGGAATTTTCAGCAATTTTTATTATCATTGCAGCAATAATAGATGGAATGGATGGCAGAATAGCAAGAATTCTAAAATCAACTAGCGATTTTGGAGCACAGCTTGATTCTTTTGCAGATTTTCTAAATTTTGGTTCAGCACCTGCTTTTCTTTTATATTTTTGGAAATTAAAGGAAATTAAAGTTGTAGGATGGATTTTAGTAATGATATATGTAATCTGCATATCAATAAGACTTGCAAGATTCAATGTTTCGCTACATTTAGAGCAATTATACTGGAAAAAATTTTTCTTTTCCGGCGTTCCAGCTCCTGTATGCGCTTTACTTGCTCTGTTACCAATAATTATTACCTTTCAATCTCATGAGAGTGAATACTTACTTCTTATAGAGCAATTTTTTAACGTAAAGAATACAGCTTGTTACTTTTTGGCCATTTCATTTTTTTCGATAAGTCATATTCCAACTTTCTCTGCAAAATACATTTATGTCCCTAAAAGTTTATCTTATATATTTGTGTCATTTTTTGGAATATTGATCATATTTTTTATAAGTAAGCCCTGGATAACACTACCAATTTTAGGCGCATTGTATATACTTACTATTCCAATAAGCACTGGACTTTATATATACTACACATATAAAACTCATTAGCTATATAAAAGTAGTGAGCAGCATGATTGTAAAAGCAACTGATCTATTAAACTCTTTTTTATATATAAAGATATTCAACATACCATTTATAATTATTTGGGTAATTGCAACTGGGGTTTTTTGTACGATTCGATTCAAATTCATTAACTTTAGGTTGTTCAAATATGGGATACAAACACTATTCAACCTAGAGAGCCATAATAATAACGGCATAATCACCCACATTCAGGCATTTGCAACGGTAATTTCAGGAACAGTTGGTCTTGGAACAATATCAGGAGTTGCAATAGCTATTACAATAGGGGGGCCAAGTGCAGTTTTTTGGATGATAATTACCGGAGTACTTGGCATGTCAATAAAATTTGCTGAAGTAGTGCTTGCATTTACTCATCGCTCTGAAAACACAACTGGTGGGGCTTTTTATTATATGGAACATGGACTTGCAAAGATTGGATTTATGAAGACTGGCAAATTCCTTGCATTTATCTACGCAGTTATGCTGCTTGTTGCAATGATTCTAGGCGGCATACCATTTCAGGCAAATCAAATTGCAGCGTTGTCAAGTAACTTATTTGAATACAACACATCTGTTATTATCTCGCTATTTGTATTAATTGTAATACTGGGAGGAATAAAGCGAATTGCTTTAGTTGCAACAGGTTTAGGGCCGATCATGATAATGTTATATATAGGCATGTGTATATATTTAATCTGTGTAAACGGAAATAATCTACTGAATGCTCTATCTATAATATTTCAAGATATCTTTAACAAATCAGCTATAGGAGGTGGAGTATTGAGTGGATTAATAGCAGGGGTAAGAAGGTCAGTGTTTGCTAATGAAGCAGGTACTGGAACAGCAGCTATAGCACATTCGATTGTAAAAGAGAAAGACCCAGTTAAAGTTGGAAGTGTTGCAATGATTGCACCATTTGTAGACACAATATTAGTCTCATTTTTGACTGGTATTGTGATAATTATCACCGATATGCATATCACTAATACCGTAGGTGATATTACGTTAGTTAGCTCAGCATTTTCAACAGCCTTACCTTTATTTAGCAAGCTAGCTCTTCCGCTGATAATGTTTTCCTTTGCATTTTCCACAATAATAGCTTACTATTACTACTGTGAAGTTGCCCTAGTGTACTTATTTGGTAACAAAAAAGTACTGATATTGTTTCAGTTTTTTATAGTGGGTTCAGTGTATATCAGCTGTATATCAAAAAATATAGAATTTATATCTTATTTAGGTGATAGCCTGTTTATGTGCCTTATGATTCCAAATGCTGTTGCGATATATCTACTGAGAAGGGAAGTCTTAAATACAATAGATTCTTATTACAAAAGGTATTAAACATGATTTATAGAATGCTTTATATAGTGTTATTTTGCCTACCATTTAATGATGTATACGCTGCTTCAGTTTTTCATAAAAGTTATGACACTGCATTAAATGGAGTAAGCAACTTCATGAATGAAGTGTTGTTTTTCAAGATCTTTCACGTACCATTTATAATTCTTTTATTGGCCTTTGGTTATATATTTCTAACACTACGTTTTAGATTTCTCAACATAAGGATGTTTAAGCATGCGTTCGCTATTTTATGTGGAAAATATGACACAGATCATCATGATGGTCACATTACGCATTTTCAGGCATTTGTAACCGCGCTATCAAGCACAGTAGGTCTTGGAACTGTTGCTGGTGTTGCAATTGCAATTTCAATGGGAGGGCCAGGA
This sequence comes from Wolbachia endosymbiont (group B) of Chorthippus parallelus, assembly GCF_947251815.1. Lineage (NCBI taxonomy): Bacteria > Pseudomonadati > Pseudomonadota > Alphaproteobacteria > Rickettsiales > Anaplasmataceae > Wolbachia > Wolbachia endosymbiont (group B) of Chorthippus parallelus. The sequence goes on along the minus strand of NZ_OX366390.1, from coordinate 545,763 downwards.
GCGGTACCTTGGATGATGATCACAGGCTTTTTTGGTATGTCTGCAAAGTTTGCTGAAGTAACTTTAGCATTCAGACACAGAACAGAAGGCCAGGAGCAGTTATTCAGTGGTCCCTTTCAATATATAAGAAATGGACTAGAGGAATTTGGATTTAAGAAGCTTGGTATTGTGATAGCTGCAATATATGCAGTGTTTTTTGTATTGTCAGGTCTTGGTGGAAGTGTAGCATTTCAGACTAATCAAATGGTTTCAATATTATCTGGCTATTCAAGCTGGATAGATAGTCATCCTTGGTTTCTCTCTTCCATAATTTCTACGTTACTTGCTCTGGTAATTATCGGTGGAATAAGGAGAATAGCTAGAGTATCTTCTGCACTAGTTCCTATTATGTCACTCATATATATTTTGAGCTGTGTCACAATCATTGCATTCAATATTCACAATTTTAGCAATACATTAAAAATATTGTTTTCCAGTATGATAGACTTCAATGCTGTTGGTGGTGGAGTAGTAGGAGCATTTGTCGCTGGGATTCAAAGGGCAATTTTTGCCAGTGAAGCAGGTGTTGGTTCTGCTGCAATTACTCACGCTGTAGCTAAAGATGAGGAGCCGGTTAGGACTGGTCTAGTTGCTATGATAGAACCATGCTTTGATACAATGTTAATTTGTTGTTTGACAGGAATAACAATAGTAATAACAGGCGCATACCAGACTGGCATTGGCGAGGGAATATTGATCACCCAAAAAGCATTTGAAACAGTTTCTTCTTGGTTTCCTATACTTTTAACCATCGCTGCGCCTTTGTTTGCGTTTTCCTCAGTAATTTCATTTGTATATTGTTGTGAAATGGGATGGCTGTATTTGTTTGGTGTAAAAAGTGTAGTAATATATCGTATAGCGGTGGTGGTAGTTGCATTTTTGTCAGGTTTGTCTAAAGATATAATGGCTATTGCTAATATTGGTGGGGCTTTATTCTCTTGTTTAGCACTCATCAATATGACAGCACTTATACTGTTTAGCAATCAGATTAACAATGAAGTCCAATGTTATCTAAAAAGGCTAAGGAATAATAAAATTAATTAAATTCTGGCATATGAAGGTACAACAACAGATGTCATTCCAGCGCCATCTTCTTTTCATAGCAAAATTCCCTTTTGTCATCCCAGTGCGTGACACTGGGATCTATTTTGCATATAGTTCCACCGTAGTGTTATATTTTAATGTAAAATTTTATATTTATCTACTAGATTCGTTTGCGAATAAAGTTCGCTGGATCCCAGTGTCACGCACTGGGATGACAAGAGAGAGGATGCTAGAATAATGGAGAAATATATAATTCTTATATTATCCTACATACTAGGTTCAATAACGTTTAGCTTAATTATTGCAAAAATAAATGGTATAAATTTAAGAGAAGTAGGTTCAGGAAACATTGGCGCTACAAATGTTGCAAGAACAGGAAATAAATTTCTTGCTGCTATTGCGTTATTTCTGGATACCTCTAAAGGGTTTATCGCAGTTTATACAGCACAACAATTTTGTGATAATAACGATTTTTATATATATGTATCTGCAATTTTAGCAGTTCTAGGGCATATGTTTCCTATTTGGCTAAGGTTCAATGGAGGAAAGGGGGTTGCAACAACTTTGGGAGTTTTAGTAGCACTTAACATTTCTATAGCATTAGCATTTGTATTTGTCTGGCTAATAGTATTTTTTATCTTTCGGTACTCCTCTCTTGCTTCCTTGGCTGCTAATGCAGCAGCTGTTATAGCATCTTTCTTTTTTCAAAAGGAGTTATTCCTTATACTACTCACTGTAGCGATATTAATTTTCTTGAAGCATTACAAAAATATTGCAAATCTTCTGCAAGGCAGAGAGCATAAGTTTCTATAAGCAATGAGATGTTAAATCACTGACACTTAAACTACGAGATAAACTGCTTGATGGTATTATTTTATCTTCTTTATTTAAGATTGTAATTTTTACTCTTGTTATACTCTCTACTTCTTGAGGTATTAAAAATTCATCTTCAATGAATCTTTGCTTCACTTCTTGTATTTTTTCATAAAGTGTGGTTACATTGCGCTTATTTTGATTATAAATATCTTCAATCTCTATCTCTAGCCTGTGTGAAGCTTCTTTTTTTAACATGTTATTTATCGCTGCTTCTGTTATTGCTAGTTTTTCTTGCAGAATTTTCTTTATTTCTTCTTTATCGTCTCTGCTATTTTTACTCAGTTCCGTGTATACCCTATAACACCTTTTCTCTAGTGGTAACATTCTTAAACTATCTAACATTCTGTCTACTTGACCCTTAATAGTCTTCTTGGCTTTCAATTTTAATTCTTTTACTTCTTCTTTTATTATTTTGCTAGCTATTCTCTTAGCTTCAGTTAAAGATGAGTCCTTGAGAAAAAAATCTGTTCTAAGTAAATTTTGGTTTAAAAGCTCCAAAAAGACTTTTCCTTTGATGTTTTCGAGTTGATCGTCTAAACCATCCCCCTGTAGTTTATTTGTTATGTGCTGAGACAGCGCAAAGTGCTCTAATTTATTTAACTTTACAGAGTTAATATTTTTCATTAACGTCAGCACAATTTGTTCACTATATTGAGAAGTAAAACTCAGTAAATTTCTCATTAAGGAAATACTTACTTCTGCAATAAAATCATCAACTATTTTTTGACTTTTATCATCTTCATAATTATTTTGGGCGTTATGCCAAGCCCTAAGAATTTCTTTACTGTTCTTCTTATTTTTTAGCCTGTCTAACATAAACTTACGTGCTTCATTTTCTGCTTCTGTAAGGAGCATTTGTCTAGGTGGTGTAAATTTAATCTCTGGATCGGAATGAATACCCTCTAATGTACTTAACATTCTGTAGATAACACCAGTAAAACATGTGTTAGGAATTCGTTCTTTTCTAGAGAAAGTTTGGCTATCTAGTAAATTTGCAATCAACGCGTCTTTTTTATTTTTTACATCTTCTCTATCTCCATCATTGCAAGCTCTCAGAACTAACAGAAGAATTTGTCCACCAGTGAAGCCAGAGCTATGTTTCTCATTACCTTTGCAAAAATCTTGCAAAAACATTACTAATTTTCCCTTATTCTCATTACTAAATGGTTGGCCATCAAGCATATGTAAGTGATTTATATATTCAATAAATTCTTTAAATCCCTCATTATTAATAGTGTCTTCAGATACTTGTTCAGTATATTTATCTTTTAATTTGTCAATATTTTTAATGATATCATTATTTAATTGATGGAGCAGTAAATGCTCATAAGTACCATCAAACTTATTTGTCATACTGCGAGTATTTTCTTTTATGCCTTCTAAAAAGAAACTTATAGCAGCTTTGAGTAACGTAAATGGATTAAAATCCTTTGGCCTTAATTCACTTTGTAATAGAATTAAAACCATTGCAAGTGGTATTGTTGCAAGTAACGAAACGAGCAGAAAAGTAGTTGTAAAGGTTAGATATGTTACAGAACCAAAAAATAAAAGGAAAGATGCTATCTTAATTTTATTTTTCTCAAAAAATATTTCCCAATATTCCTTTTTACTTATTTTTTCCTGCTTTGCAGCTTTTATGTCTTTATAAACGTAAAAAGTTTTTATTTCAGATCTAAAAAACAATGTGGCAAAAGATAAAAAGACATTGGCAGGATTAACTAAAATGCTTAAAGAAACAAAAGCTGCGAAGTAACTTGCTGTCTTTAATCTGTAAGAATCCTTTCCAGGAAATTGTATTTGGGAAATACCTATCATAGCCTACTCTCTATAATATTATGATATTGTAGTAATAACAAATAGCCTATAGATGTCAATGCTTAAGTATTTTACTGTCTACGCACTCATCGTATTCAATTTCAACTGTAGAGTGTGCAATTTCAAATCTATTTAATAGTATTTTTTTTATCTCATACAAAATATTAGTGTGTTGTCCATTTTGCTTTATCTTGGCATGCATAGTAAGTATAAAATAATTATCAGATAGTGACCATGCATGTATATGATGCACATCTATCACTTCAGGTAACTTAGATACAATCTCACTTTTTATCTCCTCAGCAGATACACTCTCAGGTGTACCTTCAAGGAGTATATGGCAAGAATTCTTGAGAATTTTATAGCCACTGTTTAAGATTATTACACTGACAAATACTGACAAAATAGGGTCCACTATTTGCCATCCGGTAAACATGATAATTATGGATGCAAGTATAGCAGCTACAGAACCTAAAATATCTCCGATAACATGTAATACAGCACTTTTTATGTTTATATTACTTTCGCATTTACTATGTAATATAAAAAAGACTATAATGTTAGAGATTAGGCCAAGTGTGGCAATTATTAGCATTACTTTCCATTCCACATTGACTGGACAAATGAATCTCTTTATTGATTCAATTATAATGACCGCTGCAATGAAAAATAGAGTTAAACCATTAACAAATGCTGCAATTATCTGCAATCTGTGATACCCATATGACCTCTGTAAATCAGATTTCTTAACTGAAAATTTGTGTGCTATCCAGCTTAAAACCAAGGCAAAAAGATCAGTGAGCATATGTCCTGCATCTGATAACAGAGCAAGCGAATGTGAAATTATTCCACCTGCTATCTCCATAAGCATTGTTATTGCAACTATTATTATGGAATAAATTAAGCGCTTGGACTCTGCTATTGAGTGTTTGCCATTGTGTACTGCTGTCATATAAAATCTTTTTATGAGCAAAAATCGTGGGTAACACTGGGCTCGAACCAGCGACCCCTTGCACGTCAAGCAAGTGCTCTACCAACTGAGCTAATTACCCATCGTAGCTTTAGTATAGTGCTTCAGTGGAATGGAAGTCAATTTGCTTTTAGACTCCTTGCTGAATGAAATTCTTTGACAAATTTCCATAAGTGTTGAAAGTATCAAAAATGGCGTGATATAAGGTGATCAACGACATGTAAGTTACCTCCTGATAGTAAGAACGTAAAAAAAGAGTCATTAAGATCTAATGTAAACTGTAATAGTGCTATCTTAAATCCGTCTAAGTTATTCCTGATTTTGTAAATAAGAAGCTGTTTATATAAATATACACTTTCATTTATGTCCAAGTTGATGTAATTTATTTGAAAATGGTAGGAAAATTTAGTATATCGTGAAAATAGCTATATTAGACTACTTTTGCCACATTTATATACGAACTAATTTACCTGACTTTGTTGCAGCAATTTGAAGCTTCTATTTTTACAACCATGTATTTATGCGGCTTGCTCTTATAAAGGTGGGTATTTCTTGCAATTTTAAGAAGGTAAATAAACAAATTTCTTGTAACGCTACAGGGTTTAGTATTTTTTATAAATCTTTACTTAACTTATTAAAATCTTGATAGTTATTATAATATTTGCTACACATTTATATTGTATTACCGTGCTTTCATAAAGATATAGTATTGGTGATGTAATGAAAAATGTTTCAAAATAGTAGAGGAATAAATGATTGATCATTATAAAGTATTAGAAGTAGAAAGAAATGCTACTCAAGACGAGATAAAAAAAGCATATCGAAAATTAGCATTTAAGTTTCATCCAGATAAATTTCCTGAAATAGGAGATCTCAATATGTTAAAAGCAAAGACACACCTTTCAGAAGCAGAAAGAGATCAACTAATTCAACTGAAAAAAATTTTAAAGAGCGCGAGGAAAAGTTCAAAAAGATATCAGTAGCATTCGAAGTATTATCTGATCCAGCAAAAAAAAGCCGGTACGATAATGAAAAGGATCCTAGTCAACAAACTTATGATGGACACTCATCATGGGAACAACAAGAGTCAGAGAAAAGACATCAAGAAAATAAAAATCCAATAATTCCTATGTCTTTAGTAATACTTTCAATATCTACGACAATAACCTTAAGCACTAGTCTTGGAAAATCAAAAGTAGGTGAAGTTGTTGCAGCAACACTTGGAGGACTGCTATCTATGCCAGTCGTAAATAATTTAGAAAATATACTGAAGTCAAAGTCAGATGATCCTGAAGAAAGACAGAAGGCAAAGTTAACTGCAGATAATTTAAAAAAAATATTAAAGCCAATTAGTACAAAAAATATTGTATTATCAGGAGTTATTGCAGGATTATGTACATCGATTTCTTACATCATCTTTAATACTCATAAAGAATCATTCAAATCTGGCCTTATAACTGTAGCTGCAACTGCAATTGGGGGTGGAGTTGGTGCTGCATTGTCAAGAACTATTTCTACAAAATTGGAAAATGTTGACACTGAACAACCAAATATCCCAGGACAGAGCATATAGCTACTCTCTCCTTTATCGTTACCCCGGTGTTATGATACTGGGGTAACACCTTTCGCTATGTAAATTAGCTAAAATGTTCATACAGTTTTTACTGAAATGACATTATTCACTGCTTCCTATATAGTTTGAAGACATGCTCTTAGCAGCTGCTTGAGGTCAGCTATAGAATTTTAGCCACATTCTAAATGTTACATATTAAGTTAACTATCTATACTTTTTTATTAAGATATAAATTATACCAATATGAGAATTTACGCTTTTTTATAGAGGTTAAATGTAAGATTGAAACATATTTTAAAAAATTAAAAATAAAATGGAGGACGAGATGTCTAATTATATATCAAGATAAACTAGGGTTATAAAAGATGAATTGCAGACAACAGGTAGGGTTAGAACAAATGATGATCAATCTGTTGAAAACGTAAAGATCACAAATGACCATGCCTTTTATAAACTTATTTGTGAAAAGCGAGCTCATGGAGATGTTTCAACGGAGCAGTTTAATTCACTATATTATGATATCTCTGAGAAGATGATAAAAAAACCTTTTACTATTCAAGAAATAAATGACTTCTGCAAGGAAAAAGGTATTCCTTTATTTACAACGGATGAATTGCTTACTCTTGTACCGAAGGATGAAACAAAATGTTACGCAGACTACGAAGTAAACTCAGTAAGGGGTCATGATCATGGATATATGGCTGATCAGATTAATATTAAAGCTTCATATATAGAGAAAAATTTAATCGATCACCAGGACTATCAAAATTACATTGTGGACTCAGATTCATACTATAAATTTATATACAAAAAATCCACATTAGAAACTCTAAGAGATAGAGCTCTTGATATGTTTAATGACGGCAAAACTGAAGAGCAAGTTAGGGAGTATTTAAATAGAATAAATACTAGCAATAAAATAATCAGAGAAGTTAAAGAATCACTAGAAAATATCCCTGAAGGAAGCTTTAAGGGATGGCTCGATGACCCATTAAATAAAGGATATACGAATGTAGAGTATCATGTGTTATATGAAAAAATCTCTGAAGAACTTGTGCACACTAGTATGAGTATCGATCAAATTAAAGGAATATATAATCAGTATGGTATAATACCTCCAACAGAGAGTGAACTTAGAGGGATGAAAAAAGTTCAGGAGGAAACAAGATCAAGTGAGCATTATGAACAAAAAACAGGTTTAACATTCCAAGGTAGAATAAATCTAAACGTTACAGATGATAGTGCTGAAAATGAGTTTAATCTAAACATTGATCTGTTTCAGGACAAAAGTTTTGAAGATTTTATTGATCAGAACAACGATGGTGTTATTAATAGCGAAGATCTTATTGATCAAAATAACGATGGTGTTATCAATAATGAAGGTCTTCTTAAAGCATTAGAAGACACCGTCAAAACATTCAATGAAGTCTTTGGAATAAAGAAAGATAACAATCCACTCTTAGCACATGGAAACGTTGCTAATTTTAGATTGTTCCTGTTTGAAAATAAGGAAAGTTATGAGGATTTTTTAAGTAAAGGGTACTCCGGAAAAATACCAGGTGGTGGTGCAGCAGAATCCTCTGATAATAACTATATCAGTAATATGTATTCTCATGCTGAAAATGGGAGAAATAATGGCGATTTTACCCATGATGGAAAAGTAGATCACAATGATTATAATTACGTTATAAAGCATGAGCTTGTCCATGCATTAACATTCTATTTAACTTCTAAGCTTGATCTTGGCAAAGTTTTAATGGAAGGGTTAGCAGAGTACGTAACACACTTAACAGAAGGAGAAAAACTTGCTGATTTTGCAAAACTTGTTGGCGAAAAATACAAGGAGCATACTTTAGAGGAGATAATTAAAGGAGCTATTGATCCTTATCAAACAGGCGCAGCAGCTATTGCATATATCGAAGAAACTTATCCGAATTTCATTGATAATTTACTTTACGCAGCAACAGAAGATAGGAAAACTCTAAATGGTCGTTTTTACTTCAAGGAAATGATGACAAAGACCTATGAAAGCGAAGGAGAAAAAATCAAAAACGGGGAAGGGTTTTCTAATTGGGTAAAAGCTAACTCAAGCACAGAAGATAGCGCTGTTGAATCTCACCATATTCAATATGATCAACAAGACGAAGAAAATGAAGTACACTCAAAAGAACAAGTAAATGAATATAATGCACCCATTTGTCTAGACCATTTTTTTCAAAGTGATCCGATTTTTAAAATGAATATGTTGATAAATACGTCGACACACATTTAAAGTATTTATCAATATATTCATTTACTGTTTATGATAATAAAGATCAGCAGGAACTTTATAATGTAGAGTCTGATGTCGCCTTTTATAGTTATACCAACCAACAAAATCGTTTATTATAAGATTCAAATCTCTGATACTATTTGGTCTATAATAATATATAGCTTCTTGCTTTAAAGTTCTCCATAAACGCTCAACAAATATATTGTCGAAGCAACGTCCTTTATGATCCATACTAATTTTAATATTAGCACGCTCTAATTCCATAATAAAGTTGTAGCTAGTAAACTGCACTCCTTGATCACTATTAAAAATCTCAGGTTTACCTTGTTTTAGAGCTTCTTTGAGAGTATAAAGGCAAAATCCAGCATCGAGATATGGTGATAATGAATGAGCAATAATATAGCGACTATACAAGTCCATTATTGCCACAAAATAGACAAACTTACCTTCTACCATAATATATAGTAGCCCATACCTGATTAACTCTACAAATAATCAAATCTTTGAGTAAATAAGGATATATTTTATGCTTTTTTTCTTTAATACTTGTATTACATCTTTTTCTACAATACAGCCCACTAATCTTCATTTTTTTCATAATTCTTAAGATTTTTTTGTGATTGACTACTACTCCACTCGCTATGATTTCAGCAGTAATTTTACGATATCCATAACGGCAATCAGAAGCCAAATATACTTCTTGAATCAAATTTCACTTTCGTTATTAATTATATGCCTATAATATAGGCTAGATCTGCAAATCCCCAGTAAATCAGCCTGTTTCCTAATTGATAGATCAGAATCTTTTTCTATAAACCTTACTCTATCTTTTTTGCTTATTTCAGTAATTTTTTTTTCAAATAACTATTTTCCACTGTCAATTCTCCTATTACTTTATGTAAACTTTCTATTTCTTGCGCTAAGATTCTTTGTTTTCTCGCACTTTCACTTTCTTCAACAAATAGGTCTTTTAACCTTGCCAATACTCTATCACGCCAATCATATAGATTTGTTGATGGTATTTTATATTCACTACATATCTCAGATGTGCTTTTTTGATTTTTTATTGCTTCCAAAGCTATCTTTGCTTTTAACTCTGGTTCATATTTTTTTGTTGCCATACTTTTACCCCTTTACCTTCCTACTCGGATCAACCATTTTTTTTTGGTCTAGTTTATGGGGTGCATTATAGAAGATAGAGCTACTACTGGTTCATTTCGTGGTTTGGAAGTACCTAAAAAACCAGTAATGCATGCCCAAAATGAAGAAAAAATTGTTCTAAAAGACACAATCTTGAAAATAGCACAGAACTATGATCGAGATTCAGAAGGAAAGCATAAGGCAAATGTAACCATAGATTATAATGATGTAAAAGCTTTGTATGATAGGGCAGAAGGAGCAGAAAAGCAATCTGTGTTAGATTTTTGGAACAAACTGCACACATCAGAATACAAGGTTGGTGCTTTGCCGGAAGACAAATACTATTTTGAAAAAGGCAAATTCGTAATCCACGATAGTGATACGAAAAAGCTTATAGTGTTACCTGAAGATAAGGTGTCCATCAAGATAATGAAGGATGGTGATAGTTATAGTTTAGCTATATCAAGTGGTAATGGCAAAGTAATAAGCAGCATTAGTAAAATAGATAATCCAAATTACGAATTGCTGTCAGATTCAAGTCATTTCAATTCAGGGGAGCAAGATAATATTGTATTATCAGATCAACATCACGAATATAATCTTTATCTAGAGAATGGCTTTGTGAAAATGTTTGATTACACAAGCGACCACATTTATCACGACCACAACTCGGCCTATATCTAATATACAAGGAGGGCCCTGCCCTCTTCTTGTCATTCAAGTAGCTGACACTGGTTCACCTTATGATGGTGTCATACCAGTGCTCAGACACTGGCATCCAGTTAAATTTGCAAGTATAAAAGTAATCAAAGTTTCTTATGATGGAAAAGTGGATTCCAGTGTCACGCACTGTAATGACACCAAAGGAGTTACTAGGATAACATAGTCTGCTACATACTTAGATCACAAGAGAAGAATTCTGAAGCGAAAAGCTTCAAGGAAATCTTATGCAAAATCTAGTATTTACGGAATTTATATTATTTTCATGCACATTATGGTTTTTATAATTAACGGAAAGTGATATGGCTAGTTTAACTTTTAAAGACAACTCTGGAGCAAATGTACCATCCCCTAACATTAAAAGCATAATTTATGAAGATGCTGCACAGAATAAGTATACCTTTGGTGTAGACAATGCTACTAATGTTTTCAACACTTTTAAGTATGAACCTAATGGTGCTGCTGAAATAGATTACAGTGCTACAGCAACAAACTTCATGACTGGAGGTGCAATTGCTACATTATTAGGTATTGGAACTAACGTAGGTGCAATAAAAACTAAGACTGATTCTATTCCAGCTGACTTAAGCGCTGACTTAGTTACCATAAAAACTCAAGTCGGAACAGATCTGATATCAGGAATAAAGGCTAAGACTGATAAGATGCCTGACGATTTAGGAACTGAGTTAGGTAAGTTAGCTACATCTGCTGAACTAGCTTCTTTGGCTAAAACTGCTGACGTTGCTGCTATAAAGGCTAAGACTGATACTATTCCAGCTAACTTAAGCGCTGACTTAACTACGATAAAAACTCAAGTCGGAACAGATCTGATATCAGGAATAAAGGCTAAGACTGATAAGATTACAGATACCTTAGGAGCTGATGTTACTGCTATAAAGGCTAAGACTGATACTATTCCAGCTAACTTAAGCGCTGACTTAACTACGATAAAAACTCAAGTCGGAACAGATCTGATATCAGGAATAAAGGCTAAGACTGATAAGATTACAGATACCTTAGGAGCTGATGTCATTGCTATAAAGGCTAAGACTGATACTATTCCAGCTAACTTAAGCGCTGACTTAACTACGATAAAAACTCAAGTCGGAACAGATCTGATATCAGGAATAAAGGCTAAGACTGATAAGATGCCTGACGATCTAGGAACTGAGTTAGGTAAGTTAGCAAAATCTGCTGAACTAGCTCCTTTAGCTAAAACTGCTGATGTTACTGCAATAAGGGCTAAGACTGATAAGATGCCTGACGATTTACAAGAAGAATTAGATGCATTGCCTGGATTTGAATATATAGATACATTAGTGGTTCCACTGGCTAAAACTGCTGACGTTGCTGCTATAAAGGCTAAAACTGATAAGATTCCTGACGATTTAGGAGCTGAATTAGGTAAGTTAGCAAAATCTGCTGAATTAGCTCCTTTGGCTAAATCTGCTGATGTTGCTGCTATAAAGGCTAAGACTGATAAGATGCCTGCTGACTTAAACGCTGAGTTAATTAAGTTAACTACAATAGGAAATGCTATAAATGGTAATGGTAACGTCACTGAAGCTGCTAAAGCTGTACTAGAGAGCAGTTTCAAGCAAGCTATCACGGATGCTGGGCAAGAAGGTAGTGAATGGCTTAGAAATGAGATAAAAGAGATAGTGTCACAGCCATCCTTCGAGATTCCAAAAGATTCAAGTGAAGCACTTTCTTGGGATTGGTAATTTAAGTGCTGGTGAATGACATAGTACGATGTCATTCACTGTTGTCATTCCAGTATCACATGCTGGAATGACATCCTTGTTTTATTGCAACTAATTTGCAGTGATTTTTGTTTTAATGTAGATGGAATATAGTCCTATTGATGCTGCGTTTGAAACATTTAGACTATCAATTACGTTTGACATTGGGATTTTTAAAAGATAATCACAAGTTTCTTTAACTAGTCTCCGCATTCCTTTCTCTTCAGAACCAAAAACGATCACTCTTTTTTCTCCAAAGCTCTTTATTTCCTCTATATCCTCTCCGGCATTGCAATCAAACCCATAACACCAATAGCCGACCTCTTTTAAATACTCCATAGTTTTCACTATATTTGTAACGTATATTAGCGGAACAATATCCAATGCTCCACTTGCTGCTTTTGCAATAGATGCATTCTCACTCGGTGAATGGTTATGTGGTAAAACCAATGCGTTGACATTAAAACAAGCTGAGGTTCTTAAAATCGACCCTATATTGTGTGTATCAGTAATTTGATCTAAAATGACTATAGTAGAGTTTTCACCTGATCTTTCAGCTATTTCTTCAATATTTAAGCTGTGAAAAATAGGAGTAACTTTTAAAGCAATTCCTTGGTGATTTACACCTTTGGGTAAAACATCATTGAACATTTTGTTCTCTACCAGTCGAGCTTTAATGCCCTTACTATCTGCACATTGTTTAATTTCTTTCTCAAATTCTCTGTAGAAATTTTCTGTTACTAACAGTTCTATACACCGCCTATTTTTGTTTCTTAATGCTGAAATACAAGTGTGCTTTCCATATATCCAACAGTTTTCATTAGCTTTTGATGATTTCATCTCATTATTAAAAATCAGATTTTTATAGAATAAGCAATATTTTACTGTGTTTATATATTGTTGTAAAATTATGCAGTTTAATTAATGAATTTATGTCAGATGATGAGTTAGATTGGCAAAAAAATGTTAAGCCAATAGAATGTGGCAAAGTTACTTTGAAAGTTGATCACAAAGTAAATATAAAATCTATGATTGATAAAGGTATCTCTGGCTTACAAGAAAATTTTCTTAATACTGATAATGGTGATTCATCATTTTGTCTTGACTACAATACAAAATTAAAGATCGATAGGGGCAAATATTTTATAAGCGATAAACTCGATTTGCATGGCTATAGTATAGATAATGCTTATTGTAAATTGATAGATTTTATTATCAAAAATTATCAAGCAGGGAATAGGTGCTTATTGGTAATTACGGGGCATGGTAATAGTACAGATAAAATAGACACTATAAAGAATAGCTTAAATAAGTGGTTGAATGACACAAAAGTTCGAAATATGATCTTATACTATCAGCAAGCCATAAAAAAACATGGTGGCAAAGGAGCTTTTTATGTCTTATTAAGAAGAAATAAAGGTTAATTTTAGAGTACCTATTTAGGAGTACCTTTCTTAGAATTCACGTGTTGAAGAATGATTTCTGCTAAACCTTTACTAATTCCAGGTACGTTTTGAATTTCAGCTAGAGAAGCTTTGCTTATGTTTTCTACCGAACCAAAATGAGACATGAGTGCCTTCTTTCTTTTACTGCCAACACCAGATATTTTACTTAATTGTGAAGCAAAAAACTGTTTATCGCGTTTTTTTCTATGCGAAGTTATCGCAAAACGGTGAGCTTCATTACGCAGCAATTGTAAATAAAGCATGACCTTGCTGTCACTTGCTAGAGTAAATTCTTCTCTGCTCGGCACATAAAATCTTTCATTTCCTGCATTACGATCATGACCTTTTGCCATACAAGCAAAAGGAACGTTTATATTCAATATCTCCAACACATTCTGCACTATGGAAACATGTCCTGGCCCACCATCTATCAGTAAAAAATCAGGAATGATGTCTTTTATATTGCCAGAGAAACGTCTAGTCAGCACTTCTCTCATCATTTTATAGTCATCACCTGAAATTTCTTCTTTTATAGTAAATTTTTTGTATTCACTTTTTAAAAAACCTTCCTGCCCTGCAACAATCATCACACCAACTTGTTGATTTCCAGATATATGGCTATTATCATAAACCTCGATACGCTTTGGAATATTTGGTAACAAAAAGATTTTGCTAAGCTCTTCGAGCTTTTCTAGGTTATTTCTATAATCAGTAAGCTTCTGCTCTAGGCTATGCTTAGAATTATTGTAAATAAAATTCAACAAATCACGCTCTTTACTATTTTTCGCATGCAAAACTTTTATTGGTTTCTGAGTAAGAGCATAAAGTGCTTGTTCTATAATTTCCTTATCCACAATAGAATATGGAACGTAAATTTGTGCTGGTGGGGTGTTAACTGGATTATACAAATTGACCAAAAAGGTGGATAAAATTTCATCATTTAAATGATCACTACAATTCTCAACAAAGTAAGGAATGCTTCCATAATTGCCTTTATCTCTGAACGATAATACACCAATGCATGCTAAGTCTGCTTCACGTACAACGCTAAAGAAATCTGCATCTTCTTCAAAAGAAAAATCCATTGGCTGCATTTGAATTTGCTGAAGAAATTTCAATCGATCTCTATAGACAGCAGCAAGCTCGTAGTTCATTTCCCTGCTGCACTTTTCCATTGTAGAAAATAGCTGTCTTTGCACTTCTTTATTCCTTCCTAGCAGAGTATCTTGTGCTTGTTTTACTGATTTGCAGTAATCATCTTTTGTAATTTTATCTACGCATGGTGCTGAACAGCGCTTAACTTGATACTCAAGACATGGTCTTTTTGTTGAAGAGAAATATTGATCTGAACATACTCTTAAGAGAAAAGCTTTTTGCAATGATAATATAGTGTTCTTAACAGCAGCGGCAGATGGAAAAGGGCCGTAGTAATGAAACTCATTCTTCTTAAACTTACCTCTATATTTCGCTATTCTTGGATAATCATGCTTAGAAATTGTTATATAAGGATAAGATTTTCCATCCCTAAGCAAAATATTATAAGATGGTTTTAACGATTTTATTAACTGTGCTTCAAGAAGCAATGCTTCGATTTCATTCTCAGTGATGAATATTTCAACCTTAATAACCTGTGAGATCATTACTCTGATTCGTTCAGAAAGGTTTTCGAATTGAAGGTAGTCGGATAATCTCGACTTCAAGTTTTTTGCTTTACCAATGTATAAAACCTTATTCTTATCTCCAACCATCTTATAAACGCCACAGGATTGTGGAGATGATTTGATTTGTTCCTTATATTGCCTGAGCATTTATCAATTGTTTAACCTGTATAAGGTTAAACTCTGCTACTAAATGAAAGGTAGAAACAACATTTGCAAGCAAAGATAACCTGTTTATTCTAAGCTCATTAGAATCACAGTTAATCTTTACATTGTCCATAAATTGATTGATAAATGGAGCAAAACGAGCAAGTTCATCAAGCGCTGTATTAAAGTCGTTATTTTCTATCGCTTGTTTTATGTTTTTACAAGCATCTATAGCACAATTTGATAGCGCAATCTCCTCATTTTCAATCAAAAACTTCTTACTGTAAGATGCATTATAAGTAGTGCCATCACTTTTTTTTACTTTGCTTATTATGTTACTGACTCTTTTGTAAGTGCCTAGAACTTGTTCACCTTCTTTTGTACTAAGATAATGATCCAATATCACAGTTTGCTTTTCTGCTACCAGCAGATCATTAATATCAATTTTATATAGTATTGAATCTACAACATCTTGCCTTATATTTCTATTTTTTAAAATAACCTTGAACCTTTCTAAGCAGAATTTAAATACTAGTTCTGAAATTTGTTTTTCACTTGGCTTATCAACTGGAGTTATATTTTTATTCAATAGAAGCCTTGAACATAAAGATACTGACTTATCTATCAGCAATCTAATTGGAATATGCAAATTATTTTCAAGTATTGTTCTAATTATACCAATTGTCATTCTCCGCAAACCAAACTGATCATACGAACCAGAGATTTTCTCACCTGCTGCAATTAAACCAACCAAACTATCCATCTTGTCTGCAATAGCTACAGCAATCGCAGTAGGAGATTTAGGACATTCTTGCTCCGATCCAATTGGCTTATAGTGCTCAGTTATAGCTTCTACTACTTCTTTATCTTCTTGAAAATAAGAAGCGTAGTATCCACTCATTACTCCTTGCAATCCCGGAAATTCTTTCACTATCAACGTTGCAAGATCTGCCTTTGCTAAATATGCAGCACGTTCAACTTTAATTAATGAAGCATGTGGAATAAATATCGCTATATACTTTGAAAGAGCGATAATACGCTTCACTTTTTCTTCTACGCTACCGAGCGAAGCATGAAATGAAATAGAGCTCAATTTTTTGACATAGTAATCTAGGTTTTCCTTCTTGTCTTGAGATATCAAAAACTGGGCATCAGCAAGACGTGCTTCTAATATTCTTTCATGACCTTTGACAACTTCATTATTGTTAACATTTACAACAGTAACAAAATGTGATATTTTCTGTCCATCACTTAAAGCAAGATACTTTTGCTGCGTATTAATTATACTAAGTATTACTTCCTTCGGTAATTCTGATGATTTTACTTTACCAAATAATACTATTGGCCACTCTATAAGCCCTGCCAATTCATTAAGTAAATAATCATTTTTTTCAAGTTGTAAGTTCTCCTCTTTTGTAAACTTATTAATCTGATCTAGTATAAATTGCTTTCTTTTGTCCAACTGGAGAATGACATTATTTTTTTCTAACAATTCAAAATAGTCTTTGGGTGTTTTAACAGTAAGTACTGCATCACCTGAAAGAAACCTATGACCACACGTCACGTTGCATGCTGTAACCCCTGCAAAAGATATAGGTATTATTTCGTCATTTAAAATACATAGAATATTTTTAATTGGCCTAACCCATCTCTCTTTTCTTTCACTCCATCTCATACTCTTTGGCCAAGAAAAGTTTTTTAGCATTTCCTCCAGTTGATTTTTGAGAAACCCGTTGATGTTAAATAAGCAGCTTTCTCTCTTAATGAAGTAAAAATCTTCATCATTTACTTTGCGAATGAGTAAATCTTCTTCACCTTTCCGATTTTTTCTCAAAAAACCTTCGATAGCACTTTTCGGTGCATTAACTCTTGGTCCTTTAATTTCATTGTTAGAATCTTTTAGCTCTAAAGCACTTATGCCATCAATAAAAAGAGCAATGCGACGTGCAGTCACATAAACTTCTATAGATGCAAATTTCACATTATTTTTACTAAAAGCATTAGTGATATAGCTCTTAACCTGAGCTGCAGATGAATTCTGCATTCTTGATGGAATTTCTTCTGAAAGACATTCAAACAATAATTGTGACAACATATTCTACTTTGCTCTATATAATTCACAGCATTTTTTTGTTAACTCTCTCACTCTACCAATATAGGCTGTACGTTCATTCACACCAAGCACACCTCTTGCATCAAGTAGATTAAGTAGATGGCTCGTTTTAATACATTGGTCATAAGCTGCTATCGGCAATTCTTTTTCAACAAGGAATTTACACAGTTTTTCTGTATCCTCAAACTGCTGTTGTACTACTTTAGTATCATAATAATCAAGTGCCAGGTAAGAAAACTCTCGCTCTCTTTGTTTAAAAATATCTCCATAAGTTACACCATTATCGTTCCACATTATGTCGTAAACATTATCTACACCCTGTATGCACATTGCTAAACGCTCTAACCCATATGCTACTTCACCAGGAATTATTCTGCAGTCAATACCTCCCACTTGCTGTATATAAGTAAGTTGTGTTACTTCCATTCCGTTGCATGTAACCTCCCAACCAAGACCGGATGCACCAACACTTGGGTTTTCCCAATCATCTTCAATAAACTTAATATCATATTCTTTTGTCGATACACCAAGAGCTTTTAAGCTATTTAAGTAAACATCTTGCAAATTGCTGCCAGATGGTTTTATTATAACTTGGTATTGATGATGCTGATATAAGCGATTAGGGTTGTCGCCATAACGCCCATCTGTAGGTCTTATTACTGGTTGTAGATACGCAATTTTTGTTGATTTTTCGTCAATTGCTGACATGATTGTTGCGGGATGTAGTGTTCCAGCTCCAACTTCAGACGTATATGAATGAAGTATAGTACACCCTTCATCTGCCCAAAAATCTTGTAATCCCTTTATTATATCCTGTAGATTCACGCAAACTGTATATCTTTTAAACTGAATACATAAGCAAATAAGTACTATTCTATACTTATTTTTTTAATAGTGCCATGAAAATAGTCACTCAAGGCTATTGAACTTTCTTTTACATACTCAAATATGCTTTTGTTTAGAACAATCGCATCATGCATAGTCAGATCGCAGAATATAAATGCAGTCAAGTACAATAAAATCACTGCATAAAACACATGAAAAATCCCTTCAAATGTGATTGATATTGCATTGTTATAACTAAGCTGTATCGTACTTATCGGCCATGGTTTTATTACTTCTACAATATTAAAAAATAAATAAGGTATTATAAAGAAAAAGAACAAATGCATAAGATCATTAAACCAAAATGGACATTTAAGTATTGCCTTGCATATACTTAAATAGAATTTACTTACAATATAATAAATTGACATTATTGCCGGCATCGAAAGCGCAACAGTCATCACCTGTCCTGATGCTATTTGTACTACTATATTCTCATCACTGCTGGCTGAAGGATCTTGAATGTGAAAAATGGATATTGCAACTAATTGCAGCACTAACATAACTATTGCTAGCTTGGTAAAAATAGCAGCTACAACTATGCCTGAATTCGGCATTTTATATAGTATAAAATCACCTCCGTATGTAAGCATTAATATAATGTCGGTAATAAATAATATTAGAAAAGAAGACCAATAATGCTGCCAACCCGGTAAATATCCTACTCCTAAAAAAGAGCTTAATATTTTGGCAGGAAAAACCTTGCCTAGCATCTTACCCAAAAATTGAAAAAAAATCCCCATGTCCTAACTAACACTTGACTTATATTTTTCACAATACTGAATTGTAATGGACTTATCAATACACTTCTTGCATAGAAAAAAGGCAAATAGTTAAAAACGATCTAAACCGTTGCCCCTTTATACTAGTAGCCTCCTTTTTTGTCATCCCAGTGCTCCGACACTGGGATCCAGCCTTTCTTACCAATAAAAACTTAGAATAAGATCTCCTTTGTGCTCAAAAAATTCCTGGATTCCAGTGTCAGCTACTTGAATGACATCTTTAATCTCCGTATAGCTATGCGTCACGCGCTGGCCTGAAGCTTTAACTATAAATAGTAAAAAATTTACCAAGCGAGAAAAAGGCAAAAGAATCCCCTAGTAGTGAGTTTTGACCCTATAATAATGTAAATTGGCATTGTAATAATGTGCTAACGCTTATTTTAAGCGCATTTTGGCTGAATGTAGAAAAAATAAAAAAGACATGCAGCCGCTATAATTTTATGTAATCTGCCAATATATACCTGAGTTTTTTACTGAATTTTGTTGTTAAATCTGCAGAGATTAAAAACAAGGATAAATACTCTTATTGATATGATAAGGAAAGTGGGAAGGTTTGTCAAGTCACTTCAGCCAGCTACCTACTTAGATGTTCCAGACTGCTAAGTAGATACCAAATTTTTTGCAACATCAAGTGCAGCATAGGTAAATATTGCACTTGCACCTGCACGTTTAAAACCAATTAAGGACTCATAAATCACTCTGTTATAATCCAGCCAGCCATTATTTGCTGCAGCTTTTATCATTGCGTATTCACCGCTTACTTGGTAAGCAAAAATCGGAAAATTAAACTTTTCACTTGCTGTTTTTATTACATCTAAGTATGGCATACCCGGCTTTATCATAATAAAATCTGCACCTTCATCTATATCCATTTCGATTTCGCAGATTGCTTCGCGTGCATTTCTATAATCCATTTGATAACCACTTTTGTCGATGAAATTTGATGATGCGCACGAACCGACAACTTGCCTGAATGGCGCATAGAAGCTAGAACAGTACTTTACTGCATAGGACAATATTGACACATTCTGAAAGTTATTATCATCCAATGTTTTTCTTATTTTTCCTATCCTGCCATCCATCATATCAGAAGGAGCAACTATATCGCATCCTGCTTTTGCTAAAACAAGTGCTTGCTTACATAATGCTGACACAGTCTCGTCATTTTCTACATCTATCCTACTGCTTTTTAAAATGCCATCATGACCGTGAGTAGTGTATGGGTCTAGTGCAATGTCTGCAATAATGCCAATATCCGGTACATTTGATTTTACAGCACAAATTGCTTTACAGATTAAATTGTCAGGATTGTACGCTTCCTCGGCGTTTTCAGATTTTAGTTTACTATCAACTACAGGAAAAATTGCAACAGCATTAATCCCCGAGTCCTTAGCTTTCTGAATTATAGAAATTAATCCATCTATTGAATAACATTTGATATCAGGTAAGCCAGAAATTGGCTCAATTGTTTCTTCTCCGTCATGAACAAATAAGGGAAAAATCAAATCATTTACTGATAAAGTGCTTTCACTTGTTAAATTGCGAATCCACTTGCCTGAGCGCCTACGCCTTAACCTTGTATTTGGGAAATTAAACATTGGATCCAGGCAAATTCCCAGTAAAAAGCAACACTCCTGAAATGAGTATAACCCAAAGTACCGATATTGGCAAAAATACTTTCCAACCAAGACGCATTAATTGATCATAACGATAACGAGGTATTGTAGCTCTAATCCAAACAAATATAAACAAAAGTACAACTATCTTCAAAACAAACCAGATTAAACTAGGAATTTTATACAGCAAACTAAGCTCTAATGGAGGATACCACCCTCCTAGAAAGAATATTGTCATCATAGCGCTTGCTAAAATCATATTTGCATATTCTCCCAAGAAAAAGAGAGCAAAAGGCATTGATGAATACTCGACGTTATACCCAGAGACGAGCTCTGCTTCAGCTTCTGGTAAGTCAAATGGGTGACGATTAGTTTCGGCAAGCAAAGAAATAAAAAATATCATTCCTATAGGCATTAGTAATAAATCAATCCAAAATGGCATATTATGTTTCGCTACCACCATCTCTCCAAGATTTAATGTGCCAGTTGTAATAACAACTGTAGCAACTATTAGACCTATTGAAACTTCATATGAAATCATTTGAGCAGCTGACCTTATAGCGCCAAGAAATGCGTAATTAGAATTACTAGACCAGCCTGCAATAATAATGCCATATATTCCCAAAGAGGATATAGCTAGCACATAAAGCACTCCAACATTAATATTTGCTATTACCTTAGGGATTATTACCTGCTGTCCATTTTCTGTAGTTATTTCAGCTCCAAATGGTATAACTGCCCAGGAAATTAATGCTAAAATAAAGGTGATCATTGGAGCCATAATAAACAGTATTGTGTTTGCTCTAAATGGTATTATCGGCTCTTTAATTATCAATTTGATAGCATCTGCAAACGGCTGCAATAAACCAAATGGCCCTACTACACTTGGACCATGCCTTAGTTGAATTGCACCAATAACTTTACGCTCAAAGTACACTAAATATGCTACTGAAAGCAAAAGTGGAATAAGAAGAAAAAGAATATCAAATATCAAGTACATGCAACCCTAAATCAAAAAAATAGTTCATAATTGTGGCAATAAAAAATATAGCAAGTCCTCTAGACACAGCAGACAATGTCCCTATTGAAATCAATAGGACAACATTTTTCTGTACAGCATTTAGCTTAATAGAATAGTAAAATGATATGAATATGAATGACACTAGTGACATCATAATTAAGATCATTGTGAGAGGCAAATAATTCCCTCTTCCCTCGGTAACTATAATAAATGTTATTGCCATCCATACATATCCTTCAGTAAATAGTACAATAATATCATTGATAAAATAAAGTAGCTTATAAACGAACTGTTTTTCTAATGCATTTTGTTCTTTACACAAAAATATAGAGTTTAATTTTCGTTGAAAATATACCAGAATTATCAGTAATAATGGTGTTAGAATAAATAAAATATTAAGTAGATTGTTCATAAAAATCCTTAGTACAATCTGACATTATTTTTGAAGCGCGACTGATTGAATCCGTCATATAAAAATTACACTCCTTTAAAGTGAAAGGTGTATTACTTAAGCTTATCCCATCATTGCTAATTGGCACCCATGTGTTTTTTACCACTTGATCAGCATTTCTAAACTGTGGACCAATAGTGTCTAATTTTTTCCTAACATCAAATAAACTATCATATAGCAAGGAAAGACCCAAATATTGGGATAAATTTTTTATAATCAACCAATCTTCCTTTGCTTCACCAGGAGGAAAAACAGCTAAATTTGTTCTCTGTACTCGCCCTTCAGTATTTACATAAGTTGCATATTTTTCTGTGTATGCAGCTCCAGGTAGAATGACATCTGCTATATGCGCTCCCCTATCACCATGATGTCCTTGATAAATTACAAATGTATTTTCTAATTTTGATGTATCAATTTCATCTGCGCCAAGAAGATAAACAACTTCCACCTCACCACTTTCTGCCTGCTTTAGTATCTGATTAATGTCTTTTCCACCTTTGCTAGGAACAAATCCAATATCTAGTCCACCAACCCTTGCTGCAGCCTTATGTAGTACGTTAAAGCCATTCCAGTTATCTCTGATCATGTTAAATTTTTCTGCAATTTTGCCAGTTAGCGCTAAAATTGATTCAGAATCATCTCTTACTAATGCATCTTGACCGATGATGAGCATAGGATTTGAGGCAACACTCAGCAACTTGCAAAATTTATGATTTCCTTTTGCTATTTCGTCTAAGATATTTGGGTTATTGCCTAACCTCTCAACATGGTATAAATACTCAACGTTAGGGCCAATGCTTGCAATAGGAAAATTGCCTTGTAAATATCTCTTTCTCAATCTTGCATTAATGATTGGTGCTTCTATCCTTGGATTTGTATTTATAAGCAGACATAAATCTGCATTTTCTATACCCTCGATAGTGGTATTGAACACATAAGATCCACGATTACTTGATATAAGATTTGCACCATCTTGCCTGCAGTCTATATTCCCCGAACCAAGCTTCTGCATCACTTCTTTGAGTAGAAGCATAGACTCACAATCTGCTAAATCACCTGCAATTGCAGCTATTTTGTTTGATTTCGTATTCTTTAGTTTCTTTGCAGCAAAAGCCAATGCTTCATTCCAATCAACTGGAATTAATTTGCTCTCTTTTTTTATATAAGGTCGATCGAGGCGTTGTACTTTGAGTCCATCGTAAGCAAAACGAGTTTTGTCTGATATCCATTCTTCGTTCACTTCTTCATTGAGTCTTGGCAATATTCGCATAACTTCAGGACCACGATAATCAACTCTAATACTGCTTCCTACAGCATCCAGCACATCTATAGTTTCGCAATGTGATAGCTCCCATGGGCGCGCTGTAAAAGAGTAAGGCTTTGAAGTTAAGGCTCCCACAGGGCAGAGATCTATAATATTCCCAGATAATTCAGAGCTAATATGCCTTTTTATGTAAGTACTAATCTCTATATTCTCTCCCCTTCCGATTCCTCCAAGTTCGTTTGTACCTGCAACATCAGACAAGAATCTAACACACCGAGTGCAATGAATGCATCTATTCATTGCAGTTTCAACCAGCGGACCAAAATGTTTTTTTGGCACAGCTCTTTTATGCTCATCAAGTCTGCTTATTCCTTTTCCATAAACCATTGTTATATCTTGCAAATCGCACTCACCACCTTGATCACAAATTGGACAATCAAGTGGATGATTAATTAGTAAAAACTCGAGCACTCCTTCACGTGCCTTTTTTACCTTGGTAGTGTCGGTGTGAATCACCATACCCTCTGCAACTGGCATTGCGCAGGAAGCTACTGGTTTTGGAGGACCACCCTCCACTTCAACTAAACACATTCTGCAGTTACCAGCAATTGCTAAACGCTCATGATAACAAAAACGTGGAATTTCAATGCCCACAGCTTCACAAGCTTGGATTATAGTGAGCCCATGCTCTACTTCACATTCCTTAGAATTAATAGTAACTTTCACTATACAGCTTCCCACTTTATAGGGTTACCACTTACCTCATCTTCAACTAGATTGCCGTTATCGTATTGAGCAGACATATAGTTCATACGTGAATCACGGTCTATATACTTAACCGGTTTTACCGGTTTATCCTTATACATTTTTTGTTCAGCTTTCTTACGTTGAGTAGGGTTATTTTTACTAGCTGTTTTCGCTTTCCCACCTGCTGCCATATAAACTCCTAAAAACTTCTTATTTTATTTTAACACTTAAGTATACACCGTCAATGCTAAATAGCTTTAAAGTTTTAATAGGCCATCATTACAATCATCATTTGAACAAAATACTTTCTCTTGATGCTGCTCAAGTACACAACTTTAGAATTCCCCAAAAAGAAGATGATATCATTTTCTACGTCTTATCAATAGACATTCATGCAGCCGTAAATTAAGCTATAAATTCAATACAAAGATCCTTAATTATTAACCTCATAGTATTTCTCAACCAACTTATTGAGCAATCTTACACCGAAACCTACTGCCCCTCTTGGAGAAATATCAGTGCCTTTTTCGTGCCAAGCAGTGCCTGCAATGTCTAAATGTGCCCAGCAAGTGTCGTTTACAAAACGCTGCAGAAACTGTGCAGCCATTATACTATCTCCACCAGAACCTGCAGGAGCTATATTTTGTACATCAGCAATCGGCGAATCAATAACTTTGTTATAAGTTTCATTCATAGGAAAGCGCCATAATTTTTCATTTACTTCATTTCCTGCATCAATCAGATGATTCGCTAATTCATCGTTATTTGAAAAAAGACCAGCATATTCATTATTTCCCAGTGCAACCACTATAGCACCAGTTAAAGTTGCAAGGTCGATCATAAATTTCGGTGCAAATCTATCTTGTGTATACCATAAAGCATCCGCAAGTATTAGTCTTCCCTCTGCATCGGTATTTAATATTTCTATTGTTTGTCCAGACATTGAAGTGACTACATCGCTCGGTCTTTGAGCATTACCATCCACTGCATTTTCTGCAAGTGCAACCACACCAATTGCATTTACTTTTGCTTTTCGCCCAGCTAGAGTACGCATCACTCCTACTACAGTAGCAGAACCTGCCATGTCATATTTCATTGACTCCATACCGCGTGAGGGTTTAAGTGACACTCCACCAGTGTCAAACGTTATACCCTTGCCTATAAAAGCTATTGGTTTTTGTTCTTGAGAAGCCCCATTCCATTTTATCACCACTAACTTTGGCTCTTTACTACTTCCTTGCGCTACTCCAAGCAGGGCTCCCATTTTTTTCTCTTCCATTTGCTTTTTATCAAGCACTTCAACCTCAAGACCAAGTTTAGTAAGTTCAGCTTTTATACGATTAGCGTAAGACTCTGGATATAAAATATTAGGTGGCTCAGTAGTAAAAGCACGTGCAAGAAAGATACCTTCACCTTCGTGTTTTAAACGCTCAAATGATTTTTCAATGCTACTTAACTGTTCATCTTTTACTAATAATGTAATTTCCTCTACTTCTGTAATTTTTTCATCCTTTTTAGTTTTATACTTATTAAACTTGAAACTGCGCAGAAATGCTCCATATGCAACATTTGCTGTACTGCCCTCGATTGAAATAGCTGCTCGCTTGATTCTTAATCTGCTTAGCTCACAATATACTTTACCACCAATATTTAATCCTTTGCTTTCATCCCATTCATCTCTCATTCCAAGACCAGCAACTATAATATTTTTTCCCTCTGATGAAGTAACGGAGAAAAATTCACCAAAACCTCCATTAAAACCACTAAATTTCTTGATGTTATCTATAGCTTGCTTATCTTGTAGAACATTAGTTATGAGCTTATCACCCTCAAACAAACCTACCACTAGCGTCTCAAAATCGGGTAAAGCTTTAGAAATTGTTATCTTCATCGTTGACATCTCCGTTGCAAATAATTGTAAGCTGCACATAAAACATAGTAAAAACATTAGTAAGATATTTTTCATATACATTTTAAGTACAATAGCGCTTAAGACTACTATGAACTCCCCTGATATGCAAGGGCTTTATCTTTTATCAGAAAATTTGTTATGCCCACCTAGGGTTATATTAAATGTGTAGGTCTTCATGGCCTGATTGTTATAAGTAAATGGTGCTATCAGAAGGCTTGCAAGTCCACTCTCAATAAGATTACCAAGAAGAAGATCATCACAGTTATCGCAATTATGATCAGCAAAAAACATTTGTGTTGTGAATTCTGGAAAATCTGGATGTTGGACCAAAAAGTTGATGTGTGGAGCCCTATCACCAATTTTACCTGGTACTATTGTAATAAAATTATAATAGCCAAGGTTATTTACTACAAATCTTCCTGATCCAGCAAAATTTGGATCAAGCTCCACATTTTCATCATAATAGCTCATGCCAAGTGAGTCTGCGTGCCATATAGAAACCACAGCATTTTGTATCGGTAAGCAATTTACATCAGTAACTCTACCCACTACATTTATTAATTCTCCTGCTGCATTATTTGGAGAGCCAGGTTTTCTTCTTAAATTATTTGAAGAGTTAAAGCTTTTTGGCCTTGTTTCAAGATCATAAATCCCTGGAGTTTCAATACAATTAAGCAAAATAGGATCAGCCGCAAATAATGACAAATCGAATATAAATTGTACTAAAAACGCTAATAAGATATTTTTTACATTCATTTTGTTTATAGTGCTTTTATCAGAATTATAGCAACCTTTTTCTTTTATTAAAGACAAGACTTTCTTTGAATCCTCCTTAGAATCACAACTATCCTTTCAGTGTATGAGTTTTAGGTTTTAGTACTGCATACACAACTGCACGGACTTCCAATTTAGAAATTGCAAATCAATCCAAACACGCAAGTGTAATGTTACCGCCACATGCTGTAGTGTTGACACTTACAACCTTTTCTATAGAAAAACGTTGCAGATAATTAGGACCACCAGCTTTTGGTCCGGTACCTGACAGTCCTCTACCGCCAAATGGTTGCATTCCAACTGCTGCACCTATTTGATTGCGATTGATGTATACATTTCCAACTGATATTTTCTTGCTTATTAAATCGATCTTACTTTGTACACGGCTTTGCAAAGAAAACGTAAGTCCATATCCTGTATTGTTTATATCACTTATAACTTCATTTAACTGCAACTTATTAAAACGTATGATATGTAAAATAGGCCCAAACACTTCTTGCTTTAATTGCGAAATTTTTTGTATCTCATAAATGTACGGAGGAAAGAAATAACCATTATAAGAATTTGTATCCATGGGTACCTTGGACAAAAGGTTTGAATCTTCATCCCTTGATATTTTTTCCGTATGTTTAGTGAGCATATCAATAGATGCTTTGTCAATTATTGGACCAATATCTGTGCTCAGTTGTATTGGGTCACCTATCTTTAGTTCTTGAGCTGCATTGCATATCATTTTTATCTGTTTTTCTGCTATATCTTCTTGAATAAATAGCACTCTGAGAGCAGAACAACGTTGACCGCCACTGCGAAATGCAGAAATTAAAACATCCTTAGTTACCTGCTCTAAAAGAGCAGAACTATCAACAATCATAGCATTTAATCCACCAGTTTCAGCGATAAGTGGCACAATAGGACCATCTCTGCTGGCAAGCATTCTATTAATTATTTGAGCGGTCTGTGTTGAGCCGGTAAAAGCTACACCGGAAATTCTATTATCTGGCACTAATATTTTACCTAAATATCGACCATCTCCTGGAACAAGATGTAATACATTTTTTGGTATTCCAGCTTCGTGTAGTATCTTAACGGCTTCATAGGCAATAATCGGCGTTTGCTCTGCCGGTTTTGCCAGCACTGCATTACCTGCTACAAGTGCAGCTGAAACCTGCCCAATGAAGATAGCAAGTGGAAAATTCCACGGTGATATGCATAAGAAAACTCCTCTGCCCTCAAAAAAGATGAAGTTATCTTCACCTGTTGGACCTGGCAATTTTTTCCAGTCATTCAGTTCGTTTTTTGCTATCATTGCATAATAGCGCAAAAAGTCGATTGCCTCTCTTACTTCTGCTATTGCATCGGATAAAATTTTTCCTGCTTCCAAGATCAGAATGTAAACCAACTCTTTCATCCTTTCCTCAAGCAAATCTGCAGCTTTTTCAAGGCATTTAGCGCGCTCTTCTGCTGAAATATTCTGCCACTTAGTAAAAGCACTATGTGCTATTTCAAGAGCATTTAAAGCCTGAGCGCTTGTTGTACTTGACACTTCTCCAATTACATTTTCCAAATGTGCAGGATTCACTACTTCGATAAATTCAGCACTATCAAGTAGTGCCTTTCCATCAATTATTGGCCCAACTTGCCATTTCTTTTCACTAAATTTTTTTATATCATTTGCAAATTGCGAAACTGTAATTGAATCACTAATATCCATCCCCAAGGAGTTTTTTCTTTCCTCTCCAAAAATATCTTGTGGCAATGGAATGTTTTGATGAGGTTCATATTCTAAACTTTTAGCTTTTTCTAATGGATCCGAGACTAATTCTTCAATTTTAACGTTAGGATCATTTATTTGATTGACGAACGAACTATTAGCTCCATTTTCAAGAAGACGCTTAACAAGATATGTTAATAAATCACTACGTTTACCAACTGGTGCATATATACGACAGCTGATGCTTGTTGCAAGTTCTGACATTGCATAATCATATAAATCCTCACCCATTCCGTGTAAACGCTGAAACTCAAATCCAGGATGATCTTTGTCAGCAAGCTCTATTATAGTAGCAAAAGTATAGGCATTATGAGTTCCAAAGCATGGGTAAAAGTGATTTACTTTGCTTAAAAGCTTCTGTGCACACGCAAGGTAGCATACATCAGTATAGCTTTTTCTTGTAAATATTGAATAACCACTTAACCCTAGCTCTTGTGCACACTTGATTTCTGAGTCCCAATATGCACCTTTCACAAGCCTCACCATAATTTTATGCTTTGATCGGATAGCAACATCCTCAACAAAATCAAGCACAGATAAAGCACGTTTTTGATATGCTTGTACAGCCAAGCCAAGCCCTCCCCACTGAGAAAGTGACTCATCAAGACGCAGTTGCTCGAATAAAACTAATGACATCTCAAGTCTTTCTGATTCTTCTGCATCTATGCATAGTGAAATGTTGTATTTTTTTGCTTCACGACAGAGCTCTAAAACCCTAGTAAATATCTCACCAGCAATTCGGTCAAATTGACCAAATTCATAACGTGGGTGCAAAGCAGAAAGTTTTATTGAAATTCCATGGGATTTAAAACAATCATTCACTTCAGTAGTTGCACCTATAGCTTTTATTGAGTGCATGTATGAATCAAAACACTCTTCTGCATCTTCAGCTGTGTGAGCAGCTTCGCCAAGCATATCAAAAGAGTATAAAAACTTACTATTGTCATCTAGTTTTGCATATCTTAAAGCTTCTTCTATGGTTTCTCCAACAACAAAATGATTACCAAGCATAGACATTGCTTGTTTTACTGCTTTGCGAATGATCGGTTCTCCTAAATTCTTAAGTAACTTAGAAATTGCGTAATAGAACTTCGAATCGCCTTCATTATCTCTCAATATACTGCTACCTATCATCAAGCTCCATGTGGAAGCATTAACAAACAATGAAGAGGAACGCCCCAAGTGTTTATTCCATTCTTGGTTGGTAATTTTATCTTTGATCAATTCGTCTATTGTGTAATCATCTGGTATTCTAAGTAGCGATTCAGCAAGGCACATCAATGCTATTCCTTCATCATTGGAAAGCGAATATTGCTGCATAAAGGAATCTACAATACTTAATTTATTGTGTTTGATTTTTTCAATAACTTGTTTTGCAATATTGTAAATTCTGTTTTTCGAATCAACCGAAAGTTCTACTTTTTCTACAAGATAACGTACACAGCTTTTTTCATCAGTACGATAAAATCCTTGTAAACGTTTTCTGAGTTCATTAGGTTCTTGTATAGAGCTAATCATAATTATCTATAAAACACCTTTACTATATGTAAGGTAAAATTATATCATAACTTCGCATAGAACAAATCATTATTTAAAAGGACCAGGGCTGGAGCTAAAAGAAGTCTAGTACTTACTTTTACTAAGTCGAAAGAAGTATGTAGCTTAACACTCCACCACTCATTAAGTATTTAATCTCAGTTGCGGTTTGTACACAGCATTTGAGTTGTATTGATTGCTTTGAATTATCCTGTCTTTTAATGATACATTCTAGATTTCCATTTGATACTATTTCACCTTTTATGCTTATTATCTCACTACCATCAAATATCTTTCTGGTTATTCCATTTTGGAATATAAGTGGAAGAACACCCATGCCGACCAAGTTGGACCTATGTATGCGTTCAAAACTTTCTGCAATCACAGCTTTAATTCCCAGTAATGCAGTACCCTTTGCTGCCCAATCCCTACTTGAACCTGTACCATATTCTTTTCCTGCAATGACAACTAATGGAACAGCTTCTCTTTTATATTGCATTGCTGCATCAAAAATTGACATAGTTTCTTGAGAAGGAATATGTTTTGTATAGCCACCCTCAGCGCTCACCATTTTATTTCTTATTCTGATATTAGCAAAGGTTCCACGCATCATTACGTTGTGGTTACCGCGGCGAGATCCATATGAATTGAAATCTTGCGGTTCAACTCCAAGACCTTTTAAATATATGCCTGCAGGACTATTTGAGGCAATATTTCCAGCAGGGGAAATGTGGTCGGTAGTGACGCTATCGCCAAACATCGCTAGTATTTGCGCATTCTTTATATCAACTATGTTGCTTCCATTGTTCTTAGTCGATAAATTATCAAAATAGGGAGGGTTTTGTATATAAGTGCTTTTCGCGTCCCAATCATAGATTTCACCTTTCTCACACTTTATCTTTTGCCAATGCTCATCACCAGAAAAAACATCCTTATACTTTTGTATGAACATTTCACGCGTCACAACACTTTTAACACAGCTCTCAACTTCATTATTTGTTGGCCATATATCTTTGAGATAGACATCATTTCCATTCTTATCTTTGCATATTGAATCTTTTGTCAAATCAATTTGCACAGTGCCTGCAAGTGCATATGCAACAATAAGTGGCGGAGATGCCAAGTAATTAGCTTTGACTAACGGATGAATTCTTCCTTCAAAGTTACGATTGCCAGACAAAACTGCAGCAACAGTTAAGTTTTTGTTTTTTATATCATCCTCTATATCCTTATTAAGTGGACCAGAATTTCCAATGCAAGTTGTGCAGCCATATCCAACTAGATTAAAACCCAAAGCATTTAGATCTACCTGCAATCCAGACTTTTCTAAATATTCTGTCACAACTTGTGACCCTGGAGCAAGAGAAGTTTTAACCCAAGGCTTTGATTTTAATCCAAGTTTAATTGCATTACGAGCTACAAGACCTGCAGCAATCATCACACTTGGATTTGAGGTGTTAGTGCAGCTTGTTATTGCTGCAATCACTACGCTGCCACTCTGGAGCTGATCGCCATAGATAGGTTCCAACGGAAGTCTGTTTGTCTCATTAATAGGAAAAGATGTAGAAAAAGATTCCGCTACTTCTGAAAGGAAAATCTTATCCTGTGGTCTTTTAGGACCAGCCATCACTGGCTTTACGCTTGATAAATCAAGCTCTAGTGTGTCAAAAAATGCTAACTCATTACTGCTACGCCACAATCCCTGCTCTTTTGAATAGACTTCAACTAATTTGATCAGCTCTTCTGGTCGCCCTGTTAAATGTAAATAATCGAGTGTTTTCTGATCAATTGGAAAAAACCCACAAGTTGCACCATACTCTGGGGCCATGTTAGCTATAGTGGCCCTGTCTGCTAGAGATAAATAATCTAAACCATCACCATAAAATTCTACAAATTTACCAACAACACCTTTTGTTCTTAGGATACTGGTAACCGTCAGCACTAAATCAGTCGCAGTTACTCCTTCCGGTAGTCTGCCAATTAATTTAAATCCAACTACTTCTGGAATCACCATACTAATTGGTTGACCAAGCATCACAGACTCAGCTTCTATGCCTCCAACACCCCAACCAAGGACTGATAACCCGTTAATCATTGTAGTGTGACTGTCAGTACCAACTAAAGTGTCAGGATATATGACCCCATCATTATTACACACAACTTGCGCTAAATACTCAAGGTTTACTTGATGGCAAATTCCAGTACCTGGTGGTACTACTCTAAAATTTGTGAAGGACGACTCTCCCCACTTTAAAAATTGATATCTCTCCAAATTTCTTTTTACTTCTAGCTCAACATTTTTACTGAATGCGGAAGTGCTTCCATAACTATCTACTTGAACAGAGTGATCGATCACAAGATCAACAGTTACAGATGGATTTATTTTGCTTGGGTTACCTCTGTTTTTCTTCACATAATTACGCATTGAAGCTAAGTCAACGACAGCAGGAACTCCTGTGAAATCCTGCATCAAAACCCTTGCTGGCTTGTAGCTAATTTCGTGATTAATGTGTTTCTTGACGCAATTTGCTAATATCTTTATGTCATCTAATTTAACGCTTACTCCATCTTCGTTGCGCAATAAATTTTCAAGCAATACCTTGAGTGAACAAGGCAATTTGGTTAAATTTACTCCTAAGAATTTACCAGCGTTACTTAGGTTAAAGTAGTTATATAACCTTCCATCAATATTTAAAGTCGTCTTTGCATTTAAAGAATTGTTCATCCTGTATTAGTTAAAATTGGAATTACTAGCGCTACTTTTTTGTTGTTGACTTTGCTGCTGATACATAGTTTCAAAATCTATAGGATCTAGCATAAGTGGAGGAAACCCACCACTACTTGTTGTTCTTGCAATTACTTCTCTTGCAAAAGGAAAAAGAAAAGTAGGCCCGCCAATAAACAAAGCTTGTCTTACTTCCTCTTTACTCAACTCTTTCAAATTTTCTATTGAAAAAATACCACAATACTTTATCTCACAAATGAAAGCTATACCATTTTTTATATCTTCATCTTTTACCGTCGCTTTGACTTCTATATGCAAAGTAATTTCATGAAAAGGTTTTTCTTCATTTATTCCTTCTTTGCTTTCCGTTCCTTCTAATTTTGCTGAATTAATATTAACCGTTACATTAATATCGGGAGCTTTACTAGAAGAAAGGAATGGCGAATTTGGATTCTCAAACGAAAGATCTTTGACATACTGACCATGAATTTTCATTTTGTGTTGTAACATTTCTTACTTCTCCTTTAATTAAGTTGAGATATTTAATACTTTCTTATATAATATATTCATTTATAAACGAATAGCAAACCTAACTATAGGCTAATATGCAAAACATATTTTTATCAATAATTAATAATATTTAGATACTTTATATACCAAGGGGTTAAGTTACCATGATAGAGCTTGTAATATATGCTTTACTAGCGGCGTTTATTTTTTCACGCTTATACAATTCTTTAGGAAGATCAGCCAGTCTCAACCTAAAAAAGCTAACAGTTGTATTGGATGCAAGTCAAAGTAAAGAGGATGTGGTAGAAAATATCGAAGATTATATTTATAGCAACGACAAAAGTTCAATAGAAGCTACTTATAAACAAATATTACAAAAAAACAGAGAGTTCTCTATTTCCAATTTTATAGAAGGTTCAAGCATAGCTTTTGAATTAATAATTAAATATTTTAACCAAGGGAATTTACCTCAATTAAAATCCCTTCTGGACAAAGATTTGTATAACAGCTTTGTGGATAAGATTAAGCATCGTAAAGAGATACACGAGTCTATAATTGTTTCTATCGTTTTACAAAAGATCTTAGAAATAAAGCTAGTAAAAAACGTAATATTTATTGCAGTATATTTCCTTTCAGAGCAAATTAACTTCGTTAAGAATAATGAAGGAGATATCATATCAGGTAGTATGTCTACTATTAACAAAGTTGAGGATGTATGGCAATTCAAAAAAAATATTAATTCATCAGATCCAACCTGGTTGCTTGTTTCCATTAACTACAAGAAGGCAAGTACCGATAAAAATTTAACAGCAAATGACAAGTAAGATTAGTTACACCGATGGAAAGTAGGCTACGAGAAATAGTACTTGATACTGAAACTACAGGTCTTGACACTGAGTCTGGCCATCGAATTATCGAGATAGGATGTGTAGAACTAATTAATCGTGTTCCAACAGGTAAAACATTTCATCGATATCTTAATCCAGAAAGAGATGTACCTTACCACTCATTTAAGATTCATGGTATTAGTGAGGAGTTTTTAGAGGATAAACCACTATTTTCAGATGTTGCATTTGAATTTCTCAACTTCATATCTAATGACATTTTGGTGATTCATAATGCTGAATTCGATGTTAAGTTCCTTAATATGGAGTTAGGCAAGTTAAATGCTAGGTTAATTTCCTCAGATAGAGTGCTAGATACATTGCCGCTTGCAAGAAAAAAGTTTGTAGGATCACCTGCTTCTTTAAATGCATTATGTAAACGTTTTGACATATCGCTGGAAGGTAGAGAGTTGCACGGAGCATTAGTTGATGCTCAATTGCTTGCAAAGGTCTACGTTGAGCTTACAGGAGGATTGCAAACCTTTTTGTTTAATAGTAAATGTGATCAGGACAATAGCTCTACGTTTATTCAGCATAAAGTGCGAAATTTAGCTCGCAGAGAACATTCACCAAGCAGCGAAGAAATTGATGAGCATAAGAAATTGTTAGATAAAATTAACAATCCACTTTGGAAGGAATATGTTGAATCAATCAGCTAATCAAGATATGATTTAATTTTATTGGAAACGCTTTAATGGTAAAATTCATAAGGTTATTGTCTGGTTTATTAATAATAGTAGCAGCTGTCTTCTTAGGTTATTGTTATTTTACCAAGCAAGGCATATTTGTTTCACAAAATACAGAAATTAAAATAGGTGGGGATTTTTCTTTGATTAATCAAGACGGACAAACAGTACGCAGTAGTGATTTTAAAAATAAGTATATGATGATTTTTTTCGGATTTTCCTCATGCAAAAGAATTTGCCCTATGAACCTCGGAATAATTTCAGAAACACTTGCAAAGTTAGATAAGAAAACTGACAATAAGATACAAACATTTTTTATCACAGTTGATCCTGAGCGCGATAACATAGAAAGGCTTAAAGAATTTCAGCAGCAATTTGACCATAGAATACAAATGCTAACTGGTGAAAGACAAAAAATAGATGAAGTAGTTGCAAAGTATAAAGTATATGCAAACAAAGTAGGTGGAGAAGAGGAAATTAACCATTCTTCAATAATATACCTTATCGGCCCTGAAGGAAAATATGTCACACACTTTGTAGCTGATTTAAATTCAGATGAAAGTCAATCTGATAAGATTCTGGCTGAGATAAAAAAATATGTAAGCTGAACTAAAGAGCTTAGCTTACTTTAAATTTATGCTAACGGCTGTTTTGATTAAACTAAGTCGTTTTTTTAATTTTTTCTAGGATCAACTCAGCAGCTTTTTGTTCAGCAATTTTCTTACTAGGAGCGCATGCAGAAACTTTGTCATAACTCTCTATGCAAACTGATATAGTAAATTCAGGATTGTGTGCTGGTCCAGTTTGTTTTACAAGCTCATACTTTGGTAAAGGTAATTTATTTCTCTGAGTCCATTCTTGCAGTGAAGTTTTAGGATCTTGAGGAGGATCGAGGATGTCTTTAGCTAGCTTTTCCCAATGTTGGATAATAAATTTTTCAACACTCTCAAGTCCACCGTCAATATAAATTGCACCTATTAGTGCCTCAAGCGAATTTTCTAAATTTTTTAAGTTACATTTCCCTCCGTTGCAACGTTCACTATTATTCATTATGATAAAGTTACCTAACTCTATTTCTTTAGCAACATTAGCAATGGTACTGCCACAAACTAGATCCGTTTTTCTTTTTGCCAATGCTCCTTCTTTTTCTTCAGGAAACATTTTAAACAGCATAGCAGATACAACCATGTTCAAAATACTATCGCCCAAAAACTCTAGCCTTTCGTAGCTTACGATCTGGTCTTCGCTATTCCTTTTATTTACGCTTGGATGGGTTAATGCCTCTTCTAATATTGCATGATCTGTAAATTTATAATTAATAACTTTAGATATTATATCGTTCAAAACTTTCATGTTCATCATTCAAAAGAAAAGCACTCCCTATCATACCTTTACACTAAAAAGTTAGCTCTACTTTACTAAAACAATATCAATAACTTCCAAAATTAATGTATACAACCCACTGCTTCAGTAATGTTACTAAATCCATCTCTTTTTACCAATTCTGCAAGCTCCAGATTGATTTTGTTCACAACTTGATGCCCCTGATATACGAGAGCAGTGTACAGTTGTACTAAAGAGGCTCCTGCCTTTATTTTTTCATATGCGTCAATACCACTTGAAACTCCCCCACATCCTATCAATAGAATCCTGCTCTTAGTAAGCTTGTACATATCACTCAATAACTCGGTTGAAAGTTGAAACAATGGTCTGCCGCTCAACCCACCACTCTCATTATAGTAAGAATCTCGACTTATCGTAGTGTTGCTTACTATTAAGCCGTCAATTTTATATTCTAGTGTAAGCTCAGCGATATTTTCTTTTGTTTGCTGATCTATATCTGGAGAAATTTTTAATATTATCGGTATGGATTCAGAGCTATCGATTGATTTCCGGGTTAGAGTGATAGATTTCAACAATTTGGATAATTCTTGTTTATTGTGCAAATCGCGCAAGTTAGGTGTGTTTGGGGATGAGATGTTCAGTACTATATAATTGCTCTTTCCATATACTATCTTTATTAAGTCAACATAATCGCTGATTTGGTCCTTTGATGTACTGTTTCTTCCTATATTTATACCAAAAATACAATCACCAAGTTTAGTTTTACTTATCTGTTTAAGAAAATAGTCTACTCCTTTATTATTAAATCCCAATCTATTAATTATTCCTTCATCTTTAATTAATCGAAAAATTCTCGGTTTTTTGTTTCCATATTGGGGATGTTTAGTTACAGTACCAGCCTCAATAAATCCAAAACCAAATGAGAGTATCGGCTTTACAACTTCCGCATTTTTATCAAAACCTGCAGCAAGACCTACAGGACTCCTAATTTTATTACCAAAAAAGTTTACATTTAAAGACTTAGGTAGTTCTATAGGTTTCCTACAGGGCATCTTTTTTAACGCCGTTATTACCAAGGAGTGAGCGATTTCAGGCGGCAGTAAAAACAATAAATTACGTAATATCATTTTGTAAAACACTTTGCTTATTTTTAGTTTATTTTTTACCATGCAACAAGAATAACTTAGAAAGCTTGAGGTTTATCAAAATAGTAAGTATATAGTTTCTATGAGTAGTAAAAACTAATTTTTCTGAAGGGAAACCAGAACTTGATCAGTATTTTTATCTACTAATTCGAGGTAGCCAAATTTGTTAATTTGAGATTTTATTAGTATAGGAATCTTATTTCGATTTAAATAAAATCCCTGTTTTGATTGTTTATTAATCCGCAACCTTACATCCCCATTTTTCCAAGCAAGCATCTTATTTATTCCAGATTTTTCTTTACAATTATCTTCATTTACAAATCCTAAGTATTCATCTTCTGAAGAAGATATTGCAATCTTGCATATTCTATACCCTACCCAATTCCCTAGATATGGATCAGTATCGTCTTTTTCGTGAAGCTTGAACTCTCCTTTGACATATTCCCATGGAGCTTTTGCATCACCTACCTTTTTTAGAAAGAGTACGTCCTGATCAAAGTTTATAATGGTCCTTGTATGAAATGTT
This sequence comes from Wolbachia endosymbiont (group B) of Chorthippus parallelus, assembly GCF_947251815.1. NCBI lineage: Bacteria > Pseudomonadati > Pseudomonadota > Alphaproteobacteria > Rickettsiales > Anaplasmataceae > Wolbachia > Wolbachia endosymbiont (group B) of Chorthippus parallelus. Next base: position 507,630 of record NZ_OX366390.1, on the reverse strand, counting down.
GTTAAGCTTGTGTCCCATAATAGTTTTTCTGTGATGCTAAAATGCTCTTTATCCTTTTGCATATTTTGAAATGATACGATTATCACATCTGCTCCAACTTCTCTTCCATAGTTAACATATTGACTAGCACGCCCATGTTTGGCTGTGAATGATGACTTACCTATTAACAGAAAGTCATTAAATAACGCATTATATATAGTCTGTGCACTGTAAGCTGTACCGACGTAAACCGGCTGTTTGTTGGATGAAGGGTACTTTTCTGGTGCAAGATGAGTATACGAGCTCTTTAATAAATAGTGAAAAGTGCAACTGGTAAGCAAGAAGGGCAAACCAATCAATAATAAAACTTCTGTTAATCTCTTTGGCATTTTACTGCTTATATTTTGAATATAGTATCTTATTTTTTTAAATATTTCATTAAAAGCCACACTTCTTGTTAAAATTTCAGAAGAAAAAACGATCTAATTGGAGTAAGAGGCCGGGACCGGAATTGAACCGGTATAAAAGGATTTGCAGTCCTCCGCATAAGCCATTCTGCCACCCAGCCGTTTTTTATGCATAGATATCCATTATATCTTTTAGCATAGATAAAGCATCCTCTTTTTTTCTTTGAAAAGTGTTACGCCCGATAATTGAACCATTACCACCGCCTTGCTTAATTTCTTTCGCTTCATTGCATATGTCATTCACTGATTTTGACTCGCCACCAGAAAAAACTACTATTCTTTTCCCTGCAAAACAAGATCTTTTAACATATTCAATTCTTTTAGATAATGATTCAATATTTTCTATTTTTTCTCTTTCCAGATGATTGGTTGGAAGTTTTACTTTTATTATGTTGGCACCGAGCAAAGCCGCTATATGCGCAGCATAGGCAATAACATCAACTGCTGTTTCACCTTCTTTGGAAATTCCTTCACCGCGTGGATAAGACCATAGCACTACGGCAAGGCCGCAAGACTTAGCCTCAGCTATAATTTCGCGAGCTTCTTCCATCATATCGAAGCACTTAGCAGAACCAGGATATATAGTAAACCCAACAGCTACGCAACCCAAACGCAGCGCATCTTTTACAGAAGCAGTTATTGCTTGATCAGAAGTTAAGTTTTTCGAGTGCAAGGAGTTAGCACTATTAAGCTTCAAAATAAGTGGTAGCATTCCAGCATAAGTTGAAGCACCAGCTTCGATCATACCAAGCGGAGCAGCGTACGCGCTTACTCCCGAATCAACTGCAAGCTGAAAATGATAATGCGGATCGTAAGCATCAGGATTAACTTCAAAACTTTTTATTGGCCCATGCTCAAATCCTTGATCTACAGGAAGAATTACTAACTTGCCAATTCCACTAAGTTTTCCATGCATAAGAATACGAGCAAGATTTGCTTTTACTCCAGGATTTTCACTTTCGTAATAACTTAGGATTTGTTTTACTTCTTCACTCATTAATATCTTCAAATTTACTTAAAGTGTAGCAAAAACTATAGTTGAAGCAAAGACCTTTGTGGTTTTTCTTGAATTAAATCTTCAAAATACATTTTAACAATAGGAAGAATGAGCGACATAAGCACTAATTTATAGTCATACCATGCAAACTTTTCCTTGTAGCTAAATTCTGCATCTTCTTCGTATAAACGCTGGATGCAGTGCTCACTATATAATTCAGAAGCTTTCGTAAAAGTTCTAAGTAAAGCAATCAATAATAAATCCAATGCCAAATTAACTATCAGCATTGTTCCATATTGAACAGGCCAGCCATTTTGTGCAATTTCCGATGCTAAACTGCACACAGCAAACGCTACTGCAATACATATCACATAATTATCAGCAGCAATAAGTAAATTAAACCTTCGGTTGAATCTATCCATATTTCCTTCTTGTGAGCCTCTTTGTTTACTTGCTGCATAGATAATACTACAAAAGGATATAATAAATAACCATGGCCAAACTCCGATGCTGAATGCATAAAATTTATAAGCAATATTTTGCACTTTGCCACTGTTAGCAAGTTGTGATAAGCAATATTTGACTTGAGGCGACGGACCAAGTACCACATTTGCTAATATAAAAAATAAACATGCTCTATTCACAGCTTTCTCTCTACGCAATAGAATCTCATTGATTCTCCTTTGTTTTTCCTGCACTTCTCGCTGTAATGTTATAGATATGCCAGCTGCTTTTAAGTCGTTAAGATATTTCTCTAGCTTATCTTTATCTGCACTAAGTTTTTTAAACTTTTCTTCAGCTATTTTTTTCTCTTTCTCTCCTACTACTTTATCAGGGTGACATTTTAATGAAGCTCTTCTAAAGTGCCGCTCAACTAACTTAAGTACATCATCAAACTCCTGGCTTATTACTTCTTCTGCTTTTATTCCCAGCCTTGAAAATAAGTTCTGTAAATCTTGATTACTGTAATATTGATTTCTGGTTAAACTTGCCACTATAGCCTCATTAAAAAATAGTGACTATACTACAAATTTAATACTCAAGTAAGAATTTAAACTATATCAAAAGCAATTTCTTGTTTATCCATATAAATCCTTAATTTCTTTCCTTTGATTAATTGACGATTCAGCATTTCTTCAGCCAAATGACTTTTTATCTCTTTTTCAATCAACCTCTCTATCGGACGTGCTCCCATTTCTTTGCTGTAGCCAGTTTGTGCAAGATAAAACTTTACTTCCTCTTCGACTGAGCAACTTATGCCCTTTTGCATAAGTTGCTTTTTCAATTCTTGAACAAATTTATCCACAATATACAAAATGACATCTAAATTGAGGTCAGAAAAAGAAATGACTGCATCCAAGCGATTACGAAATTCAGGGCTAAAAATCCGTTCTACTGCTTTTTCGCTATCACCAATATTAAAGTCCTTATACCCAAAGCCAATAGAACTTTTGCTACGCTCAAATGCACCTGCATTGGTTGTCATAATTAAAATTGTATTGGAAAAATTAACTTTACGCCCGTAAGTATCTGTAACATAACCATAATCCATGACTTGTAGTAATATATTGTAAATATCACTATGAGCTTTCTCAATTTCATCAAGAAGTACCACACTATATTGATTGTTAGATACAGATTCTGTAAGCAATCCACCTTGGTCGTAACCCACATATCCAGGAGGGGAACCAATCATTCTAGATATTGTGTGAGGTTCCATATACTCGGACATATCAAATCGTATAAGGTTCATACCCATATTCTGTGCTAATTTCTTTGCAAGCTCAGTCTTACCTACGCCAGTTGGTCCTGCAAAAAGATAATTTGCCAAGGGTTTACTGTAACTTCTCAGACCAGATTTAGCAATTTTAATAGAATTAACAAGAGACTCTATCGCTTGCTCTTGACCAAAAATGGCTTTCTTGAGATTTTCTTTCAAAGATTTTACTCTTTGCACATCATCAAGCTCGCAAGGTACGTTTGTAATCCTAGTGATAGTATTCTTAATATCTCTACTGTTTATAATTTTTCGCCTGTTTTTTTGTAACTTACAATACGCCCCTGCTTCATCTATAACATCAACTGCTTTATCAGGTAATATTCGCCCAGTAATATACTTGTGTGAAAGTTCAGCTGCAGATTTAATGGCATGTTTCGTGTAATATACTCCATGATACCTTTCATAGTAATGCTTTATACCATCTAGTATCTTTACTGTATCATTAATAGAAGACTCTTTTACATTAATTTTTTGAAACCTCCTTGCTAATGCTTTATCCTTTTCAAAGCTATTGCTATATTCTCTATATGTAGTTGCACCTATACAACGCAACGCACCTCTTGCAAGTGCAGGTTTAAGCAGATTGCCAGCATCAAGAAAGCTGCCACTTGTTGAACCTGCTCCAATAATAGTGTGTATTTCGTCAATAAAAAGAATAGCACCAGGTTTTGCCTCAATTACTTTTATTATAGATTTTATTCTCTCTTCAAAGTCACCTCTATAGCGTGTTCCTGCAAGAAGTGATCCTAAATCCAAAGCATAAATTGTGCTGGATCTCAGTGCACTCGGAACGCTGCCTTCAATAATTTTCAACACCAAACCTTCAACTATTGTTGTTTTACCAACACCTGGTTCTCCGACATATAAAGGGTTATTCTTTCTGCGTCTTAGTAAGATTTCTATAGTGCGATTTAATTCATAATCACGACCAATGATATAATCTATTTTTTTGCTTCTTGCATAATCATTTAAATTTCTACAATAATTTTGTAGAACTTCTTCATCTTTTAATAATTCACCTTTATTTGCTACAGTAGAGATATCGTTATTTTTATCAAGTTTTATCTTGCGATTAGCTATGTATTCTTCTACATCATCTGAATATCTTATATTAGATATATTATCAATCAAATTAGAATCCTTTGCATTTCGTTTGCGCAATAGATCTTCAACGTATGAACCTTGTTCAGAAGACAGAATCTCCAATAGAACACTTGCTCCATTTATTTCTTTTCTCCCTAAGCGATGAGCCCGTATCATGGCTTTATGTATTATGCATTGAAATAGCGAATCAGGCTCAATTTTATTGACAGTTAATTCGGAGTTGTCTTGCAAAAAACCTTTTATATTATTACCACGACCATTTCTTAATATAATATTATCTATATTTATGATTTCATCAGCTCTGATGTTACATCTTGATAAAACATAATTTACATCCAAATCTTTGGTTAATGCTAGCAACAAATGTTCCACTTTTGCATATTTAAGCTTACAATTAGAAGCAATCTGTAACGCTCTATTTAAACTTGCCTCTAAATTTTTAGAAATCATCTATTCTCTTTAAAAGTGTAAATCTATATATAATTAGTAGCACACAATTATTAAAAAAACTGAAATCTAGCAGCTCGTTGTAGCCAAATTGAATTAAGCTACAGATTATAGTCCACACAGCCTAACATTATACCGTTGTGATAATCTCAAAACGTTATAAGCAGCAGAATTAAGATTATCAAATTGTAGGTAAATCTAATTTGGGCTAGCTATATATTCTTTCTACCATCCTCCAATCACTTCACTTTGCAGCAAGTTTACTGGAGCTTTTAAAGAATAGAAGAATAGTTAAGTACATTAATACGCTTTTTCTAGTACTCTGCTTTTCTTCTTAAATACATTGATCTTTTTTCTACCGTATTTAGCCTTTAACGTACTTGGCCTTTTAAAGATCTTTTTGCTGTTACGTTTTTGAGATTGCATACTACAATCAAAATTTGGCTCTCCTTCTTTATCTGCTAGTGCAGGCAGTCTTCTCTTATCTTGAGGTGTAACAAAAGATAATGCAAATCCTTCAGCTCCCGCACGTGCAGTTCTACCTATACGATGAACATAATCAGCTTGCGATTGTGGTACATCATAATTGATAACATGTTGAATGTGCGGAATATCAAGGCCGCGAGAAGCAACATCTGTTGCAACCATGATTTGATTGCGGCCACGACGAAAAGAATCAATGACTCTTTCACGCTTGTGCTGCCTTAAATCACCATGAATTGCCAAAGCGCTATAGTCATCTTTGTGCAATTTGTCAGCTAGCTGATCCGCTCCTCGCTTTGTTTTAACAAAAATAATGATCGATCCTTTGCGCTGACATAATTGTGTAACAAGCTTGCCATATTTTTCTGATTCTGATGCATAAACAACTTCTTGTTTAATTTTTACAGAAGTTGTAGCCTGGCAATCAACAGAAACACGCTCTGGTTGATTAAGATATTTTTCAGTAAGTTTTACTATTTCTCCAGGAAGAGTTGCAGAAAACATAAGATTTTGCCTTATTTTAGGCAAATGCTTCATAATTTCTTCAATCTGAATTCCAAAGCCCATATCAAACATACGATCCGTCTCATCAAGCACAAGAATACCAACATTCCGAGTAACTAAAGTTTTACGCTCAATATGGTCTATAATACGACCAGGAGTACCTATTATAATTTGTGGTTTTTTCTGAAGCTGATTTAGCTGCCTAAAAATAGGCTCGCCTCCGATCAACAAAGCAACTCTTAGTAAAGAACTTTGAGATAAGAGTTTTCTTATCTCACTTGTTACCTGATGAGCAAGCTCTCTGGTTGGCACGATGACTAAAGCTGAACCAATGCTTGGCTCATTCATCAATTTAGCAACCAGTGGAATAGCAAACGCTAAGGTTTTTCCAGTTCCCGTTTGAGCAGACCCAAGAATATCTTTGCCCTGAAGAGCTAGAGGAATCGCTTGCACCTGAATCGGGGTTGGAACACAAAGATTATTTTTACTTAGAGCTTGCCTAAGCAAAGTTGGAAGCCCCATTTCATGAAAATTACTCACAATACATTACCCTATTAAAAAGCTTCACGATAGACTAATCTTCCAATCTTAAATTTATTGCAGACTTTTTATCTTCTCCATTCCTACCACGCTCTTCTTTAAGCTCATAACTTACTCTTTCCCCTTTCATTCCTCTCTTTTTATCCTCTCCTCGAAGTGCATCAGGTCTTATTCCTGAACGTTCTAATGTACTAACATGTAAAAAAACGTCCTCACCTTTACCTTCTGGCTTGATGAAACCATAGCCTTTTTCAACATTAAACCATTTTATATTACCAAATTCCATATGGATAACTCCTAAACTACTAACTAATATTATTAATGTGATGAAAAACTTTGAAATTACGATTTAGAATGCTTTAAGCTTAGTTACTGCAACTAAACTTCTATACTCCATAGTCTATTCTTAACATTACATAGTAATAGTACACAATTATTGTACTTAATGCAACTAAAATTTTTAATCACTAAGTGAACCTGCTACTGTCATTTCGCTAACTTTAATCGTTGGTGAATTAAACTGCCCACAGAAAGTTAGGTCATTTGCAACAACTAAATTGCTAAACATATTTTTCAAATTGTCGGCAACAGTAATCTCGTGTATTGGATACGTTATTTTACCATTTTCTATAAAAAATCCGCATGCACCTTGACTATAATCGCCATTGATTAAATTAACACCAAAACCAAATAAATCAGTTACATATATTCCTTCTTTTACTTCGTCAATTAATTCCTTAAACGATCTATTACCATTTTTGAAATAGAAATTACTAGCTGAAGGAATAATTGCAGCATTACTTGCACGAGTTGCATTTGCGGTCGTTTCCAAGTTTAATTTCCTAGCCGAATATAGATCTAAAATCCAGTTTTGCAGTACTCCATTTTTTACAAATTCATTTCTTCTGCTCATTATTCCTTCCCCGTCAAACGGTCTTGATGTTATACCCCTTGGTAACAATGGGTCATCAATAATGCTAATCTCAGTATTAAAAATTTGATTATTTAAACTATTTCTCAAAAAAGAGCTATTACTTACAATATTGCTACCATTTATGGCAGAAGCAAAGCTCTTTACTAGCTCTTTTGCTGCTCTTTTTTCAAAAACAACCGGAAATTTGCCTGTCCTGATTGTACATGAACCCAATTGATCTATTGCTCTTTTTGCTGCTTCTTTCCCTATTGACTCCGGTGTTTTTAAATCACTGAAGTTGCATGCTACATCGTAATCGTAGCCTATTTTCATTTCACTCTTTTCTCCAGCAACAACAGAAACCTGATTAACAAAAGTTGACTTACTAAATGAACCAACAAAACCAGAAACGGTTGATAATACTGTATTTACTGAAGTATGTGAAGATGAAGCTCCTTCGGAATTAATAATATTTTTATGTGCAAGAGCTGAATTTTCTGTAGCTTCAGTAATTTCTTTTAATTTATCAATTGTTACAACATTATTATCTGAGATATTTAAATCTGCAGAAGAGATATAATTACTGCCATCTACAGCAAAACTAATATAAGGATCTTCCTGGGCATTCTTTGCCATTTCCACCACTTGGCTCACTGCACTACTAAGATTATTCAAATCGTTTGTGGAAATATACGCAGCTTTGTTCTTACCTGCTATAGCTCTAATTCCGACAGTACAGTTTCTAGATTGTGATATTTGTTCAATTTTTGATAGACGCTGAGAAACCGAGGTCTTATTAGTTTCATATATTGTAACTTCTGCGTCTTGATTCTGCTTTTTTATTAGTTTAGTGATATCTGCTGCAATATTTAATATATTCATTTTTCATTCCTTGAGTTTCTATAAAGATTCTGCACCACCTATAACTTCAATCAAATCAGTTGTAATTGCTGCTTGACGAGAACGATTATAAAGTAATGCTAGTTTATTTAGCATTTCTTTTGTATTTCTGTTTGCTGATTCCATAGCAACCATCCTAGCACTATTTTCACTTGCTGCACTTTCAAGTAAAGCAGAATAAAGAGCAGCTGTAACATAATCTTGAGTCAAAGATTTTAAAATAAACTCAATATTTTGTGGTTCATACTCATAGCTGTAATCTGTTAGAGGACTAACTACAGAATTATCAATTAATAATGAGTCTTTACTCCATGGTTTTATTGTTTCTAATATTGGCTTTTGCATGAAGGTATTATAGAATTTACTGTAAAAAACCTTAACTTTATTGTATTTACTTAGATCTATATCACTAACCAAGGCTTCCACACGCTTTAGTGTGATTCCCTTACTATTTTCAACCTTCAAGATATTTTTAGAATTAAATCTATTTTTGCCTGTCTCAAAAGCTTTCTTACCAAAAAAAACAATGTCTACTTTCTTATCATTTGCAATTAATTTGTTTATATGCTCCTGACTGAATTTAACAACAGAGGAGTTAAAGCTGCCACATAAACCACGATCAGATGCAATAATAAATACTAGGAAAGAATCTTCATTATTGATATTTAGAATTCCTGCTAGTAACTCTTGATCCGCTGATAGCGCTAGTGAAGAAATAATGCTATGCAGCTTAGATATATGCAATTTTGAATTTGATAATTTCTTTTGGCTTTGTAATAATTTTGCTGCAGAAACCATTTGCATTATTTTCGTGGTTTTCTGCACAGACTTAATATTTTTAATTCTTAAGGATAATTCCTTTAAGCTCTTCATTTTGTATATAATTCTAATTTATTAAAATATATAACTGGTAATGTCTAAAAACAAGTTTTTTTGACATTGGAGTCAAACCTAACTAAGAAACTCACAGATTTACTGTTTTGAGATAAAGATTATATTAAAGCAATCTCGATGTAAAAGTATCACACCTTATGGAGTCTTATAATATAAGGTAAATACAATTAAGACTATTGCAACTTGAGCACTTATAATCCCATTGCTTTAGCTCTTTATTACAATCAGCACATTTCCAACCTGGATCAGGCACAGCTTCTGAGTCCATCCTGTTTAACCAATAAATTGCTTGATCATACTCTTGCAACATAATCTTGAGCTGTACCATAACAAGGTAGATTGATATGTAATTAGCTTTTTTCATAGCAATATCTAAATGCTGACTTGCAAGATCATATTTCCCTAAGCTAATTGAAGACAAAGCAAGCAAGCAATAACTAAAATAATAATCAGGGCGTAAGTTATATAGTCTTTCAGCGCCTTTATTATTTAACTTGATATACATTCTAGCTGATTGAGGAGTAGGATTTACTCTATACTCTTCCTCTAATACTGTGGAAGCTTTTCTGATTTTTTCAAGCTTGATATATAATTCTGCCTTTAAATAATTGATGGGCTGAAAAGTTGCATAATAACTTTGTGCTTTAGCTAAATAATCTATAGCTTTGTAAAAACTTCCTTTACTTTCGTATTGCTTTGCTAAAGCGCAATAAAAAACCGCTAACATCTTTTTACGATCAAAGGGAAGAAAAATATTGAATTTGATAGCTTCCTTTAACTTTGAAATTGCATTTATCCAATCTTCTTGCAATATACAATGCTCTATTTGAAAGGGAATAGACAAAATTTTATCATTAATTGAACTAGAGCAATATTCTATAAATTTTTGAAAGACTAACCTTTCTTGCTTTAGGTGAATAATCAGTTTATTGATCAGAAGTAGAGCTAAGTTGCGATTTTTACTTGCAATACTCGTTAAATTATGGCTGAAAAAGCTGTAATTTCCCGTTTTACCTGAATTAAAGAGCTTTACTAAAGATAATTTATCACTTTCTTCATTTAGATTTTTAATTAGCTTATTGGTGTTCTCTATATTACCTAAGTCTAAGCTAAAGAAAGCTTCAAAGAGAAGCAATTCTTCCCTACTTCTTCTTCTATTTTTTATGTTAGCAAATGTTGATGAAATAGAAGAACAAAAACGTGCAACTGCAATCAATAAAAATAATAAGACTACGCAAGCAAGAATAACGAAATATAGATCAATACTTATAGTGTAATTGCCTAATTCCAATTTTATTACTTCACCACTTACCTTGATCCATATGCCAAATAAAAACGAAAAAGCAAAAATTATAAAATAAATCATGAGATGTATTGTAATAAGTGACGATATATTATTGAAGTATTCTTGAAAGCTACAATAAAATCATTCAATTTATTAAGCCATGGTTTGAATTCTGGGTATGTTAAGTCACTTATTGCGGTGGCTATGCTTTGCCAATCATTATCGCTTATTGATTCTTCAATTTCTGCAAATTTTACCTTAAGTGGGTCATTTTGATTATCTATTTTTATCCAATTTGAAATGATTTTTTTTAACAATGTACTTTTATTGTAGTTAATAACAGTAATATTCTTCTCAAAAGATAATTTTAACTCGTGTAAAGTATCTACTTCTTTCAAATTTTCCAGTTCATTTACTGCATTTTCTATTTCTGGATCGTCAAGCTCTGATATCAAAGGCTTTATTGAATTTATATGATTATCAAACTTGGCTTCTCGCAATAACGAATTCTTCATCTTAATCACAAGTAGCAGCAACTTTGCGAGGTTCTTATGCCTTAAACTACCATCACCTTGCTCACATTGAGTGTGCAGATTTCTCTTTAAGTCAAATATCCTTTTCTCTACCCTAGATTGATTCACTTCAAGCAATACTCTAAGTTCATCCATCTTTTCCGTTAAACCATTTATACTATTTTCACTTTCTTGCTGATTTATTTTGAAAAATATTATGTTATTTATTGCAATATGGCTAACAAATAACAATATAATTAAGAACCAACCTATGCATTTTTTTCGAGTATCATTCATAACGTAATATCTCCGCTGGGTCTTGTGCAGCTGCCTGCAATGCAGGAGGAATTGTTGCTAAAAATGACAAGAACAATGCAAGTGCAGAAATGTTCACTACATCTTGAGAAACTAATATCACTGGCAAACTTGAAAAAAAGTATATCATAGGATCAAATAGCTTGATGTTGGTAATGTTTTCTAAAAACACTCTAATATTTTCAATATTGAGAGAAAAAACAACCCCTATAATAGAGCCAAGACAAGTTCCTGTAAAACCAATGAGCAATCCACAAGCACAAAATATGCGCATAATGCTTCCACTTGTTGCACCAAATGTACGCATAATTGCAATTGCAGATTTCTTTTCTTGCACTATCATCATCAAACTTGAAACAATATTGAATGCTGCTACAACTATAATTAAAGTAAGAATTAAAAACATCACATTTCTTTCAGTTTTTAAAGCATTAACATAATGACTTTGCTGAGATTGCCAACTCTCAGCTTTCATTCCTGTTTCTTTTGCTATAGCACTTGCTAGCTTATTAGCTGCAGCAATATCGTCTACGAATACTTCTATATTTCTTATACTATCTTTATAATTAAAAAAAGCCTGTGCTGATTTCATGGGCATGTACATCAAGGTATTATCATACTCAAACATACCCATATCAAATATTGCTACAACTTTATATTCTTTCATTTTTGGTATTTCACCAGACAGTGAGTCAAATCCTTCAGGTGATATAAGCATAATGTTATCACCATAATCAATATTCAAAGCTTCTGCTAATCTTGCCCCTATTATGATACCTTCATCGAATTTTTCCACGTTACCCATAATTACATTATTCTTAACGGTAGTATTATTAAGTAAGTCTTTAGTTGACACACCACGGACTACGCTACCCACAATTCCACCATTTGCTGCAACGATCACTTGATCATTGGTCATAGAAGTAGCTTTTAATACACCTGGGATTTTCTCAATAGATTTTAACACTGCGTGGTAATCTGAATTTATGCTTCTATCAAAGTAAACATTAATATGGCCATTAATGCCAAGTACAGAGTCGAGCAGCTTTGCTCTGAACCCATTCATTACAGACATTACTACTATTAGCGTTGCAACTCCAAGAGCAATACCAATAATAGAAAACAAGGCCATTATAGAGCAAAATCTAGAATTCTTTGCTCGCAAATAGCGAATAGCCATAGTAAATTCAAAGGCAATAGACATTATACTAAGATTTAAATATCATACTTTTTATGCTTCATATAACTGTAATTTTTCCTTTACCTCAAATTAGGTTGTCTAAATTTAGCAAGCTTATAGAATATATTCAATATTCTATATTAAGACCTTCCATATATATCGTCCAATCTTACTATATCATTATCAGATAAAAACTTTCCTACCTGAAACTCAACTATCTCAAGAGGAAATCTTGTACTTTTATTCTCAATTTTATGAAACACCTTCCTTGGAATCTCTACTACATGATTTTTTGTTATAGCATATGTTTTGTCATCTAAACTCACACATCCAACCCCTGATAGTATTATATGGTACTCATCTCTATAGTGGTGAAATTGCTTAGAAGTGCAGCTCAGTGGATTTATAAAAAGGTATTTTATAAGAAAATCCTTACCCATTAAAATCACACTATAAAATCCCCATGGCTTAATCTCTTTCCTTGTTGGCTTTGCTTCTTTAACTTTATTAATGAACAACATTAGGCTCTTATTTTGCCGTTTATAAACTCTACCTAATAAAATCTTTTCATCATTTTCTGTCATCAAAACTGGCTCTCTTCCTTTTGTTACATGCTGAAATGAAACTAAATTCTCACTAAATCTCTTACTCAGTTCTAAAACTGAACTCCAAGTACCAATATCCATCCAATCAAAATTAGCTTCTACCATTGCAATATTTTCTGCTTTTTCTATCACTAGGTGATCAATAGATGTATCACCCATTCCTGCACAATTTTGCTGTTCTAAATACAGAAATCTCTCTCGTGGTACAAAATGCTTCATACTTTCACAACATAAATTATAGAGAGTCGGAGCAATTTTTTTTATCTCATCTATATAGCGTTTTGCTCTAAACACAAATATTCCAGAGTTCCAATAATGATCGTTACTTACCTTACGCTCGGGTTTTTCTGTAAAATCTTTTACTATATGACATTTTTCTTTCTGACCATATACTGCATTTATATAGCCGTATTCCGAATTGAATTCATGAGGCTTTATCCCAAAAGTGACTATAGAGTCAGTTTCAGAGGCTAGCTTAGACGCTTTCTCAATAGAAACATAAAAACTATTCAAATCACCTATAAAATGGTCTGAAGGCAGAAATAAGATTGTCTCGTTCCTATCGCAGAGAAGCACAGCAATTAGTATTGCTGCCGCTGTCCCAATTTTAACTGGTTCAAAAACTACTTTACATTCCTGTAATGCATGTAATTCCTGCATCAATAATGACTCATATTGTATATTTGTGGTAATGATGGGTGGCATATAATCGCCTTTTAGCCTCAACAAAGTGTTGTGAAACATAGTATTCTGACTAAATATTTTCTGAAATTGCTTTGGCTTAGATAGAGGCCAAAGTCTGCTGCCACTACCACCACACAGTATTACAGGGCGCATTTAATTAAGATATTAATTATTTGATTAATATCTTATACTAACGGCAAAATGCATGCAAGTTTTTATTGTGAGATGATTAAAGTAAAAAGTAATTTAAAGTGATGGTTGACTACGAGCGTGATGGAGTCCCTACATTTCGTGATGAGTCTTGTCTTCTTTCTATCTCTCTATCAATATAAGGAGTGTTGCTTTTTTGATTAACGGCTGCAGTTACTTTTTCATCAGTTTTGTTTTGCAACTTTTCCTTTAAGCTTTCTCCAAAACCTAGTTCTCTAGATTTATCTATACTTTCACTATTTTTGCTCAACCCCTTCTCTAAGTTTTTTTCAATATCTGATTTTCTAGCGTTAAGCTCTTTCCATGTACCCGCTATGCTAAGTGGCTTATGATCCTTCTGCTTCGGCTTTGGCCTTTCCCCATTTGTAACAACATTAAAGTCGCTTTTTACTTCTTTCCAACATTCTTTCAATTGGTGTTTCCACATAGTAAGATAAGCATCACCATACTTTTTCTCATTTGCTACAAACAATAAAATTGGAGCCTTAAGTATGGTAGCTCCCATATTCACTAAATTTTTTACTGCCATTGCAGGGGTGAACAAAAGATAGCCAAAAGATTTTGCAACTCGATTTTTTCTAGCTATCAAATTCTCTCCTAATTTAATAGGAATAAAAGTCAGCATTCTAGCACAAATTTTAGCTAAACCCGCAGCAAAAACAATAGGAACAGATATAAGACTTTTATCTAGCTCTAGATTACCATCCTGATCTCTAATTTCTGAAAAATGGGTGCTTAGCTTCTTGTAATCACTAGCGTATAGTAATTTTCCATTTCTTCCTTTTTCATCTCTATCTTTCTCATCAACTTCTCCCGTGTCATCATTGATGAAGCAACCTTTTTTAGCAAGAAAAGAAGAATTAGTTAATCTAAGTAACTTAGTATCAACCTCAAAGACCGGCAAGTGTTTTTCAAGATCTATTTTTGAAAACTTAAATGGCTTATAAAATTTACTATAATCATTAACCTCACGCCTACCTTTACTAACTAAAAAGTCAATAGTAAAGTAAGATTTTTTATCAATTTCCTTAACCAAGGCTAGATCAAATTTGTATTCATTATATATAAGCTGGTACTCTGGATTTCCGTCTTTATCTTTTACAAGCTTGTCATTTTTTTTTACAACTCTCCCAGAATCTACAATCTGATCATAATTTTTTGGATATTGACACTTTCGTCCATCCTCATATATCATTACCTTTCTAAGGTCTTTGACATAAACTTGAGATTCAGATGAAGCAAATAAACCTTTTGCTTTAAGCGTAAAATCTGCTACTCCTTTTTTTAACACTCTGAACATGTTGTCAAACCAAAATTGCTATAGTTCAATAATAAAATTAGTAAACTAATAATATATTAACACAGAACTAACAATTTTACAAGAAAATATGCCTATAAAAGAAAAAAGTCGTAAAAGCAAGGACTATATAAGTAATGCTTGATAAGTATTTTATGCATGTAATTGTAAAAATTCTTAGAGGTACGCTGTCTATATAATCTTCACACACCACCTGCATTCCAAGAACTGCATGCCAAAAAATGCAAAACACCAGTATAACAAAAAACAAAAGCTCTAGTGGATAATTAATAAATTTCTCACTAAAAGACAAAGAACTATCAGTATAAAATGTGCAAGAAAACGAATAGATAAACCAAGGAAACAGGAACAGTAAAATTACCGCAGAAACACGCTGGATCCACCAATGATGTACTGAATTTACAGATTGACTCATATACACATAAATAAAAAAGCCATAGTAGAAAGAAATAGCATTATTGTTACTAACATAGCACTTTTTGAAACACTAGCAATTTCTAAATTAAGCCCAGCATCCCACAGTAAATGACGAATACCATTAAGAAAATGATACATAAAGCTTATAAAGCATAAGATATAAGCTAATTTAGCAAGGGGAGTGAACAATAATACATTTAAGCACCTTACTACAACTAACTTAGGGGAGTAAACATATAATATAAAGTACCAAGAAAGTATGATTAATAAAAGAAATAGCAAGATACCAGTCAATCTATGCATAATAGAAAAAAAACTAGTAACTTGTACTTTATATATTTGTAAATGTGGAGAAAGAGGCCTATTACTCATAAAGTTTCGTTATCGAGAAATTAAAAAATAAAGTAGAAGTAAAGACAGCAGTATAGTACATAATGACACTATTATTTGAAATGGTGAATTACGTACAAAGCCTAAGGAGGTAATCCAGCTGCAGATTCCCCTACTGCTACCTTGTTACGACTTCACCCCAGTCACTGATCCCACTTTAAATAACTCCTTCCTTGCGGTTAGGCCATTAGCTTCGAGTGAAACCAATTCCCATGGCGTGACGGGCAGTGTGTACAAGACCCGAGAACGTATTCACCGTGGCATGCTGATCCACGATTACTAGCGATTCCAACTTCATGCACTCGAGTTGCAGAGTACAATCCGAACTGAGATGTCTTTTAGGGATTAGCTTAGGCTTGCGCACCTTGCAGCCCATTGTAGACACCATTGTAGCACGTGTGTAGCCCACTTCATAAAGGCCATGATGACTTGACATCATCCCCATCTTCCTCCAGCTTATCACTGGGAGTTTCCTTAAAGTGCTCAGCATTACCTGATGGCAACTAAGGATGAGGGTTGCGCTCGTTGCGGGACTTAACCCAACATCTCACGACACGAGCTGACGACAGCCATGCAACACCTGTGTAAAATCCGGCCGAACCGACCCTATCCCTTCGAATAGGTATGATTTCCATGTCAAGAAGTGGTAAGGTTTTTCGCGTTGCATCGAATTAAACCACATGCTCCACCGCTTGTGCGGGTCCCCGTCAATTCCTTTGAGTTTTAATCTTGCGACCGTAGTCCCCAGGCGGAATGTTTAACGCGTTAGCTGTAATACAGAAAGTAAACTTCCCATATTTAACATTCATCGTTTACAGCGTGGACTACCAGGGTATCTAATCCTGTTTGCTCCCCACGCCTTCGCGCCTCAGCGTCAGATTTGAACCAGATAGACGCCTTCGCCACTGGTGTTCCTCCTAATATTTACGAATTTTACCTCTACATCAGGAATTCCTCTATCCTCTTTCAATCTCTAGATTAATAGTTTTAAAAGCAATTCCAAGGTTAAGCCTCGGGATTTCACTTTTAACTTATTAATCAGCCTACGCGCCCTTTACGCCCAATAATTCCGAATAACGCTAGCCCTCTCCGTATTACCGCGGCTGCTGGCACGGAGTTAGCCAGGACTTCTTCTGTGAGTACCGTCATTATCTTCCTCACTAAAAGAGCTTTACAACCCAAAGGCCTTCTTCACTCATGCGACATGGCTGGATCAGGCTTTCGCCCATTGTCCAATATTCCCCACTGCTGCCTCCCGTAGAAGTCTGGACCGTATCTCAGTTCCAGTGTGGCTGATCATCCTCTCAGATCAGCTATAGATCATTGCCTTGGTAGGCTATTACTCCACCAACTAGCTAATCTAATATAGGCTCATCTAATAGCAATAAATTTTTCCCCCGTAGGGCGTATACGGTATTAGTTGCCGTTTCCAACAATTATTCCGTACTACTAGGTAGATTCCTATACATTACTCACCCGTCTGCCACTAAGTTATACCATAGCAAGCTATAATATAACTCCGTTCGACTTGCATGTGTTAGGCCTGCCGCCAGCGTTCATTCTGAGCCAGGATCAAACTCTCAAATTTAGACTTCAACCTATAAAAGGTTGAGGGTACATCGGATAAATCCGACAAAAAATAATTTAGCTTAATACTGCTGTCTTTATTTCTACTTTAGAAATATTTTAATCTCCAACTATTCAAACAACTTTGAGAATATTATTATGTGATATAATCACTATGTCAATATGTTTTTGCAAATCAAAAGCATTAATGTATAAATATATAACTATTTGGAATATTACCATGAAAAAATACATCTTTCTGCTTGCACTCGCACCAATGTTAGTTGGCATCACATTATACTTATTGCGCAACATTGATAACAAAAAACAATCTATAACTGCAGGTGACAAATTTTACGAAGTATTATTCTTAAAAAAAGATAGTAAGCCGCTGCTAGAAGAAATAGATTCAAACTGGGGATATTTAGCAAATTTTGAACACGCATTCAATCATATCTCAGATTCAATGCCAACAGACATAGCATCTATTATTTATAATGATTTGGCAGATGATAAAGATGCTCCTAATGTTTTGCGTGAGTTAGCACAATACTTAGAGGTAATGAGCTTACTTCACTCCAACGATGAAAAAATAAATAAAGATAAAATTGATAATTTAGAATCAAGTGCAGTGTACCCTTATTCAAGCCAAGAAGCTATCGCTGTAGTAAAGATACATAATAACGACATTAAAGGTGCAATTGAAATATTGCATTCATTATTAAATGATAGAGAATGTCCTACTCTAATCAAGGCCAAT
The DNA here is from genome assembly GCF_947251815.1 of Wolbachia endosymbiont (group B) of Chorthippus parallelus. NCBI lineage: Bacteria > Pseudomonadati > Pseudomonadota > Alphaproteobacteria > Rickettsiales > Anaplasmataceae > Wolbachia > Wolbachia endosymbiont (group B) of Chorthippus parallelus. The sequence goes on along the minus strand of NZ_OX366390.1, from coordinate 489,380 downwards.
GCACAAGAATTACTTCTAGTATACGAAAACTAAAAACTTGCTTGCATAACAATTTGGCAGCGCATCCGATGAAATAAAGAGCTTTACTTGACAAGCCTCTCTATTTTATTATAGCACTAAAAGTAGTTATGACTCAAAATTTGTTTTTGACCTGCAGAATCAATCACAAAATCCAGTAAAAACTTAGGTGTTTATTGGTAGATTACGTAAAATTATAGCGGTTTTTTTAAATTTTTTCTATACTCAGCCAAGTCACGCTTGTTAGAACATTATTACAGCACCACTTACAGTAATATAGAGTCAAAACTTTACTACTCAGAGGTTCTTTTACCTTTTTTATTTAATAAGACTTCTCTATATTTATAGTTAATATATCAAAGAATAAACTTCACTAGTAGAATATCATTCTAGTATTAGAATGACAAAAAGAGAATAAAATCGCAACAGCTACGTATCAAGCACCGTCGTATTTTCTCTATGTTTTAGATTACTTTGTTCCCACTGCCATTAAGTTAAGGGAAAGAGAAGTTAAGATTGGACAAAAAATTTGAAGTGATTGATAATTATGGTAAATACTAGGGTGAATTTTTAAGAAAAGGGAGTCTGAAAAGTGCAAGTTATTTAAAAAAGTAATAATTGCAGGTTATTTTGCAAAGAATGTACTAATGCAATGATACTGAAAAGATATCTTGAATTTAAAACACATGTTTTCTAGCTCTTTTCTGGTAGTTGAGTGAACGAATATCAGATATCTTATGACGATCAACTCTTCTCCCTTTTCTCACCACTAAAGTGTTCATCAAAAATAACTGTGATAGTCGATCCATAATGCAGTCTATGTCTGACTCTGTAGAAAAAATATCAAAGGCTAAGTTTTTAATCGCATTAAATGAGACAGATTTATTGATGCTTTTTTTTAGTTTACTATTCTGTGCGCTCAATGTCTCTTCATCATCTTCTATCATGATACTTTCTAGATTACTGATGAAGATAGTTGACCAAAAATCCTGCTTGATAGTTTCAATACTTTTTCCTGTGAAATTCTCTAAATTTAATCTTCCCTTCAGCCTAGAAAAAAATGTTTCTACTCCCCAGCGCAAGTAATATAATCTCTCAAACTCTTCAACTGTAAAACGTTTCTCATCTAACAGAGATGTTACTAACACTTCAACTTCGCCAGAAGAAAGTATTATTTTGACTAACCTGAATTTCATCTCATCAGGTAATCCTAGCTTTCGTAGCTGTCTTGCTACTTTAATAGGTGCGGTAGACACTACCACCGTACTAGATGGGCTTTCCGGCTTAAACATAGCGTTTATTTCATTGAAAGACGAACTTGAACAGCGAATTATATAATTGATTTTCCTTCCTGTAAGCTCAGCAAGAAATCGATAAGATACGTATCCTCTATCACAGATTAACAAATCGTCTGATTTTATGGATTCAAGCATACCGATTGCTAAATCAACCTCATAGCTGTCACCTCTACTTAGCACAGATTTTATTGCAATATTATTTAGCACATCGTAGCAAACTTCAAAGGTTGCACTTGTATAGTCTTCAAATCTCTGGATTCCATTCCATACTGCTCTTGAGCCAAACTCACCTATTATTTTGTCGCTCTTTGGCAGAATCTATAATGCACCCATTTGTCTAGACCATTTTTTTCAAAGTGATCCGATTTTTAAAATGAATATGTTGATAAATACGTCGACACACATTTAAAGTATTTATCAATATATTCATTTACTGTTTATGATAATAAAGATCAGCAGGAACTTTATAATGTAGAGTCTGATGTCGCCTTTTATAGTTATACCAACCAACAAAATCGTTTATTATAAGATTCAAATCTCTGATACTATTTGGTCTATAATAATATATAGCTTCTTGCTTTAAAGTTCTCCATAAACGCTCAACAAATATATTGTCGAAGCAACGTCCTTTATGATCCATACTAATTTTAATATTAGCACGCTCTAATTCCATAATAAAGTTGTAGCTAGTAAACTGCACTCCTTGATCACTATTAAAAATCTCAGGTTTACCTTGTTTTAGAGCTTCTTTGAGAGTATAAAGGCAAAATCCAGCATCGAGATATGGTGATAATGAATGAGCAATAATATAGCGACTATACAAGTCCATTATTGCCACAAAATAGACAAACTTACCTTCTACCATAATATATAGTAGCCCATACCTGATTAACTCTACAAATAATCAAATCTTTGAGTAAATAAGGATATATTTTATGCTTTTTTTCTTTAATACTTGTATTACATCTTTTTCTACAATACAGCCCACTAATCTTCATTTTTTTCATAATTCTTAAGATTTTTTTGTGATTGACTACTACTCCACTCGCTATGATTTCAGCAGTAATTTTACGATATCCATAACGGCAATCAGAAGCCAAATATACTTCTTGAATCAAATTTCACTTTCGTTATTAATTATATGCCTATAATATAGGCTAGATCTGCAAATCCCCAGTAAATCAGCCTGTTTCCTAATTGATAGATCAGAATCTTTTTCTATAAACCTTACTCTATCTTTTTTGCTTATTTCAGTAATTTTTTTTTCAAATAACTATTTTCCACTGTCAATTCTCCTATTACTTTATGTAAACTTTCTATTTCTTGCGCTAAGATTCTTTGTTTTCTCGCACTTTCACTTTCTTCAACAAATAGGTCTTTTAACCTTGCCAATACTCTATCACGCCAATCATATAGATTTGTTGATGGTATTTTATATTCACTACATATCTCAGATGTGCTTTTTTGATTTTTTATTGCTTCCAAAGCTATCTTTGCTTTTAACTCTGGTTCATATTTTTTTGTTGCCATACTTTTACCCCTTTACCTTCCTACTCGGATCAACCATTTTTTTTTGGTCTAGTTTATGGGGTGCATTATAGGTTTTGTGAGTATGGGTTTTGCATTATAGAATGAAGTGTTTTTGGTTAAGAAAACTGGATTCCAGTGCTTACTGTACAAAAATTGTAACTTAATTCCATAAGGGAAGGTGTCATTCCAGCGCTTACTGTAAAAACATTGTAACTTAATTCCATAAAGGAAGGTGTCATCCCAGTGCTTGACACTGGGATCCAGTTTTTTCAGGATCATCAAAACGTTGTATTTTAACATAAAACGGCTACTTTTATGCTTACCAACTTAATAAAATTCCTGGATCCCAGTGTCAAGCACTGGGATGACAAGAAAGAGCTACTGGAACGACATCATTATAAAGTGAACCAGTGTCTGGGGATGGGATGACATCTTCTTGACAGATAATGTTCGTACAGTAAGCACTAGGATGATACCATCTGTTGTACCTGCAAATTGCAATCTTCGTAACCGTATCTGTGAGATGGAAAAAATTCAAATTATAAATGAGTTGTATAATAGTATTTATGCAGCATTAAAAGCAAACTCTGATTTAAAGAAATATGTTACTAACATCTATGATTACCTGCCTAAGCAGGTTACTATTCCTTATCTGAGATTGCGCATAGTAAATTATGTTAACCTGCATATGCTATCTAACTTTGCTACAAAAGTAAGATTTTCATGTGACATATATACTATATAGGCAGTATGCTTGCCGCTATAAAGCACGTTAGCTTGGTGGTAAAGAGCATTAGTAGTGAGACCATTTTAGAAAGTAGTTGTGCTATGAATCAGCATGATGAAGTTTTACATTCAACAATTAATTTTGATATTTTAATACAAGGAGGTAGCGATGAGCAAATTACAGCTGAAAATTAAAGGTCATGACAATAATTTTGTTGTGCTGAATAATATACGAAACTTAAGGTTTACTTTGCGTAATAACAAAGAGGAGATGAAAGATATTTCCTCTTTTGGCTGGAGAAAAGTGCTTGATTGTGCTGGAAGTAGAAAGATTACAATAAAAATTAATGGCATTTTAAATTCAGTATTGGCTGATGAATTATTGCGTAATTCTGCAATGTTAAACTCTAATAATGATTATGAGATTAGTTTTAATGCTAAGGAGAAGATAAAACTCAGGTGTTCGGTTGAATTGTATGAGAGATATTATGATCCTGCCACTTTTGACAGCTTCACTGTAGTTTTAGCCAGTGCTGAAGTTGTGAACACTTTTCATTAGTGTTAATTTAATTTTTTCATATACAATAATAATAAGTAGGAATAAATTAAAAAAAATTATGAACGATGAGGATCTTTTCGAAGAAGGTGATGATAATGTTGAAGAGAATAGCGATGACAGAAGAGAAAGGAATTTGAAGAATGAAAATCAGCTCGAAGAGCAATTTAAAGAGTATTTAAAACCTTTCGAGGATATTTTAAGTCAAATTGATGAAGGAGTTGATAATTTAGATAGTTACGAAAGGACTATGCAAGTAAAGCGAAGTATAGATAGGCTCATAGAAACCTTATATAGCCAAGCAGCATCTGAGGATATTGATGTAGAACTTGAAACCACAAAACACACTCGCGATAAATCAGAGTCCAAGAAAAGAGTTCTGGAAAAGAGAAAGAAACAACTGATGGAAGAGATCTTAAGTTTTCAACAACAAAAGGAGCTAATGAATAGTAGGGAAAAACATGAAGTAGCAAGTGATGGGGATGTTCAGAAGGCAAAAGCACGAGTGAAGTCTTCAATTAGGGGGGTGTTGTTTTCAGTTATTGCTCATAGAATGGATCCACGAAGGAGGGCAGGGGAAACTGCTGATGACAATGAAAAGCAAGCTCGTATGTACGGTAGAGAAGCAGTTGGTGGAGTTTTAGGTGGATTGTTCAAGGCGTTTTTAACTGCAGTTGCTGCTGTTGTGCGCGAAATTGCTAAACCACTTCAACATATGAACACACAAGAGACGTCTTTTGCAAAACAAGTTGAAGAAAGCAGAAACCAGGATTCACAGAAAGGTCGATCTGTGTAGGTCAAAGTATAATTTCAAAAAAATTTTTGAAATCGTATGTACTAAACAATATCTACTCAACGCAAATTACAACAAACGCAGTAGCATAATCTTGATCATCACTTAGAGAAAGGTGTATCTTGTAGTCTTTCGAGATGAAATCCTTTGTGATAGCAAGATGTGGTTTTCCCCTGATATTACTGTATATTTCTATATCTTTCATTATAATTCCTTGGCTGAATCCAGTGCCTAGCGCTTTAACAAAAGCTTCCTTTGCAGCAAAGCGTTTAGCAAAATATTTTGCCCTTACTTCTTGGCTATTATATTTTTTGCTTATCTCTATCTCCTTCTTAGTATAGACTTTATTGAGAAATTTTTCCCCGTATTTTTGTGATATTCTCAATATTCTGGGTATATATACTATGTCAGTGCCAATACCGTATATCATTTTGTGCTAAAGCGATTTATTGCTTCTTCAACTTGTATTTCCTCTACCTTGCCAGTTGCTCTATTTTTTACTTCAACTATATTTTCACTTACTGCTTTCTTTCCAATAATTATTTGCCATGGCAAGCCTATCAGATCCATTCTGGCAAATTTCACTCCTACACTTTCGTCCGTATCATCATAAAGCACTTCATCGCTTTTCAAAGCTTTGTATATTTTATCTGCAGCCTCCGTTACTTTTGTTTGTAAATTGATCAAACCAACTTTAAAAGGAGCTACTGCCTCTGGCCAGATAATTCCTTTATCATCATGGAAAGCTTCTATTATTGCGCCAACAAGCCTTGAAACTCCAATACCATACGAACCCATATGCATGTTAACATTTTTTCCATCTTGAGAAGTAACACTTGCCTTCATAGGTTTCGAATATTTATCACCAAAATAAAAAATATGCCCTATTTCAATACCCTTGCTAACATTTAACTGTTCTTGCGGTATAGGACAACTTTCAGGATCATGCATATCGTCTGCAACTGCATATATGCTCTTCAGGCTTTCAATATCTTCGCTTTCTAGTAATTCAAAAAGTTTATTGTCATAATATAGAGTGCTCTCACCGGTGTTTGCCAATATATGAAATTCATGACTTAAATTTCCTCCAATTGGTCCTGTATCTGCCCTCACTCCAATTGGAGTAAGTCCCATGCGTTTGAAGATTTTTATGTAAGTTTTATACATCAAATTATATGAATTCAGTGCACCTTCGTAATCTACATCAAAACTGTATGCATCCTTCATCAGAAATTCCCTGCCTCTCATAACGCCATAACGAGGTCTTACTTCGTCACGAAACTTCCACTGAATTTGATATAAACAAAGTGGTAAATCTTTGTAACTTTTTACCGTATTTCTAATCAAATCAGTTACCACCTCCTCATGTGTTGGACCAAAAAGCATATCGCTTTCATGCCTATCTTTAATACGTAGCATTTCTTTGCCGTAATCATCGTAACGTCCTGACTCTCGCCAAAGACTTGCTGGCTGCACACAAGGCATTAACACTTCAATCGCACCAATTTCATCTCTGATAATATTTTCAATATTTTTAAGTACCAAAAGACCAAGCGGCAGCCAAGAATAAATTCCAGATGCTGTCTGCTTGATTAAGCCCGCACGTAACAAATATTGATGAGAAATAATTTCAGCACCAGCCGGGGTTTCTTTTAAAGTTGGCAGGTAATATTGAGATAAACGCATTTGATAAATCTGATTGTACTATATAATGCACCCATTTGTCTAGACCATTTTTTTCAAAGTGATCCGATTTTTAAAATGAATATGTTGATAAATACGTCGACACACATTTAAAGTATTTATCAATATATTCATTTACTGTTTATGATAATAAAGATCAGCAGGAACTTTATAATGTAGAGTCTGATGTCGCCTTTTATAGTTATACCAACCAACAAAATCGTTTATTATAAGATTCAAATCTCTGATACTATTTGGTCTATAATAATATATAGCTTCTTGCTTTAAAGTTCTCCATAAACGCTCAACAAATATATTGTCGAAGCAACGTCCTTTATGATCCATACTAATTTTAATATTAGCACGCTCTAATTCCATAATAAAGTTGTAGCTAGTAAACTGCACTCCTTGATCACTATTAAAAATCTCAGGTTTACCTTGTTTTAGAGCTTCTTTGAGAGTATAAAGGCAAAATCCAGCATCGAGATATGGTGATAATGAATGAGCAATAATATAGCGACTATACAAGTCCATTATTGCCACAAAATAGACAAACTTACCTTCTACCATAATATATAGTAGCCCATACCTGATTAACTCTACAAATAATCAAATCTTTGAGTAAATAAGGATATATTTTATGCTTTTTTTCTTTAATACTTGTATTACATCTTTTTCTACAATACAGCCCACTAATCTTCATTTTTTTCATAATTCTTAAGATTTTTTTGTGATTGACTACTACTCCACTCGCTATGATTTCAGCAGTAATTTTACGATATCCATAACGGCAATCAGAAGCCAAATATACTTCTTGAATCAAATTTCACTTTCGTTATTAATTATATGCCTATAATATAGGCTAGATCTGCAAATCCCCAGTAAATCAGCCTGTTTCCTAATTGATAGATCAGAATCTTTTTCTATAAACCTTACTCTATCTTTTTTGCTTATTTCAGTAATTTTTTTTTCAAATAACTATTTTCCACTGTCAATTCTCCTATTACTTTATGTAAACTTTCTATTTCTTGCGCTAAGATTCTTTGTTTTCTCGCACTTTCACTTTCTTCAACAAATAGGTCTTTTAACCTTGCCAATACTCTATCACGCCAATCATATAGATTTGTTGATGGTATTTTATATTCACTACATATCTCAGATGTGCTTTTTTGATTTTTTATTGCTTCCAAAGCTATCTTTGCTTTTAACTCTGGTTCATATTTTTTTGTTGCCATACTTTTACCCCTTTACCTTCCTACTCGGATCAACCATTTTTTTTGGTCTAGTTTATGGGGTGCATTATAGTTACCAAAGATTTTAAAGAATTTTAACGTATTTGTTGATGGTCGAGGTTATGCTGGTCGTATCGATGAAATTAGCCTACCAAAACTTGCGATAAAAACTGAAGAATATCGCGCAGGTGGAATGGATATACCAGTCAGCATTGATATTGGTATGGAAAAGCTCGAAGCAGATTTCACTTTTTCTGAATATGACTCTGAGCTCTTTAGACTTTTTGGATTGATAAATAATAATGCTGTCTCTCTTACTTTAAGAGGAGGTTTGCAGGGAAGTAGTGATGCCGAATCAGTAGTAATTAACTTAAGAGGGCTCTTTAAAGAACTTGATTTTGGTAGCTGGAAACCTGCTGAAAAAGCGACACTAAAATGTATAATTGCTGCCAACTATTATAAGCTTACTATTGATGGCAGAGAATTGATTGAAATTGATGCAGAAAACATGATTCGCAAAATCGATGGTGTTGATCAAATGACTTCTATGCGCATAGCTCTAGGAATTTAAATAAAGAGGTAAAATAATGCAAAAAATTAAATTAACTGAACCAATAAAAATCGATGGAACTTTAGTTTCAGAGCTAACTCTACGTCGCCCAAAAGTTCGAGACCGTTTAGCTGTTGAACGTATGGGTAATAGCGATGCAGAGAAAGAAGTAGCACTGATTGCAAATCTTGCAAGTATTTCAAGAGAAGCAGTAGAAGAACTTGATTTGGCAGACTACAGTAAGATTCAAGAAGTGTTACAAGGTTTTTTGTCTCAGCAGAAGAATTGAGGCTGAGCATATTATCACTTAGCTCAATGGTTGGTGGTGGAATCAATCAGTGGCTTGATATGGATATTGAAGAATTTATTACTTGGTTTGAAAGTAGCGGAAAATTATACAAATGAAGGCAATTTCTATAGTAATTGGAGCAACACTGCAAAGCAGTTTTAATAGTACGATAGCAGGTAGCACGAAGCAACTTTCTCGTATTGGTAGTACGATAAAACAACTTGAATCATCAAGTAAATCAGTATCCAAGTTTAAACAATTAAGCCACGATGCTCTGCTTGCTAGGCGTTCTTGGAATGAACTAGAAATAAAAACAAAATCTCTTGCCCAGCAGATAAAAAATACAGGAGCACCAAGTAAGAGCCTGCAAAACGAGTTTACAAGGTCTAAAACTGCAGCACTGAAAGCTAAAACAGCTTATTTACAAAAAAGAAGTGCTCTCCACCATTTACGCACGGAGTTCAGTAAAAGTGGTAGAGATATAAAATCTCTTATTGGAGACCAAGCTAAACTTGGCTCTTCTACTCAAAAGCTTAAAAATAACTATACAGCTTTAAATTCCGTAATGCAAAAACGTAAGGGAGTTTTAGCGCAAAGAGCAAATTTTAGAGCTCAAATCATGGATACCGTGGCACTTGGCCTCACCCTTGCAGCACCACTTAAGGCTGCAATTAGTTTTGAGAGTGCCATGGCTGATGTAAAGAAAGTTGTAAAGTTTGAAGATACAGATGTAAATGGTTTAACAAAGCTTGGTGAAACATTAAAGGAAATGTCACGGACAATTCCGCTATCTGCAGCAGAACTTGCACAAATTACTGCAAGTGGTGGTCAGCTTGGTATTGCAGCTAAAGATCTTACAATCTTTACAGACACTGTGGCCAAAATGGCAACTGCATTTGATATGTCAGCAGAAGAAGCAGGCGACGCTATTGCTAAACTTTCTAATATTTATCAAATTAAAATTGGTGAAATGAAAAGCGTTGGCGATGCGATAAACCATATCTCTGATAACACTGCGGCAAAGGTTCAGGACATTGTTCCAACGCTAAACAGGATTGGTGGTACAGCAAGGCAATTTGGCTTAACTGCAGTGGAAGCAGGAGCTTTAGCAAGTAGCTTCATTAGTCTTGGCAAAACTCCTGAAAAAGCAGGTACGGCGATTAATGCAATGCTCAGCAAGTTGCAAACAGCGAGTAAACAAGGTGGCAATTTTCAAAAAGCGTTTCAAGTGCTAAAAATAAATGCTCAGGAGTTTGAGAAAGCAATCGGTAAGAATGCACAAGGTACATTACTTAAGTTTTTAGAAACAGTTGCAAAATTAGATAAGCAAGAACGTTCTAGCGTTCTCTTTGACCTCTTTGGTCTTGAATATCAGGATGATATAGCGCTACTTACTGGTAGTCTAGATGAATATAGAAAATCTTTGCGATTAATAAACGAAGAATATCATGGCTCAATGCAAAGAGAGTTTGAAAATAGAGCAAATACTACAGCAAATAATCTTCAGTTACTTAAGAACTCAATAGCAGAATTGGGTATGAATCTTGGTACGGTATTATTACCACCTTTAAATTTTACTGTTAATCTTTTGAAGTCAGCAACTACAAAGGTAGCGCTGTTTGCTAAGGAGTATAGAGTGCTGACCACAGTAATCATGAGCACGATTACAGCGTTGATTAGCATTAAAATAGCAGCTATATCTCTTGGCTATGCTTGGACTTTTGTAAAAGGTTCCTTATTCGCTTTTTTGTCTACTTGGAGAATGTTTGGATCTGTTATTACTTTAGTAAAAATAGGTCTTTCTGCAGTTTTTCCAGCAATTATTGCTGGATTTAAAGCATTGACAATTGCTTTAATGAGTAATCCTATGGGACTCGTTATTGGCGGTCTTGCTGTTGCTGCAACTTTGATAATTACCAAATGGCAAGTGGTAAAGAACTTTTTTGTTACTATCTGGGAATCAGTGAAAATTGTATGGAAATCTTTTTCTGATTGGGTAGGAAAATTTTGGAATAATATTACTCAGCCCTTTAGAACAATCAGTAATCTGTGGAATAAAAGGAATGAGTCTAAACTAGAAGTTAAGTCTGTAAATAACGTTATAAGTGATTCTCTTAAGTACCCCATTGCGGCACACAGTAAAGCTATAGAGAATAAAACTCAAAATAATCACTTCAGTATTAATATTCATTCAACCCCTGGGCAAGATACACGTAGCATTGCTGATGAAGTAATGGAGCGAATTAGAGAGCAATTTAGTGGCGCACTTTACGATATAAATTAAATTATGTTATCTCTTGGTCCATATAGATTTTCATTAATTGAGCAAGGCTTTATACGCAGAAGTGAATATCGCTGGCCTGCACTTGAGCGTATTGGGGAAAAGCCATTGCTTCAAAGTATTGGTCCTGGAGAGGACATTGTTGAGCTTGCAGGAGTAATCTATTCAGGAGGGCTGAAGCAAATAAATAATATGCGAAATTCATCGAAACCTCTTTTACTTATTGATGGCCAAGGTAACATTTTAGGCCATTTTGTTATTGTGAAAATAGAAGAAACGCAGAAATATTTTTTTCCAAATGGTGAACCAAGAAAGATTGAGTTTCATTTAAGTTTAAAACGTTATGATAACGTATTACTAGATAGCAATTTATCATCACGAAATAGCACTACTGACTTTACTGTAACTGACAATGATGTACTACAAGACTAAAGAAAATGACATGTTGGATTTTATTTGTTGGAAACACTATGGATCTAGCTCTGGAGCAATTGAGGTTGTGTTAAAAGCTAACTCTGGGCTTGCAGAGTACGAGCTTCTTCCTGCAGGATTAATTATTAAACTTCCTGTTATTCAAAAAGAAACACAAAAGCAAGTAGTGAAACTATGGGATTGAAATGACACCAGATTTTAGCATTTCAGTAGAAGGGATTTTAATCACTGAACTAGTAAAGAGTCGGCTAATATCAATGCACATTACTGATGAAGCTGGAATAATAAGTGATACTGCTGTAATTCACCTTGACGACCGTGATTCATTATTTGAGATTCCTAGAACTGGGGCAAAGCTAAATATTTTACTCGGGTATAAGGAAACTGGCATTGTGCCAATGGGAGATTATATAGTAAATGAAATTACGCTACAAGGCCCGCCACAATCACTAAAGATTAAAAGTCATGCAGCGGATCTAAAAGAGTCATTAAAGGAACAAGTGTTTAATGAGTGGCATCAAATTACCTTAAATGATTTGGTAAAAAAGATTGCAGACAAACATGGCTATCAAGCTAAAGTTGCTGCAGAGTTTGTAAATATCATGATATCACATATTGATCAAACTGCAGAGAGCGATATGCATTTTTTAACCAGGCTTGCTCAAATTTATGGAGCAATAGCAAAACCTGCAGGAGGATATTTACTGTTTGTTTCAAAAGGAAAAGCAAAATCAGTTACCGGAAAAACTTTAAGCACTATTACTTTAACACCTAGAGATATTACAAATTGGAAAGTAAAATTTAATGAGCGTAATCAATATGGCTCGGTTATTGCTTACTGGTATGATTATGAAAAAGCAGAGACAATAACGGAAAAAGTAGGTGATCAAGAACCAAGCTATATTTTGCGAGATATTTATGCAAGTAGTGATTTGGCACAAAGTGCAGCATCTGCGAAGTTGAATCAGCTGATGAGTAATGCAGCAACACTCAATGTCACAATGCCAGGAAATCCTGAATTATTTGCTGAAGCAAAGATCAACCTTTCTGGGTTTCGCAAGGAAATTTATGGCGAGTGGATAATAAATAAGGCTGAGCATGTAGTTGATAATCTTGGCTATCGTACTATATTAACAGCAGTTATGGGAACAATTGATAGTGGGAAAGTAATTTGATAATTTCCTCATAAATATCTTCTTTATTATTGTTTAATTCCTCTACAGCAAGATCTAAAGGAGTTTTTTTATCTTTATTTTTAGCAAGAGGATGTGCTCCATTTTCCAGTAGAAATTTAGTAATTTCCAAACGTCCTTCCTGTGCAGCATAGTGCAAAGCTGTCCAGCCAAAAGCATCAGTAGTATTTATATCAATGCCCTCTTCAATTAGAAATTTTACGACTTCTAAACAGCCTCCGCTTGTAGCATAGTGTAATGATGTTGCACCAAAATGATGAGTAGCATTGATATCTACTACATTTTTTATTAAGGATCTTACAGTATCTAAATTACATTTTTCAGCTGCAGTAGATAATGTTTCCAGATCATTGCCACTTGCCTTACTTTTTATTGGCACATCTTTTGATAATTGGTCTGTACTAAAGTGCTGATACAGAACAATAACGCATATGTGCGACCCGAAGTTGCGATTTTGTGATGGTTAGATTCCATCTTCCCTAGACATCAGGGATAATGTATGTCTCACATTTTAAAGAATGGCAACCTTTAGGATGCAAGCATGAGATAAAAGCAGGTAATGCTAAACCTTATAGCAAACTCCTGCAAACAGAGTTAGATATGGTTACGAGAGAAACTTATGATTGAATTGTCGTTATATTGAATATGCGAAATTAAGGTTGTTTTACGCATAGACCAAAATGGTATGAAGCATACGAGGAATTAAAGTTAGATGTCTTTGATTATAGATGTTCTCAGCTTCCGGTAAAAAGTAAGAACCTAAGTCTAACACGAAACAAAATCGTGAAACGGGATAACCATATAGGTGCTCTTATATTCATTTGAATGTAAGTAGGTAGCCAGCCATAAGCACTTACATTGGAGGGATTGTCCAAGAAGCTAATGCCCAAAGTAATATTTGGGATATGCAGACGTGGACACTATAATTTGGAGGGTAAAGTTGTGAATAGTAGTAAATATGTTATAGACCAACAATTTGTTAGGTATGAATGGAATACAATTCCTTGGCGTAAAGTTGAGAAATTTGTATTTAAGCTACAAAAGCGAATTTACCAAGCTGCAATATGTAATGATAAGAAGAAGGTACATAAACTTCAAAGATTATTACTCAATTCAATAAGTGCAAAACTACTTGCTGTCAGAAAAGTAACTCAAGATAACAGAGGGAAGAAAACTGCAGGTATTGATGGAAAAGCAAATCTTAATCATAAAGAAAGATTGCAATTAGCATATTCTTTAAATGTTAGAGAAAAAGCGAAACCATCAAAACGTGTTTGGATTCCAAAACCTGGAAAACCAATAGAATATCGCCCTCTTGGTATACTTACTATCTCAGATAGGGCAAAAGAAACACTTATGAAAATGGCACTAGAGCCAGAGTGGGAGGTAGGATTTGAACCGAACATGTATGGTTTTAGACCTGGTAGGTCATGTCATGATGCTATTGAAGCCATATTTAATTCACTGAATTGGAAAACAGCGTACTGTTTAGATGCTGATATTTCTGGATGTTTTGATTATGCATATTGATACTCCTATAAAAAATTTGGATTGTTGAGTTTACCATGTTTAAAATCCATAAGGATTCTAACAGTCTCTGGCGTATTCTCAAATAAATATTTTCCTCTGGTTTTACTGTCATCTTTTCGTACTTTGATTTGACCATTATTAATTCTATCATAAATCCAATGTGTAGTAACATTGAGGATTTTTGCAATTTGTGGAACGGTAAGATATCCAGATACTTTAAGCGGATGTGACTGATTCCTTGCTCGCATAATGTTATTTTTTAACCGAATAGTTTTTACTGTATTTTCTAAAACGATGTTTTTTGTGGGGGAGCGATGTCCCTGTTTTTCTAAGTACTTAGCAATTTCTGCATCTGTTTTACCTTCTTTACTTAACTTTATTATAGACTGTTCCATTTCTTTTGCTTTAGTCAACTCGCGAAAAGAGTTTACTGGAATGGGAACATGAGAAGTAGTAGTTTCGCCACCATGCCATATAATGCGTACCTGAAGACAATCGCGTCTGATTCTGTGTGCTACCACTTTATCAATGAGACAACGAAGAAAGGACTTTTGTTGTTGACGTGATAGAATTGATTTATACCAAATTTCAGGTAATCTTTTGCCTACATCTAAAAATACTGTTTTCAGTTCTTCAGGTAATTGAGGTGTTGGATCACTTGGACGCTGACGTTCGAACATAATTTCTGCTTGTTGGAGTTCTTTCAATGCTTTCTCCCAGCGTCTTTCAAGTTCTGCAGCTACAAGACGATTGTCAGGGTCTACTTGATTAAATTGTCTTTCTGCCAATCTAACTTGGTACTTTAGGCGCTCTAATTGTTGTAAATGTGCTTTATTAATTGCTTGCTCAGATTGCAATTGTGAGTTAATCGCCTGAGTATAAGCATCAAGCTCAATTTGACCAAGTGCAGCAAAAAATTTGGGAACTACTTCATTATCAATAATATCAGCTGGTAAAAGCTGACATACAGGTACACGATACTGCTGACGTAGATAGTTGCATAAATAACGATTTCCTCCTTTATACTGTACCAACATTTTATGTCCACATTCTCCACAATAAATTATTCCATGTAATAATGCTGCACCTGGTCTTGCTATACCACGTGTTTTATTGCGATCGTATTCTGCATAATTATCTTTTAGCATCATCTCAATCTTTGTAAAAGTTTCCCAATCTATGTAAGCTGAGTATTTACCTTTGATCAGAACTTTCCATTCCTCCATTGGTAATTTTTTTGTTGTTTTGTCAGCAGAAGATGGCTTATGGTATGTAGTACGGGAACGCCCATAAACAAATGCTCCAGCATAGGCTGGGTTTTTTAGTATTGAGGTAATTGCTGCAACAGTTGGCTTTTTCCACTGTAGTTCTTTGAAATTATTATATCTAGGAAGAGTTAGTTGATGATCATTAAAATGTCTTAAAACCTTTGATGCTGTTCGTTTTTCTAGAAAAGTTTCAAAAATAAGATTGATACGAGACTGAACTTCAAGGTTAGGATCCTTGTTCACAGAACCATCAATGTTACGAACAAGACCAACTGGGAGAGATAAGGCTAAATCACCTCTGGTTGCTTTATTTAATAGTCCAGCATTTAGTCTAGCTCTTATAGTAGATAACTCCATTTCAGCAAGTTGCCCTTTCAGACCAAGTAACAGCCGACCATTAATAGTACCAGGATCATAAACACCATCCCGGTCAGCTATTAAACACTGTTTATAGCCACATATATCCAGTAAAGGATACCAGTCAGAACAATTACGTGATAAGCGAGTCACATCGTAGGAGAGAATAATTCCTACCTTTGATAAAGTGACTTTAGTGACAATCTCTTTAAACCCTTCACGCTTTTCAGCACTAGCACCAGTTAAACCAAGATCACTATCAATGATTACAACATTATCAGCTTTCCATCCAAGGTCAATTGCTCTTTGTTTTAGTGCATACTGTAACTCCAAACTTTCTTGGTTGCTCAATGCTTGATGAGGTGTTGATTGTCTGATATAAATTATTGCTTCGCGTGCTAAATGCTGTGCTGTAATTAGCTCTGATGTACTCATAGATAACCTCTTTGGACACTAATAATATATTTTCTAAAACTTCTGACTTGAAACGTTGCGACATTTTCTGCCACACTTGACATGGTTTACATGGCATAATTTATACTCCTTTGCTAGAGAAACAAATTCGTATAATGAAGACCACGTTAACTTGCTGGTGAGAAAGTTTTGCTTACTAGCTAAGTTGGTAGCAGAAAACGGAATACGTAGAATGATGTAATTGCGATAAGTAACAAATACATTGTGGACTTTTGAGCTGACAGAAGATATTGGAAATGTTCTGCCAAATAGTGGATGTGTTGAATCTGTAACTGTAATTTCCTTAGTTACTTGATTATTGAAGAGGGTATTAAGGTGATTGATCGTTTGATAATATTAATCAAAATGCTCTGTTGGAAAAACTTAACACTACACCAACCTTTAGAAGAATTATAAAAGGATGGTTAAGAGCTGGAGTAATGGAAAACAGAAAATTTGAATCCACAAAACGTGGTACAATTCAAGGAGGGACGATCTCACCGTTACTTGCTTGTGTTGCATTAAATGGATTAGAACAATATATCAAAGAAACGTTATGGAGTGAACTTCTTCAATATAGGAAGATGAAATGTGGTGTTGCAAGCAGTAGAGAAGCAAAAAGCTCATTAAGTGTAATTTTCTACGCAGATGACTTTATCATCATACATGAGAGTAAGGAAATCATTCTGAAGGCAAAAATGATAGTTGAAGAATGGCTCAAAACCATTGGACTAGAATTGAAACCTTCAAAAACAAAGATTTCTCATACTCAAAATGGAGAAAAGCCAGGATTTAATTTTCTTGGTTTCTCAATAAGGCATTACTCTACGAAAAATAATAAGAGGGGTTATAAATTATTAGTCAAACCAAGTCGTGAATCCAGAAAACAGCATACACTTACTATAAAACATAAGATTAGAGGATTAAGAGGATCAACACAAGAAACAGTAATAAGACAGCTTAACCCAATTACTAGAGGGTGGAGCAAATATTATTCTTCGGTTGTGTCAAACAAGACCTTTAGGTTTATTGACAGTGTAATGTTTAGAAACATCTGGAAGTGGGCAGTCTACAGGCACCCAAACAAAGGAAAATACTGGATTAAAAATAAATACTTTAAAAAGTATAAAAACGATAATTGGCGATTTATGACAAATAACAAAGTTCTTCTTATTAAGCACGGAGATCATGCTATTAAAAGGCATGTCAAAGTGAAAGGAACCAAGTCTCCATATGATGGCGATTGGGTTTATTGGGGTAATCGTTTAAGGAAGATACCAGATAAACTACCAAGAGTAATAAAATTGTTGAAGTTACAACAAGGTAAATGTGGTCATTGTCAACTTTGGTTTAAAAATGATGATATCTTAGAAACACATCATATTGACCGAAACAGACGTAATAATATGAAAAAGAATTTATCCTTGTTACATGGACATTGTCACGATGAATTACATAGAAAGTGTGCATGACAAGCACCAAATTATAGAGGAGCCGTATGAGGCGAAAGTCTCATGTACGGTTCTGAAGTCGAGTGGGGAGAGGCGACTTTTCCCACTTAGATAACTATTGGTATTATTGAACTTGTTACCAATTTCCAAAAAAGGCTAGATTTCATGTTGATTATATTATTTACATCGCTTGTTTAGTGCAACTAATTAACTTTATTTTAGAAAAGATTTTTTGGACGTATTTTTGATGAATCTTGTATATATCTATATACAGCTTTTCCTTAAAAAAATGACAAACACAGGAAAGATTCCTATAGCAGTAATTGCTACTATGGTAATACAAACAATAGCATTGATCTGGTGGCTGGCCAAACTCGACTTAAGAGTGCACATTCATGATAAATTTATAGAGCAAAATCAAAGAACTACAGAAATCATCTATCGCCTTGAAGAAAGGGTCAAAAACCTTGCTGAAGAAGTGAACGAGCTTGAGCAGAGACAAAAATAACTATAACAAATGACAAAGTACATTTTATCAGTTGATGGAGGAGGAATTAGAGGAATCATTCCTGCTATTATTCTAGCAGAGATTGAATCTAGAACACAAAAGCCAATCTCCCAGATTTTTGATTTAATGGCAGGAACCTCAACCGGTGGGATTATTGTTGCTGGACTTTGTAAAAGCAATAAACTTCAATACTCTGCCAATGATTTGGTTGAACTTTATCAAGAGTATGGGGCATATATCTTTCAATCATCATTTTGGAGAAAATCAATTGCTTCTTGGCTGAGTGGTTCTCAGTACTCGTATAGAAATATGGAATTTATTCTCAACAAATACTTTGGTGAAAGTATTATGGCTGATGTTGCAAGTAATCTACTACTCACCAGCTATGACATTCACAACAGTTGTGAATTTTTCTTCAAAAGCTGGAAAGAAGAAAACATTAAGTTGAAAGATGCACTCAGAGCGACAACAGCTGCTCCAACGTACTTTACACCAAAACGTCTGAAAATTAGTCAAACAGAGAGAGTGTTGATAGATGGCGGAGTATTTGCTAATAATCCTGCTGCTTGTGCATATGCAAGTGGTAAAAGGTTATTTCCAAATGATGAGATTATACTGGTATCAATAGGTACTGGCAGAACAGATAGGAGCATAGAGTATGCTAATTCAAGAAGATTTGGAAAAATAGGGTGGGTCAAGCCACTACTGAATGTGATGTTTGCCTCTGGACTAGATTGCGTTGATTATCAACTAGAGCAAGTAATGGGTGATAAATATATACGAATACAATCACAACTCAAAGTAGCATCATTTGAAATGGATAATATAACATTCAAAAATATTAAATGTTTGCAGCAAGAGGCAGAGGCAATGATAGAAAATAATCAAAGAGCAATTGACGGTTTTTGCGCTACCCAAATTATGTAAATTTATGAAAAAACTTTTTTGTGATGAGAGATTCACAAAATTCAAAGCTTTTTTTGATAAAAATAAAATTTTAAAAAATAATTTGGACGTTTTTTTTACCAATCTTGTATATATATAACATAAAAGCGCGTTTTCACGCAATCAAATCAAATGGAACCTAACAAAGATACTTCACAAAAGTCCACTATTGAAGCTAAAAAGCTTGAGCTACCAAAAGGTGGTGGAGCGATAAAAGGAATAAGCGAAACTTTTGAGGCTAATTCATTCACTGGTACTGGATCCTTTTCAGTACCAATTCCACTGCCAACGTGCCGTAATTTTTCGCCTTCTTTAAGTGTTGATCATAGCTCTGGTGGTGGCAATGGAGTATTTGGTATAGGGTTTAATGTTTCAATAGCAAGTATTATCAGAAAAACATCAAAAAAAATTCCAACTTATGATGATGAAGATATCTTTGTCCTCAGCGGAGCAGACGATTTGGTTGCAATTAATCAATCAAGCAACAGCGAATACGCCATTACTTATTATCAGCCACGTGTTGAAGGATTATTTGCCAAAATAGAGCGTTTAGTAAGCAAGAATGATAACACTATTCATTGGCAAGTTACTAGTAAAGATGGCAGTGTTTCCGTTTATGGTAAAAATAAACAAGCACAAATCTATGATCCAAAGAGTAATAGCCGCATAGCAGAGTGGTTACTGGAGGAATTAAGTGATGTATACGGAAATAAAATATTTTATTATTACCGCTCTAGTACAAAAGATACAAGTGTACAAGGTGATGGCAGAGTAATTGATCGCATTGCTTATGGACATAACCAAGAGCTAAATTGTAACCATTTTGAAGTTTTGTTTGATTACGGCGAAAATGATTTTGCGAGCCCAGTAGACAAAAGATATGGTGATGAAAGAGAAGCAATTCTACGCCAAGATTCGTTTACCTCACACACCACAGGATTTGCAATTAGAACTGAACTCTTATGCCGAGCGATAAGAATTTATCACCGTTTTGATGCAGAACCGATTCTAGTAAATGGCACATATTTTGATTACGATGAAAAACCAACAATTACCTACTTAAGAGCGGTAAAACAAGTTGGCTATTATGAGAGAGGAGAAAAAAGATTTACTAAGGCTACACCAACTTTAGTTTTTTCTCATACTAGCGATAATCCAACTTATATTTCGACAACTTCAGCAGTTGCAATAAAAGATGAAAATAAACCATCTAAACAGCTTTTACAGATTTTAAAAGAACAAGATTTTGTATTTTCAGAGCAGGATTCAGAAATTTCTGAAGAAAACTCAAATTGGAAAATTAAAGATAGTGAAAAAACTCTTGTCATAAAAGAAAAAGGAATTTTTTTAGATCTTCATAATTTAAATAATAAAAACTCTTTTAAATCGGTAAAAATAGAAGGAATAAACAAAAACTTTCCTGGGTACTTAAATGATCAAAGGTTTCAATCGGTTGATTTATATCAAGAAGGTATTGAAGGAATATTGTATAACGATGGCAATACAATCCTTTATTTTAGGCCAAATGGAAATGGAGAATTTTCTCAGGCAAAACTCCTAGAAAAATTTCCATCATTACTGCGAAAAACTACTTATTCACTGATGAGTATGGAAGGTAACGGTGAGTTACAACTTTACGTGAATGAGAGCGGCTTTCAGGGTTACCATGATTTTGATGGCAATAGTAAGTGGAGTGAATTTAAGCCTCTCGAATCGCAAGTAGTTAACTTAAGTAGTGAACTTAAGGAAATGATTGATGTTACTGGAGATGGAAGAACTGATATCGTAGTGTTTGAGGGAGAAAATGTCAGAGTATATCCATCTGCTGGTAAAAAAGGGTATAAAAAGGCTATTTACAGTAGAGCGCCAAAAGATTTGCCAAATCAACGTGCCAGTTCAGAGAGTACTTTAGTACGCTTTGCTGATATGTTTGGTGATGGTAAGAGCCACTTAGTAAAGATAGAAAATGGTAAAGTAGAGTGTTGGCCAAATCTTGGCTACGGTAAATTTGGTGAAAAAGTTGTATTTAAAAATGCTCCATACTTTAGGGATGGATTTAATGCAAAAAGACTTTACTTTGCTGATATTGACGGTTCTGGTACTACAGATCTAGTTTATGCTAACCATAATAGCTTAGATATCTACTATAACAATAGCGGCAACTCTTTCAGTAAACCAGTAACTTTGAAATTACCGGTGAATTACAATCAAATTGGTCGTATTGAGTTTGCTGACATTCTAGGAAATGGAACTAACTGTTTGCTTATTAGCTATCTGGATCAAAGTTTAAAGTTACAGCATTTATACTATGATTTTTACAATGGAGTAAAACCGCACTTACTGAAGCAAATAGATAATAACATGGGTAACATTACTCGTCTTCATTATGCAGCTTCTACTAAGTTTTACTTGGAGGATAGAAAAGAAAATCGTCCTTGGGTTACAAGTCTGCCATTTCCAGTACAAGTAGTTGAAAAGATAGAAACCATAGACAACATAGTAGGAAGTAAACTTACCAACAAATATAGCTATCATCATGGATTTTATGATTACACTGAAAAAGAATTTCGCGGATTTGGTTTTGTAGAAACTTGGGATACTGAAGATTTTGCTACAACTGATCAAAAAGAAGATTATGTTGCTCCTATTTATACCAAGACTTGGTATCACACTGGAGCTTATAAAAAGGCAGAAAATTTAGTTGAAAGTTATAGAAATGAATTTTACCAAGGAGATGGCAAAGCGTTAAAAATAACGCCACAAGTATTTGATGAAAGTATTATCTCAATAGAGGATGAAAGACAAGCATATCGCGCTATTCAAGGGCAAGTGCTAAGACAAGAAGTGTATGGTTTGGATAAGGATGAAAATCCTGGTCTTTACCAGCATCCATACTTAGTTACTGAATCCAGTGCTTGTGTAAAATTGCTTAGTACAAACAGCTCTTATAAAGACTTTAGATTTAGATATAGAACATTTTTTGTCAATTTACAGGAAACTATCAGTTACCACTATGAAAGAAATTGCTGTGATCCACGTATTGAGCATAATTTTGTTTTAGAGGTTGATGAGTATGGTAATGTTTTAAAGTCAGCAAGTATTACTTACCCACGTCGAAACCAGCCAAGTAATTATTTAGAACAGCAAAAACTACATGCTACTTTAGAATATAATTTTTACGTTAATAATACTAAAGAATTTTACTTGCTTGGAGCTCTTTATAAATCACAAGCTTTTGAAATTGGGGGCCTAGTTGATGGCTATACTAATATTAATGACTTAAGGACTCACATAGAGAGGTCTCTACAAAATACGATAAAATTTGAAGAAAACTTAAACTATACAAATCCGCAAGCAAGGCTCTTAGGTGAAAGTCACAATTATTTTTGGAATAAAGAACAAAATTCTACTTTACCACTTGGCTCTGTAACGCAGCAAGCACTACTTCACCACACCGAAGCTATGGCATTTTCTGATAGTCAAATCAAAGAAGTATTTTCAGGCAAAATAACCTCTGAGCAAATGCTCAAAGATCTTGGCTATAAAAAAACGTCAAATAACTTTTGGTGGGCACCAAGTCCAACACAGTATTATTATGGTAGTGATAAATACTATTTACCTGAAAAAGTAATTGATGTTTTTGGCGCTGAGACTGCAATTGTTTATGATCAGTATAATTTACTGCCAATAAAGACGATTATAAAAGCAACTGAAAGCTCAAGTTATGAAACGACAGCAGAATATGATTATCAGCGCTTAAGTCCAGTAAAACTCACTGATCATAACGGTAACATATCAGAAGTTATTTTAAATCCACTTGGAGTTGTAATTGCTACTTCTATTTATGGCAGCGAAAACGGAGAAGAAAAAGGTGATAAGCCACTACTCGAATATCAAGTAAGAAAAAATCCAAATTTTGAAGATGTTTTAGGCACAGTAGCAAGAGCAAATGGTCCTGAGTATTATCTCCAAAACGCTACCAGCTTCTTTTATTATGACTTAGATGCTTGGAGAAAAAATGGCCAACCTGTGCATGTGATTAATCTGCAGAGAGAAACTCATGTTTCAGAAGGAAGTTCCTCAAGAATCAGGAGAATTATAACTCACATTGATGGTTTTGGTAGAAACCTTGAGACTAGAATGCTCACTAATGCTGAAACCGGAGAGTGGATGGCATCAGGGAGAGTTGTTTATAACAATAAAGGCACGGAGGTGAAAAAGTATGAACCTTTTTATAGTAATTCACCTTTTTATGATCTCGAAGAGAGCATGCATAATCAGGGAGTATCTGACACTCTTTATTATGATCCTCTGCTAAGAAATATTCGCATCGACACAGCGAAAGGGTTTTTCAGCAAAGTAGAATTTGATTCGTGGACTATCAAGAATTTTGATCTTAATGATACGGTGAAAGATTCAACATATTACCAAGAATTTACTGAAAGGTGGAGCGGCGCAACTGAAGAAGAAAAAATAGCTTTAAAAGACGAAAAAGATGCACTCAGCAAAGCAGAAAAACACTATAATACACCAACAATAGAGCATTTGGATAGTTTAGGCAGAAAATTTTTACAGATAGAGATATTAAGCAAAGATGGACAAAGTACTGTAGAATTAAAATCCTACGTCAAACTTGATATTCAAGGAAATGAACTAGAAAGTGTTGATTCAAGGTTTTATGAGCAAAACCAAGGTAAGCAAGAAAGTGAAAAGGTA
Source organism: Wolbachia endosymbiont (group B) of Chorthippus parallelus (assembly GCF_947251815.1). Classification (NCBI taxonomy): domain Bacteria; kingdom Pseudomonadati; phylum Pseudomonadota; class Alphaproteobacteria; order Rickettsiales; family Anaplasmataceae; genus Wolbachia; species Wolbachia endosymbiont (group B) of Chorthippus parallelus. The sequence goes on along the minus strand of NZ_OX366390.1, from coordinate 465,571 downwards.
AAGAATTTTATCCATGTCTACTCTATGGCAGGGCTCTTAAAGAGCACAAGTGTTGATGCTGGAGAAACGTGGAATTTAGCAAATGTTGCTAGAAGCGCGGTGTACAATTGGGATGGCAAAGGGTCACTTACTTACACAGAATACGATAGACTACAACGACCAGTAAGAGTAAAAGTTACTGATGAGGATCTAAATTTAAATGGCAATGTTGTTGAAAGATTCTTTTACTCTGAGAATATTCAAGATAAGGTAACAAATCGTTATGGAACGCTTATTGCTCATTATGATCAAGCAGGATTGACTGAAGCCAAAGAAAATGATTTTAAAGGCCAAACGTTAAAAAGTAGTTTTCTTTTAAGAAAGAATTATAAGCAAGAAGCAAATTGGCAAAACATCGAAAATATTATCACAACTCATTTAGATCTTGAGCGGGAAATATTTAACTCAAGTATGAAGTATAATGCAATCGGCGAAATAATTGAAAAAGCAGATCCACAAAATAATGCTCATATTCCAGTTTACGATATAGCAGGCAGAGTAAAGCAAATTAAGCTCAAAAAACCAATGGAGGTAATAAAAACCTATGTTTCAGACATCAGCTATAATCCTAAAGGTCAACGTACATCGATCACTTATGGTAATGGTGTTGAAACCCGCTATAGCTATGATCCTAAAACATTTAGATTAACTAAACTGGAAAGTGGCAAAGGAGAAAAGAAATTACAAAGTATCAATTATACGTATGATCCTGTCGGTAACATTACCAGAATGAATGATGAGTCTTATAAGACTATTTTTCCAAATAACAAGAGTATAGATACTAAGTCAGATTATCATTATGATTCGCTTTATCGGCTCATTCAAGCAACTGGCAAAGAACATCCAGCTTTAAATGGCAAAGAAGATGTTATTACACCAATCCCTCATTTAAACAATCAAAATGCGATTAGTAATTATACTGAATATTATGAATTTGATTATGGAAGTAACATTACGCAAATTAGGCACACAGGGGTTCATAGCTCTACTAAAGAGTTTTATATATCAAGTAAATCCAATAGGAGTTTACCTATAATAGAGGACAAACCTGTAAATGAAAGTTATATAGATAAAAATTATGATGAAAGCGGTAATTTACTTAAGCTGAGTGGCTCGCAAGATCTGCATTGGAATTACCGCGATAACATAGCATACGTTAACATTATCACTCGCTCAAGTGGCAAAAATGATAGTGAATATTATGTTTATGATAGCAGTGGACAGCGTGTCCGAAAAGTTACTGAAACTTATCAGAATAATGAAACAAATTCCTCTCGAGTAGAAAAAATTTACTTTGGTGATATCGAGGTTACCAGAACCTATCAAGAGAGTAGTTTAAAAAAGGAGAAATATACTGTCCATGTGATGGATGATAAAAGTAGAGTAGCTATGCATCATTACTGGACTCGTGGAACACCTGATGAAACTAGAAATAGTCAAAGTCGTTATCAGCTCAGTAATCATTTAGATTCAGTAGCTTTGGAATTAAATGATAATGCTGAAATCATGAGTTATGAGGAATATTTGCCGTTTGGTGGTACAGCTCTGATTGCTGGCAAAACAGCACGTGAAGTAACAGAAAAAGAATATCGGTATTCAGGGAAAGAAAGAGATGAGAGCACAGGTCTGTATTACTATGGTATGCGTTACTACGCACCGTGGCTAGCAAGGTGGATTAATCCTGATCCTGCTGGAACTGTTGATGGACTTAATCTTTATCAGTTTGTTAGGGGAAATCCAATTAATAGTGTTGATGATGGGGGAATGTCATCGAAGAGGAAAAGAACAGAAGACGCAGGAAGTAATAAGAAAAGTTCGAGAAAGCGGAAACAAGCACCACTTTTACCAAGAACCCAGCAACCATTAACAGAATATTACCAGCGTCCTTCAAGTAGTTCTAACTCCTCTATGGTAATGAAGCACTATGGTAATAAAAAACCTGGTCCTAATCAAGAAATTATAATTAACAGTATACATGGTACCGAACGTTCTTTAGCTACTTTTGAAGTCTTAGGCTTTATTCATGGAGCTTATTATGCAATAGGTGAGTTGCCATCTGGGCCTATATTTCAAAATGCAGCTACTCATCAAGACTTTTTAGGTACAAAAAAGACTGCTGCAGCGCACACTTTTGGTATAGGTGTTGTGCAAAGTACAATAGGCTCTCTCAATGAGAAAACTCAAAATTACCTTTTTATGCTTGTTGGAAGAACCAATCCCACTGAGGGTGGATCTTCAATGAATAGTGGAATAGAGCAAAGTCTAGATAGAGGTCAATATTACACTGTTGATCGATATTCCTATTATCCAACAATGAGAGATACAGATTTTACAAAAATAATGAATTACCTTACAATTCCATTGGGAAAGCAAAGAGGAACTACTGCACATTTTTCCGGAGAATTAATAAGAGGTATTGAAAATTCACGATCAATAGTACGACAAGTATACGACAGTAACTTTAGGTTAGGCAGATTGTATAGCGCTCCTTTAAATTCTATAGACTATTATGCTAACTATAATTTAACTCAGTCGTATAATTTAGCTCAGTCGGAGGATATTACTACTCAACTAGCTCAGCCGAGCATAACAGCTAACAATGATAGTCCAGTTGATATGTTAAATCAACAGATGCAAATGCTCTCTATAAATGAGCCTGCTAACAATAATCACCGTCCCCGAGAAGAAGGATCTGATGATCGTAATAGAAGATATGGATGAGAATGTCTTTGTGAAAAGATGTAACCTCAAAATAACAAGCTAAAATTAGCAATAAGGAGACCCATGACCAATCAAGACATTTGTCAAAAGGCTAGCTAGAGGGGAATTCTCTTTAGTTAACCAATATAAAACAACAAGTTCTAATTTAAAAATTTAAACAACTATGGAGATGAAAAACATGACCAATGAAAGTACCGTTAATGAGTCTCAACTTCGTCTAGAGAAGATGGGAGTAGAACACGAAATGACTGAGAAATTACTCAGTTTTAAAAATGAAAATGATGAGTATTTATATGACTCAGCATTCAAAATAACAGATTTATGTGAGGATGTTTTTATCGAAAGAGTAAAAGACAAAATCACAGAGCAAGAAGCTAAAGATATTTACCGGAAAGCGCTAAATAGGAGAGAGTTCGTCTCTCGCTATATAGAAAACGCCAGAGAGATGACCGAACCACATTATCGAGCAATGCGTGTTTGTAATATCGATCACGATACTGCAGAGAAGTGTGACGCAATTATACACAGTTTACAAGGAGAATAATATGACAACAGATAGCAACGTAGTTGAAACTATATTTAAGACTAAAGAAGGTTACAATGAGTGTGACCACTGCCAGTCAGTTTTAAGCCCAGCGGCTTATTTTGTTAAGCTAGTTGAGACTATTGAAAAGTATATTCCAGAGCATAAGCTTAAAGAACGTCGTCCTGACTTATTTGAGCTTCCACTAGATTGTAACAGTACAAATAAGACAAAATTATACCTAGAGATTGCTAATGAAATAATGGAGAAGAATCTAGATAAGAAACTAGGTGGCAATGCTCTACAGAAGTTAGCAACAGCTAAATATCCATTTAATCTGCCTGCTAATTTTCCTTTGATTAGCATACGGGCTTACCTCGAAAAACAAGGCATTACTTTAGCTGACCTATATAAGGTGCTAAAACCAGAAGCTAATAACGTTGCAGAATCTTTAGGCCTTTCTCCAGAAGAATATGAGATTATTACTTCTACAAGTTCTAATTCAAGCGAAGTTTATGGTATAAGTAAAAGTGAGCTTAAAAACGTTGAGAAGTTCATTGCTCAAACTAATATAGACTCTGATAAATTAGAGCGGCTAATTGACTGCTATAACAGAATTTATCCTACCAATAAGCTAAGTATCAATTCTGGTACTATAGATAACATTGATCAGGCATTAGGCTTTCTACATCGCTTTATTCGCCTTGCAAACAAGCTTAATTGGTCGTTTAATGAACTGTGTAATGTATTGCTTGCGATTGATAAGAATGAAATTGACGCAGGTGCTCTTAACGAGATAAGCAGAATAAAAAGCTTAGAAGCAAGATTGAAAAAGCCTTTAAGTGAAGTGTGCAAGTTATATTCTAATGCTTCTATATCAATAGGGGGAAGTGAGAGTAAAGAAGATGCTAACAATGCAGCAGAGTCCCTATTCTTTTTACAAGGAGTAAAAGAATCAGACCTGAAGAAAATTTATGGTATGGAGGAACCTTCTGAACCATTTAAAGAAGAAATTTTTGATGAATTCATTGCAAGAACTGGAGCAAAACGTCAGGAAGTAGAATGGCTGCTCAGTCAATCTACTACTCACGTCAAAAAAGCTAAGAAGCAAGAAAAAATTAGTGTCAAAGAGCAAAAGTTTCTACACAACTTCTGTCAGTTAACTGAAAGGTTTACACTGTTGTTTGAAAAGTTAGGTAAATTGACTCAGGCTTCACCAAAGGAGCTTGTTACAAACGTAGATAACAGCACTATATTACAAAAGATTTGGAACATCAGTAAGGAAGAACTGACTTCTTTGATTAATTATAACGACAAAGTGTCAAGCAAAGCTGGAAAATCGCTTATTTTAGAAGTACACAAACAAATTCTGCTAGCAAGGTTGATGAATATTTCAATAGCTGAAGTTATACAGATTTTACTACAGTTAAACATTAGTGAGCTAACAATAAACAACGTAGAGCACGTTATTGAGTTAAGCGATTGGTTAAGCAACAATTCCATCACTATTGAGCAGTTAAGTACACTGGTAAATTCTTCTGCGCTTTCTCATAAGTATACAGAACAGATAAGCAAAATATGTGAAGAACTGGAAAGGGATCCGGAGCTAAAGCGTGATGAAAAAGCCTTTCATAACTTAGTACTGCAATATATAGGAGAACAGCTTAATGAAGAAGGACTAGCTGCAACACATGAGTTTACAAAAAAACAACCAACAAATTTACAACTGCTAAGGCTTGAATCATTAGATAAAAGTATCGTTCATGATGTAGGAATCATTGGTCAAAAGGCTGTTTTTCTTGGAGAAAGCAAAGTACTTAAAAAGGATCTTGTAGAGCATGCAATTAGTGAGCCAAGAGAGAATGTTGCAGTAGCAACGGTTGGTAAAAAGACTATTTTCTTTGGCGGTAAGAAGAGTACAAATGAGTATTCCAAAAAAATCGATATTTATGATGAAGGTACTGGAAGCTGGTCAACTGAAATAGCTAGTGAGGCACGTGATAGTGCAGCAGCGGCCGTTGTAGGAAGCAAAGCTATTTTCTTTGGCGGAAATAAAAGCAGCAGTGAATGCTCTGCAAAAATAGATATCTACAATGATAATGCTACTAATGAAAGTGAAAAATGGAAAGCAGATCAATACCAAACAAGTGAAGCACGTGCAAATGCGTCTGTTGCAGTAATTGGCGAAAAAGCTATTTTCTTTGGTGGTGAAGTAGGCCAAGGAAGGTCAGGTAAAATAGATATCTACGATAATAAAACTGGACAATGGAGATCATCAGATACAGCAAGTGAAGCACGCACGAATGCATCAGTAGCTGTAGTTGATACAAAAGTTATTTTCTTTGGTGGAAATAAAGGTGACCAATGTTCTTCAAAGGTTGATATCTATGACAGTAAAACTGAAAAATGGACAATGCATACAGCTAGCGAAGCCCGTGAAAATGCATCAGTAGCCATAGTGGATGGAAAGGCTATTTTCTTTGGTGGTAAAGCAGGAGAAACAAGATCCAATAAAATAGATATTTACGATGCTAAAACTGAAAAATGGCTAGAAGTTGAACATACTGCTGGTGAAGCACGTGACGCAGCATTGGTTACAGTTGTTGGTAAACAAGCCATTTTCTTTGGCGGATGTAAGGGTAATCAGCAACACTCTAAATATATAGATGTTTACGACAGCCCTACTAACAAATGGAAAAAAACAGATGAAATTAACGAAGCACATGAGAGTGTATCAGCAATCGTAATTGGCACAAAGGCTATATTCTTCACAGGAAAGAAAAGTAGTACTGTTACAGGCCAAGTGTATATTTATGATTCTACTAGTTATTCTAAAGATGAAGATATAGCTAAAAGCTGGATAAAGCGTACTGCAAAAGAAACTGAAATACGAGATGACTTGCTTGTAAATATTACAAACAGCACAAAATATTCTGGTAAAATAGATATCTATGATGATACAACCAAATCTTGGAAAGCCATCGATCTTTATAAACCTGATAAGTGCAAGTCAATAGGGATACATAATAATAGAGCAACTCTAACTTATCAAGACGGAGGAAGTAGTACATATAATCGTACATACACGATAGGCTTATCTATAACTTACGATGCAACAATAGAAGAGCTTTTAAACAATGCCACTGTGTTTACAACGCTTAAAATGGACGCAGAAGATATTACAAATCATGCGAACCTAAAAGCAACGTGGACAGAAGAACAGATAAAAACTCTTGCAAATTACAAAGCATTGCAAAGTGAATTTTCTGGTAATGAGCTTACTTTATCACAATATACGGAATGGTTACGTGATAGTGATGATGAAAGCAAAGTTACAGAAAAAATAGCACAGCTTACTCATTGGGATAAGAAAGTTCTGAATGAAATGAAGGAATTTGATGCATTTAAAAAGTATTTCAGTAAAGAACATAACCCTCTAGATTCTTTGCTAAAAATTAAGTCTTTTATGGATATGTCAGAGCGCTCTGCAATTGATGGCAAGACCCTGTTGGAACTGAGGAATCTGCATAATTTATCAGCATCTACTGAATGGGATAAGTACAATAACACTGCAAGAAAACTACAGGAATCGCTAAGCTATGTAGAAGGAGTAAAAGAGCAGCTAGAAGATCAAAAGCGCAATATCCTAGCGAACTACATGTTGCATACATATTCTGAAATCAAGAATAAGAATATGCGCAGCCTATATGCATTTCTATTAATCGATGTTGAAATGAGTGATTGCTCAAAAATCTCTCCTCTTAAAGCAGGGCTAAATAGTCTTCAGCTTTATATTCACTGCTGTATATTAGGCCTTGAAGAAGGAGTAACAGTTAATTCTGAATTAACCGAGGAAATGTGGGATTTATTGGATAACTATAGAGAATGGGAAGCAACTAAAAAGGTTGCACTATATCCTGAAAATTACCTAAATCCTACGCTACGTAAATCTGCAACTGCAGAATATAAAGCATTGCAGAATACTCTAATGCAAGGAAATCTTACTGATGATACTGTAACCGATGCATACATTAAGTATTTTGAGGATTTTGCACAGCTTGTGAATCTCAGAGTAGTTGATACTTATTTTACAGACAACAAGTTGTATATTTTAGGACGAACTCAAGCAGATCCTTATACTTACTATTACCGTATTGGCAATTTTGAAGGTGGTAAAACAGGAAGTACACAGACTTGGGAGCCTTGGCAAAAAATTGAAGTGCAAATACCAGTCAACATCGCAAGAATAGTCCATACATTTGGTAGAATATTTATTTTTTGGCTACACAAAACTGTAAAGGAAAAGCAAATAGAAGATGTATCAATTAATGATTCTACTCTAACTTTGTACTATGTATTTAAAAAGGTGGATGGTAGCTGGTCCGCTCAACAAAAGTTGCCACACGATGTTAAAATAGATGAGAAATTTGAGATTGAAGTAAGGAAATGTTTAGATGTTAGAAATTGGAATAAAAAAACACTGGAGGAGTATAAAGGTAAAAAAGATGAGAAAGTTGGATTCCTTAAACACAATGTATGGGTTGAAGATCGGGATATAGAGGAGGCTAGAAGTTATTTTGAAAACGAGATTAGGGATTGGGGTAGAAAACTAAAAGAGAAGGTTAAAGAATCAAAAGATATTAATGAAAAATTTGATGGCAAGCTGAAAGTAGCTACAAAGGATAGCGAAATATTGATTTTGTCTTGTGAAAACGGCTTTCATAATAGTAAGTTTATTCTGAAAGAGGACCTAACATCAGAAAGATCCTATACGCGTTACTTTAATAGTATGAACAGCATTGCAGAGGCAGAAAAAAGTATAAAAGAATTCTACGATAAGAAAAAGGAAGAGGAGAAGAAAGTTGTTACACGCCAGATAAATGAAATGCAGAAAAAAATAGATAAAAAGAAGGCAAGAGAGAATGATAAGCAAAGTGAGTTAATTAGTTTAGAAAACAAAAAAGATGGCGAGAAAAGGAGTAAAGATGCGTTACAAAGCAAGGTAAATTCTGTAGAACAAGATATAAAAGAAAAGAGAAGATTATGGCAGGATATAGAGAATTTAAAAGTAAAGTTGAATAATTTATTTCCGCATAGATCAAGTGATTCATATGAAAAAGCAGCAGAGAGAGGCAATTTACGAGCAGTAATAAATAATTTGAAACAAGAGCTAACACAGCACAAGCAAAATGTAGAGAGTACAAATGTAGAATTACAGCAAGAGTTAATAACACTAGAAACGGAAACGGCAACTTTGATCAATAACATAGCTAAGCTAGCAACAGAGGAAACTGTGGATGATAACTTACAGAGAAAAACAAAAGATATAATAAAACGGTTAAGTGATTTACAATTACAAGAAGCACAGCTAGATCCACTAGAGGAGTCAGGAGAAAAAGGGAAGCTTCGAGTAGCTGCAGATAATTTGAAACAAAAGTTAGCACTACTCAAGCAAAGTACAGAAAGCAAAAAAGTAGAATTGCTGGAGCAGCTAACAGAGTTAGAAACAAAAGTGACAAATTTGGAAAGTGAGATAAACAGATTGCAAGAGCCAGAAAAAACTATAGAGGTATTAAAAAAAGAGAAGGGTATATTAGAGGAAAGTATAAAACAGCATGAAAAAGAGATAAAGAAGTTAGATGATGAAATAAAAAAGTATGAAAAAGAGAAAGAGTATCTTAAGAATGTAATATCACAATTACAAAAAGACAAAAAAGAAATAGAAGACGGTAATAATAAAGTTGCTGAACAGGAAAGGCATAAGCAATTGGATGGAAAAAGAGATAAAGAGATAAAGTTAGTAAGAGAATTAATTATTCAAGAGAAAAACGATAACGTAGATCAAAGTAAATACAAAAGCATAGAAATTTTTAATTTAATCAATAAGTCATATAAAGAAGCTTACATTAAGTGTAAAAGACAAGACTTGACCTGACAGACAAGACTTAACTGACAGGATAATTGAGGTAGTTAAAACTAATATCAGTCTCTTGTTTAATGCTACTAATATTTTTCTGAAAAGCAATATGTTTGCTATCAAGAAAAGTTTGTACAGGTGTTTTACCATAGCAATATTTACCCGAGTGAGGTCTTGTTTCGTTGTAAGAACGCAACCAATAATCAACATCGATCTGTAGATCTTCTAAAGAACTGTAGATTCTCTTTCTAAAGATGATATTGTAACACTCATCTTGCATAGTTCTATGAAACCTTTCACATATGCCATTAGTCTGTGGAGAGTTGGCTTTAGTTCTAGAATGATCAATGTTTTCTATTCCCAAATAAAGCTGATAAGCGTGATTTTCGGGCTTGCCACAATACTCCGTACCCCTATCAGTTAAAATGCGTAATAATGGAATTTTCTGCTCATCAAAAAATGGAATGACTCTATCGTTGAGAAGATCTGCAGCTGTAATAGCTGTTCTGTCCGTGTAAAGTTTAACCATTGCAACTCTAGAATAAGTATCAACAAAAGTTTGCTGATAAATTCGCCCTATACCTTTGATATTACCCACATAATAGGTATCTTGAGAACCCAAATAACCTGGATGTTGCGTCTCAATTTCACCATGAGCTTCCCTTTGTTCTTTCACTTTTTCTAAAGCTGCAAGTTGTTCTTCAGTTAAAACAATTCCGTCTTGAGCTACTTTTGTCTCTAGTGCTTTAAGTCTCTTTTTGAGAGTTTCAAGGTCATTTCTGAGCCATACAGACCTTACTCCTCCCTGAGAAATTATTATACCTCTTTTTCTCAGTTCATTTGCAGCTCTTTCTTGTCCATATGCTGGAAATTCTGTTGCTATACTAATCACTGCTCTTTCTATATCGTCGGAAACTCTGTTCGCTAATAGCGATTTTTTCTTACTTATTTCATGTAATGCTTCCTCTCCTCCATTTTCATATAACTCCTTAAAGCGATAAAATGTATCTCTTGAGTATCCCATCACTTTGCATGCTTGAGATACATTTCCTAGTTGCTTTGCTAGTTCTAATAATCCTAGCTTTGGTTTTAATATTTTTGTCTGTACTGTACTCATTTCTAACACTCCTTATTTTCATTATTTTATAACTTACTTTTTTAAAGTGTCAGATCAAGTTCTATCTAATACACATTAAGGGATCAGAAGCAATCTTAGCACCAGAAGTGCAAAACCAAACGCTTGATTTTCAAGGGTTTTATGGGGTATATTTGTGGGAAATATTTTTCCATATTCCAACACTGGTTGCATATCTTTTCAACCAGGAGCAGAAGTTTGCTGAGGCACGCAGGTGGTATCAATACGTCTTCAATCCTACCAATAGGGGCTGCAATGCATGGCAATTTCTTCCCTTTAAAACTAAATGCGGAAATTCATATGGTAATGAGAAGTGTGATAGTGAAAAGTTAATAGATTTACTTGATCCGTACAAAGAGGCTGACAAGAAAAAGATCTCTTATGAGAAGTATGTAATAATGTCATACATAGATAATTTAGTCGATTGGGGGGATATGCTCTTTTCTCAAAATTCATGGGAAGGAATTAACCAAGCAACGATGCTTTATGTAAGAGCTTGGAACCTTCTTGGAGAAAAGCCCAAAAAGAAAGGAAAGTTCAAAGCTGAGCCTGAGAGTATATGTGAGTTGTCGAATAATAAATATGACATATGTAAAATAGAAGCAGAAGCTCCGAGAGATACTGTTCAAAATACACGCAATAGTTCTAGTGCTGCTGTAGTTGATCTTACTACATATTGCAGTTATTTCTGCACTCCAGAAAATAAAGATTTTATTGCCTTATGGGATAGGATTGAGGATCGTCTTTATAAAATAAGACATTGCTTGGATATCAAAGGTAAACGTTTAGAGCTTTCTCTATTCCAACCACCAATTGATCCAAGACAACTAATAAGTACTGCAGCTAGTGGAAGTATTATAAGGTTACCAAAAATAGCCCAAGTGCCTCATTACCGTTTTAAGTATATGATTACCTACGCTAAATCAATTGCTGATACTGTTACTCAAATTGGTTCAGAGCTACTAAGCGTTTTAGAGAAGAAGGATGCTGAAGCACTCACTTTGCTTTACAATAAGCAAGAAGGAATAATGGCTAACTTAATGACAACCATTAAGGAAAAAGCTATTGAAGCATTAAAAGAAGAAGCTAAGGCACTTGATGCAAGTTTGAGTAGCGCAAAAGACCGAAAATCTCATTATGAGAAATTAATTAATGATGGATTATCAGGCTCTGAAATTGCAGCAATAGCAACAGCTATTACTGCCACAGGTCTTTTAACGCTTTCAATTCCTCTTGAAATAGCTGCTGTAGCTGTGCATCTTGTGCCAAATATTTTTGGATTAGCATGTGGTGGCAGTGACTTTGGCAGGTCTGTGGAAGCTGGTGCTAAAGCTCTAGCAACAACAGCAAACACACTATCAAACATATCACAGAATATAAGTACATCAGCAAGTTATGAAAGAAGAGCTCAGGATTGGGATTTACAAAAAATTATGGCAACTTATGATACTGAGCAAATTAGCCATCAAATAGAAGCAAACAAGATAAATCAGGCAAATGCTGTACAAGACCTTACAGCTCATAAGAAATCAATAGAGCAGATTAAGGAAAAAGAGCAGTTTTTCAGAAGTAAATTTACTAACCAGGAACTATACAGCTGGATGAAAGGAGAACTTAAAAGTTTATATATTAGGGTTTATAGACTTGCTCTTGAAATTGCAAGACAAGCAGAGTATGCCTATCAGTATGAAGTTGATAGTAACAAGACTTTTATTCAGCCAGGACACTGGAATAGTTTAAAAGAAGGCTTACTTTCAGGACAAAAATTAAAGTTTGAACTTGAGCAACTTGATAAGGAATACCATGATACCAATGAAAGAAGACTGGAGATCACTAAAGTAATCTCACTTAAATCTCTTGATCCTATCGCACTTTATGAGCTTAAAACTAAAGGCAGTTGTAAATTCTCTTTCACGGAAAAATTATTTGACCTTGATTTCCCTGGTCACTATGCTCGTAAAATTAAAGATATCAAGATCACTATTCCAGCAGTGGTTGGTCCTTATGAAAATGTTCATGCAAGTTTGCAACAAACAAGTAGCCAAGTAATATTAAAAAGCGATAGTGCAATAAATGCAATTAAATACTTAGTAAACCCAAGTGAAGAAGAACAGCCTGAAACTGATCTGTTGAGAGTTAACTGGAAGCCAAATCAAGAAATTGCTATCTCAAAAGCTGATCAAGATAGTGGATTATTTGAACTTAGTTTTGGTGATGAACGTTACTTACCATTTGAGGGCACAGGTGCAGTTTCTACCTGGGAATTAAGCCTTCCTCAAGCAACTAATAGATTTGATATCGGTACTATTTCTGATGTTATCATTCATTTAGACTACACAGCGTTAAATGGTGGAGAAGCTTTAAGTAGCCAGGTAAAAAACCTTAACCAATTAAAGTATTACCTCGGTACATTAGTTATGAACCTAAGTTCGGTCTATCCAGAAGAGTGGGAAAAATTTAAACAACAAGCAAAAGGACGTTCTTCTGAGCTAAAATTCAAACTATCCTCTGAGATTTTTCCCGTTCATGTAAAAAATCCATCAGTTGATTTAAATAAAGAAAATAACATTTATGTTATACCTACTACGCCAGATATGAGTCGAATAACTATAAAGTTAAATAACTACAATTGGGAACGTAATTCTAAAAAGATTGTTAATCCTTCACTTACAATTGGTAGTGATTGGAGTATTAAAATCAACAATGCAGATATAAGCAAAATCGAAGAAATAATGATTATGGTCCCTTATAAAGCAACGATTAATTGGTAACTTCTATACCTGCTATTTTAATAACGAGTAGCAGGTCTCTTTGCTTTTTTCATTTGTAATACCTTTTTCTATAAGAACACTTTGTATAGAGGTAGGTACTTGGATGCTAGCTTGGATTTGCAGATCAGCACTATTTAATATTCGATCTTTCTTACCATTATAGGCTTTTTTAAATCCATCGATTTGCTTTTGACTTAAATTTTGTGAAAATGCCTTTTCTACATATGAGTCTAAAAGACTAGCAATTGTATCATAATTGCCACTTGTAATTTTTGCTGTGATAGTTTTTTGTACTTCTAAAAAATCAATTCTTACTGATTTCCATGCTATACCACTGCTACAAGCTGCTTGCTTCATTACTTGCTCTAGCTTTTCCACTATACGTAAAGTACAGCCTATTGTCTCCTCTTTTGATAAAGTACTGCTTTCATAAGCTCTACATTTCATGTTGCATTTATTTCCATTGAACCAGCTATATAATACATAATAAAGCATCATGTCTGCATTACTAATATTCCCAAGCCTTTCTTGAATAATAGGTGTAGATGATTTACAGCTGGCCACCTTACCTGGTAAAAATGGCTGTCCAGTATTAGGTATCCAACCTTTTATCCAAGAAACCCAGTTGCCTATCAGTGAAGAATGTCTACCTGCTCCACTACTTTGAAACTGACCTACAGTAGGCTGATCTACAAAAAGATGACTATGCCTGATATTAGCAACGTAATTGTGCTCTTTTTCTTCCAGAGCTTGCCTTAGGTATTCTACCACACTTACATGGTTTGCAGAAATAGCTAGATCAAGAGGTTTTTCATGATCAATACTGAGAAGATCAATATCTGCTCCTTTTTCCTCCACAAGAAATTTTACGGTTTCTAAATGACCATTACTAGCAGCGCAGTGGAGAGGCGTCCAATTATCTGCACTAACAGCGTTAACACTTATTCCTTTATCAAGGAAAAATTTTACAATATCTTTATGTCCATTCTCAGCAGCAATATGTAGAGGTATTTTACCACTCAGATCAACAGCATTAATATTTGCTCCTTTCTCTTCTACTAAAAATCTTACAGCTCCCAAATGACCATGCCTTGCAGCATAATGCAGCGGTGTCCAATTGTCCTGACCTAAATCATTAACATTCATTCCCTGGTTTATTAAAAGTTCTATAACTTTTTGATACCCACGTTCAGCAGCAATATGCAAAGGTTTTGCGTTATCAGCATCTACAGCATTAAAATTTGCTCCCTCAGCTAAAAGCGATTGGACAAAATCCAAATTACCAGAATGGGCAGCATAATGCAGTGGCGTCCACATTAAATTAGTATCTGGATCATTAATACTTAGCCCCTGCTGTACGAAAAACAGTACAATATTCTTATGTGCATTGCTAGCTGCAGAGTGTATAGGTTTTTTTCCATCGTTGCTTACAGCTCTAATATCTGCACCTTCTTCAACTAGAGATTTAGTAGCCCTCAAGCGACCATGAAGGGCAGCATAATGCAAAGGTGTTAATTGCTGATAATCAGCATCATTAACATTTAATTCTTTTTGTATAAAAAACTCCACAATATCTTTGTGTCCATGCTGGGCAGCAATATGTAAAGGCCCAGCACCGTAAACATCTTTATTTTTGATGATGTTTCTATCTTGACGAACGAGAAACCTAATAACCTCTAAAAGTTTATCATCAATGTGTTTATTATTCCTGCCTTTAGCAGCATAATATAAAGGTGTCCAATTGTCTTTGCCTTTGTCATCAACACTTAGCTGCTTTTGCACTACAAAAAATTCTACTATATCCTTATGACCATACTGAGCAGCATAATGCAAAGGTTTTGCATTACTAGAATCCTGAGCATTGACATTTGCTCCTCTACTTACAAGAAGTTTAACCACCTCTAAACTACCACCCTTGGCAGCATAATGTAGTGGTATTTGATTATTCTGATCTTGATAGTTAACATTCAATCCTCTACTAAGAAAAAACTCAATGGCGTTTTTATGTCCATGCTCAGCAGCAATATGTAAAGGACTCACACCGTTAATATCAAAAGCGATAATATTTGCTCCTCTACCAGCAAAAAATTCAATAACGTTTAAGTTGCCACTTTTAGCAGCATAGTGCATCAATGTTTTACTACTTTTATCTTGGTCACTAACACTTAATTGCTTTTCTACAGTAAAGAACTCTACAATACCTTTATGACCGTACTCAGCAGCAATATGCAAAGGTTTTAAATTATTAGAATCTTTGGCATTGATATCTGCTCCTCTACTGATGAGAAACTTTATAACTTCTAAGTTACCACTCTTGGCAGCATAGTGTAACGGCGTCCACTTATTCTTATCTAAATCATTGACACTTAATCTCCTATTGAGGAAAAACTCTACGATATCTTTATGTCCATACTCAGCAGCAATATGCAAAGGTTTTGCTCCGCTTATCGTTTGATCATGAATATTTGATCTAAAGTTAATAAGTAGTTTCACAACTTCTAAGTTACCACTCTTAGCAGCTTCATGGAGCGGAGTAAGGTAATCTTTATTATTTCTAGCATTAGTGTAAGCCTTTTTTCTAAGAAGAAACTTGACAATCTCTAAATCACCACATTGAGCAGCTTTGTGCAATGGTGTTAAGTCATTATCATCTCTAGAGTTAACATCTGCACCTATATTAAAATAATGTTCAACCTTTCTAAAATCTTTCTGACTTATCGCATCAAACAATCCTGCATTTGAAAGAGTTTTTACGACTTCTAGGTGGCGCTTTTCTGTAGCAAGTTGTAACGGTGTCTTGCCATGAAAATCTTGAACATTAATATCCGCCTCTCTTTCTATAAGCAACTTCACAACCTCTGAGTGACCAGAATCAGCAGCATAATGGAGTGGTGTCCAGCTATTCCAACCAGAAGCATTAATATTTGATCCGCTGTTAAGCAAAAATTCCACTACGCCTTTATGGCCATATTGAGCAGCAATATGTAAAGGTTTTATGTAATGAGACCCAGCATTAACATTTGCCCCTTCTTCTACTAAAAGTTTTATGAGTTTTATGTGGTTTCTATAAGCGGCATAATGCAGTGGTGTCCAGTTATTGTGACTAGAATAATTAACATCAGCTCCTTCTTTAAGATAATCTTTAACTCTTTGTATGTCATTCCTTCCTACAGAATGAAACATAGCCTCATTTAACAGCAATTCAGTAATTTCTCCATTCTCTTTTTCTTTAGCAAGTTGTAATGGTGTTTTACCGTTTGAATCCCTTGCGTTGGTGTCTGCTCTCTTTTCTATTAGTAACTTTACAAGCTCAAAATAACCTTCCTCTGCCGCATAATGTAATGGCGTTTTATTATTTTTGCCTGGTTCACTAGCACTTACTCCATGTTCAAGCAAGAACTCAGCAACATTTTTGTATCCATTTTTGGTAGCAACATGTAACGGGCTTTCACCACTAATGCTTTTCATGTTTAGGTTCGCTCCTTTACTTTGTAAAAACCTTATCATTGATAAGTCGCCATTTTCTGCTGCAATATGCAACATTCCCCATCCCCACCTGTTAGTCACATCAACATCAGCTCCACTAGTAAGATATTCACTAATTTTATCACGATCTCCCTGCTTAACGGCATTAAATAACACCTTATCTTGTAACAATTTAATAATCTCAGGGTCAGTTGCAAGTTGCAATGGCGTGTTTTCTTCAGAATCTTGAATATTGATATCTGCGCCTTTCTCTATCAAAAATTCTACAGATGCTGAATGGCTTTTCTCAGCTGCTTGATGTAAAGCTGTTTTTCCACTTATACCTTTGTCATCGATACTCAACCCTTCTCTGTTTTTCCTTAGGAAAAACTCCATCACATTTGTATGACCATATTGAGCAGCAACATGCAATGGCTTATTTCTGTTAGTATCCTTAAGGTTGATATCCGCGTCCTCTCCTATCAGAAATTCTACTACTGCCAAGCGTCCATGTCTAGCAGCATAATGTAATGGTGTCCAATTATTCCTACCACGACTGTCAACACCCTCACTTTTCTCTTTTCCTACTATCAAAAACGCTACTATGTCTTCGTATCCATTCCTAGCAGCATAATGCAAAGGCTTTGCATTATAAGACTTAGCATCAACATTTGCTCCTTGCGCCTTTAGAAGCCTAACGATTTCAATGTAACCTTTGCTAGCGGCATCATGCAGCAATGTCCAGTCATTTTCGTCTTTGTAGTTAGGGTCTGCTCCTTCAGCAAGATACTGTTCAACTTTACTTAACTCTCCTTGTTTCACAGCATTAAATAATGCTTTATTACGCAATAATCTTGCTGCTTCCTGATGGTTTTTACCGCTTGCTAGTTGCAAAGGTGTTTTGTTATCAGTACTTTTAGCATCAATATCTGCTCCTTTTTCTATTAAAAATTTTACAACTTCTGGATACCCTTTGTCAGCAGCGTAGTGTAGCATAGTCCAATCATTATTACCTTTATCGTTAATGCTTAGCTCATCCCCGTGCCACCTAAGGAAAAATTCTATAATACTTCTATGCCCGTTATCTGCAGCAATATGTAAAGGCTTATTTCCGTTAGAATCTTGAGCATTAATATTTGCCCTCTTTGTTATCAGAAGTTCTACAATTGCCAAACCACCTCTGCTTGCAGCATAGTGAAGCGGTGTCCATCCATTTCTATTTGCATCATTAACACTAAGGCCAGCTCTTTCCTCTTTCAGAAAGAATTCTACCACGTTTCTACGACCGTAATCAGCAGCAATATGCAAAGGCTTGTCGCCATTTTGATCTCTAGTATTAATGTTTGCCCCTCTTGATATTAGAGCCTGAGCAACTCTTAGATGTCCTCTACTTGCAGCTTCATGTAATACTGTCCATCCATTCTTATCTGAATAATTAACGTTAGCTCCATTATCAAGGTATCTTTCTACATCATTTAAATTTCCCTGCTTTACAGCATGTAATAATGTTTTATTTTGTAATAATCTTTTAATTGGCCCTTCATTAGCTAGTTGCAGAGGTGTTAGATTATCATAGTCAATTGCATTAATATCTGCACCATTCTCTATGAGAAACTCTGCAACTTCAGGGTGGTTGTACTTGGCAGCATAATGAAGCGGTGTCCAATTATTTTTGCCCCTATCATTAATGTTAGCATCTGCCTCATTCACACCATTTTTTCTACTGAGAAAATATCTTACA
This sequence comes from Wolbachia endosymbiont (group B) of Chorthippus parallelus, assembly GCF_947251815.1. Classification (NCBI taxonomy): domain Bacteria; kingdom Pseudomonadati; phylum Pseudomonadota; class Alphaproteobacteria; order Rickettsiales; family Anaplasmataceae; genus Wolbachia; species Wolbachia endosymbiont (group B) of Chorthippus parallelus. Next base: position 447,259 of record NZ_OX366390.1, on the reverse strand, counting down.
ACATCTAAAGAGCCTTTCTCGGCAGCAATATGCAAAGGTTTATCTCCATCTCTACTTTTAGCATTAATATTCGCTCCCTTCTCTTCCACTAAAGACCTGATCAATGGCAAATTATTTCTCACAGAAGCAGCGTGTAAAAGCCCCCATCCCCATCTGTTAGTAGAGTTTACATTAGCTCCATCTCTGAAAGAGTCTTGTACTCTCACTAAATTTCCTTCTTTCACAGCATCAAAAAGTGCTTTATTTAACAATAACTCCTTGACTCTTTCATCCTGGGCAAGTTGTAGAGGTGTTTTGCCACCAGAGTTTTCTGCATTGATATTTGCACCTCTTGTTATCAAAAGCTCCACAACTTCCGACTTGCCCTGCTCAGCGGCATAATGGAGTGGTGTCCAGCTATCTTTACCTAAATCATTAACACTGAGCTTTTTATCAAGAAAAAACTTTACTATATCCGTATGTCCATTCTTTGCAGCAAGATGCATAGGTTTATCCCCATCAGCATCTTTAAGATTAATATCTGCACCTTTTTCTCCTACTAAATATCGCACAACTTCGAAGTGATTGCTCTCAGCAGCATAGTGTAGTGGTGTTTTATTATCTTTACCTTTATCATTAACTTTACCGTTGAGTAGAAGCTTCACAATGTTTATGTGGCCATATTGTGAAGCAATATGCAAAGATTTGTCCCCATCAGAATTTTCAGCATCAATGCTTGCCCCTCTTTCTACTAGAAGCGAAGCTATTAGCAAATGACCTTTTTCAGCTGCACGATGCAACAGCGTCCAATCATTACCGCTCAGAGAGTTAGGATCAGCTCCATTGTCAAGATATTTTTGAACTTGAGCATACTCTCCTTGTTCTACAGCATCAAATAATGCCTCATTTTGTAATGACCTGACAATTTCCTGATTACCAGTTATAAGCTCTAAAGGTGCTTTACCTTGGGCATTCTGGATAGTAATATCTGCACCTTCTTTGACAAGAAAATTTACAATTTGTGAATAGTTGTTTGCACTAGCATAGTGAAGTGGTGTCCAATTATCTCTACCTAAATCATTAATATCCATTCCCCGCTCATCAATAAAAAACCTTACTATTGGCTGATGCCCACTTTTGGCTGCAACGTGTAATGGTTTGTCCTCGTCAGAATTTCTAATGTTAATGTCTGCCCGCTCTCTCGTTAAAAGCTTTACGATTTTTAGATGCCCGCCTTCAGATGCATAATGCAGTGGAGTCCAATTGTTTAAATCAGTTGCATTAACAGCTGGCCAACTTTGCACTAAAAGCTCAACTACATCAGAGTAACCATGACGTGCAGCATGATGAAGGAAAATTCTGCCATTTTGATCACTATAGTCAATATTAACCCTTATTCCTTTAACTTCTTTGTTGAGATAATTTCTCACCTCCGACACTTTATTTTGTTTTACAGCACCAGACAACCCTTCATTCAGTAAGAATTGAATTACTTCAGGCTCGCTTGCCAGATCTACTGGTAATTTTCCTTGAGAATTATGAGCATTAATATTCGCTCCTTTCTTTATAAGAAACTTTACAATCTCAATATGGCCTTCTTTAGAAGCATGATGTAAAGCTGTCCAATTATTTCTATCTTTGCTATCAATAGTAGCTTCTTTTTCTTCAATCAAGTACTGTACAACATTAAGGCTATTGCTTGCAGCAGCATAATGCAGGGGCGTCCACTTATTTTCCCCTTGTTCATTAACGCTTAATTCTTGTTGATCGATAAAAAATTCTACAATATCTTTATGCCCATTTTTTGCAGCAATGTGCAAAGGTTTTTCTCTACTATCTGTTCTTGCGTTTATATTTGCTTTTTTTTCTACCAGAAATTCTGCTACTTTTGTATAACCGTTGCGAGCAGCATAATGAAGTGGTGTCCAGTTATTTAGATCTGAATAGTTAACATCAATCTCATTTACAAAAAGACCTTTAATCTTATTAATGTCATCACCCAAGTTATCTCCTCTTACAGCATTGAATAGCTCTCTACTCCGCAATAACTTTGCCACCTCCCTGTGACTATCTCCTTTTTCAACAGCAAGTTGCAACGGCGTTTCTCCACTTAAACCCGTAGCGCCAATATTTGCTCCTTTTTCTATAAGAAATTTTACTACCGGTAATCGATTTTCATAAACGGCATAGTGAAGCGGTGTCCAGTTATTTTTTCCTACTTCATCAATATTTGCTTGCTTACTCAGAAAAAGCTCTACCACGTCACCTTTGCCATAAGTAGCAGCAAGATGTAAAGGTGTATTTCCGTCAGAATCTTTAGCGTTAACAACATTTGGATCTTTATTGATAAGTTCTGTTGCTAGCGTTTTATACCCTAAGCTAGCAGCGTAATGTAACGGCTGCCATCCATTTTTCTCGTATGAATAATTAAGATTTTGAATATATTTTCTGACCTTTGATACATCATTTTTCCTTATAGCATCAATCAATGCCTTGCCCTGCAACATTGCTTTAACTTCTTGCCGATTACTTTCACCTTGGGAAAGCTGTTGAGCAAGGTCAAGTGGAGTTACACTATTAGAATTTTCAGCATAAATATCTGCTTCTTTTTTTATCAAAAACTTTACTAAATCGCTGCTACCTTTGTTAACAGCATGATGTAGCGGTGTCCAATTATCCTTACCACGATCATTAACGTTCATCCCTTTTTCATTAAGAAAAAACTCTACGATATCTTTATACGCCATACCAGAAGCAATATGTAAAGGCTTATCTCCACTATGGGCTTTAGCATTAACATTAGCCCCTTTTTCTTCTACCAAAAATCTAATAAACTCTAAATCATCCACTTCTCTATTGGCAGCATGGTGTAGTAAAGACCAACCATTCTGATCTGAGTGATTAATGCTGATTCCATTACTAAGATATTCTTCAACCTTATCATGATCACCTTCCTTTACTGCACCAATTACTTTTACTGCGTTAAATAGCCCTTTATTCAGTAACAACTGTGCAATGGACTGATGACCCTCATCTCTAGCAAGCTGTAATGGTGTTTTACCATCTGAGTTTTTAAGATTAGCATCTGCTTCTTTTTCTATGAGAAGTTGTACAACTGGCAAATGCCCACCTTTTGCAGCATAGTGTAGTGATGTCCAGTTGCTTTTACCTTTGTGATTAATACTTGCTTTCTCTTTTTCAAGAAGAAGTTCAACAACATCTTTGTGGCCATAAGCAGCAGCAAGGTGTATAGGTTCATCGCCATCTGAGTTTTTGGCATTAACATTAATTGAATTACTCTCTATTAGTTTTGTTGCTGATCCTTGATGGCCAAGTTTGGCAGCGTAGTGTAATGGAGTCCAGAGATTTTCTTCGTATGAATAATTAACATTAGCACCTTTATTAATATACTCACTAACTCTCGATACAATGTTCTGCTTTACAGCATCAACTAATGCTTTACCTAACAACACCTCCTTAACTTTAGTTTCTTCACTCTTAACGAGGTCTAAAGGGGTTGTACCATTAACGCTTCTAGCATCAATGTTTGCTCCTCTTTCTTTTACTAGATACTCAACAACATCAAAGTGATCGTCTAAAGTAGCATAATGGAGTGGTGTCCAATTTTCTTTTCCTAGCTCATCAACGCTTAACCCTTTCTCCTCAAGAAAGAATTTTACAACATTTTTGTGTCCATTCTTTGCAGAATAATGTAGCGGTTTATCTCTATCGTCAGTTCTGGCATCTACATTTGCCCCCTTTTCTATCAAAAATTTTACGATTTTTAAATATCCATTAAGAGCAGCATGATGAAGCGGTGTCCAATTACTTGAATTTGAATAATTAACATCAATTTCGTCAGTAAAAGAACCTTTAAGATCATCACCAAGATCTTCCTGTTTCACAGTGTTAAATAATGCTCTACTCCGCAACAATTTTGCCACTTCCCTATGACTATCTCCTTTCTCAACAGCAAGTTGCAATGGCGTTTCTTCGCTTAAACCAGTAGCATCGATATTTGCTCCTTTTTCTATAAGAAATTTTACTACTGGTAATTGGTTTTCGTAAGCAGCATAATGAAGCGGTGTCCAATCATCTTTTCCTTTACTTTCAATCAGCGTTTCTCTAGGTTCTTGAAGAAAAAATTCCACAATATTCTTGCGACCATGGGCAATAGCAATATGTAAAGGGTTACTATCATCAGCATCTTTAGCATCAGTAATATTAGCATTATTATTTATAAGTGTTTCTGCAGATCTTTGATAACCAAGACTAGCAGCGTAATGTAATGGAGTCCATTTATTATCCTCATATGAATAATCAACTTTAGCTCCTTCTTTAATGTAATCTCTGACCTTTCTTACATTATTCTGCCTGACAGCATCTATTAAAGCTTTGCCAAGTAGTTTAGGCTTAATCCCTTTGCCATCTGCGAGCTTCAATGGAGTTATATTATTATAATCTTCTGCATAAATATTGGCTCCTTTTTTTATCAAAAACTCCGCAAAGCTTTCACTGTCTTTATGAACAGCATGATGTAATGGTGTCCAATTATCCTTCCCTCGATCATTAATATCCAATTCCTTCTCGTCCACAAAGAACCTTACAATATTTATATGTGCGTGGCTGGAGGCAATATGTAGTGGTTTGTTACCATCGTTAGTTTTAGCATCAATATTTGCTCCTTTTTCTACCAAAAATCTGACAAATTCGTCATCATCTATGGTTCTATTAGCAGCATGATGTAGTGGAGTCCAGCCCTGAAGGTCTGAGTGATTAACGTTAGCACCAGCATCAAGATATCCTTTAACCTCATCAAGGTTTCCTTTTTTTACTGCTCCAAATACTTGTTCAAATAGAGCCTCATTCAATAATAGTGATACAATTTCTTGATGTTCTCTTTCTCTTGCCAATTCTAGCGGTGTTTTACCATCGGAATTTACAGCATTAATATCTGCTTTTTTTTCTATTAGAAATTTTACTATTGGCAAATGTCCACCTTCAGCAGCATAGTGAAGGGGTCTCCAATCACTTTTGCCCTTATTATTTACGCTTAATAACCCTTTTTCGTTTTTAAGAAGAAGCTTCACAATATTTTCATGCCCGCAAGCGGTTGCTATGTGTAAAGGCTCATTATTGTCAGAATCTTTAGTATCAATAACAGTGGAGTTGTTATTGATGAGTACTTCCGCAGAACTTTGATAACCTAAGTGAGCAGCATAATGTAGTGGTGTCCACTTTTTATCTTCATATGAATAATTAAGGTCAGCTCCAGAGGTAATGTAATCTCTAACTTTTTCTATATCATTTCTTTTAACAGCATCAATTAACTCCTTACCCAGCACTATCCTTTTAATTATTTCGTAACTTCCATTTTGAGCAAGTTGTAGTGGTGTCTTATTGCTAGAGTCAAGACTTTCAGCATTAATATTTGCACCTTTTTTTATTAAAAATTCTGTAAGCTCTAGCTTACCTCCAGAAACAGCATAGTGCAGTGGTGTCCACCTGTTTTTTCCTTCTTCATCAACACTTAATCCTTTTCTCTCTATAAAAAACTCCACAACTTCTGTGTGTCCATGCTTAGCAGCAACATGTATGGGCTTTTCCCTATCATTGGTTATAGTGTTTACATCTGCTCCTTTTTCGACTAAAAACTCCACAACTTTTAAATCACCATTGGAAGCAGCATAATGCAGTGGTGTCCAATTATCCAAACCCGAATAATTAACATCAATCTCACCTGTAAAAATAATCTTGATACTGTCAAGGTCATCATTAAGACTCTCTTGTTTTACAGCATTAAATAATGCTCTGCTTCGCAGTAATTTTGCAACTTCCTTATGGCTATTACCTTTTTCCTCAGCAATTTGTAAAGGCGTCTCATCGTTTAAGCCCTTGGTAGCAATGTTTGCCCCTGTTTCTATAAGAAACTTTACTACTGCAAGATGACCTTTATCAGTAGCATAGTGCAGAAGCGTCCAACCATTTTTTCCCTCGCTTTCAAGAAGCTTAGCCTTACTTTCACTTAGATGCTCTCTAGGATTCTTAAGAAAAAATTCCACAATATTCTTGTGACCATATTCAGCAGCAATATGCAAAGGGTTGCTATCTTCAGAATCTTTAGCATCAATAATAGTAGCATTGTTTCTTACAAGGACTTTTGCTGACCTCTGATAGCCCAAACTGCCAGTATAGTGTAATGATGTCCACTTCCTATCTTCATATGAATAGTCAACATTTGCCCCTTTCTTAATATGATCACTGACTTTTGTTATATCATTCCTCTTGACAGCATCGATTAACGCCTTGCCCAACAATATGCCTTTGATTACCTTACCTTCAGCGAGATCTAATGGTGTTTTGCTATTAGAGTTCTCAGCATAAATATCTGCTTCTTTTTTTATTAAAAACCTTACTAATTCCTCACTTTCCTTATTAACAGCATAGTGTAAAGGTGTAAAATTTTCCTCTCCTCGATCGTTAATGTCTAAACCCTTTTCGTTAATAAAAAATTTTACAGTATCTTTATATGCATTGCGAGAAGCAAGATGTAAGGGTTTATTACCATCATGGGTAGTAGCATTTACATTTGCCCCTTCTTTTACTAACAGTCTGATAAGCCCTAGAGCTTCTGATGTTCTATTAGTAGCATGGTGTAGTGGAGTCCAGCCGTTACGGTCTGAATGATTAATTTCAGCACCATTATCAAGATTCCCTTTGACCTCATTAATATTACCTTCTTGAACTGAGTTAATCAGTGCTTTGTTTAATAGCAATTTTACAATTGTCTGATGATTTTTGTCCTTGGCCAATTGTGATGGCGATTTCTGATTAGAGTTTTTTGTATCAATGTTTGCTCCCCTTTCAACTAATAGTTTTGCTACTCTAAAATTTCCTTTATCAGCAGCATAGTGAAGAGGAGTGGAAGCGTTCTTGCCTTCAATGTTAATATCTGCTCCTCTCTCTAGCAACAATTCTACAATATTTTCCTTGCCATAATCAGCAGCAATATGTAAAGGTGTGTTATTTTCAGAGTCTCTAGCACCTAAAGTGGAATTATTTACAAGCAATTCCGCTGATCTACGATAGCCTAGGCTAGCAGCATAGTGTAACGGTGTCCATTTATTCTCTTCACTTGAATAATCAACACTTGCATGGTCAATACCAATATATTCTCTAATTTTTTGGATATTATTTTGCTTTACAGCATCAATTAACATTTTACCTAGCAGAACCCTTTTAACATCTGAATCGCTGGTAAGTTGGAGTGGAGTTTCACTTTTAGCGTCTTCGGCATTAATATTTGCACCCTTCCCTACTAAGAACTTAACGAAATTTAAATAGCCTTTACTAGCCGCATGATGAAGTGGTGTTTTTCTACCCTTGTCTCTAGCATTTATATCAATACCTTCTTTCTCTACTAAAGCTTTTCCAAGTTCTAGATGAGTTTTATTAGCAGCATAGTGCAGCGGTGTCCAACTATCCTTACCTTGATCATTAACGCTTAACCCCTTTTCATCAAGAAAGAAATTTACGATATCTCTGTATCCATGATCAGATGCAATATGTAATGGTTTATTCCCATCAGAATCTTTAGCATTAATATCTGCTCCTTTTTCTGTTAAAAATTTGATAAAGTTGAGGTCCTCAGGACTATCATCAACAGCATAGTGCAGTGGCATCCAGCCATTGTTTTGACTTGCATAATTAATATTGGCACCGTTATCAAGCTGAGTTTCCACTCCGTTTCGTTCTCTTTTCTTTACAACAGCAAGCAGTAGTTCATTTCTTAGTAAGCTTGCAACTTCTTCATGTCCTCCATCATTTGCAAGTTTCAGTGGTGTTTCGTTATCAGAGTTTTTAACATTAATCTCTGCTCCTCTTGCTATGAGAAATTCCACAATTGATAAATGCCCTTTCTTTGCAGCATAGTGCAATGGAGTTGATTGATCCATGGTTTTAGAATTAATATGTTGTTGTTTTTCTATTAGAAGCTTTACAATCTCTAGGTACCCTTTATTAGTAGCATAATGTAAAGGTGTCCAATTATCCTTGCCTTTCTCGTCAACTTCTACTCCTTTATCAAGAAAAAACTTTACAATATTTTTATGTCCAAAATCAGCTGCAATGTGAATGGGCTTGTTTCCATCGTTAGTTTTAGTATTAAAACTTACGCCTTGATCATTTACTAAAAATTTTGCTACTTCTAAGCTGCCAAACTTAGCTGCATAGTGGAGTAAGCCCCAGCCATCTTGGCTAACAATAGTAAAGTTATTTCCTATCGCGTTCTTATCATTACGCTTTATACCCTCTATTATATCTCCAGATATGGTCATCTCTAGCCTCCAGAATCTCTATTAACAAATCCTCACTAAGACCGCTAAAAAACTTTATCAGTCAATATTCTAAGTATTGTATATATCCCAAATATTTTATGGCGTAAACCTTTATTTTAAAAAGATCATACTCTTTTATACTTGTAAGTTTGCATTATTTATTAGCAAGAGCCTTTATCACTAAATGAACAATATCACGTAAAGTTTCATCCTTAATTTTTCTATATTCTCTTACTAATCGTGATATTTCTTCGCTGCTCACATCACTATGGAAAGCCTTATCATGTAAATCCTCAGAGGTTTTTGTAAAAAAATATGACATATCAACTGACAAAGCTTCTGCCAATTTATACAACCTATCAACTATAAGCCTTACCTCCCCAGTTTCATATCCTTGTATATGCTGAAATGAAATTCCAAGCTTTTTTCCCAAGTCTCTTTGGCTGAGACCACACATTAACCTTCTTTTCCTTATTCTTTCCCCTATTTGTTTATCAATAGGATGTTGTTTAGCTTGTACAGTCATTTATTGACATCCTAATTCATATATTAAAGTAATACTAACTTTCGTTAGAACTTTGAGAAAAAGATTTTACCAATATATAAACTGCACTACGTAACCTTTTGCTCTTAATTTCGTTATATCCTTTGACTAACTTTAGTATTTCTTCATCATAAGCTTCATGTGAGTCAGTGTGCATATCAGTAAAAAAGTTAGCAACATCTATCGATAGTGCTTTTGCTAAATCATATAATCTACTGGCCAAAACACAATTTGAACCATTTTCGTACTTTTGTATCTGTCTATACGAAACACCTATTCTCTTTCCCAATTCGGTCTGTGTCAAAGCACGATCTAACCTAAGTTGTTTTATTTTTTTACCTAATTGCACTTTTCACCTCTTATTCAAATTTACAACAAATTTTATGAAGTGGAAAAAAAGCTAGCAAAGTAATTGCTTTAATAATTTCTGCCTCTCGCTAATTAAATCGTTTGGCCTTACGTATTTTTTCTCAATTTCCCTCATCTCTTTTTCTCGTTCTGCAATGCTATTTCGTATTACTTCAGCCGAGTATCTGCTTTTGCCACTTGCAAACTCTGATCTTAATCTTCTAACCTTGTATTCGAGCTCAGCAAATCTTTCGTGTTGCTCAAGAAGTTCTATCATATGACTAATTTCAGAGTTTAGCTTTTTTTCCTCAACATCTCTTACAATAAAAGAAAGTAGAAGCTTATCTATTTGGTAATCAATATTTGGTTGAGCAGCAAATAGATCAATTATGGCTTTTACGTCAGTAGGATTTGTAACTAGTAAGTTAAAATTACTACATAAAAAACTATAGAACTTTATCGTCTTCTCAAGATAATTTTTCATATCTTGTGATAATTGCAATTCTTTGTGAATTCCTGACAGCAATATTTTCAATTCTTCCAAGTATTTCGTGTCAAAATTACTTACTTCTGTAGGTGAAAGGATCATTAGCAGCTTTTTTACAAGCTCAACATCATTTAACTTTACTGCATTATAAAGAGCTTTTTCTTTATCTTCTTTTAAATCATAAAGCTCTGATGAGTTATCTATGCTGAATAGATATTCAGTATTTCCTTGAGGAGAGTAGATTAAAATGTCCACTTCTCTTAGCGGGTGATCATCATTAAACTTTTCTAGTAACTGCTTATCGGTAGTTTCCTCTATTGCTACAACTGCTTTGCTTACCTCTTTCAACTTTGCAATATCATCTCTTGAGTTTTCAAGTATATCTTTAGCCTTGTCTAGCAGCTGCTCATATAGAACTATTTTTTCTTCATCATCAAGTAGCTGACAATGCTTTTTCAGCTTTTCAGTAGAGTAAGACAGGAGGTCCATTTCTTTTAATTTTACAATCATAATACCCCATTTTTGTTGAAACTGAAATAATTTTTACGAGATATGTTTTTCTAGTGTAAATGCCCGTAAAATTTGTTACTATAATTTATAGTAAATCAATAAGTCGTATAGTGTTAACAATTAAATAACATTTATCACGTTATGATCGAATAATAATAAGATTAAGTGAGGGTTACAATGAAAAAAATAAAAAGTAAAAAATTGTCTAGTAAAATGTTAAAAGCGGTAGAGCGAATAGCAAAAGAAGGGTTGTTACCTAATTTTATAAAAGCTGCTCCAACAGCAAATAAAAAGATCAGTAAACTACCTGTCTTGTCATATCCTGAGGAGCTCAATCCATTTCGATCAGCTTTATCCAAGATAAGGCTAAGTGAATATGAAAATATGAAACTAAATGAATTCTTGGAAAAAGCTATTGCAGCTAAAAATATAAACGAGTTAAGTAAAGTTGTTGATGAAGCTTTGGATTTAGGAATAAGAATAAATGCTGCCAATAAAAATGGCTTTAGCTTCGCTAACGTTACAATGTTTAAGATGTATCGTGATGAATTCAAAGAAAATAAACAAGAAGATATAATCAGAAAGTTAGCCTTACATGGAGCAGATTTTAATGTACAAGTTGATAATAAAATAACTGAAAAAGTGCAAAAAGAAATTGAGCCACAAATGTATAGTCTACTCAAAAAGCTCAGGGAAGTTGGAGAGAACGCTACTATAGAAGGAACTGTTGAAGATGTAGAAATCGATAATAAAATCTTCTATATTGAATTTTCACATAGCTGCATAGTTGATGTCGCAAAAGTTGTAGAAGGTACAAAAAATTTGGGCTTAAGTAAAGGAGACTTAAACCTTGGTGGCAATATCCTAAAAATAGGTAATGGTGAAGTTGAAGTCAAAACTGGGAAAGACGGCAAAAGAAACTACGTGGATATATCAGATAGCAGTGCTTTTACAGTAACACTTTGCACTAGCCTAGGAGAGCTAAATTTAATGGTATATCATGACACAGAAGACTATCATCAAGTACAAGTTGAGGTAGAAGATGAAGAAATGTGGAATGAGTTGCAAAAAATAGGAGAAATCGTAGGACAAGGTTGTTTATTTGGTGGCATGTCTGTTAAAGAAGCAGTAGAAAAAGGCAGTTTTACTAGGTGTGGAAGATGGGGCGATCCAAATTCTAAGAGTAGTGAGACTTTTTCTTGGGTAGATAAATTAAAAAATGATAAAACGACATCTGTAGGACGTTTTTGATTGATGGCTATGTTTTACATAGCCATAATTATTGCAAAGTAAAGTAGTTCTTGGAATTTAATCAAGATTACCATAAAAAATTTACCTTAACTAGCATTGCTTGTAGAAGTGGATTGAAGATATATTCAGGCAATATTATTTATTGGCAAGCGCTTTTATCACTGAATGCACAATATCACGCAACGTTTCATCCTTAATTTTCCTGTATTCCCTCACTAGCCTTGATATTTCTTCACTACCCACATCGCTACAAAAGGCCTTATCGTGTAAGTCTTCAGAAGCTTTGGTAAAAAAATATGACATATCAACGGACAAAGCTTCTGCCAAATTATACAATCTATCAATTACAAGCCTTACCTCTCCAGTTTCATATCCTTGTATATGCTGAAATGAAATTCCGAGCTTTTTTCCTAAGTCTCTTTGGCTAAAACCGCATATTAACCTTCTCTTCCTTATTCTTTCACCTATTTGTTTATCAATAGGATGTTGTTCATCTTGTACAATCATTTATTAATATATTAACTGAGGTATTGAAGCAATACTAACTCTCATTGTAACTTTGAGAAAAAGATTTTACCAATATATAAACTACGCTACGTAACCTTTTGCTTTTAATTTCATTATATCCTTTGACTAATTTTAGTATTTCTTCATCATAAGTTTCATGTGAGTCGACATGCACATCAGTAAAAAAATCAGCCACATTAATCGATAGTGCTTTTGCTAAGTCGTATAGCCTACTGGCCAAAATTTGGTTTGAACTATTTTCGTACCTTTGTATTTGTCTATACGAAACGCCTATTTTCTTTCCCAACTCAGTTTGTGTTAAACCACAGTATAATCTAAGCTCTTTTATTTTTTTGCCTAATTCCACCTTTCATTACTAATTTTAGCTGCTCAAGCTTATATTGAATTTTTTAATTTATGAAGTAGAAAAAAAGAAGGAAAGTTGGAGAACTTTCCTTCCGGTCTACAGATTACAATAAACCACTATCATAAAAACTAAAGTGGCTCTTCTGTGTTACGATTATGTGATCTATTAATTTCATTCCTACATTTTCGCAGGTTGCAGCTAATGTAAGTGTGTTATCCTCATCCTCCTTTGATGGTTCTGTATCTCCACTTGGATGATTATGTGAAATTGCAATAGATGATGCATCGATCAGTAATCCCTGTTTGATTATTTCTCTCACATATAGAGGTACTCTGTCTATAGTTCCACAGTCTTGAATATACTCGTATATCAAATGACCACTTCGATCTAAGTATATTACTCGCAAGCTTTCCTTTCGTGACTGCCCTATTGCTGTTTTAAAGTATTTTAGTAGCTCTTCTCTGTTATCAAGAATCGACAGCTTTTTTAACTTACCTTTCAGTATCCTATCGAAAATCTCTTTCAGGCAAAAGATATTTGCTATTGCTCCATCGTTCATTCCTGTAACATTTTTTAGCTCGTGAAGATCAGCATTAATTACCCTTCCTAAACTACTAAAGAGCTCCATTAGCTTTTTGGCAACTTCTCTTCCTTCTGTGTATGCAGATAGATTACGTTCCAGTAGCTCATGGTCAAGCAAAGACCTACCTCTGCTTGATAGAATACGAATTTCTAATTTCTCTTTTCTCTCACTATTATTCATAAAAACCTCCAAGATCAACATTATATACAAATTCAACGCCAGCTTTCTGACGCAGTAGTTCTCGAGGAATAACCCTTTTGAACTCTAAGTTTGCAATGTTGTCCTTGTTGCTTTAAAAGCTGGAATACCATTTGCCATGTGAATTTGTGCATTAATATTTACTGTGCTGGTCCCTGAAGAGCAACGGTATTTATATTTGCAATCATACTATATTATATAAAGTTATTAATATAATATATTGACAAAGTAACGAAGTAAACAGTAGCTGCTAAAAGTGGTTTAATTTAGCAAAAAAGTGTAGTACTCTATCACTTTGCTGATTATATATGTTTATAAGAATAATCGCTTTTCTTTTGCTATATTCAAGCACAGTTTTCTGTAGTGATTGTAACTTTAACTTACCATATCGTGGGCTCAGTTGTGATTTGGATCTCTCATATAGAAATTTAAGTAATATAAAGAAATTATTGAATAACAAAGATAAGTTCGTTGCACTTACGTTTGATGATGGACCGTCTTATAATAGAGCAGGAGATATTATTAATATTCTGGAGAGCAATGAAACAAAAGCGACATTTTTTGTGCTTGGTGAGCGTATAAATAAAAAAACATCTGAAATAGTAAACAAAATCCATAAAGCAGGTCATGAATTAGGTAATCATTCTTGGTCGCATAGGAAGTTGACATCACTTTCAAGTGAGGAGCAATTGCAAGAACTGGAAAAGACAAATGTGGCAATTAAAAATGCAACAGAACAGAATGTAAAATGGTTTCGTCCACCATATGGATGTCATAACGATAATTTGATCAAAAATACTAATCGATTAAATATGTATTCCATATTATGGACAGTTGATTCTCTGGACTGGCAAGGCGATAAATCAGAAATTCTGGTTGAAAGAGTTTTAAGCAATGTACACAATGGAGCGATTATATTGTTCCATGATCACGATAACAAATCAAATACAGTTGAAGCTTTATCTCAGATTATTGAAATACTAAAAAAATCGGGTTACAAACTTGTTACCTTAAGTGAGTGGGAAGAAAGGGTTTGTGATGTAGTGAAAGCTAGAAATGTGTCAATAAAAGGAGAATGAGTGCGTTCTAAAGGAATTCTATGTGGACAAAAAACAAGGTCTTCAACCGCAGGGCATTCATATTAGGTGGTATTCAGCTTACTATTTCTGCTATTTTTAGTTGTAGGTTGTATACTTTACAAGTACGAGATAGACAAAAATATGAAGTGCTATCCAATAATAATAGGATAAAAGTTGTTACTATTGTGCCTAAACGAGGCAGGATTTTGGATAGGAATAGCGTTGAACTCGCAGTAAACAAAATTTCGTATATTGTTTTATTTGATGGGCAGAAAACCTTTACTAGGGAAGTTGACTTGCAGATGTTATCAGAAATTAAACCTGATGCGATAAAATCATCAGAAAGAAGAATAACTGCTCTTTATAAACGTTACTACCCATTTGGTTCGATATGTTCTCATATAATCGGATACACGAAAAGACAGCAAGGCATAAACGAAGCAGGGGTTAGTGGCATTGAATATACATATGATGATATATTAAAAGGCAGGACAGGCAAGTCTGAGCAGGAAATAAATTCTAAGAAGCGTATCATGAGAGAGTTGTCTAGCATACCTCAACAAGACGGACAAGATGTACAGCTGACAATTGATGTTGATTTACAGAAAAAAATCGCAGAGATATTTAAAGACCACCAAGGTTCCACAGTGGTAATTGATGTAAATAACGGAGAAATTTTAGCATTGTATAACTCACCTTCTTACGATAATAATCTTTTCACTAGCAGATTATCAAATGAAACTTGGGAAAGTTTAAATATTCCTTCGTTACCGCTTGTAAACCGTGCATTATCATATCAAATTCCACCTGGTTCAATATTTAAAATAATAGATGCGCTTGCGGGTTTAAAAGATGGAATAATAACACCAGAAGAAAAGTTCTCGTGTAGGGGCTATATGAAAATAGGTGAACGAAAATTTCGTTGCCTAAAAAGCAAAGTCCATGGATATGTATCTTTAAACGAGGCAATGGCCTTCTCATGCAACACTTACTTTTATAATATAGGAAAAAAAATAAATGTAGATTCTCTACTAGAAATGGCTAGCAAATTTGGTATAGGAAGTGGACCATTAATTGGAATGTTTAAGGAAGAAGCTCCGGGATTGTTGCCTGACATGAATTGGCGTGCACGCAAGCTATATTCAGAGTGGTATTTAGGTGATACCATTAACTTAGTTATAGGACAAGGGTATTTACTTACAACGCCATTACAGCTTGCGGTTCTTGCAGCGAGGGTTGCAACAGGAAAGGAGGTAATTCCCCACATTGAGATGAGTAAATCAGGGCAAGACTTTCTTGATATTGATGTGAATCATGAGCATCTTAGTGTGGTTCGAAAAGCTATGTTTGACGTGGTGAATTCTAACTATAGAAAAGGACTAGGCAGTATACAAATTGCTGGCAAAACCGGTACACCAGAGATAAACTCTAAAGGTGAAAGTCATAAATTGTTTATCGCTTATGGCCCCTACCATGATCCGCGCTATGCAATCTCAGTGTTTATAGAACATGGTAAAACTCCACGCCAAGATGTTGCAATTGCTAGTGAGATATTGCAATATATGCTTGAAAAATGAACTTATGAAATTGCCATATATGTTACTTGTAATTTATATATTCAAATCAGAGCTTTGAGGTTAAAAAAAAGAAACGAAAATTGCATAAACCTTTTCAATTTAGTGCTTTAATGTTTCTGATGAAGGGAAGGTATTATCCTTAATTGAAGTAATAGGGTGCATCAAAGCAACTTTTATAACTTCATCAATATTCTCAGCAAAAATTACATTGATTTCTTCTTTTATATTTGCAGGAATCTCTTGCATATCTTTCTCATTTTCACTTGGTATAATCACAGTTTTGATTGATCCTCTTAGCGCAGCAAGCAATTTTTCTCTCAAACCCCCAATAGCCAACACTCTACCACGCAATGTTACTTCACCTGTCATAGCAACACTTTTGTTAACTGGTATATTTGTCATAAGAGAAACAATAGATGTACATACTGCACTGCCAGCAGAGGGACCATCTTTTGGCACAGCACCCTCAGGTACATGCAAATGTATATCATTATTTTGAAATTTTTCGGGTTTTATACCGAAAAATAAACAATTTGATCGCACATAACTATACGCAGCTTTTATAGACTCTTGCATAACCTCTCCAAGCTTTCCTGTGTATTTTATTTCCCCCTTGCCCGGAATTAGGGCTGACTCTATCATTAAAATATCACCACCTGTTTCAGTATAGGCGAGACCAGTTACTACCCCTACCAAACTCTCATTTTCTGCAATGCCAAAGGTATACTTACGTACCCCTAGGTAATCTTGTAAATTACCAACCTCTACGGATATTTTCTTATTTTTATCAGTTAATATTGCTTTAACTGCTTTTCTCATGAGCTTTGCAAGTTCCCTTTCCATGCTTCGCACGCCGCTCTCACGTGTATATAAACGTATCAACTCGTATAATGCTTCATTAGTTATTTTCCACTCCTTCTGATGCAAACCATGCTCTTTTTTTAATTTTGGAATAAGGTGATGCGTAGCAATACTGATCTTCTCATCTTCGCTATATCCAGATAATTGTATAATTTCCATCCTATCACGCAAAGGATGTGGCAAATTTAAGCTGTTTGCCGTAGCTACAAACATTACACTTGAAAGATCAAATTCAACTTCCAAGTAATGATCCGTAAAGTGTTTATTGTGCTCAGTATCCAAAACCTCAAGTAATGCAGATGCAGGATCACCACGCGAATCAGAACCCATCTTATCTATTTCATCAAGCAGAAAAAGCGGGTTGCATGAATTAGCTTTTTTCATGTGTTGAATGATTTTACCAGGCATTGAGCCAATATAAGTTTTTCTGTGTCCTCGTATTTCAGACTCATCACGTATACCACCAAGAGATATGCGAACAAAATCTCTTCCTACTGCTTTTGCCATAGACTTAGCTAAAGAAGTTTTACCAACACCAGGTGGTCCAACTAAGCAAAGTATAGGACCCTTTATCTCTTTTACTCTCTTTAATACTGCTAAAAATTCTATTATTCTATCTTTTACTTTCTCTATGCCATAATGATTTTCATCTAAGATTTTTTCAGCCGCATTTAAGTTAATTTTTGCATCTTTGTACTTTCTCCATGGCAAATCAAGCAACCAATGCAAGTAACTAGATATAACTGTTGCTTCAGGAGAAATGGGATTCATTTTCTTATATCTCTTTAAGTCAGTTATGGCTTTCTTTTTTGCTTCCTCAGAAAGCTTTGTTTCATTTATCTTTTTTTCAAATTCATTGAGTATATTCCCTTCATCTCCATTTTCAAACTCACCTAATTCTTTCTGTATAGCTTTTAATTGCTCATTAAGGTAGTAAACTTTTTGAGTACTTTCAACCTGTGATTTAATTGTCTTATACAAGCGGTTTTGTGCACTCAAAATACTTATTTCTCTCTCAATAAGAGCAAAAACTTTTTTTAAACGCTCTTTTGGGTTATAAACTTCAAGTATGTTTTGCTTATCTGATACCTTTATATTTAAGTGCGAAGCTATCATATCTACAATTTGATTAACCTCTTTAACTTGATCAATGGGGTCAATAATAATCTCGGGTCGACTTTTCTTGCTTAGTTTACACCAATTGTCGAATGCATCTATAACAGAACGCCTTAAAGCTTCTAAATCAATATTATCTTCATTTTCTCCATACTCATAATGACCATCTAACGCTACTCTGGCCTGTAACAAAGTGTGAGAGCTAATATATTCTATAACTCTTCCCCTTCTTACCCCATGAATCATGACTTTTACTGCATTGTCAGGCAGTTTTATTAATGGTTGTATAATGTTTGCTAACACGCCTACTTCATAAAGATTCTCTGGCTCTGGATTATCAATAGAACCATCTTTTTGTGCTATGAGAAAAATCTCGTTTTGGTGACTACTGCTACTTATTGCATACTCTAGTGCATGAACAGATTTTTCTCTACCTACGAATAAAGGCAACATTATATTTGGAAAAATTACTACATCTCTTAGAGGTAATACTGGTAATACAGTAGAATTAAAGTTTACAGCACGTCCAATACTCATAATATATGCCTCAAATTAATCATTAACCGTTATAACACTACCCTTATTATTATGATTAATCGTCGCTTTGCCTAATTCTACCATTTTCTTAGTAACCGTTATAGTGCTACCTTCAAAACCTCCGTTGCCGGATATATACATAACATCAAGTAAAAGTGACTCTAAGATAGCACGTAACATCCTTGCACCTGTTTTATAGCTTATAGCTTTTTTAGCAATAGCTGATATTGCTTCATCTGAAAACTCAAGGTTTACTTTACTAAATGCAAGCAATGCTTTATATTGTTTTACTAGCGCATTTCTTGGCTCTGTCAACACATGTATTAAATCCTCGTGATCCAGCTCATCTAGAACAGCAGTTATTGGAACCCGTCCTACAAATTCGGGTATCAAACCGAATTTGATTAAGTCCTCAGGTTGAGCATCGCGTAAAGCATTTTTTTTCTTTTGTGCTTTAGACTGACTTATATCTGCTCCAAAGCCAACTGATGTTCCCTTTTTTCTTGCCTCAATAATTTTATTTAGGCCTTCAAAAGCTCCTCCACAAATAAATAGTATGTTACTAGTGTCTACTTGTATAAACTCTTGTTGCGGGTGTTTTCGCCCTCCTTGTGGAGGAACATAAGCAACCGTACCTTCCATGATTTTTAGTAGAGCTTGTTGGACCCCTTCACCTGAAACATCACGGGTTATTGAAGCGCTTTCAGACTTTCTTGTGATCTTGTCTATTTCATCGATAAACACTATACCATGCTGTGCCTTTGCAACATCATAATTTGCAGCTTGTAATAGACGTGACAACACGCTTTCTACATCATCACCTACATAACCTGCCTCAGTCAAAGTTGTCGCATCGGCCATAGCAAATGGCACATCTGAAACTTTAGCAAGTGTTTTTGCTAGCAAAGTCTTACCAGAACCAGTAGGGCCAATAAGCATTATATTTGACTTCTCAATTTCAATATCACTTATAGAATGAAGTTGCACCATGGATTGACAATGGTTATACATAGCCACAGATAAAACGTGTTGCGCATGTTCCTGACCTACAACATGCTTACTAAGAAAATTTTTTATATCTTCAGGTTTCTTTAGTAATAGCTTCATATCAGATATATGATCTGAATTAAAAGCTCTCTCTTTCTTTTGACTTATTGCTTTATGGGATAACTCTATGCATTCATTACAAATGAACACCTTTAAACCATCTGAAGAGTTAGTAATCAATTTATCTACTTCGTTTTGTGCCTTGTTACAAAAAGAACAGTAGTGTAAATCATTATTGTTATCCATTAAACTACCTTTTGTTTAACTTTAATATTTTCAATCTTCATATCTTTACGCTCAGCTATTACTCTGTCAATTAAGCCAATTTTCATTGCTTCTTCAGGATCCATGAATTTATCTCTTTCCATCATTCCTTCAATTTTCTTTAGTGAATTTCCAGTATGTTTTTCATAAATTTGATTTAGTTTTTTCTTAACTCGCAAAATTTCATTAGCATGTATCTCTATGTCAGTTGCTTGACCTTGATAACCACCAGATGGCTGATGTATCATAATTCTTGAATGAGGTAGCGAGTAACGTTTACCCTCCGCACCAGCTGTAAGCAACAAAGAACCCATAGATGCAGCTTGACCTATACACAAAGTTGAAACGTCTGGATTTATATACTGCATTGTATCGTAGATCGACAAACCAGCAGTTACAACACCACCTGGTGAGTTAATATACATACAAATGTCTTTATCGGGATTTTCCGATTCTAAAAATAAAAGCTGTGCTACTATTACGCTGGCCATGTTGTCTTCAATAGGGCCAGTTACGAAAATTATTCTTTCTTTTACTAGCCTTGAATATATGTCATAAGCCCGCTCACCGCGACTAGTTTGTTCAACTACAATTGGTATAAGAGTCATACCTTTTCCTATCAAATATTATCAAATAATTCCTTTAATTCTTTCACAGAAACAATCTGTTCTTCTTTACTAACTTTTTCTATCATATAATCTGTCACTTTATACTCAAGCGCTTGCCCTCTAACTAATTCCTGAAATTGTCCATCTGATTTAAAATGTTTAAATACTCTGTC
The DNA here is from genome assembly GCF_947251815.1 of Wolbachia endosymbiont (group B) of Chorthippus parallelus. Taxonomy (NCBI): domain Bacteria; kingdom Pseudomonadati; phylum Pseudomonadota; class Alphaproteobacteria; order Rickettsiales; family Anaplasmataceae; genus Wolbachia; species Wolbachia endosymbiont (group B) of Chorthippus parallelus. Next base: position 426,887 of record NZ_OX366390.1, on the reverse strand, counting down.
AAATGATACATCTTTACTGACATATTGATTTACAATAACGTTCATAATATCATTTTGAGTTAATGATATTTCATATTCTTTACTGAACTCCATAAATAGCATTGCAAGCTTTACACGTCTTTCAGCTTCTTTACAAGAATCACCTTTAGCATTCAACTCTCTTTCCACTCTCTGCTGTTCCTGTTTTACTACTTCTATAGGCAAATCAAAACTATAACTAGCATCCAAACAATCAAATAGCTCTTTCTTAATTAAGAGATCTTCCATTTTTTTACACTGATTATCAATTACTTCTTTTACATGATTTATTAGCGAAGAATGATCTTCAAAACCAATTCCCCTAGCTATTTCATTATCACTTTGCAAATCTTTGGCAATCTGAATATCATTGACTCGAACAGAAAAAGCAGCCTCCTGCCCCGCAAGGGAAATTACCTGGTAATCTTCAGGAAATCTCAACTTAAAGCTTTTTGTTTCCCCTTTTTTCATGCCAATTAATTGATCTTCAAAACCATTTATAAATGTTCCAGATCCTAAATTAACAGTAAAGTTTTTGCCACTTCCACCTTGAAAGAGCTTATTTCTAATTCGCCCTTCAAAGTCAATTATCAGTTTATCCTCGTTTTTTGCTTGATAAGAAACATCATCAACAGAGACAAAGTTAGGAAATTTTGTTTTTATAGAATCAATAAATTCTTTTATGTCTCCCTCTTTGATTTTTGCCTTAACTTTCTTCAAATTTATTTTATCAAGATCTATCACTGGCACTTTTGGCATCGATTCAAAAGATAATTTGTACAGAAAGTCGCCTTTTTCATCCTTTTTATCCAGGTTTGGTAATGACATAATATCAACCTTAGGATGGATGTGAGACTTAACTTCGATTTTTTTCATTAAATCACTTGAGCAATAGTCAATCGTATCGTTTATCACATATTCCAAAGCTTCGTTTTTATAATTTGTAACAACAAGATCGTAAGGCATCTTTCCTGATCTAAATCCAGGCAATTTTGCATTCTTCGCTATTTCTTGTAATCTAGAGTTTATCTTTTGTTCTATATAATCACTACTAACTGTGATTTCATACTCATACTTTAGTTTATCTACACTAAGTTCCTTATAGGTATATATATTACTTAATGTATCTGCTTCGACTGCATTTTGAGGTATATTACTAGACATTACAACCTGTTATCAATATTTTATTTATGTTTTAATAAAGCCACTTTACCAGAATTTAAGTTAAATACAATCCTTAAGAACAGGTTCTTATACAAACAAAAGTGTACTTAGTGATTATAAATTTTCTCTTAAAACCTGAGTTACATGACTTTAAGTGCGGATAGAGGGACTTGAACCCCCACGAGCAAGCTCACCAGGACCTAAACCTGGCACGTCTACCAATTTCGCCATATCCGCAAGAGCCCTTCATTAACTTATAGATAACCACTTCTGTCATCTTATACAATTTAAAGATTAGATCTTAGTACCACAGGCTGAACTTATAATACTGGTTAACTCCACTATGAATCTAAGCCTGAATTACTTTAACTAACACTATTAAGATAAGTACTGTCTTAGAAATATTCAAGGCTTATTCAATTTATAGTATTTACACAATAAAAAAAGCTTATTAATATTCTTTAATTAAGGCTCTAAACTCTGGAAATTAATAATGAGATTAATAGCAAGCTTCTTACTCGCAATTTTTCTGATTACACAGAGTGGCTGTACGGCTCTTGTAAGTGGTATAGTGGTAACAGCAACTGCAGCGGCTACATCAATAACAATGCAAGATAAATCCTTGGGAAACATTATTGATGATACAACTATAGTAATAAGAATCAATAAGGGACTCTTAAAACACGGACTGTTCTCATCTATAAAAGTTAAAGTGAGTGAAGGAAGAGTATTACTCATTGGAAATGTTGATAATCATGAAAAGCAACTCACAGCAGAGAAAATAGCTTGGCAGCAAAAAGAGATTAAAGAAGTGATAAATGAAATAAGAGTCACACCAATTAAAATGGCTTCTATGCTAGATGTTACTGTAGATGGTATGATAACAGCAGAGATAAGCACAAGGCTTTTGGGAAAAAGAAATATTAAATCAATTAATTATAGTGTTAATACAGTTGATAGAGTCGTTTATTTGATGGGCATAGCTCAAAATAAGGCAGAATTAAAAGCTGTAATAGCAATTGCAAGAAAAGTAAAAGGAGTAAAGCAAGTTGTAAGTTATGTGAGATATAGACATAGCAAATTGCGCCATTGATGAAAATTTACTTGAGTGTTAGTATCATGTAGCTAAGCCATAAAGCTACTTTACAAATTTCGTCAGTTCACTCTTATGGTATGTATAACAATGCTACAAAAAATAATATCATAGAATTCAATAGAATAATTTCTAGAAAATCTCTACATACTAAAAAAGTAAAATGCTATTTAATAAGCTTAAGAATAAATAGCAAACATCTATATCTTGTGCGATATGGCGTTTTATTCCTGAGATTTTTTTACCAGCGTCATAGCCTTTTTCTTCATCAGTGTCTGCGTTCTTTACACTCTGAGCGTCAATTATGCAAAAGCTGGTTTTTTCTTTCCAAACATTGTTTTGTCGGACCACACTAACTATTTTTTTTAACATGCACTCCAAAATACTTTTTTTTATTTCCTTTTACTTTTTCACTCCATTTTTGAAATAATCATAACAATTGCGCCGTTTTGGGAAACTCTTTTGGTAGCATCCTCCACTGATAAACACTTTTTAGGGCGTACAACACTCCGCAAAATATATCATACAAATCAAGTTTTTTTGGTTTTGTTTTTTCCACAAGACTCCAGATCTGGTGAAATAATCTCAAACTTCTCTCGACTTATGTCACTTGGGTATACCATACGCGTCAAGTTAAGGAACTGTGGTAATAAACTTAGTGTAAGGAAGAGAAAAAGAAGATATAAGTTCTCTTAAATTTAACAAAGAAAACGGAGAACTTATACAATGAAAAGAATAGTTTGCATCTCAAAAAAGCTCAAAGAATTTTTTAATGAAAAAGCAGATAAAATCTCAGCTACAACAGGGTTCATAAAAAGAAAGAGGAAGCTAAAAGGCTCGTCGTTCATAAAAGCCATCGTTTTGGGTAATATAGGGGTTGATAATTGTAGTATAGAGACAGTGTGTCAATTATTGAATGAAGACTCGATAAATATAACAAAACAAGGTCTGGACTTTAGATTTACCAAGGAAGCAGTGGAATTCATGAAAAGAATGTATAATGAATCTTTAACGTTACTTAAAAATACCTTACAAGTTGATTGCAGAATCTTGAAGCACTTTGGAGGTGTTAAATTATTAGACAGCAGCTATATTAGCTTACCTAACAGTATGGAAGACATGTATAAAGGTTATGGTACCAGCTACAGTGGTTATGAAAGCAATACTAAGTCTGGAATAAAGTTACAATTAGTTTTTGACTACCTAAATCAGACATTAGACCAGCTTAATATAACTGAAGGAATAAGGTCAGATCAGGGTTATAGAAGCCATTTAAGCAATATATCGAACAACGATTTACTAATATCTGATTTGGGTTATTTTGTGCCAAGTTCTTTTAAACAAATCAATGAAATAGGAGCTTATTTCATAAGTCGTTATAAATCCGATACTAACATATATGATATAGAGACAGGTCAAAAAATAGATTTACTAGAACATTTGGGAGATCGATCTTTTCTAGAACAGGAGGTATTGTTAGGAAAAGAGACAAGGGTTAAAGTAAGAATTATATTTAAAAAACTAACTGAAGAACAAGCTATGGCTAGAAGAAGAAAGGCTAATAGGTTAGCAAGATCACATGGATACACATCTTCTCAAAGGAACCAAAAGTTACTAAATTGGTCGATATTTATAACTAATGTTCCAAAAAGTAAGATTAATGCTGAGCAAATACTAGTAGTTTACCGAATAAGATGGCAAATTGAATTATTGTTCAAATTATATAAGAGTAATATAAGGCTTGATAAGCTGAGAGGAAAGCCATACAGAGTATTATGTGAGCTATATGCCAAATTGTGTGCAATTCTTATATTTCATGGAATAGTGGGTTGCACAGAACTGAAAAAAAATACGGAGCTTAGCTTAACAAAGGCATTTATTGAGCTAAAAAGACGGGTTAGAGAGTTATTTTTAGCACTAAATAATAAAATTAAAGGCTTAAATATTTTTCTCAAAAAGCTTACCATAACTTGGTCGCAATTTTCATTAAAAGACAAGTACAGAAAAACTAGGGTATCCACCTTAACTTCTCTAAATTTGCTTTAACTTGACGCGTATGCTTGGGTATACACTCCTCATATATCCTAATTTATACACTCTATTTCTTACTTTATGCCTTTCTTGAGATTATGAACAGGTTCTTAGAAAGCTAGCGTTCTACTAGTCATGTTCTTTATCTTGCTTTACAACAATGCATCTTTTCATTCCAGCCAAGTCGTATACGTATTCCTGAAAAGCCAGTCCATATAAGGGTATTATTTTGTCAATATTGCTTTGATCTTCGCCTATTTCCAGTATCGCAAACCCATCTTTTTTAAGGCACTTTTTCAATATTGGAAAAATACTCAGGTAACAGCTCAATCCATCGATACCACCATCAAGAGCAATTCTTGGCTCTTTTTGCACTTCAGCTTGCAGATTTTTTAACTTACTTCTTTTAATATATGGAGGATTGCTTATTATGAGATCAAATAAATCTCTACATTCTGTCCACGAATTTGGAAATATTTTAGCTCTGTTGAGAAGATTATGTTTCTTTGTGTTCTGGCAGGTAATTTTGTATGCTTCCAGACTTTTTTCAAAACCAACTCCAATAGCATATTCATACTCACTAAGTATGGAGATCAACAAACAGCCTGTGCCTGTGCCAAAATCTGCAATTTTTATTTTTTGCTTCTTATTTTGGTAATATTTTAACACTGTTGAAATTACTGTCTCACTATCTGGTCTTGGATCTAGAACATGTTGGTTAACTATAAAATTTTTACTCCAGAATTCACGATTACCTATTATTTGCGATATTGGATATCTTTCTGCTCTTTTTTTTGTTAATTTCCAGAATAGAAGCTCTTTGTTTCTTGGTACCTGATTGGTGTGATTCATGATTGTGAATGATCTTTCTACTCCAAGTACGTATTGCATGATGATTTCACAATCCAAATGTGGTGATTCAATTCTATGTGATGATAGTAGCTTTGACCCTTCTTTAATTAAAGCGCTGATTGTTTTCATTATTCTAAAAACGTGTTCCTTGTATGCAAGAACAGCAAAATTGAGTATAGAATTTTGAACTTAGGGTAGCTGCATTAAATCTAAGTGTCAAGAGTAGGATTGTAAAAATCATATGGCTTTACTGGTAATTCGGTTAGTATTTTTGCATTAATGTTAGAAACTCTTGGCTCTATTATAAGGATTATTTTCTGCATATTCTTTGATAGCCATCACAGTATATTACTTGTTCCATATCTATATTAATTCGACTACAGCAAGTGATAATTTCTTAATATTAAAACCAATATGCGCTTTAGCATATAATTATCAGTAGCTTTCAAAGCAATTAGGCTGAGATTATTTAGAGTAGTAATGTTTATTTTTATATTGACTATTGAGGTTTATTATTTTATAATTAAGACTTAGTTATTTTCAGAGTTTTAAATTTACAGTATATGCCTACGATAAGTCAATTAATATGTAAGGGTAGATCAGGGTTAACTCGCAAGAAGAAGGTGCCAGCTTTGGGAAAATGCAATCCTCAAAGAAGGGGTGTTTGCACTAAGGTATATACTACAACTCCTAGAAAGCCTAATTCAGCACTACGTAAGGTAGCTAGAGTAAAGATTAGTGGATACGGTGAAGTGACGGCTTATATACCTGGCGAAGGTCATAATTTACAAGAGCATTCCGTTGTTTTAATACGTGGCGGGCGAGTTAAGGATTTGCCGGGTGTACGTTATCACATAATAAGAGGTGCTCTTGATCTACGTGGTGTGCAAAATCGAAAGAAAGCTCGTTCAAAATATGGTGTAAAGAAATCTGGTTAAAATTTATGGCACGTCGTAATAAAGCAAAAAAAAGAACAAGCCCTGACTCTCGTTATGGTAGTGTCTTGGTTATGCGTTTTATTAATATAATTATGAAATGTGGTAAAAAATCTATTGCAGAAAAGATTGCTTATAGTGCTTTGTCCTTAGCTGAAAAGAAAATAGGCAAAGATGCCTTATCAATTTTTGAAACAGCAGTAGAAAATGTTACTCCTTCTATAGAAGTGCGTTCTCGACGTATTGGTGGTACAACTTATCAAGTACCTGTTGAAATTCGTCAAGATAGAGCAATTTCTTTGGCATTAAGGTGGATTGCTAGAGCAACTTCTGCTGCTCGAAAAAAGAGTGGTAGAACTACTGTTTATTGTTTGCAGTCTGAAATATTAGATGCTTATAATAAATGTGGTGGTGCATTTAAGATGTGTGAAGAAAAGTATAAAATGGCTGAAGCTAATAAGGCATTTTCTCATCTTCGTTTTTAATATTAGCTGATTGATTGTGGTATGGAAGTTTTAATATCTAGGTATAGAAATATAGGAATAATGGCTCATATAGATGCTGGCAAGACCACCACAACAGAGCGTATTTTATTTTATACTGGTAAACAAAATAGGATTGGTGAAGTGCACGATGGTGCGGCTTCTATGGATTGGATGGAGCAAGAGAAGGAGCGTGGCATTACAATTACCTCTGCTGCAACAACATGTTTTTGGAATGATCATAGGATTAATATAATAGATACTCCTGGTCATGTTGATTTCACTATTGAGGTTGAGAGATCTTTGAGGGTTTTGGATGGTGCAGTTGCTGTATTTGATGGAGTTGCTGGAGTTGAGCCTCAGTCTGAGACGGTTTGGCGTCAAGCTGATAAATATACCGTTCCTCGTATCTGCTTTGTTAATAAAATGGATAGAATAGGGGCAAATTTTTATCGATGTGTCGATATGATAAAAACGAAGCTTGGCGCATCACCTTTAGTTATTCAGTTGCCAATAGGAAGTGAGAAAGATTTTAAAGGCATAATCGATCTTATTTCTATGAAAGCTATTATATGGCAAGAAGAAACATTAGGCGCTAAATTTTCTTATGAAGATATTCCTTCTGATTTGCTTGATAAGGCTCAAGAGTATCGAAATCTTTTATTAGATGCTGCAGCTGAAATGGATGATGAGGCGATAAATATTTACTTTGAATCTAACGATCTGCCAACTGATTTATTGAAAAAGTGTGTGAGAAGAGGGACCATTAAAGGAAAATTTGTCCCTGTATTATGTGGGTCAGCTTTTAAAAACAAAGGCGTGCAATCACTTTTAGATGGTGTGGTTGATTTTTTACCCTCTCCTATTGATGTTGATGTAATTATTGGAACTGATCCTAAAGATTCAGAAAAGAAAATTGAGATCAAACCTTCAGAAAAAGAGAAATTCGTTGCTCTTGCGTTTAAAGTGATGACGGATAAATTTGTAGGTAGCTTGACGTTTATTCGTATTTATTCCGGTAAGTTAAAATCTAAATCTGCTGTGTTAAATGCTGGAAAGAATGAGACTGAAGGAATTGGTAGAATGTTACTTATGCATGCAAATAACAGAGAAGATATAAACGAAGCTAAAGTTGGTGATATAGTTGCCTTAGTTGGATTAAAGAAAACAATTACTGGTGATACTTTATGTTCATCTGATTTTCCTATACTATTAGAGCGTATGGAATTTCCTGATCCTGTTATTGAAACTGCTATAGAACCGAAAACTACCTCGGATCAGGAAAAATTAGGTGTTGCTTTGAATAGATTAGTTGCAGAAGATCCTTCTTTGAGGATGTCAGTAAATGCGGAGAGTGGGCAGACTATATTGAAAGGTATGGGTGAGCTGCATCTTGAGATTATTATTGATAGAATGAAGCGCGAGTTTAATGTTGAAGCTAACGTTGGTGCGCCTCAAGTTGCATATCGTGAAACTATCACTAAATCTGTTGAAATTGATTACACTCATAAAAAACAATCAGGTGGTGCTGGTCAGTTTGCTAAAGTTAAAATAAAATTCGAACCTCTTGAGCCTGGTTCTGGCTTTCAGTTTGAAAGTAAAATTGTAGGCGGTGCTATTCCAAAAGAGTATATACCTGGAGTGCAAAATGGCTTAGAGTTGATAAAAGAAGGTGGTATAATTTCTGGCTTTCCATTGATTGATTTTAAGGCTACTCTTCTTGATGGTGCTTTTCATGATGTTGATTCTAGTCCTTTGGCTTTTGAACTTGCTGCCAAAGGTGCTTTTAAGGAAATGGCAAATAAAGCTGGTCCAAAAATGCTAGAACCTATAATGAAAGTGGAAATCATTACTCCTGAAGAATATATGGGTGATGTTATGGGTGATATAAATAGTAGAAGAGGCAGTGTTGTTGATATGCTGGATTTAGGTAATAATAGCAAAATAATTACTGCTTCGGTTCCTCTTGCAAATATGTTTGGTTATATAAATGTTTTGCGTTCTATATCTCAGGGAAGAGCTCAGTATAGTATGCATTTTTCTTGTTATGAACAAGTGCCACAATATGTGGTTGATGAGTTAAAGTTAAAGTATAATTAAAGGTTAGTAATTATGACAGCGATAGTAGAAGCATTTGGAAAGCCGCATGTAAACGTGGGAACGATAGGACATGTGGATCATGGGAAGACAACGTTAACAGCGGCAATAACAAAGCATTATGGTAATTTTGTAGCATATGATCAAATAGATAAAGCGCCAGAAGAAAGAAAGAGAGGTATAACAATAGCAACAGCGCATGTTGAATATCAAACAGAAAAGAGACACTATGCACACGTTGATTGCCCTGGACATGCTGATTATGTAAAGAATATGATAGTAGGTGCAGCACAGATGGATGCAGCGATATTGGTAGTGTCAGGGGTTGATGGGCCGATGCCACAAACGAGAGAGCATATATTGCTGGCAAAACAGGTGGGTGTTGGATATATCGTGGTATATATAAATAAAGCTGATGTTGCTGATGCTGATATGATAGGTTTGGTAGAAATAGAAGTGAGAGAGTTGCTGAGTAAGTATGGATTTCCAGGTGATAAAGTGCCTGTGATAGTTGGGTCTGCGTTAAAAGCATTAGAGGATGATAGTAGTGAGTATGGAAAGAAATCAATAGATAAATTGATGGAGAAGTTAGATAAGTATGTGGCAGTACCTCCAAGGCCTGTAGATTTGCCGTTTTTGTTGCCAATAGAAGATGTATTTTCAATATCGGGCCGAGGGACGGTAGTAACAGGAAAAATAGAGAAGGGGGAGATAAAGGCAGGGGATGAGATAGAGATAATAGGTCTGAAAGCGACGCAAAAGACGATATGTACTGGTGTTGAGATGTTTAAGAAGTTGCTAGATAAGGGAAGTGCAGGACTCAATGTAGGAATACTACTAAGAGGAACAAAGAGAGAAGAAGTGGTGAGAGGGCAAGTATTGGCAAAACCAGGGACAATAACCCCGCATAAGAAATTTAATGCGGAGGTGTATATATTGAAGAAAGAAGAAGGAGGAAGGCATACACCATTTTTTGGAAATTATCAGCCACAGTTTTATTTAAGGACAACGGATGTAACTGGGAGCATAAAATTGCTAGATGGAAAGGAGATGGTAATGCCAGGGGATAATGTAAGTATAGAAGTGGAATTGCAAGTACCAATAGCAATGGATAAAGGATTGCGTTTTGCGATAAGAGAAGGTGGTAGAACTGTTGGTTCTGGTGTTGTTTCGGAGATTTTAGAGTAAATTTGAATTATAGGAGTGTAGCTCAATTGGTAGAGCGCTGGTCTCCAAAACCAGAGGTTGTAGGTTCAATTCCTATCGCTCCTGCATTAATGTTATGGTAGAAATGTTAAAAAACCTGTATGTTTTTTTTTGCGATATAAAGCAAGAAATAAGGAGAATTGCTTGGATAAAGAAACAGCAGGTATTGTCATCTTTGTTTACTGTAATAATTGTTATATTATGCTTTTCGATTTTCTTTTGCTTCGTAGATTTTATGTCTCTTTACGTAATTAAGACTTTATTTGGAATTATTTATGGAATATAAGTATAAATGGTATATCATTAAAGTCGATTACGGGTATGAGAAGGATATATGCGAGTTGGCAACCAATACTGTTTACTTTAAGGAGGTGTTTGTTCCTTATCAGACAGTATGTGATGTAAAATCTGATATAAAAGAGTTATGTGAAGTATATATATGTATGCATCTGTGTGATGAAAGCAAAAATATTTTGAATCAAATGACTGGGTTTTGTGGTGATGAGTCTGGTAATTTTGAGATGATTTCAGATGATGAGGTAATTTTAAAACGTAAGGAATTTAATAGATATAAGTGGTACATTTTAAGAGTTGCCTCTAATTATGAAGAGAAAGTGCGCCAATATATATTAGAAAATTCTATGAGATTGAATATTAATAATTATTTTAATAGGGTTTTTATTCCTTGTGAAGAATTAAGTGAGATGGACTTAAAATCTAAAAAAAATGCTAAACGAAGGAAGTCCTTTCCTGGTTATGTCTTTTTATACATGAATTTATGCGATGAGGTATTAAATTTTATTAATAATATACCAAAATCTCTTAAGGTTTATGGATTTTTGAAAAATGGTAATGTTCCAAAGGTGATTGAGGATAATGAGATTCGCTCAATGTGTAGTGCGCTTTACAATGCTCAAGAAACGAAAAAGTTGAGTTATGGTTATGAGAAAGGTGAAAAAGTAAAAATTAATGATGGTCTTTTTCAAAATTTTACTGGTAAGGTAGATATGGTAAATGACGAGAAAAAAATTATTAATGTTGAAGTATCAATCTTAGGTAAGCCAACAATAATAGAGCTTGATTTGGCTCAAGTAGAGAAAATAGAGGATTAATTATGAGTAATATAGTTGCTAAGATTAACTTACTTATGGAAGCTGGGAAAGCAGTTCCAGGACCGAAAATTGCTTCAGTACTTGGCCCGCGTGGTATACCTGTTCCTAAATTTTGTGAAGCTTTTAATAAAGCTACTAGCGCTGCTAACGCTAGTTATAAAGTAGGTGATTTAGTAACAGTGAGAATTTCCATAAAGGATGATCGCTCTCATGATTTTACTGTCAGCGGTCCGCCTGTGGCTTATTTGCTTAAGCAGGAAGCTAAATTAAGTAAAGGTTCTGGTAATTCTGGTAAAGAATTAGTGGCTAAATTATCTATGTCTGCTATCATTAAAGTGGCAAAGTGTAAGATGGTTGATATGAAAGTGGATAATGAAGATTCAGCAGTGAAGATGGTTATAGGCACTGCAAAATCTATGGGTATAGAAGTTGTGGAAGGTTAGGTAAATGAGTACATATAATGATAATTCTAAGCAGTGTTTGGAGAAGATTGTTGAGTCTGCTTCAGCAAAATTTAATGAATCAGTTGATATCGCAGTCAATTTAGGTGTAGATTCACGTAAATCTGAAGAGCAGGTGCGTGGTACAGTAGTTTTGCCTAAAGGTATCGGGAAGAATATTAAAGTAGCTGTTTTTGCTCAAGATAAACATTTATTAGAAGCTGAAAAAGCTGGTGCTGATATTACAGGAGGAGAAGATTTAGTTGAAGAGATAAAAAAAGGTAGAAAGTTGAATGTTGATTGGTGCATCACTACTCCTGATTTCATGGCAAAAATCACTCCTATTGCAAAAGTATTGGGTGCTAAAGGGCTGATGCCTAACCCTAAATTTGGTACTGTGACTTCTAACATTGCGGAAGCTACTAAAACCATTAAGTCTGGTCAAATAAAATTCAGGACGGATAAAAATGGGGTTATTCATGGTAAATTAGGAAGTATTAAATTTGATATTGATGATTTGCTGGAAAATTTAAAAGCCTTTCTTAAAGTAATTAGAGACAATAAACCTGCTTCTGTGAAAGGAGTTTACTTTAAAAGCGTTTTTTTAAATTCAACTATGGGTAAAGCTCATAAAATAAACAAAGTAGAAGATATAATTTAAGGGAGCGAAGTTGTGAAGCGTAAAGATAAGGATGAATTTATACAAAACATAATGAATGTGTTTGTAAATAATGATTTCTTAATATTGGTAAATTTCAAGTCTATGAATGTTAGCAATTCATTAATTCTTAGGAATAGTCTAAAATCTGTAATGGGTGGGATGTTAGTAGTTAAAAATACTCTAGCTTGCTTGGCTTTGGAAAGGACTGGTAAATTTTCTTATTTATCAGATAAATTTTCTGGTTCTGTTGCTATTATATACTCTAGCGCTATAGTAGAAGCTGCAAAGTTAATAGTTGATTTTATTAATGCTAACAAAGAAAAAATGTCTGTGATTTGTGCGGCTCATATAAATGAATTGTTAACAGTGGAAGATGTTAACAAATTGGCTAAGCTTCCCTCTTTGGATGAATTGCGTGTTAAAATTATGCGTTTAATATCTTATGATATTCCTGCTAGGTTAGCATTGTCTATTAATTCATCTTCTATGAGGCTTATGAGAGTTTTGGATTACTGTAGTTCTAAAAAATAAATTTGTTGTTAAATAAGGTGGTAAGTATGAATAATGTAACAAGTGATTTGGTTGATAAAATATTATCTTTAAATCTATTAGAGGCTTCTGAACTTGTAAAGGTTCTAGAAGAAAAAATAGGGTTGCCTAGTGGTTCTTTTCTTGGTGGAGCTGTTGGTGCTGGGGTGCCTATTAGTGATAATGCTACTGCTCCTGTTGCTCAAGAAAAAGCTGAATATAAAGTTGTAATCAAAGAGATTGATGCAAGCAAAAAAATAGGAGTGATTAAAGCTATTAGAGAAGTTAATTCTACATTGAATTTAAAAGTAGCGAAAGAATTAGTTGAGTCTTTACCCAAAGATTTGACTGCTAATGTTTCTAAAGACGAAGCAGAAAAAATAAAGCAAAAACTTATTGAAGCAGGAGCAACTAAAGTTGAGCTTGAATAAAATGTTAGTATATTAATTTTATGTTGATATAGCTCTTTTAATTAGTGAAGGTATTTTAATGGTTGATTCTTCTTATATGTGTGCTTCTAGTCCTTTTGTTCCTAGAGTTTCTTATTCCAGGTCGATTGATTTAAAAGATTCTTTGTTGGATTTGGTTAAAGTCCAAAAGGGGTCATATAATTCCTTTACTCCTAATAATGAGAGTAATGAAAGACTTGAAGCTATCTTTCATACAATTTTTCCAATATCTGATCCTTTGCATAGGGCTACTATCGAATTTTTGAATTGTAGGGTAGATGATCTTAAGTATAGTGAGTCTGAATGTATAAAACGTGGTATAACTTTTTCTGCTCAGGTTATTGCTTCTATACGTCTTGTTATTATGCAGGATGGTGTTTCTCTTGAAAAATATCAAGAGATTAAAGAAGATGATGATCATTCTAAGCTTGCAACTGTTATAAAATCTGCTGAAGAGCAGGAGGTTCGCTTTTGTGAACTGCCTATGATGACTGATAAAGGTACTTTCATCATCAATGGCGTAGAGAAAGTTATCGTTTCACAAATGCATAGATCTCCTGGAGTGTTTTTTGATAGTGATAAGGGAAAAACTTACAATTCTGGCAAATTGATCTATTCTGCTAGAGTTATTCCTTATAGAGGTTCTTGGCTTGATATTGAGTTTGATGTTAAAGATCATTTGTATTTTCGTATTGATAGAAAGAGAAAGTTGCCAATATCAGTTTTATTAAAGGCTTTAGGCTTATCAAATAATGACATACTTAATAAATTTTATGAAAAAATAGAGTATATAAAACATAAAAGTGGCTGGAAAGTACCTTTTTTCCCTGATAAATTCAAGGGAGTGAGGCTTCCTTTTGATTTAAAGAATGTTGAAGGTAATGTGTTACTTAAAGCTAATGTTCGTATTACTTCAAAATTAGCTAAAAATCTATATGATAACGGGTTGAAAGAGTATCTAATTCCTTATGATTCTATATGTGGTTTATTTCTTGCAGAAGATTTAATAGATAGTGCTAGTTCTACAAAAATCTTATCTGCTGGTGAATCTATAAAATTAGAGGATATAAAAAAGCTTGAATTATTATCTATAGATAAAATATCAGTGTTGAACATAGATAATGTTTCTGTTGGACCTTACATATTAAACACACTTTTCTTAGATGAAAACATGTCTTATGAGAACGCTCTATATGAAATATATAAGGTTTTGCGTCCAGGTGAAGTTCCTGTTTTAAAGATAGTAGAGGAGTTTTTTCGTAATCTTTTCTTCAGTCCGGAATATTATGATTTGTCTAACATTGGTAGATTGAAACTTAACTCTTGCCTTGGGTTAAATTATGAGGAAAATTTAACTACTTTAACACATGAAGACATTATTGAAATTATAAGAAAAATAGTATTGTTACGTGATGGTCAAGGATCTGTAGATGATATTGATCATTTAGCAAATAGAAGAGTCCGTTCAGTTGGAGAGTTTATAGAAAATCAATTTAGAACTGGATTATTAAAATTGGGACGGGCAGTAGTTGATTCTATGTCTACTTCTAGTTTAGATAAAGTCTCTCCATCTGATTTTATAAATCCAAAAGTGTTAACCAATGTCTTAAGAGATTTTTTCAACTCTTCCCAATTATCTCAATTTATGGATCAGACTAATCCATTATCTGAAATAACACATAAAAGAAGGTTGTCAGCGTTAGGTCCTGGTGGTTTAACAAGAGAGAGGGCGGGATTTGAAGTGCGTGATGTTCATCCAACTCATTACGGAAGAATTTGCCCTATTGAAACTCCTGAGGGGCAGAATATAGGCTTAATTAACAGCTTAGCTATATACGCTCGTATTAATAAATATGGGTTCATTGAAAGTCCTTATAGGAAAGTAGTTAATAAGGTTGTTACTGATCAAATTGAGTATCTGTCTGCTATAGATGAAGGTTTATATTATATAGCCGATACCAGCGCAAAGCTTGATGAAAACAACTGCTTTGTTGATGATATGTTATACTGTAGGTATGCTGGTACCTTTGTAATGGTAAATAGTAATCAAGTAAGTTACATTGATTTATCTCCTAAGCAGGTAATATCGGTTGCTGCTTCTTTAATTCCATTTTTAGAAAATGATGATGCTAATAGAGCGTTAATGGGTTCAAATATGCAGCGTCAAGCTGTACCTTTATTGAAGCCTACTGCTCCTTTGGTTGCTACTGGCATGGAGTCTTTCGTAGCTTCTGGCTCTGGTGCTGTAGTTTTAGCAAAACGTGGTGGCATAGTTGACAGCTCAGATAGTAACTCTATAGTTATACGTGCTTTTGACAAAGGAGGAATTAACTACTTGGATGTAGATATTTATCATCTAAGAAAATTTCAGCGTTCTAACCATAATACTTGTATTAACCAGAAACCACTGGTGCATGTAGGTGATTGTGTTAAGGAAGGTGATGTGATAGCCGATGGTCCTGCTATTAATAACGGTGAATTGGCACTTGGCCAAAACTTGCTAGTCGCTTTTATGTCTTGGCAAGGTTATAATTTTGAAGACTCAATCATTATTTCTAGTGAAGTTGTTAAAAAAGATCTATTTACTTCTATTCATATAGAAGAATTTGAATGTGTTGTACATGACACTCCTTTAGGGTCGGAAAAAATAACTCGTGCCATACCCGGTGTTAATGAAGAAAATCTTTATCACTTGGATGATAGTGGTATAGTAAAGGTTGGTACAAGAGTTGGTCCAGGTTATATTTTGGTGGGGAAAGTTACACCTAAGCATTCTCTTTCATTGCCTCCTGAGACAAAATTGTTAATGACAATTTTTGGTGAAAAGTCATTTGATTGTGTGGATTCCTCTTTATATACATCTCCAGATATTGAAGGGATAGTGATTGATGTGCAGGTCTTTACACGCAGAGGGGAAGAAGAAAACGAAAGGGCGTTTCTTATTAAGCAAAAAGAGGTAAATGATTTTGAGAAAGAGCGGGACCATATAATCAATGTTATTAATCAATATTTCTATGATGAATTAAGAAAAATTCTTATTAATTCTGGCTCGCAAGATCGAGAAAGTATTAATTTTATTGAACGTGAGGGATGGTGGGATATAGGATTGAAAAACCAATCTATTTCTAAGCAAGTTGAGAGCTTAAAAAAAGATTTTGATGAAAAAGTATCACATGCAATAACAAACTTTAAGCGAAAAGTAGAAAAATTGCATGAAGGTTATGATCTGCCTCAAGGTGTGTCGATGTCAGTAAAAGTTTTTATTGCTGTAAAACATAGTTTGCAGCCAGGGGATAAAATGGCTGGTAGACATGGAAATAAAGGTGTGATTTCTCGAGTTGTTCCAGTAGAAGATATGCCTTATTTAGAAGATGGTACTCCTATTGATATTATTCTTAACCCTCTTGGCGTTCCTTCGCGAATGAATGTAGGTCAAATATTGGAAACGCATGTAGGTTGGGCTTGTAAAAAATTAGGAGAAAAAGTAGGCAATATTCTTGATGAGATCAATAAAATCAAACGTGCTTTTTGTGAGGCAATTAGATCTCTCAGTGATGATGATTTTGAAAAATTTGCAGCATTATATCTTGATAATAAAAAATTTGAGGATATTAATGATGATGAAATAACGGCTTCTATTTTAGATACGCCTAATAAGGATGAATTAAATAATGAATTGACTACATTAGTAGAGAATTATTTCAACTCTTGTAAAGATGCACACAGTAGTTTACGTCACTTCCTGATTGAGGTTTATAGTTGTGGCAGTAATTTATCTATTTGTAATAACATTCGCGATATTAATGATAATCACCTCATTGAATTTGCGTATAAGTTGCGTGATGGCATTCCTGTTACTGCACCTGTATTTGAAGGTCCAAAAGATGAACAAATAGTAAAGCTATTTGAACTTGCTGGATTGGATAACTCTGGGCAAGTTGTATTATATGATGGTTGTTCGGGTGAGAAGTTTGATCGCAAAGTTACAGTTGGTTACATGTACATGCTTAAGTTGCATCACTTAGTAGATGGTAAAATTCATGCGCGTTCAGTAGGACCTTATAGTTTGGTTACTCAACAACCTCTTGGAGGAAAGTCTCATTTTGGTGGTCAGCGTTTTGGTGAAATGGAATGTTGGGCATTGCAAGCCTACGGTGCTGCTTACACTTTGCAGGAAATGTTAACTGTGAAGTCTGATGACATTAATGGCAGGGTTAAGATTTATGAATCGGTAATAAAAGGTGACAGTAACTTTGAATGTGGAATTCCTGAATCCTTTAATGTCATGATAAAAGAGTTGCGTTCCTTGTGTTTTAATGTGGATTTGAAGCAAAATGACATAGTAATTGAAGATATATCTCACACTAATATCGCACAATCTTTTAATGAGGTTAGCATTTCCATTGCTAGCCCTGAAAGTATTAAACGTATGTCTTATGGAGAGATAACAGATGTTTCAACTGCAAACTACCGTACATTCAAAGTTGAGAAAGGTGGATTATTTTGTCCTAAAATTTTTGGTCCTGTCAATGATGATGAATGTTTATGTGGAAAGTACAAAAAAAGAAGACATAGGGGCCGTATATGCGAAAAATGTGGAGTAGAAGTTACATCTTCTAAAGTAAGAAGAGAAAGAATGGGTCATATAGAGCTTGCATCTCCTGTTGCTCATATATGGTTTTTGAAGTCACTTCCTTCAAGAATTGGAACATTATTAGATATGTCTCTTAGAGATATCGAAAGTATTTTATATAGTGATAATTATGTTGTAATAGATCCCCTTGTTTCCTCTTTTGAAAAAGGTGAAATTATTAGTGAGAAAGCTTATAATGAAGCTAAAGATAGCTATGGGGTCGATAGCTTTATAGCTATGCAAGGTGTTGAAGCTATAAGAGAATTGCTAACACGCCTTGATTTACATGAAATTAGGAAGAATTTAAGACAGGAGTTAGAATCTGTTGCTTCTGAAATAAGAAGAAAGAAAATTATAAAGAGATTACGTATTGTTGAAAATTTTATCAAGTCTGGAAACAGACCTGAGTGGATGATACTTACAGCTATACCTATTTTACCACCTGATTTGCGTCCCTTGGTATCGCTTGAAAGTGGTCGACCTGCAGTTTCTGATTTAAATCATCATTATAGAACTATTATTAATAGGAATAATAGATTGAGAAAATTATTAAGTTTAAATCCTCCTGAGATTATGATTCGTAATGAGAAAAGAATGTTACAAGAGGCAGTTGATTCTCTTTTTGATAATAGTCGTCGTAATGCTCTGGTAAATAAAGCTGGCGCTACTGGATATAAAAAATCTATTAGCGATATGCTGAAAGGAAAGCAAGGTCGTTTCCGTCAGAATCTTTTAGGAAAAAGGGTAGACTACTCTGGACGTTCTGTAATAGTTGTTGGTCCAACTTTGAAACTAAATCAGTGTGGATTACCGAAAAGAATGGCTCTTGAGTTATTCAAGCCTTTTGTTTACTCAAGGCTTAAAATATATGGAATGGCTCCAACTATTAAATTTGCTAGTAAGTTAATAAGAGCAGAAAAGCCAGAAGTCTGGGATATGCTTGAAGAAGTAATAAAAGAGCATCCTGTTTTGCTAAATAGAGCGCCTACGCTACATAGGCTTGGTATTCAGGCTTTTGAGCCAGTCCTTATTGAAGGTAAAGCAATACAGCTTCATCCACTTGTTTGTACAGCATTTAACGCTGACTTTGATGGTGATCAAATGGCGGTACATGTGCCAATTTCATTGGAAGCTCAACTTGAAGCTAGAGTGTTGATGATGTCAATTAATAACGTTTTAAGTCCTTCTAATGGAAGACCGATTATAGTTCCTAGTAAAGATATAGTGCTTGGTATATACTACCTAACTTTACAGCAACTTAAGGAGGATGATTTACCACTTTTCTGTTCTTTTTGTGAAGTTGAGCATTCCTTAAACAACGGTACTCTACATATTCATTCTCATATAAAGTACAAAATGGAATACATCAATAGCGATGGAAACATTCAGTATAAAACTATTTGTACAACTCCTGGACGTTTAATATTATGGCAGATTTTTCCTAAACATGAGAATCTAAGCTTCGATTTAATAAATCAGGTATTAACAGTTAAGGAAATAACTAGTATTGTTGATTTAGTATATCGTAGCTGCGGTCAAAGTGCTACAGTGGTATTTTCTGATAAATTGATGACACTTGGCTTTGAGTATGCTACATTTTCTGGTACTTCTTTTAGTCGTTGCGATATGGTCATACCTGAAACTAAAGCTACACACGTTGATTATACAAGGGGTGAAATTAAGAAATTTTCTGCACAGTATCAAGACGGACTAATCACTAAAAGTGAGAGGTATAATAAAGTTATAGATGAGTGGTCTAAGTGCACAGATATAATAGCGAATGATATGTTAAAAGCGATATCTGTGTATGATGAAAATAGTAAGTACAATTCAATATATATGATGGTTAGCTCAGGTGCAAGAGGTTCTACTTCCCAGATGAAGCAGTTAGCAGGAATGCGAGGGTTAATGACCAAACCTTCTGGTGAAATTATAGAAACACCTATAATTTCTAATTTTCGCGAAGGATTAAATGTATTTGAATACTTTAATTCTACTCACGGTGCGCGTAAAGGTTTAGCTGATACTGCACTTAAAACTGCAAACTCTGGATACTTAACTCGTCGCTTGGTTGATGTATCTCAAAATTGCATAGTTACAAAACATGACTGTAAAACGAAAAATGGCCTTATTGTAAGAGCTATAGTTGAAGGTAGTACTATAGTTGCATCTCTAGAGAGTGTTGTACTGGGTAGAACAGCTGCAAATGATATATATAACCCAGTAACCAAAGAGTTATTATTAAAAGCAGGGGAATTAATTGATGAAGGTAAAGTAAAGCAAATCAACATTGCAGGTCTTGATGCTATAAAAATTAGATCGCCTTTAACTTGTGAAATAAGTCCTGGTGTGTGTTCTTTGTGTTATGGAAGAGACCTTGCAACTGGTAAAATTGTTTCAATAGGTGAAGCAGTTGGTGTTATCGCTGCTCAATCTGTTGGAGAGCCAGGTACTCAGTTAACGATGCGTACTTTCCATATAGGTGGGGTAATGACTAGAGGTATTGAATCCTCAAATATTATAGCTTCTATTAATGCTAGAATAAAACTAAACAATAGTAATATAATTATAGATAAAAACGGAAATAAAATTGTGATAAGCCGTTCCTGTGAAGTCGTTTTAATTGATAGCCTTGGTAGTGAAAAATTGAAGCACAGTGTGCCTTATGGTGCTAAACTTTATGTAAATGAGGGTGAGTTAGTAAAAATTGGTGATAAAGTTGCGGAATGGGATCCGTATACACTACCTATTATTACGGAAAAGAGTGGTACAATATCTTACCAGGATTTAAAAGATGGAATTTCAATCACTGAAGTGATGGATGAATCTACAGGAATATCAAATAGAGTAGTAAAAGATTGGAAATTGCACTCTGGTGTAGCTAATTTACGTCCTCGTATTGCACTGCTTGATGATAATGAAAAAGTAATAACACTTTCAAGTGGTGTGGAAGCATGTTACTTTATACCAGTTGGTGCAGTGCTTAATGTACAGGATGGCCAAAAGGTTCATGCAGGTGATGTTATCACAAGAACGCCGAGAGAGTCAGTTAGAACTCGTGATATTACTGGTGGCTTGCCTAAGGTTATAGAATTATTTGAAGCACGTCGTCCTAAAGAGCATGCTATCGTTAGTGAAATAGATGGCTATGTAACGCTCTCTGAAAAAGACCGTAGAGGAAAACGCAGTGTAGTAATTAAACCTGTAGATGAGCAAGCTTCTCAAGTTGAGTATTTAGTATCAAGAAGTAAGCATGTAATAGTCAATGAAGGTGATTTTGTGCGTAAAGGTGATTTATTGATGGATGGCGATCCTGATCTTCATGATATTCTACGTGTGCTTGGGTTAGAAGCGTTAGCACACTATATGATTTCTGAAATACAGCAAGTTTATAGATTGCAAGGTGTGCGCATAGATAATAAGCATTTAGAAGTGATCTTAAAGCAAATGCTACAAAAAGTAGAAATTACCGATCCTGGTGATACTATGTACTTAATTGGAGAAAATATCGACAGGCTGGAAATTGATAGAGAAAATGATGCTATGAATAACTCTGGAAAACGACCTGCTCATTATCTTCCTATTCTGCAGGGAATTACTAGAGCAAGCCTTGAAACTAATTCCTTTATTTCTGCTGCCTCTTTCCAAGAAACAACAAAAGTACTTACGGAAGCAGCATTTTGCGGAAAGAGTGATCCTTTGAGTGGGTTAAAAGAAAATGTTATAGTAGGAAGGTTAATTCCTGCTGGTACGGGTCTGATTATGAATAAGGTGAAAGCACTTTCGCTTTGTGAAAATATAGATAAATATGAAAAATATTTTGATATTGAGACTTATGACGAAAAATTGCTGAGTGATAATAGTTATCAATTACATTCTGATGAAGAAGAGAGTGTGGTGGCATCGCACTATGATCAGTCAAATTGAATATATCTAATGAGGTAGTATGTTTAATCTGTTTTTAACTAAAAAAATCAACTATATTTTCTTTCACCTCTGTGCTGTCTATTATGTTATTTACTCTTACACGAAATTCAGATGAGTTTTGAAGCCCCCTACTGTACCAACCTATGTGTTTGCGGGCCATCTTTATTCCTATGTCGCTTCCATAGTACTCAAGAATACTGTCATAATGCTTGAGTATTATGCTTAATCTCTCTGAGGCTGTTGGCTCAGAAACTTTATTTCCACTCAAAAAGTTTATTGCTTGATTAATCAGCCAAGGTTTGCCGTAAGCACCACGACCTATCATTACTCCATCTGCCCCAGATTCTTTAAGTGCACTTTGAACATCATTCAAACTCTTAATATCTCCATTTACTATAACTGGAATTTTTACCTGCTCTTTAACATTTCTAACGAATTTCCAATCTGCTTGACCATTATAAAGCTGTGCCCTTGTCCTTCCATGTACAGTAATCATCTTTGCTCCCAAATCTTCTGCAATTTTTGCCAAGCGCGGAGCATTACGATTTTCGTCATTCCATCCAGTACGCATTTTTACTGTAACTGGCACACTCACTGCCTTGACTACAGCTTCTATTATCTCAGCAGCCTTTTTTTCATCACGCATAAGTGCTGACCCTGCGTAACCGTTTACAACTTTTTTAACTGGACAACCAAAATTTATATCTATGATTTTTGCACCATGCCCTCATTTAACTTTGCAGCTTCCGCCATAACATCAGGCTCACAACCAGCAAGTTGTACAGCGGTTAGTTCATCGACTTTTGCTTTTTGCATGCTCTGGCGAGTTTGCATTATCATAGCTCTGCTTGCAATCATTTCTGAGACTAGCAAACTTGCACCAAGTTTCTTTACAATACTCCTAAATGGATAGTCAGTCACTCCAGACATTGGCGCTAAAATAACTGGAGAATCAATAGTTAGATTTCCTACTTGGAGAGACACAGGCTTTCTAGTTGCTAAAAAATGTATTTTTGACACTGTTATAAGCCATTATTATAGCATCTTGCAGAGATGAACTTGTGGCAGGTTGTGTTTCCTCTTTCTTACTATCTTCAAGACTAAGCTGCTGTAGAGCATCATGTAAAATTCCACCTTCAGCAATGGATTCTTTCCACTCTTCATCCTCCATAAGTGCTTTTGCGAACTCTCTTCTTTTTTCTTGCAATTCTTCTGGCTTAGGCTTGTACTTTGATAACTCTCTGTCAATTTCATCAAATGATTTATCCTCGTTGAGCATTTCCGTAATCCTATGAGCATTTTCTAAAGCAAATACTCCACAATTACAGCCATCTTTTTGCTGATCAACCGCAGAACTCTTTATGCTATCATTTCCTATCTCTAAGGTTTCCTGCAATATGCCCACTATATAACTAGTATCAATTGGCTTACTAACTAACTTATTTCTATCTTCTCTTGCATGACCTAATGTTTTTTCAACATCATCTTTTTTCTCTTTAAGGCTAGCATTATCTGGATTATTTTCTCTTTCCCGTATTAAACTTCCCACCTCATTACTTAAGGGTACTAGACACTTCTCAGCAATCTCATTAGCAAGACTTATATCGTCTTTTACCTTTCCTTCAACCTCATTTGGTAATTTATTACCAAATGAGTCACAATAATAAGCTCTAAATTGTCTGTTACCATTACATGTGACTATCAGTGTTACCCAATGATTTCCTCCTAAATTAATAATCGAGGCAAAGATTTTTTTTGTGTTCCCTTGTTCTATTTTATACTCTTTCAGTTTTGAGTTTAAAGTACTCACATCACCAGGAATA
Source organism: Wolbachia endosymbiont (group B) of Chorthippus parallelus (assembly GCF_947251815.1). Lineage (NCBI taxonomy): Bacteria > Pseudomonadati > Pseudomonadota > Alphaproteobacteria > Rickettsiales > Anaplasmataceae > Wolbachia > Wolbachia endosymbiont (group B) of Chorthippus parallelus. The sequence continues at coordinate 403,436 of NZ_OX366390.1, read as the reverse complement.
CAAAAAAGTACATTGCCACTTGAATTTTCTGAATAGTTATATACAGCTCTTGCAATATGAGAAATATCATGTTCTTGTAGCAAGTAATAGTAATTTTCTCTATTTGTCTGATGCATAAGAGTTTGTAAATCTTCATGAAACTCCTTGCCACCCAAACCACTATCTCCTGAAGCATTAGAATTTCTACGACTATTTTTACTTGAGGCAGGTTCACTTCCTGGTACAATACCACTATCTGTAGATGGAGAATAGGAATTTCTACGTACCCTCTTATCCGAATCATTTGTTTGTCTTGATATAGTATCTAGTCCACTATCCAGTGATTTACTTCTTGTGAATTTTTGCTCTTTTGGACTCTTTTCTTCCTTTACAGTTCCTTTTTCATCAACATAATCTTTTACCAAGTAAAATAAAGGTTCAATAACCATCTTGTATGTTGCTGTAAGCACTATTCCCATTAAAATCCAAACTATAGGGTTGGAGATGAGCATAGCAAGTGGTAAGGTTAAGAGGAAAGATCCCATTATCAATCCCAAACAGCCAATGATAAATGTAGTCGCCAAATATATACAAAAAGCGTAGACAGCAAATCTTCCACTAGCCTTAAGTTTAGTGAAGTGAGTACTCTCTTTAAATGTATTGTACTTTTCTCGGATGCCCAACATGTTATATTTTATGAATACTACGTTAACTAATTCTAGCAAATTATGAAGGTAAAATCAATATTAGCATTTATATGTAAAAATATTGAGCATTAAAAGCTTTTGAAGTACAGTAATGATGTTAGTAATAGCACAACATATGCATGATATAGAACATATACGCAAAAACCCTGAAGGATTTGAAAAAGCAATAAAAAGCAGAGGGGTGAAAGAATTTACTACAGAAGAAATATTAGAGATTGACCATAAAAAAAGATCACTGACTACTAAATTGCAAGCTTTAAATAAGCAACGCAATGAGATCACGGAAGAAATAAAGAGGCTTAAAATGAACAAAAGCTCCTGTGAAAATGAGGTAGAAGTGTCAAGAAACATAACAAATGAGATAGAAGCAATCAGCTTAAAAGAGCAAACGGAGAAAGATAACTTAATGAATATCTTATCTAACTTACCAAATATCTCTGCACAAAACGTGCCAATAGGTGAAGATGAGAGCTCTAACGTAGAAATCAGAAAATATGGAGAGAGAAGAAAATTTGATTTTACACCAAAATTTCATTATGAACTCGGAGAAAGGTTAGGCTTGATGGATTTTGAACAAGCAGCAAAAATTTCTGGATCAAGGTTTACAATATTAAAAGGACAGTTAGCTAAGCTTGGACGAGCATTAATAAATTTTATGCTGGAAACACATGTTAATGAATTTGCCTATACTGAGGTGTATCACCCAGCCCTGGTGAAAAATGAGGCGATGTATAACGTTGGTCAGCTACCAAAATTTTCTGATGACTCATATTTAACTACTGATAAATTAAGATTAATTCCCACAAGTGAAGTAGTTTTAACAAATTTAGTTGCTGACAAAATAATAGAAGAAAAAGAACTGCCTATTCGTTTTACTGCATATTCAGAATGTTTTCGTAAAGAAGCTGGCAGTGCAGGACGAGATACAAGAGGTATGATAAGGCAACACCAATTTGGTAAAGTGGAGTTGGTAAGCATCACAACTGAAGACCAGTCAAAAGACGAGCTTGAACGTATGACTAGTGTTGCCGAAGAGATATTAAAAAAACTAGAATTACCGTACAGAGTAATGCTACTTTGCAGTGGTGATATGGGTTTTGCTGCACAAAAGACTTATGACATAGAGGTATGGTTACCTGAGCAAAATAAATATAGAGAAATATCAAGCTGCTCAAATTGCGGTACGTTCCAGGCAAGAAGAATGAACACTAAATACTTCTTAGAAAATGACAGAAAAACAAAAAAATACGTTCACACTTTAAATGGCTCAGCTTTAGCCATAGGAAGAACAATTGTTGCCATAATGGAGAATTATCAAAATTCCGATGGGTCAGTTACAATACCAAACGTGTTGCAAAGATACATGAGTAATGATACTGTTATAAGCAAACAATAATTTTGACATATATAGAAAAGCGAGGAAATAAAGATGAAGGTTTTGGTTATAGGTTCTGGTGGGCGTGAGCATGCTTTACTTTGGGCTCTAAAGAAGTCTCCTATCTTGACTAAGTTATATGTTACTCCTGGTCGCCCGGCCATGGAGAATTTTGGAGTTCTTGTGAATATAAATATTCAAGATTCAGTGGATGTTACACAATTTTGCAAGAAAGAAAATATAGAGCTAGTAATTATTGGTCCAGAGCAACCGATAATTAATGGACTTGCTGATGATTTAACTGCGGAGGGGATAAACGTTTTTGCTCCAAGTCAAGCAGCTGCAAAACTTGAGGCATCAAAGTCTTTTACGAAGGAACTATGTAAACAATATGGTATACCGACCGCCAAGTATGAACGTTTTATTGATGAAAGGTTAGCTAAAAATTTTGTCCGTAGTAATAAAATAAAATTGCCGCTTGTAATTAAAGCAAATGGAATTGCAGCAGGGAAAGGTGTCATAATATGCCACACAGAAAATGAGGCTTTTTCAGCAATAGATTCAATGCTAGTGGAGAAAAATCTTGGTGAGTCAGGTGAAGAAATAATCATAGAAGAGTTTTTAATTGGAGAGGAAGTAAGTTTTTTTGCTCTTATTGATGGGTTGAAGGTAGTAACCCTTGGGTGTGCAAAAGATTACAAGAGAGTTGGTGAAAATAATGAGGGACAAAATACTGGAGGCATGGGGTCATACTCATCACCTTCGATTATAAGTAAGGAGATGGAGCAAAAAATTATCCAAAAAATAATATATCCTACAATTCAAGCACTGACTAACATGGGAACATCCTATAAAGGAGTACTCTTTGCTGGTTTAATGATTTGCAAAGATAGTCCAAAGCTTCTTGAGTATAATGTTAGGTTTGGGGATCCGGAAATACAATCTATGTTACCTAGACTTGATCCAAATTGTGATTTGCTAAAGTTGATGTTGTCAGTTGCAGAAGGCAAGTTAAATACAAAAATGGTGGAGTTTAATCACAAAACTACAGTTTGTGTAGTCGTTGCAAGTAAAGGCTATCCTGGTGATTATCAAAAAGGAGAGGTAATTAAAGGATTGGATAAAATTGAAAACATTCCTGGAGTGCTAGTATTTCATGCTGGTACTAAGCTAGATGAAAATGGTAATTGGATTTCCGATGGCGGAAGGGTACTAAATATAGTAGGAGAAGGAAACACTGTGGAAGAAGCTAAAAGTAAAGTGTACTCAGCATTAAATTTTCTAGAATGGTCAGGTGGGTTCTTCAGGTATGATATTGGTAGTTAATTTAGCTCATGCAGAAACGAAAAAAGTCACTTTGCAAGCAGTAAACTAAAGAAAAACATCAACTAGGTTTATAATCTATCACTACCGTGTTTGCAATTTTGTCGTGAAAAGCTTGTTTATGTTCATCACCTACTACACATACTAAAACTAAGATTAGTATAGCTAAGAATAAAATGGGATTACAAAGTGATATGCAATAAATTATAAAAAGAGCTATAGTCTTTTTCATTGCTTGCATTGTAGTGATTGACTCAAATGTATCTTTGTCTTTTACACGCATGCTAAATAACAAGTGTCTTGGAGTGCCGCCAAATTTTACTAGCATGAATATATGAAATATACATGGTATCATTAAAAATAAAGAAAATACAATCGTGGTGATTACAATTATTGCACCCATGATCCCTTGTATTGCGTGTGTAAGTGAGAAACCCACCGCCATTAAACCAAATGGTATTGCGATAAATAAAATACAATCAACTATAAATGCTAGAGTACGTCTTGTCATCGTTGAGTAGTTTACTTTTTTATCTATGTACTACCTATAAAGAAAAACATCAACTAGGTTTATATTCTATTACTACTGTTTTTGCAATCTTATCATAAAACGTTTGTTTGCGTTTATCAAATATTGCTAATACAAAAAGTAAAATTAATATTACAACAGGACACAAGAGACAACATAAGGCAATATAGTCAAATTGAGAATGTTCAAGGTAATAATAAGACAGCAGCCAAAATGGAAGAAAAATAATCCAAGAATAGTTTCTAAAAAAGCCTCTTATTATTACCTGTTTTAGAGTAACATTTGTAAATGTATTTGCACCTTTTATATATATATTTTTAGCAATAATTTTCCTGGAGTACCACCAAATCTTGTTATCATTAGTATTTCTACTACTATATATAGTATAAGTATAAAGATCTCATATATTGATTCTTTAAATAAAAAAGAAGCGAGTGAATATATGACCGCATCAAGGACGGATGCTACAGTACGCTTCATGAAGCCCACATGATTTATTTCAATATTCATAGCCTAATTTATATTTCTAGTATCACTATCTAATATAAAGATGCGTTATTAAATAACCGTAACTATACTAATTTGGGTAATATTAGCTACTTGTGTCACTCTATCATTTGAATTAACATTAAGTCATGTGTAATTAGGAAAGTTATGTCAACACCAATCACAGTTGCGTATGGTGACGGTATCGGACCAGAAATTATGGAAGCGGTGCTGTCGATATTGCGTGAAGCGAAAGCAGAGATCTCAATAGATATTATTGAAATAGGAGAGCGTGTTTATAGTAAGGAATGGTCTCATGGAATTTCTCCGAGTGGTTGGGAATCTATCGAAAGGACAAAGATATTACTCAAATCTCCAACAACAACCCCTCAAGGTAAAGGGCACAAAAGCTTAAACGTTGCGCTCAGAAAGAACTTAGGGCTGTATGCAAATATTAGACCATGCATTTCGTATCACCCTGTTATAGAAAATAAATTCGATAAATTTGATGTTGTTGTAATACGTGAAAATGAAGAAGACGTTTATACGGGAATAGAGCATAGGCTCACTGGTGATTCTTACCAATGCACTAAAATTATTACTAGATCTGGCTCAGAGAAGATATGCAGGTATGCTTTTGAATACGCGAAAAAACACAACAGAAAAAAAGTAACTTGCCTGACTAAAGACAACATAATGAAAATGACTGACGGCGCTTTTCATGCAGCGTTTGATCGTATTGCAAAAGAATACCCAAATATAAAGATAGAACATTATATAGTTGATATTGGAATGGCAAAAGTTGCTACAGAGCCCGAGAATTTCGATGTTATAGTAACTGAAAATCTATATGGCGACATATTATCAGATATAGTGGCACAAACCTCAGGTTCTGTAGGGCTTGCAGGAAGTAGCAATATAGGTAATGAATATGCAATGTTTGAAGCAGTGCACGGTTCTGCTCCTGATATTGCAGGAAAAAACATGGCTAATCCTTCTGGTCTTTTAAATGCCGCAGTACATATGTTGGTCTATATTGGTCAAGTGAGTACTGCAAAACTAATCTATGATGCATGGCTGAAGACTTTGGAGGATGGAATACACACTGCCGATTTATATAAGAAGAAAAGGAGTAAGCAGAAAGTTGGTACCAAAGAATTTGCAAAAGCTGTTATAGATAATCTAGGGAAAAAACCCACAACGTTATCTGAGCTTATAATTAGCAGTGATTCGGATAGTAAAATAAATAAAGTACAAGACAATTACGAACAAGATTACAAAGTTAAAAAGCTAGTGGGTAGTGATATAACGCTTGCTTGGGACAAATCCAACAATTTTGATCAAATAGTTAGGTTATTTGAATCGAGTAATCTGAAAATGATAGCAATATACTCAAAAGGACTTGCAATTTGGCCAGGAGGCTCAAAGTCTTCAAGTGACCAAATAACCTGCAGGTTCATTGCAAATAATGAAATTACAAATAGTGATGTGAATAACTTGCTAATCAAATTTGAGGAACATAATTTTGATGTGGTGAGAATGGATAAGTTGTATTTGTATGATGGGAAAGAGGGTTTCTTCTCTTAGTGGTTGCTTGATATTTTTATGCTTGTGTGAAACATTAAATATATTATACTAATAGTATCGTGTATTTATGTGAGGCGTAGTAATGAATCAACATTTTAAGTTAACTAGTCAGGAGTTTTATGATAACGCTGACCTGTTTAAAGTATTAGAAATAAAAGCTGAGCAAGTTGTAGACAAGAATTATGAAGAGCTTAGCGCAACTTTGAAGAAGCAGCATAAGAAGTTAATTCTTGTAAATCATCCTGACAAAGGTGGAGACAAAGATAGATTTGATCGAATTTATAAAGCTTATCAAGAGCTAAAAAAATATATTGAGCCTTTAGAATTAGGAAATCCTTGTGTTAAAGTCAGTATTGGCGCTGAAAGTGATGGACGTTTAACGGCAAGAGAGTTTCACTATAGGAAAAAGCTGTTCGATACACTAGGGATTGGTGAAGAAGCTATAGGTGGGGATTACGAAAAATTGAATTCTATAATTAGAAAAAAGCTTTATGGGGGTTGTGCTAGAGATGATGTTGAGCAATTACGCTCTTATATTTCTCCTCTACAGAACAAAAAGGATCTAGTAGATGAGGATAAAAAACAATTAGCATTGAAATTTATAGAGTATAAAAATTTTCTACTGCTTGTTCCAAAAATAAGTTTTCTGCCTTTAAGTCTATTAACCACAGTTACTATAGGTTGCTATTTTTCATGGTGGATCATAGCATTTAATATCATTATCAGTAAGCTCTCTAATTCATTAGTAAATTATTATATGGAGAAGTATAAAAACTCAGAAATTTCTACTGATGAATTCATAAGTAAAATGAACTATATCGCGCTAGGCAGTAAGCTTCTTATCAACTATCCTTTAGCTGCTTTTTCTGTTTATTTAGTTACAATAAATTTCATTGCTAATGGATTAACTGTTGGTGGAGCTGTACTTGGTCCACTATTGTTATTGGCAGTATTAATTGAAATGTTAGCTCCTGTTTTCTCAAAAGGCTGTGAAATATATGCTGACAAGCACACAAAAGATTTACTAGAAGAGGATCCAAGAGATAGAGTACAAAAGGAAACCGACCTGTTAGGATGGTATGATCCACGAAGGCTATTAATGCCGATAATTATGCCTCTTGTTAGAAAGTGTTTTGCAGAAGTGGCAAGCGAATTTGCTGAAAGGAATTTTGATGAGGTAAAAACTGATATGTCTGATGTTAATACTGAAGGACTATCTAATCCTCAAGCAATTGAATTTACACAGCAAACAGTGTAGTATAAGCTTTTAGCTCTATGCATGGACTCAAAAAAAGTAGAATTGATATTTGAAAAGTTTCAACAATCAAATCTTGCACCAAAAATAGAGCTAAATTATACCAATCATTTTACGTTATTAGTTGCAATAGTTCTGTCAGCGCGGACGACCGATATAAGTGTTAATAAAATTACAAAGGAGCTATTTAGTATCGCTGATACGCCAGAAAAGATGTTGAATCTTGGGCAAAGTGAGCTGAGAAAATGCATAAGCAGTATTGGTTTATATAATTCCAAAGCAAAAAATATAATCGGGCTCAGTAAAATATTGATTGAGCGGTACAATAGCAAAGTGCCTACTAATTTCGATGATTTGGTATCTTTACCAGGGGTTGGGAGAAAGAGCGCTAATGTGTTCTTAAATTCAGGGCTTGGTATTCCAACATTGGCAATTGATACTCATGTTTTTAGAGTAAGCAATAGAGTTGGGCTTGTGAAAGAAAAAGATATATTTAAAACAGAGCAATCTCTTTTAAATGTGGTTCCAAAAAAATACCTGCTTTATGCTCATCATTGGCTAGTTTTACACGGTAGATACATTTGCAAGGCACAAAAACCTTTGTGTGAAGCGTGCACAATTCATGATTTATGTGAGTTTGAATGCAAGAGGTATAAAGTCTAGCACACTACTCCGATATTCCTTCCTTTTATCATTCAAGTTGGTTCCTTTATGATGACAGTTCCCAGATATTGGTTCTTTTTTTTCTAGATTCCAGTGTCAGCTACTTGAGTGACATGATGGAATATCATCAGGGTACTCTCCTTCTTGTCATCCCAGTGCTTGACACTGGGATCCAGCCTTTCTTACCAACAAAAACTTACCATAAGATGGCCTCTTTTGTGCTCAAAAATTTCTGAATTCCAGTGTCACGCATTGGGATGACGCCTAAGGGGCTACTCGCATGACACCCTCTTTTTAGCCCAAATCACAATGTTCGTACAGCTGTGAGCCACGCGCTGCTCTTTTAGTTACAAATATTAAGACATTAACTAATTTAAAAAAGACAAAAGAATCCCCGTATAGCGAGTTTTAATAATGTAAATTGATAATGTGCTAACAAGCGCGATTTGGCTGAATGTAGAAAAAATAAAAAGACATGCAGCCGCTATAATTTTATGTAATTTGCCAATAAATATCTGAGTTTTTTACTGAATTTTGTCATTGAATCTGCGCAGATCAAAAACAAGAATAAATACTCTTATTGTAAGAGTAAGGGAGTTGGCAAAATCTGTCAAGGAATTTTCTGTTGGCTAAGGTTGTGACAATAAAGTTAAGCGCTGCCAAAAACTATGGAAGAAGTCATTATAATTTGTATTATATCTTTATAAAATGGTTCGCATAAGTTATCTAGAAGTGCAACTAAACAAATACAAAAATCAAAGTGTTGCGGTTTTCGGCCTTGGTAAAACTGGTTTGTCCGTCATTAATGCCCTAACAAAAAGCAGTGCAAAAATATATGCATGGGATGATAATAAAGAGCAAATAGCAAATGCAAAAAAGATATATAAAGAGTGTAACTTTACTCATCCCAATGAGTATAATTGGCATGAGATAAGCACACTAATTTTGAGCCCTGGAGTGCCAACAGAGCCACATTGGATAGTAAAACTTGCAAGAAACTTTAACTGCAAAATAAAATCAGACATTGAGCTATTTCTTGAAACTAAAACTACAAGCCAGAAGGTTGTAGGCATCACTGGAACAAATGGCAAATCAACCACCACGTCATTAATAGGGCACATATTAAAATCCACAGGCAAAAAAGTAGCTATTGGCGGGAATTTAGGTGTGCCTATTTTGGATCTAGAAAGAGACGCAGAAATTTATGTAATTGAATTCTCCTCTTTTCAATTGGAGCTAATAAATAAAATTAATGTAGACATTTCTGTATTGCTCAACATCACACCAGACCACATAGATAGACATAGAAGTATGAATAACTACATAGCAACTAAATTAAAATTGATAAATGGTAGCAAGATTGCCGTGATAGGATGTGATAGCAAAATTACCGCTGATGTATTCAATAAATTCACTGGGAACAAAATTCCAATTTCAGTAACATATTCCCTGGTGTCATTCCAGCACATGACCAGAAAAGAAAAACCATTGCCAACTACTCAGATGATAGAGGGTAGTGCAAGAGATCTAATATCATTGGCAGATAACAATTTGCTTGATTATAGTGAACAGATTACTGGTATAGATCGAAATTATCTGGATCCCAGTGTCAGCTACTTGGATGACAAAAGGAGTGCTGAGATTCAGGAGATCTCGCTAAAACTAGAGAATCACAACTTATCAATGAGTGATATGAAAGTAAACCTAGTATCCAATGTAGAAAATATAGTAGCTGCGCACACCGTGTGTAAGTTACTTGGAGTAGATAGCAACACTATTGTCAATGAAATCAAATCCTTTCCAGGACTAAGGCACAGAAATGAATTCCTTGGCAAAATACATAATGTACTTTTTATCAACGATAGCAAAGCAACCAATGCAGAATCGACCGAAAAGGCAATTTTATCTTATAAAAACATATATTGGATTGTTGGCGGAAAAAGCAAAAAAGGCGGAATAGAATCATTAAGCAAGCATTTCACCAAGATTAGAAAAGCTTTTCTTATTGGAGAATCAACTGAAGTTTTTGCAAACATTATGGAGAACAAAATAGATTATATGAAGTGCTATAATCTAGAAAACGCATTTAAACTGGCTTTTGAAGAGGCCATAAATAACAAAGAAGAAGTAGCGATATTACTTTCTCCTGCATGTTCTTCTTTTGATCAGTGGAAAAATTTTGAAGAACGCGGTGAAGCATTTTGCAGAATGTTTGAAAATCTCAGGTACAATTACATGTAGTGTTTAGTATAATGTTGTATGGAGCAAAAGTTAATAGTAGATGAACTGATTAAGGTTATCCCATTTGAAGGAATAAGTGATGCAACCTTATTAAAAGTATGCACGAACCTTAACTTAGCCAATAGTTTTTGTAAATTTCAAAATGGAATATATAGTGCTTTGGAGTACATAGCAGAAAACTTAAATAGCTCAATGGAAGCTGAACTAAGAAATTCCAATTTAGAAGATATGAAAGTGCGAGAGCGGGTAAAGTTAGCTATTCAAATACGCCTTTCAAACTACGCTAAGTTACCAAATTACAGAGAGTGTTTAAAAAATGTTTTATCATTCTCCATATTACCCCAAAATACATACTTTTCTAGTAAACTCTTGTACAAAACTGTGAGCACAATTTGGTACGGTATTTACGATCAATCAACAGATTTTAATTATTATACAAAAAGGGCAATATTAGCTGGAGTGTACTTAAGTACGATACTTTTTTTTATCAATGATTACTCAGAAGATTTTGTGGATACTCTCTCATTTCTTGACAGGCGTATCAACAATGTCATGACGTTTCAAAAATTCAAAACTCGCTTAAAAGGAATCATAGGAAATTTCTTATAAGCTACTGATTGTTGGTAGAAAAGTACTTGAGCACAATCCTGAAAAGGTTTGTGAAAATAAAAATGTTCATGCTGATCATAAAGAACATTTAGTTTATCGTGAGGATAATAATGGTATAACAAAATACACCAGTTACGAAGAAAAAGAAAATAAATTTATTGAAGAAGCGCATGAATATTTAATAGACTCTGAATTTAATAAAAATTTTGATCTAGGGCACTACAGAATAAGTAATTTCTCCGGAAACTTGACGAAAATAGAACTGAAACTCGTCAATGAAAAGCCTATACAAGTTTAAGTTGATAGAGAAAGAAAAATTATTTTTGCAATACCGTAGGTACGCTCCACAATTATATTGAAGTTTTTATTGCACTCAAAACCTTCATTTTTCCTCATTTCTAGAATTATTAACGCATTATCATTTAACCAGCCTGAGTGAGCTAACTCGTCTAAAGTTGAGTTAAACAGATTGATATTATAAGGTGGATCCATAAAAACTATATCGCACTTTGAAATAGGTCTTGGTAATCCGTTAGCATTGCAACAAATTAACGTGATATCGTTCGTAATTCCAAAATCTTCTGCTGTTTTTTTAGGCAGTTGCAAATTGTAATAATCTGAATCTACCATGAATGCATGTTTAGCACCTCGAGAAAGTGCTTCAAATGAAAAAGAGCCACTTCCGCAGAATAAATCAAGTACATTTAGGTTATAAATAGGTTTTCTTGAAGAAAGTATACTAAATATTGCTTCTCGGACACTACTCATAGTGGGCCGTGCAGCTAAATTCTTGCCTGTAGTTATTTTTCTTCCACGATATTTACCCGCAATAACACGTAACATATAAAACAAGTTCGAAGTTAACTAATTATTTATAATACACATTTAATGTCAACATAGCTTCAGCAGTCTAATAGAAAGAAGGTTGCTTGTGGAGGAACGCAAGATCAATCGCTTTTCTTTGATTTATTTTCTATACTGATTGCACGACCAATCTCGTCTTGTAAATCATCATGGTTGTTTTTTTCATCATGACCCATCCCTTCAATTCTACTTTCTAACTCTAACTTAATTAAAGTATTGATTTTCTCTATACTATCGAGGAAATTGTGACACTCTTCATCACTATATTCCTCACCAGATGCTTTTTTTTCTATAAATAGACTTTTGAAACCTATTAGATCAGAACTCTGATCGGCATTCAACACAATATTTCTCTCTATAAAACTAAGATCTGATAGTAACAAACTAACCTCTAATAGATCTTCACTTTCAATGTTTGCAAGATTATCAAGATCGTCTAAAATAGAGAACATCTTAAGCTCCTTCTGTGCAATTTCTTTGTCTTCTTTGTCAAATTCTGACGATAGCCCTTTATCATCTATAAGTCTCTCATTCAGAGCTTTATTTAGCTTTGAAAGACTAACATCACCTTGCTTAGTGCTATCTAGTAACAAATCTACCCTCGCTCTGCGCGCATTTAAAACATCATTGTAATCGTTTAACTTGATATTACCATCTTCGTCTTGCTGAAAACCATAATAACTTAGCCCTTTGAAATTACGATTCTTCATCATTCTCTATGTTCTCATTCCTTTCATTATCTTGACGCTCTCTATCTTCTCCGGCACGTATAGCTTCTGTAGTGTTTTTTAGGGTTTCTGGTTCCGTACCTAATTTTCGATTTGATTGATTAGGCTTATTTTCTTTTGATGATTCATCTTCTTCTGGTTCTCTCTTGCGGCCAATAGTGTAGTCATGAAGCTTCTCAAGAAATTCCCGTCTATATGTTTTTGCTCTATAGAGTAGATTATGCTGGTAACCATCCTTTTCTCCTGTAGCAGGGTTAATTCCTATAGAGTCGAGACCATGTTCCCAAGTAAACTTCATAGCATCTTCTATTGTATAGCCCAAATGTGATCCTACATATCCTTTATAATATTCTAAATATTTATCAATTCTTCTATGTGCAATATCTTCTTTATCAATTCCAAACGCCCTGTAGATTTTTTCCTCAAGCTTATCAACATCATTTTTAGGTGATGTTGCAAATTTTGTTGCTTCAATAGTAGCACCTACAAGCTTACGTGGCACATTAATAGCATATTTCAGCACACCCCCAACTCCTGGTATTCTACCTAGCAAATTAGCTGTACCTCCAGCTAATCTGTCCGGTACATGAGTAGCCCAATTACCTAAAGACTCTAGCCCTCCACCAATTTTATCTTGCATCTGTTGTTTTAATCCCTGCATTAAACCAGTCACAGGTGATGCTTGATACATACTAGATATATTGTAAACACCAAACCCACCACCGGCAATGCTTGAGCCCATCTGTTGTACAAACTCCTTCAAAGAAAACATCAAAAACGAAAGCAAGAACAATACAAAGATCTCTCCTGCGTTGATTAAATAACCTCTCTGTATGTCTTGCACCCTTTGGTAATCACTATTTTCTTTATAATTTTTGCAATCCTCACAATCTTTACATTTCTGACAGTATTCACTGTTGGGATCCTTATATAAATCATGAAGTTTCAGTATTCTACAACCTTGTTTTTTTATCGCACTCCGCACTAAAGATCTTATTTCATTAATTATTTCCCTATAACTATTGCATTTATTTATATCTTGACAGTAGCGTTTTATTATTTCACTAACATCACCTATCCTTTTCTCTATATTGTTGATCAGTAATATAATGTCAGCCCTCTCTGATGCATGAGATAAACTATTTGTTAAGCGTACTAGATCTTTTGCACTACAGCCATTACTAACTATCATATCACTTTCCGCAATATAGTGGTCTGCTGGATTATCTTTAGTTCCAGGAATTGGATTAAAGAAAGGATAATCTATATAACGAAAACCTTTATTAATGTAATCTGGTGGAAGAGGGATATATCCAGCGCCACCAGTAAACTTTACTGTACCACCTATTCTGCTTAGTTTTTCTATACCTTCTATATTCTTATCTACGTTCAATGGAGAAGCCTCTCCAATAGCATAAGGTACAAAAATTTGCCCTGGAGTCCAGCTAAAGTATTCTTTATCAATTATACAAAAACCACCAAATACCCATTTTGGAGCACATAACTTTATTTCAAGCCATTTATTATAGCACACAGTAAAGCCTAACTGTTTATAAAAGGTATTCATTATCATCGCAGCAAGTAATGACAGCAGGGTAAATATCATAATTGATTGCAAACAGAAACTAATACAGAATTTTATCCAACCCTCAAATAGACTTTTCAGTGGTGAAAATAAAATAGAGATTAGGAATAGCGGCATTATAGCTACAAGAAAAGCTATACCCATAAAACCAGAAAGGAATATTATGTAAGCATACATACACAGCAGGAAATATAAGACAATCCCTATAAAAATTGCCGGTATCATAAGGAGACTTGCCCACATTTGATAATGTAAAAATGCTGCAAACTTTTTCCAAACAGAGTAAGCAAAAAACTTATTAAACATATCCTCCATGAAGCTAAACAATTTAGCTTCATTTCCTTGAGCAACGTTTGAATTACCTCCGGTGTTCATGTTGGGAGCAAAATTAGTAATTATGCTTATCAATTGTTCAAGACCTTTAACAAATAAAACAAGAAAATGATCATAGAAAAATCTAAAACTTCCAGGAGATATAAGCACTATTACTAGAGTGATTTTCATCATTCTGATGAGCATATCATGCTTAGTTTCTCTTATCATTCCAAAAAGATAAAGAAGCGATGAAATCACTATAAATAGAACAAGCAAGGAAAGAACAAAATTGTGAAAGCTCGTACTTTTTTCAGCTATATTTTGAAATATCGCTTGTGCAGCTGCAGGATCATTGCTATCAAAATGCTTTTTACAATTTTCGTTAATCAATAATACACATTTTAGATAGTTATAAACGTAATCAAAAAATCCAAAGTTACTTGGTTTCTGCACTCCGCTCAAAAATTCAAAAGAGTAGCCACCTGCATTATCTAGATAATATCTATCTAATATCTTTACATATATTTTCCATCCTTTTTCTAACCTCACCGTATTACAATTCCTGTCCTGTAATATGGTGTTATCTCTGTCTAAAGTAAAAAGACCGCTCCCATTTTCTGCCATGGAGTTGTAACCTAGATGTACAGTAGGATATTGAGGATCGCGCATTAACTTTAGATTTTCGTTAGGATCACCTTTCCCCGTTTTAAACAAAAGATAAGCACCATGACCGTTGGTAAACCAACATGGAGCACCACGTGATACTGTATTTGCGCTATCATCTTCATTAATGCACTTGCACTTTACAGTGCAACTTGCTTTAGGCTTACTTGAAAATTTTTGTATGCTAGGTTTATAATCATTACAAACTAAGTGAAAGTCAGGCAGACTGTTGTCACCTTCCCCTCTTTCAAATTTGGTTGCATATTTTAACTGCTCCAAACTTTCCAAACTATAACTACTTTGAGATTTCTTCTTATTACTATTGCTCCAAGATGTCCATGCACCATTTACTCGTACTACTAAACTATCTCCATTGGTTTCAAATCCAGTATCTTTCCACTTCACCACTTGATTAGAGTGAAAACCATAATTAATTTCTCCAGTATTAGGATCAATAATTTCTCTATCTTCTGGAACAAAAGCATCATGATCTCTTGAAAAATGAGCACCAATTGCAATGGGTTCAGGACCAAAATAATCAGCAGATATACATCTTGGAAAAGGCATATCATTCTTACTACAACCTGTAACCAGAACACAGATTACCAAAATTAATAACCTAAACCAACATTTGCCTAAGCGTGATTGCATACCTAAACTTTTTCCAATACAGAATAAATTTCTAAAACCTTACTTCAAATATCTTTTTAATTAGTTACTCCATATATCTCATCAATCTTCCTTGACTTGTCCTTTTGTTTTATCAGAATCCTTTTGCTTATCTGGCTGGCTTAGTGTTTCAGATTTGCTCATTTCTCTGCCAGTACTCGCTTTCCCATCTGCTTGCTTTGGTGTATCAGGCAATTTAGCTTCAATTTTGCTACGATCTTTACTCATTCCCTGCTTGATGTTATGTATCACATTTTGGGTTCTATCATCAAGGCCAACAGTTGACAGCATAGCTTGTGATGCGCTCCTAGAAATATGACTAACACTTTGAGCAACTCCATAACCAGAGCTGAACAACGCCTGCGCCATAGTTTCTGATATAGAAACAAAAGCTTCCATTGCACTAGCAATGATGAGATATATAAATGCCTGGATTAGATCTATAGGTAATGCTGCAAAGTGCCCACCAGCCCTTTCTCCAGTACTGAGCGCAACATCAACACTAGTACCAGGACTATACCCAAGAGGTAATATTGATTTCATAAGACACAGATCATACGATAAAAAATTTACACTAATTAAGCATTGATAGCATGCAGAAAAATTTGTGAGGTTGTATAGAACTGAATACATTAACTGGTTTAAAAGAGACAAGGATGAAAATAAAATGACTGGTTGCAATGAAACATGAGCCAGCGTTTTTATCCAATTATCAAATAATGTTTTAGTTTGTTGAAATAGAATAAATACGATAAATAAAGGTGCCAACGACAATAAAAATGCTACTAAAACAGTAGATATTACATACTTAAACGTAGCACTAATAATGCATCTTAAAAACACAAAAGTGGCATAAAGTATTGCCAAAAATGCAATAAAGCCAAAAGGTCCTGATAGCATTAAAGACAAAAATTTCAGCCATGTTTCTCCTGTAAATAATACTCCCGCTGTTAAATCTAAGAATGCAAATTTTTTACCTCCTTCTCCTATATAGCCAGAAAAACTATCAACTAAATAAATGCTACCATCAACAAAAAGCCCAGACAAAGTTGTACCAAAGAATTCCCAACTTCTATCACTAAAAGCAAAAGCTATAAATGCTATTTTGAACATTCTTATAATAAAATCGAATTTACTTAGCTGTATTGTTCCAAGCATATAGCCAACAACAGTAAATATAACGTATAGAATAAGTAAAGCTCTTACTCCTTGTAGAAGCCCTTTTCTATATCCTTCATATGGAATTTTAATTCCGTTTTCACTCCCGTCTGTTATGAAATCAAAAATCTTGTTTACAGTTGATGAAATAAAATCGTTTATTTTTCTTTTTAAAAATAAATTTACTGTGTATTTGTTATCTTCATAATATTTGCCTTCTTTGTCCGTAATATCATCTTTCTTTACGTTTTCTACATTAATACCAAAGTATATCTTTTTAGACTCTTTATCCTTTAAATGACTTCCATCTATTATGTAATAGTCTACATTATCCTCTGTTATTTTATCTAATTTCTTTACTTTTTTGAAATTATTAGTCTTTCGAGCAGATGGATCTTCTGGCGGGTTATCACCCAAATACACATACAGTTTTTCGCCATTAATATATTCACATGATCTAGTCACTTTAACATGGTACCCACCCCTATTAGCTTTATAGTGACCATAATCTGCAATAGCGAGCATCACACTACTACCAGATGTTACATTTTTTACTGTATAGTCACTATTTAATTTCAGAGAAAAATCCTTAAAATTATCACTAATTTGCGAACACACATTATCCTTTCTTGCACCTACTTCATTATCTGGAAGACATTGCATACCTTTAGCAGTACCTTGATTATCAAGATCACCAATTTTTGCAACAAGAGCCTCAGCCCAAGATTTATCATCTTCAGTAAAACTACCTGCTTTAACATTCCCTTCCATTTTTTCTAGATAAGAATACATATCACATTTATTTCCCTTATCGTACTTCTTATACCTTATAGAGGAGACACAGTTCCGTTCTCCTGCTTGACCTAAACCATAATTCCATATACCCTTTTCGGTATAGCACACATTCTGATAGTAACAGTTAAGCTCATAAGAGCTGTATTTTTTTATCTCGTTAGGATCGCATTTTTTTTCTTTGCATAGTTGATCTAACCCTATTTTAGTAGAGCTGTACTTTTTCACCTCGTTAAAATCGCAGCTTTTTCCATCACATAATTCATTCAATCCTATTTTAGCGCGGCGTAAATCTAATAACGCACCATTCATCCATGGTTCGTCTTTAATATAACCTTTATTAAAATGCACCTTATTATCATATGGAGTGTACCCATTGCCAACTAGAACCTTATACTCTTGGTCACGTCCCCCCCTTTTATCTAGTGGCTTAAGCTCAATTTCATGTTGACCACCTTGAGCATCTCTATAAGAAAATTTACCCCCTTTACATATCTCTTTTGCAGTAGCTTTACTGCCATCACTGTCGTAATAATTGCTATCAAAAATAACTTCTCCTTTAAGAAGGTCTAATTTATCACAATCGATTGTTACCTTTCTGGGAACTAAGCTGAAGCTTAACTTATCACCAGGATTTACTTTAATTCCAGTATCCACATAACGTCTATTGCTGCCAAATCCTTTACCACCGCACAATTCGTTTTCATTTACGCCTTTTTCCTCAACGCCATAATTATTAGGCACATCGTTAATATTTGCAGCTTTACTATAATTTGGTTCTGAGCCATCAGTACAAAATACAGCAGGCACAAGTACTTCCCTTGGATTTTTGTCTTCTTTAAGAGGGCAAAAATTTACTGATCCATCGAGGGTGAATTTGATTTTCTCACCCTGACTAATTACCTGACCAGAATCAACCCAATGAATTTTATCGGCTTTATGAACTGGAACATCCACATTAACGCTGGTGTTTCTGCTCTGCAACCCAGGTTCAACACAATCCATTGTGCAGCCAGTAATTACAAGACATAGTATCAATAATAATGATTTTCTGCTCATCATTGATTTCCTGTGTTTGTCGGTATTTTAGGTGCTGATCTTTGAGCTGATTGTGGTATTTGAGGTCTTCGACTTGGTGTACCAGATTGCTGACCTGCTCTTTTTTGGATACTTTGTTCATCTAAACCTACTGTTCCCATTAAGCTTTGCTGATATTGCCTTCCTGGTTCGCTTGCTACATAAACACCAAACAACGAATCAGATATTGTTGAAGATGCCTCAACTAAAGCTTTCATAGCATGTCCCAAAATCACAAAAGCCATCATAGCTGTGATGTTAGGTGCATGTTTGGAAGCATAACCATAAATAATACAAGGATTAAAAATCTTTAAGTTAAGATTAAGTATACATGTAGGACAGACCTCAAAATTAAAGACCGAATACACAATATAATCCATAACCTGGCTTATTAATGATATAAAAATTAAAAGCACTACCGGATGAATTGCAAATCTTGCTAAATTTTTGACCCAATTGTGAAACATCTGTCTAGTATATCCAAATAGAAGGCAAATAATAAAAAGAGGCGCCAAGGAAAGCAATAATGCAACTATTGCTATAGATGTGATAAAAGAAAATAAGGCGTTAAACATCGATAAGCTCACTGTTATCAAACCCCAAATCACCAAGCAAAACGATACAATACCCAAAGGACCGGAGAATATAAGAGATACTATTAGTAACACTGAGTGTGCTGATAAAAACCTATTGAGCGGTAAATCAAGAAATTCAAAAACATTTGATGTTGTACCTCTGAAATTTGCTATTTCTATTAACTGTTTTGGAGCATTAACAAAAATAGAAAATGCATTGTTATAAAAAAAACTCCAACTGTTATCGTTCAGCAATTGGGTAATAACTCCTATCTTTACACATATAATTAAAAATTCATATATAGAAGCATGAGATAATCCAAAAAAGTAATAAAGGGTGTATAAAACTATATATAATACTAATAACGACACTATTGTAGATCTGATGGTATTTGTTCTATTTGATGCTACAAAACTTTGATAAAGAGACTTCACAGGGCTAGTATCAGAGTGAATCGCGTTAGTGTCTTTGTAGCTAGAACCGAAAAATGCAGTTTTTACTTTTTCATCAAAAAAATTATATATCGCACTAAAAGTTCTTACAGGTGGCTCTTTAGTTGTAAGGTTAATGCTAAACTGACCCTCATTTTTCTTATAATCACAGCCATGATCTCTTATTCCGTAATATATAGTGCCACTCTTGTCCTTTAGCTTTTCTTTTAAGCCTTCCATATATTGAGTATTATAAACTTTGCTAATGTCTACAGGTATATCTCCCTGAGTTTCATCGGGCTCACGCTCAGGAAATTTGTCAGAAACGCTTATATATAAGCTTTTTTCTAAATTAGGGATTCTTGTTACTCTTATGTTGAAACCACCCTTGCCCTTACCATCACCTAAACTAAAAGTTAACTCTGGTTTTGGATGGTTACGATCTATCTTATGATCACAGTTAATACATATACCGCCTCCTGGAATGTGTTCAAATTCCTCATTATCCATGTGAACACGTAATAGTGTAATGTCAGTTTTTACCCGTTTTTCCTTTAATACGTTATCAATAATTTCAGCAATAACAGATTCACCTCTAGAATTTAAAGTATTGAATATCTCACCTTCTATACTATTGTATTCAATATATACGCAACCTTTTTCTCCGCTGCCGAAAGAAAATTTACATATACGTCCACAGAGTAAATTTAAAATGCGCGTATCTATCTTACTTGCACTGCTCTCTGAAAGCTTGCTACAGTCTACATTTTCCCCTTGCTGTTTTATAGAGTCGATGACATTTCTAATTTCCTCTCTTTCACTTTGATCTAATTCTGAAGACCAGTACTCTTTTCCATTTAACCATTGTGCATTGCCTATTTCATATTTATTAGGACATATTTCACCTTGACACTTCTCTTGATTTAAAACATGTGAAAAATACTCCTTTTCCCCTTCACCGCAATTTTCGTCAATTTTTTTGCAGGTGACCATGCCATTATTGTTTTTACACATTTTACTTCCAACAACACTAAAGCTTATCGCATCGCCAGCTTTAAGCGCAAACGGTAATGTAACGTTTCTTACTCCAGGTTCAATTGCAAAATCTTTATATTGCGAACAAAAATTAACCTTATTAGGTACTATATTAATCTCTGTTACTTTTATTTTATCCGAAATATAGACTCCAGAATCAACCCATTTCTGCTCTGTTGACACTATATCCAATTTCTCACGCAAGCCTGATGAATCTTCTGGCTTAATACACCCGCACCCAGATAATAAAAAGAGTATCACAAAACTTATGCATAGCTTAACCAAATTTTGGTTGCTCAAATGTTCAAACATCTGTTACTCACCTGCGCTCACTCTCCACCTGATTTTATAGATTCACTAGAGGAAGATCCCGATCCCTTATTATCATCTCCACCTCCTCCAATAGCCCCTCTTGCCTTATTTACAGCCGCAGCAGCAACTTGACCAGCACCTCCAGCAGCAGCTTTGGCAGCAGATAAAGCTTTATTCACCATTTGTGCAGGAGTGCTACCTGAACCAAGTGCTGCTCTGTGATTACCAGCAAGCTCAGCAGCCATGCCGGGAAGAACGTTTAAAAAGTGGTAAAAGAGGAATAATACTAAACACAATTTTAATAATTCTCCGATTAGAGAGCTGCCAAACTCCATGTATGTAAAGTCGAATAGACCAAGTATGCTGCTCTTTTTAAAGCTATAATTTTGCATCATACATGCGAGAGTAGTTTCATTTTTATCACATTCCCCATCTTTCAATTTAAACCACTGTTTTTTCTTACTATATGAGATTTCTGCTTGTTTCTTTTCATATGACTTGTCTGGTTGTTCATTTTTATATGACTCGTCCAGTTTAAAATTTAAATTTTTAAAATAGATTTTATCACATGCTATGAACATAAAGGATAAAAACGCAAAAAGGATAACCGGGTATAAGCTATAGGTAATCAACTCTTTCACCCAGCCGTCAAAATATCCTTTGGTGTGTTGGAATAAAACCATAGGAATAAACAAAGGTGATAGAATAACAATTACACTTAAAGCAACTAGAGATAAAATAAATACATAGCACATCCACAAAATAACCATCATCAGCAAAATGGCCATAAATATACAGACAAGAGCTACTAAAATTTGTCCACCAGCGAAAATAATACCAATCACCGAACCTGCAACTAACAAGACAGGAGCAGCGCCAAGCAAAACCGCTAACGTTGCAACACCTCCAGTACCAATTTTGCCACCAATTCCATCTAAAGGGGCACCTAAATAAAATAAAATTCTGCAATCAAGCCTATCCCAAGGTGCAAGATAACTGTAGGATACCTTCTGCCCTGCACGATCGTATTCATAATCTTTACCTGCCTCATAATTACATATATTTTTACTCTCAGATGAAGCTTTAAGCACTATTTCTGATAAGCCGTTCGAAAGTTTTGTTAATTCCCCGTAATAATGAGACATGGTACTACCTGTTGTGAAGTAAATCACCAAAGCAAACTTAATGATCAATATATACATTTCTTGTGGACTACGCATTCCACCAGACATGGCTTTTATAGAGAACAATATCAAAGCTAAAATTAAGATAGCAGTAACAGTGTTCTTCAGTCTTTTTTGTGCTACAGACAAAAAACTACCCTTAGCATGTTCATTTTTGTCTGTAAGTAAGTTACCACTTGAATCAATACCTGCCACTAAATTATCTAACGACTCCTTAATACATTGCACTATCATAGAAGTTATTGGAATAGGAGATAATGACTTACTTCCCGCTTGATTGTAGCAAGCTTCAGAGACATACGAGCTAAAACAGCTTTTATTGTCATAACCTACAAAAATTTTTCCTTCTTTTTCTTTTTTCCTGATAAGAGTTTTATAATCGTCATCCCTGTTGATAAAACTCCTTTCTTCACCACCTGTACCATTTTTATTTTTGAATAATATCACAGATTGTTCACACATAGGAGCAATCGGATCAGGTGGTAATTCCGTGCATCCTATATCAATTCCTTGCGGCCAAGCAGTTCCAGCTGCCCTAACTTCAGCCAATTCCACACATAACCTACCCATTTTTCTCACTGCCCTGAACGTTGATCCATATATGTCTTCGCTCTGTCCTGCTTTGAGAACTTTACATTTCAGCTCACCATCGACCGTCGGGGACCATGACCCATCTACATATCCAGTATCTTTTTCCCTTACATCAAAGTCTATGTATCCAGGTTTTTCTCTGGAATCAAAGTCTTTCTTGTTAAAAAGATTACCAAAAGTTAAAGGATTTCGATGACATATTTCTATATATTCACTGTATTGCACACCGTTTTTTGGCCAGTAGTAGTGTTCCCTATCAACATTCACAACATCCCAATCAGTAAAGTTTAAAATATCTTTCTCTGTTTGTTTTCCATCTTTTCCTGATCTTTTCTGTAATGCAGAAAAATATTCATCTTCTGTTCGATAATTTTTATCTGTATCACCACTATAACCTGTATCTTTTAGTTTAAAATTTTTATATCTCCCATCATTATCGTATGCAACTGGATGCCTAACAAAACTATGCTGACAAACAATAAGTCCCCCAACTGCCTTCCAGACTCCAACAATTGCAGCTATCATTCCAACGATAACAAGAGCAGTAAATAAACCAGCAGAAGAGACAATCAAAACAATACCAGTAAATATTGCACCAATAGCAATTGCTATCCCAGCAACTGCTGCAGATGTTTCAAACGCCTTACAGTCAGGATTAGAGGCACGGCTAAAGCTACCAGTAGAATTAAATCTGCTAACAAATTCCGTTTTGTCAGTACCACTTACTGTATCTGCAAACACTGGATACGAGAGCAAAAAATCTATATTTAACAAAAATATCGCAACTAACAGTAATGACAGTTTAGTTTTAAACATTTTTCACCTTTTGATAAAACACAGGCAACCACATCTTTGGATCATCTCCGACTTCTTTCAGTATATCATATAACAATAGAACACTTTCCGCACGTCCAGATAACACGTTGACCACATCATCCAAATCTTTCAGATCTATTCTAGCTACTACAGCATTAACTCCCTGCTTTACTAAAAAGAATCTAGTACTTGGATCTGTGTGTTTGATCAGTATGTACTCACGTTCAGTTAACATAAAAACATCTCGATAGACACTAGTAGCTTTCAGATTTGGCAAAAAAATTTGTGTTGCTGTCTGCTGTACAAGCGTATCACTAATAGCACTTTTACTTGCATCTTCAACACTCTGAGTAGCAAAAACTACAAAAGCATTTAACTTTCTCAGCACTTTCAACCAGTCTTTTATCTTAGGTGCAAAAACTGGATTATCTATTAACGCCCATGCTTCATCAAGAACAATAATAGATGGAGTGCCATCAAGCGATATACTAATCCTATGAAACAAATAAATCAAGACCGGCCCAAGAGCAACAGGATCTTTTAGCAAGCTAGCCATTTCAAAGCCAAACACTCTTGCTTTTGAAAAATCTAGCAAATCTTCTTTATTGTCAAATATTGCAGCATGAGAGCCATCATCATGCCACATAGATATTGCTCCAGCTAGAGTATCAGGGCCCGCAAGTCCTAAAAATGGTACAAGATTTCTCAAAAATCTGTCTTCTTTTTTTAATTTAAAATTTCCCTCAATTGCATCATTAATTCTAGCAATATCTTCTGAAGTGAATTTATCGTTGTACACTAAAATTAAAGATTTTATCCATTCCATCAAAAATGTTTTATTATCAGGAGTATCGTCAAGTTGCAGAGGATTAAAATTTGTCTTAGTTCTTGGTTCTATTATAGTATAGATACCACCAAGTGCTCTTAAAAAAATTTCTGCACCGCGATCTTTATCAAAAAAGAATATTCTTGGAGAAAATTTCATTGCTTGAGCACATAAAAAATTCATTAAAACAGTTTTGCCAGCACCTGTTGGCCCAATTATCATAGTATGTCCAACATCCCTTATATGAAAGTTGAAGAAAAATGGAGTGCCAGATGTTGTATCAAAAACTGTAACAGCATCTCCCCAGTGGTTATTGAATTTTTTACCAGTAGGATAATTATGTTGAGATGCAAAACCGGCCAAATTAAGACTACTTATTGTACCTTTTCTTACTATATAATCAAAATTACCAGGAATTTGCGCCCAAAATGCTGGTTCTAGATTAACCCTCTCACGAACAGGATAAACACCACAATTAGAAAGCTCCGATTCAACCAATGATAAAGCATTGTCCAATGATTTAGGGCTTTTTTCTATACATAAGATAGTTAAATGGTGTTCACCAAACGCAATTTTACCACTCATTGCATCATCAAGCGCATGAGAAATTTCTGCTATTTGAGAAATAGCTTTATCTGCAGATTGTATCATACGATTTTGCTGTATCTGCATTTTCGCAATTGCCATTTGCCTATTTGTAAATTGAAAAGACTGCGTGATAATAAATTCATAAGGAAGTTGTAAAAAAGAATCAAGCATTCCTGCGGAAGTATTATTTCCATATTCTTTGATACTAACTATTCCAGCATATTTACTTTCATTATGAGTCACAACCTGTATCATCTTATGGCCAAAAAATAACCTATGAACTGGTAAGTATCTTGATATTTCAGTTTTTAGTGGAAAAAGCGTATTTGTAACAAAGCCACAATTTACAATTCTAGACAGAAACTCCATTATTTCACAAAACAGCCCGTTTGGAGTTTCTTTTACTCCAAGGACTTTAGGCGAATAATTCCTAAGGCTTGTTACTATACGATTTGTCGTTTCCTCTAAATCTTCATAGGTATCACGCATATCACTTTCCCAAGCATGTTTTGAAGTTACATGCCCAAATTTTTTCAGTAGATGTGATAAAAATTCTACTCCCTTTGTATCTGCCCTACGAATAATCGTAATGTATAAATCATTAATAAAAGATTGCCTAGTTGCGTGTTTTTCTCTCCATTTTAGATTTACATGGTTAGCAAAAAAATTTGGTAAACTCTGGTTTGCAAATTCATCAGAAAAGATATTCTTCTTACGCCTGATGGTATGAAAGTACAAACTAAATGCTGGAGATGAAATGCTTCTTAGCATCTGATTTCTGATATTATTTTGTATCACCAAGTCTTCATCATCGGCCGTTTCAAACGCAAAGCCATTTAATTTTATAAATTTAACTAACCAATTCTGCTTTGTTATCAAGGTTGTACTATTCCAATAGCAAGAATAAGGTATAAATTCGGCAGCGTGAACCTCTCTACTTAGAATAGATTTATTCTTTGATTGAATAGCTCTAAATCTCAACATTGCATAACATCAAGTAATGTCATAAGAATTGGCTCCATGATAAAACCGATTTAAACATTTGGAACATTTTCCCAACTTTACCATAAATAACTCAATAAACAACGGTTCCTTTGCAGAAGCTATATAGCCAAGTCCATGTATACCTGGTAACATCAGGAGAATTACTCTAAGATCATTTGTGTTAATGAAAATTAGCATGCAAATTAAAACGTTTAATATTGCAAACATATAACTCACACCAAAAAGCATCGCAGGTCTTGTAAGACCTTTAAATAATTGATCCGTTTGTATATTACCTGTGGACATACCCTTGATCTTCTAATTAATAGCTCTAACACTAATACTACATCATTAATTAAAAATCTATTGAAATGAATAGCACTTTAGGTAAGATAACCAATTTAACTCTAACGATGACAAACTGGCCATTTCAAGAAGCAGAAAAAATACTACAAGAATTCCCTAATAAAAAAGAGATAACATTTGAGACTGGATATGGGCCATCAGGTTTGCCACATATTGGTACTTTTGGGGAAGTTTTTCGTACCACAGTTATTGCAAACGCTCTAAAAAAAATAGCTCCTAGTATAAAAACCAAAATCATTGCAGTTTCCGACGATATGGATGGTTTACGAAAAATACCAGATAATGTACCAAATCAGGAAATGCTAAGAGAGAATCTGAACAAGCCATTAACCATGATACCTGACCCATTTGGCACTCATGAGAGTTATGGCCATCATATGAATTCATTGCTGTGCAAATTCCTTGATTTATTTGAGTTTGAATACGAATTTAGAAGCGCTACAGAGTGTTATAGATCTGGTGTTTACGATGAAAAGCTCTTACTCTTGCTGAAAAATTACGACAGAGTAATGGAGGTAATGCTTCCATCATTCCGAGAAGAAAGACAGCAAACCTACAGTCCATTCTTACCGTTATGCCCAAAAACTTCTCAAGTTCTACAAGTTCCAGTAATTGAAAGAAATACAGATAAAGGAACAATCAAATATAAAGAAGCAAATGGAGAAGAAATAGAAGTTCCAGTAACAAAAGGCAGATGCAAATTGCAATGGAAACCTGATTGGGGAATGAGATGGGCTGCATTCGGAGTTAATTACGAAGCTCATGGAAAGGATTTGACTCCATCTGCTGTGCTTTCAAGTCAAATATGTAAAATACTTGGAGAAAAGCCACCGCTTTTGTTTTGCTATGAGTTATTTCTTGATAAAGAAGGAAAGAAGATATCAAAATCAAAAGGAAATGGTATTTCAATTGAGGAGTGGCTAACTTACGCACCCACAGAGAGTTTAGCGTTATACATCTTTCAGAGCCCTAGAAAAGC
Organism: Wolbachia endosymbiont (group B) of Chorthippus parallelus; assembly: GCF_947251815.1. NCBI lineage: Bacteria > Pseudomonadati > Pseudomonadota > Alphaproteobacteria > Rickettsiales > Anaplasmataceae > Wolbachia > Wolbachia endosymbiont (group B) of Chorthippus parallelus. The sequence goes on along the minus strand of NZ_OX366390.1, from coordinate 376,143 downwards.
TAAACGTTTATATTTTGATGTGATACCAAAATCAACTGATGAATATTTGGAGTTTGTTAAGCGTTATAATGAAAGTAAAGAAAAGGATGTAAACAGTCCTGTATGGCACATCCATCAAGGTAAAGTTCCAAACGTAGAAACTTCAGGCATAAATTTTTCGTTACTTTTAAACCTGGCAGCAGCTTGTAATGCTGAAAATAAAGAGATTCTTTGGGGTTTTATATCAACTTATGCACCAAACGTTACACCAGAAAGCAACAAAATGCTAGATAGGCTTTCGGATTTTGCAGTTAGGTATTATCACGACTTTATCAAGCCAACAAAAGCGTATAAAGCTTCAAACGAAAAAGAGAAAGAAGCGTTACTAGATTTAAAGAGCAACCTACATTCCCTGCCTATTACAGCCACTGCTGAAGAGATTCAATCTCAGGTTTTCTCCATCGGAAAAAAACATAATTACAATAACTTACGCGATTGGTTTCAGTTTTTGTATGAAACATTACTTGGACAAAAAACCGGTCCTAGAATGGGATCTTTTATCAAGCTTTATGGGATAGATAATACAATCTCTCTTATAGAAAGTGCTACTGAACGTACACTTTAGAGTTTACCTTCTTCCATTTGAGCTCTCTAGTTTTATTACTTGACAAACCTTCCCACTTTCCTTATTATATCAATAAGACTATTTATCCTTGTTTTTGATCCGCGCAGACTCAACGACAAAATTCAGTAAAAAACTCAGATATTTATTGGCAAATTACATAAAATTATAGTGGCTTTTTTTATTTTTTCTACATTCAGCCAAATCGCGCTTGTTAGCACATTATCAATTTAAATTATTAAAACTCGTTATACGGGGGTTCTTTTGTCTTTTTTTTATTTAGTAAATTTCTTAATATTTATAGCTAAAGTAATTTTAGAGAGCCAGCGCGTGACCAACCTGGTCAGTTTTCTGAATCCCAGTACTGGAATGACAAGAAGAGAGCTGACTTGAATGACACCAAATGGACACTGGGACAGAGGCTACTTGAATAATATTTCACCATGTCATTCCAGCACTTGATGCTGGAATCCAGAAGTTTTTTTGAGCACAAAAGTTATGCTAAGTTTTTCTTGGTAAGAAACCAGTGTCAGCTACTTGAAAAGTAAGAAGAGACTTCTTCCTTCTACTTAACTACACTGTTGCGCCTAACTTTGAAGAAACTTCTAGTTGTGAATCAACTTCATTTAGCTCATTACAAGGCTTACACACTTCATACGTAATACCACCAGTAACAAGTCCTGTAAGTACGAAAGCAGCAACAGCTATACCAATTAAAGCCAATATTGGTAATGCAACACCAGCAGCAAAACATCCACCACCAACTGCTAATGCAGCTACAACACCACAAACACTACCAATCATTATTGATTTATTAGTAGTTTTTACTATATTTTCTTCAGTTCTAGGCACACTACTTTCAGGCACTAAAGGCTTTTCATTACTTTTACAAGTAGTTTTTACTATATTTTCTTCAGTTCTAGGCACGCTACTTTCAGGCACTAAAGGCTTTTCATTACTTTCACAACTAGATATGCTATCTGCAAGTATTGCTAGCCAATTATCAATTTTAGTTTCTTGCCCTTCATCTTGCTCTTTACTTTTTAATGATTCTAAAATCTTCTTGAGATTTGCACGATCACTTTCCTGCATGCTATTAAGCAGTTCTTCTAATACACTATTTTTTTGAGCTACATCTAAAATAACTTTGATTGTTTCCTCAAAAATTATTGAAATTCATAGCATAGGCAAGCGGTGTTAGATTATACTCTCTACCATCTTTTAACTTTTTAGTTATATTTGCAGTAGTAAGAACTTCTTTTTTATCTTCACTTGCTTCTACAATAACTTTGATTTTTTCCTTAAAATTATTGAAATTCATAGCATAGGCAAGCGGTGTTAGATTATACTCTCTACCATCTTTTAACTTTTTAGTTATATTTGCAGTAGTAAGAACTTCTTTTTTATCTTCACTTGCTTCTACAATAACTTTGATTATTTCCTTAAAATCATTGAAATTCATAGCATAGGCAAGCGGTGTTAGATTATACTCTCTACCATCTTTTAACTTTTCAGTTATATTTGCAGTAGTAAGAACTTCTTTTTTATCTTCACTTGCTTCTACAATAACTTTGATTTTTTCCTTAAAATTATTGAAATTCATAGCATAGGCAAGCGGTGTTAGATTATACTCTCTACCATCTTTTAACTTTTCAGTTATATTTGCAGTAGTAAGAACTTCTTTTTTATCTTCACTTGCTTCTACAATAACTTTGATTATTTCCTTAAAATCATTGAAATTCATAGCATAGGCAAGCGGTGTTAGATTATACTCCGTACCACCTTCTAACTTTTCAGTTATATTTGCAGTAGTAAGAACTTCTTTTAATACGCCTTCTTTTTTAATTTCTTCAAGAATAGGAGTAATATTCTTTTTATTTTCTATCGCATCCTTTAACTTATTATATAATTCCTTTTGCTTCTCTGTTAAATCTTCGTACCTTGACATATTAACTTCTCCTATATAATATACTTTAATTATTATCTATCTAAGTAATAAAGTCAAGAATTTAATTAATTGTCATAAATATTTAAACAAGAAAAAGGGGCTTTTGTGCAAGCGTTATTAATCTTCAGTTTAATAGGATAAGATTCGTCAACGTTTCTGTAAGTATCTTCTATATAGAAGAGTTGCTACCAATAAAGCCTAAGCTGACCAAATACATTTCTGTAGATTCAGATCTACTTGATTTTGGTTTGAAGTATCTTACTGTTTTGAACATTTTTTTTAGCTCATTGCAGAAATCTTTATCAGACTCTCCTTGAAAAATTTTTACTACAAATTTGCCATCATGATTCAAAAAATGCTTTGCAAAATTGAGCGCTGCTTCGCATAAAAGCATAATTCTGATATGATCTAACGATTTTAAACCGCAAGATTCGGGTGCCATATCAGATAAAATTACATCAAATTTGTGATCCTTGAATTTTTCTCTTAAAATTTCAAGTTCGCTGATAATATCACACTGTATACACTCTACTCCACTAATTGCATTTATTGGTTTTATGTCAACAGCAATCACATTCGCTCCTTTCTTAGATGCAACTTGTGACCATCCACCAGGAAAAGCGCCAAGATCAATAATTTTTTGCCCTTGTTGGAGTAGTTTAAATTTATCGTCTATTTCTATTAACTTATATGCCGAGCGCGATCTATAACCGTCCTTATTGGTTTTTTGCACATACTGATCATTCAAATGGCGATGTAGCCATCTTGTTGAAGATAACTTTCTACCTCTAGCTGTTTTTACTCTGGTCTTTATACTAATAACCTACTTATTATTGATTATATCTTTGAGCTCTTTTTCAACTACTTCTTTTACCAATGCATGTAGATACTTATTCAGCCACTCTGAAAGCTGAGGTTTTAAAAGAGATACAACTAATTCTTCAACAGTAAGATCCGCTCTTTTTTGTTGTTTATGCCGTAGTTCGCTTTGCATCTTTTCAAGCAATGTTTTAATTTCCTCCATATTTTCTTTTAAAACTAAATGCTCGTTACTTTGTTCTTGATAGCTCACTTTGTTATTACTCATTTGGATATTATCATACAAATTTTTCTCTTCTGAGTTGTAACTATTAAATTGGTTATTCATTTTCTCACTTTGACAATCATTCTCTTCTTCACTATTTTCCTTTTTATCATCAACATCTTTTTCAATTTCTTCTAGGTATTCCTCTTCAAGGCATAATACTTCATCATCTTCATCCATTACTTCTGCTTTATCGCCACTTGGATTTTTACCCGATATAGCTTTTTTTATATCTTCTAGTATATCTTTTACAGATTGATTATCGCTCATACCATTAAATTTAAAGGTTTATACTATTTATCATAAAAAGCAAGTTGTAAACACTAATTACATAATTGCTTTTTGCTCCAACCAGATCGGAGCGTGCTTTAAATAATGCATCTTCAGTGTCCAAAAGGTCAGATGTACTCTTTAAACTTAAGTTTACCTCTTGCTTAACTCCTTCCAATGCTAAAGCTGCTGCTTTTTCCGCTTCTTGACTTGCTTTAATAATAGCTTTTGCTGTCAGCACGTTATTCCAAGCATTTACAACTGCTTCTTCTATATTTTTTACCGTTTCATAATAATCGTAGGTAGATTTTTTTGCATCCATTTTAGCTTTACTGACACCAAAAGCATTCGCTCCTTTTTTAAAGATTGGAACATCAAGAGTAAAAACTATATGAACATTTTCTAATAGCTTGTCTAATTTTACACCATCTTTCCCAAAATTTTTGTTTGCTCTTAGATTTAAAGAAGGAAGCCACTTGGAGCTTTCAGCGATCACTTCCATTCCAGCAGCTCTTTTTTGATAAACTGCTGCTTTTAGAGATAAATTATTGGTTTTTGCTAATTGTAAACATTCATTTAGCTCTGGAACAGAAGGTAATTTATCATTAGCTTCAGAAAGTTCATCAGCATCTTCGCCAATCAAATGATAATAAGCAATATTTGCCAATTTTAATTTACCTTCAGCATCAACTCTTTCGGATATAGAAGACGAAAATTTTGCTTTTGCTAGCAAAACTTCAGCATTAGTAACTTCTCCAAGGGAAAAGCGTTTTTTCATAGCTGACAAATGTTCCAAAGAAACGCGTTCTCTATGTTCTCTGAGCTTTAATATTTCTGTCTTTTGTAAAACACTAACATATGCTTTCACAGCATTAAGTGCAAGCTCTTGTTTTGACTGCTGAAATTGCATTTTTGCTGCTTTGAGAAGATTACTTGATCGGCTGAATGTAGCAAAGGTGCCACCACCATCTATTATTCTTTGACTTAATATTAGATGCTTTCCAGAGTTTTCCAGGCTAAAACTACTATCGAAATTATATTGTAAATTAATGTCAGGTAAAAATCCAGCTAACCCAGAAGATTTATAATATTTTTCTGCGCTTTTATATTGGTAAAATTGAGACTTTATTTTTGAGCTATTTTTGATAGCTTTGCTTATAGCCTCTTCCAAATCGATTGCATAGCAATCTATAGCACTAAAAGCGATTACAAATATAATAATCAATCGAAACATTTTGCTTTCTAGCATATTATTAAAGTTATTAGCATAAATTACTTTAATAATCAATAACTAATGTTGTTGACACTATCAAGCAACTTAGTATATCATAATCTACTGTTATGTATTGATATATGAAAACTTTTTTCTTAAAAGAGAAACAAGTCGATAAAAAATGGCTTGTTATAGATGCAGAAGGATTAGTAGTAGGAAGGCTTGCAGCGTTTGTAGCAGCGCTATTGCGTGGAAAGCATAAGCCTGAATACACACCTCATATGGATTGTGGAGATAATGTAATTATTGTTAATGCAGAAAAGATACATTTTACCGGAAAGAAACTTAAAGATAAAATCTACTATAGGCATACAGGTTATTCTGGTGGTTTAAAGAAAACTACTCCAGATAATATTTTAAATGGCAAATTCCCTGAGCGTGTGATAAAAATGGCAGTAAAAAGAATGCTTGATGATGGTCCTATGGCACGTAGACGGTTTGAAAATTTGTATGTTTATTCTGGTTCAGAACATAAGCATCAAGGACAGCAACCTGAAAAAATAGATTTTGCCTCTTTAAATCGTAAAAATAAGAAATAATGGAGCAAAAAGTGAAAATAAATAATAATGATCAGCCAAAAAAGGCAATGATTGACTCACTTGGTCGTTCATATGCCACAGGTCGAAGGAAAGAATCTGTAGCAAGAGTATGGATAAAGCCAGGAAGTGGAAAATTTAGTGTTAATAAAAAAGATGATTTAATTTCTTATTTTAAAAGAGAATCAGTGTGTCAAATGATTAAAGCGCCATTCATAGTAACTTCTATGTTAGATAGGTATGATGTGTTTGCAACTGTAAAAGGTGGAGGACTATCTGGCCAAGCAGGTGCCTTAGCTCATGGAATAAGCAGAGCTTTAAGTAGTATAAGTCAAGATCTACACTCTATATTACGTAAAGGTGGATTCCTAACTAGAGATTCACGTGTTGTTGAGCGTAAGAAATATGGTCAACATAAAGCTCGAAAAAAATGTCAGTTTTCTAAGAGATAATTGTTTTATAATGGTATTTTTTTGTAAATGTTATACAAGTTCTTACAAGGGTTTATGACATTTTCTCTTTTTATGACGAATTTAGTTGACTATTAGCATTAGCATAATATGCTGTTTATGTAATTTTTCAATATTAAGGTAATTTATGAGTAAAGAAGATATAGTAAACCAACTGAGTAAAGAGTGCTCTAGTCAAGGTATAGATATAACAAAAGCTAGTTTAGGTAAGATTCATGATATTTTTATGGAAACAATCAAGAACGATCTAATTTGTCAGGGTGAAATACGTTTGCATGGAATAGGGACATTCTCTACTGCTATAAGTAAGGAAAGACAATGCCGCAATCCTCAAAATGGTGAGATTATGACTGTTCCTGAAAAGAAAAAGGTAAAGTTTAAAGCAAGTCAAACTCTTTTAAGTACTTTAAATGACAAAGAGAAAGTATCAGCTATTTAGATATAGTCATTTTCATCTTTTTAGTTACACTGTGTAAACCATGAAATATAGCCTCACTGATTAAAGAATGGCCTATATTAAGAGCTGAGATGTGAGGTATCTCTTTTATTCTTTTAGCATGTTTATAATTTATGCCATGCCCTGCGTGGCACTCTATTCCTAGCTTATTAATGTATTCTGCAGAGTTAGTAATAAGTTTTAATTTTTCTTCTGATGGATTATCACAGTAATTCCCCGTGTGAATTTCTATTATGTCAGGCTTTCTTTCTAGCTTCTCAAGATATTTTAGTTGATTAATATTTGGATCGATAAACAGTGAGACTTTTATGTCAAAGCTGTGCATTTCCTCTATTATACCAGAAAGTTTACTGTGCATATTCACGATATCCAAGCCACCTTCGGTTGTTAATTCTTCTCTTTTTTCTGGTACTATACAAATCGAGTAGGGTTTTACTTCTTTTGCTATTTTGAGCATTTCTTCCGTAGCTGCAATTTCAAGGTTCAACTCAGTGCTAATGTTTTGTTTTAGATTGAATACATCCTCATCTCTGATATGCCTTCTGTCTTCTCGTAAGTGTACAGTGATAAAATCTGCTCCAGCATCAATAGCTATTCTTGCTGCTTTTAATGGATCTGGATAAGAAGCTCCACGTGCGTTGCGAAGGGTTGCAACGTGATCAATATTAACGCCCAATTTCACAATTTACCTCAAAAATTATTTATAAATTATACATATTATTAGATCTTATGCATGTCATTGTTTAATGCCATAGCTGAAAGACGGAGCTAGCAGTTATACCAATTCTCATTGTTGGCAAGTCAAATAAGAAACATTCAAAATTGTTTGATTGTGGAAGTGGAAAGAGAAGTAATAAATTTGCGTACACTTGCCCTTTTTTACAGTTAATCTAGTTTATAGAACTACTCGTGGTAATCCAAACAAGATTTTTTCTCATAATCAGGTTATAGTAAACGGGGAAAATTTTTCGCATCTAAAAAATTTTAGATTTAGGATTGAAATTAATAAGTGGAGTGATTATGTAGTTCATGTATTAGTAAAAGGAGGTACAACATGAGTAATATAGTTCATTTAAATAAAAACAATAACCGTGATAATTTTAGTGTAAGAGGGTTACAAAGAGCCGTTGATGACATATTTGATAGCTTCTTTACAGGATGGAACCCAGAGCTTTCTAGAAGAGGCAGTAGCCTACTACCAGTTTGTGACCTTTATGAAACAAAGGAAAGCTATTGCCTATCATTAGAGTTACCAGGTATTCCTAAAGAAAGCATAGACATTAGTATATCTGGCGATAACTTAATAGTGAAGGGTGAAAAAACATGTGATAATGAATCAAAAGATAAGCAGTTTTACCACAAAGAAAGGTACTATGGTTCTTTCTATAGATCTATTCAACTTCCAACAAATGTAGAGCAAGATAAGGTATCTGCCAACTTTTTAGATGGGGTATTGCATGTAACCATACCTAAATCAGAGAAACACATCAAGAAAATTGATGTAAAGTAACCAGTAAGTAATAGCAGGCTTCTGACCTTGAGGCTTGCTATTTTAATATCTGTTCAGCAAAGTGGCAAAATAAGATAGACAGATAAGACAATCATAAAAATAAATGTTGTCATTCCAGCACTTGATGCTGGAATCTAGTAAAAAAAGAATGGATCCCAGTGTCTGGGCACTGGGATGACACTCATTTAGTTGTCTTTTCTCGTCTACCTTATTTTACCACTTTGCTGAACAGATATATAAAATATTAACTTAGCAATACAAAAAATTATCTATAGATTAGACACACCATTAGATCTTATGCATAGTCATTTTTTAATTCCATAGCTGAGACGGAGCCTGCTCCCCTTATCATGAAACTGAAGTCTATATGGTACCACAGTATAATGATATAATAAAATATGAAAAAAATACCAATAAAAAAAGGCAAAAAAAGGCCGTATTAACTTTAACAATTTAAAATGATTTAATGTGAAAACCATAGGCGCCAATTGTTTTTTTAACTTAAAAATAAAAGTCAAGTATCAGGAATTCTAGACATAAACCCTCCTATATGAATAAAGAGCTAGCAAAAATAAACTTATATATTTTTTGCTGAAATTTGATTATTTGGTGAAAAAACCTGCAGGTGAAGATAGATTTTGGATCCTAAAAGACCTTCATTTTCCACTATAATGAAGCCACCAGAGTCTGTCAAGTAATTTTTTATTTAAATTTGTTGCAATCTTTTTATACATTCATCTTTCCCAAGAATTACCATGATATCGATGATTCCAGGCGCATCCATTACTCCTGTTATAGGGGCGCGTAATGAGTGGTATACATCGCTCATTTTCATATTATATAACTTCGAAAATTCCTTGATTTTAGCAGATAAAAAATTCTTATTCCAATCTTCACTACCTACACTCGAAAGAAATGATACAAGTAACTTAATTATATCGAGGTTAGATTTGATAATTTGTTGAGCTTCTTCACTAAAATCAACTTGAATATAAAATTTTGCTAAATCCAATAATTCGGTCAGATAGTTTGCTCTTTTTTTCAGCTCTGTCAGTCCCTGCAGTAAATAGCCCTTTTTTTTGTCAGTTAGAGTATTTTCTCTAAGCATTAGAGTCAGAATATCTTCATTGCTCATATTACTAATATAGTGGTTATTCAAATGCTCCAGTTTTTTGAAATCGAGCCGTGCAGGTGAACGACCGATATTTTCCAAATTAAACCACCCTATTGCTTGCTCATCGCTAATAATCTCATCGTTGCCATGACTCCAGCCAAGTCTTAGCAAGTAATTACGCATTGCCTGTGGCAATATTCCCATCTTTTCATAATCGCAAACACTTGTAGCACCATGTCTTTTAGATAACTTATTCCCGTCTTCTCCATGAATTAGCGGTACATGTGCAAAGCGTGGGACATCAAAATCAAGAGCCTGATATATTAGTAATTGTTTGAAGGTATTAGTGAGATGATCAGAGCCACGTATAATATCGGTTATTCCGGCATCATGGTCATCAACCACTACAGCAAAAATATATGTTGGAGTATTGTCAGAGCGCAAGATTATTATGTCATCAAGCTGATCGCTACTTATTGTAACTTGGCCGTATATTTTATCGTCAACAACAATATCTTCTGAGTCTGGCACTTTGAAACGGACAACAGGGTTTGCGCTTGATGTCGAATGAGTACACTTATGCTTATATATTTTTCCTTCTTCTCTTGCTCTTGCCTTCTTTTCTGCAACTTCATCTTCAGGGCAGTAACAGTGATACGCCCTACCCTTTTCAACTAAAAGATTTGCAACTTCAATATGTCTAGCTATTCTTCTCGATTGGTATATTATTTCTCCATCATAGTTTATTCCAAGCCATTTTAGCCCATCCATTATTGCATCAATTGCTTCTTGTGTTGAACGTTTTCTGTCAGTGTCTTCAATCCTTAGCAAAAACTCCCCACCATGACGCTGCGCATAGAGCCAATTAAATAACGCAGTACGAGCTCCTCCAATATGTAAAAATCCTGTTGGTGATGGAGCGAATCTAGTGACTATACCTGGCATATTTGTCTATTGTGATAACGTAACCGATGATAACTAAAATTTGTACTTGCAACAACGTGGAACTATAGTAAATTTGAAAGATCAATTTACATTTATTTTTAACAAACTGCATTGTATAATTTAATATTAGTGAATGCAGTGAGGTGTATATATGGATAATTTATTTGAAATTGCAAGAGGAGTTGTAACAAAAGAGGATGAAAATAAATTTATTGAAGCTTGCAAGAAAAGAGTTGCTTGTGTAGCTAAGCATAGAATTGATGAAAATGGAAACCCATTTCATATAGCAGCAAGTAAAGGGTTTCTATTATCTGCGTTACAGGGGATCATAAAGTATTTAGAAAAAGATACTGAGAGCAAAGTCAAGAAAGCAAAAGAAGCTAAAGATTGGGAAAAAGTAAAAAGATTAGAAAAGGAATTTAAGAATAACAAGAAATATATTAAGGAAGCACTCCTCGATAAAAGCTATATTAAGGATAATAAGGCAGTATCACCTCTTTACTTCTTGGATCCTTCAGAGCAGAAGGAAGTTAAGCAAATTGCAGATATAAAATGTGGCTTTATATGTAATAAGAAGTTTCATATATGCTTATATATAGTAGGAGCTATAGTGTGTGCTACCGCTATGTGTGTATCTTTGTATCTTCTATTTTCGGCTTCTCAATCTCTTGCATTGGCTTCAATAGCAACAATAGCTTCTGGAGGATCTTCATATCTGTTATTTAAGGCATGTAATGAAGTATATGGCCTCTATAACGAAAGTACTATAGTGACAGATCCTGATGTTATGCAACTTTTAGATAGTGGTTTAGCCCCAGTGTGAAGTATTTGCAGGTAGTAATATAGAAATTTACTTTCTTAACTTAAGAAAGTATACTGATAAGATGATAAGAAAGAAGTATAGTAAGATTTTAGTAGCGAACAGAGGGGAGATTACCTGCAGGATAATCAAAACTGCGCACAAGATGGGCATATCTTGTGTGTCTGTGTACTCAGATGCAGATGCAAATTCTGTGCATGTAAAGCAAGCAGATGAGTCAAGGCACATTGGCCCTTCGCCTGCTTATCTTAGTTACTTAAATATCGAAAAAATATGCGAAGTAGCAGTTGAAACAGGTGCCGAGGCGGTTCATCCTGGCTATGGGTTTTTAGCAGAAAATCCAGATTTTCCCCGTGCTCTGGAAAAACATAACATAGATTTCATTGGTCCAAGTGCAGAAACAATAGAAGTTACAGCCAATAAAATAACAGCAAAAGAAGAGGCAAGAAAAGCTGGAGTAAATGTAGTGCCAGGATATATGGGTAAGATCGAAGATGCTGCCCACGCAGCCATCGTTGCTGAAGAGATTGGTTTTCCCGTTATGCTCAAAGCTGCATCAGGTGGTGGTGGCAAAGGAATGCGAATTGTATATTCCAAAAAAGAAATTGAACTAGCATTTACATCAGCAACAAATGAAGCAGAGAAAAGTTTTAAAGATGGTAGTATTTTCATAGAAAAATATATAGAGCTGCCAAGACACATTGAAATACAAATCATAGCAGATAAATATGGCAATATAGTGTGTCTTGGAGAGAGGGAATGCTCGATACAAAGGAATAACCAGAAAATAATGGAAGAAACTCCAAGTCCATTTATTAGTGAAGAAGTAAGACAAAAAATGTATGCCCAATGTGTTTCTCTGGCAAAGCAAGTTGGTTATTTTTCAGCAGGTACTGTCGAGTTTGTTGTAGATAAAGACCAAAACTTCTATTTTCTTGAGGTAAATACGAGATTACAAGTTGAGCATCCAGTAACAGAATTTATAACTGGAATAGACATAGTAGAAGAAATGATTAGAACTTCCTGTGGAGAAAAATTGAGATTCAATCAGGATGATATTAAACTTACTGGTTCTGCAATAGAAAGCAGAATTTGCGCTGAAGATCCATCAAAGAAATTTTTCCCTTCCAGCGGAAGAATAAAATATTACGATAAACCGGATGAAAATAATTATGTAAGAATAGATGATGGAGTAGCTAGCGGTTCAGAAATCAGCATGTTCTACGACTCAATGATTGCAAAAATTATAACCTATGGAAAAGATAGAATAGAGGCGATCAGCAGAATGCAAAAAGCTTTGTCTGAGTGCTATATAGGGGAAGTAATAAACAACATAGAATTTCTAGAATCCATCTTCCATCATCCAAACTTTATTGCAGCAAAACTCCACACAAGATTCATTCCAGACCATTATCCCAGTGGGTTTCAAGGCGATTTTATCACAGAGGAATATATTAAAATATTTATCTTTACTGCACTGTATATTCACTTAGAAAATGAGGGAAAGTATTACAGTAAGTCAATAGATGAAGCATTCATAGTGAAAATAGACGATAATGAGTACTCCGTAAATGCAAAATATCAAGATAACACATTAACAACAGTATATAACCACAATAAATACTCCGTGGTAGGTAAGTGGAAACCAAGTTACAGGTTGTTATATATAACAATTAATGATGATACCAATATAGCACTTAAAATAGAAAGGCAAGGCAGCAAATACTTTATAAGACACGCAGGTATGAAAGCTAAATGTTGTGTATTGAAACCTCATGTAGCTAAACTAAGCAAATTAATGCTAAACAACAAAACAGAAGGGATTTCAGTAGACACTGTGAAATCTCCAATATCTGGTTTATTGGTTAAATTACATGTAAATGCTGGAGATCATGTAGAAATAGGACAACCCCTGTTTGTTATAGAGGCAATGAAAATGGAAAACATTATATGTGCCGAATCAGAAATGGTGATAAAAAATATCCCTGTTAAAGAGGGGAAAAATGTACAGGCTGGTGATTTGGTATTAGATCTGGCTTCTTAAATAACATAAGCAGTATAAACTTGACCCAAATAAGATAAATGAAAACATTTGATGAGCTATAGCAATGGCCATTGGTATATGCAGCAACAAAGTTACTACTCCTAAAACTATCTGAATGATGACGGAAAGTAGCATAATATATGCTGGTTTTACACTAGCATTTTTTATTGTGAGTATTGCTGTCAGAACTAATATCAGCAATGCCAATGCCCGGTGTATGAATTGCACTGTTACTCTATTTTCAAAGATATTTAGCCAAGCAGGCTGTAAGTAAAATAAATCTTCCGGAACAATTTGTCCATCCATTAGTGGAAAGGTATTGTAAATTAAACCAGCATTTAGCCCTGCAACAAATGCACCGAAGATTATTTGTACTGTCACTAGGATTAAAATTATCCATATGTAACATGTACTAACCTTAAGTTTAGTTTGCCTTGGTTTGATTTGGTAATCAAAAAATTGATACGACAATAATGCAAAGATAACCAACGCAAGCAGTAAGTGAAGTGCAAGCTTATAGTGACTAACATGAGGATTAGATACCAAACCGCTTTTTACCATATACCAACCAGCAAAAGCTTGTAAAATTCCAAATAATAGTGCTGTAGATAACCTTATTACTGCATTTTTAGGTATTCTTTTTTTTAGTGTAAAGTATATAAATGGTAAGATAAAAACTAAACCTGTCAGCCTTGCAATTAGTCTATGCACGTATTCTATTAAGTATATGGTGCGGAATTCTTCCATACTCATACCATAGTTAAATGCTTTATATTCAGGTGTAGCTTCATATTTTACTTTTTCTTTAATCCAGTCTTGTTCACTAAGCGGTGGCAATGTTCCGGTAATTGGTTTCCATTCCGTGATTGACAATCCTGCTTTTGAAAGTCTGGTAAATCCACCAATCCCCACCATGCAAATCACCATGAAAGAGCAGAGAAAAAGCCAAATAGCTACAGGTTTTGCTTCCATAAGCCATGCTGAGTTTTGTTCCATTGCTGAGGATGAATAACAAATTCCCACAAAGCGAGAAAAGCTGCAACGCTATGTAGTAGACTATAAACGGGAAAAAATATTGATATTATATAAAAATAAAAAGGCATTTTTTGCTGTTTGATAGCTATTATCAAAAAAATCAAGTTAATAACGTATACTACTATAAAATAATATAAAAATAATCCACTTAAAACTTGAGTTAGTATCAATGAAAGCAACAAAAAAGGAGTCATAAAAAACATCAAAGCTGAGGAACCAACAAAAAGGTTTAATAGCAAAATTCCTTTGAGTCCAGTGTGCTTAAAAAGTAATTTTATATTTTTTAAGTGAACAATGTAAGTTTGCATATAACCTTTAATCCAGCGTGCTCTTTGTTTGATCCAAGCAAACACAGTAGTTGGTGATTCTTCCAATGTTTCTGAATCAATAATCCTGGTTTTATATCCCATTTGCGCAAGTCTCAAACCAAGGTCAGCGTCTTCAGTGACATTGTAAGCATCCCAAAAAAGCACTTTCTTTAAAATTTCCACTGAAAAATGGTTACTGCTACCACCCAAAGGTATTGGCATGTTCATTTTTTGAAATCCAGGCAAAAAATATTGAAACCAGTTCATATACTCGAGAGAAAAGAATTTTGTAAGAAAATTGCAACCAAAGTTATAGTAATTTAATTTCGCCTGTACACAAGCCAACTTTTCGTCGCCCTTATTAAATTCAATTAGTGCTTTTTTTAACTGCAACGGATCTGGCTTGTCATCTGCATCATATATTACCACATACTTTCCTCTAGCAAAGCTCATAGCATAATTGCATGACTTAGCTTTTGTTCTAGGCAGAGAATGAGGCACTTTTATTACTTCAAAATACTGTGGTAAAGTGCATTTTTCTATAGCTGCCAACATTTCTTGATCATCGCTCTCTATCACAAGCTTTACATCTAATTTTGATTTTGGATAATCCAAACTTTCAATGCTCTTAATCAATTGCTTTATAACCGCATTCTCTTTAAAAGCAGGCAATAAAATAGTATATATAGGTTCATTCATCTTATCATAATCTGCTTTTTGGTTAGAAATTTTACGCAAGCCAAAAATTTTAGTTACAAATTTGAATAAAGAACTAGAACATCCGATTATAAATATCAACACCAAAGCAAAATATGCATATTTTTTTGTCAGTGTTAAAGTCGAAATCATAACAAAGAAAGAGGAAAAAAAGATTGAACTGAGCCTAATGCTTTTAGCTGAAAAATTAGGATTCTTATAATATAAGTAGTTACTTGCGAATTCTGAAATACCAAAGTGTGAGTTAAGAAGATTTAAAATCTGTTTGCTATCTACTTTTATCAATACATATTCAATACCGTAATGAGATTCGACCCAAAGGTTGATATCTTGGCTTATGTCTTCAACCATAAAAAAAGTAGTATCATTTAATTTTTGCCAAGGAATTATATTAAACCTATAGTAGAAAAGTTTCTCTTGTTCTTTGCATAAACTAGAATCAAATTTAATTTTTTCTACATTATCAGTTTGAAGTACAGGCATTAAACTTAATGCAACTTTTTGCTCAAGTCACGTGAAAACGAAGATATAACCTCACTACTACGCTTATCATCTTTACGTTCATGCATTATTTTTTTTACAGCATCAGCAGCTATACTCGCTGTGTTAGCTTGTAAATCCCCAAGAGCTTTTTCAACTTGGTCAGTAACTTTCTTCAAATTAGAATGGGAATTTTCATCTAACGTTTGATCGAGTTGCTGTCTATTATGCTTAATAATACTATTAGCCTTATCAAGTGCTTCATTCATCATTTTGTTAACTTCTGCATCTAATTTTTTGTATTTTTCAGAAGATTTTTTGTAATACTCCAACATATCTTTTCTGAATTTTTCAGTTTCTTCACTTGAAAACTTGCTTTTGTTACGTTTATTGTTAAGCGCGTTTTTTATTACCTTCCTTAGCAATTTATATGAGAGGATAAAACCTACTAAAAAAGCAAGGCTTATAACTAGTAATGTAGACATAAAAACCCTAAAATTCTTTGGATACCAAATCAGCAACAAATTCCTCTTCAATCTCAGAATTAGTTAACTTAGTATAGTAAATCAAAGCAATACTAGTAGCCATTTGTTTTAATTCACTAATATACTTAGATTTAAATTGTACTACCTTTTCTTCAACAAGTTTAATCATCTTCTTGTCTTCCTCTTCCAATATATCCTTAACATTCGCTCTCATTTCTTCTACTTGAGCAAATGCATCATCTATGATTTTTTTTGCCCGTACTCTAGCTTGATTTAAAGCTGCATTATACTTGGCAATTTGCTCTTCTGTAAGTCTTAAAAGGTGAATAGAACTATTAAATGAATCTAACACTTCTTTACTTCTAGTGCTTATTATTTCATCTAACTTCGGTAAAAACAAACAACTCACTACAAAAAAAAGTGAAGAGAAAAAAATTAAAAACCAAAAAATTTGAGAAGAGAAAGTTGAAATATCAAGCTGTGGCATCTGTTAAGCAGCAAATATTAATAACATTGCAAGTACAAACGCAAGCAACCCCATGATTTCAACCATGGCAGCACCAATATAAACGTAACTTTTCATTTTACCTTCTGACTCAGGATTTCTCGCAATCCCATTTAACATAGCAGAGAAGATATTAGCTATACCTAAACCAGCACCGAGCATTCCAAATACAGCCAAACCAATTGCTATAAATTTTAAAGCCACTAAATCCATATATTACCTTTAACTATTTCTTTATAATATAATTGTAAAATATTCTGCAAGGAAGTCAATTACTTTACTGCATCTGACAAATATACACATGTTAATATAGTAAATATATAAGCTTGCAAAACTGCAACAAATACTTCAAATCCTATTAGTGCAATTATAAACAAAAAAGGTGCAGGTGTAAAAAATATGTTCATATTTATGACGAATCCTGCTATCACTTTGATGATTGTATGACCCGCAATCATATTTGCTGCAAGCCTTATTGATAAACTAATCGGTCTTACTAAATAAGCAAATAATTTAATAATGATGATTATAGGTGCAAGCCACGAAGGAGTTCCTTTTGGTAGCAATATGCGTAAAAATTCTACTCCTCTTTCTTTAAACCCAACAATCGTTATATAAGTAAAAACCACCATTGATAAAGCGAAGGTAACTATCACATGACTTGTAACTGTGAAACTATAAGGAAGAACACCAACTAAATTACACGATAAAATGAAAATAAATACTGTAAATATCAAAGGAATGTGCTCCAAACCTTTGCTTCCAGTGTTACTTTCTATTATTGAAACAACAAAATCATATACATATTCAACTGCAGCTTGCAAATATCCTGGTATTACTGCACCTTTTCTTATTCCAAGGAGCAAAAACAGTACCATTAATATCACCGAGATCATCATAAAAAGAGATGAGTTGGTAAAGTTTATGTCATACCCAAATAATTTTGGTAGTTCTATTATTGTATATACTTTAAATTGTTCTAGCGGATTTAACGCCATTTTGACCCTGTATACTTAAACTGCAGCAGTAAATAAAGTATAAATTTTATAGAATAAAGTCAAGAATTAATATAAGGAGCTCTGTATTATTATAGCATTAACATATTAACAAAATATACAATTAAAATGCAAATTATAGTCAGCTACCAATCTTATTCTAAATTCTTGACTTAACATCTTATTTTAACTATAATTTAATTTTAATATGAGGCAATTATGAACGAAATAGATTTTACTAATCCACCTTTAAATTTAGAACAGGAATGTGGTAACGGGTACATCAAGTTTACAGATTATTCTTCTAACTCAGACACTGGTCTTTTCCACATGGCAGGTGAAATGCTAAATGAAAGCCATGATGTTATAGGAAATTTCACTGGTGATGCTTACATTTATAATTTCCATATAGATGATCACAATATGAACATTCAACTCTGCATGGAAATGGACTGCAAAGGTGATATAAAGAAAATTCTTTCTTTGTAGAAAGAGTAGGCTTCTCTGTTGTTTCTTGCAATATAGAAGCCACTTATTACAACAAACTTTAAAAACATCACATTTTACATTACAATGAATTTTTGTTTCTTGTTAGATAGATGAAACTCACATTATCTTGGTTATTAGAGTACTTAGAAACCAATGCTAGTTTAGAGGAAATTACTGATAAATTAACTCACATAGGGTTGGAAGTAGAGAATGTGATCGACAATTCCAGATTGGCCGGGTTTGTTGTTGCAGAAGTATTAGAAGTCGCACCTCATCCAAATGCTGATAAATTAAAATTATGTAAAGTAAATGATGGAAGTAAAGTTCTGCAGATAGTCTGCGGAGCAAAAAATGTTAAAGAAGGCATGAAGACTGTACTTGCATCTCTTGGTAGCACATTGCCAGAAAGTGATTTCACTATTAAGTCTATGAAAATACGAGGAGTGCTAAGTGAAGGGATGCTCTGCTCTGCTCTCGAACTTGCGATAACTCAAGAGGAAAGTGAAGGAATAATTGAGCTTTCTGCCGATTATAAAATAGGGGACAAATTTTTCAATTGTGATTCTGTGATTGATATAAATGTTACTCCAAACCGTGGGGATTGCTTAGGCGTCTACGGAATAGCACGTGATCTAGCAGCAACTGGAATTGGGATACTCAAGACTTTAAGCGTTCCACAACTTGCCTGCTCTATAAATTCACCAGTAAACGTCAAAGTTACTGACGGGGAGAGCTTTATTAGTGGAATATACATTGCCAATGTAAAAAATAAAGAAAGCCCAAAGTGGCTAAAAGATAAATTGCAATCGATAGGAATGCGCTCCATTTCTGCAATAGTTGATATTACTAATTACATTATGATATCTTTCGGGCGCCCGATGCACGCGTATGATGCAAAAAAAATAGAAGGAGAGCTCATAGTACGCAAAGCAAATGACGAAGAAAAATTTATTGGTTTAAATGATAAAGAGTACTTATTAAACAAAGACATAAGCGTTATTTCTGATAATAAAAATGTTCATGCAATTGCTGGAATTATGGGCAGTAAGTACAGTGAATGCTCTCTTGAGACTACTGATATCTTTTTAGAGTCTGCTTGGTTTGACCCCATCTCTATCACTAAATCTTCAAGGCAGCTCAGCATCTCCACAGACTCAAGTTACAGGTTTGCACGCTCAGTTGATCATGGATTCATTCTTGATGGGCTGAATCTTGTAGCCCAGGTGATTTTGGAGTTATGTGGTGGAGAAATCTCAAGCGTAGTGTCTGCTGGCAATCTGAATAAGGCTGATACCAAGATAAATTTTGATTATCAGAATGCAAACAAACTTGGAAGTGTATCTGCATCACCTAATGAGCTATTCGATATTTTAACAAAGCTAGGGTTTAGTATCGATAAAAAAACCGAAGGTAATTGGAATATACAAGTACCAAGCTGGAGACCGGACGTAACCATACCTGCTGACTTAGTTGAAGAGGCAGTAAGAATATACGGCTATGATAAAATAAAGGAAGAGCAACTAGCAGAAGACGTTACAGTAGAAGAAGAGACACAAGATGATTTGCGCATTTTAATGACAAGCAGAGGGTTTCATGAAGTGATAACTTGGTCTTTTATGAGTGAATCAATAGCTGAAAAGTTTGGTTACTTGAATAAGTTATTCATTATCGATAATCCATTTAATAATAACTTCAATATAATGAGGCCAAGTGTCATACCAAATTTGTTGCAAGTCACTGTAGATAATATTGCTCACGGGATATCTGATCTCGCAATTTTTGAAATTGGACCAATTTATAATGGTGAGGCTCAGTCTAAGTACGTTTTAAGTGGAATTAGATCAGGAAATAATTCGCCGAAAAACCACTATAACACTGATAGAAAAATAGATATTTTTGACGCAAAGGCTGACCTCATAACAGCTTTGGAACTTTTTAATGTCAATTGTGATAATTTAGCAATAGAAAGAGCAGAAAAAGAATATTATCACCCAGGAAAATCAGGCTCCTTATCTTTTAGAAGTAAAATAGTTGGTTATTTTGGAGAATTGCATCCGAGTATATTGGATTTTTTTAACATCAAACAAAAAATTGTAGGCTTTGAGTTGATATTAGAAAATATCGAAAATTTACCTATAAGTAGAAAAAAATTTATCGATTATAAATATCAAAGTGTAAAACGCGACTTTGCATTTATTGTAAATAAAGATGTAGCAGCAGGCAGTATAATCAATATGGTGAAAAAAAGCTCAGAGCTCATCACAGAAGTTTTGATATTCGATGTATACCATGGAAATAACATAGAGCCGAATAAGATGTCTATAGCATTGTCAGTTACTTTCTGCTCTCCAACTCACACTTTAACTGAAGAGGAAATCCAAAAAGAATCAAATATGATAGTCAACTTAGTGTGTGAAAATACTGAAGGAACTTTGAGAGCTCATCATTAAGCCGTAATCGCCGTTTCCTGATTTTGCTGTGTCACGTTTACTTTATCCAATTTATTCCCTATCTTGAATTCAATATCCTTGAAAAACCTATCCCACATTCCATGCAAATGCTCTTCTCCTTTAGGCCAGACATCATTTTTAAATGTCGTTCCATCATCAGAAAATAAATTGCCTAAAAAGCCTCCAACTCCTTCATAACTTGATTGAAAATGTTGAAGAAATGTTTCTACTTCCTTATGAGTATCATGCGCCACACTCAACGCTTTTCCCTCTGCGCTCTTATCCCCATGCATTGCAACAGCAAAACCTGTTTTAATATATCCCAAACCTGTCTTAACAGCTTTCATAGGCTGGAGCCATGAACTCTTATCGCTTTTTGGTACATTATTTACTATATTTTCCACCAATCTGTTTATTAAAGGAGACAGTAAATCTTGACAAAAGTGTTTGATACTATTTTTTATTTTAATAATAGGAGTTTTTATGCACTTTTCTGCCAAGTAGTACTCAAGTTCCGTTTTCTCTAATAACTTCTTAATTGCTTCTTCGTCAAAAGTTTCATGCTCTAACGCTTTCAGTAAATCATCTTCTATTATTGCAAATTTTATTTTTTCACGAGATTCTAGTTCTTCTCTATAATCATTTTTTGTTTTTTCATTTATCAATAATCCTTCTTTTTCTAATTCTAATTGTTTTAGTACTTTTAGAATTTCTTGGTTATTTTTAAAGTGCTTCTCTATTAATTTTGTATTTGGATGCTCTTCTTTTTCCTTTCGCTCACCTTCTAAATCTTTGTTTAAATTCTCATTTTCTTCTATTTCTTCCTTTAACGATATACGTTGCTCTAAGCATTTTGCAATTTTCACTCGGTACGCATTAATCCTCTGTACTAAATCCGGCTCCTCTTCCTCTATTCGCTCACCTTCTAAATCTTTGTTTAAATTCTCATTTTCTTCTATTTCTTCCTTTAACGATATACGTTGCTCTAAGCATTTTGCAATTTCTGTTCGATGTGTATTAATACTTTCTATTAGCTCCAGCTCATCTTCTTTTAATAGGTCACATAATCCTTTCATAGACTTTGCTTGACCTCTAAATAAATTTAGCATTTTACATTTCGTTATTTCTAAATACACCTTTTCTACAAAATCATTCACTTCATCTAAAGCTTCTTCACTTAAAGAAGCTTTTATCTTCTTTTCTAAATTTACAAACTGCTCCTCTATCAGGCTTAATATACCTAATCGGCTTAACTTATCTTTGGCTTTTCTCATTACTGATTTTACTAGCCTTTGCTTAACCTCTTGATTATCATACTCGAACTTAAAAAGACCTTCTAATCTCCTTCTTAAATTATCCTCCGCTAAGCTATTCTTTTTTATAATCTCGTATATTTCTTTCAATTTTTCATGTCTCTCACCTTCTCCTACTTCTTTTAAAAGATCTCCTGATTTCCTTTCTAAAACACCATATGTTGAACCATTCCCTTTTATATTCTCATATATTTCTTTCAATTTTTCGTATATCCCATTTGGTTCCTCCTCTTCTAAAAAATCTTCTAATTTCTTTTCTAAATCATCGTTTATGAAGTTATTTTTTTCTTCATCATATACTTCTTTCAATTTTTCGCGTACTCTAATATATCTTTTTTGTCCTTCTTTTTCTAAACACTCAATCTCTATTTTAGCATTATCTAGAGCTTTCTTTGTTTCTTGAGGGTACATATCTTCATAAGTATTAATTATTGTCCTTTCAGCTATTTTCCCTTCTTTTATAAGCTGTTTCCATTTTGCTTTAAATACAGGAAATTCACTATCTTCTAAGATATCTGGTACTTTTGCTCCTGCTTCTCTCAGATCTTTTATTATCATCTCTTTCTCATTTGGTAATTCCTTACCTTGACTCTCCAACTCTTGTTTCACTAACATATCTCTTAGCGCATCTTCTAATGAAAAATCTTTTTTTCTTTTTTGTGCAAATTTAATTGCTTGTATAAAAGCAACTTGATAAGCATTTTCTATTAAGTGAGTTGTCAATTGATGGCCTATACTATCTACAACTTTCAGCCTGAATTCTTTCAACAATTCCTTCAGTTTATCATATGTAATCTCTTTCTTTTCTAGCTTCATCAGCTCTTCCATAGTTCTTGCGCATTCTTGAATCGAAGTTGCAAGCACATTCTTGATTTCACTATGTAAGGGCTTAAGACCATTTTTTAAATTGATGTTAGTTGACAATTTTAGTATGGTATTATCCTCTGAATCTCGTGTCACATTAAACCACTTATTATCTTCATTCTCGCATAAATCTTTAAGTAATTGTTTAAATTGTGGTGGAAATTTTACTTTCATATCCCATGCAATATTTGGCTCAGAAACTTCCTTTTCACAAAAAGACACCTCAATATTTTGATGCTTATTAGAATACTGCCCCATACTTATTTTAAGAGCAGCAACTAAAGAGTGAGATAAATCTCTATTTAAAAGATAAAAAGTAGCCAAAGCAACTGTTGCAGGAACGATTAAGGCTACAAGTACAGTTACATTAACAAAAATTGCTATTGCAGCAAGAGCTCCGTATGCCAATCTTTTTGGTACACCGGTTTCACTCTTTTTTGTCTTATCTTCCCCTACACCTTCTTGTGTCTTGCTATTTGCTTTAAATCTACTGTATATAACTAACCCCAGTGCAGTAAAAGCAATATAAGGGAGCATTAAAACTGACAGAGCTAAATTTAATACTTTCTTCTCTGGGCAAGCTCTGTTTATCTCTTTCAATATTTCGCTTGACATATTATACCAGGAGGTAAAAAAGTCAGAATTATAACCTTTATAATGAAATATACTGAGTGGGATATTAAAATCAGTTAACCAATCCTGCTTACTTACAGCATCAAAAAACTCTTCTTCCTCTTCTGAATTAGCAAGACCTAAATCATTCCCTTCTTCTACATTAGAAACATCTTCCATAGCATCAAAAAACTCTTCTTCCTCTTCCAAAGCAACATTGGAAATAGATTCTACTTTACCTAAACCATCACTATTGTTATTTAAATCAATAACTTCTCTATGACCATCTGCAACAACTTGATTCATATCACCACCCTACTTAAAGTAATTTAAGTATAGCATAAACATTACTAACTTTGCAACTTTATTAACTTAATACCAACTGTCAAACCTTGGTATTCCTTAAAATAGAAATCGGCCTCGATCTCTTTATTAGTGTCCAAAGATAAGGCAAGGGTCTGCTCTTTTATATATTTATTCCATGCAGTTATTGCTTCCTTAATTTTTTCATCTTCTGTTTTTATTGTTACTCTAATTCTATCTGATATATCGAAATCAGCTTGTTTTCTAGTTTCTTGAATAAGCCTCACAACATCTCTTGCGAGTCCTTCTAGAATTAGTTCGTCATTGAGCTCAGTAGTCAGAACAACAATCCCTTTATTGTTATCAAATACAGAAGAATATTCACTGTTTGCTTTTAACAATAGTTCATATTCACCTGTTTCTATAGTATAGTTCTCTGTTTCATCCCCCAGAAATATTTGCTCATTCTCAACTTGCTTCCACTTTCCTTCCTTAACGTATTGAACTAGTTTCTTGATTTTGTCTGGAACTTTTCTTCCAAGCACAGGAAAATTTAATTTTAACTCTAGTGATGCAACCTCTTTCAATTCACTTACTATTTCTAGTTCTTTTACATTCACCTCATCTCTTACCATCTCTTGATATTCATCTTCAAGAAAATTGCAGGAAGACTTATGATAAATAGTCATGCTACCAAGTGGCTGCCTTATACGTATGTTAAACATGTTTCTAATAGAGAGTGCAGCATTACATATTTCCCTTACCAAATCCATCTTGGCAATGAGTTCACTATTATATCTATCTAATTGTGGAAAATCAGCCAAATGAACAGATGTTTCTTTATACTTCAGCCCCTGCCATATAGTCTCTGTTATAAGTGGCAACAAAGGAGCTGCAGCCCGTAGTATGTAATAAAAAACTGTGTACAGAACATTATAAGCGTCGGTTTTATCTTGATCTAAGTCACTTTTCCAAAAACGCTCGCGACTGCGACGAATATACCAATTATTTAGCACTTCAAAAAAATCTGTCAAGATTTTGCAAGCTTCCTGAGAGTTATAGTTGTTCATAGAAGCTCGCATACCTTCCACAGCTTCAAAACATTTTGAAATCATGTAGCGATCAATAGTACTTTGATAATCTTGACAAATCTCAGCTTTAATTCCATCTGCATTTGCATACATAGTAAAAAAGTGATAACTGTTCCAAATAGGTTTTATTACGTTTTTTAGAACATCACGCACTAAATTTCCTTCTTTGTCGAGTAGTAAATTACCACCGCAGACAATGGAACCAGACAGCATAAGAAAACGCAGCGCATCAGAACCATATTTGTCAAACACTTCCATTGGGTCCGCATAATTATTCAGACGTTTGGATAATTTCTGCCCTTTTACATCCAAAACAACGCCGTGGCATATGCAGTTCTTAAATGGCTCACTATCAAATAAAGCAGTGGAAAGTACAAAAAGCGTATAGAACCATCCTCTTGTTTGTGCTATATACTCGGTGATAAAATCTGCAGGAAAATTACTCTCAAACCACTCCTTATTTTCAAACGGATAGTGAACTTGCGCAAATGGCATTGAGCCAGATTCAAACCAACAGTCAAATACATCAGGTACACGACGCATAACTGATTTTCCTGTTGGATCATCAGGATTTGGTCTCGTCAAAGTATCGATAAACGGTCTGTGCAAGTCATCTATCTTAACATTAAAGTCTCGCTCTAGTTCTGCTATTGAGCCATACACATCCACTCTTGGATATTTTGCATCGTCTGATTTCCACACAGGAATTGGAGTACCCCAGAATCGATTGCGTGAAATAGACCAGTCGTGCGCTCCTTCAAGCCATTTTCCAAATTGACCATCTCTTATATGATTTGGCATCCAATTAACTCTCTTATTTAGCTCTGTCATTCTTCCCTTAAACTTTGTCACAGCAACATACCAAGAAGGCATAGTGCGGTAGATTAAAGGAGTGTCAGTTCTCCAGCAGTGTGGATAATTGTGAATATATTGCTCAGTTTTCAACCAGCTCCCCTGCCTTTTTAATTTCTTGATTACTGTATCATTGGCATCAAAAACATGAACTCCTGCCAAATCTGAAACTTCAGCAGTAAACTTTCCAGCGTTATCAATTGGACAAACAGCCCGAATATCATGGCTTTGGCAAAGGTAAAAATC
The DNA here is from genome assembly GCF_947251815.1 of Wolbachia endosymbiont (group B) of Chorthippus parallelus. NCBI lineage: Bacteria > Pseudomonadati > Pseudomonadota > Alphaproteobacteria > Rickettsiales > Anaplasmataceae > Wolbachia > Wolbachia endosymbiont (group B) of Chorthippus parallelus. Next base: position 350,326 of record NZ_OX366390.1, on the reverse strand, counting down.
TTCTTCACCAAATCCAGGAGCAGTGTGCACAACACCAGTACCATCTTCTCCTGTAACATAATCAGCAATGAAAACACGGAACGCATTCTTTGTATCTTTAAAGTAATCAAACAGTGGTTTATAGGAAAGACCTGCAAGATCACTCGCTTTAAGTTTTGTATTACAGTTTTCATATTGAATATTGCTTTGTTCACAGTGGCTGACAAATTTCTCTAAATAACTTTCAGCAAAGATGCAGACTTCACCATTTACTAACACCATACAATACTCAATACCCTCCCCTACTGCCAGTGCGAGGTTGCTTGGCAACGTCCAAGGGGTTGTAGTCCAAGCAAGCAACTTACATTTTTGTTTAAATTGCTTTGGGTTTTCTAAAAGTTCAAAAGCAACAGTTACAGCTTTGCTAATTTTTTCTCTATATGCATTATCAAGCCTTGTTTCAAAATTAGAGAGTGGAGTTTCGCACGCCCAGCTATAGGGAACAACGCGTATTGATTCATACACCAGACCTTTATCATAAAGCTGCTTAAATGCCCACATGACCGATTCCATGAATGACTTATCCATAGTCTTATAGTCATTGTGAAAATCTACCCATCTTGCTTGTCTATTTACATACTTCTCCCATTCTGATGAAAATTTCATCACAGAAGTACGGCAATGATTATTGAATTTTTCAATGCCAAATTTCTCTATCTCAGTTCTACCAGATATTCTAAGTTCCTTTTCCGCGCCCATCTCAGCCGGTAGCCCATGGCAATCCCAACCAAATCTGCGTTCAACCCTTTTTTGCAGCATAGTTTGATATCTTGCAAATGCATCTTTTATAAAACCAGTAAGCAAGTGTCCGTAATGCGGAAGTCCATTTGCAAACGGAGGCCCATCATAAAATACAAAACAATGATCCTTGGAACGTTTCTCGACTGACTGCTCAAAAATTTTATTTTCCTGCCAAAATTTTATGATTTCCTTTTCTAGCAATGAAAAATCAGGACTGCTGCTTGTATCAGGATAATACTTCATATTCATTTTAACTGGATAAAATCAAAGAATATAGAGCTTTCTGGAAAATTACAAATTCAAAAACTCTGTTTCTATAAACATTGATAGGTGTTGACATTATTATACAGCATATTAATAAATCAGACTTATTTACTTAAGTTAAAGATGAATAAAGACAATAACAGTTGGCCTTATCAGAAATTTCACGATGCTAACAAAAATAATAGTAAAAGCAGCGTTATTTGGAGATCGCTTTCTTATGAATATAATAATTCTGGAAAGGTTGAAAAAGTACACTATCAGTGGGAAAAGAAAAAAAATCCCGCAAATCTATTATATCAAGTCTCATATGATTGCGTAACAGAGAGTTGTAGTCCTTTAAGGATTAAATCTAGATAGCTTATAAACTTATAAAAACACACAAAGTGCTTCTACATGAGACCATGGGAGCACTTTTCTCTAATTAGGCAGCGCATCCCAACAAACTATTTTGCCGAGCTTCCAATATCCTTACATTTACTATTTTATCTTTGTATTTATCGTCAGGATCATCAACGCATACTGATTGCATGTATGGGCTTTTACCAATAATTTGATTTTGGTGTTTACCTTTTTTATCACTGAATAGAACAGGAATAGTTTTTCCTATCATACTCTGATTAAATTCAAGTTGTTGCTTGCTAATTAATTCCTGTAAACGAAGAAGACGCTCTGTTTTAACCTCTTCTGGTACTTGATCTTTTCTTTCCGCCCCTGGCGTTCCTGGCCTTGGGCTATATTTAAAACTATAAGCCTGAGCGTACTTTACTTTTTCTACTAACTTCATAGTTTCCTCAAAATCTTTTTCAGTTTCTCCAGGAAAACCAACAATAAAATCAGAAGAAAATTCGATTTCAGGTTTCAATTTGCGCAATCTGTCTATTATTCCCAAATATTCCTCTGCCGTGTGTTTTCTATTCATTGCATGCAATATTTTATTCGAACCTGACTGCACAGGTAGGTGAACAAACGGCATGAGTTTTGGCTCTTCCGCATGCACCAAGTAGAGAGATTCGTGCATATCTCTTGGATGAGAAGTTGTGTAGCGGATTCTTTCTAGCTTTTCAATTTTAGCAATGTGACTAATTAATTTTCCTAAATCCCACACCTCTCCTTCGCACTCTCCATGATAAGCATTGACGTTCTGACCAAGTAAAGTAATTTCCTTTGCTCCGTTTTTAACCAAATTCAATGCTTCACGAAATATTTCATTTACTGGTCGTGAGTACTCAGCCCCGCGAGTGTAAGGCACCACACAAAACGTACAAAATTTATCACAACCTTCTTGTATAGCAAGAAACGCAGAAGACCCTTGATTATTGCCATAACATTCATCCGGCAATTTATCAAACTTTGCAACTTCTGGAAAATCAGTATTTATTATATGACCTTTACTTCTACTTGCTTTGACTATCAACTCCGGTAAAGCAGGAATACTCTGCGGACCAACAACAATATCAACAAAAGGAGCCCTTCTGAACACTTCTTCTCCCTCTGCTTGCGCTACACATCCAGCCACCACTATAGTAATTTCCTTATTTTTTTGTGATGAATGAATCCTTCCAAGCTCTGAATAAAGTTTTTCTGCTGCCTTCTCTCTAATATGACAAGTATTTAATATCACCAAATCAGCTTGTTCTGCATTACTCACAACACTGAACCCTAGAGGCTTAACTATATTCTCCATTAAAACAGAGTCATAAACGTTCATCTGACAGCCGTAAGTTTTAATGTATAGGCCTTTCATATTAAAATTCTTCATATAAATCCTAGCAAATTATATGAAAAACTGGATTCCAGTACAACAGCCAATAAAGATTGCTTGACAAACCTTCTCGCTTTCCTTACTCTAACAGTAGGGGTATTTTAAGAGCTCAAAAATCTATCTCAGTCTGCAGACTTTCCAGTCAATTTCTCAATAAAAAGTGTAGCGTATCTTCTTCGGTTTATACTGTAGTATGTGCGCTGCATTTTCTTTCTAATCTTTCAGGAGGATTTTATGTCCAGAATTCCAGATACTTAACCTTTATTCTTAAGCTAAAAACCGATTGGTACCTATGGTTTTTATAAAGAAAGTGCAAAAAATACTTTAAAGAATATGAAATAAAGGTAGAAAAGGCTTAAGTAGCCAAAAACTGTTTCCAGGCATAAATTTGTCATGTATACCAAAAAGTAATTACACTAATATAATATTCACACTTATATACTAATATAGATATAATACTAATTAAAGAGCATGTTATGCAAGAAGAAGTATCAGATTCTGCAGATGCTCTTTATCAAAATAAATGTGATTCCTTTCGAGTGACACTCTCCTATATCTTTCTTTAGGTTATACAGAAGTCTAACACAATTATAGAACAAGCTTAAAAGTTCTGGTAAAGTAGTTTTATTTATAAAGAGCATGCTACTTGATATTGAAAAACGCAGCATAACAAATGCACTTTGGAAGTTACAAGAAGCAGATCAAAGGGAGATTTTAACTCTTATACAGAGATTTGAGTTGCCAGAAATATTAGCAAGAATATTAGTTGCTCGTGGTGTTAACATAGAAAATGCACATGACTTCTTACATCCACTAATCAGATCGCTATTACCAGATCCCTTTCACCTCCTTGATATGGATAAAGCTGTTTCTCGCATAATAAAAGCAATAAACAATAATGAGAATATTGCAATATTTGGTGATTACGATGTTGATGGTGCAACGTCATCAGCATTGATTAATAGGTACCTAAGAGCGATTGGGACACACTCTATAATTTACATTCCAGATCGTGTTGATGAGGGCTATGGATTAAACGTAGATGCTTTATTACAACTTAAAAAGAACGGAATTGATTTATGTATTTCTGTTGATTGCGGTACGCTTGCATATCAACCGATAGAAGAGGCAAAGGTCTTTGGACTTGATATTATAGTTGTCGATCATCACCTTGGTACAGAAAAATTACCAAGTGCTGTAGCAGTTGTTAATCCCAACCGCCTTGATGAGAGCTCTCCTTATAATAACTTAGCAGCAGTTGGAGTATCATTTCTGCTAATTGTTGCCCTTAACAGAAGCCTACGTGAGCAAGGATTTTTTACCCACAAAAAAGAACCAGATTTATTTGATCTACTGGATTTGGTTGCTCTTGGAACTGTTTGCGATGTTATGCAGATTATAGGCCTAAATAGAGCATTTGTTTTGCAAGGATTAAAAGTTATGTCAGCAAGGAAAAACGTTGGCTTGCGTGTTTTGTTTGATGCTTTGGGAATCCTTGAAAAACCAAGTGTTTCACGGTTAGGGTTTAACATTGGGCCATGTATAAATGCTGGAGGAAGAATTGGAGAAGCATCACTCGGTGCAAGGTTGCTTTCCACTGATAATGAAGAAGAGGCGCATTCAATCGCGCTAAAATTAATAGATTTAAATAATGCAAGGAAAGTGTTAGAAAATGAGGCTATTTTGGAAGCTACAACACAGGCAGAAAAATTTACCTTATTGGGTGTAAATTTTATAATGGTAAGTGGCAATTGGCATCAAGGAATAATTGGTATCATTGCATCAAGACTAAAGGAGCAGTTTCACCTACCAACGATAGTGATATCTTTAAACAACGGAATAGGAAAAGCAAGTTGTAGGTCAATTTCTGGAGTAGATATTGGTGCTGCGGTTCTTTCTGCAAAATTTACCAACCTAATCATTGAAGGTGGTGGTCACAGTATGGCAGCAGGATTTTCGATTGAAGAAGATAAAATAAGTGATCTACATGATTTTTTTACTGAAAGATTTGCAAACTCCACAAACGATAAAACTATAAAAGCTGATGGTATAGTAACAGCTAAAGCAATAAACTTATCCCTTTGGAATCAACTGCAGCGCTTAGAGCCATTTGGAGCTGGCAATCCTGAACCAAGATTCATCATTCAAGGGGCAAAGATAAGAAAGCCGGAAGTTATAGGAGTTGACCATATAAAATGTTTTATTGCTGACGATAATGTTATGGTCAAAGCTATTGCGTTTCGCTGTGCAAATACTGAGCTCGGCTCTGCTATTATGCAGGGTAATGTTAAAGCCATTTTGGGTAAAATCTCTATGAATTACTGGAATGGCAATGAATTTATACAATTTATGATAGAAGATGTCTTAACCATTAGTTAAGTTACTATTTTAAAATAATTACCTATCAATCTCACCAAAGACTATGTCGAGTGAACCGATAATTGCTGCAATGTCAGCAAGCATGTGTCCTTTTGCCATGAAATCTAAGGCCTGTAAATGCGCAAAGCCAGGTGCTCTTATTCGACATCTATAAGGTCTATTGGTACCATCTGAAACTATATATACTCCAAACTCACCTTTTGGCGCTTCAACAGCCACATATGCCTCACCTTCTGGCACATGATATCCTTCTGAATAAAGCTTAAAATGATGAATCATAGCCTCCATAGATTCTTTCATTTCTGCTCTTGGCGGTGGAGAAATTTTTCTATCTTCAGTTTTTATTGACCCTTCAGGCATCTTCTCTATGCATTGCTTCACCAAGCTGATAGATTGTCTGATCTCCGCCATTCTTACTAAATAACGGTCATAACAGTCACCATTTTGGCCAATTGGTATATCGAAATCTAATTGGTCATATATCTCATATGGCTGGCTTTTTCGCAGATCCCAAGCAAGCCCAGCAGCACGGAGCATTGGTCCACTAAAGCCCCAATCAAGCGCCTGTTTTATTGATATTTCACTAATTCCTACAGTGCGTTGCTTCCATATCCTATTTTCCGTTAAAAGTTCATCAACATCATCTATATACTTTGGAAATTGCTCTATAAATTTTGCAATATCTTCAATCAAACCTTCTGGGATATCTGCTGCAAGTCCACCTGGCCTTATATAAGCTGCGTGAAATCTTGCACCTGAGGCCCTTTCATAGAACTCGAGTATTTTTTCTCTCTCTTCAAAGAGCCATAAAAGAGGAGTCATCGCCCCAACATCAAGTGCTTGGGAAGAGATATTTAGTAAATGATTTAGTATTCTTGTCAGCTCACAAAATAGAACACGCAAATATTTTGCCCTAATCGGAACTTCGCACTGCAATAATTTCTCTACACATAACGAATATGCATGCTCTTGTGACATTGGTGACACATAATCAAGGCGGTCAAAGTAAGGCAGAGCTTGAAGATATGTTTTATGTTCTATTAACTTCTCAGTGCCACGGTGCAAAAGCCCAATATGAGGGTCTGCCCTCTCAATCACTTCACCATCCATTTCTAAAACAAGACGTAACACCCCGTGTGCAGCTGGATGCTGCGGTCCAAAGTTTAACATCATTGTCTTTAGATCAGGCATATTTGGCAGTTTAAGGTATTAAAGTTGTATAGGATAAAATGTGTTTAAAGTCAATACAATAGAAAAACTCCTTAAAAGTTCACCATCTCCTCATGATCTGATAGACAATATTTATTTGAACTACAATTATTATACTTGTGTTGATTAAGGTAGCAAAATTATGTATAGATAATTTTGACTAAAAAATAGTTTTTCAAGTCCTATTTTGGAGTAATCAAAATTAATGAAAGACAATAAATATAACTTAGGTTTAAGAATCATTCATTGGTTAATGTCTGCTCTTATTATTGGAATGCTTTGTTCTGGACTATACATGAAAAGTTTGCCGATTAGCAACGAAATTAAATTCAGCATATACGCTATTCATAAGGCTTGCGGTATCACCGTTCTTGGATTAATTATAGTACGCATATTTTTTTGCGTCTTTACTTATGTTCCACCACTTCCAGCCAATTTTTCTCGATTCGTAATTAATGCGAGCAAAACGATACACTTTGGTTTGTATGCTTTGATGATGCTAATGCCACTATCTGGTTATGTCATGTCTTCTGCTTCTAGTAAAGAGATCAAATATTTTGTTCATATCCCTTTGTTAATCAATGAAAACAAAGAGCTAGCTAGTGCAGCTAATCAGCTACATTCGATACTTGCGTATTTTATGGTACTCTTTATAGTCTTACATATACTTGGCGCTTTGAAACATACATTCATAGATAAACAAAACATTTTTAAACGTATGATATAGGCTATATGTTGAGCAGGCTTTGGAAGAAAGGAACGAATTTTCTCGGTAGTGAATTTTCAATAATGGGTGGTGCTATGAGCTGGGTTTCAGAGAGAAATTTAGTTTCGGCAATTTCAAATGCCGGTGGTTTTGGTGTAATTGCATGTGGTGCGATGTTCCCAGACTTACTGAAAAAAGAAATCATAGAAACACAGAAATTAACTAACAAGCCATTTGGTATAAACCTAATTACTATGCACCCAAAGTTGAGTGAGTTGATAGATGTGTGTATTGAAACGAAAGTAAGCCATATAGTGCTTGCTGGCGGATTACCAACAAAGCCTAATATAGAAAAAATCAAGAGTGCAGGCATTAAAGTTATGTGCTTTGCACCAGCATTAAGCCTTGCGAAAAGGTTAGTAAAAATGGGAGTAGATGCGTTAATAATAGAAGGTATGGAAGCAGGAGGACATATCGGTCCTGTTAGCACTTCTGTTCTCGCACAAGAGATATTACCTCATTTTAAAAATGAGAAAACACCGGTGTTTGTTGCAGGTGGAATAGGAAGAGGCGAAATGATAGTGAACTACCTAGAAATGGGAGCAAGTGGCTGTCAAATAGGTACATTATTTGTCTGCACGAATGAGTCAATCGCTCACAAAAATTTTAAAGAAGTATTCATCAAATCAGCTGCGCGTAATGCTGTATCTTCTGTGCAGATTAGTGCTGATTTCCCTGTAATTCCAGTAAGAGCTATAGCCAACAAAGCAAGTGATGATTTTATGAAGCATCAAAGAGACATTATCGATAAATATCAAAATGGAGAAATCTCAAAAGAAGAGGGGCAACTTGAAATAGAAAAGTTCTGGGCTGGAGCTTTAAGAAGAGCAGTAATTGATGGAGATGTTGAAACAGGATCTTTAATGGCCGGTCAAAGTGTTGGCATGGTTGATAGAGAAAAGCCTGTAAAAGAAGTGATAGATATGCTAGTTCAACAGGCAAGCAATTATGTTGAAATGTAAAACCAGTAATCAGCAAAGCAAATAGTTAGCAAATTGCTATAATTATCCGTAATAAGGCATAACCGCTTAGTTTTAATGTAAAATTAACGCTAAAGAGGTATCTATACATTTTGTTATGTATGGAGAGATGTTATGCTAAGTACTTCAAAAAAAACTCAGAGTAATGAAGTAGATATTAACCAAAAATTGTACGACACTATATACAAGAAGGTAACAAAAAAAACACATAGCAATCAAAGTCCAAAAAAAGATGGAGATGGAACTATCAAAAAATGCATAGAGTTGTTCAACAATGGAGCTGATCCCAATGTATTAATTCAATTAGAAAAATTACTGAGAGAGCAAGAAGAATATCAAAAATATTATAATTATTACACTGAGAAATTTCTTCCAGCATTGAAAAAAAAAGTGATAGAGTCAGGGGAATTAATGAAACCTTCAGTACTTAACAATGAAGAAAAATCATCACAAAGATCACCAACAATAAAAGGGAAAACATTAAAAATAATTTCAGAGATTACTAAAAAGAGCAACAATAAAGATCATTCTAGTAGCACTATTCAAAATCAGAAAAGTCTTAGAAGTAATCAAGCAAATAGACAAAATAATACTATGGAACTATTTAACAAACAAAGTCTTTCTGGTGAAGTTGAAATTCCCAAAAATTCAGGTATTAATCCTCTGGAAAAGGATTCTTTAGCTAAGGGTGTAAGTGGAAAAGGAACCCCTGGAAAATACAATACCTTGAGAAATTCAGGTTATTATGGTGCTTCAGCACATCCTACATCAAAACAATCGCAAGCAAGAAAGGAGATCGCACAATCACAATTGAATAGTCAATCTGATCTTTCGATTGATAGTAAAGATTTAAAAAATGAAAAGCCTAATATAACTGTGAATGCTGTAGAAGTGCCAAGCGGTGCAAATACTTCTAAACTCAGTAGTAGTAGTGATTTAGATAGTGGAATAAATTCATCTAGCTTGGCATCAAGTAGCAGAAGGAGCAGCTTAACTTCAGTAACAAGCATTTCATCTGAGGAAAGTGTACACTTAAAATTAAACCCTGCTGAGGAAGATAATAGTTTGCAACTAGAAGATGAAGGAAAAACAAAATTAGCACATCCGAACAAAACAAGGCCCAAAGGCCCAAGCGGAAGAATATCCCCTTCTAAACATTATAAGAAGACTGAAGAAGGGCCTCATTGTGTGATCTCAGTGACAGGCAGTAAGGTAAAAGATACAATGCAATCCAATAATTATGAAAATAATAGTAAAAACAAAAATCTTCACGTCGCACTTGTAACAAGTTCTGCTCTCTTAGCAATAGGGTGCATTGTTGCAGGAGCAATGACATCAGGATTAGTAGGAGCAGGACTGTTTGTGGTGGCTGCGGTGTTTGCTACAGCAGCTGCTGCTGAATTGTGTTCAAACTTTCTGTCAAGTAAATTGACATCCATTAGTGTGAGTCCTCTTGTTGATAATAAAGAGCTAACACGGTGATAAAAGTTAAATATGAGTTACTTATGGTGAGCAAGTGAATTCGGTTCTTGCCTATTGATGTAAAAATTGTTACATTTGAGGAGTATCTTAAAGGTATTTAGCTGATGCATATTCAATTGGGTAGAGTTTTTGCTATTGTAGCCCTGTTAAGTTTTATCTTCATGTCATGTTCTAGCAAAGCAAGTGATGAATTGAAAAATATACCAGGAACGTTGAAAGAACTTATTTCTTCATTTTCAGTTAAAGATACTGTAGAAAATATGAGTCCCTCAACAATTATAGGTTTATGTATAGCTACAGTGATACTTGCAGTAGTGTTCAGAGGCCTAATTTTTTTCATGATAATATTTGGCGTACTGATCATGATGTTTGGAAGCACAGAAAAGGCAACAGATTACCTGAAAGAAAAATTCAACTTTGCAAAGGACATACAGTTACAATCCAATAACAAAAAAGAAGATAAGGATTAAGTAAGATAGATGATTCTTTATTATCTTTTTATTGAATACGCATGATATTGTATGCAACCAAAAGTACCAGCCACTAGATCTAATTCTGAAAAAAAGAACAATTTAGCGTTACTAGAAAGTATTAATTTAGATTTTATCCCTTATGCTTGCCACTACGATGAAGAAACTATACTAACAAAACAGGGGGAATTATTAAAAATAATCAAATTAGAAGACTATTCTTCAGTTGATAACTATGGTGATCTTAGAACTGAAATTAGAAAAAGTATATCAAAAAATATCAAGAGTTTATATTTTACCGTTTGGATTCACACTGTCCGTAAGCGCAATAAACTGAGCTTACAGTGGAATAAAACTTTAGACTTTTCCGATCAGCTACACTCAACGTGGTTTAATAAACTAGTTGATAGTAAACTACAGTATATAAATGAGCTATACATTGTGGTGTTACTTAGTGATTTTGGCAAACATATTAATAATGCATTTTTTTTTGGCGGGATAAAGAATAGGCACAAGTTATTTTTACAAAAAAATCATCAAGAATTACAAAAAATAACTGACCTGATTCAAAAAGATTTAGAACCTTTTGGAGCTAAAAAACTGGGCCTTAGATCTAGTGAAGGCAAAATATATTCTCAAATGATGGAATTTCTCCATTACATTATTACATTAACGCACAAAGATTATCCAATATGTGAAAGGGATCTATCGCAGCATGTTAAAAATTTAAAAGTAGCTTTTGGTTTCAATAAATTTCAAACATCGTTTGAAGGTCAACAGAAGTTTGGTTCTATTTTTTGCATAAAGGAATATCGAGAAATCCCCTTAGAAAATATAGATAGGTGTTTGCAACTTGACTCTGAGCTTACCATCACAGAAATAATAATATTTACTAGTAATAATAAAGCAGTAAAAGAATTCAAAAAACAAATTAATATACTGCAAATCAGTGAGGACAATACCTTACTTCAAAACTCAGGAATAAATGAAATAATAGAGCTTGAAAAAATTTCTGCTATGGATTTTTGTCAACAGAAAATTATTGTTACAATCTTTGCAGATGATAAGAATAGGTTAGCTAAAAATATCAGCGATTTATCCTCTGTAATGTCGTTAATCGGGTTGATGATGTTTAGAACTGATCTGCACATGGAAAATCATTTTTGGGCACAGCTTCCTGGAAACTTTGCTTTTGTTACACAACCAAAAAATATATTAGAAAAATATGCTTGCAGCTTTGCTATGTTGCATGATTTTACATCAGGTACGTTAAAAGGAGGAAGATGGAAAGAAGCAGTAACAGTTTTTTTTTCAAAAAAAGGCAGTCCTTACTTTTTTAACTTTCATGGAAAGAAAAATAATGGTCATACCACAATACTTGGAGCTCCAAATTCAGGTAGAACCTCACTGATCAATTTCTTACTTTCGGAATCAAGAAAATTTAACCCTAGGATTGTTATATTGGATAATACTGGAAAATCAATAATATTTACTAAAGCAGTAAGCGGCCAATATTACATAATTGATCCAAAATATAAAGATAAAAGTCTAAAATTTAACCCACTGAACATTGAAGATAGTGCTTCTAATCGCAATATGCTTGTTGAATTGATCAAAAGGATGGTTGCAGATGCAAGTTTGGTAGACGTAGAAGAAAAGACAAAAAAAATTGTAGATTCTATATTTGCTATACCAAGAGAATCGCGCTCTATTTCTCAAATTTCTGAAGTGCTTTTACTTCTTGGGGGTAAAATAAGTAAATGGTGTGGTGATGGTGAATTTGCTTACTTATTCCAAGATGGTGATGAGTCAGACATTGACTGGGAAACAAAAACTATATCCCTCAATACTGCGAATCTCACTAAGCAAAAAGAATGTATGTCCGTGATACTTTACTATTTCTTATACTCTTTCGAAGCAAAATGTGATGGCTCACCTGCAATACTTGTTTTGGATGAAGCATGGGAGGTAAGTAATATTTTTCCTACAGAGGGAGAGTTTGACAACTGGATGCAAAGAATGACAAAGTTAAATGTTGTAGTAATTCTAAGTACTGAAAACTTAAACCTAGCATTTGCTAGCAAGTTTACTCAATATTTAGATAAGCATGTCGATACAAGGATCCTGATGCCGAACATAAATGCAAACAGGTTATACATGAAAGCATTTTCTCTGTCGAAAGAGGAACTGAATGTCATTTTGCAAACACCAACACAGGAAGGTTTATTTTTGATAAAGCAATACAAAGGTTTAGTAACTTTAAATCTAGATTTGAAGAATATGAAAGAAATACATGTACTTTCAGCTAATAAAGAGACTATAAAGTATATGTATGAGGCGATGAAGGAAAAAGGCGAAAAAGTGAGTAAGTGGTTACCGGCGTTCTATGAAAAATGTAAAGCTTAATTTTTTATTGATATTCTCCTTGATATTTTGTCTTTCTTATCAAGGATATGCTGATTGTCCAACATTTGTAAAAAGTAATACTGAAATTGAAGCTACAGGAAGTAAAGCAGGAAAAGGTATTGCGAATTTTTTTAAAGGCAAGTGGAGCGATTTAGATTTTGACGAAAAATTATTGCAATTTATTAAAGTTACAGCAGTAAATAATCAGGGACCAGAAGGTTACTTCGATCCAAAGATTAAGGTCTGCGATTACGAAGGGAACGACAACTGTTATATATTATCCAGTGGAACATTCTGCCGCCAGATATATGGAACGCAGAGTACAGGAGCTGGAGTTTCTGCAGCAGCTTTTATAGATTGGGAAGGAGATAAAACAAAAGCTGGAGGAGAAATTGCCCAAGGTCTTGGATGGGAATGGGCAGATGGTGTTACTGATGAAGAAAAAGTAAAATTTGCTAATTCTCCTAAGATATGTGCTTGTAGTCAAAAAGGGGCTTGTATGTCAGGAATTTCTTCATGGGGCTCTAGAGTATTTTCAGGGGAAAATATTTTCCGTCCAGGGAATATGAAAAATGTTTGCGATACCTGCTATCAAACCAAAGTACAATGTGTGCCTGTACCACTTGCACCTGGCCCACCTCCATTTTGTGAACAACTTGCGATGTCACCACCACAAGTTAGAATTGTTCCTATAACAAATGAAGAAAATGATTATTTCCATCCAAGAGTTGGAGTCATTATTGGTGAGCTGAAAGAAAGAAGGGAGCTACCTTTTCCGCGCGGTTTTTCAAATAGTGAGAATACTCCAATTGATCCATTTACTATTAAAGATACTATCCATTATCTCAAAACCTATAGAAAAAAAGGTCAGCTCTGCGCTGAATACTATGGTACTGAGGAAGAAGAGTCCGAAAGAAAATTACAATTTCCTGCTCGCTGCTTCCCAGCGCCACCTGCTCCAAAGATTGAAGAAGTGAGCATACCAAAGCCTAATGAGGGTAAAGGCGAAAATACGCTAAAAGTAAAAATGAAGATGAGTGAGAACGTTTGTACTTATGACGCACGTGGAACTCACAGTAATGGCATCTGTACTTTTTATGTTAATAAAAATTCTCCTACATATGTTGGCCATCTACCTTTAAAAGTAGTAAAGCCAGCAATAGTGGCAAAAACAACTGATAGCAGTAACAGTAAAAGCGACATCGATAGCGTAATAGAAGGTATATTAAAAAATAATTCGCAATTTGAAGTTCTAGAAAAATATGGGTATGTTCCCGATATCGAAGCAGAATGTAAAGAGCTTCAGAATGGTAAGTGCAAACTAGATGGCTCAGGATATCCAAAAGTAGAAATAAAATATAAAGAAAATCCTAAAAGTAAAATGCTATGCCTTTCTGGGTGGCAACCAGAACCAGAGGAGTTTGTTCTTAAAAAAGAAAGTAAGCTAATATCGCTAAAATCAATGGGGGCAAGATACAATAAATACAATACTGTTTATTCAAAGGAGTCTGATCAGCTTTATTATTTTCCCTGTAACGAAACAATTGAGGTTTTAGCAAAGCCACAAGATGCACTGAATGAAATAATATTTAATAAAAAAGGATATATTTCCATTCCTGCTGAAAATAAGTCTAGAGATAACTGCATGGCAAAAGAGGATAAAGAGGTAGATACAAAACAAAATTGTGACAAATGCAAAATAGTATATGAGTTAACAGATGGAAAGTATGAAGAAAAAAACTGTAATCACGGTGATGATGGTTGCCTCTGCTTTGATGGAGTATGTAGTCGCTCAACACAGTATGTAGATAAGAATGATAAACTATTTTACTTAAGATATGAGGAAGTGGATTGCAAGGATAAGGATGGTAAAACAGTAAAAAACGAGAAAGGTGAAATACAAAAGTGCACACAATTAAAAAATCAACCGATTAAAGCAAATAGAACAGAAGTCTTTTATGCTGATACATTGTGTAGGTTCGATTTAGAGGGTTTAAAAAAGAGATTACGTGAAATAATAATAGCACAATTGAAACATAAGAAGCAGATTATTGAAAACAGGGATCAAAAACTTTATGAGCTTGGAGATGGCTATACAGATGATCTGTCAATGTATGATTACGTTGAAATAGAAGCATGGGGAGGTGGTGAAGCTGGTCATATAGCTGATAAAGCTCAGTCTACTGTAAGTAGACTAGGAATGCCAGGTGATTACATTAAAGCTAAACTGAGAGTCAACCCTAGTTATCCCTATATTAAAGTAAAAGTGACAGAAGGAGGTGGTGGACAAGAAGATGATGAATCTAACAAGGATGGGGGACCAACTTTAATAAAAATGTGCAGAGACTCTTCAGAAACAATTTGTAAAGATTTAATTACTGTTGCAGGCGGAGGTACATACAGAACCTATGGGGGAAAGAATTACAAAGATACAATAATTCATGAACAAAGTTTAAAATTAAAAGAAGAAATTAAGAAAGGGGACAAGCTAAACTCTAGTAAAGATAATAAAATAGCATATATAGAAAATGGTGAGATTGGGTATAAAGATGTAACAAAATGTAGTAAAAACTACGTGAATAAAACATATGGTGCTGGTGGTTGTATCAACGAAAGCAGCAAAAGTTATAGCAAGGGCGCTCCTGGTTATGTGAAAATTAAACCTATATTTGATGAAATTAATAAAGAAAGAGTAAAAAAAATAGATGATGCTATTGAAAAAATGATACAAAATCCAGATGACATCACAGGTATTGATGATTCCTTAATAAATAAACTTGATAAAAAGATTATTGATACAATTAAAGAAGAAATTAGAAAAGAATTGTTAGGTCTATAGTCAAAGAACCCTGATGGTTGCAAATGGGGTAAAGTTGAATTTACATCACTGAGACAGATGCATGTCAAACCAGTGTTTCTTTTCTTGTATCTCAGTTCCCATAATGTCATCCCAGTGCGTGACACCCACTTCTTTCTAGTGCTTCCTTCCTTGTCATCACAGCTTCCATAATGTCATTCGAGTAGCTGACACTGGAATCCATGTAAATTTAACTGGACGCCAATGTCACAAACTAGTTTTCTCATCTATCTTATTTTGCTACTCTGCTGAACAGATACGTCAATTTCATCTACTGATGAGCTAGGTCTGCTGTCCTTTATATGTTGTACCAAAAGCTCCATAATTTTTTTTTGCTCATAAAATTGCTGAAATGAATATATTCCATTCGAGCCAACTAACACGAAGAATCCTCCTTGTACATTTGGAGGATTATCATGCCAGCTAATTTTTCTTATGTATTCAGCAGCTTGTAAGGAAGTATCTCCTGAAAGGTTTTTAATATTAGGATCAGCACCTTTTTCTAGCAGTAATCTTGCCATTTTTTCATTACCTTTCATAGCTGCTATATGTAGAGGTGTATTGCCAAGCTGATTGCCAATATTGACATCCACCCCTTCTACACTAAGTAATAATTGAGCTACCTCGTCATGGCCATTATCAATAGCTACACACAAAGGATTCATACTGGTATCACAGCCATTGACTTTAGCACCATTATCAAGAAGCAACTTAACTACTGCTGCATGCCCATTCTGAGCAGCTAGATACAAGGGTGTGACATTATTTTTTTTATCTACTATGTTAACATCAGCATTTTTTGTGCTAATTAATAGTTCAACTATTTCAGTATGTCCGTTCTGAGAGGCTAAGTACAGAGCTGTTATACCAAATTCATTGTCTTTAGCATCAATCTCAATTTCTTGAGTATTAAGTAACACCTTTACAACTTCTACAAGTCCATTTTGAGCAGCAATATGTAAAGGTGTCTTACCATGAGCATAGTCTTTTATATTGGGATCAGCTCCCGCTTTAATTAACTCCTCTACTATAGCTTTGCTTTTAGCTGCAACAGCAAAGTGTAAAACTGTACTGCCTTTAATAGTTCTTGCATGAACATTAGCTTCTTTACTGATTAGTAACTTTACTACGTCTAAATGTCCTGAATAAACAGCAAAATGCAAGGCTGTAAATCCTTTTTTGTCCTTGATATTGATATCAGTTTTTACATTAAGTAATAACCTAACTTCATTTATGTTACCACTATAAGCGGCTTGATGTAATAGAATATTTTCAACCGGGAGCGATTGAGTGCTGAACATATTTACCTCTATATAATAGTATGCCTAGTGCTATTACATCAAAACAAGGAACATTCAAGAAAATTTTTTGCATCTCTGGCAATCTAATTTTCTCTA
The DNA here is from genome assembly GCF_947251815.1 of Wolbachia endosymbiont (group B) of Chorthippus parallelus. Lineage (NCBI taxonomy): Bacteria > Pseudomonadati > Pseudomonadota > Alphaproteobacteria > Rickettsiales > Anaplasmataceae > Wolbachia > Wolbachia endosymbiont (group B) of Chorthippus parallelus. Next base: position 333,574 of record NZ_OX366390.1, on the reverse strand, counting down.
TTCTAATATATACAAACTCTTTAAACCCACCTTGTAATCAGGATAAACTAGAGAGACACCGAGATCTTTTTTAATTTTAGTATTGCTTACTTTTTTTGATCCTAAATAAAAACCCCGTGCGTAATTCGGTACGGAAGAAATCTCAACTGGCTCTGGAGGGCTAATATTGAGAAGCTCGGCTGCATACGTGACCACTTCAGATTGCGTAGCAGGTAAATCATCTGCACAATTGTATATCTCATAAGGCTTTATATTTTGCATGGAAGAAAATAAAATATTCGATATATCTTCAACATGAACACGAGAAAAAATTTTTTTCACATTTCTTGCTTTGCCAAGCTGCAGGTCAATTAGCGCATTTCTACCAGGACCATATATCCCAGCCAAACGAAAAATATGTACAGGCAATTTGCTACTTAGCCACTTCTTTTCAGACTCAAGGCGCTTTTCTCCTCTAATTTCTATAGGCTTTGTTTCAGATTCCTCATTCACCCAATTACCACAGTGGTCACCATAAACATTAGTTGCAGACAGATAACCAAGCCATTTAATATTCTCCAGACAATGACCGTATCTCTCCATAACATCATCGCCGTCTGGAGGAATAGAAACTAAAACATGTGTTACGCTTTTAAGCAGATCTTGATCAACCTTTTCATAATCAAAAAGTTGTATATCTTTATTTCTTGATGTACCGTTAACTTTCCAGCCTAAATTTAGCAATTTTTTCGATAGAAATTTAGCTACATATCCGTAACCAAAGCAAAACAAGTGCATGGAAATTAATTTCCAAAATTCTTCTTGATAAACTCAACCCCTAACCTTATTCCTTCTTCATTAATAATATGGCCTAATCCATGAATTGGGTATCCTTGAGCGTTTACTCCATTTTCTTTCAGAGCTTTAACCGCTAAATCAAGGGAAGAAAAAGGTACCACATCATCAGCGTCACCATGAATAACACATATGCTGGGTTTTGATTTGATCTCCGGTGCAATTTTTGAAGGTGAAAGAAACCTACCAGAATATGCAACAACCGATGCACAAGACTGAAGCCGGGTAAGAGCCACATGTATTGCAAGCATTGCCCCTTGAGAAAATCCAACTAAAGAAAGCTGAGTATCTTTTAAATTAAGCTCCTTTAATTTTGTATCAATAAAATGATTTACAATTGATGCAGCATTTTTCACCCCATTATATAGTGCTTCTTCACTACGATCCTCTAAACTAAACCACTGATAACCATCACCTATTTCCCTCTCAAACGGAGCATTCGGTACCACAAAACATGAATCGGGTAAAAATTTGCTCATAACTTTAGCAAGGTGAGCGAAATTATCGCCACTTGAACCCCAACCATGAAAAAAAATAATCAAATTTTTCTTATTTCCATTTGGACAAATTTCTTGGCTTTTAAGTTCAATCATCTCTTCATCCCTTTATGTTTATATTTAACTCTATGGTAATACTAAATTTGAGGAACAAGACCTCACTACTGCTATAGCTCTTTGATATGAATAAATACTACTTAGCTTCAACTTTCTCTATCAATTTCTTGACCAAGCCTCTCAATCTTCTGCTGGAATCATCAAGCTCTTGAATTTGTGAAGGATCTTTTCCCATGAGCTCTTTGTGATTACTCTTTATGTAATCATACATTTCCTTCATCTGAGCAATCATCTTGTTGATATCCATACCACCCATATCAGGTATCATGCTAGGCATATTTCCTTCTAGCATACCGCCAGCCATAAGTTGCTGAGACATTTGCATGAATGGCTTTAAGGTCTGTTGAAGCAAATTAGGGTCGCTTGCCAATTTTTCTATTTGCTCTTTGCAAGTATCCATGTACTGCTTCATAAATTCATCATCTTGCACTTTATCTGTCATAATTACACCTATTTGAAACTAATATTATATATTGTTTTTAATTAAAAACAATACAAGAACAACTATATTAATACTTTATTAAATGACAAATTAACTATTTTAAAGGTTCACATACTCTCTTTAACCATTCCTTATCTTTTATGCCATTTTCTATATTTTTATAAACAAATTGGTGATAGCTATTTATCCATTTAACTTCATCTTCAGTAAGCATTTGTATATCTATTAGCTTTTTATCATAAGGAACAGAGGTCAATTGTTTAAAGCTTAAAAAGACGTTTTCTCGCCTTTCAATATACATCAGATTCTCAATTCTTATTCCATACTTTCCTGGAATATAATAACCAGGCTCGTTAGAAAGTATCATGCCTGGAATGAGTTCCACTTTATTTCCTCTTGATATTGCTTGCGGTCCTTCATGTACCGAAAGGTAACTTCCTACTCCATGTCCTGTACCGTGCATGTAATCCATTCCAAATTTCCATAAATGTATACGCGCTAATATGTCCAATTCCCCACCAGTGGTGCCAGGGAGAAAGACTGCACTTGCTATCGAAATGTGAGCTTTTAGTACTATTGTGTAGTGAGCTCGTTGCTCATTGGTTGGACTACCAACTGCTATAGTTCTTGTAATATCGGTTGTACCATCAAGGTACTGACCACCAGAATCGATCAAATATAGTCCATCTTTTTTAATAGCTTTATTTGTCTTATTGCTTGCACGATAATGAATGATTGCTCCATTCTCGTTGAATGCTGAAATTGTTGGAAAACTCGATTGCTTAAACAAATTCTGCTCTTTTCTGTATTCTAAAACTTTTTCTTCAGCTTCAAGCTCAGTAATTTCACTGTCAATATTGTTTTCAAGCCAATATAGAAAATTTGTAACTGCTACTCCATCTTTGATGTGCGCACTTATAGCTCCAGTTATTTCAGTTTGATTTTTTACCGCTTTGTGAATCAAACAAGGATCCTCCTTCTCAATTATCTGCTTATTTTCTATTAGACCTCTTTCATTACTTATTGTCATCCCAGTGCTTGACACTGGGATCCATGCTTTTTTATTTCTGGTCAAGCACTGGAATGACACCGAAGCTGATTTTTCATTTAAATAATGGTTATACAAGGAATCTATTGCATTCATAATGCTCATTGGAGTCGTGCTTGGATCTATCACCACCAAATTTAACTTATGTAGTGAATTTTCTAGCTCACTAATATCAAAAACATTTATATGGTTATCAAAATTTGCTTTTATAGTTGAATGTTCTTTATCTTGAATAAATAAATCAACATTGGCATTTTTATACAATATAGCACGACCCAATATACAAGGAGTATATTCAGCACTTTCATTTCTTAAATTTAATAACCACGAAATTGAATTTGGATCAGTCAGAAGCACTGCTTCAGCCTCTATGTTTTTAGCTACTCTTTCACATTTATCCTTACTACTCTCACCAGATACATGTGAGACTATTGTTTGTGCTTTATGACTACTATCTTTTTTAATTAAGTATGGTACTAGTTTACAAATGCCTTCATATTTTCTTATGTCCTTCATAGTAAAATATTGCGGATAGTAACCCAGTGAGGTAGTCAATGTTAAGTTTGCTTTTACCCATTTGTGTGGATCCTCTTCTTGTATATTATATACTCGAAAACTGCCCTGATCGAGCTGACTGCGAGCTTGTGTGATATAGCGTCCATCTGTAAAAAATGGGCACTTATTACTCTTTGTAACGATAAGTAGCCCATTTGTTCCCGTGAAGCCACATAACTCTGCTAACTCTTTTGAATATTCATTTAAATACTCGTCTTTAGTATGCAACATAAATGCATCAACATTTATTTCGTGCATAAAAGAGCGAAATTCTTCGATTTTTGACATGGAATACCTTACGCAGAATTAGCAGCTATTTTCGTTTTCTTATTCCTAAGGTACACTAATATGCTAACTATTGCTGCTGGAGTGATGCCCTGTATTTGCTTTGCAATGCCAATTGTTGCCGGTTTTATTGATTGCAACTTCTCTATCACTTCAGTTGACAAGCCTTTAATCTGTGAGTAGTTGAAATTAGTTGGAATTTGAGTATTAACTTCCTCTTGTAGAAACTTCATATCTGCTTCTTGTCTTACTAAATAAGGCTTGTATTTTGCTTCAATTGCAACTGCTTCATATATTTCATTCTTGGCTATGCTATCAGTTATAGTGTTATTCCAGCACATGACGCTGGAATCTACATTTTTTTCAGTGTCAACTGCATCCATTCCATCATCATTCAAGTACTGGATCCCAGTGTCAGCTACTTGGATGACAGGAAGAGGTGCTTTGGCGTTATGCAAGTAACTGACACTGGAACCCATGTTTAACTCTGGCCATATTTCTCGTAATTTATTCCAGTCAATATTTGGATAACCGAGCAAATCTAATGCTGTTTTTCTTATTCCATCATAAGATATTTTAATGCCATAGGACCTGAGCTGCTCAGGAGTAATTGTTAGGCTCTCTAATTTCTCCTCAAGTTGCTTAATGGATTTAAGTTTACCCTGCAAAACAGAGTATCTCTCATGCGATACAAGGGAAATGTCATAACCTTTTTGTGTCAACCTTCTATCTGCATTATCTGACCTAATCGCCAGCCTGTACTCTGCGCGTGAGGTGAATAATCTGTAAGGCTCAGCAACTCCCTTAGTGACCAAGTCGTCTATCATTACACCGATATATGAGTCTGTACGATGAAGAACAAAACTTTTTTGAGATAAAGAGAGTGCTGCATTGATTCCGGCAATAATTCCCTGCCCGGCTGCTTCTTCATATCCAGTGGTACCATTAATTTGACCAGCAAAATATAGTCCTTTAATTTTCTTAGTTTCGAGAGTATGAAATAGCTCTCGTGGATCGATATAATCGTATTCAACTGCATATCCAGGTCTTAATATTTCTGCATTTTCAAGCCCTTTTATACTCTTTATCATTTCATACTGCACTTCGATGGGCAATGAATTTGAAATTCCATTTGGATATATAGTGTTATCATCAATCCCTTCTGGTTCTAGAAATATTTGGTGATTATTTTTTTCTGCAAATTTTTTAACTTTAGTTTCAATTGATGGGCAGTATCTTGGTGCAATAACGTTATCTAAATATGAAGAAGCTGATCTGTGAAGATTCTCTCGAATTACTTTGTGTGTATGTTCATTAGTATGAGTAATAAAACATGAAACCTGAGGCTGGTTAATTTTCTCTGTAAGATAAGAAAATGGTGTAGGTGGATTGTCACCCACTTGTTCTTGTAATACCGACCAGTTTATAGTGCCACGATCAAGCCTCGGTGGAGTTCCGGTACGTAATCTGCCCAGTTTAAAATCATACTTCTTTAGCGTGTTTGCAAGCTCTATTGCAGGTTTATCTCCCATTCTTCCAGAAGGAGTTGTTTGCTCTCCTATATGAATCACACCACGTAAAAAAGTCCCTGTAGTCAAAACAACTCTGCTTGTCAGTATACGTTCACCTGAGTCTGTTATTACAGCTTTTATATAAGATTCTCCATTGCTATCACTTTCGATAAGAAAATCGTCAACTGACTCTTCTTTTACTGTCAAGTTGTTATAATTTAGAATAATTTCCTGTATTGCTTTTTTGTATAATTTTCGGTCTGCCTGTGCACGTGGGCCCCATACCGCTGCGCCTCTGCTGCCATTTAAAACGACCGAGTGTATGCTTGCTCGGTCGATAGCTCTCCCCATTATTCCATCAAGGGCGTCTACTTCTCTAACTACAACACCCTTTGCAACTCCTCCAATTGCTGGATTACAAGACATCTCTCCTATAGTTGAAATTTTGTGAGTTATAAGTAGTGTGTTTGCACCAAGGCGAGCTGCAGCTGTAGCTGCTTCACACCCGGCATGACCGCCACCTACTACCACTACATCGTACTTATGCATCTTCTTGAGTAATTCCTACTCTATAATATTCCAACTATCAGTGATTGATGTCAAATTTTACAGATTACAACATTGCACACTAACTTAGCTCAAACTGCCGTCTCTCTCGCAGAAAAAACTTTTTCAACTTTGGGAAAGATGATACTTTTATTAACTTCTTCTTCCGGAAAGGTAATACATTCATCTACTTCTTCTTCCTGAGATATTTTGACATATGTAGAATCTGTAATAGAAATTGCACTTACTGCAGATGTAATTGCTGTTTTATCTGCACAATGCATTATAGCTACAGTTGCAAAAAGCCCTAAAATCGGTGCTATTAGACCTATTATTGTACCTATAAATGTAAATCCTATTATTGGATTAGGAAAAATAGAAGCTGCACCTGCAGTAAGTGTAATTCCAATTATAGCACTTGCAGATATAGTAATACTCAAAAGAATTGCTGCTTTTTCATGCTTTTCCCCAACAGGATCTCTTTTGCAAAACTTATATAGCAAACATGCTACGTGAAAAACCGCAATCAATGCTGGAGCTATACAACCAGCAATTCCACCTATGGCTAAAGGTGATGAAGTGTCAAAACTTAACCACCAAGCTAATACTCCTAGTGCTGACACTATACTATAAGTTAACAAACAAATATACATACAATCCCCTCGCTAATTAAGAAAATGCCATTTTACTCTGAATCATAAACTACTCTCTTCACTCTCAGCCATCTAAGCAGCACATTGGAGTGACAAAAAATGCTACCGGCAAATAATGGCTTTGCAAAAATAGAGAATGTTTATATTTATGTAAAGTGGAAATTTTTAGTGGGGCGAGCGACCAGGATTGAACTGGCGACATTCAGTACCACAAACTGACGCTCTACCAACTGAGCTACGCCCGCCAAGGTATAAAATTTCTAACACACAAGCATAAATAGTCAATTAATTATTTATGCTACCTACTTTTGCATAGAGTTTTAAGTTTAGCGAATAAACATTTTCATTTATGCTTTTAGCATTATAGTTAATCGTATTGAAATCGTGATATGTTTAAAAGTATTTTCACATTTAGTTTTTTTACAGCTATTTCAAGAATTTTAGGGCTAATAAGAGATGTATTGATTGCTACGGTTATTGGTGCAACCTCTCTTGCAGATATATTCTTTTCCTCGTTTCGCTTTGCTAATTTATTTCGATCGTTTTTTGCAGAGGGAGCATTTACTACCTCATTCATACCATTATACTCTGCAGAGTCATATGATAATAAAAAGGCATTTAATTTCGCAAGTAGTGTAATATCCATTACGTTTATTATTCTAGTAATTTTTTGCCTTATCACACAAACCTTCTTCCCTTACATGATCAAAACCTTCACTCCTGGATTTGACCAAAATAAATTTACCTTTACTGTAACTTTGTCGAAAATTATGATGCCCTACATAATCTTCGTGTCAATCGCATCACTTATTGGTGGAATGTTGCAAGTAAAACAGCATTTTGCTTCAACAGCTATTTCACCAATCATTTTGAACCTCTGTTTAATCATCAGTTTGTTTTTACCTTACATTGAAACACCGGCTCATAACCTTTCTATAGCTGTCCTGATTGGAGGGATTTTGCAGCTACTTTTAATAATATTTAGTGCATACAAATTAAAGGCTTTCTTTTCTTTTAGTTTAGAATTAAGTAACGAAGTGAAGTTGTTTTTCAAGCGTGTGATACCTGCAATTATCAACAATTGTGTAATACAAATAAGTGTATGGATTGACACAATCATGGCGAGTTTTATACCAAATGCAGTTTCTTATATATATTATGCCGATAGACTAAATCAACTACCGCAAGGAGTAATTGGCACTGCAATTGGTACAGTACTTCTTCCTCTGATTTCAAAACGAATAAATGATACTGAGAATATAGTCAAAATACAGAACAAGGCCCTTAATATAGGGTTAATATTAATTATGCCAATAACTGCTGCTTTTATCATTATTCCTGACATAATTTTACTTACGCTTTTTTCTTACGGCCGATTTGATTATTATGCAGTGCAGCAAACTGTTCCTACATTAGTAGCATTTTCTCTTTCTTTACCCGCATCTATTATAAATAAAGTATTGCTACCCACATTTTTTGCTAGGGGAAAGCTAAAAATACCAACTATGTTCTCATTAACGTGCCTTGGAATTAATGTAATACTAAATCTCATATTAATGAACAAATACCAACATATAGGAATTGCTATTGCTACTTCCATTTCCACTTGGATAAATTCTATTTTATTGATTAATTATTTAACAATAAATAAGATGTATAAGCTTAGCCAAGCATTATTAATAAATATTGTAAAAATTCTCACTGCAACATTGGTTATGTCAATAGTTCTTTATCTCTCTAATTACTTATCAGCAGGGTTGTTTTTCGATAGAGGGCTAGCTCGTATTGTTTATTTAGTAACTTTAATAGCTTTGAGTGTTATTATTTATTCTATCACTCTTTACCTAATTTTTAGAGGAAATTTGAATAATTTGAAATATGTATAAATTACACCCTTTGTATTGCTATATGTCATTTCAGCTACTATTCCAATATCCACTCCTTTCATCCCATAACCTATTCCTGTCATTCCAGCACCTATTCCTGTCATCCCAGTGCTTGACACTGGGATCCAGAAATTTTGTTGATTATATAATCTGGAAAACCTTATTTAAGTCACACTGGATCACAGTGTCACACACACAACTGTATAAGTGTTGTGGTTTGAGAGCAATTTCCACTGGGAACCCAGTGCTCATCAGACCAGCTTCTCATGTAAAAATGCTGTGTTTTAACATAAGAATAGCTACTTTTTTGCTAATTAACTTAATGTCTAATCAAATTTCCTGGATCCCAGACTGGGATGACAAGAAGAGAAGGGATGCTGGAATGAGAGGTCTATTATGAAACTTTCTTTATACGCCATATTATCAATCTCGTTGCTATTAATTCTCATGCACGTTGCTGCAACTTTTAAGGATTGGAGTGGCTACAGAGAATATATCGTAAAAGAGTTAGAGAAGACGTATGATGCTAAAGTACATGTTGGAGGAAAAATTGAAGTTTCGCTCATTACTCCAAAACTTACTATTCACAATGTATATGTACAATACAACAAAAACAAGGAGCAAAAATTATCAGATTTAATTAGTGCAAAAAAAATTGAAATAAGGCCATCGTTGTTTTCATTTTCATTGCAACCAAAGTCAATCTCATTTTTGGGCATGAAAAGCAACAAAGAAAATTTACTTAATATTATAAATACGAAAGCCAATGATAATATAGTTGATATATTAATAAAGGACAGCCAAATAAGTTTTAACGCCGATACTATTAACATCAAGGAAGTTGCTATAAAAAAAAATAAGCAGTTTTTTGGTGAAGTACAGATTGGTGACAACAATTACGATTTTTCTGGAAAGGTTAATGTCACAAAAAATAATGTACACATTAGTGTTGATTCAAATTTTGCAAATTTGCTATTTAAAGGTAATAGAAATCAACAGGGTAATTTAATACTGACAATCAATAACAGTTCCGGTTCTGTGAGCAATTTAGCAAAAATCATTAATCTTAGCTTCCTTTCTTATGTGATTCCCAGCGAAAATATTGAGATATCATCCAATATCAATCTCAATGAAAGCGAGTTTACGGCAACTGATTTAAAAATTGAGTCCAAAAGCATTCAAGGCACTGGTATAATACAAAATGATAGAAAAAGTGATCATACTAATATCAATATTAGTTTTAGTAAAGTCGACCTAAAAAACGGCTCACACAAAACAACAGATATGAAGGGTCTTTTAGAATCTTTTAGAGAGGTTGTGCCAAAGAACCTGAGCTTGGATTTTAATATGGAAGCTTCAAATATTCAATATCAAAACAGGATATTGGACAAATTTCATGCTACGCTAAAATTTGCTAATGGCGAAATAAACGTTGATACTCTTCTTCAGTTTCCTGGAACCAATAATATATCTCGCTTATCAGGAAAAGTTTCAAACAATGGCAACTTGTCTGAATTTAATGGTGATATATTGATAAAGGGTGAGTCGTTCATTTCACATATTTTACCTTCTATCAAGATGCAAGAAAGAGAGAAAAGTCAATTTACAGCAAGTTCTAAACTATATTTAGCACCTAGAATATTATCTCTTTCAGATATCAGATTGCTAAATAACAAAGAATCTTGGCAAGGATCAATTAAGGTAAATCACACAAAAAAACACAATATGATCGATAGTAAATTTAGCATGCATAACATTAATATAGATAAATATGATTATTCATTATTCAGCAAAGTGCAATGGCTGAAAAATCTTAAATATGATGTAAATATAAGAACTAGTGTTAAAGATTCTATATTCAATGGTACAAAAATTGAAGATTTGGATTTTTCATTAAAAATACAAGAGAACAAGCTAGTTGCAGATAAAATAAAGTTATTCGGAGAAGATTTCGACATTACCGGTAGTGTAAAAATATTAGTGGATCAAAAATACACTAAGCCTTTATTAGACGTAAACCTTACAGGTAATAAATTTAATGGAAATATCTTTAAATTACCAAAACTATTAGAGGTAAAAAGAAACTCAAGAAATGAAATAAATCAAATTCAATGGTCAACAAAGCAGCTTAATTTTTTAGATGAGAAAGGAGATTTTGATGCAAACGTGCAAATCAAAACTACAGAATTTAAAATTGGGCAAAACGTCTTAAAAGATTTTAACTTGGATACAGTGATAAGAAACAACACTATCACTATCAAACAGATAAGTTACATACTAGAACATGGACAAATGTTTTTTCAGGGTTATCTAAAAGCAGGCTCAATTCACACAAAATTTTCTATTGCAAATTTGGACACCAAGGAAGTTATAGGAGTTAATAACATAAATGGCAAGATAAGCTTAAGTGGTGAAATCAAAACTCAAGGAACAAGCTTTGATGATTGGGCTAGTAACTTATCAGGAAATGTAAACTTTCAAGCACAGAAAATAGAATTTACTAATGTGGATTTTAATTCATTCATCACTAAGTTGTTAAGCAGTAAGAATAAACCTGAAATTTCCAAGCTTGCTTATGTTGATATATACAATGGCAGTACGCTTTTTGAAAATATTAGTGGAAAAGTAAGTATTAACAGTGGTGTATGTTCAACTAGTTCACAGTTTAGTATCGATCAAGCATCAGGTTCTATCTCTTCTAATTTAATCTTATCTAATTTCTCCTTAACTTCTATATTCAGACTCTTTTTCATACTACCAAATCATAATAGTCCTCTTTATATCGAGGCACACTTAGATGGCCCTATTTGGCACCCTAAGATGAGTTTTGATGTAGATCAAATCTTTACCACTTTATTAGTTAGCAAGAAAAATAGTTAACTCATTTAGATATAGGATTTAAGGGACCATCTATCTTTAAGTTAGACCTTAGTAAAAGATGTTCTACTCTCACCAATGATAAGACTGATTGATTGTTTGTACATTCTCAATGCTTGCGTCGCTGCAGCTTGTGCTTGGACTCTCTGTCTCTCCAAGCAATAAACGTGTTATCTCCCTATAGTCTTCGCGAACAGATAAATGTAAAACAGTAACACAAGAATTACTTGATGTATTAATATCTGCTCCTTTTTCAAGCAATAATTTTACCATACTTGTGTGGCCTGAACGAACAGCATAGTATAAAGGAGTATAACCGAAACGATTTTTTATATCAATAACTGCTCCTTTTTCAAGCAATAATTTCACTTGCTCTAAGCGATTTCTTTTAGCAGCGTAATGTAAAGGAGTTTCACCATTACGATCTGCTGCATTAATATTTGCTTTGCGTCTCGATGACAATTCTATATGAGGAAGAGTAAATCGAGAATTACTTACTGAATTTCCTTGTTCTTGATACATAAAATACCCCCAGTTTATTACAGCTTAGTATAAATATCTACACTATATAAATATCAATTCAACTTATCACCACCCGGTAATGGTTGCAAGCCAAATGCTTCCCTTTTTTCATTGAGTGTCATGAAGCTTGCGTTTTCTACGTATTTCCACATCTTTTGTCTCTTTTCCATGAGAATTTCTATCGCGTCCTTATCATACGACAAACATAAATCTTTGCCAAACTTGGGCACTAGCCAAGAATTCAGGTGACAAATAATATTTTCTAGCGTTGGTAAGACTGTCTGTTCCCAAAGGGAAAGGCGTGCTTCAACTAAATTACTGTAAGTGTTATCACCTGGTATGCCAAGCAACTGCGGCGGAACGCCAAAAGCTAGCGCAATATCACGAGCTGAGCTATGCTTGGATTCAATAAAATCCATATCCCTCGGTGATAAGCTCATTTCCTTCCACTCTAGTCCCCCTTCAAGTAATATAGGTCTTCCAGCGTTGACAGGACCTGAATAATGATCATTTATCTGTCCTTTTAAGCGTTGGTACTGCTCTTGACTTAAGTTTCCACCACTTCCATCCTTTTCTGATTTTACAACTATTGCACCACTTGGTCTTGCTCCATTTTGCAGCATTGCCTGATTCCAAGCACCAGCCTGATTATGCTGATCTATACTATATGCAGCTGCCTCAATTGGTGAAAGTCCATACCAATCATTCAAAGGGTTAAAGGTTATAATGCACCCCATAAACTAGACCAAAAAAAAATGGTTGATCCGAGTAGGAAGGTAAAGGGGTAAAAGTATGGCAACAAAAAAATATGAACCAGAGTTAAAAGCAAAGATAGCTTTGGAAGCAATAAAAAATCAAAAAAGCACATCTGAGATATGTAGTGAATATAAAATACCATCAACAAATCTATATGATTGGCGTGATAGAGTATTGGCAAGGTTAAAAGACCTATTTGTTGAAGAAAGTGAAAGTGCGAGAAAACAAAGAATCTTAGCGCAAGAAATAGAAAGTTTACATAAAGTAATAGGAGAATTGACAGTGGAAAATAGTTATTTGAAAAAAAAATTACTGAAATAAGCAAAAAAGATAGAGTAAGGTTTATAGAAAAAGATTCTGATCTATCAATTAGGAAACAGGCTGATTTACTGGGGATTTGCAGATCTAGCCTATATTATAGGCATATAATTAATAACGAAAGTGAAATTTGATTCAAGAAGTATATTTGGCTTCTGATTGCCGTTATGGATATCGTAAAATTACTGCTGAAATCATAGCGAGTGGAGTAGTAGTCAATCACAAAAAAATCTTAAGAATTATGAAAAAAATGAAGATTAGTGGGCTGTATTGTAGAAAAAGATGTAATACAAGTATTAAAGAAAAAAAGCATAAAATATATCCTTATTTACTCAAAGATTTGATTATTTGTAGAGTTAATCAGGTATGGGCTACTATATATTATGGTAGAAGGTAAGTTTGTCTATTTTGTGGCAATAATGGACTTGTATAGTCGCTATATTATTGCTCATTCATTATCACCATATCTCGATGCTGGATTTTGCCTTTATACTCTCAAAGAAGCTCTAAAACAAGGTAAACCTGAGATTTTTAATAGTGATCAAGGAGTGCAGTTTACTAGCTACAACTTTATTATGGAATTAGAGCGTGCTAATATTAAAATTAGTATGGATCATAAAGGACGTTGCTTCGACAATATATTTGTTGAGCGTTTATGGAGAACTTTAAAGCAAGAAGCTATATATTATTATAGACCAAATAGTATCAGAGATTTGAATCTTATAATAAACGATTTTGTTGGTTGGTATAACTATAAAAGGCGACATCAGACTCTACATTATAAAGTTCCTGCTGATCTTTATTATCATAAACAGTAAATGAATATATTGATAAATACTTTAAATGTGTGTCGACGTATTTATCAACATATTCATTTTAAAAATCGGATCACTTTGAAAAAAATGGTCTAGACAAATTGGTGCATTATAATCAATATATAAGAATTGCCGTTAACTAACCGATAAGTTACAATCCCCTCAATAAATTCTGATTTTGATGTCATTGGATTAGGAGAATAAAGTAACTTCAGTAACGGATGTGCTTTTAGTTGTGATTTTCCCTGGTCAGTAAGCTGGCAGAGAATAAAAGGTACCGAAGATGCAGCACTTGCGATCATATTAATTGCTCGAAAGGCAATGACATTTTTTATGTAGCCTTCCTCAGCAAAACTTGCATAATCGCGCCTACTCCAACTTGGTTCCATCATTAGTTGCAAAGCAGAGTATTCACTGCTTTTCTTTCTTTGAAAAATGTTAAAATTCATATGTGCCTCCTGAAAATTTTGTTAAAAATTTGAAATTGTAGTTGAATTATATCAATTAGTGTTACAAGAATGATGTCATCCCAGTTCTTGACACTGGGATCCAGTTAAATTTGTGAGTATAAAAGTAATCAACATTTTGATGATTATGAAAAAGCTGGATCCCAGTGTCAAGCACTGGAATAGTACCACAAGAGAAAAGAAATTGAGTATCACAATTAAAGAATACTTATACCTCCTCTGAAGGCATAAGTATCACTTCTACTAAGCAAGCTGAGGCTCTCTTTGAAATTCCTCAACTTTTGGGTTGTTAAGACTTCTACTTACAATACTATTTTGTAACAAGTCTCTTTGTACATATGAAGCAATGGGCTTAACAATAAGTGCAGCAACTACCGCAACCACAGCTGCAGAAATAATCAACGCCATACTTAGATTTGCAATAATAAAACCAGTACAAGCAACAATCGCCAGCCCAGCAATTGGCAGTGAAGCTTTATTTACAAATTTCGCTAACTGCACCTTATTTGCGAAAGTTTCAGGATTTTTCCCATTAATTAATAGATTATGTTCTGCTGCACATTTCCCTGGTTTCTTTCCTTCAATATTTTTACCATTATCTATTGCCCAGATTATAGGGTCTTTACCATCAAGTTTTTTACCTGTTTCTACTGCCCAGATCAATGGATCTTTAATTTGAGAATTGAAAAATGCTGGTAAATTAACAGTAAGGCTCTGAAAATTATTCTCAATCGCTGATGTAACATGTAGTACTTCTGAATATTCTCTCATAGTCTGAATTTGACTCTTTAACCTCTGCTTAAAGTAACTACCTAAACTATTACCCTTATCAGATACAAACCCCTTAGACTCAGCTGAGTAACTAAACACTTCTTTACAAAAAACAGCCGGCATGTTACGAGAAACATATCTAAGAGTAAATTTCATTTCAGGATTTAGAAGTTGATTTAAACTACTAACTTTTTTATCTATTAACCCTTCAATCAGTTGTTCATTTTCAGATATAGTCCTAACATATGCGCTTAACTCAAGTGCTAACCTTTCATAATCCACTTCAATTCCATACAAGGTTTTAAAGTCATACAAGAAGATTTGACTCCAATTGTTAACACAAGAGTAAAGTGACCTACCATGATCAATTTTTGCCCAGAGTTTTTCTTTTACTTTTTCACCGTTTGCATTTTCATATTCCTTCTCTATTACACCAAAATTTTCTGGGGTCACAATATCAGCCTCTCCAAGTAATATTTGAGCAGCCAGTATTTTCTCAAAACCTTCTGCATCTTGGTAATTTTTTCTTTTTTCCTGAAGATCCATTAATGTTGTAAATTTGTCCAAAAACTTTGATCTCAGATGAAGCTTATCCTGATTTTTCTCTTGCTCAATGCGCTCTTTAAATTGATCTTTGAAAATGTGTTTTCCTTTCACATATCCTTCACGTTCCTTTCCATCTCGTTCTAAGTCGTATTTCCCTGGCTTATAGCCTTTTCCTTTTTGTGTGTCGGACTTTATAAATCTTTCTCTTGGCAAATCGTTATTTGTTACCAATTCAACAATTGGAGCTCTGTCATATAAAAACAGCTTATATAAATCACCAGCAACATATTCCCTGATAAAATCAGCAATATTAAGGTCATCATAACATATATCGCTTTCTACTTGCTGCCATAATAAATCAAGATTATTATTTATCACAAAATTTGGCAAATAAGGATTTTGCAATTTTGTAGCTTTTCTTGATCCTTTGTAAAAAGATTCTTTGAATTGTGCTAACTTAGACTGTTTTTCCTCTTTTGTCAGAGTATGGTTTAGAACAGACTTAACCATGAAAGCTGCCTTGTCACCTTCATTGTCGCTATACTCGTGCTCTGCTTGAAACCCTGAGCTGCAGCCCGCTTCTTTCTCTCCTACTTTCTTGAACTCGCTTATAGGCTGCAGTGTTCTATCATGAAAATGTTTTTCCAGGACTTCTGCATTCTCCTCTTTATTTTTCTTAGATTGTTCTTTTACTGCTTCTAAATCTTCGTTTTTTTTTTCAATTGAGTCTTTTACAAATTTATCCCATTGTTCTGAATTAAATTTACCTAATTCATTTTGAGTTTCTTGTGTTGTACCTAGCATAAAATTCTCCTATAAAATTAACTAAAATATTTTAATTTAACATGAATGTTAAGTATTTATTAATAATATTAGTATATCTAGCAACATATGTCAAATTCTTTATCATCAGGCAATGGCTCCTCTTTTTTCGTTACAAAGCCTTATATGAAAAGCTTTAAAAGCTCACTAACAACCTAAACTTGCTTGAAAATCAGGTTACTTATTGAGTAGTATGAAGCTTAATGAAAGAAATTGAACATGACGGAATGGCTAATATCTAACCAACTTGTTGATTATAACCATGCTATAAAATTAATGGAAGCAAAAATTCAACAAATTTACAATAATTTATCTGATGAGCTAGTATGGCTGCTCCAGCACCCTCCACTTTATACTGCAGGAATCGGTGCAACAGATGATGACATTATTGAAAAATTATTTCCTATATATAAAACAGGTAGGGGTGGTAAATATACATATCACGGACCAGGGCAGCGCATTATATATTTAATGCTAAATCTTAAAAAAAGAAACAAATGTGACATAAAACTATATATCAGAGACCTAAGTAATTGGATCATAAATGTCTTAAAGCACTTTAATATATTCGGAGAATTCAAAGAAGATAGAATAGGCATTTGGGTGAACAACAACGGAGTAGAAGAAAAAATAGCAGCTTTTGGCATTCGCTTGAGAAAATGGGTAACTTATCATGGCATAGCACTTAATGTCTCTCCAAACCTTTCCCACTATAAGGGTATTATTCCTTGTGGACTAAAAGATTACGGCGTTACATCAATGGAAAAACTAGGAGTAAAAGTTTCTCTTTGCGAATTAGATGATATATTAAAGCAAGAGTTTCATAAGATATTTTAATGATCATTTACCTTTTATATTTTATTTTCACTTTATGTGCTAACACACAACTGTACGAACGTTGTAGTTTGGGAGCAATTCCCACCAGTGGGGTGTCATCCCAGTGCCCAGACACTGGGATCCAGCTTCTATGCAACTTAATTAAAAACGTTTGTTTTAGCGTAAGACAACTACCTTTAGCTCATCAGCTCAGTTATAAGCAAAATTTCTGGATTCCAGTGTCAAGCACTGGAATGACACCATTTGCTGTCTTCAAAAATGAATGTTCGTACAGCTATGGTGCTAACACAGATATTCATGCAATGGACCAAGTTGATATTATCGCTCCTTCTTCGAAGGGAAAAGAATCGGATCTGCCCACTATAAAAGAATCCGTAAAAACTTTAGGTTTTAGTCCTCATATTTCGGAGAAAATATACAGTAATGACAATCCATTTTATTCCAACTCTGATGAGTTTAGAGCGAATGATTTGGTTAATGCTCTCACTGATGATAGCAAAATAATTTGGTGTATCAGAGGAGGAGAAGGGGCTTCTCGGCTAATTCCTTACCTAGAAAAGCTGCCCAATGATAAAAAAGAAAGAATTGCTCAAAACAAAAAAATTCTTATAGGCTATAGTGATATCACTGCTTTACATATTTATCTGCAAGTTAAATATGACTGGCAAACTCTTCACGGTACCATGTTGGAAATGATAGTAAATAACTCTGTTGCTGAAAGCTCTGTTGAAAAATTAAAAGAATTAATTCTTAACCAACGCAACTCTATCAGATTTGACAACTTAAAGATGATAAATAATGGAGTTAGACTAAAAAATGGCAGATTAGAGTCTAAAATCATCGGTGGTAATATGACTTTGGTTGAAAATAGCATAGGAACTGCTTGGCAAATAAACGCAAAAAACAAAATTCTATTTTTAGAAGACATAAGAGTTTATCCATATTCAATTGAGCGCAGTCTAGATCACCTAAAACAAGCTCATATTTTTGATGGAGTAGATGCAGTAATATTCGGTGACTTTGTTAACTGTTATAATGATAATCTTGTCGAAATTGTAAAAGAAAGGTTTGCAAAAAGTGTCAACTTTCCAGTATTTACAATGAAAGGAGTAGGCCATGGACATATAAATGACCCTTTACCCTTCAACACTCACGCTACCATTAGCGTTCAAAACGAGAAGGAGTTTATGGATGTGCAACAGTTATACAAGTAGCTTTATCTAACACTCCTTTCATTCCAGCACCTTCGTTGTCATCCTAGTAGCCCTCTTTCTTGTCATTCGAGTAGCCTCTTTGGTGTCATCCGAGTAGCTTGACACTGGAATCCAACTAAGTTGGTAAACACGAAAGCGCTTTTTTTTGACGGAATTGCACAAAAAAAACTGGATGCCAGTGTCAGCTACTTGCATGACATCATCTTTTTTATCAGATGCATATGAAACCAGTGCTTTCTTGTCATCCCAGTACTCCTTATTCTTGTCATTCGAGTAACCCCTTCAGTGTCATCCAAGTAGCTGACACTGGGATCCAGAACAGGTAATAAGAAGCACTGAAATGACATCTCTATAGGACTCCTAACTAATCCAGAATATTAAAA
This sequence comes from Wolbachia endosymbiont (group B) of Chorthippus parallelus, assembly GCF_947251815.1. NCBI lineage: Bacteria > Pseudomonadati > Pseudomonadota > Alphaproteobacteria > Rickettsiales > Anaplasmataceae > Wolbachia > Wolbachia endosymbiont (group B) of Chorthippus parallelus. Next base: position 314,872 of record NZ_OX366390.1, on the reverse strand, counting down.
AATTCACCAAGCGAAAAAAAGGCAAAAGAATCCCCCAGTAGTGAGTTTTATAATGTAAATCGGCATTGTAATAATGTGCTAACGCTTATTTAAAGCGCGTTTTGGCTGAATGTAGAAAAAATAAAAAAGACATGCAGCCGCTATAATTTTATGTAATCTGCCAATATATACCTGAGTTTTTTACTGAATTTTTGTTGTTAAATCTGCAGAGATTAAAAACAAGGATAAATACTCTTATTGTCATGATAAGAAGACTGATGAGGTTTGTCAAGTTGACTCTATTGCATATCCTTATAAGTAAATTAATGTTATCCTTAACTATTGCTAATCTAAAATTTTTTATGTTCATACACTTACGTGTTCATAGCGTTTATTCTCTGCTTGAGAGTTCGGTTAAAATTGAGGAGCTGATTGGTCTTTGTTTGCAGAACAAAATGCCGGCAGTTGCAGTTACTGATTCAGGCAACTTATTTGGCTCACTTGAATTTGCAGAATATGCAGCTAATAGGGGAATACAGCTAATAATAGGATGCAATATTATCGTTCGACACTTAGAACAAAATTTATCAATACTGCTACTTGCAAAAAATGAACAAGGGTACACTAATTTAGTCACCTTGGTGAGTGAGTCTTTTAAAAAGCGCAAAAATAGCAGCGATATTCCCTACGTTGATTTTGATGAGCTATTAAGTTTTAATACAGGTCTAATCGCCTTAACTGGTGGATGTTTGGCTCAACTGTTATTGGAGCAAGACAAAGAAACGGTTGAAAAACTGCTTTCAGCATTCGATGGTCATTTATATGTTGAATTGCAGCGTCATGGGCTGAATAAAGAGCTAGAGCTTGAAGAAGCTTTAATAGATTTTGCTTATCAGCGCAATATACCACTAGTGGCAACGAATGATGTGTTTTTTTCAAATAGATCTGATTATGAAGCTTATGATATATTAACGTGCATATCGGAGGGCAGTTATGCCCTGGAGAATAACAGAAAGAAGTTAACTACCGAGCATTACTTCAAATCTGTGGAAGAAATGGAGGAACTGTTCAGCGACATTCCCGAAGCAATTTATAACACTTTAGTGATAGCTAAGCGGTGCTCTTACATGCCAAGAAGCAGGCAGCCTATCTTGCCTAAATTTCCTTGTCGAGAAAATAAAACTGAGAATGAAGAACTGAGGGAGCAGGCAGTTGCAGGATTAGAATTCCGCATTGCAAATGAAACAGACATAAACCTTAAACAATACTACGATCGGCTGAATTACGAACTAAGCGTAATAACTTCGATGAACTACGCTGGCTACTTTTTGATAGTTTCTGATTTTATTCGTTGGAGCAAAGCAAATAGCATTCCAGTTGGACCAGGAAGAGGTTCTGGTGCTGGATCAATTGTTGCTTGGAGCTTGCAGATTACAGATCTTGATCCAATAAAATTTGGTCTGATCTTTGAAAGATTTTTAAACCCTGATCGTATATCAATGCCTGACTTTGATATCGATTTCTGCCAAGAGAAAAGGGACCTGGTTATTGATTATGTTCAGAAAAAGTACGGTTATGTTGCTCAAATAATCACTTTTGGAAAATTGCAAGCAAGGGCAGTATTGCGTGATGTTGGTAGAGTATTGCAAATGCCTTACTCTCAAGTGGATAAAATATCTAAAATGGTTCCATTTAATCCAGTAAATCCTGTAACTTTATCGCAAGCGATAGAGCTTGATCAAAACCTGCAGAAAGAACGAGATAGTGATGAGGTAATTGCAAAGCTTCTTGATATATCACTAAAGCTCGAAGGAATATATCGTCACGTTTCAACTCATGCTGCTGGAATTGTAATATGCGATCAAAAATTAGAAAATTTTGTTCCCGTCTATTATGATCCAAATTCGGCTCTGCCAATCACTCAATACAGCATGAAATATGTAGAGAAAGCTGGGTTAATAAAATTTGATTTTCTTGGACTTGGTACGCTAACACTAATAGATCATGTATGTCGTTTAATTAATCGTGATGAAAAAAAATTTGATATTTCCTCGGTTTCTTTGATTGATCAAAGAACCTATGAAATGCTCTCAAGAGGTGATTCAATCGGAGTGTTTCAGCTTGAAAGTTCGGGAATGAGAGAAGCTTTAATCAAACTAAAGCCAGACTGCATTGAAGATATCATCGCTTTAATTTCTCTTTATCGCCCAGGGCCTATGGATAACATTCCAACTTATGTTGCAAGAAAGCATGGACTTGAAAAGCCAGATTACATTCATCCATTGCTTGAGAAGGTGTTAAAAGAAACATTCGGAGTAATAATCTACCAAGAACAGGTAATGGAAATAGCGCGTATTCTCTCTGGATATAGCTTAGCAGAGGCGGATTTACTCAGACGTGCCATGGGTAAGAAAATTAAGGAAGAGATGGATAAACAACGTGAACTTTTCGTTCAAGGAGCAACAAAAAACGGTGTTGATTACGACAGGGCAAGTTATATTTTTGATCTTGTTGCAAAATTTGCTGGTTATGGATTTAATAAATCCCACGCTGCAGCATATGCGATTATATCTTACCAAACAGCTTACCTTAAGGCTAACTACCCGCTAGAATTTTTTACGGCCTTGATGAATCTCAATATTGATGATAGAGACAAACTGAATTTGTTTTATCATGCTGCAAAATTCAGTGGAGTTGCTGTTCTTTCGCCTGATATCAGCAAATCTAAGGCTGAATTTTCAATAGAGGGTGAGCACATACGCTACGGAATTGCTGCTTTGCGTAATGTTGGTTTTGCTATAGCAGAAGGAATAGTAAATGCACGCTCAAGTTCTTATAAGGACATATGGGAATTCATTCAAAATTTGGGGCATATAATAAATAAAAGGGCATTAGAAAGTTTAATTAAATCTGGAACATTCGATAGTGTGCACCAAAATAGAAAGCAGTTATACGAGTCAATAGACACATTGATTTACTTTGCAAATAAAAATAGGCAGTCAAATCAAGCTGTTTTATTTGGCAATCTTGATGTCCTCAAGCCAAAACTCGAGGATGTGGAAGATTTTAATGAAGAGGAAAAATTAGAGCATGAGTTGTTTTCACTAGGGTTTTATTTAACTAATCACCCGCTTAAAAAATTTAAAACTCTTTTGAAAAAATTAAATATTGGGTTTATCGGAGAGAGTAAGACGATAAAAACTGCTGGTGTAATATTAAATGTGCGTATGAGAACCTCAGAACGTGGAAGATTTGTTATCCTAACACTTTCTGATCCCCACAATGTTTCTGAAATAGCATTCTACAATAATGAAATAATAGAAGAAAAAAGGAATCTATTTTCACCTGGAGCATTTGTGATAATTGATCTTGAAATTTCAGAAAACACAACGAGACTATCAGGAAAGGACATATCTGAATTTACAGAAAAGGTTACTTCTCTAATGAAAGGATTAGTTTTAACTGCTGTATGTGCAGACTCGCAAAAAGTTGCTGAGGAGTTGAATTCAGTGTTGAAAAATGGAGGCAAAACCAAAATAATGCTAAAGTTTCTTCTCGAAAAACATAAAGTCAGCATCTTGTTGCCAGGTGCATATTCAATCACCCCCCAAGCTATTTATGAAATATCTCACTTAAGTTGGATTGAAGGCGTAGAAATTAATACAAATAACTTGCTTATATAAAAAAGTTTTATATAATAAAGTGTTTAATTGATATTAAAGGAAGATATAGTGAATCTCTATGAATTTACTTTTATAGCACAACCGAACTTATTGCAGCAAGAAGTAGAAGAAATGGTCCAAGAATTGGCTATTTTGTTGAAAAATATTAAAGCAGATGTTATTTCTCAGGAGGTTAAAGGTCTCATAGAAAGAGAACATAGCACAGTTACAAAACAAGAGCTAGAGGCAAGTACTGAAAGCATTAAAAAAAGTCTGATTGTTTACTCTGATTTTTTGGAAACTCTGACAAAAATTTTATGGGTTGAATTGGAAGAAGATTTTTCAAATTTAAAAGAAATAAAGTCAAGAATCGATAAAGAATTGAAAAATGAACTAAGTGATACGGGAATAAAACAAAATTTTATGGACCTTCCAGGAGCTAACACTAAAAGTGCATTTATCTATAATGTAGTAAATGCTTTTAAGGAAAATATTTCACAACATCTAATAAAATCCCTTCAAGAGGTTTTAAAAAGTTTTAAAATAGTAGACTCAAATCAATTGAGTAAAACGCTGGAAGTGCTTTTGAAAAATATTGAAGCTTCAGGATTGATAAAATATGAATATTGGGGTCTATTGGATTTTGCATACCCAATAAATAAGATGAAAAGTGGTCATTACTGTATGATGTGTATAAGTTTTACTTCAAGCATTATGGATGAATTTGAGCGTAGAGTAAAACTGAATGAGAATATTATTCGCCACTTGTCTGTACGGGTTAATGAGTTTTTTAAAGGTAAATCTTACATGATGGATAAACAAATTGAGGAGAAAAGTGCATAATGATGAAAAGACGAAATAGTTTTAATAATTCTTACGTGTCTGTAAATAACAGAACTGGCTTTAGGCGTCCTAAGGTCTGTCCTCTTGCTGCATCTAAAGATGAGGACATAGACTATAAGAATATAGATTTATTGTCCAAATTCACCTCTGACTATGGTAGAATATTACCTAGAAGGTTAACAGGTGTGTGCGCAAGAAAACAAAGAAAGTTGCGCTTAGCAATTATAAGAGCACGCTTTTTAGCTCTTGCTCCTTACTGTACTAAAAAAATTAGGTAATTTATGTTAATAATCTTAAAGGAAAATATAACAACTTTAGGTAAGATTGGTGAAGTTGTCAAAGTTAAACCAGGTTATGCACGTAATTTTCTTTTTCCACAAAAAAAGGCGATGAAAGCTACTAAGGAAAATTTAATAAAGCTAGAGGAACAGCGTTTGTTATTGGAAGAAGAAAATATCAAGAAATTAAATTCAGCAAAAGTGCTTGCATCATCATTGCATGATAAGTTTGTTATATTAATAAAGCAGGCTTCAGAGGATGGAAAGATTTTTGGTTCTGTAACAATACGTGAAGTTGCAAAAACTTTATTACAAGAAGGATATGAGATAAGTCATCATAGTTTATCTTTTGGTGGAATAAGTATCAAAAATTTGGGCGAGTATCAAGTGAATATAGAATTACATAGTAAAGTGATAGTGCCAATTACTATATACGTTGTCAGATCTGAGAAAGATGCACATGAATTGAGGCAAGTAAAGTTGCAAAATCAGAAATCTGAGCAACAAGAAGATACAAATAACGAATAGCAGTGAATAAAATATTTCAACTACTCCTGTCATTCCAGTGCACTTTTTTTCTGTTGTCCCAGTGTTACACACTGGGATCTAGCATGTTCAAAGATAAGACAGGGATCATCTAATGATCCCACGCTATAGCCGCAAAGAAATCTCTTCCATTTGGGAAGAAAAAAATAAGTTCAACATATGGCTCAAAATAGAAAAATTAGCATGTGAAGCTCAAGCAAAATTAAAAGTTATTCCAAATGATGTTGCTGAAAAGCTCTCTGGTGCTATTGAATTTGATATTGAGCGTATTAACGAAATTGAATCCATTGTAAAACATGATGTTATAGCTTTTTTGACATATATTGCTGAAAAAGCGGGAGTTGATGTTCGTTATCTCCATTACGGAATGACAAGTTCTGATGTTTTAGATACATGCCTTGCAGTGCAGTTGAAAGAGTCATGTGATATTTTACTCAAGAATCTAAAAAATTTACTTATAGTATTGAAAAAAAAAGCTGAGGACTATAAAGATATTGTTTGTGTTGGGCGCAGTCATGGAATGCATGCAGAACCAATAACTCTTGGGTTAAAATTTGCTAGATTTTATGCTGAATTTAAACGCAATTATCAGAGATTAATTAGCGCGCAAAAAGAGATCTCAATTTGTAAAATATCAGGTGCAGTAGGTAATTTTGCAAATATTAATCCATTTGTTGAAGAGTATGTAGCGAAAGAAATGGGACTCATACCTGAAACCATATCGTCTCAAGTCATCCCTCGTGATAGACATGCCATGTTCTTTTCAATTTTGGGAGTAATTGCAAGCTCAATAGAAAATATTGCAATTGAGATTCGTCATTTGCAAAGAACTGAAGTCGGCGAAATCTCTGAATATTTTTCCACTGGGCAGAAGGGAAGTTCTGCTATGCCGCATAAGTGTAATCCTATTTTAAGTGAGAATTTGACTGGGCTCTCACGCTTAATACGCAGCTATGTTTTTCCTGCATTAGAAAATGTTGCACTATGGCACGAACGAGATATATCGCACTCGTCTGTGGAAAGGTGCATTGCTCCTGATGCTTGTATAGCAATGGATTTTGCTTTAGTACGATTAACAGATTTGATAGATAAATTGGTGATCAATAAGGAAAATATTGAAAAGAACTTACATTCTTCAAAAGGCTTGGTTTTTTCACAACGTGTATTGCTTGAGTTGGTAAGTAGTGGTTTAACTAGGGAAGAGGCATATAAAATTGTTCAGAATAATGCAATGAAAGTAAAGCAAGATAACAGTGATTTTCTGTTCGAATTGAAACAAGATAAATCCTTGCATGGAATTATTGACTCTGAAAAACTTGAGTCTTTGTTTGATTTGAAGTATTATATGAAACATATAGATTACATATATAGCAAGGTTTTTAATTAGGCTGAGTAGCTCAGTGGTAGAGCAGGAGGATCATAATCTCTTGGTCGGGGGTTCAAATCCCTCCTCAGCCACTCAAGCTAAACTATGGTTTGGCAAGAGCAGCGCATTTGACAAAATAACGTGATTCATTGTCCAATTAACTGAAGTTTTTTTTCAGTTGTTCATATAGTATATGGAATAATATAATGCACCCATTTGTCTAGACCATTTTTTTCAAAGTGATCCGATTTTTAAAATGAATATGTTGATAAATACGTCGACACACATTTAAAGTATTTATCAATATATTCATTTACTGTTTATGATAATAAAGATCAGCAGGAACTTTATAATGTAGAGTCTGATGTCGCCTTTTATAGTTATACCAACCAACAAAATCGTTTATTATAAGATTCAAATCTCTGATACTATTTGGTCTATAATAATATATAGCTTCTTGCTTTAAAGTTCTCCATAAACGCTCAACAAATATATTGTCGAAGCAACGTCCTTTATGATCCATACTAATTTTAATATTAGCACGCTCTAATTCCATAATAAAGTTGTAGCTAGTAAACTGCACTCCTTGATCACTATTAAAAATCTCAGGTTTACCTTGTTTTAGAGCTTCTTTGAGAGTATAAAGGCAAAATCCAGCATCGAGATATGGTGATAATGAATGAGCAATAATATAGCGACTATACAAGTCCATTATTGCCACAAAATAGACAAACTTACCTTCTACCATAATATATAGTAGCCCATACCTGATTAACTCTACAAATAATCAAATCTTTGAGTAAATAAGGATATATTTTATGCTTTTTTTCTTTAATACTTGTATTACATCTTTTTCTACAATACAGCCCACTAATCTTCATTTTTTTCATAATTCTTAAGATTTTTTTGTGATTGACTACTACTCCACTCGCTATGATTTCAGCAGTAATTTTACGATATCCATAACGGCAATCAGAAGCCAAATATACTTCTTGAATCAAATTTCACTTTCGTTATTAATTATATGCCTATAATATAGGCTAGATCTGCAAATCCCCAGTAAATCAGCCTGTTTCCTAATTGATAGATCAGAATCTTTTTCTATAAACCTTACTCTATCTTTTTTGCTTATTTCAGTAATTTTTTTTTCAAATAACTATTTTCCACTGTCAATTCTCCTATTACTTTATGTAAACTTTCTATTTCTTGCGCTAAGATTCTTTGTTTTCTCGCACTTTCACTTTCTTCAACAAATAGGTCTTTTAACCTTGCCAATACTCTATCACGCCAATCATATAGATTTGTTGATGGTATTTTATATTCACTACATATCTCAGATGTGCTTTTTTGATTTTTTATTGCTTCCAAAGCTATCTTTGCTTTTAACTCTGGTTCATATTTTTTTGTTGCCATACTTTTACCCCTTTACCTTCCTACTCGGATCAACCATTTTTTTTTGGTCTAGTTTATGGGGTGCATTATAACCAGCTAGGTCAAGAAAGGTGAATCTATCTCTTGTTGCAAATGTAAGATTGACTACCTTGCAATATTGCTCTTTGTTCCAATTAAGATGCTCCGGTAAGTACGGAATTGATAGATCTTCAAATACTTTCTGCAGGTGTTTTGCAGATAGTAAATTTTGCTTAATTAAACTAGAAATATTACTCCATTCTTTGCAAATAATCTCTTGAATTTTTTGCTGCATAATTTGCTTCTGCTTTAGAATTTTTATAAATTCGGTATTACCAAAGCACTGAGTTATATGTTTTACATCTAAAGTGATCGGTTTGGTAATCGGGTTTTGTATTGACAATATCTCCTCTTGCAAGTTAGCCATAGTAATCGTTGTCACAGCAATTTTTTCCCCATGTAACGAGGAGGAATAATCCTGTGTTACCATCTCCATTGCATGAGCTATCATATGTTCTCCTTGGCTTGCAGAGTAGCTGCCTTTTGACATCACCATTCCAAGTCCTGAAATCAATAAGGCTTCCATAAGTAATAAAACTACTCTTTTATCTTTTTTAGCAAGTGCCAAGTGTTCTCTGAGCAAAATTTTCTCCAGATTGCGAACAAGTTTAAAGGGGAGTTCATTATATTCTGTGCCAAGTAATAGATTAGATAATAGCCAATCGGCTTGTACTGTTGAACGGCAGATGAAATCTGCAAATCCACTTAATGTGAGGCGTAGTGGTGCGTTGGCAATTATATCGGTATCAATGTATATTGCCTTTGGAAGATGTGCTCCGAACGATTTTTTATATCCATCAACTAATATTGAAGCGTTTGCAGAGCTATATCCATTCATGGAAGCAGCTGTTGGAAAGGATATGTAGTCTTTGCCTTCTAAATAGCTTGCGTACTTACAGATATCATTAACAGTGCCACTGCCAAATGCAACCATTAAGTCACTATCTTTTGCTTTATTTCTAACTAGGTTTACAGCTTGGAGAGAAGCAGCTCTGTTCAGTCTATTTGGTGTCATCCAAGTAGCGTGACACTGCGATCCATCATAGTTACGCACTGGAATGACAGGTGTGGCTGGAATAATTAAATGAGAAACTTTATTAAGTATGTTTTTGTTTAAAAGTTTTGCTGTATTTTCATCTGCAATCAGAAAAATGTCATTTCCGTATTGTCTACATATTTCATAGATATTATCAGCAAGTACTGTTACTTCCCTTATAAGAACTTGTTCTGTGTGCTGTAATATTTGTTTTAAATATCGCATAGAATGTTTACAATACGGTAATGTTAGTATTTCAAGATTGATATGAAGATTGACCCTGTAGAACTAACTAAGAAATTAATTTCTTTTAAAAGTATAACACCAAAAGACGATGGGGCAATAGAGCATATAGCAGCCATTCTCAAGAAAAGTGGTTTTGAATGTGAGATTTTAGAGTTTGGTGATAAAGTTAAAAATCTTTATGCGAAATATATAAATGGAGTACCAAACTTGTGTTTTGCTGGACATGTTGATGTTGTACCACCAGGTGAGTTAAAAGATTGGATATCTGATCCATTTAAGCCAGAAGTTAGAGATGGAATGCTATACGGAAGAGGAGCAGCTGATATGAAAGGCGGAGTAGCTGCATTTATTGCTGCTATCGTAGATTCAGTTGCAGGTAAGTTTCGATTCAGCGGTTCAATCAGTGCATTGATTACCAGCGCTGAAGAAAGCACGGAAGAACATGGAACAAAGGCCATTTTGGAATGGATGAAAAGCAAGCAAAAAAAGATAGATTTTTGTATAGTTGGAGAACCAACGAGTAGTGAGAAATTAGGTGATACCATAAAAATAGGTAGAAGAGGTTCTGCAACATTTAAATTGATTTGCCATGGTAAACAAGGGCACGTTGCCTACCCAGATCTAGCAGATAATCCAATATATAAAATGGTATCGATACTAAGTAAGATAAAAGATACCACTTTTGATACTGGTAATAAATACTTTCAGCCTTCACATTGCGAAATTACTACTATCGACGTTGGAAATAATACTAATAATCTAATACCTAGTTCAATAGCAGCAGGTTTTAATGTTCGATATAACAATACACAAACACCAGACGTTTTATATAAGATGATTGATGCAATATGCACCAATGTGACTAACGATTATAAACTGTCTATGCAGAGCAGCAGGGACGTTTTTCTCTCTATTCCTGATAGAAATACTGATATTATGCTTGATGCGATAAATAAAATTACCGGTATTGATGCTGTGCTGAGTACAAATGGTGGCACATCTGATGCTGCGTTTATTAAGGATATTTGTCCAGTAATTGAATTTGGTATGATCAACAAAACCGCACATCAGGTAAATGAATGCGTATCAATAGACGATATACATAAATTAACAGCTATATATAAGGAGTTTATAAAAAATTATTTTTACCCCACTAATAAAATATTAAACCAAATCAATGTAATTGGTAATACGCCTGATGGTCCATTATTAGCTTGAGGTGCAGTTGCATAGAGAAGAAACTTACTAGACACATTTTACCAACCCCTTATTATAATATTAAGGGTATTTTTGACTCAAAACTTGTCTTTGATCTGTGCGAGCTTAATAACAAAAATTCAGTAGAAAGCTTATTGGCGAAAATTATCTGTTCAGCAGAGTGACAAAATAAGATAGACAAAAAGGGTGTAAGAACAAATAGTGTCATGCAACACTGGCTTTTGTACACAAAACGTTGTAAAGCGCTTTTGTCAACCTGGATCCCAGCTCGGATAACAAGAAAAGAAGCACTGGTTTCACATAGATCTGAACAGATATAATTTCTTAAACATTTATAGCTCACATAAAACCCGGTCTGACTGTCATAAAGGCTACTCATTGCAGCAGACAACTTTCGCACTACTTCAAATTCTAATTTTCAACTTAAAGAGGTACGTAATGTCAAATAACTTCAATTTCAAAGAATTTTTTCACCATCACGAAGCAAATAGCACTTTAGATGATATACAAAGGTACTGCATACTGTGGCAATCAGTGATATCACAGGCAATGATTGATGCAGCAAGTAACTGTAAAAAAACAGAAAGCTTGGTAGAGAAACGTAAAGCAATTTCCTGGCTATCAGACTTCAGTCAAGATTTTGTTGAAACATGTATACTGGCTGATTGCGATCCGTTATACGTAAAAAACAAAATACAGCCAATTCTAAAAAAGATAAAGCCCTTTTAATGAGGTTTACCCCTCTCACCAAGAAAAATATCATTTAATCTTTTTTCTATAGCTTCATCTATATCTTGGATTAATAGCTGCTTTATCATATTCACTTTCCGTTCTGCCTCTTGAAGATTATTGTTACCGTAACTGTTCTTATTACTATAACCATAACTACTGCCATTTGGTTTATTACTCATTTTTCTTCTTGTGCTGAGTATCTGAACTATCTTCTCCTTGAAAAAAGACTTCCAGCCTGTGCCAGAAAATAATTTGTAGAGAAAATGCGGAGTAAGAAACGCTACTAATATTCTAATAGAAACTCCATAACCCAAATCATCTCTATTTTCATAATACCATTTTAAATATTGATACAAATGGTAAAATGCATTTTTGAAAGAGCTAAACTCTACAGCATACCAAAAGCCACTGGTGAGAAACATGAGCATAATGCTCGATGTATAAAGATACAAAGTGAAAAGAAATAGCTTGACAACTATATCTTTCAAACTGCCCAGTATGTAATTAAATAACCTTAATTTATAAAAAAGTGATATCATTTCACGCACACTTCAATAAAGCTGGGGTGGAAGGATTCGAACCTTCGCGTGGCGGTATCAAAAACCGCTGCCTTACCACTTGGCTACACCCCAATATTGTTTATATCAATAACATTATTAACCCAATTAGTAAAAGATTTATTCGCTTTTCCTATGGGTATTATCACAACGGCTGGTTGATCATAAGAATGCATTGACTCGATTTTTTCTACAATCTTATCAGCCTGATCATTCCTACTTTTCATAATTGCCACTACTTCACAATTACTATTAGTTTTACCTTCCCATAAATACAGAGAGTTTACTTCAGGAAATATATTTACACACACAATTAACTTCTCGTTTAACAATTCTTCAGAAATAGCCTGAGCCTCTTTCAAGTTTGAAAAAGTTATATAGACTAAAACTAAATTGCTCATTAATCGCTACATAAATGCATTTTTACTATACTCTACTTAGATTTATTCATCAAGAGAAAATAGGAGAGACCTCTTCAGTGCTTGACACACAGAAATTGAAGATGTCATTTAGTAGCTCTCCCCTGTTATTTAAGTAGCTAACACTGAGATCCATAAATTTAACTGGATGCCAGTTTCTGGGCACTGACCATCATAAAGGAGCCAGTGTCATGCACTGATAGTTGTCTTTTCTCGCCTACCTTATTTTACTACTCTGCTGAACGGACACAATTGCATATAGTATAGTCTTTAGTTTTAGTGAGAATAGTTTTATTCCACTGATCAAGGAGTGCTAAATTGAAATACGTATCACCTTTATAAGTTTTATGCATTTCAGTCATAATAAATTCTGAGATTAGGTTATGCTCTAAAAAAAGGTGTACTATTTGTGCCCCACCAATCACAAAGACTTGAGAACTACTTTGAATTGACAGAAATTCTTGCATGGAAGAGACAACAGTACATTTTGGGCCTCTATTAAAACACTTGTTACGGGAGAAAACAATAGTTGTACGATTCTTTAGTATGCTTTGAGGCACAGTTTCAAATGTCTTTCTTCCCATCACAATAACTTGCTTGTCGGTTACTTGACAAAAATGTTTAAACTCACTTGGATAACGCCAGGGCAAATCATTATTTATTCCAATTACCCCATTAGGGTCAACAGCCATAATTCCAATAATCTTCATCCCTTTAAGACAGCTTGGGCTACAAAAAATCTCATGTGGTCACGTACATTATGTACTCTAAGGAAATCAACCTTATTTTGCAGTATAGCAGATGTAGCAATTGTTTCTAAATCTCTATTAGAGGGAGATTCTATGGAAAAAGAGGAAATAAATGACTTTCTGGAATGACCAACTAAAACCTTGCAGCCAAAATTTTGTAAAGTTTCTATACTGCGTAAAATCTGAATATTCTGATACATAGATTTGCCAAAACCAATACCAGGATCAATAATTATTGAATTTTCATCAAAACCAAGGTCAAGTAACCTATTAATGCTCTCCTCTGCCCAATTATTTATGATATCAATTGGGTCAATATCATGTGGAATAATATTGTCCTTATGTGGTGGTATCGAAAGTGAATGCATAATAACGACATTACACCCACTACTAGCAACTTCTTTTAAGGTATTACTACTCAGATCTCCCTTCTGATCATTTACCCAGGCAATATTGTAGTGCTTCAAAACGTTTAAAATAACGTCTGGCCAAAAACTATCAATGCTGACTTCAATATCACCATTTTTCATATAGTCGCTAAGATTATCAAGTACTGGTTTTAGACGTTCATACTCTTCCTCTGGCGTCTTTATTGAAGCTCCAGGCCTTGTTGATTGAGCTCCAAGATCAACTATGCTTGCACCATCTGATACCAGCTGCAATGCCTGCTTGGTTGCTCGATTCGCATCATAATAAAGACCACCATCTGAAAATGAATCAGGGGTAATGTTGACGATACCCATAAGCTTTGGTGAAAGCGTAAAACTCTTTGAAAAACAGTCTTGAACATTGAAAGCAAAGGTTTTGTTAACCATTGCCATCAAGTGGAGCAAAAATGGTCTATTTACTAATTCTGGGTGAGGAATTTTAAGGTCAGGTATATCAAGCGTTAGATCATCCCATAACAAAACATCTAAATCAATAACACGAGGTGCCCATTTTTCGTAGACTTGTAGACGACCAATATCACATTCGATTTGTTTTAAGCCTTTTAGTAGCTCCTCAGGAGAAGAAGAACAACTTCCATAGACAATCATGTTGAGAAATGGCTTGTTCCAATCAGGTGGAGCACCATTTGGTAAAATAGCCTTAGTTTCTAGAATGATTGAAGACTTTAAGTCTTTTAAATAGCGCTTCTTTAGTAACTCAGTAGCCTTTTGTAAATGGGAAAGGCGATTCCCTATATTTGAACCAATAGAAATATAGATCATTCTTGCAATTCATTACAGTAAGTAAAAAAAACGCCCCCATGCACACCAGGAACTGGTGGTGTAGTTTTATGAGTAGTCACCTTGACAGAAGAAATAATATGCTTCTTTCGCAGCAAAAGGTTATTAATGGCTCTGTATATCTCATGAGTTAAATGTTCGATTAAATTAAATTGCTTGCCCTGAACAAGAGATTGAATATTCTGCACTACCTCCAAATAGCAGATAGTATCTTTAAGTTGATCAGTTGTAAGTCCTAAAGGAGGAGATTTAAAAGTGACATCAACGTCAATACTCACCAATTGGGGAGAAAACTTCTCTTCTGCACTACATCCTAAATGAACCCAAAGCCGCAGATCAGATATAAGAAGATTACATGCTACCACTGAATTTAGTATCTACTTATAATTAATGGCAAACGTTAACATTCAGCATGCCGTCAAGAAAACCCCATAAGAGTTTTGCTCCTTTTTTAGCGCCTTGTATGACTTTCTCTTGCTCTTCTTCGCTTAAATCTGCAATAAGGTTTGCACATTCCTCAGAATGCCACTCATCAGCTTCCATATGAACGGTAAAAAATTTGAGAGAACGCTCATCATTTATTGAATAGTGTTTTTTCAGACCTTCAATTTTAGACTTAGAAACCTCTGGAGTTTGACGTTCATAAGCGTACAGAGCTCCAAGACCTGCTGCAAAATCTGATTTTACAATGTCAAAATAACCATCAACTAATTCTCGTGTCTCCTTAATTTGTGCATTTTCACAAAGTTCTGAACGTGCTACTCCCAGTCCTTCAGCAAAACGCTGCCATAATTCTGGGTGATTCTCATCACCTTGTTCTTCCTCTATTAAATTACCAAGTAAAACTTGCCGCATTTTCAAATTCGGACACAAGGAATGTATACCGCTGATATAACGAGGAAAAGCAGCAACATGGTGATAATATTCCTTAGCATAGGTTTGAAGAGCCTTCAGGCTTAAGCTACCTTCATTCCATGACTCGTAAAATGGGTGTTTTAATAAGTGTAAACTATCTAATTGATTATTAAGTGATTGAACAAATGTCATAAATAAACACTAAATTATTTTAGGCTACGTTTAGGTTTATCAAATGTCAAGAGACATTTCTCATTACTACCTTAATTCCAATAAATACAAAGATAGATGCGTTATTGGTTAATTTTTTAGTAAAAATTGATTTTTTCTAAAATTTCATGTATTATTAAATCAATATAGTGAAAAACGCAAAATGAAAGTAACAGAAGAAAATACAATAAAAATTAGGGAAGAGTTCGTAGAAGTTCAAAATGGAATGCGAATTCAAAAGATAGTGATGTCAAACTCGAAGAGCAGTGCAGATAGCAGAAAGAAAAAGCATATAGTTTACTTTCCAGGACTTACATATACTTTTGAAAAAGAGCCAGATGAAGACAAAAGTGAATGGAATTGGGCAGCTGAAGCAGGTATGGATGTTCACCTTATTAATTTTCCTGGTTCTGGAAAAAGCAAAGGTCATTCTTTAAACGGTCAAAATCGAGTAAATGCAGGAATTGCAGTCATTTCAGATCTTCTAAAGCAAGGCATTTACCCAGATAATATAGTATTATATGGAAGCTGCGCTGGAGGACCAATAGCTGCAGAGGTTTATAAAAAGTTTAAAAAAGATGACAATGTTCATTTAAGATGCATTATCAATAAATCCTTTAGCTCATTCAAAAAACTTGTAGTGAAATTACTACACATATCAAAACCTAAATGGCTATTTCCTCCTATAATAAAATTCATACTCAAATGCTTTGGTTGGCACTTTAAGCCACATACAATAGTAAACGATATTACTCCATACACAATTTGTTTTAATCTAGAGAACGATGGCTTTATTAGTAAGCAGGCAAATATAGGTACTAAAATTTCTGATATAGAAAAAAGTCATAGGAAAAAAAACTATCAAAAAAAAGAAACTTTTGAAGGTTTTGAGCAATACAAAGAGTTTTTCATGGAGCATACCGATTTAGCTAAAATAAAAAACCTTGAATCTGAAGTTGGAATAATGAGAAAATGCTGGAATAAGTTTCTATCGTTACTACCTATTAAGGCAGATGATATTCACTTTTCTCCGATTACAGAATTGTGCTCATCAAGTGAACACAAATACACTCTTCCTGAGCTAATTTCACTCTTTTTAGAATTCACAGATGATTATTTCAAAAAGAAGGGCTCGCTCAATCAAGAGATAAAAACAAAAGTGATATGTGAAAAGAATAGTGAAAAAGAAATAGAGGAAAAGAAACAGTATTTTACCAATTTAAAGAATTATTCAATAAGTCAGAGTATATCTAAAAAGCTAACATCTCTTCAAATATTGAAATAAGTGTTTCTTTTGTGATTAAAAAAACATTGCATCTTGATTGTGTATTTCATTTGCTATAAGCAATAATTTTTCGCTTTCATCATAGAGATTGTTTTCACTAGCTAATAATTTCTCACTAATTTGTGGATAAAGTTTAGAAACGTACTTCTCATAGCATTTATCTAGGCATTCTTGGTCTGTACGTTTTGTTTTGTAGGAATGGCATTTCTCCTTACATTGATTATATCTAAATTCAATCCCTTTCTCTTTGTTTGATGCTTGTTGTTCCATAATATTCTTCAATTTAAATAATGTTAATATTAGCATACAAATATGAACATTATGCTAATATCATTACTTTTTAGGTATGCATAGCAAATTTATGCCTGGAAATAGTTTTTGGTTATTTCCTACACTTTCTTTATAAAAACCATAGGCACCCATTGATTTTTATTAGCTAAAGTAAAGGTCAAGTATCTGGAATTCTGGACATAAAATCCTCCTGTATAAAAAGATTTGGTAGCGCACATACGACAGAAATTAAGTATGTGTGTGCACCTACATACACTGAAAAAGATACGCTACGTTTTTTATTGAAAAGTTAATTGAAAGTCTGCAGACAAATTTGAGCTCTTAAAATATCTTTAATCGCAATTATAATTAGATTCAAAATACGCGGAAGTAATTTTTTTTGACAATAG
Source organism: Wolbachia endosymbiont (group B) of Chorthippus parallelus (assembly GCF_947251815.1). NCBI lineage: Bacteria > Pseudomonadati > Pseudomonadota > Alphaproteobacteria > Rickettsiales > Anaplasmataceae > Wolbachia > Wolbachia endosymbiont (group B) of Chorthippus parallelus. The sequence goes on along the minus strand of NZ_OX366390.1, from coordinate 297,512 downwards.
ATTTCTTTCATAACCAGGCGTCATCCCAGCTGAGATCCAATAAGAAAACCGCGCTGGAATTTTTGAATTCCAGTTATGCAAGGAATCTAATATCATGGATTTTTCAAACACTAACAACCAAGTACTTTAATAAGGCAAAAAGCTTATCCAAGAAAGTAGACCTTGCAATTGTATCGATAGTGGTGGGATTGGTAGGACTCGAACCTACGACCAATTCGTTATGAGCGAACTGCTCTAACCGACTGAGCTACAATCCCTTTTATTAACACTTATAATACACGCAAAAGGAAATTTGTCTACTCGCTTATTTCACTATCAACCCAACTGTGTAAATCATTTATTGCGCCAATTTTGCGTGCAATTTCCTTACCATCTTGAAATATGATTAAAGTAGGTATAGATTGAACTCCATACTTACTTGGCACCTCAGTTTCTCCATCTATGTCGAACTTGCAGATCTTGATCTTGTCTTTTCTATCCTTGGCTAACTGCTCGATACGTGGCATCAGAGTTTTGCATGGCCCGCACCATTCTGCCCAAAAATCTACCAGCACAAATCCTTTGTGGTTAGCAACTTCAGATTCGAAATTTTGATCATTTACCGCTTTAATATCATCACTCATAAAATACCTAAATTTTTATAAAATATAGCGTACCAATTAGTAGCTAATCAACTAAATTCTTGCAAACTCAAGGTGTTTTGCATAAAACCTGATGGTTAAAAATATCTACATTTCCCCAACCCATTGAATCTAGCTCAATACGAGTAGGAAGAAATTCAAAGCACTTTTCGGCTAATTCTTTTCTATTTTCACGTTCCAGCATTAAATCTAGCTTTTCCTTTATTCTATGGAGATATAAAACATCAGATGCAGCATAACTTTTTTGCTTGTCTGTTAAATTTTCATTTCCCCAATCAGAAGATTGTTGTTGCTTATTTAATTTTATATCAAGTAGTTCTAAGCACAACTCTTTTAAGCTATGACTATCTGTATAAGTGCGAACTAAACGTGAGGCTATTTTCGTGCAATAGCAAGGCAGTGCCCAGGTTTTTAAATAATAATGTATTATACTTACATCAAACCGCGCAAAGTGAAATATTTTGGTTATATTTTTATCCTCTAATATTTTTCTCAAATTTGGAGCTGTATAATCGTTTTTAAATTGAATCAAATGAGCGTTGCCATCATCAAAAGAGAGCTGCACAAGGCATAATCTGTCTCTACCATGAAGTAGCCCCATTGCCTCTGTATCAACAGCTATAGATTTTATATCATTCGGTATTGCACTGGCTGGCAGGTCGTCTTTATATATAAATATTCTCATAAATTTAATATGTTTTATGACACATACAATAATCAAAAATGAGTTTTAAGTATACGAAAAGATCATAGAAAATTGGCTCTCATGATTTTCATGTATGTAGGGTTTACAAATTATGATATGCATCTATAATAAGAATAAGTAAATTTTCATTGCGGGAGTGGCTCAGTTGGTAGAGCGCAACCTTGCCAAGGTTGAGGTCGAGGGTTCGAACCCCTTCTCCCGCTCTTCTTTTAACATAAAAAAAATTGCTTCACTTATTCAACTAGTTCAGCTATGCTTAAAGTAGCTAAAAGCTTTTTAGAAAATTATTATTTAGGAGGGTTATATGGACGACGATACTAAAACAATGTTATTTCTCTCAGGTATAGCTACAACAATAGGAGCACTTACAGGCTTAGGGCTCAGTTTTACAACTCTATCACCTTTGGTAATGGGTGGAATTATTAGTTCTATCACTCCAGCATTGCTTACAGCTCTGTTTGCGGGGGTACTACTATACAAATTTTGCAAAAAAGATCATATTCAAAAGGATGAAAAATATGAGCCTATCTATTCTGGTATTTTCGCACTTGCAAGTGCTGCAATTGGAGTTGGTCTTGCTGCAGCTGCAACTGCTGTTTTCCCTGGTGCAATGCTTGGAATGGGATCGGCAGCTTTAGCAGGTGCGGTGATAGCACCCATAGCAGTAATCGCAGGGTTATTTGTAACAGTTTGTGTTATTGAACCAATAGCTGAAAAAGTGAATGATTATATTATATCACCTATAGTTGAGCGTTTTTCTTCAAAAGAGGAAGAGTACAATCTACCTGCAAAATAATCAATTGACGTTAGCATTTAGTTTTCTTTATAATTTCCTTTGTGAAAGAAGAAAAATGCTTATTTGTAACGATAGCTGGTTTGCCAAATGCTGGAAAGTCAACGCTAATTAACAGCATCGTAGGCAAGAAAATTGCAATTGTCACCCCTAAAGTGCAGACAACAAGGACGCAGGTAAGGGGTGTTGCTATATGCAACAATGCGCAAATTGTTTTTACTGACTCTCCGGGAGTGTTTTCAGCAGAAACAAATCTTGAAAAAGCTTTAGTCAAATCTGCATGGGGAGCAGTTAAGGATAGTGACATTACTTTATTGCTTGTTGATGTAAACAATTACCTAAAAAATATAGAAAGAATAAAAACGATATTTGCACGACTGGAGCGCACAAAAGGCAGATGCATTTTGGTTATCAATAAAACTGATTTAGTAAAGAAATCAGGGCTCAAGATGGCACATGAGCACCTAAATTTGCTTTATAAGTTTGAAAAAATTTTTACGATCTCGGCACTGAAGAATGATGGACTTTCTGATCTAACTAGTTACTTGTCTGAAATTGCACCGATAGGCCCTTGGTTTTATGAAAAAGATCAAATAACTGATTCCTCAGCTGATTTTTTATCAGCGGAAATTACGAGAGAAAAGTTATTCTTGAACCTACGTGAAGAATTGCCATACTCTACAGCTGTTATAACTGAACAATTTGAGGAAAAAAAAGATAAGAGTTTAGTCATAAAACAGATCATATTTGTATTGAAAGATAATCATAAGAAAATAGTGCTAGGAAAAGACGGCAGTAGCATAAAAAAAATTAATATCGAGGCGCGTACAGAATTGGAAAAGTTATTTGAGTGTAAAGTTCATCTCTTTTTGTTCGTAAAAGTGCGACCTTGGACTGATCGCCCTGAGGAATATATAAGTAATGCTTAATTCTTTGTTAGTATTTGATATTGAAACTATACCAGATGTAAATTCCTGCAAGAATTTACTAAATATTAGTGATGATAGCAGTGTAGAAGAAAAGAGGAACGCATTAACAAAATATCATCTTGAAATAACAAACGGGCAAAACTCTTTTCTGCGTCAGCCCTTCCACCTTGTTGTAGTCATTAGTTTTTTACTTTGTAATATAACACGCCAGAGCGGTTATGAAATGTTCACACTACAAGAAATAAGATCTGGAGGCACAGTAAACTCCAATGAAAAAGAGCTAGTAAAGGGATTTTTTAACTACATATCAGAGAAAAAGCCAAGACTAGTTTCGTTCAATGGACGCACTTTTGATATACCGGTACTGAAGTACCGTTCTATGGTTCATGGCATTCAAGCAGAATATTTTCACAAAGCTGGCGATAAGTGGAATAGTTACAATCAGAGGTACAGTAGTGATTGGCATTGTGATTTGCTTGAATCTCTCTCTGATTTTGGAGCTTCTGCAAGAATGAAGATGAACGAAGTTTGCGCAGCATTTAATCTTCCCGGTAAGATTGGAGTTGATGGTTCACAAGTTATGGACTTATATGATAGTGGCAAAATACAAGAGATTCGCGATTATTGTGAAACAGATGTGATTAACACTTATTTGATTTATTTGAGGTTTATGCATCATCAAGGAAGAATTACTACAGAAAGCTATAATAAGAGCATAGAAGAACTGCTTTTAGAATGCGAAAAAAAAGAACACCTAAAGAAATTTAAAGAAGAATGGAAAATAACTAGTGGTGAAAACTTTTATATTTGAATTTAAATGAATAGATATTATGGAGCAGTTATTAACTGCTCCATAATAATAGTTATAAACTCCTTGCAGTAGACAAGGAATCCTCATATCCTATCTGCTTAACTTCTGCTTGTTCAAGCTGAGAAAAATTTTTATTTTTTACTTCTTCGAAAAAGTTTTGTCCACCAAGGATATAATTACCTAAATTAGCAGCATAATATTGAACGTTACCTAAAACTGCACAGTTAATTCGGCTTAATATTCTCGAAGGGTAGTAAAAGAGAGAAACGTTATTGTTTGATCGGAAGTCATTTTCATCCATTATTTTAATGGCTTCATGATAACCATCCATTTGATGAACAAAATATCCTTCAGGTACTGATATTCTCAATTGTGCACCTACATGAGCATAACCACAAATACCAGGTGATACCGCTGGTACTGGGTCTTGTCTATGTTGAGTTACTCTAATGGTTTTTTCTTGAAGAACATCATTATAAAATTCACTAGCAGTAAGATCAAAAACTCGTGGATCACCAAAAGTTGCAACATGGACATCTTCAGCTCCTTCTGTTTTGTTTAGGCATAAAGCAGCTATCTTGGCAATAGCTCCTCCCATACTGTGACCTGTGAGATTAATTTTAAAATCTTTGATTTTTGATCCTTGTTTTTCAGCATGAGATTTCAAAATGCCATAAAGATTAGGCCATGAATCCGTAAATGAATTATAAAATCCTCTATGCATTCTTCCACCTTCAGGTAAAAATTCTGAAGTAGTAAAAAGTACATTTATATCAGTAAGTCCATCATTTGCACCATGGCTCAGACGAGTACCGTGGTAAGCTATTGTTATTTCTTTACCTTTTATAAAAACGTGACCAGCATCTTTTTCAAAGCTATTACCAAATGGAATAATTTCATAACCTTCGCTGATGAGTTCAGCTCTAGTTTTATACATTTTTTCAGTAGATGGAACAATTTCAAAATCTTCTACAATTTCAAATTCAGTTTTGTATACTCTTTGAGCTAGGTTGTTACATCTTTTTTTACTTAATTTACCATCATCATCGCCATAGCTTATCTTGCAGAAATTACCCATTTCTAATAATTTCTCTCGATCAAATCCTGCAATTTTTACAATACTTTCATCTATTTTATAGTCAGAAGGTAAAGAACATGGCTCATTTGGATCAGCACGATTTATAAATTCATAATCTTCAATAATCTCAAATTCATCGTCATATTCTTTCATTTCGTATTTGCCATCATCTACTGAAATAGAATATGGCTGTTCAGTATTACCTGGCTCTGAGCCTGTAGCAGCACCTGTAGTGCTAAACCAATTGCGTACAAAACTAAAATCCATAAGTACCCCAATCTGTCAAAAATAAAACAATAATCTACCAACTATAATACAAATTAATATTATTGTCAACAATTTATATTAATAATTTAATCTTTTTATGCTTTTACTTTGAGTAAATTTTACTTCCATAGAATAAGTATAGAGTTATAATACACTAACAAGCAAACCTCTGTACTAAATTTTGGTTAATATACACGTTGAGCGTATTAAGAAAGTTGCTTTTAAAGTATTGCATTTTACTTTTATTTTCGCTATAAGGTTGCTTTAAGTTGGATTTTCAACACCTTTATACTATTTATGTTATGATTTTAAAATTTTTTGGGGGCACTTCATGAAAAAATCTATTTATACTAGAACTGCTCTAGCTTCTCTATTGACTTTATGTTCTTTCAGTGGCTTTGCTGCTGACTTTTCTGACGAGAGTATGAAGGAAGTAAAAAAGCAAGAGAGTAACGAGTCAATCAAAACTTCTGGAAAGATGGAAGTGATGAAGACGTCAAATAAGAAACTAAAAGAAAAAATGGACAGGATATGTAATGCTGATCCAAGAAAAAAAGCTGAGGAGCTTAAGAAAAAAGAAGAACTAAGATTAGCAGCTGAGCAGAAGAAAAAAGAGGAGTTAAAATTAGCAGCTGAACAAAAGAAGAAAAAAGAAGAGTTAAAATTAGTAGCAAAACAAAAGAAAAAAGATGAAATTAGGCTAGCAAAAGAGAAAAAAGCAAAGCTTATAGAGGATTCAAAGGCGAAAGCTCTAAGCACTAAAAATTCTAATGTAGAAAAGTCAAAAATTAAGGGTTCTAAAACTAAGAATGCTAAAATTGAAGCTAAAGATATAAAAAAGGATGTAAAAGTTGTTAACAGCAATACAGAGGAAAAAGGTAAGGCAAGTCCTGTTGTTTCAGTTGGTGGTATTGATATTATCAATACCAATCAAGGGGATGGTTTAAGAATAACTTTCGGTGGCGTTGTTGATTCTCAAGGTTATGGTAACCATGGGCTAAGTGGCTATAACCATTATAATGTTATGCCAGGTAAATCTACAGATTATTTTAACAATACTCCAGATAGTATAAAAGGAGCAAATCCAATATTTCCTAAAGGGATAGGGAATATTGGTGATTACAGTGAAAACATGGGCATGATTTCAGATGCAATATTGCACTTAAGAGCTGAAAATAAAAATGAGGATATTGGTCTTCGTTATGGTGCCGATGTACAATTCCATGTTCCAGTTACTGAAGGTAAAGGAGCTTCACAAGGCGTGAATGCTGCAAGAGGTAGAAGTGCACATGTGTTTTTGAATTCAAAATATGGTGATCTGAAACTTGGCTATCAGTTTGGTCCTGAGTCTCTGATGAGACTTGATGCAACAAGAATTGCAACTGTTGATGGAGCTGCAGATAGTGACTGGTTCAGAAAAGTAAACTTAGAAGGAAGTGCTGCAAACTTCCCATTTTACGTAACACCACGTCTTTACACTGAAAGCTTCTCGAGCGAGAGCGAAAAACTCTCCTTCCGTATGGCAGGAAAATACAACAAAGAGGTTATGACCACATTGCCATTTAGAGCTGCTTACTACTCACCAAATTATATGGGTGCAAGATTTGGTATTAGCTACTCACCTCGCTACGATAGTGGTTTATCCGTTGTAAAAGAAATAGTTCCAGATTTACTCAAAGATTCAAGTAATAAGGTAACAGAGGTAAAGAATGAGGAAATGTTAAGACATGTTGGGCCAGATTACCAGCATATAGTAAGCGCTGGTGCATCATATGAATATGACTTTAGTAAACATAATGTAAAAGTTAAAACTTCCGTAGTTGGTGAATATGGGTTTTCAAAGCAACCGAGTAAAGATAAGCACCTTTATAATGAGTTCATAGAATACAATAATCTGGCAGGCATTAATTTGGGTGCAAGCGCTGATTATAAGATTGATGAAGATCAAAGTGTAAAATTCGCTGCTTCTTTTGCATATTTAGGCAAATCTGGTCAACCTAAGAGTATCAAGGAACTCGACCTTGCTTCAAAAGAATATAAAGAGACTACTGATATTGCTAGAAAAAATGGCTTAAAGCAATTTAATGATAACAATACCATGTATTGGACTGCAGGTGCTGGTTATCAATATGATAATATCTATACAAGCTTGACATACTTTGGCAGTACAATGAATGATAAAGATATGCTTCATGATATTGCACTTGGTGTTCAGTATGATCTATCTTCTTGCAATAAGAGCAAATTTGTTCCTTATGCAGCCTTACATTATTTTATGACTGATGAAAAAAGTGCGCTGAAAGATCAAAAAAATGCTGAGGTACCTTCTAATACAGGAATTCTTCTACTCACTGGTGTGAAGTTTTCTTTCTAGTTATTTAACAATACACACCACAGCTTGAATGTGGTGTGTGTTTTCACTATGCACTTTCAAAATGTTGAAAAAATTTCCAATATATGATATAATAGCTAAAACTAGGAAGTAATAATCTAATGAGTATAACAGTAAATCTTGATGGGGAATTTGAGAAGATAGTGCAGTCTCATTCCGTATTGCAAAATCGTTCTGTACCGCAACAAATCGAGCATTGGGCTAAGATTGGTCAGATTGTTGAAGATAACCCTGAGCTAAGCTATAATATTATCAAAGAAATCCTTTCAGGCATTGAGGATATCAAGTCAGGTAATGTTGAGGAGTATAAGTCCACAAAATTTTGAAGATTCTTCTCACCAACACTTTTAAGCGGTCAATGAAGAAGCTGCACAATAATCAACTACCCAAACTTGAAGAAGCCATCAAACAAATTCAAGGTAACCCATATATTGGAGAGCTAAAGTCAGGCGATCTTGCAGGTGTTCGCGTGTATAAATTCTCTATTTTTAATCAACTGACATTATTAGCCTATATTCACAACGAACAAAATAACATATTAACACTTCTTGCATTTGCTCCACACGAAAATTTTTATAGAGATTTGAAAAAACAAGTGTAGCTAAATGCAGGTATGCCATTATTTATAAGAGGCAACTATGCAAACCAAATTAAAAAACCATTTAGCTGGAGAATTACTTACCATCGCTACTTGCTGGAAATTAACACTTGTAGGTGGGAAAGTAATGGGATTTACCGACTATGACGAAGATTTAAATGTCAATAATATACTCTATAAATCTTCAAGTGGGTTTACAGCTAGTAGCATAATATTAAATAGCGATTTGAGAACTGATAATCTAGAAATTGAAGGAATATTAAATAGTGCCGATATTAAAGAAAAAGATGTTTTATCAGGAAGGTATGACTTTGCAAATATTGAAATATTTCTTGTGAATTATAAAGATTTGAGTCAGGGAATTATGAATTTGCATGCAGGAACTTTTGGTAAAGTAACATTAAATAGTGGGAGGTTTATCGCTGAAATTAGAGGTATTACGACAAAGCTTGAGAGAAGCATAACAGAGCTATATTCTCCTGTATGCAGGGCACAATTTTGCGATGATAGATGTAAAGCTGATGCTAAAAAGTTTAGTAGAATGAGCACAATTACTAAAGTGATAGATGAAAGAAGATTTGAAGACACTAATTTAATCGAAAGCGATGGATATTATAAGCACGGAGTGTTTAGTTCAGCAACATTTGAAGTTGTAGTTAAAGAATACAAAAATAAAGTAGTTACATTATTTGCTTCTCCTCCATATCAAATTTCTACCGGAGATAAATATTCGATACTTGCAGGTTGTGATAAAGCGTTTTTAACGTGCAAAAACAAGTTTAACAATACTGTGAATTTCCATGGCGAACCATATATACCAGTTGTTTAGCAGCATAATTTTTAATATTATGAATAAGTATGGAAAGGTGGCTGAGCGGTCTAAAGCACACGCTTGGAAAGCGTGCACATATGAAAATATGTCGGGGGTTCGAATCCCCCCTTTTCCGCACATTATTTCTAGTATAACATAGGTTTTGTTCTTTAAGGGATATAGCATTAGCACTTCAGCTTCGCAATTTTTCAGAGTCATCTACGTCAATAAAAGAATAGAGTTATCAAGTTGCAGAGCCTTCTTGATTTTTGATGACGAAGAGTAATAGAAATACAATCCAGTAGCCAGCTGCTGATCCCTATTACTAATAATGTCTTGCAATACTATACTTAGTCTGTGTCATTTCTTCCGAGCATCAGCAAACTCGTATATACTCAACCTACCATAATCTGTCGATATAATTCTTTATTGAAAATTTCGGAAGACAAAAAAGCCTCACACTTTTTTATTAAATAGACATGTAATCGTATTCATCCAAAGATGATTCCATTATTGTCTTTTGTGGATCAAATGGTTCAGAACTTAGATCATATATATTATTACATCTTGCCTTGCATATAGATCGCCCGGCAGGATTATACCAATCATGTATCTCTTTACATTTTCTGTGGCAAAGATTATGGTCACGTGCTTTTTGCTCGTCTATCCAAGAAAATAATTTTTGTGTAGATTCTTGCACCTTACTTTTACTCGTAAAAGGATAAGTATGGTAGTTTTGTGTATTTTTTGACATAATATTCTCCCTAATTAAAAAACTAACATAATATTAAAACATTAATATTAATGTTAATAATAGTATAACTACTTTTTAATACAGTTTTTACGAAAGTTAAAACAAATTATACAGCCCTCCTTCCTCTCCACCTACAGAAACACTAAATATATTTTTTAAACACCTGTTTTGCTCTTGCCTCTAATCACTATTCCATTACTCACACTTGTTACCTCTATATCAGACGATTTTACATTATTCCTAATCAGATGATTTACCACTACTCTACACTTATATTTATCTATTTCTTGATCAGAGGTTTTTTTATAAAATTTCCTGTAATTTACCTCTCTCTTCATCAACTATAGTATTTCCTAAAGTAAATGATAAAGATATAATAAGGTATTTAAGTTATAATGGCATATAGTGTGGATTTAAGGGAAAAGGCAGTATTGATGATAGAAAAAGGGAAGACGAAGATTGAGGTAGCAGAGCTTATGGAGATAGGAATAGCAACTCTGTACCGCTGGTTAAAAAAGAAAGCTGCTGGTGAAAGCCTAAAGCCATCTAAAAACGGCAGCTTTATTCGAAAAATAGACCCAAAAATACTCAAAGAATATGTTACAAAGAATCCAGATCATACTCTGGCAGAGATGAAACGAAATCTTGGATTTGGAATACATTCAATTTGGTATAGACTAAAACAGCTAAGAATTACTTTAAAAAAAAGTCACACTATATCAAGAGCGCAATCAAGAAGATTGACAGCAATTTACCGATAAAATCTCAAAAATAGACCATTCTAGCACCTTATATATAGATGAAGCAGGAGTTGACAATAGATTATACCGAGAGTATGGGCGCGCTCCAAGAGGAAAGAAAATTTATGAAGATATTCCAGCGAGAGAGAATCAGTATAGTAGCCGGGTGGATTGGAAAGAGATTTATTGCACCAATAACTTTTACTGGAGGGTGTAACAAAGAAGTATTTAATGCATGGTTAGAGCAGATATTACTTCCACAGTTACAACCTGGTACAACCATAGTTATGGATAATGCTACATTTCATAAGACTCCTACAACAAGGTCATTAATAGAATCTTTTGGCTGTCATTTGCTCTATCTTCCAACATATTCACCAGATTTGAATCCCATAGAACACTGTTGGCATAACATCAAAAGCCGTCTCAGACCTCTAATGTATAAATATACAGACTTACAACTTTTGGTTGGTAATGCCATAATGGAACTTTATCATCCATTTTAGAAAATACTATACTATTGGAAAATGCCCATCGTCTTGACATTTTTCTTAAATCGTGGCAGTCTTAACGTTCATTTCAAAATTTTCTCTGTCCTTTTTTGACTCCCTTTAAGAACTCAAAAGTTTGTTCCCATTTTCTTTTTTCTATGTAATATTCCATTGGTAGTTTCTCTATATTATTCACGGTCTCTTTTTCCTTATTTCTCCTACTTTTTCTTTACTTTATTTTCTCACAGCATATTTTGTTCACAGAACCCAGATAAAATTCACGAATTTCAATGCTTTAGCTATTTTAAGTAGAATTAAATTTACTAATACAAACAATAAATTACTATTCTTAAATTTGATCAGATTGATTGCAAAAAATAAGATTTTCAATACGTTGCTTGTATAGTTGGCCTTTCATAGTTAGTGATGCAACAAAGCCATTTCAGTGTTTGGGCGCTGGGGTGACACACTGGAATCCAGATTAAACACTAAGTTGGTAAGCATGTTACAACGTTTTTGACGACGAAAAGACTAGATAGCTACTTTCATGACAACCATTTAGTTGTCTTTTCTCGTCTATCTTATTTTGTCACTCTGCTGAACAGATACTAAAGTACTAGCTTTTGTGGGTTGATGCACAATTCTATCAGAAGTTTTGTGACTATAATTGCAGAAAACATCGAGCACAGGATTCCTATCGATAAAGTGACAGAAAACCCTCTAATTGCTCCGCTACCAATAATGAACATTATTCCTGCAGCAATCAGTGTAGTGAGGTTTGAGTCAAGAATTGTTTTTATTGCGTTTTTAAATCCTTCTTCAATGGCACGAGCTGTTCTTTTTCCTGCTCTTATTTCTTCGCGGATGCGTTCAAATATTAAAACATTTGCATCCACTGACATGCCAACAGTTAGCGCAATTCCAGCAATTCCAGGGAGAGTAAGAGTTGCTTCAAGTAAGGTAAGAATGAGTAGTATAGAGATTACATTAAAAACGAGTGCAACAGACGCTAATAAGCCTAATTTGCCGTAAGTAATGATTATAGATAAACCAACGGCTATGATAGAGATTATTGCTGCAATTTCTCCTGCTTTTATTGACTCTTCTCCAAGGCTTGGACCAATGTTTTTTTCTTCAATTATTTTAAGTGGTGCAGGTAGTGCACCTGATTTTAAAAGTATTGCAAGTTCACTCGCTTGTTTTTCAGTGAAATTACCGCTAATTTCTCCCTCTCCATTTAGAATAGGTTCACGTATTGTTGGTACAGTTAAGACTGTGTTATCTAAAACAATTGCAAAAGGCTTTCCTACATTTTCTTTAGTAATTTTTGCAAATTTTTTACTTGCTATGCTGTCGAATTTGAAATGTACTGTTGGTTTACCTAAATTGCCAAATCTAACTGATGCGTTAACTAATGAATCACCGCCTATTTCAGTTTTGCGGAATATCGGGTAGGAATTACCCAAAGAATCCTTGAGCATAATCGTAGTGTCATGATCGATATCTTGCATTTTAGCTACATTGGTGTTTGCCAAATGGAAGGCCAGCTTGGCTGTTTTGCCAAGCAGAGATTTTATCTGCTGAGTGTCTTCTACTCCAGGAACTTGGACTAATATCTTATTTTGTCCTTGTTTTTGCACACTTACTTCCTTAGTACCAAGCTTATCTAAGCGTCTTTGAACATTAACTATTGACTCTGAAACTACTTCATTGATTAATGAATTCTTATAATGCGGTTTATATGAAATGAAAATTGCAGTATTTTTTCTACTCAATTCTAAATTTGGGTTTATTTTATGTATTAACGTTGAAACTTTTTTGTAATCATCAATATTATTTAAAGTTACAACCACTTGTTTATCGTTTTTTGCGCTAAATTCAATCTTTTGTGTTAACAGACCTTCTTTTATTTCATCGGTTAGCATGCTTAGTTTCTCTTTGAAGTAAAAATCTAAGTCTACATTTAGAAGCAGAGATGATCCACCTTTCAGGTCGAGCCCTAGATTTATCCTCTTTTTTGAGGTGAGAAACTTATTATCAAAGAAGTTTGGCAGTATTATATATAAAGATAGCAAAAAAATTAGCAATACTGAAAGAGATTTAATTATGAGCTTGTTTGGCATAAATTTAAACTATATTAGGTGCATTGTAAACTGAATAGTTGCTAATCACAAGCACCTGAATGAAAAGATTCTAAAGCCTTAATCTATAATTGATTGTACTTTATACTATACTTTGCTCTTCTGAAACATCATTTACTAAAGTGTTATAAATGTATGAATTAGGTTGAGAATTAGCTTTAAGATTCTCTATTTGTTTGTTTTTTCTAATGCTATCAATCGGAAGGTAAATGCATAAACCAAGTATTGAGAAAGTAACTATGGTAGCTGGTATGTGAGTAGCAAGAAATTCACTATAACTTGGATCTTTCCAACCGAGAGGACTAGATAGAGAAGGATGAGAGAAAAACTTTGGAATTACTACTGTTGCACTTAATAATATTATAATACTAGTTACAGTGGCACTGAAAAGGGGTAAAACATTTTTTTTATTAAATTTGCCATTAGAGTCTTTTAAAATATCAAACATACATACTCCTCAATTACTAACGTGCATGATACTAGGAGCTAATTATAAAATGTTCAATAACTAAATTGGAGATAATAAAAAATGGACATAGAATATAGATGTACAATATGAAGAATGTATGATAGTTAAAATAGGTACGAGGGGAAGCAATCTTGCGGTTGCTCAAGCTTTGGAAGCAAAACAAAGATTATTAGAGTTTTTTCCTAACCTATCTATTGAGATCATTAAAATCAAAACTTCTGGTGATAAGTATGTTAATGTAAATCTTGCTGAAATAGGAGGTAAAGGACTGTTCCTCAGGGAGATTGAGGCTGAATTACTCAAAAATAATATAGATATGGCGGTTCATTCGCTAAAAGATGTACCTGCGTTTTTCTCGAAGGACTTAACAATTCCTTGTGTTTTAGAGAGGCTAAGTCCATGTGATGTATTTATTTCTCATAAATATAAGAGCCTAAAAACTTTGCCACAGCAGGCTACAATTGCAACTTCTTCAATAAGAAGAAAAGTTCAGCTACTAAATCTCAGGCCAGACTTAAATGTAGTGCCACTGCGTGGAAATGTGACAACTAGACTGCAAAATCAGAATTTTGATGGAATGATTTTAGCCGAAGCAGGACTGATAAGATTAAAAAAACACCATTTAATTACAGAAGTATTATCACCAAAAGTCATGTTAAACGCAGTAGGGCAGGGGGCAATTTGCATTCAATGCCGAAAGAATGATATAAAAGTTATCGATCTTTTAGAGAAAATTAATAATAATATGTCTTTTATAAGGGCAAAATCAGAGCGCAGTTTCATGAAGACAATAAATGGTTCATGCTTTACGCCGCTTGCAGCTTTAGCAGAATATGTGAGTGAAAACATGCTGAATCTTTGTTGTATGTTAGCAGATGAGAAAGGTATATATTTCACTGAGCGTACTTCGTTTGTAGAAGATGCCGAAAAAATGGGTATGGATGCAGGATTAGAGTTAAAATCAAAATGCTTATAAGCTTACCTAAAGTATGTGGAATCTACCGTTATAATGTTTCAATGTCTAAAATGACTTGGTTAAATGTTGGTGGCCAAGCTGATGTACTATTTAAGCCACGTGACGTTGAAGATCTAATGTGCTTGATAAAAGATACTGAGTTACCAATTAGCATTATCGGTGCAACATCTAACATAATAGTGCAAGATAGTGGCATTCGAGGAATAACGGTGAAATTAGGTAAGGAATTTGCATATATTAAATGTAAAGATAATAGCTCCATCGTTGCAGGTGGTGCTGCACTGCTTAGTAACCTTGCCTACTTTGCCGGGGAACAGCAAATTAGTGGGCTTGAGTTTCTTGCCGGAATTCCAGGAACAGTTGGCGGTGGAATAGAAATGAATGCAGGTGCATATGGTAGTGATATTGCGAGTGTTGTAAAATTTATAAGGGCAGTGAATCTAGAAGATGGAAATTTATATGAATTTTCCAGTGAAGAAATGGGATATTTTTATCGTGGACATAGTCTAAAAGGCAGGTGGATTTTTATTGAAGCTGAATTTAAAGGAGTAAGTTCAGAGTATGAGCTTATATTGCAAAGATTGAAAGAAGTTATTGATAAAAAAAATAAAAGCCAACCAGTAAGAGGAAAAACTGCTGGCTGTATATTCAAAAATCCAATAGGCTGCAAGGCATGGAAACTGATTGATGAATCTGGCTGCCGAGGATTAGATAATGGTGTAGCTAAAATTTCTAAGAAACATTGTAATTTTCTGCTCAATTACAATAATGCAACTGCACTTGACTTAGAAAACCTTGGCAACAGAGTACAAAATGCAGTAAAAGATAAATTTAACATTGAACTTGAGTGGGAGATAAGGGTTTTGGGTAGGTAACTTCTAACCTTCTCTAATATGACCTATTTCAATTGAGTACACTTCAATTTAAGCCCTAGGTACACTATTTTGCGAGGATAATTTATGCTTCCTTTAAAGAAAAGCATTCTTTTACTTTTTCGACTGTAGGTTCTATAATACATTCATTTATTTTTTCAGCCGTCAATGCTAATAAACCTAATGCAAAAAGACTTACAAATGGTGCAATAACTCCTATTGTTGCACTCATCAAAGCTGCTGATTCTATATTTAACATTACAGTAGGAAAAATAGTACCTATAGCTGCACCAAGACCAATCCCTACTACGGCAGTGGTAGCTAAGGTACATAAAAAATAAGCTATTAGCTTTGTTTGGCTTGTTTTTTCATAATGCTTAAGACTATCTTCTCTGGAAGTAATTAAAATGAGAAATGAGTATGTAGAAACCAAAGAAATAATTCCGCCTATGATTAAAGGTGATAAAGCTGCAAAGTTTAAACTAAAGCCTATAAGTGTTCCTATTATAGCTGCTATCCCATAAGACTTTAAACGCTTTTTAATTTCTGGACCCATACCTCCTTCTATGTATATTTAATTAATAATGAAATGTTACTCATTCTTCCTTCATCTGTAAAGTTATATTAACCTAATTCCAAAAATTGTTGTATAATATCAATTTGAGGTTTTATTTCCAGTGCATAAGTTTGCAGTGTTCTTTTCTATATTGTTTGCAATAGTTGCTTACTATTTAAACAATGAAGTGATATTTGAAGTAGCAAGGCTACTTAGTGATATATTCATCAGTTTATTGAAATTGATTAGCTTACCTTTAGTTTTTCTATCTATCGTGTCCACAATTTCGGGACTTAAAGACTCAATTGAAATTAAAGTATTACTTAAGAAGACACTGTTTTATACGCTGCTTACAACCATTATAGCTGCATTTGTTGCGCTATCTTTCTATTTATTCATAGATCCAGTAAGAAAAAATTTCATAAGTAACACAATAGAAAGTGTGAGTGACAGCAACCACAATTACTTTTCATACTTAAAATCACTCATTCCTTCGAATTTTGTGCAAGTTTTTCTTGAAAATAATGTTATTGGCAGCATATTGATTGCTTTTTTGATGGGTGGAGCTATTATTTCGCTCTCAAAAGAAAAACAAGATATATTACACCAAATATTTTCTGCACTATTTGATACACTTCTTAGAATTGCTCAAGGGTTATTAAAGTTTATTCCTCTTGCTGTATGGTCTTTTATCACATGTTTTTTATACGAGTTAAAAGGTGGCAGCGAATTCCATAGTCTTTTTTGGTATTTTGCTTGCATAATGTCTGCAAATTTCGTGCAAGCATTTGTGATTTTGCCACTACTCATGTGGCATAAAGGTATATCACCAATTCAAACGATGAAAGGTGTTATGCCAGCACTTACACTTGCATTTTTTTCTAAATCATCTAGTGCAACGCTGCCTACAACTATAGAATGTGTGCAAAATCAGCTAAAGGTACCAAAGAAATTGTCATCTTTTATTCTACCAATATGCACAACAGTTAATATGAATGCGTGTGCTGCATTTATTTTAATCACAGTGATGTTTGTTGCAGAGATGAATGGGCACACATTTTCCTTAAGTGAGATGTTCATATGGATTTTTTTAGCTACAGGAGCTGCAATTGGTAACGCTGGAGTGCCGATGGGGTGCTATTTTATGGCAACTAGTTATTTGGTATCAATGAATGTTCCTTTGTACATTATGGGATTGATTTTGCCTATTTATACAATCATTGATATGTTTGAAACTGCAATAAATGTGTGGTCTGATATCTGTATAACACAGATAATTAATAAAGAATTTAAAACTCAAGAATGATATTAGATAATACAATAATAAAAGAATTTGAAGAGGCTGGTGCGATTTTGCACGGACATTTTGTACTCTCGTCAGGGCTGCACAGCAACACTTACATACAATGCGCTAAAATTTTTGAAAATCCAAGCAGAGCAATGAACGTTTGTGAGCTATTGGCGAATAAAATAAGAAAAGAGCTTATTGAACCCATAGATTTAATACTATCTCCTGCAATTGGTGGAATAATCGTGGGTTATGAGATTGGTAGACAGCTTGGAATCCGAACAATATTTTGCGAACGTGTTAATGGTAAATTTGAATTACGCCGTGGATTTAAGATTAAACAAGGTGAGAAGATATTACTAATTGAAGATGTGATTACCACAGGTAAATCTTCACTTGAAGCAGTAAAATGTGCAGAAGAGAAGGGAGGTAAAGTTGTTGCTGGAGCTTCTTTGATCAAGAGAAATAGTGAAACAAAACTACCTTTTCCTATCATATCTTTGATTGAACTAAATATCAAAAACTATAGCGAGGAAGAACTGCCAAGTGAATTAAAACAATTACCCATAATGAAACCTGGGAGTAGAGAATATTTAACAAAATAATTCTATATATGGCTAAAGTGATTCAGTAACTTTTACGTGTTATATTTTTTGCATCAAAGTTAGATATTACAGTTTATTTTCCTGTATTCGTTCAACAGAATGGCAAAATAAGATAGACAAATAAAGATATAAAGTAAAAACAATAATAGGTGTCATTCCAGCGCGTGACGCTGTAATCCAGAAAGGAACAATGGATCCCAGTGTCTGAGCACTGGGATGACAAGGTAGGAAGTACTGGGATGAAACCTTTTTGCTTCAATATTTTGCACAGTAGCCATGCAACTTAACAGATACTTTTCTCTTCATTTATCCTAAGGTTTTTATGGGTTTTTTAACCCATAAAAACCTTATATAAAACCCCTGTTGTGATTAAAAATACACTAAATCTTGGTTTTCACATGTTTCATTTTCTGCCATAAGCGACAATAATTTTGTGCTCTCAAGGAAACTGTTTGCACTAGCTTCTAAGAGATCAGATTTTACTTTTGTAAGTTCACATTTAATCTGATCTATTTTCCCATTCAAATTTTTATGTGCATCTTCGACTAATTTATTCATTTCATCTTCTAAAAGTGTACTTACTTCTTTACTTTGTGTAGTGACAAGATCATTTATTTTGCTTGTAATTTCAGGTTTTATAAGGCTTTCAATTTTTTCTTCAGTATATTTTTTTACTTCTTCTTCTACCTGAGTTTTTATTTCTGGCTTTAGCAAATCTGCAACTTCTGGTCCTACTTTTTTCACTGCTTTTTCAGCTGCATTTTTTGCTGCTTTTTCAGAATTTGCTTCTACTGACTTTACTGTCTTATCAATTGAAGTCGATATTTTTTTTCTATTTGATTAGCTTTTTCGGTAGCTATTTTGTTAGCTTTCTCTTCAGCTAAAGTTAGCATTTTTCCTTCTATTTTTTTTACTTCATCTTGAGCTGCTTTTCTAGCTTCTAGTTTTAAATCGTTACCCATTTGAGATATTACTTGATTCGCAGCTTCTTTTGCTGTTTTGCTTATACCAAGAATTTTATCAAACATTCCTGCACGATACACTTGAGAGCCGAAGTTTGATTCGTCAGCCAAATTTTTGTAATTGTATTCTTTCATAATGTACTCCTTAATTTAAAAACTATACTAACATTAATATACAAGTACAAAAATTATATTAATATTAGTATTGCTTTTCAGGGCAGTAGTATAAATTTATAGTACCTTTTGAAAAAATTCATGACTTGACGGCAAAGAGCATTATATTGGTATCATGACTGACTTGGAAAAGATGAGAGAAAAACTGCAAAATCAAATTAATTATCATAATATCTTATATTATCAAAAAAGTAAGCCAGAGATAAGTGATGCTGAATATGATGAACTGAAAAAAAAGTTAGCTGCGATAGAGCCAGAAGCTTATGCAACACAAGATAGTGTTGGTGCTCCGCCTGATGAGAGATTTTCTAAGGTGGAACATCAAGAACCTATGCTTTCTCTTGAGAATGCTTATGATGAACAAGGTGTAGAAAAATTTTTGTCTAAGATAAAGAGATTTTTAATTGCAGATGAAATAGAGATATTATGTGAGCCAAAAATTGATGGATTGTCATTTTCTGCAATTTATGAAGATGGGAAATTTGTTAAAGCTGCAACTCGAGGTGACGGTTTTGTAGGAGAGGATGTAACTCACAATGTTGCAACAATAAAAGGCTTTCCTAAGTTTTTACAAGATGTGCAAGGAAGACTAGAAGTAAGGGGTGAAATATATATCAGTAACAGCGACTTTTTAAAGTTAAATGAAAATAATGAATTCGCTAATCCTCGAAATGCAGCTGCTGGTTCTTTAAAGCAATTGAATGCGAACATTACAGCAAAAAGGCCTCTTAGATATTTTGCTTATTCTTTAATTGGTGGAATAGAGAAAAGTCAAAGTGAGGTACTAGATAGACTTGAGGAACTTGGCTTTTGTGTAAATGAGCATCGCTTCTTAACAAGTAGTTTGAATGGAATGCTAAAGTTCTATAACGAGATCTATGATTATCGTTATAACTTGGGTTATGATATCGATGGGATAGTCTATAAAGTGAATGATTTGGTGCTACAAAGTCGTCTGGGAAGTACACACAAAGCGCCACGCTCAGCGCTTGCATATAAATTTTCTGCGGTTTATGCAAAGACAAAGTTAAATAAAATATTTATACAGGTGGGTAGAACGGGGCTTTTAACTCCAGTTGCAGATTTGGTACCAGTCAATATTGGCGGAGTGCTAGTTAGCAGAGCAAGTCTACATAACCAAGATGAGATAAAACGTAAAGACATAAGAGAAGGAGATGTTGTAACAATTAAAAGAGCTGGAGATGTAATTCCTCAAATTGTCAAAGTAGATGAAGGTTCTCGTCATGCAAATATGCCTGAATTTGTGTTTCCTGACATATGTCCTGAATGTGGTAGTAAAGTGCAGATTGAAGGAGTTGCAGTAAGATGTCCTAAAGAATTTAATTGCAAGGCTCAAATAGTAGAAAAACTAAAACATTTTGTGTCAAAAGATGCATTTGACATTGTTGGCCTTGGTGAAAAACAAATAAAGTTTTTTTATGACCTGGAACTAATAAGACAAATTCCAGACATTTTTATTTTAGAGGAAAGATTAAAAGAGTTTTCCTTAAAAGAGCATCATGGTTGGGGCGAGAAGTCAATAGCTAATCTATTAAGTGCTATACAAAGCAGAAGAGTAATCTCTCTAGATAGGTTCATATTTTCTTTGGGTATCAGATTTATCGGCCAAGTTGCAGCAGAATTGCTCGCAAATTATTATGTATCTTATAATAACTGGTATAATTCGATGTCATCAAATGATGTTGAGTTGGTAGGTATAGATGGTATAGGAGAAAAAGTAGCTGAATCTTTAAAATCGTTTTTTTCTCAGGAACGTAACATTAAAATGTTAAATGATCTTACTGCATATCTGCAAATTCTTCCCGTGAGCTCCAACTCTAGCGATTCTTTTTTGAATAACAAAATTATAGTGTTTACTGGTAAGCTACGTGCTATGAGTAGAGGAGAGGCAAAAGTAAGAGCTAAAGCTCTAGGGGCAAAGATCAGTTCAAGTCTTTCTGCTAAAACTGACTATCTAATTGCAGGAGAAGATCCAGGGTCAAAATATAAAAAAGCAATTGAGTTAGGTGTGGAAATTTTAAACGAAGATCAGTGGAATAAAATTGTGTGATTCATAGAGGTTATTGCAACTAATTTGTCAGATCAAGTCTGAACTTGAAATACCTGTTAAGAGGTTTTATATTTTTGAAGTGACTTTAACTCTTGGTTATGTTTGTAATTTTGCATGACAAATGTTTCTTTTGATGAGATATAATTTTTTTGTATTTCACTTAGACAAGGAATTGTTTTTTCCAGTTCTTTATATTTTTCCCAAGGAGTCTTTCCCTGAAGAGAGCTATGAGGACGTTGTTTATTATAATATTCTTCCCAATCCCTAAGCTTGACTTGCAATTCATAATCCTTAATGTTAACGCTACTATAAAATTCATCTAAATCTGTACGCTGCGCTCTTTCTACTTTACCATTTAAATGTGGGGAAAACGGCTTAATTGGACGGAATTTTATTTTCCATTCTTTTAGACACTCTTGCACTTCGTAAGCAAAAAATTCTTGTCCTCTATCGGTCTGAATCCTTTGACAATGAAATGGAGCCCTTTCCCTTAATTGTTTTAGGAAATCCAGAGTATTTTTTGAAGTACGCCTTGAGTATAATGCGATAACTTTATAACGCGTACAATCATCTATAGCAGTATATTGATAAAGCCCCGAAGATATTTTGCAAACATCCATTTGTACACGCTCTCCTGGCACTTTGCAGTTATAACGCTTAATCTGCTTGCGATAGTGGCGCTTAATACGTAAAAGACTTACATCGTGTTTCTTCAAAACTTTGTGTATAGTAGCCAATGCAAAAGAGATATCATGTAAACGCTTTAATTCAGCTTGAATACGTCTTGCTCCTAATTTTCTAGCTTTTCTCAGATGAAGAATGAGCTGTTCATTTGACTTGTTGATTTTTTGTAAGGGTAAAGTTTTAGGCCTGCTACTAAGGTTTGACAATCCCTGTTCACCTAGCTTTTCATAACGTTTGTACCATTTTCGTAAGGTAAAGCGTGAAATGTTATAGTGTTGACATACTTTGCCTGCATGACCTAATTTTTTGTATAATTCTATCCAATTCAGACGCAACTTAACTTTGGTATCCATTTACTGATTGCCTCTTGTTGATGAATTTATTCATATTATTGTAATAAGGTATTTAAACTATCACAAGTCAAAGTTTTTATTTTATCTTACATTTTTGCTGTAATAACCTCTATGAATCACACACTCTAATTAGATCTGACTTTGATTTAACTGCTAAAATAAAAATCTTTAACCAGAACCTAAACTACAAAGCTATAATTAAACCTCTGTATTTTACCAATGAACTTCCTTGAACATTTCTCCAATTTTTTTCTAAATAACTCTTTGCCTATTTAAATAAGTATGTTCAGTATTAGAGCTTTCCAGACCGCTATTAGGAGAAAGATTAGGTTCTTGACCTTTAAACATCTCTATTAGCTTTAATACAGGAGCAGTTCCTGCTACAATAGCTCCTATAACAGCAGTAGCACCCATGATGAGAAGAATCGGTTCTGCAGTGGTGATTACACAAAGCTCAATACATAAACCAGCAATGACCATACCAACCATTGTACCAATGAAAGCACCTACAATTATGGACGAAACTACAACAATTAATTGTCCTATTTTTGAACTAAGTGGTACTTCTCTTTCACGTCTAACAAAATTTGGCCGCATTCGCCTTCCCGCTCTTCTTCTTTCTCTCATTATTGTATATTCATCCCTATTTTCGGAGAGATTTAGTGATACTTCACTTGGCTACATTTGTTCTCCTGGTCTTCTTATACTTTCACTCCTGTTTCCAGAGAATAGTTCTCTGTCAGCTGCTCTATCAAGATCTCTGATGTTATTTAGTATCTCTTGCGTTCTTTGCCTTACTATATTTTCATCCCTGTTGCTAAGGAGAACTCTCCGAGGTTGATTTAGAATATGATCTAATCTCTCATAGTTCCTTGCCCTTCTTTCATTCACGTTTTCAAAGAAGTGGAAATTCAGAAATGTTTCTCTTTCACCTCCAACATAACCTCTTGAATTTCGCTTTGATCTTCCTCCAACATCCTTAATTGTCTTTTCAAATTTTAATAGCGACTTGTTGTTTAGTCTAACATGATTCTGAGAATCACAAGCAACGATCCAGTCTAAAATTGGCATTTTTTGACTATCAAATCCTGTACCATGTTCTATATCATCATTAATGTGTTCTTTTAGTTTTTTAATTATCTCTACTGCTCTTAGCTCCATAGTTTCTATGGTACTATCTTCACTTTCTACCAGTATATTGAAAACAATTCCTAATAACTCCTGTTGTAAATCCTTTCGTTCTTTAATATTCATAATTAGCCTCAACTTTTATATGCTATTTTGCCAAAATAATTTTACCAAATAAGTAATATATATACAATAATTCTCGTTTAAAAATTTTTTTACATTGGCCTATCTAAGTTATGTTTTAGGATATAAAAGCTTCTTACTTTAATAATTTATTAAAGTAAACCATATATGGATTGCTATTTAGGAGCAGCTGTTGTACTTTAATCAGAAGGTACAGTAATGTAAGAAGGAGGTACTTTATGTCTTTAAAAAAGAAAATTTCTGAGTTTATAGAGGAACAGCTTGATATAAAATACCATGACAATTACTTGGCTTACACTATACACAATTGGGCTGCAAGTGAAATATCTAGATCTGTCGCTCTGTGTATAATTGGTTGTGGCGATTGTGAGATTAAGTATCAAGGTATTGCTAATTCATTTAACATAACGAAAGAAGAAATTAACCAAAGTAATATAGAAAGCATAAAAAATAAGATAGAAAGTGAAGCTAGAAAAGAAGGTAGTGAATTTTCCGAGTTGATTTCTAGAATGGATCAATCGATGAAAGAACAAAGTGAAAAGTCTATTATACAGATTTTAAATTCATCTGCTGAAGAGATGTTAAGGAGTTTTTATGGTAGTTCTATACAGAGGACAGAGGATAAAGAAGTTAGTGTATCCTCTGCTTCACATGAAGAGCCTGCTACAGAAGATTCGGAAACTACTGTTAATTCTGATCTTTTATCAATTTAACCAGCTCCCTCATATAAATTTTTCTGTACCCAAGCTATATGTTTGTGAGAGGATAGTAAGCACTACATTTTTCTATTTCCATTATAATAGGTTCGTCTATTTTCATGATGATCTTACTATTTGTACTTTGTCTAGGACTAAGCAATAGAAATAGTAGGATAACAGTAGTCAACCAAGATTCCAGCATCACGTACTAGGATGATATAAGTATCATAATTTACGATTAGATTGACATAGGGTAAAGAGTAAATTAAAAATTAAATAGATCTTTTAATGCAGAATAAATGCCTATAGAAATATTGATGCCTGCTCTTTCCCCAACAATGAGTAAAACTGGAGGAAAAATTGTAAAGTGGTGTAAAAAAGAACAAGATAAAGTTGAAATAGGTGATGTAATCGCTGAAATTGAGACTGATAAAGCCATAATGGAGTTTGAATCTGTCGATGAAGGAGTTTTAGCAAAAATTTTAGTGTCGGAAGGAACAAGTGGCGTACCTGTAAATCAACTGATAGCTCTAATGTTAGAGGAAGGGGAAGATAAAAGCGCACTTGATTTAGCTTCTGCCGTCAATACCAAGGTTGAGAAGGAGGTTGAAGCCGATTTTTCAGTATCATCCAACCCTTCGATTTCATCTAGCTCTTCAATGTCATCCCAGTGTGTGACACTGGGATCTAAAAAAGAGGATAGAGCAATAGAAAATAGAATAAAAGTAAGCCCCTTAGCTAAAAAAATAGCTCAAAATGAAGGTGTTGATATAAAGCGATTAAAAGGTACAGGTCCATATGGTCGTGTCATCAAAGCTGATGTATTAGAATTTTTAGATCAAACTAAAAGCTATGAGAGATTTGAGGAAAATACAACAGTTGAAGTAAGCAATATGCGCCAAGTGATAGCGCAGCGCCTAGTTGAATCTAAGCAAAATATTCCACACTTTTATTTAACTGTAGACTGCCACGTTGATAAGCTAATATCGCTCAAAAATGAGGTTAATTCAGCAAATGAAAACAATAAAGTAACAATTAATGACTTAATTATAAAAGCTGTGGCTTTCAGCATGAAAAAATTTCCTGATATAAACTCATCGTGGATAGATACTAAAATAGTAAGATACTCAAATATAGATATCTCAATTGCTGTAGCGCTTGAGGATGGACTGATTACTCCTATAGTAAAAAATGCTGATGAAAAAAGTGTTTTATCTATATCAAAAGAAGTGAAAGATTTAGTAAGTAGGGCAAGATCTGGAAAACTAAAGCCTGAAGAATTTCAAGGAGGAGGATTTACTATCTCCAACTTAGGCATGTTTGGTATAAAAACTTTCAGCGCTATAATCAATCCACCGCAATCTTGCATTATGGCTGTTGGTGAATCTAAAAAACAGCCGGTTGTCATAGGTGAAAAAATAGAGATAGCAGAGATAATGACAGTTACTCTCTCTGTTGACCACAGAGCAGTTGATGGAGCACTCGGAGCAAAATTTTTAAATGCCTTTAAGTACTATATAGAAAACCCTACGGTGATGCTTCTTGAGCCTTTATTATTATAATAAAATTAATACCTCTTAATTTATACTTTTATTAATTGATAGGTTTAGAGGTAAAATATGACTGATAAAAAGATAGAAAAACGTAGTATATTTTTTGATGCTGCAAAATCAAAATTTTCAAACGATAGGTTTCAAATAGATTCCTCGTCTAATGAGTCAATGGATACCATTGATAAAAAATTTAAGTATGAAGTGAAACTTCCAGGTGTTATTCACACTACAACAAGAAAAAATAATGTTGGAAGCGGATTAAATGAGTTAGATCTAAAAAAGAAAAACGAAAACTCTTTCAAGACATCAATAAAGAATATTGAAGAATCAGATAGTAAGAGAAACCAAAGTCATTTGCTGTCTCAGGAAGACTCATTTCCAGAACTACCAGCATGTGCATATAAGCCAGCACTGCTGCCAAAACCATCAAAAGAAAAAATAAAGGAAGCTGTAGATAAAATGCGCAATAATAGAAAAGCTCATAATTCTGCAAGTGTTGAAAATGGTGTTAGTTCAGACAGGTTCAAAGTGCGCCCGTTCTTATGTAATGATATAGATGGATATGTAGCTCCTGACAAACGTGACCGTAATCTAGAAAGGTGTAGGGTTACACATGATAGCAGTAAGCTTGAAGCACAAATGGAAAGAAAGCATGGGTTTCAATCAGATCCAAGTGTTAAGCATGTAAAGGCTGATACTGTAGTATGTTCTATTACTAAAGGTCATGACAAAAAAGGCGTTAAATCTGATGTCTCATATACACAAGAGCCTACATCAGAAATGTCTAAGGTTAATGTGAGAGAATTAGCAAATAGGTTCCGTGGCTAATCATTATTGGATTTTTCGAATAACAATTGCTTAAGATTTTATAAACTGTGCATATAGTACTCTATAAGAGAAAGAGAAGTGTGACAACTTCTCTCTTTCTTAACCACTTGCTGAAGAACGTTTATCTTCTGTGGCATCTGGTGATGGAGCAACTAATCTACTCAAAATCTCATCTTTTGGTCCCATAGCATAAATAACCCCATCTGACATGACGATCACTGTATTGACTACAGATAGTAGCTGTAGCTTATGAGTGATGATAACAGTGGTAGTATTTTGCTCTCTTGCAACATTGATTGCATTAATCAAGCGCGCCTCTCCATTACTGTCTAAGTTAGCATTCGGTTCATCAAGCACTAAAAGCTTAGTATTACCATAGAAAGCCCTTGCAAGTCCAAGAAGCTGTTTTTGGCCACCAGAGAGTATTACTCCTCCAGGTCCTCCTATTGTTGTATCATACCCATTTGGTAAGCTCAGTATTAATTCATGTATTCCTGCAATTTTTGCTGCTTTGATTATTTCTTCAGGATTTGGATCTGGTCTCATGCGGGCAATATTAGCTTTAACGCTCGTGTTAAATAACTCAATATCTTGAGGTAAGTAACCAACATAATTACCAAAGTTCTCTCGATTCCAAGTATATACATCAGCGCCATCTAGTCTGACTACACCTGATATGGGTTTCCAAACACCAACGGTTAGTTTTGCAATGGTCGACTTACCAGAAGCACTTGCACCAATAACACCAACAACATCCCCTGGTTCTATTACAAATGAGATTCCTTTTACTGTTGGCTTATTGCTCCCATAAGGAGTAAAAAATACCCTATCAAATTCCAACTTCCCTTCAGGCTCTGGTAGAGCCATAGTTTGCTCTCTTTTTGGGGATGTTAGTATAAGTCTTTGTAGCCTCTCATATGACATTCTGGCTTGATTTAAAAATTTCCAAGTATGAACTGCTGCATCAAATGGAGCCAATACTCTACCCATCAAAATCGAGGCAGCAATGATACTACCGGCAGTTTTGTGAGCTGTAATTGCAAGTAATGCGCCTGTTCCAATTACTGATATTTGCAGAGTTGAGCGTAGAAACTTAGTAATTCCAGTAATCACATTAGAACGATTCTGCGCTGTAACTTGCATTGCACGATTTTGATCATTCCGTTTACACCAATCAGAAACTATAAATTCTGACATGCCCATAGCTTCAACCACCTCTGCGTTTCTTGTTGCAACATCTATAGCATTAATATTGCGTATAGTTTCTTCATTGGTTTCTCGCAATATACGCTTAGTGGCAAGTTCATTCCATACTGCCATTGAAACTAATATAATGATCCCGGCAATAGCTATAAACCCTGTAGAGGTATGTATCATAAAGATCACAACAAGGTAAATTAGCGACCATGGAGTATCGAACAGTGAAAATATACCATTTCCTGTAATGAAATTTTTTATTACTCCAAGATCTCGTATTGCTTCACCACTTGAAGTTGAGCTTTGTACTGATGTTAACCTGATTGACCTTACTATTAGATCTGGTGTTGCAGTTTTATCAATCCAATCACCTATTTTTGCCATAGCTAAATATCGACAAGTTTCAAGCATTGCAGAACATGCAAACGCAGATAAAGTAATAATCGTCAGCATAACTAGTGTTGACACACTCTCGCTCGATATCACTCGATCAAGTACCTGAGAGGTATAAAGTGGCAAAAATAACATTAACGCATTAATCCCTGAGCTAAACCAGAAAATGAACCAAAACGCACTCTTGCACTTCTCTAGACAAGTATATAGTATACTTTGCTTTAATTCCTTTTTTATTGACGGAGTGATTTCCACAATCTTCCTTTTATTTAATTATATGTACCATATATAGTTTTTATTTCAAAAGTATTAACAGTTATTGCCTTACCATATCATTAATGTAATAAAATATTAATGATATGCGAATATAAACTTTTTCATAGCAAGGCTATCTAATTTCTTCTCTACTATAACCTTATACGATAGCCTTGCCAATTGTTCTACGTTTTTCTTATCTACTACTCAATGACAGTTCTTACTATCACTCCTCTGAAAGTTGATGCTATCAGAGTCAGTGACTACAATCTGCATCTATTTTCCTCTTTCTATATGATCAGGAAGTATTACATATTCCAATGATCTAGCTGTAATTGCTCTTTTTCTTATACAAGATGGACTTGAATATACCCTTGGTCTATATCTTTCGAATTCAAAACAGTCAACAGTAATCCCCTCCTCAAGGTTAGAAAGTATTAGAGATGGAGATTTACTAACTTCCTTATCACTCACAGGATTATTTGCACTACCATAACTCACATGACGCGCTGCACTATGATTGTTACCACACTCTTCTCTTGAGGTTGAACCGCTTGGATTAAAAGGAGTCGAAAATATTAAATACTCATTGGTATCACCAAATCGTTTTATCAACCCACAGTTTTCTTCATTCATTCTTGTAATATTCTCTTGATTAGCACCTTCTGATAGGCTTGATGAAGCAATAAGATCTTCTTTTTTCTTACTAAAGATACTGACTCTTTTTAGCTTGGTTGCAACATTCTTGAATTTGTTTTTCGGAGTTTTTGGTTTACTTTCTGAATGCTCATTTATAGTTATAAAACATGATTCATTATCTAACTTGTCCATTGTATCTTGTACTCTACTGGTGCGTCTTACATACCATACGCGTCAAGTTAAAGCAAATTTAGAGAAGTTAAGGTGGATACCCTAGTTTTTCTGTACTTGTCTTTTAATGAAAATTGCGACCAAGTTATGGTAAGCTTTTTGAGAAAAATATTTAAGCCTTTAATTTTATTATTTAGTGCTAAAAATAACTCTCTAACCCGTCTTTTTAGCTCAATAAATGCCTTTGTTAAGCTAAGCTCCGTATTTTTTTTCAGTTCTGTGCAACCCACTATTCCATGAAATATAAGAATTGCACACAATTTGGCATATAGCTCACATAATACTCTGTATGGCTTTCCTCTCAGCTTATCAAGCCTTATATTACTCTTATATAATTTGAACAATAATTCAATTTGCCATCTTATTCGGTAAACTACTAGTATTTGCTCAGCATTAATCTTACTTTTTGGAACATTAGTTATAAATATCGACCAATTTAGTAACTTTTGGTTCCTTTGAGAAGATGTGTATCCATGTGATCTTGCTAACCTATTAGCCTTTCTTCTTCTAGCCATAGCTTGTTCTTCAGTTAGTTTTTTAAATATAATTCTTACTTTAACCCTTGTCTCTTTTCCTAACAATACCTCCTGTTCTAGAAAAGATCGATCTCCCAAATGTTCTAGTAAATCTATTTTTTGACCTGTCTCTATATCATATATGTTAGTATCGGATTTATAACGACTTATGAAATAAGCTCCTATTTCATTGATTTGTTTAAAAGAACTTGGCACAAAATAACCCAAATCAGATATTAGTAAATCGTTGTTCGATATATTGCTTAAATGGCTTCTATAACCCTGATCTGACCTTATTCCTTCAGTTATATTAAGCTGGTCTAATGTCTGATTTAGGTAGTCAAAAACTAATTGTAACTTTATTCCAGACTTAGTATTGCTTTCATAACCACTGTAGCTGGTACCATAACCTTTATACATGTCTTCCATACTGTTAGGTAAGCTAATATAGCTGCTGTCTAATAATTTAACACCTCCAAAGTGCTTCAAGATTCTGCAATCAACTTGTAAGGTATTTTTAAGTAACGTTAAAGATTCATTATACATTCTTTTCATGAATTCCACTGCTTCCTTGGTAAATCTAAAGTCCAGACCTTGTTTTGTTATATTTATCGAGTCTTCATTCAATAATTGACACACTGTCTCTATACTACAATTATCAACCCCTATATTACCCAAAACGATGGCTTTTATGAACGACGAGCCTTTTAGCTTCCTCTTTCTTTTTATGAACCCTGTTGTAGCTGAGATTTTATCTGCTTTTTCATTAAAAAATTCTTTGAGCTTTTTTGAGATGCAAACTATTCTTTTCATTGTATAAGTTCTCCGTTTTCTTTGTTAAATTTAAGAGAACTTATATCTTCTTTTTCTCTTCCTTACACTAAGTTTATTACCACAGTTCCTTAACTTGACGCGTATGGTCTTACATACTGACCAAGCTTTTCTCCTAAATTGCCCAGAAAAGATGAACTTCTTCTTTCTGCTAACGTTGTACTACCACGCCTACTCATTTTCTGAGGAGAAATATTGAGTTTATCTCTACTCTCTAAGCTAATTGCATGCGTAAGCTTGTTAAATCTATTTTTCAATTGTGAAATATCTCCAGCATGTTGCGCTAATTGTTCCGATATTATTCTGTCTCTTTCTGAATCATAGATTTCTACTTCTGTCTTAGCTAACTTTCCTGTGACCTCTTCAATGCTGTTTATTTTTTCAGTATAGCTTTCTATCTTACGTTTAATAGGTTCTTTTTTATTGCCAATCATGAGGTTGGATAACATAAATGTAAGTGATAGGATAGAATAGAACATGACAATATAGTCAAAAGTTTTTTTTATTGCAGATTCTGACTGCTGATTATTGGGAATGCAAAAATAACTAATAAAATTTGATGCTAACATGACCATGGTAATGAATTCTAAAATCTTTCGGCTTTTTTCTTGATATTCTAGCTCAAGTTTATCATATTCCCTTTTGAGGTTTTCCCGTATTTCATAAAAAGGATCTAAAAATAACTTCAAGATACTTATATTTTTATATTCAAGAGCATATTTTAAAAATGTTTTTCCTTTATTATCTTTTATGTCAAAATTTATTTTCTTATTTATAATTTGCCCTCTGTTGATGGTTGTTAGGTATAATAAGGCTTTAATAGCTTTTTCCCTTAAGTGCTCATTTTGTTTACGCTTTTCTAAAACCAACTTTTTCAAAAATTGACCTTGCTTAAAATCCTCATCTAAGATTCTTTCAAAATCATTATCATGCATTACAAGATAGTGTAATGGTGTTCTGTCAGATTTAGATACAACATTTAACATTTTCTCAGTATA
The DNA here is from genome assembly GCF_947251815.1 of Wolbachia endosymbiont (group B) of Chorthippus parallelus. Lineage (NCBI taxonomy): Bacteria > Pseudomonadati > Pseudomonadota > Alphaproteobacteria > Rickettsiales > Anaplasmataceae > Wolbachia > Wolbachia endosymbiont (group B) of Chorthippus parallelus. The sequence continues at coordinate 265,940 of NZ_OX366390.1, read as the reverse complement.
GTGATAATTATCTGTTATAAAATATTCTATTACTTCAGCATTAAGGGTCATGGCAGCTAAGTGTAAAGGTGTAAGTTTATGATTGTTTCTGTTAAAGAGTTTTCTAATAGTTGATTTAGAAACGCTTTCAATAATATACTGAGAAGATACTACGCCATCGGCAAGAGCAGCCATGTGTAACAATGTATTGTTGTTTTCATCACATAACACTTTGATGCTAGCAGCCACCTTTTTATCTACAAGTTCTTTTGCTACAAATTCAAGACATTCCTTATTGCTGCTCAAAACAGCTAAAAATAAGAACTTTTTTTGTGTATTTTGTTCTGGAAAAATACCAATTGGGCTTTTTTCTACCAAATACTTAATGCATTCTACTCTTCCACTGAGGATAGATAAGTGTAGTAAAGTTTGTTCATCCTTATTTTTCTTACTTAATATTTCTTCCACTCTCTCTTTTGTAAAAAGGTACTCAAGGCATGATTTATTACCAACACGTGCTGCCATATAAAAGACGGTGTCACCGTTGCTATTCTCACGCAAAACCTCTTGGTAAACGTCAAATTTCTTCTCTTCCAACTTTTTTTCTATCATGCTTAAAAACGATAAATCAAGTTGGGCAGCAAAATGTAAAGGGGTGTTTCCTTCATTATTACTCTTATTTACTTGCATGCTTCTGTCTATTAATAGACTCACACATTTTTTTCTTAGTTCTGTTTCTGTATTACTCGATAGAGCTAAGTGTAGGGCCATATTTCCTTTGCGTGTTTCTGTGCTTAAATCGTAATCAGGAAATTTATTGAGTAAAAATGTTAGACAATCATACTTCCCGTACATTGCAGCTAAATGTACAAGATCTCTTCCATACTCACCTTTGGATTGAAGTATGCTATTTCCTATATTTTCATAAAATAGCTCTATACAATATGTATTACCATGTATAATAGCAATATGTAAGGGGGTGTTACCTTGTTTATTCTGAACAATTTTTGCACCTGATTTAATAAACAATCCTATTAGCTGTTTATTTCCATGTTTTGCAGCTATATGCAATGGGGTGTTACCATCTACATTTTCTTGATTAATTTCACTTTTTAGTCTACCTAAAAATTTTAGATGCTCTATAAGAAAATTTATGGCATTTTCTTGAGTTTCTGAGTTACCTGCAATCTTATGAAAAGGATTCTCATTATATTTATTTTTTAAAAATTGTACTTGATTATAAATGAAGAATTTTATGCACTCAGCATTTCCAGATTGCACAGCATAGTGTAATGCGTTATTTCCATATTTATCTGTTTTAATTTTCTCCCTATCAAAAATTCCTTTTGCTGTCAATATTTCTTTTAAATATTCTAGGAGGTTAGGACTTCCGCTTCTGGCAGCATAGTGTAACTCAGTTTTATTATTGGTAGTGCAACTAAAATCTGCTTCATTTTCTATGAGAATTTTCAAGCATTCTTTATTGCCAGATTTAGCCGCATAGTGTAGTGGTGTTTTGCCATCTCTATCTTTATTCCTTAATGCTTCTTCAATGTCAAAATTAGAATTTTCTATCACAAAACGTAAAATATCTTCTTTACCCAACTCAGCTAAATAATGTAGAAGTGTTTTATCATTACTATCTGCAAAATTCTCCAATTTTATAATCAATTCTCTGTCCATACCAAGGATTAGAGATACAGCTATTTTAACATGAATATCATAATTCCTATTTTTCTTTTGTTCTTTCCCGATTCTTTCAATAGCCACTGTTAATAGCGAAGAACCATCATCACTTGTTATATTCCATCCATCTTGACGAAATTTTTCAGCTAATGAATCACTTATATTTTCTGCTAAAATCCTGCTTTTTATACAATCAAGATTATTAGTACATATATTATAGTTTTCTTCTTGAGTTACTTTATTAATATAATCATATATGATTATTAGGTCTTGCTTATTGACTTTATCTTCTGAATTGCCTTGTAATGAAGAGAGGTCAATCTTACTAATTGCTCTGGCCATACCAATGGTTCCCGCAACAAATAAACCCGACCTGAGTGTCTTTGCGCTTGTACTAGATTTAGCTTTGAAAGCATTAGTAACTGTGTCAAATTTATTTTTGAACATACTGTACCTCATAAATAATAATGCCGGTAGTGAATAAGGCTTTAGTAGATACCACTGTAATTTTTAAGCCTACAAAAATTCACCAGCGGCCGCATTATATAGTAGATAATTTTTTGTGCCAGTAATATTTTCTAATTCCCACTTTGGCCTTGGTGCAAAGTCAAGAGAGTCTACATAGTTTCTCTGTAACCTTTCAATTCCTGTCCATCCAACCATCACTGCATTGTCTGTACATAAATTGCTTGGAGGAGAAAGCACGTTCAAGTCTATGTGCTTTTTTAATCTCTCTTTCAGGAAATTATTTGCTGCAACTCCACCAGTAATTACAAAATCATTAATTTTAATATTTAAGGATGAAGCAATAGTAATTGCATTTTTGACTCTATCAAGTAGTATGTCGCTGACACACTCTTGAAATGAGGCACACATATCACATACATCCTGTTCATTCATTACAAGTTCTCGTATTAAGTTTTTTACTGCTGTTTTAATTCCAGAAAACGAAAAGTCACATCCGGAGCGTTTTGTCATCGCCCTTGGCAGTTTAAATCTCATACCATCACCTTTTTTAGCTAATTTTTCAATCAATGGACCTCCTGGATAGCTTAGACCCAGCATCTTAGCGACTTTGTCAAATGCTTCTCCTAATGAGTCATCAAGCGTTTCTCCAAGTTTGATGTATTTACCTACATCCTGTGCAATTAAAAATTGACAATGGCCACCTGATATCAGTAGGACTAAAAACGGAAATTTAACTTCATATAGTAGCCTAACAACTAACGCATGTGCTTCTAAGTGATTGACTGCAATAAACGGTTTTTGTGCTACATGCGCAATTGCTTTAGCCATCATTGTACCAACTATTAGTCCACCTATGAGTCCTGGTCCTGATGTTGCTGCAATTGCATCTAGATCACAAAAGTTAAGGTTAGATTTTTCTATAGCGCTTTTTACTAGACCACTTAAATGCTTCATATGAGCACGTGACGCTATTTCAGGTATTACCCCACCGCGTTTTTTGTGCTCTTCCTGAGAAAGAATTTCGTGAGCAAGGACTTGCTTATTACTATTTACAATTGCTGCTGCAGTTTCATCACAGCTTGTTTCAACAGCTAATATAGTTTTCATATATATTTGAACTCTTTAATTGTGAGAACTATAACTTGAAATGTTGAAGAAGTGAACTTTGTTCTGTTAAGCTAATTATCATCTCCAAATATAGAACCAATTCTTTTGCTCCCAGGAGAAAATTTATTAGTCCAGCTGCTTTGTACTTTGTTTATATCTTTAAAGGCCGTTTTGTTGCTATACTCCTTTACTTCTTTATCTATTCTCTCCATTATTTGTGGATCTAGATAGCTCTTTCTCCATTGATTAGTAGCAAGAAATACTTTGTTTAAATCTTGAGTGCGAATTAGATATTCCTTGTCTTTAGGATAAACCTCCTGAGCCCAAGCAAATAGCTCAAAATAGCGTGCAAATAATTCGGATGCGCGTGATTTTGCAGTTCGATAAGCTTGTATCTCTTCAAATATAATTTGACCAATAATTTTTTGTACCAGAATATTTGACTGCTTCAAGTTCTGCTCAATATCCTGATAAACTTTATAGAGAAATTCTTGCTCTAAGCTTAAGTTCAGTTCATTTTCAACCATATGTGAAAGTTCATGTACTATGATGTAAGGATTTGACCTTCTTAGCACAATAACATACTTATTTAAACCAGAAGATCGAATTGTCTTACACACTCCCTCTTCCATATCCATTAATCCTTCTTGATATATTTCAAATGAGAGTCTATTTTGCTTTATTAGTGACAAAGTGAGGTTCAATGTATTTCTAAATTTCTCAAATTGATAGAGATATTCGACATATTGTATTACGTTTTCACCACTTCCTACTTGAGTTGCTTGTTTTATTAAGTTCCTGGTTAGCATGCTCCATTATTAAAGGAATTTTCTTTATACTCAAGAGTTATAAAGTATTTTTAGGAAGTATAGCTAAAGTAGTTTAAGTTCACTGACATCCCGCTACTTGTTAGCAGTCAAGAGGTATCATGTCAGTATGAATTAGGAATGTACTAGATATAAAAGTGCAATATCAAATATATTCTACTAAAAATCAATCAGATCTTCACATGTTTGTTCTTCATAAAAGAAGTTCAATGTTATCGTAGTACCAAGCTTTGCTTCACTTTTAATGCTGAAAGTCCCACCCATTAACTCTACTAATTTCTTGCTTAGCGGTAATCCGATACCTGTACCTTCATTTCTATATCCTGAATCTGCTTGACCAAAAACGGACATAACTTTATATATGTCCTGCTGCATTATCCCTATTCCATTATCATGAAACTCAATAGTTAATAAATTTTTTTCTATATTCTCTTTAATAATCATTCTTATTAAACCACCTTGAGGAGTGAACTTGATTGCATTTGATAACAAATTTATTATAACTTGCTTCATTCTTTTGGGATCGGCGATAACTAATAATTGTTTATCAGATATCTCTTTCTTTAAACTAATCCCTGTTTCTTTTAGTTTAGGTGATAACATTTTTAAGCACGAATCTATTATCTTATTCAGATTAAACTTCACTTTCTCTACTGTTAAACTACTTGATTCAGCTTTAGAAAAATCGAGCACATCATTAATCAAAGCAAGTAAATGTGTACCAGCATTATATATATCGTCTACGTATTCCTTGTATTTAGAGTGATCTACCGAACCTAAAGTTTCATTTTTGATCAACTTTGCAAATCCAATAATAGCATTAAGAGGTGTACGCAACTCATGTGTAACACTTGCAAAAAATTTTATCTTATTTGCATTTTCTTGCTCTAATGCCTCTTTAACCCTTTGTAATTCAATATTAGTTTTATGCTGCTTGGCTAGCATTTGGGTATTGGAAAAGTGCAAATAAAGCATTATTAGTATTAAGATAACCAGTAATAAGCCCATTAATATTGAAAATAGACTATATACCATAATATAAGAGTCATTATAGCTTTGAATGATCTTCAAAAAAAATGAAGGCTTAATGTCATCTTCATGAAATATAGGGAAAGTAGAAGTTAATGTATTTCCTGTAGCGTAAAATATTTCTTGATTGCTTAGCAATTTATCAATTTCATCATTTGTAAGCAACTGCTCATAGTCATGACCTTGAGTATTAAAATTACTGAAAATTACTCTGGCATTTTGATCATACAGTATTAAGCTAAAATTTCTTACTTTGCTTACTGATTGTAACAATTCAGCACGCAATTTTACCAACTGGTTTATGTAATCAAAACTGTTATATTTAATATGATGTTTTTCTATTAGTAAATAATGATATTTTTTTATTATACTATTTTCCAATAGATCTTTTAAGTTTGCATTTGAATTACGGTAAAAAGAAAGAAAATTATTCTTTAATGAATAACTGCGGTATATTGTGCCCAATAAAACCACAAAAATTAATAAGAATAGCGAGATAATTTTTGTATATCTATTTGTTTTTAGTGTAGTAAAAATTAATTTACTTAATTTATACATATTCTTCTCATTGTGAAATAACGTCTTTTATGGTATTAATAAAAAATTAGCATATCATACTTTTATGACAATTTCTCCTATCTTGCCAGTTTATTCTCCTATTAACGTAAATTTTTCTTATGGCAAAGGTATTTACTTGTATGATATCGATAATAAGCGCTATATAGATTTTCACTCTGGAATAGCTGTTAGCAGTTTAGGTCATGCCAACCCACGATTAACTGATGTCCTAAAATTACAAGGAGAAAAACTATGGCATATATCAAATACCTATAATATATCTACTGCCAACAAATTTGCAGAAAATTTAATAAACAACAGCTTTGCTAATACTGTATTTTTTGCAAATTCTGGATCAGAAGCAGTGGAATGTGGACTTAAAATCGCTAGGGCCTATCAAAATGGAAAAGGTAATAAAAATCGCTATAGAATTCTAACATTTCATGGTGCATTTCATGGAAGGACATTTTTAACTTGTGCAACAAACGATAGACAGAAATTTTCTGAATTACTGAATCCTTATATTGACTGGTGTGATAACATAGAGCCCAATATTGAGAGTGTAAAGAAAGCAATTTCTAATGGCATAGGTGTTATATTAATAGAACCAATACAGGGACAAGGTGGTATTAAAGTAATGAGTGAAGTCTTCATGAAAGAGCTAAGAGAACTATGTAACGAAAACGACATACTGCTATTTTTTGATTGCGTTCAGTGCGGTGCTGGCAGGACAGGAAAGTTATTTGCATATGAACACATAGGAATTAAGCCTGACATATGTGCTCTTGCAAAAGGAATAGGAGGAGGTTTCCCTCTGGGGGCTTGTCTTGCAACTGAAAAGGTTGCTAAGTACATGGCGGTCGGTATGCATGGTTCTACTTTTGGTGGTAATCCACTTGCAACTTCAGTAGGTAATGCTGTATTGGATGAATTGCTCAGCCCTGGCTTCTTAGAAAATGTTGAAGTTAGAGGTAAGTACTTAAAAAACAAACTAGAAAATTTAGCAAGCAAGTTTCCAATGATAGAAGAAGTGAGAGGAAAAGGGTTGATGCTAGGAATAAAAGTAAAAATGAATAACCAAAAATTTGCAGAAGAGCTAAGTCACCGTGGTTTACTTACTGTTGGAGTAACATCAGATAATGTTCTAAGAATCTTGCCTCCACTCATTATCACTGAAAAAGAGATTGATGAAGGCATTGAAATCCTCACTCAGTATTTATCTGAAAAGTTCTAGTTAAAAACTAAACCTTCCTGCTCACTAGTTGTTGGCTGTATCAAAATTGCAGATAAAGCAGTAGCTACAACTTTATCAGCTACTTCATTTGTACACTTTGCCTTTTCCTGTTCTCTTATCAGTGTAAGCTCATTTATATCACTTAGTGAGTCAAATTTTGTTGCATCTTCAAATATAAAAGATTGCACGGCACTCTTCTCAACACCTAAGAAAGCACCATTACCAAACGATAATGCCACATCTAATAACTTCTGCATTAAACTGTTTTTAACAATGAATTTAAATAGCTCCTCTAACACAACTGGCACTCCAAAAGTAAAAAATGCTCCTCTCACTAAATAGGTTGTTATTTCATATAACAATGCACCACACAAGAGTGCCAATGGTCCAAATACTATAAAACCGCAAAGTAAAGGCAATGGCATGGTCTGAACTGATGATATTCTACCTATAAGCTCCATTGAAATTATAAACCCAATAAGTAACATAGCTCTACCTAGATATGTCCTTTCTTTAGAGCGTTTGTTAAAGTTTTTCTCACGTAACTTAGAAAAATCATTGTTAACTCTGACTTCAAAAATATTATGGTTGATTTTTAATTTTAGCTCTAAGTCCTCTATTCCATGATGCCACTTATGACACCTTACAATTTCATCAATTATCGTACTAACTTGATTATTGATTTTGTATAATTTGCTTTCTTGATATAAGTTGCCTTGATAATATTTTTCTCTCAAGTCTACACAATTTAAATTCTTTAAATCACATAAAAAATCTTTGATTTCTTGTGCCATTTTATTAGCATCATCTTCGTAGCCTACAGCTTTCAAAATTGTTACCAAGTGTTTATTTTCAATTTGAGCAATTGTTCTATCTAATGCACGTATATATTGCTTGGATTGAAAATATGAGATGATTTTTTCTTTACATCTATCCTCATTGCCTTCGTACAAACTATTTCTTTTGAAACTGCTGTCATGTTCTTTGGCAATTTCTAATGCATGAACCAATACATTTTGCGCCTTCACACTACTTTCACAGTGACAGTTTCTGATTATGTGTACATACGCTCTTGCACTGGTATCTCCAGATTTATCTATATTGTACGCTTTAGCCAAAAAGACTAAATAGTCAAACCCTGCCCAAAGATAATACATTACCTTTGTTATAGCACTCCCCACAGAAAATAAAGCTGAGCGTGTGCAAGATAATTTACCGTTGTTTTTAATTCTGTTCTCATATGAACGAAGGTATGCCTCTGTACTTTTTAAAATCCTATGTAAATCTTGTTCTGTCTTTTTGACATCAAAATCATTTATATCATGAACTTTTTCATACGTTTCTTTTATCAAATCACTAGAAAACTTCTTCAGAGCTGAATCATCAATATTTCCTAATGCATCAATATTTTTACTAATATAGATTTCTATTTTTCTTCCAAGTTCTTCTCCCATTCTATTTTTTAGCAACTTATTGTATTTATTAGTAGCTGGAAACAAAACTTTCTGACAAAATTTCTGTGGTTCGTTTTTAAAATTTGCTAAGATCTTATTCACAAATAGCTCAACTTCTTCACCTGCAGCAGCGAAAAACCATGATTGTCTGCTCTCATTACGCTCTCTATTTCTTCCAAGATTCTGTAGGGCTTCAGATGGATTATTGAACTGACTAACCGAATCTGCAAATATTGATGCAACATGATTATATTCACTATCAAATCCACGACCTTTCGATCCATCTATAACCGTTGTTAACGCATATTTAGCTAATGCATCAAAATCTCTTTTTTCATAATCACAATAAATAGTTCGATATTTACCTATTTGATTACTTATTATCGCTGAAAAGGGTCTATTTTCTCCAATACCAAGATCATTTTTCCCAATTCCTGCAAAGATACATTTATTTTGTTTGCAGAAATCAATGAGACTATGTAGTATACCTTCCTCTCTTTCCATGAGGTCATGGAGCTCTTTGCTTAAGCGCCAATTATCAACTATTAACCTGCATTGCTCATTATCACCTCGACGCAATGCTTTAATTACTAACTTGATTTGCGGTAAGAGCTTGTTTCTAGCAAATTGCTCACTAAAGCCTTTTCTCTCTAGGTAGCTTATAATATTGTTATCATTAGTGGTGCTAACATTCTTTTTAACATCTTCTATCAATCCACTCAAACCTTCTCTTCTTTTTTTATCTAAAGTAATATTATCACACTTCATTAAATATGAGAGAGTAAGATCGATCATTGAATGCATTACTCTATATTTTAGATATTCAGCAGTACTACTGAAATCCACCTTTTCTTTTAATTCAGATATCTGCTCTTCTGTCAGACTAGGATGTTGCTTTTTAACGCAGCTTATAAAGTTCGCTTCGCGTAACTTGAGCCTATAGTCTTGATAAGATATCCCTTCAGGCTGAAATTTATTATACACTTCATAACGTGTACTACCTTCATATACTAAATTATCTCTACCCTGCAACGCAAAGTTAAGATTAACTATACTATTTACATCATCAGCTAAAAGCAGAGCACTTTCTCCAATTGGGCTTTGCACATTCCATCTTATAGAAGTTAATAAATCATCGGTATCAACAAGCTTATTGTAATTAAAAACTTCTTCGCTCTCTTCAACATATTCATGAGCTGGGCTCGATTTTTCTCTAGTAAATAAGCTACGCACGTTAGCAAGAAATCTAGAAAGCAGTTCTTTTGACTCTACACCAGTTGCTTTAGTTAGTACCCACCAAATTGGCAACATTACTATACCAAATATAAACATAGAAATTGTATAATATAAGTTTCCAATCAAAGCAGAATACAGCCAATAATCTGAAGTTAGACCAATTACAGCAGCAACATTACTATTTATAACAGGAAATAATGTAATCATAGGTATTATAGTAACAGCAATATTCACTACAAATGCTAGAGTGAAATTTGTTCTCCTATTGGTTTTTGCAATAACACTTGCTGTTTCGATGGCGTTTGCAATACAACGTCTACTCAATCTTGTCGGGCTGATAACTTTTCCGCATCTATTTAAAATCCTTCTCTTTGGTGTTGCAGTGAGGTAAGTCGTAGGATATTTCTCATCAAGCTTGCACATGTTCTCAAAATCCTGCTGCTTGTTAATACTGTCTGCTTCATCAACACTAATCCACAACTTGGTATTTTGGTCTTTAAATTTACGATCATTTTCTTGCTGTAATAACAGGTCATGTGTCACTATAATTGTTGTAGGTTTAGTTGCCTTCAGTGCATTTTTAATTTCCTCAGCAGTTTTAGGTGTCCTAATGTTTACAGTAAATGCACTACTCATCATTTTTTTAGCTTGGTTTACTAGATCACTGCTTGGTACTGCAACAAGATGATGAAATCCTGCTTGGGCTAGTACATGACTCAGTATTCCAATGTCGTAAGTCTTACCAAATCCAGTTTCTGCATCGATCATAACATTACAGTTAGCAATGGAAGGGTTTTTGAGATGTTCCAATATCCCTTTAACAACAGATTTACGACGTGCTACTATTATAGATTCCTTTGTATCATCAAGTTTTATAGATTCACCTTTTAGCTTGCAGTTGATTTTTTCTAAGCTACTTATAATACTTTGCTTTTCTTGATTACTGATAGAACTCACACATTACCCGCTATAATTATTACAATATTAATTGTATGTTAATTCAGTAAATTGTCAATTCTATGGACAAAAAGCTGATTTCAACTATCATATTAATATGAATATATGCCTCGGAATAATTACTTCTCCTCATGGAATCAAAGGAGCTGTCAAAATAAAAACCTTTACTGAAAAGCCCGAAAATATTTTCCTATATGGTGAACTAATAATCGGAAGTGAAAATTATAAAATAAGCTTGGTGTCTGTTGTCAGTAATAATTTAGTAATAGCAACAATTAGCGGTGTGAATTCCCGTAATGAAGCAGAGCTTTTAAGAAATAAAAAGTTATATATAGAAAGAGATAAGCTACCACAGTTAAATGATGAGGATGAATTTTACCAAGATGATCTTGTGAATATGGAAGTAAGACTAGAGAGTAATGAATTATATGGCTATGTGAAGTCTGTGAATAATTTCGGCTCAGGGGATATATTAGAAATTTTGGTTATCAGCACAAAAAAAAACATTATGTTATCTTTTACTAAAGAAGTATTTCCATACATCAACATGAAGGAAAGATATATAGTAATCAACATGCCAGAATTCATTGGCCAATAAAAATTTTGATATTTGTATAAAGTTATTTATAATCATCAGACTAAATTAAAAGTGTAATTATGGCAGAAAGGGCTAATGATATCAGGCCAGGTCAGGTACTAGAACATAACGGTGGTTTATTTTCGGTTATAAGTATTATGCATACTCAACCTGGTAAGGGTGGTGCTTACATACAAGCTGAAATGAAAAATATCAAAACTGGAGCAAAGCACTATGAAAGATTCCGCTCTGATGCAACAATCAGAAGGGCAATTTTAGATGAAGAGGAATATGTTTATCTCTTTACTGAAGGGAATATCGTAAATCTTATGCATCCAAGTAATTACGAGCAGATTGTTATAAATTTAGACTTATTAGGAGAAAAGAAGTCTTATTTGCAAGATAATATGAAAATTAAAGTAGTAACTTATCAAGATAAAATAATTTCTGCACATGTGCCTGATCACGTTACACTAACTGTAAAAGAAACAGAGTCTGTTATCAAAGGGCAGACTGTTACTGCTTCTTATAAGCCTGCAATTTTGGAAAACGGAATACGCGTTAACGTGCCTCAATTTATAAAAGAAGGTGATAAAATTGTAGTACATACTCCTGATAACAGCTATTACGAAAGAGTGAAAGAGTAAATGGCAATTTCATCACCACGAATCAATGTGATGCTTGATTCTGTACGCAGTGCCTCCAAGCAGCTTATACGTGATTTTAATGAATTGCAAATTTCAAGCGTTAAGTCAGCAGACTTTATCAATAAAACTTATTCAAAATCCAAGCAACTTATATACGATTGCTTGAAAAACTACAACCAGAACTATGACTTTATTTTTGAAGACGATGTGGGCCAAGATCTAAAAGACGGCGGTTATACTTGGTTTATTATGCCTATAGAAGGCAAGGAAAACCTTTTTAGTTGTATGGTTTATTTTGCAGTATCAGTTTGTCTCATTCATAAAAACAGAGTTGTAGCAGCTGTGATTGATGCTCCAGCCCTTAGAGAAACTTTCTGGGCAGAGGAAAAGAAAGGAGCTTTTCTTGAAGATTTCAAATCTCGCCATGTAAAAATGCGGATGAAAGCTCGTGAAGGGGGAATAATAGACATAAGTGGTAATTTGTTAAATAAATTACCACTTGACAATAATAATCTACGCTCCCTTGGCTCAACGGTACTAGGTTTTGCATATCTTGCTGCCGGAAGATACAATGGAATAATTTACTCTGGAATTAATAAATATAAAACTTCACTCGGTAGGCTTTTTCTGCAAGAAAGCGGTGGGAGATTAAGGGAAGATAACGCGCTTGTCATTGCTGGAGATATAAACTAAAGTTCATTCAAAAGAGCAAAAGTCACGTAGTGAAAATAATAAATGGTCTTACCTACCCCTCATTGCAGCAGGGTGGCAAAATAAGATAGACGAGAAAAGACAACTATAGGAACAAATAGTCAGTGTGTGACAATGGCATCTAGTCCTTTTGCACAAAAAACGTTGTAAAGTAACTTAGTTGGATCCCAGTGTTAGCTACTTTCATGACAAGAAATAAAGCACTGATTTTGTACATTAACCATGCTTTTAAATAGATACCTTATTCTTGGCAACTTTAAACTCAACAACAGACACAAACAGACAATTTCTCAAAAACTTTTACAAGAGATTTTGTTAAATGCTCTATCATTTCATTTGTATGGTAAGGCGTAGGAGTAATACGGAAGCGCTCAGTCCCCTTTGAAACTGTTGGGTAATTTATATGTTGTACATATATTCCATACTCATCAAATAACAATTTTGATGCTTTTTTGGACAACTCAGGATCGCCAATTATGATTGGAATTATATGAGTTTCTGTTTGCATAAAATTCACTCCTGCGTTTCTCAGTGAGTCTTTTACCTTTTCAACAGACTGCTTTTGCTTCTCTCTTTCAACATTGCTCGATTTTAAATGCTCAACGCTTGCCTTTGCTGCTGCTGCTAAAACGGGTGACATAGCAGTAGTAAAAATAAATCCTGGGGCTGAACTTCTTATTACATCCACCAAGCTCTTTGAAGACGCTATATATCCACCCATCACTCCAAAAGCCTTTGATAATGTACCCTGAATAACAGTTATTCTATCCATCAAACCTTCTCTTTCTGCAATTCCGCCACCGCGCGGTCCATACATGCCAACTGCGTGTACCTCATCCAAATAGGTAATTGCATTATACTGATCTGCTAGATCACATATCGCTTCAAGCGGTGCTACATCACCATCCATTGAGTATACAGATTCAAGTGCTATTATTTTCGGCGTTTTTATATCTATAGACTTTAGCAACTGCTCTAAGTGATCAACATCATTATGCCTAAATATGTGCTTCGGTCTTTTTCCTGATTTTATACCTTCTATCATTGAAGAGTGATTTTTCTCATCTGAAAAAATTACCACGCCCGGAATAACAGACGATAAAGTACTAAGTGTAGTTTGGTTGGCAAGATAGCCACAAGCAAAAGTTAAAGCAGCTTCTTTTTGATGCAAGTCAGCCAAAGACTTCTCGAGCTCAACAACTTCTTTTGTTGTACCTGATATATTTCTTGTTCCTCCAGCACCAACAGATGAATTTTGAATAGCAGCAATGACACTATCATTTTGTGACATTCCCAGATAATTATTACTGCACCAGACAATAACCTCTCTATTTCTTTCATAATCCATAATATAGGGAAGTTTGCCAGGTAATGACGCAAAATGCGTAAATTCACGATAGCGCCCTTCTTCTTTTATATCTTTGATTTTATTTAAGAATATTTCTTCGTAGTCTACCAAGTTTTTATCTATTAACAATCAATATAATTATAATAAATTATTAAATGATAGACTACTATATTTATTCATTATCAGCCACAACAAGGTGTACTTTTTTGTGTATCATCAACCTTTTTAACCTCATTATCCTCAACTAAGCTTTTAGGCCTATAGCAGTACGTAATTGTAGCTGCAATAAGACAACAAGCTGCAACTGCTACTCCTATTGCTAACATCTCTAAGTAAACTGCAACAGCTGCTCCTAAGGCAATACCAGTTATTGCAAGCGCAGAAGCAGCTACAACATACTTTTTTGTATTTTGCGGAACAGTTGTTTTTTGATTACTTTTGCTGCTTTGCTCATTAATTCTTGGCAATTCTGTTTTTGGCTGTCCATTTCCGTTAGCAACTTGTTCTACATGCCCAGTAGGTTGATTAACGTTAATATCATTATTAACATCTTCAATTTCAATCGAAAGAAATTCATCTTCATCATCACTTGTTAATTCTACTCTTGAAGTACAAGGAACAGAATTACTAGAAGCATTACCAGTAGCTGTTGCTTCAGGAAGTGCAGAAGTAGCTAAAATCTCTGGTTCTGGCAGTGTATCTTCTGATTGTATATCTTGTTCTTGGTCATTATCCGCGTCAGAATTATTATCATAATAATAACTAAAATCACCTGATGATTCCTCTTCTGAAGCAGAGTTACTACCAGTATTCTCATTTACAGAACTTGATACTGTGGTTGCTGTTAAATTTTGCTGATCATCTTTTTTGTCATTTAGATCATCAGACTTTTCCTCAGTGGCCATTAAAGGCATTGCTGCTGTAGCTTCAAGTTCTGCAGTTTTAGGTGCTTCTGTTTCATCAATCACTTCAAACGAAGTAGAGCTTGAAGAAGTTTCAGCAGAATTATCACCTTCAAGTTTAGAAAAATCATCCCCCTCAGAACTCAGTGATAGTGAATCTGATTCACTTCCTTCAGACTCTACCAAAGGAACTTCTTGGCTACTTGCAGCAGCTTCTACATTGTTGTCTACTGGTAATGTAGCAGCAGTGTGCTTGAGCTTATCTTCAAGAAATGTTATAATTTTTGTGAGATTACTTTTCTGTTTATTTTTCTTCCCTTTGCTTTCTTGCAATCTTTTCATTTTGTCATTTGCTTGATCCAAGAGCTTCTGTAAAATAGATTTATCTACTTTAGTGTCTGACGGCGCTAGTAAATTTTCCACACAACGAAAATCAATACTATTGATAGCATTAGACAATTTTTCCTCTATAGTTTTTATACTTTTAGGCACTTTACCCCTCCTATGATTGTTACCTGCAGATTCTTCTATTGAAGCCTCTTCATTATCCATAATATTTTCTCCTTTATCAACAACATTTCTTTGCAGCTGTTGATTTTTGGATTCTTTAGTATTTAATTGTTCTCCATTCACTGTTTGGCTTGAGGTTGGAGCCTCATTTAGTATAGCCGAAGTGTCTTGAGCATTTTTAACAGGAGATTCTTGATTATAATCATTGGTACTTATTTTTATCAGATCAGACTTGATCTTGCACAAAGTCTCCTCCATCTTTTTAAGCTTTTCATAACCTTCTTGAGAAATGTAACCATCACAATACTGCTGCTTGACAGAATATATATGACTTGCAATAGGTACAGTAGGATAACATCTCCATGGCTTGCTTTGCTCCTTGGTAAAACCACTTACTATTTCTAATGTTTTCTCTACTACTGGCAAACCTTCCTTAGATGATACATGAGTAACATGATCTTGAAAAAAGCCTATGTGATTAGCCAAGGCATTAACATCCTTATCATCCACTGCTTTTTTTACTAATTCTGGAATATGGCCCAGATCAAAAACTGTATCCTCAGGAATAATATCAAATGAATCTGAATTCACCTCTGTTGGCAAATCTACAACAAATGAATTCTGACCTTCATCAATATTTTCAAGAAGAGACTCAATAATTGCGTTATCAACATCTTCAAAATGCATCTTTATATCATCTAACAAACTTTTGCCATCAACTTTGTAATTCTTTAATTGCTCAGGAATGGTAAGCGTTACCTTGCCGTCTTCATACTCTACTTTACCATCTTGAGATTTAAGCGTGAACTCTAAAATAGCATCAACCCTGCATATTTCTTTACCCAGTTGCTTAACAGGCATATTTGGACAATATTTAATATTTAAAGAATCCTGATCACTACAGACAATCTCTATATGTCTATCATTAGCATCAGGCAATTGCAAATCGTGTCCCAAAAATATAGGAGAGAGCTGCATTAACAAAGAGCCATCATAACCAGCCTGATTGCAACTATTAATTAATTCTTCTAATAGATTATCATTTGGAATTTCTGCTTTAGCATGTTCAAACATTTTTGTAAAAACATGTTTTGCGATTTGGCGTTGGTCATTTTGATTACATTTATCACGAAGCTGGCTAACGAAATTCTTGTCTATAACTTGACCATTAATTACAAAATCCATCCTGGGTAGGTCTTTGTAAGCTTGCTTGCCAGAATTTGCATTCCTATTATTCTCATCTGCTTTTACTTGACTTAGTAAAAATTGTGTTAGCTGAAATTCTAATTCAATTGCTCTGTTAGTTTCCTCAGCCTCTGAACAATTACCTGAATCTTCAGAATGACGACGCTCTTTAATTTCTTCTTGCCCTAAAATCTCAAACTCTTCTTCAGTACCTGAATCTCTAGAATTTGATTTTTTTAAAACTTTATTTGACTGATCCTGCTCCTGTGATACAAAGTCTCTAAAATGAGAACCAAACATATTTCCCCCCTAATTATTAGCTAATTTAAGTATAGCATTAAATAGAAATCTGGCCAAGCAAGTTATTAAGCCTCTTAGCAAACAAACTTACATCTTCCATCTCTTCACCTTCCACTATACAAGCTTGATAGAACAATAAATGAATCATGTCTCCAAGTGTTGGATTTTCACCATTTTTAGCGTGAGACTCCATTATGTTTCTTATCACAGGATGTTTAGTGTTGATTTCTAGCACTTTTGGTGTGCGGTAATTCAGCTGCTTTTGTTCGCGCAAAAAACGCTCCATGCGAAGATCCATAGCCCCTTCATCAACTGCTAGACACACAGGACTATCGGTTAATTTCTTAGAGATCTTTACACTTTTTACTAAGCTTCCAAGAACCTTGGTGAAGTATTCGAGTATAGAATCCGCGTTTTCTTCGCTTTTGTTTTCATCTGATTTATTTTCTTCATCTTTCTTGCCTTCTTCTGAAGAAAATTTTTCTAAATCAACATCAGCGCGGGTCACAGACTTAAATTTTTGATCTTTATATTCATGAATCACGCTAGTCCAGAAATCATCAACTGGATCAACAAATAGAAGCACTTCCAATCCTTTGCTGACGAATCCTTCAAGTTGTGGACTGTTTTTTACTGAATCGAGACTATTTCCTGTGAGATAGTAGATATGTTCCTGTTCAGGCTTCATTCTGCTTATGTAATCATCAATGCTGACCAACTTCTCATCACCTGTACTGTGAAATCTGCAAATGGAAAGCAACGCTTCTCTTTCATCAGTTGGCATAGCTTCGCAAAGACCTTCTTTTAACACCGCACCAAAATTGCCCCAGAATTTTGTATATTCCTCTAAATTCTCTTTTGCTTTTTTGCCGAGCTCTGATATTATGCGCTTAGTTAAAGATTTCCTAATCTGCTCAACTACACGATTATTTTGCAGTGTTTCTCTGCTGATATTGAGAGGCAAATCCGGTGAATCAACCACACCTTTCAAAAAACGCAAGTACTGCGGTATAATCTGCACATTATCTTCAGTGATAAACACTTTATTTACATACAATTTTACAGAGCAGCGTCTATCTGGATGAAATAAATCAAAAGGCTTGATAGAAGGAACATAAAGCAAGTTCGTATACTCTATTGCACCTTCATTTTTATTATGAAATATCATCCAAGGCTCACCGCCCACATGTGCAACACCACGGAAGAAGTCGTTGTGCTCTTCTGGAGTAACGTCATTTTTTGGCTTAGTCCAAATTGCAGCTTTGCTATTTAATTTTTCACTTTTTCCTTCTTCATTTACAAACTCAACGGGAAAATTTATGTGGTCAGAGTAAGTAGTAACGATGTTTTCAATACGGAATTTGTCTAAAAATTCGCTTTCTTCAGGACGCATGATGAGCGTAATTTTTGTGCCACGAGAGATTTGACCATCTAATTTGCTGATTGAATACTCTCCATCTCCTTTAGATTTCCACACCCAAGACTCTTCTTCTCCGGCTTTCCTTGATTCTACTATAACTTCTGAAGCAACCATGAAGCTTGAATAAAAACCAACACCAAACTTTCCAATCAGCTCTACAGCTTGGTTTGAATCTTTATTATTCTTAATTGCATCCAAGAATTTTTGCGTACCAGAACTTGCAATCGTACCAAGATTATCTATTAAATCCTGTCTGTTCATTCCAATTCCATTATCGGTTATATACAGCTCATTCTTATCTTTATTGGAGCTAATAGTAATCTTTAATTCATCACTTGAATCTAATAAATTAGGATTTAATTGTGATTCATAGCGCAATTTATCACATGCATCTGATGCGTTTGATATTAACTCACGCAAGAAAATATCCTTATTAGTATAGAGTGAGTGGATTACTATATTCAGTACTTTCCCTACTTCAGCATCAAATTTTAAATTTTCAGTTTCTTGTACATTGTGCATTTTGAGCTCCATTATTAGCCTACTATTCTAATAATTTAAGTATTGCACCGCGATCTTTCAAGGTCATGTATGCTAAAATTTATGTGAGCCAGCTTATGGTTCCAATGCTAAACTGGAATAAGTACAATCATTGTGTCATGCAAATTAAAAAGAAAGTGCTAGAATATAATATCTCTTATTTGCTTCAAAGATTTATGATTCTTTGATTCTTTTTCTTTAAAAGTAGTTTCAAGAGAAGTTTTAAGCTTTTCCCATTCTTTCGAACTGTTTAGAATCAAAGCGCTCTTAATCTTCTCCAGTGCTTTCTGAGGTGATGAATATAATTCCTCATACAAATCAGTGTTTACTGACTGTAGTATTACTAAAAATGTAAATAAATTTGGATCAACTTTCACATAACATAGCTTTATTTTCTTTACGCAGTACTGTATTGCTTTTAATGATAATGAGAAGCTTTCTGCGTAAAATATAAAGCTATCTATTATTAAACTCTTTGATTTTTTCGGTAATTCAACACTTTCAAATAGCTTTCTTATAAACCTCTCTGTTGGCTCTTTTGGTAAATGCAAAGAGAGATCAGTAAAAGATTTTAGGCTGAAATTTGGTCCAAGTATTGTGCTGATTGCTCTTTGCACGTTACTTTTATCTTGACTAACAGAGATAATGAAAACCAGTCCTTCCACATCGAGCATATACTTTATGGATTCTAAAAAATCAACAATGAATTTAGGGCGACATATATCAAGATCATCGACCATTATATAAATGTTTTTGTCTTTCCTGATTTTATTAACCACATCTGCTAGTTGTATCTTAAAGTCTCTAATGTTCTCTTTTCTCCTTTGGAGAAGATTTAATTCACCCAAGACAAAACCAATGTCTTTCTTATCAGCCTCTTTTGCAGCATCGAGAAATACTGAAAGCATAGCAAGTGGAGATTTACTGATCAGCTTTCCTAATGTATTGAGAGAAAATAGTTCTTGGTTTATGTTTTTGAACTGCTGTATAACACTCCTTTTTACTTTGTATGATGCGAATAGATCCTCAAACAAGAAATGCAAAAAAGAAGGCAATGGTTGATCTAGCGCACTAATATCCCATGCGCTGTAATAAGCTGCAATTTCATTTTGCTGCTCTAGATCCTTTACCCATTCTTTCAAAAAAAATGTCTTACCCCACTTATCATATCCTTCTAAGGATACGATTGAAAAAGACTTATCGATTGTCTTGATTATAGAACTAAATTTACTTGCAATTTGCTTATAACCCAAGCAATCACCTTCCCAATTTATTACCTTAGGCAATTGTTTCTCTTCTTTTTTTCTGAAGGTTATTAGCGATGTAAGTTTTTTTAAGCACATACCTTACTTTATATTTAACTCATACTCTTGTCTTGACGTAAGCGCTATCTTCAGAGTCCCTTCATCTAGGTAGTCAATTTCTCCACCTATCGGTATACCACAAGCAAGGCGCGATATTTTTACATTCGAATTCTTTAGCAATTCAATTATATATTGCGCAGTAACTTGGCCTTCTAATGTCGGATTGATTGCAATAATGACCTCTTCAATTTTAAATTCTGTAACTTTTTTGGGAATGTTATCAAGATTCAGTTCTTTTGGACCGATGCCATTTATTGCTGATAATCTGCCACCTAAAACATGATACATACCTGAATATATATTTCCTTTTTCAAATGCCCATAGATCACCCAATTCTTCTACTACACACATTAACTTGGTGTCACGCTTTGGGTTAATACAAATGGAACATGGCGATTTAGTATCTAGGTTTCCACAAATCTTACACTCTATTATAAGATCCGCTAATTCTCTAATCAAAGATGCAAGTGGTAGCATGACCCTCTCTTTGTTCTGGAGCAAATGTATAACTAGCCTTCTTGATGATGATGGACCTAAACTTGGCAATTTAGAAAAAGCATGAACTAAACTCTTTATATTAATGTTCATTCAGTAAATTCAAGATAGTTCAAAAATGATAACATCAAACCTTTCGTAAAGAAAGTAGTAAGTCTTTATATTGATTAGCTATAGAAAAATTTTTCCACTTTTCTCAGAAATTGTCTTGAAAAAAGTAATGTAATCACAATCTACTGTAACTTAAGTCTGACTCAGGTGTAACTGAATTTGTCTCGGACATTCGCGTAGGTACTCTGATATCTCTTTTTTGAAAATGACGCAATTTATTTTTCAACATATTTCTTTCTTCTACATAACTGTCCGATTCTTTATTCAAACTAGAATTTTTTTCTTCATACTTGGAAAGTATTGTATCGATCAAATAATTAAAAAATAATATTAGACCTGTAGTGTTGGAGAGCAATTCAAGAGAATAATATAACATATCTTCACTCACTTCTTCATTTATTATGTCATGAGAATTTTTATACATTCTAAAACAAGAGCCGAAGGCTGCTAAGCATACGCAAGTAAGTTTTGTTTTGTTTAGGACGCACTTAATTCGCGCTAGTTTTTTATTATTATCTTCTAATTTTATACGCAACTCACTAATTTTACTACTATAGTGCTTAATAAACAATTCTATTGCCTCTTTGTTATTAGCATAATTATATGCTTTGTAAGATTCCTTATCTATGAGTTCAGTATCTATATCTCTTGATTTCAGAAGCTCTTTGATTACTTCATTCTTGCCAAGAAGCACAGCTTCGTGTAGAGGTGTGTACTCACTTTCAACATCTTTCCTTCTGTTAATATGTTCACGAGTTAAGTAGTCGAAAAGAACTGAAACGCATTTTGAATTATTACCTTCAATAGCCAGAGTAATTACATCTTTTTCGTCTTTGTTCTTAGTATTAATAACTTTAGAAAGCGGCTTTTCATTCTCTTGCTTACGTTCAAAATATTTGTGCTTGTAAAACTCATTCGCACGGTATGGCTCCTTAAGGATAGACAAAAGCTTTTTTACAAAATCAGCACGATTTTTTTTTATGGCCAAATGTAAAGGTGTGTCCTGATTTTTCTCATCTTGCAACAATAAGGCATCATACAAACAACCATCTTTATATAGGGAGTTAATCTCTTGATCAAAAGAGATATCTTCTTCTCCTTTACAGATATTTAGTAGCCGTGACCCTATACTTTCTGTAGTACTATAATCAATTGCAGAGCTACGTTGCACTTTAGATTGATAAAGGATTACGTTCATACTATTCCTACCTTTAAACAACCCAGTTATACCTCTAAATATTCCAGCTATACCTGATTCACTCCGAGCAGCACAAGGCGTTTTATCTTGAATGTGAATCTCAACATTTTCATTAGAAAAAAGTTCTAAAACATGCGAGCTGCCTCTTCTACTGGAAAAAGGCGCCTCATTCTTTTTATCTTTAGCTTTAACACTATTCTCTAGCTTTTCATTCGAAGCACTTATAGGGTTAGCTAAACAATCAAAATCCTTATTTTTAGATACAAAGTCTTCTGATTGAAAATTTGCTGCAGCGTTTATTTCACCTTTCATATTTCTTTTTTTATAGAAGTTGCATTTCAGGTAGGGTATCTCATCTTTAAAATTTTTCAACTCTATTTAAATTTTTTTAAAATAGTTTTTGATAAAAATACTTATGAAACTAACTTCTGTGTTAATTTTTTAGAAGATTTTATAGCTAAAAAATTACTTCCGCATATTTTAAATCTGATTACAATTACAGTTAGAGATATTTATTGAGCTCAAAAATCTATCTCCGTCTGCAGACTTTTTTATTAAACTCATTAAAAAATGTAGCGTATCCTCTTCAGAGCATATCTGTCGTATGTTCACTGCATTTTTTCTAATCTTTTTTATATAGGGGGATCTTATGTTCAGAATTCCAGATACTTGACCTTTAATTTAGCTAATAAAAACCAACTGGTACCTGCGGTTTTTATTAGCTACGTTTTCTCAAATAAGTTTTAAATGAATAGATTTCTTGCATAATAAGATGTCATCCCAGTGCTTGACACTGGGATCCAATAAGAAAAATGCGCTGGAACTTTCGAATTCCAGTTATGCAAGAAATCTAATGTTAAAAAACTCACAGTTATCGTAGTACTGCTTTATTATCTGCAGTCTTTTCATGCTCGACAGAAGAGAGTTGAGGATTAACAGCTTCTTCTATTGATTTAGCCTGTTTATAGTCTTGACTTAGGAAATATATAGCCACTCCAACTGCTATTCCAGCAACAAGAGCAGATACTGCGAGTGCGCATAATATAATAGTCATTGAAGGTACTAAAGCACTACCAACACCAAGTCCAACACCCAGAAAAACGCCAGGTATAATGCCAATCAAACTATTACATCTAGCACTTTCTTTTTTCGATTGAGCTTGGTCTTTCATACATTCGATGAGTACTTTTTTTGTATCTCCATGAGCTAAATCTAATGGAATTTTGTCTTCTTCATTCTTTATCAAAGGATTTGCACCATATTTTAAAAGGGCTTCTATTGCCTCAGTGTTATTACTTATAACAGCTTGGTGTAATAATGTATTTTTACTACTTTGATCTTGAAAATTTATCAATTTGTAGAAATACTGAGGAGTAATAAACCTATTCACAGTTTCATCTAAAATCTTCATCACGTCTTGAAATGATAATTTCTCTTTTTTCTCAGATATTGCACTATCGTGTTCAATACAGTGGTGCAAGATAGGGTATACTATCTTTCCTCCTTCCTTATTGATAAGATCTCCATTTACAGGGATTTTATTTGAAATAGCCAGTGCGAATAACTGCTTGTTAATCACAATTTCGCTATTATCCTTAAGATAGTTTTGCAATTCTATAACTTTTTTATCATAATCCTTGTCTGGATTATTAATGATTTGAAGTAAAGCAGTCATATTATCTACCTATTATTATACTAATAATATAATAAATTCTAATAAAAGTCAAATTTTTAATTAAAAAATTAATACAACTTATTAGCAATTCCTACAAATGTCAAATAAATTCAAATAACATCAAAAAAAACTCACAGGGTCAACATCTATTGTTACTTCAATATTTGAACTCAAGTTACAGCAATGTTTCAGCTTTTTCTTTATGAATAGACTATGGTTATTGTATATTTTTAGTAACACTCTATAACGATATTTATTGTTTAAAAAATTTATTGCTGCTGGTGATGGGCCAAAAATTTCAAATTCTTTCAGTGTCAAGTGCTGAGAGGTAGTTGAAAATTGATTATGCAAAAAGTTTGTTATCTCATTTGCTGCTTTTTGTGTTGCAAATTGATCCTTACCGCAAACTATAAGCGCTATTAATCTACTAAATGGTGGCATTTTAGCTTTGCGTCTTGACTCAAGTTCAGTTTCATAAAATAAATCCCTTTTTTGCTGCTGCAATGCTTTTATTATCAAACTTTCAGGATTATTAGTTTGCACTATTACCGTTCCTTTTTCGTTGAATCTTCCCGATCTTCCTGCAACTTGATGCAATAATTGATACGTCTTTTCTGCTGCCCTGAGGTCAGAGTTTTCAAGGCCTAAATCTGCATTTATCACTCCAACTAAAGTTAATTTAGGGAAATTATGCCCTTTAGCAATCACTTGCGTACCGATTATAATATTCACTTCTTCTTTGAGCACTGAGTCAATTACGTTACCAAGCGACTTCTGATCGCTGCTGATAATTGCAGTTTTTGCATTTGGTATTAATTTCACTATTTCTTCAACTAACCTTTCAATTCCCACACCATAAAGGAGCAATGACTGCTCACTTTGACAATTGGAGCATTTTTCTGGAAGTTTTAATTGATAAGAACAGTGATGGCATAAAAGGACATTCTTTTTCTTGTGGTACGTAAGCCATACAGTGCAATTTGAGCAGGAAATTTTATATCCACATTTTTTACAAACTGCAAGTTGCGCATACCCCCTGCGGTTTAGAAAGAGCATAACTTGCTGTTTTTTCTCTATGGTTTGTTTTATCCCTTCGAAAAGCTCATTTGAAATCCATTGTTTATTATTCACTACTTTTATGTGCGGCAACTCTGCACCACCGAATCGTTCGGTTAGCTTTACATGGTTGTAATTCCTTTTTTTAACATGATAAATTGTTTCAAGCAGCGGAGTAGCGGATGATAAAATAATCGGAATATTTTCGAGCTTGGCTAAGATAATGGCCATATCTCGAGCATTATATATAATTCCTTGTTCCTGTTTAAAGGATGAGTCATGCTCTTCATCGACGATGATTAATTTTAGGTTTTTATAAGGTAAAAAAAGTGCTGACCTTGCCCCAATAATTATCTGCGCACTTCCATTTGCTATATTAAGCCAATTATTTCGGCGAGCTTTGGGAGTAAGTCCTGAATGCCACTCAGCTATATTTCCAGATATCTGACTGTGAACACGATTTACTAATTGTGAAGTTAGGACAATTTCTGGCAGAAGGATCAGGACTTGTGCATCGTTTACGATTTCAATTAACCTTGCAATCACAGAGAGATAAACTTCCGTTTTTCCAGACCCGGTTTCACCGTCAAGCAAAGTCACTGAATACTCATTCAAATTACTTATTATCTTATCGCGAGCTGCTTTCTGCTCAGGGCTTAATTGGCAATCTATTTCACTTATTTCCTGCTTTTGCTTAGTGAAAACTAACTTATCTATCTGATTTACCTTTAATACTCCTCCCATTATTACTTTGGCAAGCATACCGATAGGTATTACATTATACTGCGCAACCCACTCTGCAAATTCGATCAGTTTTGGTCTGATACTCGGTAACTCGATCTTTTGTTCAATGCATTTTAATTCTCGATCACTCTTGCCGCTATATTTCCAAACTATTCCAATCAAACGCTTTCTGCCAAATGGTACCACTACGTAATCTCCAATTGAAGTTTCAGTATCTTTCTCAATTGCATATGAAAATAGCTGATCAATTGGAAGTGGTAGTAATACGTCAACTATTCTTGTCATAAGTTAGCGCTGTTTTTAGATACATAAAGAAGCCTTAATGCTTTTTTCATAGTACACAATTTATAATCATAAATATTGGAAATGTGAGGAAATTCTGTATGTTTAGCGATAAAATAGTCCTAGACTTTGAAATAGAAAAAGGTGACCGAATAGATCGGTGTTACTTCTCTACACGCATCAAACTTACAGATAAGAGCAAGAGTTTTCTATGTGAAAAGCTCGGTAAACCTAACAATTTAGATGATTACTTTAATCTTAATCCTGAGAATTTTTATATTTATTACAACAAATATAGTGGGCACTATGGTATAAATGAGCTGTATGTCAGAGATAATAATGGTAGATATTTAGCTACTAAACTTCCACTTGATCAGAGCGGATTTTCGATAGAGTTATCATTCGACGAGGTGAATTATGGCTTTTATCCTATGTATGCAATCTATAACCCCACTCAATATGACAAAAAGCAGGAAAAGAGCTTTGAAGATAATGGTGAATTGCAGCCGTTTGTGTCAATTGTATTGGATTACTTTCTAAATGGCTTAACCATTCAAGATATGTTTTTGCAAATACAAAATGAGCTTGTTGAAAAAGAAATAAAATTAGAAGAAGACAGAAGAAAAGCAGAGAAAGAATTAAATCAAAAGAATGAAAAGTTAAGAGAACTCATAGAAAATGATGAGATTAAAGTACTTAAAGTAATAAAAGGCCATAGTATTGGGAATGGACGTTCAGCGGCAATTTTGCAGCTTGATGGTGATCTTGATGCAAGTAAGTACTACATAGCAGAGTATGAAGGCAATGAATACTTACATTGCACGAGCTCTGGTTATGACATACTGCTTGACCAGAGCGATTTATTTTTTGTTCTCAATAGCAGCTCTTATCTTGAACTTGAAAGCGGTTTCTACTCAATACTTGCTGGCAACTATGCTAAATATCTCGATACTAAGAATCTGCTTTTTAGCGATGATCAACTATCTAAGCAGTTATGCAAAAACAAGGTAAAGGCTGAATCTACAGTTAACGCATTTTTCTCAAGACTTATTTATAGTGAAAATTTTTAAGAGGTGAGTATGAAATTTAAAACAAATTCTGAATATGATAAATCAAAAAATTTAGACTTAGATGCTAAAGACTCTACAGGCTATACTGCTCTACATAAAGCTGTTTTTAGTGGGCGTTTCGATGAGGTCAAACTGTTAATAGATAAAGGCGTTAGAGTGGACGTGCAAGATAAACATGAGCTCACTCCACTTTTTTATGCTGTTATCAACAATGATGAGAAAATGATAAAATTTCTAGTCGAAATAGGTAATGCCGATGTTAACCTGGGTAAATATAATAATCCTCTTGGCATGGCTATTTCACGTGGACGTATGGAATTAGCAGAATATTTGATAGACAAAGGTGCAGATATAAACCGACAAGACAATATCGGCAGAACCTTTCTGCATAAAGCTGCTGAAGGTGGAAATTTAGCTGCAGTGAAATTTTTAGTAGAAAAAGGTGCTAGGCTTGATGTTTTAGATGAATGGAATGATACTCCTCTTCATCTTGCTGCAAATGTAGAAGTCAATAAAGGTCATACAGAAGTAGTAGATTATTTAATAAAAAACGGTGCAGATATAAATCTTACTCATAACTACACTCCGATACACCTAGCTATTACACGTGGAAATTTAGATATGGTGAAATGTCTGATAGATAATGGTGCTGATCTTTATATTAAAAGAGCATGCGATGGTACACCTCTTACTTATGCTAAACAGCAAGGGCAAGTGGAAATAGTAAATTACATGGATAGTGTAATGTCAAACCTTTCACTTAGCAAAACTGTGTCCCTTGATAACACTAATATAAATATCAAGTATGACTTAGCTGCCAATAAGCTAGATACAATAGAAAAAAGCATTAAAGATGCTGTACGAGACTTTAAGGGTGCTTTTAATACCTCTGACCATGATATAAGGATCAATGCTTATGTATTCAACACTCAAAATGAGTTTAAAGAGTACTTGAAAAAAGTTGGATTCGATGCTGGCGACGGTGTTAATGGCTACACAAGAATGATCGATCTAAATAAGGGAAATGCTGCTGACGTTTATGTCTACCTAGATAGTAAAGGGAATTTAAATCAACATACGTTAAAGCACGAGATAGGGCATGCAATGCACTTTGCAAATCTTGGTCTAAGCTATATCTTGCCAAAAGCAATGCACGAAGCTATTGCTAACTATGTTGCTGGTTTAGAAAATGGCAAGCACATTAATGATCACGGAGATAAAGAAGCTTTAATTGCAATAAAAAATAAGAATCTTAAACTAGATGAGATATTACGTAATGATTATCAAGGAAATCACTACTATTCAGAAGCAGAGCAAGTAGTAAAGTTTCTTGAACATAAACACCCGGACTTAATTGATAATTTACTAAAGAGCCTCTCTACTTATAAGAGATATCATGATAGGGATGAAGGTAAGAAATTAGTTGAGGATTTTTTGACTGAGCTAAAAGGTTATACTCAGGAATTTAAACAGTGGGTCAAAGCTGAGCTGAGTGGTGAACAACATATGGAATATAATGTTGTTGAATCTAACAGTGTTGAAAGTTCAACAAGCCAACAAAGTGCAGGCAAGGGTCTATATGGTTATAGCCCAGTACATAATGTAAGTGGTGATAAAACCAAGATAGAAAGTGTCAGTAGAGAAGATTCTATGCAACCTGCTAAAAAAGCGAGTGAAGACGAACAAGGAAAAGCTGTTACAACAAAAGTTATGAAGTATAATAAACAGCCTTTCTTAAAGGTGAATATTGATGACAATAATGTAGAAAACGCAAACGAGATAAATAAGGTAACAGGTGCGACGAGTTTACATTCTGCTGCTTCATTGGGAGATTTAAGCAAAGTAGCAACGCTTCTAAAACACAATTCATATACTGATACAAGAGACCATAATGGACAAACGCCACTACATTATGCCATTCAGTCAGGAAATACGGAAGTAGCAAAATATCTTATTGATCATGGAGCAAATCTTAATGTTCATGACAATTATTATCAGAAAACTAATACTAAATATGTGTATTATAAGACACCTTTACACTATGCTATTGAGTCTGGAAATATAGAGATAGCTAAATACTTAATAGATCGTGGTGCAAATCCTAATATTCAAGATGCTTATTCCAAAACGCCATTATACAGTGCTATTTATTCAGGTAATACAGAAATAGTGAACTATCTATTAGATCATAACGCAGATCCTAATAGTAAAAGTTATTATACTTTTCCGTTACTTGCTGCTATTAAGCTAGGGCATGCGGAAATAGTTAAGAGTTTAGTTGAGCATGGCGCAGATCTTGGTATCAAAAACACGTCAGCTCAAACACTGCTGCACTATGCAATTGAGCTAAAACATACGGAAATTGCTAAATACTTAATAGATCGTGGTATAGATGTTGATACCCGTGATATTAGCTCTGGTAAATCTCCACTGCATTTTGCCATGCACATGAAAAATATGGAAGTAGTTAAATATCTCATAGAGCACAATGCGGATATTGATATTCAGGATAGCTACGGCTTAACACCTTTGCACCTTGCTGTTGATCTTGGAAATAAGGAAATAATAGAACATTTAGTTGAAAAAGGTGCGAATGTTAATGTGCAGGATAATGATGGCTGGACACCTTTAGTTCATGCAGTGAGGCATGGAAAGTTAGATACAATAGAATATCTAATAAAAAACAAAGCTGACGTTGATGTTGTGGGCAAAGATGGCAGGACACTTATTGAACATGCTGAGTTATGGGCAGAAGGGAAAGGTATAGAAAGAGATGTAATAGATAGCAAAGGCGGTAATGATTCTTATTATCGCGAGCTTTCAAAAGAGGCTGCAACTTGGGAAAAAGCTGGAAAGGATATGCTTAGCTATCTCAAAAAAATTACTATGCAAGAGAACGATATAGACCAAATGCCAGCAGATCAACCTGCAAGTGAAGAAAGGAATAAAAGGTCGCTAGTAGAAGATGAAGAGAAGCAAGAGGAAATAACTGTTATAGATAATGTGAAACAACATCCTTTAAAAATCAAAGTAGGTGAAGCTATTGGAGATGGTAAATATAAGGCGGTGCTGCAAGCTCAAAATCAAGACATAGATAATTTTTATCAGAACTTAAGCAGTCAGTATACTGCTGGGAAATACAATTATAATCAAATGATAGCTCTGTATAATAAAGTTTATGTGCAAGATTCCAATCTTGATGGAAAGCCGATCACTCTTTCTGAAGCTTATGTTACAAATGATCATCTATTTATTAAAAATCAAGATTTTGGAATTTTGAATGATTTTAATGAGATGTTCTATAAAAGTGATGAGTTTATGTAATATAAAAGGTGGATGAGAATTAATTGATATAAGGAATTAGATCTTCCACTGTCATCCCAGTGTTTCTTTCTCCTGCCATTCCGGCATTTCCTTCTCCTGTCATCCCAGTGCCCCAGCAACAAGGACAACATTGCAAATTTAGAGTTCAAAAGGGTTATTCCTCGAGAACTACTGCGTCAGAAAGCTGGCGTTGAATTTGTATATAATGTTGACCTTGGAGGTTTTTATGAATAATAGTGAGAGAAAAGAAAAATTGGAAACTCGCATTTTATCAAGTAGAGGCAGGTCTTTACTTGACCATGAGCTACTGGAACGTAATCTATCTGCATACACAGAAGGAAGAGAAGTTGCCAAAAAGCTAATGGAGCTCTTTAGTAGTTTAGGAAGGGTAATTAATGCTGATCTTCACGAGCTAAAAAATGTTACAGGAATGAACGATGGAGCAATAGCAAATATCTTTTGCCTGAAAGAGATTTTCGATAGGATACTGAAAGGTAAGTTAAAAAAGCTGTCGATTCTTGATAACAGAGAAGAGCTACTAAAATACTTTAAAACAGCAATAGGGCAGTCACGAAAGGAAAGCTTGCGAGTAATATACTTAGATCGAAGTGGTCATTTGATATACGAGTATATTCAAGACTGTGGAACTATAGACAGAGTACCTCTATATGTGAGAGAAATAATCAAACAGGGATTACTGATCGATGCATCATCTATTGCAATTTCACATAATCATCCAAGTGGAGATACAGAACCATCAAAGGAGGATGAGGATAACACACTTACATTAGCTGCAACCTGCGAAAATGTAGGAATGAAATTAATAGATCACATAATCGTAACACAGAAGAGCCACTTTAGTTTTTATGATAGTGGTTTATTGTAATCTGTAGACCGGAAGGAAAGTTCTCCAACTTTCCTTCTTTTTTTCTACTTCATAAATTAAAAAATTCAATATAAGCTTGAGCAGCTAAAATTAGTAATGAAAGGTGGAATTAGGCAAAAAAATAAAAGAGCTTAGATTATACTGTGGTTTAACACAAACTGAGTTGGGAAAGAAAATAGGCGTTTCGTATAGACAAATACAAAGGTACGAAAATAGTTCAAACCAAATTTTGGCCAGTAGGCTATACGACTTAGCAAAAGCACTATCGATTAATGTGGCTGATTTTTTTACTGATGTGCATGTCGACTCACATGAAACTTATGATGAAGAAATACTAAAATTAGTCAAAGGATATAATGAAATTAAAAGCAAAAGGTTACGTAGCGTAGTTTATATATTGGTAAAATCTTTTTCTCAAAGTTACAATGAGAGTTAGTATTGCTTCAATACCTCAGTTAATATATTAATAAATGATTGTACAAGATGAACAACATCCTATTGATAAACAAATAGGTGAAAGAATAAGGAAGAGAAGGTTAATATGCGGTTTTAGCCAAAGAGACTTAGGAAAAAAGCTCGGAATTTCATTTCAGCATATACAAGGATATGAAACTGGAGAGGTAAGGCTTGTAATTGATAGATTGTATAATTTGGCAGAAGCTTTGTCCGTTGATATGTCATATTTTTTTACCAAAGCTTCTGAAGACTTACACGATAAGGCCTTTTGTAGCGATGTGGGTAGTGAAGAAATATCAAGGCTAGTGAGGGAATACAGGAAAATTAAGGATGAAACGTTGCGTGATATTGTGCATTCAGTGATAAAAGCGCTTGCCAATAAATAATATTGCCTGAATATATCTTCAATCCACTTCTACAAGCAATGCTAGTTAAGGTAAATTTTTTATGGTAATCTTGATTAAATTCCAAGAACTACTTTACTTTGCAATAATTATGGCTATGTAAAACATAGCCATCAATCAAAAACGTCCTACAGATGTCGTTTTATCATTTTTTAATTTATCTACCCAAGAAAAAGTCTCACTACTCTTAGAATTTGGATCGCCCCATCTTCCACACCTAGTAAAACTGCCTTTTTCTACTGCTTCTTTAACAGACATGCCACCAAATAAACAACCTTGTCCTACGATTTCTCCTATTTTTTGCAACTCATTCCACATTTCTTCATCTTCTACCTCAACTTGTACTTGATGATAGTCTTCTGTGTCATGATATACCATTAAATTTAGCTCTCCTAGGCTAGTGCAAAGTGTTACTGTAAAAGCACTGCTATCTGATATATCCACGTAGTTTCTTTTGCCGTCTTTCCCAGTTTTGACTTCAACTTCACCATTACCTATTTTTAGGATATTGCCACCAAGGTTTAAGTCTCCTTTACTTAAGCCCAAATTTTTTGTACCTTCTACAACTTTTGCGACATCAACTATGCAGCTATGTGAAAATTCAATATAGAAGATTTTATTATCGATTTCTACATCTTCAACAGTTCCTTCTATAGTAGCGTTCTCTCCAACTTCCCTGAGCTTTTTGAGTAGACTATACATTTGTGGCTCAATTTCTTTTTGCACTTTTTCAGTTATTTTATTATCAACTTGTACATTAAAATCTGCTCCATGTAAGGCTAACTTTCTGATTATATCTTCTTGTTTATTTTCTTTGAATTCATCACGATACATCTTAAACATTGTAACGTTAGCGAAGCTAAAGCCATTTTTATTGGCAGCATTTATTCTTATTCCTAAATCCAAAGCTTCATCAACAACTTTACTTAACTCGTTTATATTTTTAGCTGCAATAGCTTTTTCCAAGAATTCATTTAGTTTCATATTTTCATATTCACTTAGCCTTATCTTGGATAAAGCTGATCGAAATGGATTGAGCTCCTCAGGATATGACAAGACAGGTAGTTTACTGATCTTTTTATTTGCTGTTGGAGCAGCTTTTATAAAATTAGGTAACAACCCTTCTTTTGCTATTCGCTCTACCGCTTTTAACATTTTACTAGACAATTTTTTACTTTTTATTTTTTTCATTGTAACCCTCACTTAATCTTATTATTATTCGATCATAACGTGATAAATGTTATTTAATTGTTAACACTATACGACTTATTGATTTACTATAAATTATAGTAACAAATTTTACGGGCATTTACACTAGAAAAACATATCTCGTAAAAATTATTTCAGTTTCAACAAAAATGGGGTATTATGATTGTAAAATTAAAAGAAATGGACCTCCTGTCTTACTCTACTGAAAAGCTGAAAAAGCATTGTCAGCTACTTGATGATGAAGAAAAAATAGTTCTATATGAGCAGCTGCTAGACAAGGCTAAAGATATACTTGAAAACTCAAGAGATGATATTGCAAAGTTGAAAGAGGTAAGCAAAGCAGTTGTAGCAATAGAGGAAACTACCGATAAGCAGTTACTAGAAAAGTTTAATGATGATCACCCGCTAAGAGAAGTGGACATTTTAATCTACTCTCCTCAAGGAAATACTGAATATCTATTCAGCATAGATAACTCATCAGAGCTTTATGATTTAAAAGAAGATAAAGAAAAAGCTCTTTATAATGCAGTAAAGTTAAATGATGTTGAGCTTGTAAAAAAGCTGCTAATGATCCTTTCACCTACAGAAGTAAGTAATTTTGACACGAAATACTTGGAAGAATTGAAAATATTGCTGTCAGGAATTCACAAAGAATTGCAATTATCACAAGATATGAAAAATTATCTTGAGAAGACGATAAAGTTCTATAGTTTTTTATGTAGTAATTTTAACTTACTAGTTACAAATCCTACTGACGTAAAAGCCATAATTGATCTATTTGCTGCTCAACCAAATATTGATTACCAAATAGATAAGCTTCTACTTTCTTTTATTGTAAGAGATGTTGAGGAAAAAAAGCTAAACTCTGAAATTAGTCATATGATAGAACTTCTTGAGCAACACGAAAGATTTGCTGAGCTCGAATACAAGGTTAGAAGATTAAGATCAGAGTTTGCAAGTGGCAAAAGCAGATACTCGGCTGAAGTAATACGAAATAGCATTGCAGAACGAGAAAAAGAGATGAGGGAAATTGAGAAAAAATACGTAAGGCCAAACGATTTAATTAGCGAGAGGCAGAAATTATTAAAGCAATTACTTTGCTAGCTTTTTTTCCACTTCATAAAATTTGTTGTAAATTTGAATAAGAGGTGAAAAGTGCAATTAGGTAAAAAAATAAAACAACTTAGGTTAGATCGTGCTTTGACACAGACCGAATTGGGAAAGAGAATAGGTGTTTCGTATAGACAGATACAAAAGTACGAAAATGGTTCAAATTGTGTTTTGGCCAGTAGATTATATGATTTAGCAAAAGCACTATCGATAGATGTTGCTAACTTTTTTACTGATATGCACACTGACTCACATGAAGCTTATGATGAAGAAATACTAAAGTTAGTCAAAGGATATAACGAAATTAAGAGCAAAAGGTTACGTAGTGCAGTTTATATATTGGTAAAATCTTTTTCTCAAAGTTCTAACGAAAGTTAGTATTACTTTAATATATGAATTAGGATGTCAATAAATGACTGTACAAGCTAAACAACATCCTATTGATAAACAAATAGGGGAAAGAATAAGGAAAAGAAGGTTAATGTGTGGTCTCAGCCAAAGAGACTTGGGAAAAAAGCTTGGAATTTCATTTCAGCATATACAAGGATATGAAACTGGGGAGGTAAGGCTTATAGTTGATAGGTTGTATAAATTGGCAGAAGCTTTGTCAGTTGATATGTCATATTTTTTTACAAAAACCTCTGAGGATTTACATGATAAGGCTTTCCATAGTGATGTGAGCAGCGAAGAAATATCACGATTAGTAAGAGAATATAGAAAAATTAAGGATGAAACTTTACGTGATATTGTTCATTTAGTGATAAAGGCTCTTGCTAATAAATAATGCAAACTTACAAGTATAAAAGAGTATGATCTTTTTAAAATAAAGGTTTACGCCATAAAATATTTGGGATATATACAATACTTAGAATATTGACTGATAAAGTTTTTTAGCGGTCTTAGTGAGGATTTGTTAATAGAGATTCTGGAGGCTAGAGATGACCATATCTGGAGATATAATAGAGGGTATAAAGCGTAATGATAAGAACGCGATAGGAAATAACTTTACTATTGTTAGCCAAGATGGCTGGGGCTTACTCCACTATGCAGCTAAGTTTGGCAGCTTAGAAGTAGCAAAATTTTTAGTAAATGATCAAGGCGTAAGTTTTAATACTAAAACTAACGATGGAAACAAGCCCATTCACATTGCAGCTGATTTTGGACATAAAAATATTGTAAAGTTTTTTCTTGATAAAGGAGTAGAAGTTGACGAGAAAGGCAAGGATAATTGGACACCTTTACATTATGCTACTAATAAAGGGTACCTAGAGATTGTAAAGCTTCTAATAGAAAAACAACAACATATTAATTCTAAAACCATGGATCAATCAACTCCATTGCACTATGCTGCAAAGAAAGGGCATTTATCAATTGTGGAATTTCTCATAGCAAGAGGAGCAGAGATTAATGTTAAAAACTCTGATAACGAAACACCACTGAAACTTGCAAATGATGGAGGACATGAAGAAGTTGCAAGCTTACTAAGAAATGAACTACTGCTTGCTGTTGTAAAGAAAAGAGAACGAAACGGAGTGGAAACTCAGCTTGATAACGGTGCCAATATTAATTATGCAAGTCAAAACAATGGCTGGATGCCACTGCACTATGCTGTTGATGATAGTCCTGAGGACCTCAACTTTATCAAATTTTTAACAGAAAAAGGAGCAGATATTAATGCTAAAGATTCTGATGGGAATAAACCATTACATATTGCATCTGATCATGGATACAGAGATATCGTAAATTTCTTTCTTGATGAAAAGGGGTTAAGCGTTAATGATCAAGGTAAGGATAGTTGGACACCGCTGCACTATGCTGCTAATAAAACTCATCTAGAACTTGGAAAAGCTTTAGTAGAGAAAGAAGGTATTGATATAAATGCTAGAGACAAGGGTAGAAAAACACCACTTCATCATGCGGCTAGTAAAGGCTATTTAAATTTCGTTAAGTTCTTAGTAGGGAAGGGTGCAAATATTAATGCCGAAGACGCTAAAAGTGAAACTCCACTCCAACTTACCAGCGATTCAGATGTTAAAAGGGTTCTGCTAGGTAAAATGTTAATTGATGCTGTAAAGCAAAATAATATCCAAAAAATTAGAGAATATATTGGTATTGACCATGCAAGTGTTGATTATTCAAGTGAAGAGAATAAATGGACACCGTTACACTATGCTGCTAGCCTAGGCTATCGTAGATCAGCGGAATTGCTTGTAAATAATTCCACTTTAGGTGCTAGAGACTCTGAAAATAACACACCTTTACATATTGCTGCTGATTATGGCAAGGAAAATATTGTAGAATTGTTGCTAGAGAGAGGAGCAGATATTAACATTGAAGGCAAGAACGCTTCCACTCCTCTTCACTATGCTGCTGATAAAGGAAATTTTAGAGTAGCAAAACTATTAGTTGAAAGGGGAGCAAACATTGATACAAAAAACTCTAATCAGAAATCGCCATCACAATTGGCCAAGGACAAAAATCATCAGACAATTGTAAAATTGCTATTAAACAAAGCACTGATTAACTCAGTTCAAGAAGGTAATATTAATGAGGTCAAAGGGAATCTTGATAATGGTGCTGAAATTAATCATTCAGACCGTAACGGCTGGACTCCACTACACCATGCTACTAATAGAACATCAGAAGCTCTAGGGCTTATCAGACTGTTAGTAAAAGAAGGGGCAAATGTAAATGCTACTACCCATGATGGTAATAAACCCTTACATCTTGCTTCTCGCAATGCATATAAAGATACTGTAAAATTTTTTATTAACGAAAAGGGTTTAGACATTAACGATCGAGGAGAGGAAAATTTTACACCTTTACACTATGCTGTTAATAAGGAAAGTGAGGAATTAGTAAGGTTTTTAATAAAAAAAGAAGCAGATATTTATGCTGAGAACTCTAATAGCAAAACACCATTAGATCTCGCTGAAGGTAAGGTAATCAAAGGCATATTGTTGGGCAAGGCGTTAATCGATGCTGTCAAGAGGAATGATATAACAAAAGTCAGTGATCATATTAAGAAAGGGGCAAATGTTGACTATTCATATGAAGATAGGAAGTGGACATCATTACACTATACTGGCAGTTTGGGCTATCAGAGGTCAGCAAAAGTCCTTGTAAGAAACAATGCTACTATTATTGATGCTAAAGATTCTGAAGATAGCAACCCTTTGCATATTGCTGCTGAATATGGTCACAAGAATATTGTGGAATTTTTTCTTAAGAATCCTAGAGAGCATCTAAGTGAAAGTAAGGCTAAGCTTCTTGAAAGCGAGGGAAAAAATGGTTGGACGCTTCTGCACTATGCTACTGATAAAGGTCATCTTGCAGTAGTAAAGTTTCTTATAGAAACAGGGGCAAACATTGCTACCAAGGGCTTAAACGATGAGACGCCTTTACAAATTGCTGAGGAAAAAGGTAATAGCCATAAGGAAGTTGCAAAATTACTGCGAAGCAGAGCATTATTTAATGCTGTAAAACAAGAGAGTCTTAATGATGACCTTGACAGTATCAAGATTATTTTTACAGGTGAGATTGATGTTAATTATTCGGGTTTGGATAATTGGACACCACTGCATTATGCTGCTTCCAATGGTGATTTAAAAGTTGTGGAGTTTTTAGTCGAAAAAGGAGCAGATGTAAACACTATAACCAATGATAGGGAAAAGCCCATACATGTTGCTGCTAAGCATGGACACACAGAAGTTGTGGAGTTTTTTATAGAGAGAAAAGGATTAAGTGTTGATGAAGAAGGAAAAAACAGGTGGACACCACTGCACTATGCTGTTTCTGGAGGTAAGCTAGAGCTTACAGAATTTTTAATAAAAAAAGGTGCAAATATTAATGCTGAAAGTCTTGACTCTAGCAATAAGACACCACTACAACTTGCTCAAAATGGAAGTTACGAAATAATTAAAAGGATAGTGCTGGGTAAGGAGTTAATTGATGCTGTTAAAAGAAATGATATAGAAAAAGTTAGAGATTACATTACCTCTGGAGCTGACCTTAATTATTCATATGAAGATAAAAAGTGGACACCACTACATTATGCTGCTCACTTAGGTTATCAAAGTTCTGCGGAAGTACTCATCAATAACAACTCCACTGTTATTGATACTAAAGATTCTGACAATAATGAGCCTTTACACATAGCAACCGCTTGCGGGCATGAAAATATTGTGAAGCTTCTTCTTAAAAACGAAAAAGGGTTATTAAGCGTAAATAATAAGGGCAAAAGTGATTGGAGACCCCTTCACTATGCTGCTGAAGGTGGACATTTGCCAATAGTAAAATTTCTAATAGAAAAAAAAGCAGATATTAATGCTGTAAATTCCGATGGTAAAACACCGCTAGAATTGGCAAGAGAAAGAGAACATCAAGAAATTGTATCACTATTATTGAATGAGGCTCTATTTGAACAAGTATTTGGAGCAGTAAAAAAAGGAAACCTTGATGAGGTTAAAGGATATCTTGATGCTGGTGCTAACGTTAATCACTCAGACCTTCAGGGCTGGACTCCACTACATCATGCTGCTAATAGAACCATAGATGATGACGAATTTGTCAGATTTTTGGTAGAAAAAGGAGCAAATATTGATGCTAAAACTAACGATGGTAACAAACCACTACATATTGCCTCCAGCCACGCACATATAAATATTGTAAGGTTCTTTGTGGACGAGAAGGAATTGGATATTAATGATCGAGGGAAGGATAATTGGACACCATTACATCATGCTGTTCATAAAGACAGTGAAAGCTTTGCGGAGTTTTTGATAAAAAAAGGAGCCAATATTTATGCAGAAGATTATAATAATATAACTCCATTGAAGCTCGCAGATGGCAAAGGGATTAAGCCTAAACTACTTGGCAAAGCTTTAATAGATGCTGTCAGGCAGAATAATGTAAGAAAGGTCAGAGATTACATTAAAGAAGGAGCTAAAGTTGATTATTCATATGAGGATAATAAATGGACTCCATTACATTACGCTGCTAGTCTTGGTTATCAAAGATCTGCAGAAACACTTATAAATAATAATGCTAATATTACTGATGCTAAAGATGCTGATGATAGTAACCCTTTACATATTGCTATTGCCCATGGTCGCAAGAATATTGTGGAATTTTTTCTTCAAGAACCTAGAGAAACGCTGATTGAAAGTAAAGGAAAAGATGATTGGACACCGCTTCATTATGCTGCTTACGAAAACCAATTACCAGTAGTAAAATTTCTTATAGAAAAAGGAGCAAATATCGATGCTACTGGTTTAAGCGAAGAAACGCCATTGCAACTTGCTGTTGAGAAAGGAGATAGTCATAGGGAAGTGGCAAAATTGTTGCGGAGTAGAGCATTATTTAACACTGTGAAACAGGAAGATCTTGGTGATGATCTTAAAGGTTCTTTTACTGACGAAATTGATGTTAATTATTCAAATTCAAGTAATTGGACACCGCTTCATCATGCTGCTCTTAATGGATATTTAAAAATCGTAAAATTTTTGATAGAAAAGGGGGCAAATGTAGATGCCAGAACTGACGATAGAGATAAACCGCTACATTATTCTGCAAAGAATGGACACAAAAATGTTGTAAAATTCTTTCTTGAGGAGAAAGGGTTAAGCGTTGATGAGCTAGGAAAAGAAAATTGGACACCACTCCATTATGCTACTTTAGACGATCACTTTGATGTTGTTGAGTATCTAGTAAAAGAAAGAGGAGCAAACATTGATGCTAGAAGCGTTAATGGTACAACCCCTTTAGACCTCGTTAAGAGTGAAGAAACTAAAGTTAAGGAGGTGTTGTTAGGTAAAGCATTAGTTGATGCTGTAAAGCAGAACATTGTATCGAGAGTTAGTGAGTATATTAATAAAGGTGCTAATGTTAATTATTCATACGAAGAAAATCTCTGGACTCCATTACACTACGCTGCCAAACTTGGCCATCAAGGATCAGCAACAAAACTAATAGAGAGTAATTCAATTAATGTTAATGCCAAAAACTCAGATGGCGATGAACCTATACACCTTGCTGCTGCTTATGGCCACAAAGATGTTGTTGAACTTCTTCTTGAAAAAGAGAAAGCAAGTATTAATCACAAAGGTAAAAGCAACTGGACATCACTACACTATGCTGCAAAAGGTGGGCATTTGCCAGTTGTACAACTTCTCATAGAAAAAGAAGCAGATGCTAATCTTAAAAACTCAGATGGTAAAACACCATTACAGCTTGCTAGAGATGAGGGTCATCAGTCCATTGCACAGTTGTTACTGAATAAAGGGCTATTTAACGCAGTAAAAGTAATTGGTGCAGTAAAGGAAGGTGATCATGATAAGGTTGAAGAATATCTTAGTAATGGAATCAGCATTAATCACTCAGATCAGAATGGTTGGTCTTTACTACACCATGCTGCCAATAGAGAAGTGGATGATTTAGAGTTTATTAGATTTTTGGTAGAAGAAAAAGGGGCTAATGTTAATGCTAAAGCCCATAGTGGAGATAAGCCTTTACATATTGCTTCTGGTATGGCGTATAAAGATATCGTAGAGTTTTTTCTTAATGAAAAAGGGATGAACGTTAATGATCGTGGTAAGGATAATTGGACACCGCTACATCATGCTGTTAACAAAGGTAGCAGCGATTTAGTAAAGTTTTTGATAAAAAAAGAAGCAGATATTTATGCTGAAAATTCTAATAGTGTAACTCCACTTGACCTTGCTCAACAGCTTTCCCAAGGTGAAAGTAATCGGCAAGAAGTTAAAGCAATGTTGCAGGGCAAGGCATTGATTGATGCTATAAGGAAAAATGATGTATCAAAGGTCAGAAAATATATTCAAAATCTTAATTATTCATACGAGAAAAATGGATGGCAGCCGTTACATTACGCTGCTAGCTTAGGGTATAAAACGCTAGCAACAGAACTTATCAATAAAGATCCAAATGTTGTTAACGCTAAAGATTCTGACGGAAATACACCTTTACATCTTGCTGCTACTTATGGCAAAGGTGACGTGGTAGAGCTTTTTCTGAGTAAGCAAGCAAATATTGATGAAGTAGGAAAAAATAACTGGACACCGCTTCACTATGCCGTTTATGAAAATCGATTACCGGTAGTAAAATTTCTTATAGAAAAAGGAGCAAATATTGGCGCTACGGGTTTAAGTGGAGAAACGCCGTTGCAACTTGCTGTTGAAAAAGGAGATAGTCACAGGGAGGTGGCAAAGTTATTGCGGAGTAGAGAGCTATTCAATGCTGTAAGAGGAGATAACTTGGGTGATGACATTAATAAGATTAAAGGTCTTTTTGTAAATGAGATTGATGTTAACTATTCAGATCTAAATAACTGGACACCACTTCATTATGCTGCTCGCAACGGTTATACAAAAGTAGCAGAATTTCTGGTAGAAAAAAAAGCAAATATAAACGCAAGAACAGATAGTAGAGAAAAACCTTTGCACATTGCTGCAAAAAATGGGCATAAAGATATTGTAGAATTTTTTATCGATCAACAAGAATTAAGCGTTAATGAACAAGGGGAAAATAAGTGGACGCCCCTGCATTATGCTGCTGCAAGCAATAGCCTTAATGTTGTACAGTACTTGATTGAAGAAAAAGAAGCTACTATTGATAGCAAAGATAGAAATAATTGGACAGCTTTACATCATGCTTCTAAAGAAGGCCATATTGAGATTGTAAAGTTTCTTATAAAGAAAGGA
Organism: Wolbachia endosymbiont (group B) of Chorthippus parallelus; assembly: GCF_947251815.1. Classification (NCBI taxonomy): domain Bacteria; kingdom Pseudomonadati; phylum Pseudomonadota; class Alphaproteobacteria; order Rickettsiales; family Anaplasmataceae; genus Wolbachia; species Wolbachia endosymbiont (group B) of Chorthippus parallelus. The sequence continues at coordinate 224,163 of NZ_OX366390.1, read as the reverse complement.
GCGAATATTAATGCTCATAATTCTCAAGGAAAATTACCAGTAGATCTGGCAAGCGAGCCTGAAGTAATTCAATTCTTACTGAATGAAGGGTTGTCTGGTGCTGTAAAACAAAATAAAGTGTCGGAGGTGAGAAATTATCTCAACAAAGAAGTTAAAGGAATAAGGGTTAATATTGACTATAGTGATCAAAATGGCAGAATTTTCCTTCATCATGCTGCACGTCATGGTTACTCTGATGTAGTTGAGCTTTTAGTGCAAAGTTGGCCAGCTGTTAATGCAACTGATTTAAACAATTGGACTCCACTGCATTATGCATCTGAAGGCGGGCATCTAAAAATCGTAAAGCTTTTAACGAGAGAGCGGGCAGACATTAACATTAGAAATTCTGACGAGGACAAACCATTACACGTTGCAGCCAAAAGTGGGCATCAGCCAATAGTAAGGTTTTTTATTGATGAGCGGGGAATGGATATTAATGATTTAGGTAGAGATAATTGGACACCACTTCACTATGCTAGTGCAAACAACTATTCACAAATTGTAAATTTTCTTGTCAAAGAAGGTGCAGATATTACTATCCAGAATGCCCAAGGTAAAGCACCTTTAGAGCTTATAACTGGTAATCAGGAAATTGTCAGGTCATTACAAAATGAGGCATTATTTGATGCTGTAGAACAAGGAGAGTATGCTCAAGTTCAAAAATATCTTGACAATGGAGCTGATCCTAACTCTCTGAGCGGTAATGATTGGACGCTGTTGCATCGTGCAGCTGAAAAAGGTCATTTGCTAATAGCTTCGCTTCTAGTAGAAAGAGGGGCAAGCATTGATGCTGAAAATTCTGATGGGGACAAATCTTTGCATATTGCTTCACAATATGGCCACATAAACATTGTGAAGCTTCTACTCAACGGTAAAGTTAATGATAAAGGTAAAGATAATAAAACACCACTACACTATGCTGCTGAGAGCAATCACTTCGAAGTTGTGCGATATTTAGTAGGAGAAAAAGGTGCAGATATTAATCTTAAAGATGCTGATGGGGATAAACCTATGCATCTTGCTGCAAAGAATGGACATACGGATATAGTAAAGTTTTTTCTTGATAAAAAGCTCAGTGTTAATGATTTAGGTAAAGATAGCTGGACACCACTCCATTATGCCGCTGAGCAGGGCAAGTCGGAAGTTGTGGAGCTTTTGATAACAAGAGGTGCAAATATCAATGCAGAAAACTCTGGTGGCAAAACACCTCTACAACTTGCCCAGGATGAAAGAGTCAAGGAGTTATTGTTAAATAAAGCACTTTTTGATGCTGTGAAAGAAGGAAATTTAGTGAGAGTACAAGACTCTTTCAGAGATGGAGCTAATGTAAACTCTACTAACAGATGGGGATGGGGGCTTTTACACGCTGCTTCTGTGAGAAATAATTTGCCATTGATCAGGTCTTTAGTGGAAGAGAAGGGAGCGAATATTAATGCTAAAAGTAGAGATGGAGATAAACCTTTGCATATTGCTGCCGAGAAAGGCTCTTTAGATGTTGTAAGATATTTTCTCAGTAGAAAAAATGGTGTGAATGAGGCAGATGCTAACATTAATGATAGGGGCAAAAATAATTGGACACCGCTTCATTATGCTGCCAAGTACAACCACCCTGAAGTTGCAGAGTTTCTCATAGAGAATGGTGCAGATATTAATGCAATTGACTATGATAATCTAACACCTCTGCAACTAGCTAATGAAGGGCCAATTAAAAGATTATTACAAAATAAAACATTATTACATGCTGTAAAGCAGGGAAATTTAAATGATGTAGAAAGATACCTTGATAATGGAGCTAACGTTAATTATTCAGATAAGAATGGATGGACAGTATTACATGAAGCTGCAAGTAGAGGACATCTAAGAGTTGCTCAGGCTCTAATATCAAGAGGGGCAAACATTAATACTAGAGATCAAAATGGCGACAAGCCTTTGCATATTGCTGCTGATTACGGTCGTAGAAACGTGGTAGAATTCTTTCTGAAAGAGGAAAGAGCTGGCCTTAGTGTTAATGATGCAAATAGAAATGGATGGACACCGCTTCACTATGCTGCAAGCAGAGGTGGTTTGGCAATTGTAGAACTTCTGATAACAAAGAGGGCAAATATTAATGCTCAAGATTCTAACGGAAATAAGCCTTTACATATTGCTGCAGATAACGGGCATAGAAGTATTATAGAATTTTTCCTTAGGTGGCACGGGGATGAGCTAAGCATTAACGATAAAGGTAATAATGATTGGACTATGCTACACTACGCTGCTGACAAAGGGTATCCAGAAGTTGTAAAATTTTTAATAGAAAAAGGAGCAGATATTGATGCTAAAAGTACTGATAACAAAACACCTTTGCAACTAGCAAGCGGTAAAAACCATCAGGAAGCAGCAAGATTATTGCGTAATAAAGCATTATTTAATGCTGTGAAACAAGGAGAGTTAAGTAAAGTTGAACAGTATCTTGCTGAAGGAGCAGACCCTAACTACAAAGACGAAAATGACTGGACATTGCTGCATGATGCCGCTAGCAAAGGTTACATTGAAATCGTTAGGCTTCTAAAGGCGCAAGGAGCAAATGTTGATGCTAAGTCTTATAATGCAAAGCCTTTGCATTATGCTGCTAGGAATGGATACGAAGACATAGTAGCGTTTTTGATAGTAGGAAAAGAGAAAAGTGAGGGTGTTGACAGTCGTGGTAGGAATAATTGGACACCATTACATTATGCTGCTAGACATGGACGCTTGGCAGTAGTAGAATTTCTGATAGGAGAGGACGCGGATATCAACCTTAAGGATACTAACAGAAATAAGCCATTGCATGTTGCTGCTCAATATGGTCATACAAATGTGATGGAGTTTTTCCTAAGGAAAAACAGAGAAGGGTTGAGTATCGATGACAAAGGTATAAGTGGAAAAACAGCTTTACATCAAGCAGCTGAGAAAAGCCATTCAGCATCTGTAGAATTTTTGATAGAGAAAGGCGCAGATATCAATATTCAAGATTCTGAAGAAAACACGCCATTGCAACTTGCAACTGACCCTGAGATTATTAAATTGTTACAAGATAAGGTGTTATTTAATGCCGTTAAGCAGGGAGATCGTGATAAAATTAGTGAATATCTTACTAGTGGAGCTGATGTTGATGTGACTAACAGGTGGGGATGGGGAATGTTGCATATTGCAGCAGAAAATGGCGACTTATCAATGATAAGGTTTTTACAAAGTAAAGGAGCGAACCTAAACATGAAAAGCATTAGTGGTGAAAGCCCGTTACATGTTGCTACCAAAAATGGATACAAAAATGTTGCTGAGTTCTTGCTTGAACATGGAGTAAGTGCTAGTGAACCAGGCAAAAATAATAAAACGCCATTACATTATGCGGCAGAGGAAGGTTATTTTGAGCTTGTAAAGTTACTAATAGAAAAGAGAGCAGACACCAACGCAAGGGATTCAAACGGTAAAACACCATTACAACTTGCTAAAGAAAAAGAGAATGGAGAAATTACTGAATTGCTGTTAAATGAGGCTATGTTTCATTCTGTAGGAAGGAATGACATACAAAGAGTTAAAGATTATCTTAAAGAAGGAGCTGATGTTAATTATTCTAGTCACAATAACTGGACACCACTGCATTATGCCGCTTATAGAAACCACATAAAACTCATAAAACTTTTAGTAGAAGAAGGGGCAAATGTTAATGCTGGGTCTCATTACATAAAACCTTTACATATTGCTGCTCAATATGGCCATAAAGGCGTAGTGGAATTTTTGCTTAACAGCGGATCAAATATTAATGCTTCTGGTTGGAATAGCTGGACACCACTCCATTATGCTGCTGATTCTGGTCACTCAGAGGTTGTGAAGTTGCTTATAGAAAGAGAGGCGGATATTAATGTTCAAGATTTTCATGGCAAGACACCGTTACAACTTGCTACAGAAAAGCGCCACCTAGAAGTCGTAAAAACTCTTTCAAATGCAGGATTGTTTGATGCGATAAGTCAGAAAGATTTTAGAAAGGTTGAACATTATTTTAATATAGGTGCAGATGTTAACTCTAGAGATGATAATGACTTAACACCATTGCACAAAGCTGCTCAATGTGGTGATTTAGAGATTGTCAAGTTTCTTCTTAGAAAAAAGGCTTACACTAATGCTAGAAATAATAAAGATTACCTTACTCCGCTCCATGAAGCTGCTAAGAGTGGTAACTTAGAAGTTGTGAAACTACTTATTAACTTTAGATCAAATATTCATGATCAAACGATAAGCGGAGCAAAACCTTTGCATATTGCTGCTGAGTATGGACATAAAGATATCGTAGAGTTTTTCCTCAATAGGAGATTAAGTGTCAATGATTTAGATAAGAATAAGTGGACGCCGTTACACTATGCTGCCAAGAGTGGTAACTTAGAAGTTATAAAGTTTCTCATCAGTAGAGGAGCAGATATCAATGCCAAAGATTCTAATAATTTAAAACCTTTGCATATTGCTGCTGAGTACGGTCATAAAGGTATTGTAGAGTTCTTTACTGTAGAAAAGCAATTAAGTGTTAGTGACCAAGATAAAAGTAGTAAAACATTGATGCACTATGCTGCTAAAAGTGGCAACTTAAACGTTATTGAATTTTTTGCTGGTAGAGGAGCAAATATTATCGCTTTTGATATTAACGGTGTGAGTCCTTTACATATTGCTGCTGAGCATGGACATAAAAACGCCATTGAGTTTTTTCTTAGTAGAGGATTGAATGTTAACTATCAAGATCAGAATAATCAAATACCACTACATTATGCTGCCAAGGGTGGTAGTTTAGAGGTGGTTAAACTTCTTGTAAGTAGAGGAGCAAATGTCAATGCTCAGGATTCTAGTAATGCAAAACCTTTGCATTATGCTGCTCAGTATGGTCATAAGGATATAGTAGAATTTTTTGTAGTGCAAAAGCAGCTAAGTGTTGATGACAAAGGCAAAGACAATTGGACACCTTTATATTATGCTGCTAAAGGCAGGAATAATAAACACATTGATGATAAACTTTTAGAGGTTATTAGGTTTCTCGTTCGTCAAGATAGAAACATCATCAAAAATAAAGATGTTTACGGTGCTGGGCCTTTACATATTGCTGCCCAGCATGGACACAAAGATATTGTGGAGTTTTTTATACAAAAAGAATTAAATGTTAATGATGCTGATTATCAGCAATTAACACCTTTGCATTATGCTGCCCTTCATGGTCGCTTGAGGGCTACTAAATCTCTAGTTGAAGAAGGTGCAGATATTAGAGCTGTAAGCAACGATGGAAAAAAACCTATACACTCTGCAGCTAGCAATGCACATAAGAATATTGTACTGTTTTTCGTACAGCAGGGGCTAAGTATTAATGATCCAGATACTAATTTAATGTGGACGCCACTGCATTATGCTGCCCATTCTGGTAATTTGGATTTTGTCCAATCGCTTTTAGCTGAGGGAGCAAATTTTAATGCTGTAGATGCTGATAACGCAAAACCTTTGCATATTGCTGCTGAACGTGGGTATCAAAAAGTTATAGAACTTTTAATAAACCAGGGAATGAATGTTAATGATTTAGGTCAGGACAATTGGACACCGCTGCATTATGCTGCAAGGCATGGTCATTTGGGAGCTGTAAGATTTTTAGTAGAAGAGAAAGGAGCAAATATTAATGCTGTTGATCTGAGTGGTAAAATACCTCTACATATTGCTGCTGAGAATGGACATAAAGATATTGTAAAATTTTTCCTTGATAAAGGAATAAGTGTTAACGCTGTTAGTGCAGATAATTGGACGCCTCTCCACTGCGCTGCTAGTAATGGTCATTTAGAAACCGTAAAATTTCTTGTGGAGGAAAAAGGAGCAGATATTGATCTTCTCAGTATTGATCATGAAAAACCTCTTGATCTAGCTATTTCTGCAAACCATGTAAGTGTGGTAGAATACCTAAGGCAAGCTCTGGAAGAAAAAGAGCACAATTACGTTGCTAATATCAGGCATAGTCATCTTTTTGTAGATCAGCCTACTGTAGGTCAGTTTCAAAGTAGTGGAGCAGGTAGACATTCTTCACTGATAGGCAACTGGGTTTCTTGGATAAAAGGTTGGATACCTAATACTGGACAGCCATTTTTACCAGGTAAGGTGGCCAGCTGTAAATCATCTACACCTATTATTCAAGAAAGGCTTGGGAATATTAGTAATGCAGACATGATGCTTTATTATGTATTATATAGCTGGTTCAATGGAAATAAATGCAACATGAAATGTAGAGCTTATGAAAGCAGTACTTTATCAAAAGAGGAGACAATAGGCTGTACTTTACGTATAGTGGAAAAGCTAGAGCAAGTAATGAAGCAAGCAGCTTGTAGCAGTGGTATAGCATGGAAATCAGTAAGAATTGATTTTTTAGAAGTACAAAAAACTATCACAGCAAAAATTACAAGTGGCAATTATGATACAATTGCTAGTCTTTTAGACTCATATGTAGAAAAGGCATTTTCACAAAATTTAAGTCAAAAGCAAATCGATGGATTTAAAAAAGCCTATAATGGTAAGAAAGATCGAATATTAAATAGTGCTGATCTGCAAATCCAAGCTAGCATCCAAGTACCTACCTCTATACAAAGTGTTCTTATAGAAAAAGGTATTACAAATGAAAAAAGCAAAGAGACCTGCTACTCGTTATTAAAATAGCAGGTATAGAAGTTACCAATTAATCGTTGCTTTATAAGGGACCATAATCATTATTTCTTCGATTTTGCTTATATCTGCATTGTTGATTTTAATACTCCAATCACTACCAATTGTAAGTGAAGGATTAACAATCTTTTTAGAATTACGTTCCCAATTGTAGTTATTTAACTTTATAGTTATTCGACTCATATCTGGCGTAGTAGGTATAACATAAATGTTATTTTCTTTATTTAAATCAACTGATGGATTTTTTACATGAACGGGAAAAATCTCAGAGGATAGTTTGAATTTTAGCTCAGAAGAACGTCCTTTTGCTTGTTGTTTAAATTTTTCCCACTCTTCTGGATAGACCGAACTTAGGTTCATAACTAATGTACCGAGGTAATACTTTAATTGGTTAAGGTTTTTTACCTGGCTACTTAAAGCTTCTCCACCATTTAACGCTGTGTAGTCTAAATGAATGATAACATCAGAAATAGTACCGATATCAAATCTATTAGTTGCTTGAGGAAGGCTTAATTCCCAGGTAGAAACTGCACCTGTGCCCTCAAATGGTAAGTAACGTTCATCACCAAAACTAAGTTCAAATAATCCACTATCTTGATCAGCTTTTGAGATAGCAATTTCTTGATTTGGCTTCCAGTTAACTCTCAACAGATCAGTTTCAGGCTGTTCTTCTTCACTTGGGTTTACTAAGTATTTAATTGCATTTATTGCACTATCGCTTTTTAATATTACTTGGCTACTTGTTTGTTGCAAACTTGCATGAACATTTTCATAAGGACCAACCACTGCTGGAATAGTGATCTTGATATCTTTAATTTTACGAGCATAGTGACCAGGGAAATCAAGGTCAAATAATTTTTCCGTGAAAGAGAATTTACAACTGCCTTTAGTTTTAAGCTCATAAAGTGCGATAGGATCAAGAGATTTAAGTGAGATTACTTTAGTGATCTCCAGTCTTCTTTCATTGGTATCATGGTATTCCTTATCAAGTTGCTCAAGTTCAAACTTTAATTTTTGTCCTGAAAGTAAGCCTTCTTTTAAACTATTCCAGTGTCCTGGCTGAATAAAAGTCTTGTTACTATCAACTTCATACTGATAGGCATACTCTGCTTGTCTTGCAATTTCAAGAGCAAGTCTATAAACCCTAATATATAAACTTTTAAGTTCTCCTTTCATCCAGCTGTATAGTTCCTGGTTAGTAAATTTACTTCTGAAAAACTGCTCTTTTTCCTTAATCTGCTCTATTGATTTCTTATGAGCTGTAAGGTCTTGTACAGCATTTGCCTGATTTATCTTGTTTGCTTCTATTTGATGGCTAATTTGCTCAGTATCATAAGTTGCCATAATTTTTTGTAAATCCCAATCCTGAGCTCTTCTTTCATAACTTGCTGATGTACTTATATTCTGTGATATGTTTGATAGTGTGTTTGCTGTTGTTGCTAGAGCTTTAGCACCAGCTTCCACAGACCTGCCAAAGTCACTGCCACCACATGCTAATCCAAAAATATTTGGCACAAGATGCACAGCTACAGCAGCTATTTCAAGAGGAATTGAAAGCGTTAAAAGACCTGTGGCAGTAATAGCTGTTGCTATTGCTGCAATTTCAGAGCCTGATAATCCATCATTAATTAATTTCTCATAATGAGATTTTCGGTCTTTTGCGCTACTCAAACTTGCATCAAGTGCCTTAGCTTCTTCTTTTAATGCTTCAATAGCTTTTTCCTTAATGGTTGTCATTAAGTTAGCCATTATTCCTTCTTGCTTATTGTAAAGCAAAGTGAGTGCTTCAGCATCCTTCTTCTCTAAAACGCTTAGTAGCTCTGAACCAATTTGAGTAACAGTATCAGCAATTGATTTAGCGTAGGTAATCATATACTTAAAACGGTAATGAGGCACTTGGGCTATTTTTGGTAACCTTATAATACTTCCACTAGCTGCAGTACTTATTAGTTGTCTTGGATCAATTGGTGGTTGGAATAGAGAAAGCTCTAAACGTTTACCTTTGATATCCAAGCAATGTCTTATTTTATAAAGACGATCCTCAATCCTATCCCATAAGGCAATAAAATCTTTATTTTCTGGAGTGCAGAAATAACTGCAATATGTAGTAAGATCAACTACAGCAGCACTAGAACTATTGCGTGTATTTTGAACAGTATCTCTCGGAGCTTCTGCTTCTATTTTACATATGTCATATTTATTATTCGACAACTCACATATACTCTCAGGCTCAGCTTTGAACTTTCCTTTCTTTTTGGGCTTTTCTCCAAGAAGGTTCCAAGCTCTTACATAAAGCATCGTTGCTTGGTTAATTCCTTCCCATGAATTTTGAGAAAAGAGCATATCCCCCCAATCGACTAAATTATCTATGTATGACATTATTACATACTTCTCATAAGAGATCTTTTTCTTGTCAGCCTCTTTGTACGGATCAAGTAAATCTATTAACTTTTCACTATCACACTTCTCATTACCATATGAATTTCCGCATTTAGTTTTAAAGGGAAGAAATTGCCATGCATTGCAGCCCCTATTGGTAGGATTGAAGACGTATTGATACCACCTGCGTGCCTCAGCAAACTTCTGCTCCTGGTTGAAAAGATATGCAACCAGTGTTGGAATATGGAAAAATATTTCCCACAAATATACCCCATAAAACCCTTGAAAATCAAGCGTTTGGTTTTGCACTTCTGGTGCTAAGATTGCTTCTGATCCCTTAATGTAAGCTTCTTTATATGACTTATTGATTAAATTAAAAATTTCTATGCTTTTGTATTTACTTTGATCTACGTTATCGTTTTTCTCTTGAATAATTAATTCTCTTACTAACTTTATCTCTTTATCTCTTTTTCCATCCAATTGCTTATGCCTTTCCTGTTCAGCAACTTTATTATTACCGTCTTCTATTTCTTTTTTGTTTTTTTGTAATTGTGATATTACATTCTTAAGATACTCTTTCTCTTTTTCATACTTTTTTATTTCATCATCTAACTTCTTTATCTCTTTTTCATGCTGTTTTATACTTTCCTCTAATATACCCTTCTCTTTTTTTAATACCTCTATAGTTTTTTCTGGCTCTTGCAATCTGTTTATCTCACTTTCCAAATTTGTCACTTTTGTTTCTAACTCTGTTAGCTGCTCCAGCAATTCTACTTTTTTGCTTTCTGTACTTTGCTTGAGTAGTGCTAACTTTTGTTTCAAATTATCTGCAGCTACTCGAAGCTTCCCTTTTTCTCCTGACTCCTCTAGTGGATCTAGCTGTGCTTCTTGTAATTGTAAATCACTTAACCGTTTTATTATATCTTTTGTTTTTCTCTGTAAGTTATCATCCACAGTTTCCTCTGTTGCTAGCTTAGCTATGTTATTGATCAAAGTTGCCGTTTCCGTTTCTAGTGTTATTAACTCTTGCTGTAATTCTACATTTGTACTCTCTACATTTTGCTTGTGCTGTGTTAGCTCTTGTTTCAAATTATTTATTACTGCTCGTAAATTGCCTCTCTCTGCTGCTTTTTCATATGAATCACTTGATCTATGCGGAAATAAATTATTCAACTTTACTTTTAAATTCTCTATATCCTGCCATAATCTTCTCTTTTCTTTTATATCTTGTTCTACAGAATTTACCTTGCTTTGTAACGCATCTTTACTCCTTTTCTCGCCATCTTTTTTGTTTTCTAAACTAATTAACTCACTTTGCTTATCATTCTCTCTTGCCTTCTTTTTATCTATTTTTTTCTGCATTTCATTTATCTGGCGTGTAACAACTTTCTTCTCCTCTTCCTTTTTCTTATCGTAGAATTCTTTTATACTTTTTTCTGCCTCTGCAATGCTGTTCATACTATTAAAGTAACGCGTATAGGATCTTTCTGATGTTAGGTCCTCTTTCAGAATAAACTTACTATTATGAAAGCCGTTTTCACAAGACAAAATCAATATTTCGCTATCCTTTGTAGCTACTTTCAGCTTGCCATCAAATTTTTCATTAATATCTTTTGATTCTTTAACCTTCTCTTTTAGTTTTCTACCCCAATCCCTAATCTCGTTTTCAAAATAACTTCTAGCCTCCTCTATATCCCGATCTTCAACCCATACATTGTGTTTAAGGAATCCAACTTTCTCATCTTTTTTACCTTTATACTCCTCCAGTGTTTTTTTATTCCAATTTCTAACATCTAAACATTTCCTTACTTCAATCTCAAATTTCTCATCTATTTTAACATCGTGTGGCAACTTTTGTTGAGCGGACCAGCTACCATCCACCTTTTTAAATACATAGTACAAAGTTAGAGTAGAATCATTAATTGATACATCTTCTATTTGCTTTTCCTTTACAGTTTTGTGTAGCCAAAAAATAAATATTCTACCAAATGTATGGACTATTCTTGCGATGTTGACTGGTATTTGCACTTCAATTTTTTGCCAAGGCTCCCAAGTCTGTGTACTTCCTGTTTTACCACCTTCAAAATTGCCAATACGGTAATAGTAAGTATAAGGATCTGCTTGAGTTCGTCCTAAAATATACAACTTGTTGTCTGTAAAATAAGTATCAACTACTCTGAGATTCACAAGCTGTGCAAAATCCTCAAAATACTTAATGTATGCATCGGTTACAGTATCATCAGTAAGATTTCCTTGCATTAGAGTATTCTGCAATGCTTTATATTCTGCAGTTGCAGATTTACGTAGCGTAGGATTTAGGTAATTTTCAGGATATAGTGCAACCTTTTTAGTTGCTTCCCATTCTCTATAGTTATCCAATAAATCCCACATTTCCTCGGTTAATTCAGAATTAACTGTTACTCCTTCTTCAAGGCCTAATATACAGCAGTGAATATAAAGCTGAAGACTATTTAGCCCTGCTTTAAGAGGAGAGATTTTTGAGCAATCACTCATTTCAACATCGATTAATAGAAATGCATATAGGCTGCGCATATTCTTATTCTTGATTTCAGAATATGTATGCAACATGTAGTTCGCTAGGATATTGCGCTTTTGATCTTCTAGCTGCTCTTTTACTCCTTCTACATAGCTTAGCGATTCCTGTAGTTTTCTTGCAGTGTTATTGTACTTATCCCATTCAGTAGATGCTGATAAATTATGCAGATTCCTCAGTTCCAACAGGGTCTTGCCATCAATTGCAGAGCGCTCTGACATATCCATAAAAGACTTAATTTTTAGCAAAGAATCTAGAGGGTTATGTTCTTTACTGAAATACTTTTTAAATGCATCAAATTCCTTCATTTCATTCAGAACTTTCTTATCCCAATGAGTAAGCTGTGCTATTTTTTCTGTAACTTTGCTTTCATCATCACTATCACGTAACCATTCCGTATATTGTGATAAAGTAAGCTCATTACCAGAAAATTCACTTTGCAATGCTTTGTAATTTGCAAGAGTTTTTATCTGTTCTTCTGTCCACGTTGCTTTTAGGTTCGCATGATTTGTAATATCTTCTGCGTCCATTTTAAGCGTTGTAAACACAGTGGCATTGTTTAAAAGCTCTTCTATTGTTGCATCGTAAGTTATAGATAAGCCTATCGTGTATGTACGATTATATGTACTACTTCCTCCGTCTTGATAAGTTAGAGTTGCTCTATTATTATGTATCCCTATTGACTTGCACTTATCAGGTTTATAAAGATCGATGGCTTTCCAAGATTTGGTTGTATCATCATAGATATCTATTTTACCAGAATATTTTGTGCTGTTTGTAATATTTACAAGCAAGTCATCTCGTATTTCAGTTTCTTTTGCAGTACGCTTTATCCAGCTTTTAGCTATATCTTCATCTTTAGAATAACTAGTAGAATCATAAATATACACTTGGCCTGTAACAGTACTACTTTTCTTTCCTGTGAAGAATATAGCCTTTGTGCCAATTACGATTGCTGATACACTCTCATGTGCTTCGTTAATTTCATCTGTTTTTTTCCATTTGTTAGTAGGGCTGTCGTAAACATCTATATATTTAGAGTGTTGCTGATTACCCTTACATCCGCCAAAGAAAATGGCTTGTTTACCAACAACTGTAACCAATGCTGCGTCACGTGCTTCACCAGCAGTATGTTCAACTTCTAGCCATTTTTCAGTTTTAGCATCGTAAATATCTATTTTATTGGATCTTGTTTCTCCTGCTTTACCACCAAAGAAAATAGCCTTTCCATCCACTATGGCTACTGATGCATTTTCACGGGCTTCGCTAGCTGTATGCATTGTCCATTTTTCAGTTTTACTGTCATAGATATCAACCTTTGAAGAACATTGGTCACCTTTATTTCCACCAAAGAAAATAACTTTTGTATCAACTACAGCTACTGATGCATTCGTGCGTGCTTCACTTGCTGTATCTGATGATCTCCATTGTCCAGTTTTATTATCGTAGATATCTATTTTACCTGACCTTCCTTGGCCTACTTCACCACCAAAGAAAATAGCTTTTTCGCCAATTACTGCAACAGACGCATTTGCACGTGCTTCACTTGTTTGGTATTGATCTGCTTTCCATTTTTCACTTTCATTAGTAGCATTATCATTGTAGATATCTATTTTTGCAGAGCATTCACTGCTGCTTTTATTTCCGCCAAAGAAAATAGCTTTGCTTCCTACAACGGCCGCTGCTGCACTATCACGTGCCTCACTAGCTATTTCAGTTGACCAGCTTCCAGTACCTTCATCATAAATATCGATTTTTTTGGAATACTCATTTGTACTCTTCTTACCGCCAAAGAAAATAGTCTTTTTACCAACCGTTGCTACTGCAACATTCTCTCTTGGCTCACTAATTGCATGCTCTACAAGATCCTTTTTAAGATACTGTCTTTATTGTCAACAAATTATTTAGCTAAAAAATAACAAAAATTTATCTACATTTTTCATGAATTAGTGTAACCGTGGATAAATACTTTAAATATGTGTGGACATATTTATCCACAGTTACACTATCACATCTTCTTAAATCAAAGTACATGCTGAATTATACCCTGAGAGTAAATTGCATTGCTTTTTCTATTAAAATTATTTCACTAAATCACCATTAAATGGTTGATTCTTTTTAAGAATACCAAAAAATATATGCATTAGTTTTCTCATCAGCGCAACAATTATAACCATTGGGCATTTTCCTTTACTGGCTAAACGCTGGCAAAACTTCTGAAAGTAAGAATTACGATTCTTGACTACTATAGCTGGAAAATAAAGAGCTTTGCGGATACGTTCAGATCCTATCTTACATATTCGACTCTTTTTGCTTACTGATGACCCTGATTGGTAATGTTCAGGATTTAGACCAGCAAAAGCTGTGAATTGTCTAGCATTATCAAAATTATCAGCTGATGGCATCTCTGTAACAACAGCAACGGCGGTAAGATGTCCTACACCTTTTACAGTCTTGATGTTTTCTATCATACTTTTCAGGTGTGAATGGTTATTGACATGCCCATCAATTTCTTTTTCTAGAGCAGCAATTTGTGTTTCTATTGTAGCAATTATCTCAAGTATGGCTTGTTTACAACGGGAATCCATATTTTTATTTTCTAAACGATTCATCTGTTGCAATTTATCATCTTTAAGTGCTTGCAAACAACGATAAAGATCTCTTAAACTTCTAACTTCAAGAGGCGCAGGTTTCCAAAGGTTAGGTTTATTAGCAATACAAAACCTAGCGATCATAGCAGCATCTGATTTATCTGTTTTATTTCTAAGCAGCTCACTCTTGCTAAAAGCTTTGATTTGGGCTGGGTTTACCACACTTACATTATGTTCCATGTCATACATAAAATTAACTAAATCTTCACTATAACAACCGGTTGCTTCGAGACACAGATGAATAAGGTCTGCTCCATGATGATTGCACCAAGCCATAAGCTTTTCAAAACCATCATGATTATTTTGAAAGACTTTATGTCGTTCTTTGTTGCCCACCAGTAAACAAACATCAAATTTCTTTTTAGAAATGTCCACACCTAAAACAGCATTTGCTTGCATAAAATTGCCTCCAAGACTATAACAAACTAAGAGTTAGACTAACCTTGCATACGGGATATAATTCCAAAGATACTGTTCAGTCTTTATAACTCTAATTGGAAGGGGAGCAAATCTTAAAATCAGCCTTGTTGGCATAAGTATTTTGTCGGCTTCACCCTTCCTGTAAAATATTTTAGCTCTAATATCTTACGTAGTGAAAGATACAAGTACTTTGCTTTCTCCAAGAAAAACAGCCTTTTGACCAATGATTCCTACATCATGAACGATACTTTTATCTAATGATTCAAGCCTTAGCAGTTGTAAATTTGTTGGTTGTTTTTTTGTAAACTCATGTGTTGCAGCTAGTCCTTCTTCATTAAGCTGTTCTCCTATATATTGCAGTACTAAGTTATGAAAGGCTTTTTCATCACGCTTTAGCTCCGGATCCCTTTCCAGTTCTTCACATATTTTGCTTATCTGTTCTGTATACTTATGAGAAAGCGCAGAAGAATTTACCAGTGTACTTAACTGCTCAATAGTGATGGAATTGTTGCTTAACCAATCGCTTAACTCAATAACGTGCTCTACGTTGTTTATTGTTAGCTCACTAATGTTTAACTGTAGTAAAATCTGTATAACTTCAGCTATTGAAATATTCATCAACCTTGCTAGCAGAATTTGTTTGTGTACTTCTAAAATAAGCGATTTTCCAGCTTTGCTTGACACTTTGTCGTTATAATTAATCAAAGAAGTCAGTTCTTCCTTACTGATGTTCCAAATCTTTTGTAATATAGTGCTGTTATCTACGTTTGTAACAAGCTCCTTTGGTGAAGCCTGAGTCAATTTACCTAACTTTTCAAACAACAGTGTAAACCTTTCAGTTAACTGACAGAAGTTGTGTAGAAACTTTTGCTCTTTGACACTAATTTTTTCTTGCTTCTTAGCTTTTTTGACGTGAGTAGTAGATTGACTGAGCAGCCATTCTACTTCCTGACGTTTTGCTCCAGTTCTTGCAATGAATTCATCAAAAATTTCTTCTTTAAATGGTTCAGAAGGTTCCTCCATACCATAAATTTTCTTCAGGTCTGATTCTTTTACTCCTTGTAAAAAGAATAGGGACTCTGCTGCATTGTTAGCATCTTCTTTACTCTCACTTCCCCCTATTGATATAGAAGCATTAGAATATAACTTGCACACTTCACTTAAAGGCTTTTTCAATCTTGCTTCTAAGCTTTTTATTCTGCTTATCTCGTTAAGAGCACCTGCGTCAATTTCATTCTTATCAATCGCAAGCAATACATTACACAGTTCATTAAACGACCAATTAAGCTTGTTTGCAAGGCGAATAAAGCGATGTAGAAAGCCTAATGCCTGATCAATGTTATCTATAGTACCAGAATTGATACTTAGCTTATTGGTAGGATAAATTCTGTTATAGCAGTCAATTAGCCGCTCTAATTTATCAGAGTCTATATTAGTTTGAGCAATGAACTTCTCAACGTTTTTAAGCTCACTTTTACTTATACCATAAACTTCGCTTGAATTAGAACTTGTAGAAGTAATAATCTCATATTCTTCTGGAGAAAGGCCTAAAGATTCTGCAACGTTATTAGCTTCTGGTTTTAGCACCTTATATAGGTCAGCTAAAGTAATGCCTTGTTTTTCGAGGTAAGCCCGTATGCTAATCAAAGGAAAATTAGCAGGCAGATTAAATGGATATTTAGCTGTTGCTAACTTCTGTAGAGCATTGCCACCTAGTTTCTTATCTAGATTCTTCTCCATTATTTCATTAGCAATCTCTAGGTATAATTTTGTCTTATTTGTACTGTTACAATCTAGTGGAAGCTCAAATAAGTCAGGACGACGTTCTTTAAGCTTATGCTCTGGAATATACTTTTCAATAGTCTCAACTAGCTTAACAAAATAAGCCGCTGGGCTTAAAACTGACTGGCAGTGGTCACACTCATTGTAACCTTCTTTAGTCTTAAATATAGTTTCAACTACGTTGCTATCTGTTGTCATATTATTCTCCTTGTAAACTGTGTATAATTGCGTCACACTTCTCTGCAGTATCGTGATCGATATTACAAACACGCATTGCTCGATAATGTGGTTCGGTCATCTCTCTGGCGTTTTCTATATAGCGAGAGACGAACTCTCTCCTATTTAGCGCTTTCCGGTAAATATCTTTAGCTTCTTGCTCTGTGATTTTGTCTTTTACTCTTTCGATAAAAACATCCTCACATAAATCTGTTATTTTGAATGCTGAGTCATATAAATACTCATCATTTTCATTTTTAAAACTGAGTAATTTCTCAGTCATTTCGTGTTCTACTCCCATCTTCTCTAGACGAAGCTGGGAGCCATTAATTGTATTAGTCATAATTTTCTCCTTGCATTTGTAAGATTTTAAAAACTTAGCTTCTCAATCTGTTATCCGAATATTCTCACCTTTTCCGAGTAAGATGGATGATATCCTTGTTCCTTTATTCGTGCTATTAATTCTCGTTTTCTTTCCCGATATGTAAAGGCTGATCGATATGGATGATATCCCTGTTCCTTTATTCGCGCTATTAATTTTTGTTTTCTTTGTCGATATGTATAAGACATTATATTTGGTAGACTCATTGGTATTCCCTCTGGTACTGAAATATGAGTTATTTCTTTCCTATTTTCTGTCACCAATGGACTGTAAAAATCTTCCACTCCTCTTCGCAGTGCTCGTAATATTGTACTTTCTTCATCTAAGTAATCCGCAAAAATCTCTAAAGAATTAGATTGTAATGCTTCGTGGTTTAATTCTGCCTCTTCTAGGTTTTTTACATCATAACGATTGAATTGATTTTGCAAATGTGTAACAAATACATTTCGTATTTCTCGAACGGCATGGAGATTACCTAGAGTTACACCTTGATCGAAATTTATATTTGCAAGAAGGCCTTGACCTAGCACATCTGATTGAGCATGATCAGTAATTCTTCCTATATACCAATTCACATCTTTGGGCTGTATTTCAGTATGTCCTAACCTGCCGCTTAACTCAGTATGTTCATTGGCATCTAAGTTTGCATATGGATTAATCCTTCCTGGAGTTAAATGAGCCGCATGGTGTTCATCAATTTTTTTTGCCATGCGATCTTGGAACTCAGCACCTCCGCCTCCTCTTTCATTTATTCTGTCTGCCCCAACAACTAAGTTGTTCCTAAAATCCCCACCATTACGTCCCTGAATATTTTGTGCAATTCTTTGTATAGTTCCACCAAGACCAATGAAGCTTACAAAGCGAGCGTTTAAATGTTGTATTGGGTCATTATCTTCAGGAAAGTCCCTATCAATGTAAACTATAGATGGGGTACGGGAGAAACCAACTATATCAATACTATTAATAGGATTCCCCCTAACAATTTGATAAAGATTCAACCCATCCACAGTCCCAGCAGGATCGGAACTTATCCACCTTAGGAGCCATGGAGCATAGTAACGTGCACCGTAGTAATATAGACCTGTGCTCTCATCTCTTTCTTTTCCTGAATATCTATATTCTTTCTCTGTTACTTCACGAGCTGTTTTACCAGCAATCAGCGCTGTACCACCAAACGGCAAATATTCCTCATATGTAATGATTTCAGCACCATCATTTAATTCTAAGGCTACTGAATCCAAATGATTACTCAGTTGATAACGACTTTGACTATTTCTAGTTTCATCAGGTGTTCCTTTTGTCCAATAATGGTGCATAGCTACTCTACTTTTGTCATCCATTACATGAACTGTATATTTCTCTTTTTTTAAACCGCTCTCTTGATATGCTCTGGTAACTTCAATATCACCAAAGTAAATTTTTTCTACTCGAGTAGAATTTGTTTCATTATTCTGATAAGTTTCAGTAACTTTTCGGACACGCTGTCCACTGCTATCATAAACATAATATTCACTATCATTTTTGCCACTTGAGCGAGTGATAATGTTAACGTATGCTATGTTATCGCGGTAATTCCAATGCAGATCTTGCGAGCCACTCAGCTTAAGTAAATTACCGCTTTCATCATAATTTTTATCTATATAACTTTCATTTACAGGTTTGTCCTCTATTATAGGTAAACTCCTATTGGATTTACTTGATATATAAAACTCTTTAGTAGAGCTATGAACCCCTGTGTGCCTAATTTGCGTAATGTTACTTCCATAATCAAATTCATAATATTCAGTATAATTACTAATCGCATTTTGATTGTTTAAATGAGGGATTGGTGTAATAACATCTTCTTTGCCATTTAAAGCTGGATGTTCTTTGCCAGTTGCTTGAATGAGCCGATAAAGCGAATCATAATGATAATCTGACTTAGTATCTATACTCTTGTTATTTGGAAAAATAGTCTTATAAGACTCATCATTCATTCTGGTAATGTTACCGACAGGATCATACGTATAATTGATACTTTGTAATTTCTTTTCTCCTTTGCCACTTTCCAGTTTAGTTAATCTAAATGTTTTAGGATCATAGCTATAGCGGGTTTCAACACCATTACCATAAGTGATCGATGTACGTTGACCTTTAGGATTATAGCTGATGTCTGAAACATAGGTTTTTATTACCTCCATTGGTTTTTTGAGCTTAATTTGCTTTACTCTGCCTGCTATATCGTAAACTGGAATATGAGCATTATTTTGTGGATCTGCTTTTTCAATTATTTCGCCGATTGCATTATACTTCATACTTGAGTTAAATATTTCCCGCTCAAGATCTAAATGAGTTGTGATAATATTTTCGATGTTTTGCCAATTTGCTTCTTGCTTATAATTCTTTCTTAAAAGAAAACTACTTTTTAACGTTTGGCCTTTAAAATCATTTTCTTTGGCTTCAGTCAATCCTGCTTGATCATAATGAGCAATAAGCGTTCCATAACGATTTGTTACCTTATCTTGAATATTCTCAGAGTAAAAGAATCTTTCAACAACATTGCCATTTAAATTTAGATCCTCATCAGTAACTTTTACTCTTACTGGTCGTTGTAGTCTATCGTATTCTGTGTAAGTAAGTGACCCTTTGCCATCCCAATTGTATACGCTATTCCCTGCAACATTTGCTAAATTCCAGGTTTCTCCAGCATCAATACTGCTACTCTTTAAAAGCCCAGACATCGAATAAACGTGGCGAAAATTTTTTATCTTTTCTTCCTTACCCTGATTTTGCTCATAAAACCTTGGATCAACACTTTCTAGCTCATTTCCTTGAATATCAAGTTTGACGTAGGATTTTAATTCTACATTGCTTTGTTCGTTGTTGCTTAAAATCTCTATCTGCAAAAACTTTCTTCCTAAACTATCCAAATGCTCTATGGTTGGCGTATTATAATGCTTTTCTGCTTTGCTGAGTGCATCTTTTTCGTCTTTTAAAGCTGTTTTTCCTCCTGCACTTGCTTTATTCCATTTCTCGGTAAATTCTTTGTAGTATGTCGAATCTTTCACTGTATCATTAAGATCAAAATTCTTGATAGTCCACGAATCAAATTCTACTTTGCTGAAAAAACCTTTTGCCGTATCAATACGAATATTCCTCAGCAGAGGATCATAATAAAGAGTGTCAGATACTCCTTGATTACGCACACTCTCTTCGAGGTCATAAAAAGGTGAATTACTATAAAAAGGTTCATACTTTTTCACCTCCGTGCCTTTATTGTTATATACAACTCTCCCTGATGCTAGCCACTTTTCACTCTCAGAATCAGTGAGCATTTTAGTCTCAAGGTTTCTACCAAACCCATCAATGTGAGTTACAATTTGCCTTATTCTTGTAAAACTTCCTTCTGAAACATGAGTTTCTCTCTGCAGATTAATCACATGCACAGGTTGGCCATTTTTTCTCCAAGCATCTAAGTCATAATAAAAGAAGCTGGTTGCATTCTGTAAATAGTGCTCTGGGCCATTTGCTCCTGCTGCTGTGCCTAAAACATCTTCAAAATTTGGATTTTTTCTGACTTGATATTCGAGTAGTGGTTTATCACCTTTCTTTTCCCCTTTTTCACTGCCATAAAGAGATGTGGCAACTACCACCCCAAGTGGATTTAATATAACTTCTGAAACATTATCATTGTAATCAGTGAGTTTTACTGGACTTAAGCGCTGATAATCATATTCTGCTGTCGTTTCATAACTTGAGCTTTCAGTTGCTTTTATAATCGTCTTTATTGGCAGTAAATTATACTGATCATAAACAATTGCAGTCTCAGCGCCAAAAACATCAATTACTTTTTCAGGTAAATAGTATTTATCACTACCATAATAATACTGTGTTGGACTTGGTGCCCACCAAAAGTTATTTGACGTTTTTTTATAGCCAAGATCTTTGAGCATTTGCTCAGAGGTTATTTTGCCTGAAAATACTTCTTTGATTTGACTATCAGAAAATGCCATAGCTTCGGTGTGGTGAAGTAGTGCTTGCTGCGTTACAGAGCCAAGTGGTAAAGTAGAATTTTGTTCTTTATTCCAAAAATAATTGTGACTTTCACCTAAGAGCCTTGCTTGCGGATTTGTATAGTTTAAGTTTTCTTCAAATTTTATCGTATTTTGTAGAGACCTCTCTATGTGAGTCCTTAAGTCATTAATATTAGTATAGCCATCAACTAGGCCCCCAATTTCAAAAGCTTGTGATTTATAAAGAGCTCCAAGCAAGTAAAATTCTTTAGTATTATTAACGTAAAAATTATATTCTAAAGTAGCATGTAGTTTTTGCTGTTCTAAATAATTACTTGGCTGGTTTCGACGTGGGTAAGTAATACTTGCTGACTTTAAAACATTACCATACTCATCAACCTCTAAAACAAAATTATGCTCAATACGTGGATCACAGCAATTTCTTTCATAGTGGTAACTGATAGTTTCCTGTAAATTGACAAAAAATGTTCTATATCTAAATCTAAAGTCTTTATAAGAGCTGTTTGTACTAAGCAATTTTACACAAGCACTGGATTCAGTAACTAAGTATGGATGCTGGTAAAGACCAGGATTTTCATCCAAACCATACACTTCTTGTCTTAGCACTTGCCCTTGAATAGCGCGATATGCTTGTCTTTCATCCTCTATTGAGATAATACTTTCATCAAATACTTGTGGCGTTATTTTTAACGCTTTGCCATCTCCTTGGTAAAATTCATTTCTATAACTTTCAACTAAATTTTCTGCCTTTTTATAAGCTCCAGTGTGATACCAAGTCTTGGTATAAATAGGAGCAACATAATCTTCTTTTTGATCAGTTGTAGCAAAATCTTCAGTATCCCAAGTTTCTACAAAACCAAATCCGCGAAATTCTTTTTCAGTGTAATCATAAAATCCATGATGATAGCTATATTTGTTGGTAAGTTTACTTCCTACTATGTTGTCTATGGTTTCTATCTTTTCAACTACTTGTACTGGAAATGGCAGACTTGTAACCCAAGGACGATTTTCTTTTCTATCCTCCAAGTAAAACTTAGTAGAAGCTGCATAATGAAGACGAGTAATGTTACCCATGTTATTATCTATTTGCTTCAGTAAGTGCGGTTTTACTCCATTGTAAAAATCATAGTATAAATGCTGTAACTTTAAACTTTGATCCAGATAGCTAATAAGCAAACAGTTAGTTCCATTTCCTAGAATGTCAGCAAACTCAATACGACCAATTTGATTGTAATTCACCGGTAATTTCAAAGTTACTGATTTACTGAAAGAATTACCGCTGTTGTTATAGTAGATATCTAAGCTATTGTGATTTGCATAAACTAAATCTGTAGTACCAGAACCATCAATGTCTGCAAAATAAAGTCTTTTCGCATTAAATCCATCCCTAAAATATGGAGCATTTTTAAATACAACTTTTTCACCAAAATTACCATAGCCAAGATTTGGCCAACATTCTACTTTGCCATTTTCTATCTTGACTAAATGGCTTTTACCATCACCAAACATATCAACAAAGCGCACTAAAGTACTCTCTGAATTAAAACGCTGATTTGGCAGATCTTTTGGCGCTTTACTGTAAATAGCTTTTTTGTAACCTTTTTTTCCCTTTGATGGATATACTCTGACGCTTTCTCCTTCAAATACTACGATATCAGTTCTTCCATCTCCTGTGACATCTATCATCTCTTGAATTTCGCTGCTCAAGTTGATTACTTGCGATTCAAGAGGCTTAAATTCACTCCATTTACTATTACCATCAAAATCATGGTAACCCTGAAAACCACTTTCATTCACATAAAGCTGTAACTCACCGTTACCTTCTAAGCTCGTCAGTGAATAAGTAGTTTTACGAAGCAGCGATGGAAAACGCTCCAGTAGTTTAGCTTGAGCAAACTCTCCATCACCATTTGGCCTAAAATAAAGGATTGTATTGCCATCGTTATACAATATTCCTTCAATACCTTCTTGATATAAATCAACCGATTGAAACCTTTGATCATTTAAGTACCCAGGAAAGTTTTTGTTTATTCCTTCTATTTTTACCGATTTAAAAGAGTTTTTATTATTTAAATTATGAAGATCTAAAAAAATTCCTTTTTCTTTTATGACAAGAGTTTTTTCACTATCTTTAATTTTCCAATTTGAGTTTTCTTCAGAAATTTCTGAATCCTGCTCTGAAAATACAAAATCTTGTTCTTTTAAAATCTGTAAAAGCTGTTTAGATGGTTTATTTTCATCTTTTATTGCAACTGCTGAAGTTGTCGAAATATAAGTTGGATTATCGCTAGTATGAGAAAAAACTAAAGTTGGTGTAGCCTTAGTAAATCTTTTTTCTCCTCTCTCATAATAGCCAACTTGTTTTACCGCTCTTAAGTAGGTAATTGTTGGTTTTTCATCGTAATCAAAATATGTGCCATTTACTAGCTTTGGCTCTTTACCAAGCTTGTCAAAACGGTGATAAATTCTTATAGCTCGACATAATAGCTCAGTCCTTACTGCAAATCCTGTAGTGTGCAAGGTAAACGAATCTTGACGGAGAATTGCTTTTCTCTCTTCGTTGTACTTTTTATCTATCGGGCTGGTAAAATCGTTTTTACCATAATCAAACAGAACTTCAAAATGGTTGTACTTTAATTCTTTATTATGTCCATAAGTAATGCGATCAATTACTCTGCCATCACCTTGTTCTACTTTGCTAGAGCGGTAATAGTAGGATATTTTATTTCCATATACATCACTTAATTCCTCAAGTAACCATTCTGCTATGCGTCTATTACTCTTTGGATCATAAATTTGTGCTTGTTCATTCTTACCATAAATGGCAACACTGCCATCTTTACTAGTAACTTGCCAATAAACTCTATTATCATTTTTACTTATCAAACGCTCTATTTTGGCAAATAATCCTTCAATACGTGGCTCATAGTAAGTAATATCATATTCACTATTACTCGACTCATTAACGAGTACTAAATCATCTGTAAGTACGAAAATATCTTCATCATCATAAGTTGGAATTTTTTTTGATGTTTTTCTGATAATACTTGCTATTGAAACATTAAACCCTATACCAAATACTCCATTGCCACCACCAGAGCTATAATCAACACTTAAAGAAGGCGAAAAATTACGGCACGTTGGAAGTGGAATTGGTATTGAGAAGGACCCAGTACCAGTGAACGAATTAGCTTCAAAAGCTTCGCTTATTCCTTTTATCGCTCCACCACCTTTTGGTAGTTCAAGCTTTTTGGCCTCAATAGTAGACTTTTGTGAAGTATCTTTGTTATGTTCCATTTGATTTGATTGCGTGAAAACGCGCTTTTATGTTATATATATACAAGATTGGTAAAAAAAACGTCCAAATTATTTTTATCAAAAAAGTCTTGCCTTAAACTTATATTATTTTGATAGCACAAAAATCATCAATTACTCTTTGATGACTTTCTATTATTGCCTTTGCTTCTTGCTGCAAACATTTAATATTTTTAGATGTTATATCATCCATCTCAGCTGATGCTACTTGCAATTGTGATTGTATTCGTATATATCTACTACCTATTACTTGCTCTAGTTGATAATCAACGCAATCCAATCCAGAGGCAAACATCACATTCAGTAGTGGCTTGACCCACCCTATTTTTCCAAATCTCCTTGAGTTAGCATACTTTATACTTCTATCTGTTCCACCAGTGCCTATTGATAGCAGTATAATCTCATCATTTCGAAATAACCTCTTAGCACTTGCATATGCACAAGCCGCTGGATTATTGGCAAACACTCCGCCATCTATCAATACTCTCTCTGTTTGGCTAATTTTCAGACGTTTTGGTGTGAAGTACGTTGGAGCAGCTGTTGTAGCTCTGAGTGCATCTTTCAACTTAATGTTTTTTTCTTTCCAACTTTTGAAGAAAAATTCACAACTATTGTGAATGTCATAACTTGTATCTTGTAAAAAGCATCTAGTGTTTTAAGCTTAAGCATTAGGTGGAGAAGGGAAGAACTCTGAGTCATAACTTAGATATAAAATCTGTTGACCAGATAAGAGTCCCCTTCTTATATGTTAAAAACAAGTCTTTATAAATGTTATAGAATGGCAATATAAGGACATATGGAGAAGAGGAACCGTTTCCCTTCTTGGTTATAAGAACCGTTTTTGAGCAAGGTTCTCTTCTCTGTTTTATATACTGAAAGTTCCGAACAACTGATTGAGCTTTTAGGCTCGTATATAAGGGTGGAAAATGCAGTATTCAATATTATTTTATGGAGGAATTATGAATTCACCAAATACTATTGCTGGCATTGATGTTAGCAAAACTAAACTAGACATCCACATTCATCCACTTGGTTATTATAAAACGTTTGAAAATAACGTACAAGCTATTGATCAAGTGCTCGACTTTCTACACTTGCATAATGTAACAAAAGTTGGATTAGAAGCTACTGGTGGATACGAAAAACTATGCGCTTACACTTTACTAAGCAATGGTTTTGAAGTATATGTCATTCAACCTAGATGGGTTAGAGATTACGCAAAAAGCCTTGGTATTAGTACTAAAACTGATAAAATAGACTGTAGTATCATCTCACGTTATATTAATAATACAGACATGCGTGTTACTCCTTTAAATGTTAATAATACTGATTGTTTGAAGCAAAAACTATCTCGCAGAAATCAACTAGTGGAAATGGCAAAGATACAGAAAACCCAAGCTCACCAGATAACCGATGTATCCATAATCAAACAAATAGAAGAATTGCTTGTAATTTTGCAAAATCAAATTCAAATCTTGGAAGATGAAATGATGGTATTAATTGATCAAAGTCAAGAGCTTAAAAAAAAATACATGTCAATAACTAGTATACCAGGTGCCGGTAAAACCTTGGCTATTACTATGATCTGTTACATGCCAGAACTAGGAATTCTTAAACATAAAGAAATATCTAGCCTTTCTGGAATTGCGCCATTTAATCGAGACAGCGGTTTTAGTAAAGGAAAAAGGTGTATTCAAGGCGGTAGATCACAAATTAGAACAGTTTTGTATATGTGTATCCTTAGTGCACAAAGGTACAATTCTTATATAAAAATCTTCTTTGATAGACTATATGATCAATACAAAAAACCATATAAAGTTGCTTCTACTGCTGCCATGAGAAAATTACTTATTCTTGCTAACTCTTTAGTAAGAGATGGTAGAGTGTTCACTAAGGAATATAGTCCTAATTCTGCTTTTATCTAGTACTAGCGTAGCTGTGAATAAATACGTCCACACAACTTTAAGTATTTATTCACAGCTACATCAATTTTTCTATTGACTTTTAACACAACTGCTCAAAAGTATAGGCTGGACGGTATCGTAGAAAAACCTCAATGGTTCTAATTCTGTATTCACAAGGTAAGCCTTACTTTTCATTTTAAAATAGTAACGTATGGAGTTATATATGATCAACAACTTTCTTGGTATAGATGTTTCAAAAGAACGCTTTGACGTTTTTCTTTCGTTTATAAGTAAAAAAGGAAAACGTGAAACTAGAAAAAGGAAATTTAAAAACGATGATTCTGGATTTCAAGGTCTGGCAAACTTTCTACAAAAACATAACATAGAAGAGATAAAAGCCTGTATGGAAGCTACTGGTTGCTATAGTGAAGCTTTGGCTGAATTTCTCCACAATGCCGGATATTTCGTTAGTGTTGTAAATCCTTATTGCATAAAATCTTATGCAAGGAGTAAGCTGAAACGACAAAAGAATGACCAGTCTGATGCAGAGATTATTGCAGATTATTGTCAAAGACAGGAACCTTCTCGTTGGACACCACCTTCTCCTGAAAAGAAAAAATTAAAACATCTTTATCGTTGCTCAGATGCATTAAAAGATGAGTTAACACTAGCAAATAATCATTTAGAAAAAAAAGAGAGACTTCCTGAAGAAGTTGTAAATGCTTGGGAAAGCCTTGCAATGAACATAGAACAATCAACAGAAACAATAAAAAACTCCGTACGTGAACTATTAAATCAACACAAAGAATTGTTGGAAAATTTTCAACTTCTATTGACTATTCCAGGCATAGGAGAAGAATCAGCAATAGCTATTTTAGCTGAAATTCCTGATATAAAAACTTTTATAAATGCCAGGCAATTGGCAGCATATGCTGGAACTATACCACAAAATATAACATCAGGCTCATCTGTATATGCCAAGCCCAGATTAAGTAAAACCGGTTCACGCATATTACGTAAGGCAACGTACTTTCCTGCTATAGTAGCTAAAAATCACAATCCTATCATTATGACTTTTTGTGAGAAGTTAAAAGAGAAAGGCAAGCATAATATGGCCATTGTGGGAGCTGCAATGCGTAAATTACTCCATATAGTTTTTGGTGTTTTAAGTTCAAGGAAGGCTTTTAATCCAGATCATATCAAGAACTATAGAGTTAGGAGGTTTACTGAAGCTTAAAAGGAAACGTCCAAAAATGCGAGTTCTAGATTAAAAGGTTAAAGTTTATGATACTACTGTACAGAATTTATCTATTGCTTTTTGATTACATTCAATCATCATTTGTGCTTCTTTTTTTAAACACTTGATATTTTCGTATGTTGTATTGTCCATCTCCGTTGATGCTACTTTTAGCTGCGATTGAATTCTGATATAGCTATTGTTAATAATCTGGTCTAGCTGATAATTTACACAATCTAGTCCAGAGGCAAACATTACGTTTATCAATGGCCTAATCCAGGATATTTTGCCAAGTCTTTTCGATCTGAGGTATTTAATGGAATGAGACGATCTGCCAGTGCCGATGGACAGAAGTACTACATCATCGTTAGGAAATAGCTTTCTGCTGCTTGCATAGCTACATGCTGCTGGATTATTGGCAAAAACTCCTCCATCTATTAATACCATTTCCTTTTGGTTGATTTTTAAATATTTAGGTGCAAAGTAAGTAGGTGCTGCAGTTGCTGCTCTTAATACATCCCTTAATTTAATAAAATTTCTATCCTCTTTCCAGCTTTTGAAGAAAAATGGGCAATTATTGTGAATATCGTAACTCGTAATCAACACATTACTTAAAGTGTTTTTAAGGATATCATCGCCAAAATATTTATGAAGTACATGTTCAATATTTTTACTGGGGTATTGTGCACCGTTAATCCAAGAAAATATTGATCTTCTTAGAAATGAAGACTTAAAAATATAAGGTCCGTACTCCTGATAAAGATTAACCAAGTCATCAGCTGAATATTGTAGCTTTCCTTTGCTATCTTTTTTACATAATCCTGCTACAATAGTACCACCAGTTGAAGTACCCACCAATAAATCAAAAATTTGAGAAATAGGTTTACCCGTTTTTTGCTCTATTTCGGATAATATCATTGCTGGAATAATTCCTCTTATTCCACCACCATCAATTGAGAGAATATATTTTGTCATTTGTACTAAACTTTAGATGTTCTTGAGTATCTTTATTACCTGGTTACTCAAAATTGCTGCTTGTTTTATAAGAGACAGATTCGCTGAACGTATAACTGATGCACTGCCTCTCACATTGACTTTAACAGAGTTGCTTAGTAACTTTGTAAAACAATTCTCATAAAACTAAGAAGGCACAGTAAAAAATTAGTGTAACTGTTTATAAGTACGCCACACAAACTGAAAGTACTTATAAATAGTTACACTAGTTTATAGAAGGTATCAGCCTAAATTAAAACTTTTTGTTATTTTTTATTCTTTTTAGCTAAATAATTTGTTGACAATAAAGACGGTATCTGGTGAGCAGTAGATTACTCGCAACATCGGCCATAGTACTTTCACCAAAGTATTTGTTGAGAATAAATTCCATATTTCTATACGAGTACTGAGAACCACTCAGCCAAGAAGCAATTGATTTTCTCCAAAATGATGATTGAAAGATATATGCTCCATACTCTTGGTAAAGTTCAACCAAATCATTGGCAGAGTATTGAAGTTTATTGCTTTTACAAAGTCCAGCAACAATAATCCCACCGGTTGAGGTGCCTGCCATTAAATCAAAAATCTGGGAAATTGGCTTTTTTGTCCTAGATTCAATTTCTGCTAGAATAATGGCAGGAATTATTCCTCTGATTCCACCTCCATCAACAGATAAAATATACTTTGCCACTTTTTTATTTTTGTCTCTGCTCAAGTTCATTAACTTCCTCAGCAAGGTTTTTGACCCTTTCTTCAAGGCGATAGATGATTTCTGTAGTCCTTTGATTTTGTTCTATAAACCTGTCATGCATGTGCACTCTTAAGTCGAGCTTGGCCAGCCACCAGATCAATCCTATTGTTTGTATCACCATAGTAGCAATTACTGCTACAGGGATCTTTCCTGTACTTTGGTTTTTCATCTTAAAGTTTCCTTGCATAAAGAGCTGCGTATTGATATATACAAGATTCATCAAAATTACGTCCAAAAAATTTTTTCTAAATAAAGTTAATTGGTTGCACTAAACAAGCGATGCAAATAATATAAGAGACATGAAATCTAGCCTTTTTCAAAAGTTATTAATAAATTCGATAATACCAATAATATGTGCTATCTTTTTGTTTCAGCACTTTAAACCTTCAAAAAACATACCAATAAAAAATAAGGCAAATGGCAATGATCTGGAAACATTGTCTACTGCAGCTGAAAAATGTAACTTAGATACTGTAAAATCCTTAATAAAAGTGGTAGATATCAATGCTACTCATCATTTTGGCGCAACATCATTACACTATGCTACAAGCGGAGGTTGCTTAGAAGTTGTAAAATTCCTAATTGAAGAAGGCATTGATATAAACACTACAGATGCTTTTAGCTGGACATCTCTGCACTATGCTGCACGAAAAGGACATCTAGAAATTACTAAATTTCTACTGAAAAATGGAGCAAATCCTCTCGCTAAAAACAAAGATAAAAAAATTCCTTTAGATCTTGCTGTAGAGGAATTAAACAATAATAAAGAAAAAAAAGAGATCTATGAGGAAATTATCAATTTACTTTCTCGTGCCTCCATAACTGCTGTTAATGTAGTACGATAACCCAGGTTATCAATTACATGCTCAGCCTTATTTATTATCCATTTGCCATAAACTCCTTTGCGAAATCCAGAAAGATTGATCTTGGCTTCAGCAAATAACTCAGGTTTGCCTGGCATTGTGATATTTAGTGTTGCTGCACTACTCATCAGCTGATTTAACTTCGCAGAGGCTGCACTACGGGCCAAATCACTACTTGCATAAATATCTCGTAGAATATAGCTTGGCTCCTGATCACCTATTTTCTCTGTTATAGTTTCTGCTTTCTCATAATCATACCAGTAAGCAATAACAGAGCCATATTGATTACGCTCATTAAATCTTACTTTCCAACTTGTAATATCTGCAGGTGTTAAAGTAGTGGTGCTTAAAGTTTTTCCTGTAACTGATTTTGCTTTTCCTTTTGGAACAAAAAGTAAATACCCTCCTGCAGGTTTTGCTATTGCCCCATAAATTTGAGCAAGCCTGGTTAAAAAATGCATATCGCTTTCTGCAGTCTGATCAATATGTGATATAATAATGTTTGCAAACTCTGCAGCAACTTTAGCTTGATAGCCATGTTTACTCGCAATTTGCTCTACCAAGTCATTTAAAGTAATTTGATGCCACTCATTAAACACTTGTTCCTTTAAGGACTGTTTCAGATCTGCTGCATGACTTTTAATCTTTAGCGCCTGTGGTGAACCTTGTACCGTAATTTCATTTACTATGTAATCTCCCATTGGCATAATACCAATCTCTTTATACCCAAGTAAAATATTCAGCTTTGCTCCCGTTGTAGGAATCTCAAATAATGAATCTCGATCATCAAGATTAATTACAGCAGTATCACTTATTACTCCAGCTTCATCAGTAATATGCATTGATACCAAACGACTTTTTACCAATTCAGTGATGGAAATTCCTTCTACTGAAATACTAAATTCTGGTGTCATTTTAATCCCATAGTTTTACTACTTGCTTTTGTATTGCTTTTTGAATAACAGGAAGTTTAATGGTTAAGCCTGCAGGAAGAAGTTCATACTCTGCAAGTCCAGGATTAGCTCTTAACACAACCTCAACTGCCTCAGAGCTGAATCCATAGTGCTTCCAGCAGATTAAATCCAACATATCGTTTTCCTTAGTCTTATAATACATCATTATCAAGTTGTATATCGTCAATGGGATTATTTAGTGATCCGTCTGACAGCACGTTATCGTAGTGTTTCAAGCTTAAATGAAACTCAATCTTTCTTGGTTCACCGTTTGGAAAAAAATATTTCTGTGTTTCTTCTATTTTCACGATAACAAAATGGCCTAAAACGTTACCTTGGCCATCGATAAGTAAAAAAGGTTTTGAAGAATTTCTCATATTATTTATTTGCTTCAGCCCGCCTGCATAGACCACTCCAGCAAGTTCAATAATATCTTCTCCAGGGCCAATGCTTTGAAGTAATGGCTTTTCCCCGATACGGTCAAGTGCAGGCCAGCGATATTCATTTCTGCGTGTAAACCCTCGCTCAGTTAATGAAAATCTATATGGACCAAGAGATAGCATAATTCAATTTGTATCGTAAAGTGCTCCGCTAAATTGTTCTCTAATTCGCTCCATTACTTCGTCAGTAATACTACGTGCATCTTGTCCAGGGCTTGGATGAATATTGATACTGAAATGATTATTTTGCGTTTTATTCTCTAAAGTCTTACTGTGTGCTGCAATTGGATGTTTAAGAGAATTGCTTATAACATTATTTACAGACCTAACTTCTAGTTTAGCCTCATTTCTTTTATTCCACAGATTACTGATTGTTCTAAAAGGTTGAGTAATATTATTCCAAAATTTTCCTACCCAATCAGAAAAAGATTTCCATACAATTTTTACCGATTCCCAGATAGTAACAAAAAAGTTCTTTACCACTTGCCATTTGGTAATGATCAGAGTTGCAGCAATAGCAAGACCGCCAATAAAGAGTCCAATAGGATTACTCATTACAGCAATTGTCAACGCTTTAAATCCAGCAATTACCGCTGGAAAAACTGCAGAAGTAGAATAAAGACCTATTTTTACTAAAGTAATGACAGATGCAAACATTCTCCAAGTAGACAAAAGAGCAAAAGTAGTACCTTTTACAAAAGTCCAGGCGTACCCAAGAGATATGGCTGCTATTTTAATGCTAATCAACGCTGTAGTAGTACTCATGATTACTGTAGTCAATACTGGATATTCCTTGGCATAAAGTGCTACTTGTGTAGTTGCTGACCTCAGAAGATTAACAGTAAAATTTAAAGGTGGTAATAATACAGAACCAAGATTCATTCCTACTTCTGCTATTGAATTCTTAAGTAGCTGAAGATTATTTGCTGTAGTATTTGCTCTATTTTCAAACTCTCTTTGCATTGAGCCCTTATATTCCCCGTTTATTAATCGTAAAGATTTTTTGTACTCGTCAAGACTACCAATGAGTAGTGCTATATCGTCTTGATATTCAAGACCAAAGAGATCAAAAAGAACGCTAGAACGTTCTTGCTTACCTAGTTTTGCAATTGTTTCTAAAAACTTAACTAATGTGCCTTGTGCATTCTTGCCAATTGCTTTTTCAAATTCCTTAGCATTTATTTTTAGCTGCTGAAAAGCTTTTTGAAAATTGCCACCTTGCTTACTTGCTGTTTGCAACTTACTGAGCATCGCATTAATTGCTGTACCTGCTTTTTCGGGGGTCTTACCAAGACTAATGAAGCTACTTGCTAAAGCTCCCGCTTCTACTGCAGTTAAGCCAAATTGCCTTGCTGTACCACCGATTCTGTTTAATGCAGGAACAATGTCTTTAGCTTTTGCTGCAGTGTTATCAGAGATATGGTTTATTGCATCACCAATGCCTTTCATTTCACCAATTTCAATTTGATAAATATTAGAAAGTTTAGCAATAGCGTCTCCTGCTTCTTCTGCTGACATATCAAATGCAGTTGCCATTTTGGCCACAGTGTCTGTAAAAGTCGTAAGATCTTTAGCTTTAATACCAAGTTGACCACCACTTGCAGTAATTTGCGCAAGTTCTGCCGCAGATAGCGGAATTGTACGCGACATTTCCTTTAATGTTTCCCCAAGTTTTGTTAAGCCATTTACATCTGTATCTTCAAACTTTACAACTTTCTTTACATCAGCCATGGCACTCTCAAAACTAATTGCAGCCTTAAGTGGTGCTGCAAGGGTGAGGCCAAGTGCCACAGCATCCATCATTTGAGCTTTGAAATTTGCTCTTTGTGCTAAAACTCCTTTACGTTTTTGCATTACGGAATTTAAAGCTGTATAGTTATTTTTAAGCTTTTCAATAGAAGAGCCAAGTTTAACTTGATCTCCAATAAGAGATTTTATATCTCTACCACTTTTACTGAACTCCGTGCGTAAATGGTGGAGAGCACTTCTTTTTTGTAAATAAGCTGTTTTAGCTTTCAGTGCTGCAGTTTTAGACCTTGTAAACTCGTTTTGCAGGCTCTTACTTGGTGCTCCTGTATTTTTTATCTGCTGAGCAAGAGATTTTGTTTTTATTTCTAGTTCATTCCAAGAACGCCTAGCAAGCAGAGCATCGTGGCTTAATTGTTTAAACTTGAATACTGATTTACTTGATGATTCAAGTTGTTTTATCGTACTACCAATACGAGAAAGTTGCTTCGTGCTACCTGCTATCGTACTATTAAAACTGCTTTGCAGTGTTGCTCCAATTACTATAGAAATTGCCTTCATTTGTATAATTTTCCGCTACTTTCAAACCAAGTAATAAATTCTTCAATATCCATATCAAGCCACTGATTGATTCCACCACCAACCATTGAGCTAAGTGATAATATGCTCAACCTCAATTCTTCTGCTGAGACAAAAAACCTTGTAACGTTTCTTGAATCTTATTGTAGTCTGCTAAATCAAATTCTTCTACTGCTTCTCTTGAAATACTTGCAAGATTTGCAATCAGTGCTACTTCTTTCTCTGCATCGCTATTACCCATACGTTCAACAGCTAAACGATCTCGAACTTTTGGACGGCGTAGAGTTAGCTCTGAAACTAAAATTCCATCGATTTTTATTGGTTCAGTTAATTTAATTTTTTGCATTGTTTTACCCTTTTAGTTAAATTCCTAAAGCTGTGCGCATAGAAGTCATTTGATCAACACCATCGATCTTGCGAATCATATTCTCAGCGTCAATTTCAATCAATTCTCTGCCATCAATGGTAAGCTTATAATAGTTGGCAGCAATTATACATTTTAGTGTTGCTTTTTCAGCAGCCTTCCAGTTACCAAAATCAAGTTCCTTAAAGAGCCCTCTTAAGTTAATTACTACTGATTCGGCATCACTACTTCCCTGCAAACCTCCTCTTAAAGTAAGAGAAACAGCATTATTGTTTATCAATCCGAAAAGTCTAAAGAGCTCAGAGTCATATTCAGAAAAAGTGAAATCTGCTTCAAGCTTTTCCATGCCCATATCAATATTTATTGGAATATCCATACCACCAGCTCTGTATTCTTCTGTTTTTATGGTAAGTTTTGGCAAGGTTACTTCATCTATTTTTCCTGCATAGCCACGACCATCAACAAATACGTTAAAATTCTTTAGGATCTTTGGTAACATCTCTCTTTCTCCTTTTACAATATTGCGCCACTCACAAGGTGTGACCTGAAAGTAATCTGTTCAGCTGGATATGGTGGCGTGAACTCAAAATCAAAAGACACTTTTCCGCTTGCAATATTTGTTGGTGTATTGAGCTCTGGAGTTGCATAACATTTTCCGCTAATAATCGCCCCTTGCGCTTTTAAATTTGCAAGATAAGAATTTACCCCCTCAATCACATCATCTATATAAGTTTTGGTAATATTGCGATCAACTGCCCATAAATGAGCTCGAAGTAGACTATCGTTGATTAAATCTGCAGTCCTTCTCACTGACAAAAAAGCCCATTTTGAGTCATTTGAACATGTTCTATTTCCCCAAAGCCTATAGCCATTTTGATGAATTATCGTTGTTACTTCATTTTCATTCAAGTGGTTTGCTCTACAATTTATATTACCGAGCGTAAAATCAATAGGCCTGCTTGTTCCAACAATACCATTTATCTCTTTATTTGAAGGTGAGTGCCAGAAGCCTTGCTCGCTATCTATCTTAGCTATTAAACCAGCTACAAATGAACTTGGAGGGAGAATTTCTTCTTTTCCTTCAATAAAAACCTTAACCCACGGATCAACAACATAAACTCTTGAGCTGCCTACACTTTTTCTCCATTTTATTGCTTCTTCATCATTGGTATTTGGTCCATCTGCTACTATTATTGCTCTTAGCTTTTCTGCTATAGGAATTAAAGCGCTAACCACTGGATTTCCAGCATCTCCAGATAATTGATGAGTAAACTGAGGTGCAATTAGTATTCTTGGCGCAACATGAACTATGCTTTCACTGCTTAAGAACGCTTGAATTCCCTGATATTCTCCAGTTTCTTCGTTAACTCCACCAATGACATTGCTGAGCGTCTCTTCTACTTTCTCCTCAACTCGAATAACTACTACTGTTGCACCAATTTGGGAAAAAATTGCATTAATAGCTGAAGGCAAAGTCCCAGATTGACCAAGTTTTGCTGCTTCTTTTAAGCTTCCTGCTATTAATATTGGTTTATTTAGTGGAAACTTTTGCCCGTCAGCATCAGGTGCAGTACCAATTACTCCAATTACCGATGATTTAGCTGTTCGTACTGTCCTCGCTCCTGAGGTAACCTCGATAACATTTACTCCATGTAGAAACTGTTCTGTCATTTCTTTTTCCCCTTTTCAACTTTCTTGCATTTTTTGTTTACAATTATCTAGCAAAGTTTGCAGCTCTTCCTTACTTTTAGCTTCACCGATTTCCCTTTCAGCTATATCCACCAATTCTTCGCACTTGATTATTGCTTTTTTCGCTCTTTTTGCTTTTTCCTGAATTATTCTTGCCATTTCTACTACTGAAATTCCTCGGACTTTTGCTAATGGCTCTATAATTTCTGCATCTTTTTTGTCTATAGATTCTGGTGCTGCTAAAATGTTCTCTGCGGCTTTTGCTTGTATTTCGTACGACTTAGACTTCTGATGAGAATATCCTGCGTATTGGTGAGTATAGTTATCATAATAAGCATGAAGATTAGAAAGTGCAGAAAACTTCGCATTTTGTAGTAACTCCAATTCAATATCTTCTTGATTCCGCTGAGCAATTTTGCCTCCTTCTGTTAAACAATAGCTTTTTTGCCAATCAAAATCTTCTGGTGCTTCATACCAATCATTTTCAGTTGGCTTGCTTTCAAGTGTTGTTGTTTCTACTTGTTTATCATTTTCAAATCTAATGTAGATAGACATTGTTTGTTACCTCCAAATCTCATACGTGTTAGATAATCCTGGACATTGCCAAGCTTTTAGCGTTCTCTCCACATCTACTTCAAGTCCTGTAGTTAGAACATTGCTACGTATGTTATAAATCCCCCACTGAATAAATTGACCATAGTTGTGTACATAATTTGATGCAAGCATACCTTGACTAACTTGTGTTCTGGAATACAGGTAAGATGATGTGTAAAGTAATATTGCAACTGTTTTTCCTGCTGGAATCTCCACATTACCAGATCCAGCTAATTTGCTATCAGAACTCGTGTATTGGTAAACATTTTTCCATATTATTCTTGAAATTCTTGATTTATTAGAATTGGTATTATCTGGTGTTCCCACAAATAATCCTGCTCCCCCATACTCCGTACTCGAATACGATGATCCAACAAATTCCATTGTCTTATTTATGTTCACATTGGTTGTATTTTTTACAAATACTACTCCAAGTGCAGCATACGGGTAATAGTATATCTCATCATAACTACCCGAAAAACTTTTTGTGCATAACTCTCCGTAAATAAATGTTCCTTTACTTCCCTCTATAAAACTTAGTTGTCTTGGCCGATAAAAACTAACGTAATCTGTATTGTACGTATGGCTACCTGCTAGTAGTTGTAACATATAGTCAGTTTTTGTTATATCACTACTCCACTTTCCAAGCTCTGTCGTAAAAGTTCCGTGGCCAAAATAATTATTTTTTCTGCCAAGTACACCAAATAAGAAAGGTAATGACCCTGGTTCAACCATGTTGCGCTTTCTTATTTCATTTATAAGAGACACTTTTAACTGTTCATCCCGAGTTTTTACCTCATTTATCAGGGATGTTTTTAATTGGTTATCACGAGTTTCTATTTCCCCAATAATTGATGAGCCAGGTGGTACATTATTAACAGCACGAAAATCTTCTACTAAACCTTTAAGACCATCTTTATGACTGTTACTAATGCTATTTATTGCTGCAATATTGGCATTCTTTCTCGTATCAAGTAGCGATATATGTGAATCTGATGATGCTTTTAAAGTGTTTAAGGAATTATCCCTAAGCTTGTTAATTTCATTGACAGAATCTGTTTTCGCTTCAGTTATTGCAGATATTGAATTTTCCTTATTGCTATTTATGTCACTTAAGTGCGTCCTTGCAGCGCTCAAGAGTTCTTTTAACTTACCATCTGTCATCTGTACAATTTCAGAAACCGCACTTTTGTCGATTATTGATTCCAGTGCTTTAGCAAGATATGCTAGTTGATCTGGTGTACTACTTCCTGCTAAATCTTTAAGCCTTCTCTGTAGTGCATCAATTATCTCTTTTACTTCAGTTATTTGTACAATGTCAGCAATAGCTTTTTTATCTGCTATCAATTCCAGCGATTTTGCAAGATATGCCAGTTGATCAGCCGTGCTATTTGCTGCTAAATCCTTTATCCTTTGCTGTAATGCTTCTATTGCTTCTTTCATTCCCAAAAATTCAAAAAAGTTTCAAATCTAAATCGTTCAAAATTATTTTTAAGTTCATCTTCTCTTTCACTCATATCTTCATCTATCTTTTCTATGGCTCTGCGAATACGTACTACATCTTCTACAGCTATGTTCTCTGGATGCGGCAAAGGATATCCTCGTTTGGTTTGATCAAAAGTCATTTAAATTTTATGTTACTATTACTCTGAGATTTTTGACTTTAGGACGATAAATAACCGTTCCACTTAAAACTAATTTTATCCTTGTCTCATTAGCATTAAAATTTGTCAGCACATGAGTTCTCTCTACCCAATTTTCTCCAATTGGTTTTCCTGATGTTAAATTTACTAATTGCCAATCACTGTTGCTTTTTTGTACATAAGCTTTAACATCTGCAGTGCCAGGTATCAGCGCATCGTACGTTATGGTGATTTTAGTATTAGCTCCTGCTGTAATACTTCTTGTAACATAATCTCCTTTTTCCCCTATATTACCCATAACTAGCTGTAACCCAGGATATAGCACTGGACTTTTTTCTCGCCCTCCTTTTAGGCTTGCCTTTACTGTTAGCTCTCCAGATAGTCTTTCACGCAGTGCAAGTGGCAAATTATCAGACAAAAAGTTCTCTTTTCCCTCTTCATCTGTTAAGATAAATTCCACATTGGTATCAAATGCTACTTTTTCGACGTTCGTCAAAACAATTAAATCTGAAGTATTGGTTGCTGTAACTTTTCCCAGATCAATAACGTGAGAATTTTCGCTAAATTTTGCAGCCAAAAGCCGAAACGTTAAATCTAAATTTTGATGTGGAGTCCAGGTGCTTGCATTGCTTGATGAAAGTAATACTCCTACTTGATATGGCTGGCTTGTTACCCAACGGCTATTTACTGCATCATATTTGCCAAGTTCTGCTATTTTTACTGCAGTATCTGCATCATCAGTAAGTAGTACTATTGCATACTCCTCTCCTGCATGGCAAAACACTGGTGACCACTCTATACGTGTTGCTGTGCCATCTATCTTTATATCTTTTGGCTCAATATAGCTTTCAGCAATGACAGTTTGCGAGGGCACTCCCACTGCTGTTTCTCTAATCTGCACAACAACACGTTTTTTGCCTTTATTTACAAACCATAGTTCCACGCCTCCTATGTGCCTACTTTCATTTAGAGTAAATGTTTGCGCTAAAGGATCAACTCTTCTTGCTGCGATAACTCTTCTTCTTTCCTCTATGGTAATTGTTTTTTTACCAGTATAAGTTGCTTCTCCATAACTGCCTTTATCACCGAAGAACTGCACTAACTTAGTCCCAGCAGGAATGTTTCTTGGTACAGTAAATCTTCCTTTTATTTTTCCTCTGTTATCAGCAATAAATGTTGCGATCATGTTTTTCTTTCAAATATTTTCTATGCTTTAGGTTGAATAAAAATTCCATCAAACTTTAATTCCTTAAGCTTTTCACCAGTTGCAAAACCTTCAATCTCAAAATTTTGAGTTGCTTCTCGCATAAATTCAGTTTCGTATGAGGTGCTTGACAGCAGCTCTGTTGTTTCTTTAACATTAAATACTCTAGTTACTGGACTTTTCCAATTCGTGGTAACCTCCGTCCAGTGGTCAATGTTTTTATTTAGAGTAATTTGTGCCGGGACTGGATCAAAAGCTTGATATGGATTAATCTTTTCTCCTTTAGTCTGTAAAAGCTGCTCCAGTACCGGTTCAAGTTCATACGGCAACAAATAAGTTTTTTCTTCCCCATCAATATCAGCAATAGTTACATCTATTGGTAAAATTAGTTCCTTATTTACTATTGCTGCAGACTGTGAAACTCCTTGATCACGCATATCATCGTCAAAAAACGAATCAACAAATACTCCTTTTTTCGTGGTTGGCTCTCTTGAATTTGCATCACTACGTAGACGTTCCTGTGCAACAAGAGCATAAAGATCATTTATTCCTTTTTTCATTGCTTCAAGCTCATTCATCGGTACAGCATGAACAGCATTATTCACTATTTTTACCCCTTCGCCTTTTTTCCACGTCTGATGAATGTAGCAGAGCAAAAGTTGTCCACTAGGCGCTCTAGGCATTGATGGTCGCCAAGGGTGAGAAATTCCTTTTATTCTTCTTACCACTCCTTTGCTATCGATAGTAATTAAATCATAGCGGGGCATTTTCCAGGTGTAATCAATCAGAACCAAGCTGTTATCAACTGCTCCTTTTACTTTGCATCCCTGTTCACTTATATCTTCAGGACTTACATGAGTACGACAGCGGTAAGTTATTTGATAACTACTTCCAGGAGCTGGTTCTTTACCTGGTAATGACCAATCAACGTTTCCTGCGTTTAATTTGTAATCTATACTATTTTCATAAATAACATTGCCTTGTTTAACTTGAATAATCTCAAGTACTGCAGAGTCAGGTATTGGATCAACAGCTCCTGAGTATGAACCATGAGTAACGGTAATGGTTTTTTGAACAGTTATATCTACTTTTTTAATTTCACTTATTGGAAAATCATTAACTTTAAGTTCCATTACTCTTTGGCTATTTGGCTGAAAAGTATGTGGTTCTGATTCAACTGCTTTTATATCTGGATCTTCATCAAAAGAAACACGAATACTGTGAGGTAGCTCAATCTCATAGCCATCAACATGAGCTTTGCCCTCATTAATCACAAATATTTTTTTTCCTCCTTCTCCCTCTTCCTTTTGCAGGAACATTACTTCAAGACCATTTACGACATAGGAACCATTTGCTTCTTTGTCATAACGAGCAAGAGCAGTAGTTACTATATTTGCTTGTGGTGGCGGTGAATGTTCTATCAATACTCCATTTTCAATGTTATAAATTGGATAAAATTCTCCTGAAGCATTAGTAGTCACACCCTCAGCTTGATAACTCCAAGTGGTGGAAACTTTAAGCCTTGCAGCCCCTACTTCTTGATAGTTACGTGTACCAACAGCAGGATCACGAAGGTTTTCATCCTCAAGTTCTGTAATGGTAGATTCTACGTAATAAACACCTATACGCACTGTGGTACTCAGTGGAATAACAAACTCTTCTTTTTCAACTTTTCTAACCGCTCCACGAAGATAGATTTTTCCTGATTCAAGCGTAACTTTACCAGTTTCTCTATCTATAATACAATTGCTTCCTATTATAACATCACCATCACGAAATATTGCATCGCCTATGCCTTTAAGCTTAGAGAGAGCATACTCCTGAGTCTCGTTTAATTCTGCAGATTGCAAACCTCTTCCAGCAAGAAATAAGCTTTTTTCGTATTCTTTGTCAGGATTAAAGCGGTTATAATAGGTGTTTAAAGTCATTTTATTCTAAAAGGTTACAACAAATGAAAAAGTCTCTCTTGTGGCAGCAGTTCTGATAAGTGGTACAGTGTGTTCTAAAATCAGCAAGATTCCATGGTCTTCTATATCTTTTGGTTCAAAATATCTCTGTCCAGGAGGCAATTTTTCTACCACCTTTGTACCAACCATAACTCCAAGCTCTCTTATTACTTGATTTGCTGCGTCCGTGAAATCGAAAGTAAATTTAAGATACAGATTATTGATTGGTACATTCGATGGTTTAAACCTTCCAGATGGAGTCACAAGTTCTCCATTCTCATCACCACTGCAAAAGAGCACCTCATCAACAACACGACGTCCAACTTCCTTAATTAATGTTGCAGAAGTAATTAGTTCCGGTGGTGTGTCTTGAGTATACTCTATAGTGATTACGCTATCTGCTATAATTGCACCATTTTCTACACGCTCAATAGCGCCTGAGCTACCATCAACTATATAATCTATGCTTGACTGATAAATTGTTTGCCCTGTATAAACTTTTACATCTTTAATAGTGTGGTGATCTAAACTTATCTTGCCGCCTGCTGTAAAAGTTTTTTCAACTTTGTAGCTGCTTTCCCAGGTAGAATCTCCAGATCCCCAAGCAAGATGTATTGGTTGCTCTTTTATGCTCGCAGCAATAGCTGCTCTGCCTGATTGTGTCAGTATTGACATGTCTGATTGCGTGATTGATATTATATATATACAAGATTCGTAGAAAAAACGTCCAATTTTTTTGTAATAATGGGCTCAAAATTTTTCCAAGGGCGATTTAAGTGGCGATGTTCATGCCAAGTGACCATACCTGGGTAAAATACTGCTACGTAATTTTCTAGCTCATGAATAGGATCTTTCTGTTTTAAATCTGAGTCATTTTGACAATCAATATGATATTCCCTTAAATTAGACTCTATTATTCTTTGATCAGTAAAACTCTTTGCTTCGTAGTAATAAGTTATACTAAACCGCTCTAAAATTGGTGTACGTCGAAAATTCCAAATCTGCTCAGAGAGTTTATCTTCACTTAAGTAAAATGTATGCTCTATTTCTTTATAAGCAGTTGGTGCAAAACAAGCATTGATATCTCCCAAATTCCAACTATTGTAAGTTAAAAATATGATATAAAGGAGATAAGAGGGAAGATAACCCTACTCACTATAGGAATAGAGTTATCACGGGCGTGTGCGACCGACCAACTGTTGGTATTATAACCGTTCGGATCAAGGTACACTAGCCCATCTCTCGATACGTTTGAATAGTTGCATGGGACATATGTATGCACCCGTTTACAATCTTAAATTAATTAAAACTAATCGAGGTTATTATGATTACATCTTATCAAAATTTTATTGGCATTGATATCGGAAAATTTAAAAATGTTGTTGCAGTTCACAAACAGAAGAACGCTGTCGAATTCGACAATGATACTGCTGGCTGGCAACAATTGTTTCAAGATTTTTCAAATATCTTACCTAATTCTTTAGTAACTCTGGAAAACACTGGAAAATATGAGCTTGGCTTAGCACATTTTCTTGTTGATAAAGATATTGCTGTACATCGAGCTAATACTCGCAAAGTAAAAAGCTTTGTTCTATCTCATGGAACTTTAGCAAAGTCTGATCAATCAGATGCAAGAGCCCTTGCTCAGTATGGGTTTGAACGCTATAGTACTCTATCTCTATTTGCACCTATGTCAAAAGAACAAACAACCTTAGTTGCACTTTGTCAACGTCGTGATGACATTACAAAAATGAGAGCTCAAGAGAAATCTAGGCTTGCAGCACCTGAAAACGACCATATAAAAGAAAGCTGTCAGAAAACTATTGAATTCTTTAATAGCCAGATAGATGAGCTCAACAATACCATACAAAAAATTATTGATGAGAATCCAGAGTTACAAAAGCGCCAAAAAATCCTTAAAACAGTTCCAGGAATAGGTGCAAAATTATCTCAAGATTTTCTGTGTCTAATGCCAGAACTTGGTTATGTAAGTAGGGGAGAAATTGCAAGTCTTGCTGGAGTTGCACCTCATCCGAAAGAAAGTGGTAAAACTATTGGTTATCGCAGAATAAGTGGTGGCAGAAGCAACGTTCGTGAAAAGCTTTTTACAGCTGCGATGTCTGCTTCAAGGTCTAAGTCTGCGCTTGGTGCCTTCTATTCAAGGCTTGTTGGTAAAGGTAAAAAGAAGATGGTGGCTATGACAGCTCTAATGCGTAAAATCATAGTAATTGCCAATGCGAGGCTTAAAGAAGCAGTCAATGTGAATTAAAAAAATCTGCATAGAAAATAGGTTAACGAATATGTGGATAAATACGTCTACACACATTTAAAGTATTTATACACATATTCGTTAACCATAAGATCTAAGCAGTAACTGTTGTTTGATACAAAATTTTTCTATGATTAAGTTAGGGTTTTTATTGTCAAAAATGCACTTTTTACTCGAATAAAAAACAAAATTACAAACAAAAGTTGTAATGAAACTAAATTCAAAAAATTTTAAAAAACATAGTTGATCTGACGGTTCTGAAAATTTTATATCCTCTCCTGGGTCTAAAAGCTGCATTGTTCCTGGCTCTAAACCTGATAGTGCTACTCCTTGCTCATTACTTTCACCTTCTCCCATGATATTTGCTTCTGGATCGAGTCTCGTAATAAATCCAGCAAACATTGCTGCAGTTTTCTTTCTCACCAGCTCTGCATCATCATATTGATCAAGCTCATAAAGTTTCAGAAGTATACTCGAAAGCCATGGCTCTCCTCGAATCTGACCAGGTCTTAGTGGTCTATAAATATGTAAAACATCATTTGCTGGCACTCTCACTGATTCACCAAACGAACCTTCACCAGGGTGTTCTCTAAA
Organism: Wolbachia endosymbiont (group B) of Chorthippus parallelus; assembly: GCF_947251815.1. Taxonomy (NCBI): domain Bacteria; kingdom Pseudomonadati; phylum Pseudomonadota; class Alphaproteobacteria; order Rickettsiales; family Anaplasmataceae; genus Wolbachia; species Wolbachia endosymbiont (group B) of Chorthippus parallelus. The sequence goes on along the minus strand of NZ_OX366390.1, from coordinate 179,947 downwards.
TAAGTAATATGCCTCTCTTTGTCCAAGCCTGTTAAACTCAATGCCGTTTCTTATTACATTACCATTTCCTAAAGTTTGATTTGTTTTATTATCTAAATGTTCAGACTCAAGTACTTGCAGTTGTAATGGTACAGAAAATCCATCCTCTAGCTTTCTTGTTCGGAGTCGTACAAAACATTCTCCTCCCTCTATCATACTTCTGCATACTAGAGCTTGTAATCCATAAAAATCACTTACTCCGTTACTATCTGCTTCATCTGTCCATCTTAGCCATAATTCTTGCACTTTCTTTCTAAATTCTGCATTCTTTGCTTTTGATTGCGGTTTTATTCCTGTTCCAATAGAGTTACTTACTATTGTATCAATGATATTTGCTGCATATGGATTTTTTCTCACCATATCACGTGATCGACTACGTAAGTGCTCAAGGCTTTGAGACAGCAAATTGTTTATGCTTCCTGTTTCTCCTTGCCAATACATTATCCTTCTTCCTGATCCTGCAGCGTCCCATGCAGAACTTTTTGGTTTTGGTTTATTGAATAGTTGCTTGAATGATTTGAGTAGCATTACTTTTCTTTATCTGAAACTTTGGATAACTCAGCCTCTAGCTCTTCTACTGTTGGTAAAGCTGCCTTTATATTCTTTGGTAGATTTTCAGTAATTTTATATTCTGCCAACCCTATCGGTTTATTTATGTCTTTCAGTGTATACTTAGCTAGTACGTTATCCTTTGACTTGCATAAAATTAATCCTATAGATGGTTGATCTGTTTCGTGCTTTAGTAAATCATCAACGGCTGAAAGATAAAAATTCATTTTACCTGCATACTCTGGCTTGAAATCTTTGTCTTTTAGCTCGATTACTACAAAGCAACGTAACTTTAAATGGTAAAACAATAAATCAATATAAAAGTCTTTATTTCCAACATCTAAGTGAAATTGCCTACCAACAAATGCAAACCCTTCACCAAGTTCTAGCAAAAACTTCTCCATATGGCCTACAAGACCTTTTTCTACTTCTCTTTCGTGAGCATCGTCTCCTATACTCAAAAAATCAAAAATATATGGATCTTTTAATGTATAATGTGCTAAATCTGACTGCGGAGAAGGTAATTTATCTTTGAAGTTAGTAACAGCTTTTCCTTGACGTTTGTGCAATTCACGTTCGATTTGCATCACCATTATACTACGTGACCAGCCGTGCTCTATAGCTTTTTGAAAATAAAATAGTCTTTCTTTTGGATCTTTTACTTTATCTAAAATAACTACAATATGAAACCAAGGCAATTGTGCAGCAACCTGCTGCGTAAATTCAGTATCTTGATATTCTGCAGCAAATTGACGCATATAAGTAAGATTCCTAGCACTAAATCCCTTCATTTCTGGAAATGCGCTTCTCAAATCCTTACTTAGCTGATCTATGATTTTAGCACCCCAGCCATGCTCTTTTTGGCGTTTTAAGATCTCTGTACCAATATGGTGGTAAAGCACAATAAGCTTGCTATTTACTGCTAGTGCTGCTTTATAACGACTAGTAGCAATCTGTTCTTTGAGCTGCTCTAAAAATTCTGTATATTCTTTTGCTATAACTTTTGTCATAAAGTTCCTTTCAACAACTTTTATTATTATATGATCCCCTTACTCGTTGAAAAAACAATTTTCCTCTTTGGCTTCATACCTGCAATTTTCAATTCAGCCTTAATTCGTTGTCTTAAGCTTAGTAAATCATCTATATCTACTTCAGCATATCTCACAACATGGTCACCATATGCAATTGATACCACTCTTTCGCCACTCTGAAGCTTCTTTATTGCTTGTTCAATTTGAGACAAATACTCTTCGTTATACATTTTTCAACCACTTACTCTGTCTTACTTTTTTGGGCTTTTTGCTTTCCATTTTTCCACTCAAACTATTCCATTTACTCTCTGGCCATCTGTCTATTCCCAGTGCTATTGATGCTATAATGCACCCCATAAACTAGACCAAAAAAAAATGGTTGATCTGATAATACTATCAACGCTTTAGCAAACTTAATTTCTGGCAATAAACCCTGTGGTAGAGGATATAGTGCTTTTAAGTTATACCACTCGTGACTTCTTTCATATATACCGTTGTAATTCTTGGTGTGAGGCTCTGTCTCTCCTAATACTGCAACATCCAACCTATATAAATCATTACTGTAACTTCTATCATAATGTGATCTAAAAGTGCTAAATTTAAATCTTGGATTTCCTATTTTTAGCTCAAATGAGTTTTTTCTTCCAAACGATAATACTGGCCCTTCTTTTGCTATTCTTACACCCGAGTAGTCTGAAAGAAGATCTCCAAAAATACTTTCATCTAACATAAACCGCTGAGCATTGTAATAATCATTGAATATTCGCATTAATCGAGATCTTGCCGGTGCAGAAAGTTTTGCCAGAGCAATTACACTATCGACAAAAAAGTCATTAGGAACATCAGAGATGCCAATTTGAAATTCAGCAAAATGCTCTCCTGGTGGTTCTTCTTGAATGGTAATATTATCAATGTTTGCCCATTTCAGCGCCATCTTCAGTGACTGTGGTGTACCGCGCAAACGTTGAAATCTTATTCCGTTTTGCTTAGCTAAGACCCATTCTTTTAATGCACTCTTAGTAGCTTTCTTACCCCAGGATAAAATTTCTCCCAAGCCGTATTCCGCTACTAGCCACGGCAACATTTCAGTCTGTGGGTTAAATTTAAATCCCCGTAGAGAATTTGCATCAAGAGAATAATTAATTATGTCTGTAAGTATTTGCTCTTGCTTTGAAGCATTTGGAGGAAGTATCACCAATTTTTACCTAACACTTAAATCACTTAAAGCAACGCATTCATTATTTTGTACAATTATGTCTTCTATTGGCTCTGTAAGCTCTATATTTTGTATACCTTCTGTAAAAAGATGAGCAATAATCCAGGACCTGGTTACATTCCACCCTAAACCTTTAGTAGACTCAAGACCTTTGATAAATTGTTCCTTTGCAGCTTCGATAACATCTTTTGATGCAGTAGGGTAAATATGCACTTTAGCATGAATAGTAATGGGAATAATACCACAGCCAATAACTGTAAGCGTATCTGTTAATACACGAATATCATCGCGAATAACGTGATTTCTGACGATCTCTAGCAATTCTTCTGAAGGTACTCCACCATTTTCTGTGGAAAGTATTGAAATCTGTACACTTCCTGGTATAGGTGATACCACTTGCGCATCTTTTACTCTCGTGTCAGCAGATAATGCATGATAGCGATAATGCTCTTTACTCCCTGCTGTTGACCAACCAACAATTTTGGCTTTTACCCGCTTCCTTAAGGATTCATCATTCTCTGACTCCTTTCTCAGCACACCATAAAATTCAGCCAAGTGATCAAGGTCATTACCTCTTGCAAAAGCAAGTAAATTTGCCTGTGCTGCATCATTAATCCTTTGCCTAAGCAAAAGTTCACGCCAGGCTGCTACTTCCAGTATCTTTATTGCTGGATCACTCTCAGTTAGTGCAGAAAAACTTGCATTCCGACGCACTAACTCTTCTTTCATTCGCGAAAAGATTTCCTCAAATTTTAATGTTTCGACAATATTTGGTGTTTTCATCCTACTACCTTATACTATAATACCATCAAGGCGGATCGGCTTTCCATTTGGCAGATAGATTCCTTCTAAAATGAGAGTTACTTTACCTTCTTTTATTTCTGTTATTTGTACACGTTTAAGCTTAAATCGACGCTCCCACTTTTCTAATGCTTCTGCAACTGCTGCATAAAGCTCTTGTGCAAAACCAGGTACAATTGGATGATCAATCAGCTCAAATAACCTTGATCCATAATCTCGGCGCATAACACGAGCACCAATTGGTGTAGTTAAAATATCAACTATTGATTGTTTTAAATGCTCTATACCACTTATTGTTTTACCAGTTTCAGAATTCATACCACGCATATCACTTACCCTGCAAAGACATCATTGCTTCCTTGTTCTGCCACTGCTCCACAGGAAATTAGGTCACCAGTACGAGCAATGGCTTTGCCATTTACAAACACTGAATCTGACCCCTCAAGAAGGGATTGACTAGTATGTGGTGGTTTATAAGGGTCTGTTGATGCATGTTGTGACCATTCATCTCCTTGACGATGCACAGGCCTACCATTTACAAACACATTACTGCTTCCTCCTATGCCAGGGCTTTGTAAATAATCTCCATGTTGGTTACACATATCACCAAAACGAACAACTTTTCCCTGTTTTGCCAAACTTAAATCTTTGTCTGATTCTGAAAGTCGTTTTTGCCCTAACAATGAACCTCTTGTTTCCTCCTCTCTTCTTGACTCATCTTCACATCCTGATTCATATCCACTTAATTCTGATGTTTGAGAGGTATACTCAATATCACCAATCATAATACCCTTATCATTATTAGCTCTAACATTTTTCTCCGGCTAGTTTAAATCTATTTTTTTCGCATTTAACTTAATGCCACTCTCAGTAATCTCTAGACTTGAGTTCCCAACCTGTAAGACAATCTTTTCATCAGTTATATTTGAACTTGATTTTCCCGTTTTTAAAATAACTTCCTTACTAGTTACTTCCATTTGCGTTTCTTTCACTGCAAAAACAAGAGCTCCTTCTTCTTTGACAGAAATTGTAAACTTATGACCATTTCGGTCATAGTAAATAACTGTTCCATCTTTAAAAACAAAACCGCTTACTTCTTCCTTACTTCCTTCTGGAATAGGATATTTTTTATAATAAATTGCAGGTAAGACAATCCCTTTGGCAATTTCACCAGATGGCGAAAGTACTATCACCTGTTCTCCAATACTTGGTGCAGACCAACTTCTGTCTTCTCCAGCTCTTGCTGTTACCCATGGCAACCAGTCTGTTAATATATTACCTATCATTTTTACACGTACCTTAGCCGTTCCACAGCCTACTTCTTCGACTGTGCCAACTCTAATCAAGTTATTAAGTTTTATTAGTAAGTTCGCATCTTCAAAACTATTCATCATTTTTGCCAACCTTTACATATTTATGCTTATTAGCAACTCCAATATCAGGCGTAAACCCAATGTAAACAGTACTCGGCGGAATACTACTCTCTGCCCATACTGAATCACCAAGATGTACTTCATGCACCCACTCTACCATCCACACTAAATATGCATCGAGCTCTGGCCTAAAATCATCTCCTCCTCCTGAGATAAATTCTCCTGGTGAAATTTTCTCCACTTTCCAAGTGTTTTTATTTACCACTCTTGCTACTTCTGCCGCCAATGCTCTGACAATAATAGGTGCATTTTCTATTGTGCTATCAATCACAATTCGTGCTTCAAATTTTGCTCTCAGCGCTAATTCTTCTGTTCCTGGATCATGTCCTTTTTCAAAGCCACTAAGTTCTATAAATACTGCTGGTGCTATCAATTCTTTCCTGATTGCTGGATAAACCTCACAAGTTTGAATTGCTGGTATCTCTGCCTTTAGCGTATTACAAATTGCCTCATGTAAATTAGTCCAAAATGCCGTCATAAAATAACTCATGTGTAAAATATTTTTCAAATATCCTTTCAACTTCATAATTAACAAGATTTTCTATTATCCTTGAAGCCTCAGGTTCAAGTGGTAGTTTAACCTCCTGTATCGGTAGTGCTGTTCTTCCTACACGTTTAAAAATACCACGATAGCCTCTTGGCATTGTTGCCATAAATTCATCATTAAATGCTGTTCTTATTTTTGCTTGTTTTATATTTATATCATACAGATATGCTCTAATTAAAACTTTCAAAGTGCTTTTTCTTGACTTGATGATTCTTAGTCTTTTTCTAATTACTTTCAGCCTAATTTGCTTTTCTTCACTGATTTCTCGGACAGCCTGAGATTTTAACCATAGTGCCGTTTTGTTTAGCGCTCTTACCGCTGCCAACTCTACTTTAGCTTTGTTAGCATCAATGTCGTGAGTAATTCTCTCAATGTTTTCATTAACTTCAATTTTAAACATCTTTCTCTTCAAGTACTGTACAGTTTATATTCCAAACTATTCCTGAATTATCTCGCAGTGGTGGAGAATATACTTTATATTTACGACCATCAATAACAAAAATATCTCCCACCATTGGCCTCAGTACATCAAAAACATTTACCTCAAGAAAAAGCATCTCTCCCACAAATTGTCCTTCACCAATCTCGTATAATTTATCTGGCTGTTGCTTTAGTACTTGTACCATATATGACTTATCCTTTGATTCATACAAAGCTACTTTTCCTAAATGAGCAAAACAATCTTTAAATAATCTCTTAATATTCTCTTGCACATTTCTCCGCTATATACTAACATTTATATGCTAAGAAGAGGTAAAGCATTCTTCTGCCTCACACCGCTTTATATTTGCTCTACCTATGTTGCAACGATCTTGACTAGTATTGCTGGACGGTGGCACATTGGCAGAGGGTTTGACTGCGTATGCAAATCAGTCCCTCTATCAAATCTTCTTGGCTCTTGTTTTGCATAGAGTGGCTGTCCAAGAGTATTCACTGTTTCATTAAAATCTGCTGGTGCAAAATATGTTGTAAATGTGCTTGCTGTTCCTACTGGAAAACAGTGCCCCGTATCCCTTTCTATAAATCTTCTCACGGTTCCTTCAGGATCAGTTGCTTGTCCTCTATATTCCTCAAACGTTATTCCACAGAACGTAAATCCTGACCTCATATCATTTCTTAGCGCTGCTCCTTCTTGCCATCTCTCATATGCTTCTTTCACTTTAGCATGAGAAGTAAGTGCATCAAAAAACTCAGGGCTTACTAAAGCATGAATTCCTGTCATATATTCACCACTTAGATTATCTTCTATGTGCCTCAATACTTCCAGACACTTACGTTTTACATCAGTTATCGCTGCTCCCAGTGCAAAATTTACTACTTTTGGTGTTATTTCAAATTCGTTGTACAGATTTAACAATTCACTGCCATCTGCGTCCAGAATTATTCCTTTCAGCGCTCCCATACGCAAATGCTCCAACGTTATTGCATGTTTATTTCTCATTAGCTGCAAATGGTCAGTTATTACATCTGCCAGCGCTTTAAGTTCACTTTCTGATCCAAATGCTCTTATTCCCTGTACTTCTTCTGGTAACACTACATCATCATGCGGAATATGTGGAATCGTAAATGTTCTTACCTTTCTTTTTCCTCTTTTTCCTACTGTTGCTGGTGCTCCGGGTACTTGCGTTGGTAGTAAACTTAATACTCCATTTTGCTCTTCTATGGTAATATGTCTAAATCTTACTGACCTACTTGGAAATAAATTTAAATTTTCAACCCGTCCATAATTTATCGGCAATATATTTATCGCATTAGTTAGTGCCGTCATACTAAATGCTGTATTTGTAAATGGATTTTGCATTTTTTCTTTTCCCCCTTTGTGTTTTTTATTGTTTAATATAGCTTTAGACTGCTTTACGGATAATGATCCCTCGTGTTTCAAGTTGCTTTATTGCTGCATTTTTCTGCTCTTCAGTGATATTTGCTGGCCATACAACTGCATGATCTGCTAGCATTGCACCGCGAGCAATAATTACTCCTTTAGCATTTTCCTTTGCGTTTACATCACTTGAAATTACTCCTATTGCCGTTTGTGTGCCATCGGTTGCTGTTAGATTTAAGACCCTAATAAAACCATCTTCAGTCTTTTTAGCAACTACTGCACCAAGCTTGAGATTCTGTCCTTTGGCAACAGTTATTTGATCTCGTGAATATAAATTTGATGCTTCATATTTTAGAAGATCACCAAGGTTATTTTGTTCTGTTATACTACTCATTTTGCTTTTCTCCTTTTGTTATATATTTTAAATGCCTACGACTTTTCGCTACCTGCATCATCAACTCTTCTCCTGAATTCTGTGGTATTGTACTTATTATCTCTGTCTTCTTTGTTCTTTCTGCAAGTAATTCCATTAAAACTTCCCTTGCTTGCTCAACACTTACACTCTGCTCAATAAATTCTCCTATTTTCTCTGGCATCTTTGATATATTACATAAACGTATTAATTCAAGAACTTCAGTACGATACTTAGTTAAATTATTAGTTTCTTCTTTTAGGTCAGTTATAGTTTGTTCGTTCATAGTAATACTCCTGTTTTTATTAATATATTTAAACTCTGAAAGAATTGTAATTCCGTCTGCAAGACCTATCTCTACTGCATTTTCACCAAAATAAAGCCCTGCTTCAGTATTTTTTATTGCCTCTACAGAGAGGTTTCTATTCCGTGCTATTAGCTCAACCAGCATTTCATATAAACGATTCACTTCGCTTTTTAGATTTTCTAAACTCTCAGAAGTTATTGGCTCATGTGGATTTAAATCATTTTTTCTACTTCCTGCAAACACTGTGGTATATTTTATTCCACATTTTTCATCAAATCCACTTTGATCTATATGACTTGCTATTACTCCTATACTCCCAACTCCTGAAGTGCGGGTGAGAAAAATCTTTTCAGCGCTAGAAGCTATAGCGTACGCAGCAGAATATGCATCATCATTTGCTATCGCTATTATCCTCTTTTTTCCTCTTGATTCATAAATAAAGTCAGCTAGGTCAAATATACCGTTTACCTCTCCTCCGGGGCTATCTATTTCCAGTATAATTGTCTCTATGCTACTATCTGCTAATGCTTGTGTAATTTGTTCTTCTATTTGCTCATATGATGTCATTCCGAGCATTTCATCAAATGCACCAGGTTTTTTAGTTAAAATGCCATGTATCGGTATTATTCCTCTTTCACTATTTCTTACTGCATGTTTTATATTTTTAAAGATAGGCTGCTTTCCTGTTTGTAGTGACAGTAACTCAAAACTCCTTGGTTCTACCATTACACATCTGTTTAGCCATTGTTGTTTCATATCACCTCTTGATTGGCCGTAACGTCAGAATCAAAACTTAAGCCCAGTTCACTTGCACGTCTTTGATCTTCTGCTATTTCTTGGTCAATTTCTTCTACATCATAACCCATTTCTGATACTACTTCCGCTCGACTCTTGAATCCATTTCTTACTGCCATTTGCTGTGCTTGCTGATCTTTTAGCGGATCGACCCAATCAAATCCCTGTGGTATCCATTTTACTTCTTTTTTTGCTCCTTCTTTTCCCTTTGTCCATTCTTCACCTATGTCTAGCTCTCCAGAAAGTAGTGCTAACTCTAACCACCTATCCCATACAGGACGGCAAAACTGAAATACCATTATGTTATGCTGTAACATTGTACATCTCCTACGAAACTCTATTAATCCTGCTCTAATTGATGAATAATTAACACCGGTTAAATCTCCTGTTAGTTGCTCATATGTTATCCCTGTACCAATCGCTATTGCCCTGAGTTGCTGTTTCATAAACGCTTCATAACTTCCTCCTACATCTGACGGCTCTGAAAATTTTATGTCTTCTCCTGGGTCTAAAAGCTGCATTGTTCCTGGCTCTAAACCAGATAGTGCTACTCCTTGCTCATTACTTTCACTTTCTCCTAAAATATTTGCTTCAGGATCAAGTCTCGTAATAAACCCTGCAAACATTGCTGCAGTTTTCTTTCTCACCAGCTCTGCATCATCATATTGATCAAGCTCATAAAGCTTCAGCAGTATATTAGAAAGCCAAGGCTCCCCTCTGATTTGCCCAGGTCTTAATGGTCTATAAATATGTAAAACATCATTTGCTGGCACTCTCACTGATTCTCCAAACATACTTTCACCAGGGTGTTCTTTAAATAGGTAGTATGCTTCTCTTTGCCCAAGCCTGTTAAACTCAATCCCGTTTCTTATTACATTACCATTTCCTAAAGTTTGATTTGTTTTATTATCTAAATGTTCAGACTCAAGTACTTGCAGTTGTAATGGTACAGAAAATCCATCTTCGAGTTTACGATTTCGGAGGCGTACAAAACATTCTCCTCCCTCTATCATACTTCTGCATACTAGAGCTTGTAATCCATAAAAATCACTTACTCCGTTACTATCTGCTTCATCTGTCCATCTTAGCCATAATTCTTGTACTTTCTTTCGAAATTCTCCATCTCTTGCTTTTGATTGCGGTTTTATTCCTGTTCCAATAGAGTTACTTACTATTGTATCAATGATATTTGCTGCATATGGATTTTTTCTCACCATATCACGTGATCGACTACGTAAAGTTTCAAGGTTTTGAGACAGCAAATTGTTTATACTTCCTAACTCTGGTTGAAAGTGAAAAAATCTTCTTCCTGAGCCTGCTGCATCCCATGCTGAGCTTTTTATCTTTGGTTTGTTAAATAATTGCTTGAAGGTTTTTAGCAGCATTTATAAAATTCCTTTACTCGTTGAAAAAACAATTTTCCTCTTTGGCTTCATGCCTGCAACTTTTAACTCTGCTTTAATTCTTTGTCTTAAGCTTAGTAAATCATTTATATCTACTTCTGCATATCTCACCACATGGTCACCATATGCAATTGAGACAACTCTTTCTCCGCTTTGCAGTTTTTGAATTGCTTTCTCAACTTGAGTTAAATATTCTTCACTGTACATTTTGATTACCAAGCCACTTACTCTGTCTTACTTTTTTAGGCTTTTTGCTTTCCATTTTTCCACTCAAACTATTCCATTTACTCTCTGGCCATCTATCTATTCCCAGTGCTATCGATGCTGCTCTTGCATAAATTCGGCAATCTAGTACTTCATTTCTCTCTCTTACCTTTCGCCACTCTTGTTTGGTATATCCTTTCACTACTTTACTGACTAATTGCTCTGCCGTTAGCTGCTTAAAATATTCAGGTGCATACTCCGGAAAATGACAATACCCTGCTGGCACTTTCTCTTCTTCTTTTAAAACATTAAGTAATTGAAAAAGTTCTGACTTTAATATTGATACTCCTACTGGCCAGAGCTTTATTCCTCTTTTCAGCTTTTGCCCACCAACTGTTATATCTACTCTGCTTGGACTGCTAAGTGGTACTAGAGCTTTATTTACACCTTTGACTGCCATTACTCTTCCACAGCCTTGATGACCTCTTATCCAATTGTATACTTCTTGTGTCGCATATCCTGCATCTACTGCCATCATGCTTATCATGTATTCAAGACCATTTTCACCGATAAAATGATGATTTAACAGCTCTGAAAGCTTTTTCCATACTTCTCCACTTCCTGTATCTCCTTCAAATACTCGGTAGTCTATTGACCAATTTTCTCTGCCTTTTCCCCAGGCTACAACTTCTACTTCCAAGCGATCTTTTTGAACATCTACTCCTGCTGTGAGAACTACTTCGCCTTTTGGTACTGTGCCAATCTGAAAAAATTCTCTCCTGTTAAATAATTGCTTCCAGTCCGGTACTTCTCCTTTATCTACCCAGGTTTCTCCAAGCGTGGTATTTATCCAAACTTTCAGTAATTGTTCACTTTCCTTTGCATGGAGAAAGTCCTCTACTGCTTGTTGCCAACTATACCAGCCAACTGGACTATAAAGACTTGAAAGATGAAATCCTTTTTTCTCCCCTTCTTTTGCCTCTGTAGCTCTCCATTCTCCACGTTCTAGCATCTCTGTCTTTTGATGATTTTCTATTTTGCCGCTACATTCAGTGCAGACATAATGTGCTGTTCTTGAGTCGTTATTTTCCCATTTTATTTGTGACCATTTTAGAACTTGATAGTAATTACAATGCGGACATGGTACAAAAAAATATCTCTCTTATCTGTTGCTTCAAACTCCTTCTCAATTCTGCTTATTCCATGAATCGTTGGTGTTGATACTAAAAAAATCTTTCGCCGTGCAAATGTATTAGTTCGAGCAATACTGAGCAGTACTGGATCTCCTTCTCCTCCTGAATCTCCTGGATACGCATCTATCTCATCCAGAAAGAGATATTTTACTGGCATAGATCGGAGGCCTACACTGCTATTTGCTCCAGTTATTACTACTATTCCCCCAGGAAACTCTTTACTTTGCACAGTATTGCCTGAATCTCTTGATCTTGGATCTTTTACTTTATTTTTTAAACATGGTGTACTTTCAATCAGTGGCGCAAATCTTCCTTTTGACCAACGCTTTCCCATTTCAACTGTTGGCTGTACTACCAGCATTGGACCTGGTGTTTGATCGATAATATAGCCTATCCAATTGTTACCAGCTTCTGTTCCCCCAATCTGCGCTCCTTTCATGAATACTACTTTTTCTGCAGGTGAAGATGGTGATAGTGAATCCATGATTTCTTTTAAATAAGGAGTTCTTTCCGTTCTCCACTTTCCTGGCTCTGATGCTGCAGTTGGCGCTAAAACTCGATACTCATTCGCCCACTCTGATACTTTAAGCTCTGGATCTGGTCTTAAACCTTCAGAAAAAGATGTTGCGTATATCATTGCCTGCATCTACTCATAACTGGTTCTATCTCAACATCATTAACAGTAGAACTACACTCTTCCAATTCCATAAACATCTTTTTCTGAAATTCGTTTTCTATATATCTTTTGTTCATCTCACTTATCATTATTGCTATAACAAGCGCAAATACCCCTGTTATTGTTGCAAAAATGATTGCACTGCTTATTGCTGTTACCGTTAAACCTATATATGCTGCCATTGCTACTGCGCTAACTGTAATACAGATACAGATAATATTATTATGTTTTTTCGTCCTTTTATCTGCTATTTCTCTCTGTGCTGTATATTTATTATGAAGGGTTGGAAAATTAACAACGGTATCTTTGCAGAGCAATGACCCATTTTTTTCAGTAAACAAAACTTTAAATAACTCTAAATTGTTTGATTTGATTGCTAAATGTAAAACAGGTGTATAATTTGCTCCTTTTTTCAGCAATAACTTTACTACATGTAAATGCCCTTTTTCTGCAGCAAGGTAAATCGGTGATAGACCCTTATTATTTGAAATATCAATATCAATTTCTTCTTTTAAGATAGACTCTACAATCTCAATTTCTCCTCTTTGTGCAGCTAAATGGAGTAGACTATTCTTTTCAGAACCGTATTTATTACTCATCAAAGCCTTCTTTATCTCAGGTTTAGCGTAATCAAATGGTGTCTTGCCGCTATCGTCTTTTACCAGAGGGTCTATATCTTCTCGTGTTAGTAAAACCTCTATTGTTTTAAGTCTTTCAGCGTAATGTAGTGGCGTTTTATTTTCGTAATCTTGTAAATTGACTTGAGCATTAGGCTCCCTTATTAAGCATTTGAGAATATCAAGACATAAGTCTCTTTCATCGTAATTAGTATTACTTACAGCTATATGAACAGGCGACAATTTCATTGAGTTTTGTCCCATACGTGCACTATTTACATCTGCTCCAAGTTTCAGCAGTAACTTTACTATCTCTAACTTTTTATTATTAACTGCATAGTGCATTGGTGTCTGATTTCGCGCATCAAAGACATCTATTTCAGCTTTTCCTTCTCTTATCAAAATCTTTACAACTTCTGCATGTCCTATTCCTGCTGCTAGATGTAATGGAGTATGATGCAGAGCATTTCGTACATTAACGTCAACACCTTTTCTTATCAAATATCTAACTGCATTAACTTCACCTATCATTGCAGCTAAATGAAGTAAGTTATCTTGTTCTGATCCGTATTTGTTATTAATTAGCGCTTGTAATATTTCTGCTTTTTTCCCTTCTTTGGCGTAATCAAGAGATGTTTTACCTTCATTATCTTCCACAAAAGGATTAATATTCTTCTTCGTGAGTAACAAATCCACCATGCTTAATTCATCAAACTCTATAGCGCAATGTAGTGGAGTTTTTCCATTTAATCCTCTAACATTTACATCCACTTCTGGCTGATTAATGAGACACTTTATTAACTCTAAACTTAAGTTATCAGTCATTTTATATTCAAAATCTTTTTTATATTTGAAATTTAGTATTAGATAATTCTTGTAATGAGTTTGTAATCTCCTCAGTTAGCGCCATATGGATCTTTTCAGTGTCACTTAGTGATCCAAACAGCGCTGAAACTCTATCTGGAATATTGAGCAAATTATTACGGACAACTCTTGCTACGTTAAATGCTTCAGTTTTTACCTCTTCGATTGATACAAACTTGCCAACTTCAGCCTTCACTTTAGCTTCCAAAAGTTTACCCCGCTCCATTTCATTTTTTATTCGCGTTTTTAGCAATATCGTTGAAAGTGTTTCTCCGCGCTCTTTTCTCCTCAGTGGTTGACTTGGATCTCTTATTGCTGCTACCGCTTCATTTGCTTGTTCTCGGTCAATAAGTCCATCTTCCAGCTCAACTATTCCTTTTTTTACTAAAGAACAGACATATTGCCTCGAAAACCCTTTTTCCCTTGCCCATTCTGCTTGCGTAATTCTCACCTTTTTTTTCTCCTTATTTTAGCACTGCTCAGCTATAATTTCGTAAGTAGTTAACATTTGAAATATGTCTAACGCTAAAGAAGGCCCGAGGTCAGGACCACCAAATCCGCCAGCATGGCCGGAAGGACCCACTTTTTATGATATTTCCAACGTATTAAAATCTTTACTAAAATTCATAACATAGAACATTAATGCTAAAGAATCTGCTTCATTATCATCTGTTGGACAAAAACCCTTTTCCTGCACTGCTTCAATTACATCAGCTTTACTTGCATTGCCCTTGCCAGTTATAAAACGTTTAATAGTCTTAACCGAAACACCTTGATAGGGAATATTACTTTCTTCACACCAAGCAGAAAGGTGTGCTAAAAACCCTCCATAGATATGTGCAGCATCAGTTCCCAAGTGTCTTCTCACTTCTTCAAAGTATACAACTTCAATGCCTGGAAATTTATACTTAAGTGAATTAAGCCAATTACGAAAATTTAAAAACTGCATTCCACCACCACTAAACCTGCTAACATGAAAACTCTTACTTCCACTTTGCACTATTCCATCATTTAAAATAGTCCAGCCGGTTTGTTTGCCAAGATCTAGGGTGAGCATTTCCTTTCAATTGCCGAGTACATATATATACAAGATTTGAAAAAATTACGTCCAAAAAATCTTTAATTTTCGAAATTTAACAACTAACATAAAAACTCTTTTACAGCCAGTTTGTTTACCAAGCCTTTCAATTGTTGTGTACATATATATACAAGATTTGAAAAATTTTCGTCCAAAAAATCTTCAAATTTTTAGGAATTTTTTTTTATAATTCTCGAATTTGAAAACCTTCTAAACATGATTTTTCTACTTTTAGAGGTTTTTTTATTATTCTACTTTTATATTTTATATGTTTTTATATATGTGTATATTTTTATATATGTATTATATATATATATTATATATAAGGGTTTCAGGAAGCTAGAATCCTCCATATTGGCGGACTTCAGATATGCCGTTCCTAGGAACGGTTTTAGGAACGCATGGTGAAAACCAGCCATACAGGCTAATTCTAGATTCCTGCTTCCTAATTCCTGATTTAGGAAGCCAGTAATTAGGAACGGAACTTAAGGTTATAGAGAGCATACTTTTCAACTATTTTCCTCTTAAAAATTTAAGCTATTCTTTTAATAGCAAAATCCACATTTTTAGCTCTTTAGGTGATATTGAATTTCAAAATATGAAATTCTTATATGTTTTTAATATAACTTTAGGAAGCCTGAGCTACCCATTCTTAAAAATATTGAAATCCATTCAAAATAGGTTCCAAAAACCTGAACTGTATTATTTTAAATTGCATCAGTATTATTCTCAAAAAAAAACAATAGAATATCAATAGATTAAAAATTGCATCAGTATTATTTATTTTTGCTCCTGTCCTACATAAGGGCATTAATAACTTCCATCCTTAAAGCATTAATTTGTTTTAGGGAAAACCATGAAGTTAAAAAATATAGCTATAATTGTTAAAAACGTAAAATACCAAGCTTATAGACTGAAACTTGCTAAGTGCTTTATTGATGAGAATCATGAAGACCTTGAACAAGAACTCTTCTGTGAAATTTGGCCATGTCTTGATCAGTATGATGAAGACAAAAGTAGCTTTAACACCTTTGTAGCAAGATTAACTGAAAATAAAGCTATTAACTTGCTAAAGAAACAGCGATGTGCAAAACGTGATATCAACAATTACATTAGTATTGATGTAACAGAGCTATTTGAGGGTGAAATAACAAAACGCATTGATGTAGACTATATGATCTCGGTTTTACCAAAGGAATGGCAAAATATATGTGAGCAACTTAAATTTTTTAACTTACATGAAGTTGCCAAAATGAACAACGTTTCAAGAACCACTTTAAACAATATTATCAAGAAGATACGTGCCAAACTTTCTCCTATTTACTACGAAGGCAAAAAGAAAAATTGAACAAAATTTTTGCCTTTCTTGTATATATATACATCGTAGCATGGATAAATAATGGTTCTTAAAATTTTGAATAATAATGAAAGATTGCAAACAATATCAACTGTAAAAATGGTCATCTTTGGTCCTTATGGTATTGGTAAAACAAGTCTCCTAAAGACCGTAGATGAACCAACACTTTGCCTTGATTTTGAAGCAGGGCTTCTTGCTGTTCAAGATTGGCAAGGAGATTCAATTAGTCTTCGCACTTGGAATGAAGCTAGAGATATTGCTTGTCTTATAGGGGGGCCTAATCCTGCGCTGAAGTATGATCAAGCATATAGCCAAAGACACCATGAACATGTATCTGGTAAGTACAAAGATCTTTTCCCTGAGTTTTCTAAATACCGATGCATCTTTGTAGATAGTATAACCGTTGCTTCACGTTTATGTCTATTATGGGCAAAAATGCAACCTGAAGCTTTTTCTGAGAGATCGGGAAAACAGGACATGAGAGCTGCATATGGATTACTTGCTCAGGAAATGATGGCTTGGCTCAATCAATTTCAACACATCAGAGACAAAGACATCATCATAGTTGGCACTTTAGGTCAATATCTCGATGATTTCAATCGTCCAATTTGGCTACCTCAATGCGAAGGGACTAAAACTGCTAGTGAGATTCCTGGAATAGTTGATGAAGTAATCAGTATGGTTGGAATCAAGAGAGATGATGGAACGGAGAAACGCTCTTTTGTTTGCCACACTTTAAACCCTTGGGGATACCCAGCTAAAGACCGCAGTGGACGCCTGAGTATGGTTGAAGAACCGCATTTAGGCAAGCTGCTTACAAAGATTAAAAGCAAGTTTTAAAATTTAAACATGGAGAGTGATATATGTTACAAAACCTATTAACTGATTTTAACACTGTAAAACCGCAAAGTAGATTGATACCAAAAGGTACAATAGTAAAGGTAAAAATGACAATCAAGCCTGGAGGTTATGAGCATTGGTTTACTAAAAGCCCCACTACCGGTAGCATTTATTTAAATACAGAATTTACCGTTATTGAAGGCCCATACGCAAAGCACAAAATTTATCAAATAATTGGTATTAAAAGTAGTAAAGCAGAAGATACTTGGGGAGAAATGGGTCGTTCTATGCTTCGCAGTATCTTGGAATCGGCACGTGACATTCATCCACATGATAACTCAGAAAATGCAATCCTTGCTCGTAAGTTAAATTCAGTTGCAGAATTAAATGGCTTAGAGTTTACAGTAAAGGTAGGTGTTATAACTGATGAATATGGAGAGAAGAACAAAATTGCCTCGGTAGTTACTCCAGAATACCGCAAAAATTATGAAATTGACAGAGTACCATTTTGAAGTACGACGAGGAAAAGCTTTGGTCTGCTGTCGTTACTAGAGGTATTCAGGACGCAGTAGGAAAAAACCCAAAGCTAAGAGAAGAAGCAATTAATTGGCTGAATTCAAAATCTTTTGAAACTGTTTGTGAGCTAGCTAATCTCAACTTTACACGTATGAAAAATATGTATGGGAATTTTATGTCTAAAAAGCAAAAAGAGTTAAAGATGTTATTGATTGATAATATCAAGGAGTGTGTTTCTTACCTACTTCCAAATGGTGAGTTTTACCGAGAAAAAACTTATATTGGAGACTTAAATGGAAATACAATTACAGTTAAAATAGTAGGTAAGGAAGCTGGTGATTGGCGTAATTTTACTGAAGGAACTGGTGGTGATATTATTGATCTTTGGATTTTAATTAAGGGTGATATATATTCTGCTAGAAAGTGGCTCAATAAAAAATCAAAGAGTGGAGAAAAAAAAGGGGGGAAAAGAGAAGAAAAAATATTTTCTGTAAAGCAGTACTTAAGTGATCAATCACCAATACCAGAAGATATAATAGCTCCACGAATTCTCACTCCAGGTGGTCTTTTAGTCATTGGTGGTACGCCAAAGGTTGGCAAAAGTTATTTTCTTCTCTCTTTGCTTGCACATCTTGCAGCAGGAGTGTCGTTTCTTAAGATGAAGTCAGCAAGACCGCTAAAAATAGTCTATCTGCAAAATGAGATGGAGTACAATTACATCAGAGAACGTATACAACAAATCATAACTAATCAAAGGCTGCCAAATCTAGCAGAGGAAAACTTGATTGTTACTACAAAGATGAGATTAACTTTAAATGATGAAGGTATAGAGAGAATAAAAGATATAATAGGAGAAAAATTTAAAACGATAGATCTTATCGTTTTGGATTCTCTTGACTATGAAAATATGTTTTCTGGCCTGCAAAGCAGAATAGAAAAATTACGTTCTATAATTAATCCTATGGCTGGAATCATTATTACACGTCATACCAGAAAAGTATCCACAGCTACACTCGCAAAAAGTCCTTTTCAAGCTTTAATTGGTGCTAATGCTTTAAGAAGTTTTTATACATCTGGTATGGTAATGTTTCAACCAAATAAACGTGCAAATATCTTGCAAGTAGTATATGAGCTAAGAAACGGTAAATCAATACCAGCAAAATTCATTAGCAGAGTAAATGGGCGTTGGCAGAACTCTAAAATTATAGCTACGGCTTAATTTATCCACAAAAACCGACACTATGCTAGAGCTAAAAACTCAGCTTTTGCAAAACATCAGATCTTGTCTTTTTCATCTTTTACCAAGAGGGACATTTCGTGGTGATAAGTTTTATGTAGGTGATGTACAGGGTAACAAGGGCAAAAGTACTGTAATAGAGTTAACAGGCGAAAGAGCCGGATTATGGAAAGATTTTGCAACTGGAGAAGGTGGTGACATTATTGATCTTTGGGCAACGGTACACGGGAAGAATGCGAGAATAGAGTTTCCTGAAGTAATGCTCTCAATAAGTGAATGGCTTGGAAAAACCAACTTCAAAGAACAGAGAAATTTAGAACAATACTTAACTTGTAGTTGGAACTACTACGATGAAAATAACCAATTGATTGTAATAGTCTACCGTTATGATCCTCCTTTAGAGAAAAAACAGTTTAAACCATTTGATGTTAAAAAACAAAGATTCAAAGAGCCAGAAATAAGGCCACTCTACAACATTCCAGGTATTTTAAAATCTGATAAGGTTGTTCTGGTTGAAGGAGAAAAATGCGCAGAAGCACTTATAGAGAAAGGAATAACTGCAACAACAGCAATGTTTGGAGCAAATGCGCCTATTGATAAAACGGATTGGACTCCGCTTAAGGGCAAGCATATTATTATTTGGCCAGACAACGATGAAGCAGGTAATAAATATACCAAAAACGCTGAAAAGAGACTTTTAGAACTTGGTGTTGCATCACTTGCTACGCTTAAGATTCCACCGAATAAACCAAAGAGTTGGGATGCTGCTGATTGTGTGTTAGAGGGAATAAATATTGAAGAATTTATCGAAAAAAACTCAAGAAAAATAATTATTAAACCACCACTTGATATTTTTAGCTGGAGCGTAGAGCGTTTTGTAGGCCCAGTACCAAAGCAAAGATTCTTGGTTGAAGGATTATTTCCTTTGGGTGTAACCTCCATTTTGGCTGCAATGGGAGATACAGGCAAAGGTATGCTACTTCTTGACCTAGCCCTCAAGGTTGCAGGTAGCATAGATCAGGTATGCGGATTTGGTCCACTTGTTACTGAACATGGATCTGTGGTGGTATTTTCTGCGGAGGATGATACAAATGAAATACATCGTCGCTTAGAACGACTTGATCCAAAATGCGAGAGATTGAAATATAAAGGTAGGCTATTTATTGTACCATTACCAAACATCGGAGGATCTCTTACCATACTTAAGAACGTTCGCGGTAAAGTTGTAGAAATCTCTCCAGAATTTGAGTCGGTAATGAAGCAGCTGAGCAGGATAAAGGATTTAAAGCTCATTATATTTGATCCCCTTGCTTCTTTCATTCATGCAGATTTAAATGCTGATCCAGCAGTAGGGGATTATCTCATGTGTTTATTATCTGATTTAGCATGTAGCACTGGAGCTTCAATAATTACTGCACATCATATGAGAAAGCTGAAGGGAGAAAAGCCTATATCAACAGTAGAGCAAGCACGAGATGCTATTCGAGGCACTTCTGCTCTCGTAAATGGAGTCAGGTGTTCTTTTGCTTTTTGGCCTGTTGAAGATATGACTAAACCAATGATTTTTAGGTCAATTGGAAAAATCCCAAGACAAAATGCACTATTTTATGGAGCTGTTGTTAAAGCAAATGGCCTGGCTGATCGTACCATACGCACTTACCTAAGAAATGAAGAAACAGGGCTATTGGAAGACATCACTGAACAATTAAAAGCTCAAAATATTAGCGATAAAGATCTTAAAATATATCTTATTGATTCAATTGCGCGAGCTGCTATTTCAGGACATCCATTTACTCACACAGGAAGTGCAGGAATACATAAACAACGACATAGACTGCCTGAAGTTTTTCATAGTATGGGAAGAGATAGATTAGAGCGTATAGTGCAAGAGCTTTTACAGGCAAAGCAAATAGTTAAAGGAATGGCTAATGGTTCAAAAGAGGATAAATGGCTCGATATTAAAACAGGACCATTTGCACGTGGAGTGGGAAAATTTATTCATGGAGCTGAAAAAAACTATTTTTGATAACAAAAAACTCTATTTTTTTATAGTCAAAGTAAAAGGGTTAATACGATAACCATGTGATGATCTTTGCCAACCAAGGGTTTGTATTACATCATCACGTTCAATACTTAATCCTAATCTCTCAGCAAGTGTAGTTTTGATTGTTCTTTGCATTTTATTTAATGGTTTTCTGATTTGATGTTCTAAATCTGCTTCTAAACTAAGTCCCAAGAGTTTTTCTAACTGATTAATATTGAGAAGTGTATGTTTTTCAGGTGGTAATTCTTTTTCACAGTCATGTAAAAATTGCTTGAACAATATTCGAAAAATATTAAGACATGACACAGCTTTTTTATTTATAACTTCAACGCTATTAACATATACCATACCTTTAACTACCTGTAACTCCAAAAGCTTTGTTGGTATAATTGGTTCAACACGTTTAAGCGAAATATATGAAGCTGGTAAAACTTGCAAAGAAGTATTTTCTACTACCTCTGGTACTCCTCTTTTAGCTGCTTCTTGAAATATCTCAGTTAAAGTCTTAAGCTGACAAAACAGTTCTACCATTCGCACTACATATAGGCTCAATAATAGATTCGGTATATCTTTTTTTAGAGTAATGAGAACTGTTGGATGGACTCTAAGTTTATCTATAGTTAGAAATATTGCATCAGTACAAAAATCAAGGATTATTAGATTTACAGTACGACCTTGATTACAAACATAATAAACTCCTTTTTCCACTTTTTCCCACATAAGTCTTGAATCATTCAACTTTGTTTCAAACCAGTCTATGATTTTCTCTATATTTAAGTATATGGATAAGAGATGAAATCTCTGTTTTTTATAAGTATTAGGCAAAATATGACGAGAACAGTTTTCACAAATAGCGTCATCACATGCTTCATCAAAGTCTGAATCGATAAAAATCTCATTGCTACAACTTGGATCAACCACATTTGGCCAATCAAGATAATCCTCTTCACAAGAGCAAACAATATAATACCTTTCTTGCATTTTTATCAATCCAAGATCGAATAAGTATCTTGCTGCTTTAATGTGATTTTGACTTGGATTAACCCAAGAACTATTTGAACTTAAAAGATCAGCAATTTGCTCGTGAAAGGATTTTAAGACCATAAGATTGTTCCATATGTTTCTTCAGGTCCTCTCTTTCTTTTTTATTGAGCGGATGCTCTGAATAATAAATTTCCCCACTTGATTTGAAAGAAAATGTTACCTTTTTGTTTTGGAACATTACTTTAGCTGATTGAATAGATTGTAGTATGTTGCCAATAGCTGGCTTTAAAATATGTAACTCTGGTGCAATAGGATCATACGGCTTTACACTTAAAGTAAGATATGTATTACTATTTTTAAAATAATCTGACTTAAAATTTAACTCAAATATACAAATATTAGGATCAGAACCCTCTATACATGCTTGAAGGAATTTATGCACTTGTAGTAGAAAGTTCTTATCCTGTATATTTACAAAAGTACATTCGCAGTTAAAATAACCACTTACAATACTATTTGCTATTTCCACAGCTTTATTGGTATTTTTAGCACAGAGATTAACCTTTGTACCATCAATCGAAAAATCTAAAATCATCCACTCAGGTTTATGACCATGAACAACTTTGTTTGAATTAAGCAGTAAATCCATGTCACTTCCTCGACGTACAAACATATATATCCGATCTTGATGATGGAAAAAACCCTGCAATTGGTTTTCAAACTTCAGTATCTGCTCTACAGCTTCTTGTGACATAAACTCTTTAAATGAAGTATTTATTTGTCTTGGTGATTTCTGTAGAGCAAATGATACGAAACCTTTCTTTTGTACTTTATCAAAGTGATAGACAGATTTTAGAAGTTCACAATTTATGTGAAACAGTAAAAATAACAAGGATCTTTTGTCATACTTAGTATTATTTTTTATCAGGTACGATCTCATTAACTCTTGAGTGAGGGCAAATCTTGCTACTTCACTAACTGTAGCTTCAAGTTTTGTACGATCAAAGTGGCTAATGAGATAATAGTTAAAAAGAGAGTCAGAGTAATTAGCAAGTATCTTACGTTTTTGTTGAGTGGATCTATCATCATAACCTCCATCTTGAAAAAGCTGTCCATTTAAATGATTTTTAAAGCAATGCTGAAAAATGATGCTCAGTTGCTTACCAGAAAGGGAGTCAAGCCAGGATTGGCGTATCTTTGAATCTTGAAAGCGATCTAGTAAAAGATTAACGGGAACTTCTAAATCACTCTCCCAGAATTCGTAACTTGGATGAACATTCATAACACACTAAATAAGCTATATTATACATAATATGACAATTCGAGCAAAGATTTTTTGGACATAATTTCTTCAAATCTTGTATATTTAATTAAGGAGAATTTGTGTGAACTAGATAGCTTTCTTAAATAAGGTGTGCATTGATTTAGTTTAATAGAAGTCTCCTAACCTATAAAAAAATTCACAGGAAGAAAAACATGCAAAAAGGAGAGTTGGCTATTTATTGGGGTTATAAGCCTAATCGATTGGCAGATACATATCTAGCAGATGCTTATGAACAATTATTGAAATGTAAAACAAAGGAGGTAGAAGAAAATGACAACCGTAAGCTTGTATGCAAGAGTTTCATCAAGACAACAGGCACAGGAGAATACGATAGAGAGTCAGATTGTAGAATTGGAGCGTCGCATTGGTAGTGATGGACATGAGTTATTAGATGAGCATAAGTTTGTCGATAATGGTTATAGTGGATCAAATTTAGAACGTCCTGGCTTAGAAAATTTACGTGATAGAGTAGCAGAAGGTAAGATTGATAAGATATACATTCATTCACCTGATCGGCTATCACGGAAATCTGCATACCAAGCGCTCTTACTCGAAGAATTTAGAAAAGCAGGATCAGAGGTTATTTTTCTAAACCACAAATTTGAGGATAACCCAGAATCTAATATGTTTTTAGGAATTCAAGGATTAGTAGCAGAGTATGAGCGTGCAAAAATTATGGAACGTAATCGCAGGGGAAAACTTCATGCAGCTAAAACTGGTCGCATAAGCGTAATGAGTAATGCACCTTATGGTTATCGCTACATAGCAAAACATGTAGGTGAAGGAAGTGCTCAGTTTGAAATTAATCAAGAAGAAGCAGATGTAGTGTGCAAAATATTTAATTGGATTGGCCAAGAAAGAGTAAGCATCAATGAAGTTATACGTAGACTTAGCGAGATACCAGTAATAACACAAACAGGAAAAGAACATTGGAAAAGAAGTACTATCTGGAAAATGTTAAGAAATCCTGCTTATATAGGACGAGCAGCTTATGGTAAAACTAAGGCATGCTCGAAACCACAAGTAAGGAAATCAAAAAAAGGAACTTGTGGTAGACTCAAAAATGGTCATTTTAGTAATGATAAAGAGAACTGGATTTATGTTTCAGTGCCAAAAATAATCAGTGATAATTTATTTGATTCAGTGCAAGTACAGCTAACTGAAAATAGACAAAGAGCAAGAGTACGGGAAAGAAAAGAAACGTTTTTGTTGCGGAGTTTAACAGTATGTCAGCGCTGCCAATATACTTATTGTGGTGCATATAGTAGAAATAAGCGGTATTCTTACTACCGTTGCTCTGGCTGCAGGTTTAATGGTAACAGAGTATGTGACAATAAAGCAATACGTACTGATGTACTTGATACAGTTATATGGGAAGAAGTTAAGAGTATATTAAAAGAGCCAGATAGGATTGCAAATGAATATCAACGTAGATTGTCAGAGAACAAAAAACCTTTGCATAATCAAACACGTGAAAAGCAAGAAAGTAAGCTAAGATTAAGTATCAAAAAATTTATTGATAGCTATTCTAAAGGGTTTATAAGCCAAGAAGAATTTGAACCAAGAATTACAACAATGAAACAGCATTTGAAAGAAATTGAGGAGGAAAAAGAAAAAGTACTTGATCAAAAGAAATTACAACAAGAATTGAGCCTTGTTACAGATAGCTTGAAAAACTTTTCCTCAAGTGTTGAATCAAAACTTGATCTGGTAGATTGGCAGACTAAACAAAATATTATTAGAATGTTAATTCATCAAATTGAAATCAATCACAATCACTTGTATATAGTATTTCGCATAAAAAGTCTTGCAAATTTTGATCAAAATAGCCATAATAAAATTATGCAATGTTGTACTAGGAGTTCCGACACTGGGATCCAGTTTTTCATATAATCTCATCACAAACGTTTTAAGACCAATACCCAATTTAGAATCAAAATTCCTGGATTCCAGTGTTAAGCACTGACCATCCACTATGTAATTTACTTTTTTATATAATAAATAGTACTAATTTACTAATATATTAATTGACAAGTGGTGTAGGTTATACTATTATTAAGATATATAGTTAATATCTTAATAATCAATATGCCAAAATATGTTAATCGCATTGCTCAATCTATTGTATTAAAAGTCTATACTGATAAAAAACATCCTAGAATTAGATTGTTTTTTAAAACTAAGAATGGAAAAATTGAACAAGCATTTTCAAAGGAAGAAATTGCGGATTTTTTAAATAAATTTGACACCATAAGGAAGCACAAAATGGCTATCAGCAAAAACATAGAACGTGGTATCATTAAAAACATAAAAAGTATACGTAAAGAAAATGGTAGATATGTGTATAAAGCACCAAGTTTATCAGCTGAAAGACAATATAATAAATTATTTGAAAGTGAGCAAGCCATTCAATTTGATTTGAATAATTGCATGTCAGATAGTATATCTAAAATTGTACAATTAAAAGATAGATTTGAAGAAGTTTTAAGTTTTGATCCCAAAGAAGGGTTATGTCACTCATTAAATTACCTTATTACTTTTATGAAATTAGAGAATAGGCAAGATTTTGTTGGATTTTGCAAGTCTGGTAATATTATATCTGAACAAGATTTTATGAATTATATTAATGGAAAAAAAGAACAAACGATTAAGTTATTAATGATGCAGTTTTTATCGCAATTCTTACCTATTATTGATGTTCAGGGCATTAAAAGGCGAGAAGGAGATCCATTTTATTATGATGAGATAATATATAAGCAATTATGTAACGATCTATCTTCAACAAAAGTATGGGTCTATACTAACCAAGAACAAATCAAACGTTTCTTAAATGATGTGAAGATAGGATGCTACTTAGAATTTAGTTATTTTTGCTATGCTTGTAATGAAGAAGATGTCATTAAGGATGAGGGGCATTCTATGTTGGTGTATAAAGCAGAGAATGATAAATACATATTTTTTGACCCTAATAAAGGAGCGGTTGGCTTTTGTCCTGATACAGGAGCTGCTAATTTTACATTAGAGGAAGTTTGTAGGGTAATGGAACTTGCTGTAAACCATTATTCATATGATATGTATGTTGAAAATTTTGCAGATTATTGCGAAGTTCATATTGGACTTAGAAATGCAACACTGATTTCAAAGAAAGCTGAAAAACTTTATGAAACAACAGAAAGAACAAATTCAAAAATAATTGATATATCAGTTGATAAAGGAATTAATAAATTGTTGCTCACACCTGCAAGTCTGTAAGTGGACATAACTTGATCTTAAGGACTAGATTCCAGTATCAAGTACTGACCATCTACTATGTAATTTACTTTCAAAAATAAATGTTCCAGTGGTTTCATCTGCTGTCATGCCAGTGTTTCCTTCTCCTGTCATGCCAGCGTTTTCCTCTCCTGTCATCCCAGTGCCCTGACACTGGGATCCAGTGTTCATATAATCTCATCAAAAACGTGTATTTTAATTTAAGACCAATACCCAATTTAGAATCAAAATTCCTGGATTCCAGTGTCAAGCACTGGAATGACATCGTTTACTATGCAAATTGCCACAATGTTCGTACAGCTATGACTGGTTTGGGTTTTGTACAGCTATCCTGCAAACGCTATGTAAATAACAACTATACATTTATCTTCAAGATTATTTACCAAGTATAGACATCAACTCATCCCATTCTCTTTTACCAATGCCACTTTCTTCTCTCGTAACATTTTCTCCTTTTATTAATCTGCGAATTATCTCAAGACCAGTTTTTGAAATGCAGGCTGATTTTAAGGAGTATTCAATGAAAGCATTATAGGCCAGCGGAACCCATTTCTTTACTATGTCCAGCATAACTTCTGCATAGACTCTAATTTCATATTGGGCGTGCTTATCAGCTCTAAGCCTTAAAAAGTGAAGAAGGTTGTGTAAATCTATTTTCCAATAAAACTGAGTATAGTAATTAAGTGTTAGATTAGTTCGGGCAATTTCTCTTGCAAGGCCCTGTTCAATAAATTTCTCATAATGAGAATATACTAAATTAGAATCATTTATTAGAGAATCTATTATTTCTTTTGAAGTACTTGAGTCAAAAGCTTCACCGCTGCCTTGTTTATTATTATCAGATTGTTTTGCAACCTGTTCTGGTATATAAAATTCATTATCAAGTATCGAATACCTTCCGGAATATTCATTCACATTTGCAGTTCTGTGTCTTATCCACTGTCTTGCAATAAAAATTGGAAGTTTCACGTGAAACTTAATTTCACACATTTCAAATGGAGTTGTATGATGATGTCTCATCAAATATTTTATAAGCGCTTCATCTTGATTTATCTGTTTTGTTCCTTTTCCATAAGAAACACGAGCAGCTTGAACTATGGCGCTATCAGAGCCCATATAATCAATTACTCGAACAAATCCATGATCTAACACCTTATGTTCTTCGTATAGAATGTCATCTATTTCTTTTACTGTAGCTCGCTTAGTTGTCTCATTCATAATATATCCTCAAGATGAAACGAAAATATCAGCCCCGCATGAATTGAGTTTTTCGTGCATTGCTTCATAGCCTCTCCATAAATGATGTGAGTTATTTATTGTAGTTTCTCCTTTAGCTACCAAAGAAGCGAGAATTAAAGCTGCTGTTGACCTTAAGTCATTAGCATGCAGATTAGCTCCAGATAAGCTCTTTATTCCACTTATAGTAGCTTTATTTTTTTCGATGCTGATATTAGCACCTAATTTTCTTAGCTCATTTGCATGTGCAAATCTACTTTCAAAAACGTTCTCTTCAATGATTGATATTCCACCTGCAATTGACATAGCAGACATTAGTTGTGGTTGCATATCACTGGGAAAGTTGGGATATGGATTTGTTGCAACGTGAGCAGATTTAATAGAGCCATTTTTTCTAGAAATAATAATACCATCATCATGTAACTCAACTCTGGCTCCTATAGTCTTCAATTCATTTGCAATACATTCTATATCAGACAAACTTACTCCTTCTAACTTTAGCTCGCCGTCGGTAATGACAGCAGCCAAAGCATAAGTACCGGCCTCTATCCGATCTGGTATGATTGTGTGGACACATCCGTTTAATTCATCAACGCCTTCTATTGTGATTTTTGTGTTGTTAACTTCAATATTGGCACCCATTTTTTTTAGAAACTCTATTAAATCAAGAACTTCCGGCTCCGTTGCGGCATTGTTTATTGTTGTTACTCCTTCTGCAAGTGTTGCTGCCATGATTATGTTTTCTGTTGCGCCAACACTTACTTTTTCAAATGTTATTTCTTTGCCTTGCAATTTTCCCTTTGTTGTTGCAGTTATATTACAGCTATCAATTTCAATTTTAGCTCCCATTGCTTCAAGTGCCTTGATATGAATGTCAACAGGACGTTTTCCAATATTACATCCACCAGGAAATACTGTTGAAACTCTACCAAATCTGCTGAGCATTGGACCTAGCATTAAAAAAGATGCTCGCAGTCTGCTTGCAATTTCATGTGATATTAAATGGTTATTGATATTGCTACAGTCAATTTCCAAAGTATGATTTGCTTTATAGTCTTTATTGCATATAAAATTTACTTCTGCACCAAGACTCTTAAGCAGCTCAGACATCAAATGCACGTCAATTAAATCAGGTACGTTATGCAAAGTTATTGAAGAATTACTAAACAAGCTTGCCGCCATTATTGGCAAGACGGCATTCTTTGAACCATTAATCTTGATTTTTCCAATCAAGGGCTTATGGTTACTTCTTACTAATATTTTATGCATTTAATCAAGCGATAGAACTTATCAAGTAAGTATAATAGGTTAGCGGTAAAAGGCAAAATTTTGCTTTTTCTTCTTCTGTCATTCAAGTAGCTGACACTGGGATCCATTTCTTCATCATCAAAATGTTATATTTCAACATTACTTTTATGCTGACCAATTTAACTGGATTCCAGTTTCAGCTACTCGAATAACATTTTCGTAGTCGATTCAAAATAGCATAATTAACTACACCTTTCCAAAGATGAGAGACGCGTTGGTACCACCAAAACCAAATGAATTAGAAAGCGCATATTGAATTTTATGCTCTTGAGCTTTAAGTGGTACAAAATTTAAATCACACCCTTCTGAAGGTTTGTGTAGGTTTAAAGTTGGTGGAACAATTCCATTGTTTAATGCAAGGATACTAAATATTGCTTCAACACTTCCTGCGGCACCAAGTAAATGTCCTATAGAAGATTTAGTCGAGGAAACAGGTATTTTATAGGCATAGTCACCGAATAACTGCTTCATTGCTATTACTTCAACTTTATCCCCAAGTGTTGTTGAAGTCCCATGTGCATTGATATACCCAATTTGACTTGGGCTTACTTGTGCACTCCTTAAAGCAAGTTCCATTGCCTTCAGTGCGCCTCTTCCTTCTGGATGTGGTGCTGTGATGTGGTGCGCATCTCCTGTGAGTCCATATCCAGTGAGTTCTGCATATATTTTTGCTTCCCTTTTTTTTGCATGTTCATATTCTTCCAGAACTAATATACCTGCCCCTTCGCCCATGACAAATCCATCGCGTTCTTCGTCCCATGGCCTTGAGGCCTCTTCAGGCTTATCATTGAATTTAGTTGATAGCGCCTTCATCGATGCAAAACCTGCAATTCCAACTCTGCATAACGCACTTTCTGCTCCGCCTGCAATCATAATGTCAGCTTCACCGAGTTTTATAGCTCTTGCTGAGTTTATAATCGCATGCGCACCTGTTGCACATGCAGTAACCGCTGAGTCATTTGGACCTATAAATTCGTATTTAATAGAAATATGACCAGATATCAAATTTATTAGACTTGCAGGAACAAAAAATGGGCTAACACGTCTAGGCCCCTTCTCCTGCATGGTAATTACATTTTCCTGAATTGATGGAAGACCACCTATACCAGAACCAATAGCTACACCTATTCGCTCTTTATTAATATTTTTATTTTCCAAAATTAGTGAATCTTCTACTGCCTGAACAGCTGCTGCAATTCCGTAGTGAATAAAACGATCTGTTCTTTTTAGGTCTTTTTCAGAAATATAATCTAGCGGATTAAAACAGCTTTCAGCGTTGTAGGATACCTGTCCTGCAACCCTGCAAGCAAGATCAGAAGAGTTGAACCTATCTGTACTGATTGCTTTTATGCCAGATTTACCTTCTTTCAGCTTTAACCAGGTGTTATTAACATCTGCTGCTAGTGGAGTAATTAAGCCAACACCGGTAACTACTACTCTTTTGCTCATTCAACATCAATTGTTTGCTTTGTTTACTACATATTCAACTATCTGTTCCATAGTTTCCATTTTTTGCGCATCTTCATCAGGAATCTCTATACCAAATTCTTCTTCAGCTGCCATGATTATTTCAACTGCATCTAAACTATCTGTGCCATGGTCTGAAAGCTTTGAAGAACTACTAAATCCCTCTACATCCTTACTGATGTGCTCTAGTATAATCTTCTTTACTTTTTCTTCTATATCTTCTCTAGTGCTTTTTGCCAATTCGTTCATTTCTTACTAAAAAATAACCTATTCTCTGATGTTATAAGAAATTTTGATGTTTGCAATAGCTTTTATGATTATATAAACTATTAAAAACTTCCTATCTCTTAGCACTCGATAGTTAATAAATTTAAAAATGCTAGACGAAACAACAAAAAATTTGCTTGTTGTAGAAGTGAATAAGCTCTTACCTGAAAATAGCGAGAATAAACTTATATCAGCTATGCGTTATGTGCTTCTTGCTCCTGCAAAACATATACGTTCTTTTTTAGTTATAGCATCTTCGTCGATATTCAACATAAAGGTTGAAAAAGCAATAACAGCAGCAGCAGCAATTGAATTTATTCATGCTTACTCCCTCATTCACGATGATCTGCCATGTATGGATAACAGTGACACCCGCAGAGGCCAGCCAAGCTGCCACAAAAAATTTGGTGAAGCAACAGCAGTACTGGCCGGAGATGCATTACTTACCCTGGCTTTTGAGGTATTATCTTTGTTAAATTGTGAGATCATAAAAGTGCTCTCTCAAGCAATAGGAATGAAGGGAATGGTGGGAGGGCAGATTTTAGATATAGGTGCAGATTTTGACAAAATAAAAGAAATTCATTTGATGAAAACTGCAAAACTATTTGCAGCTTCATGTGAAATAGGGGCTATAATAGGAGGCGCTACAGACAAGGAGCGGGAAGCATTATATAACTATGGAATAAATCTAGGGCTTATTTTTCAAGCCAAGGATGATATCGAAGATTATGAGCAAGATAAAACAAACAATTTAATGTCCGTGCTTGGAAAAAATGAAATGGAAAACTATATAGATAGTCTCTTTAAACAGGCCTCAGATAATTTAAGTACGCTTTCAGGGAATACTAGTGACTTATATGATTTATTGAATCAAGTAAAAAAAGATGGTTAGAAAAATTATATTACAAATGTTTATCTCTGTAGTAATGATTCTCACTTTAGCTTCTGCTTTTATAATTACGATTGTTTATATAAACAAAGATAAACCAGAGAAAAGGGAAAAGCTTTACGAAATAAATGCTACACATGGTGGTTTGACACAGATGATAGCAAGTTATTTGGTCAGGCCGATACTTGAATCAGCTCTTGATCGTTATATTGAAAAGCATGGGTTAGCAGAATATTTAGAAGAAATAACACAGCAAAAAGAAGAAGAGATGATAAACTTTTATGAAATTACTGAAGGTAGTGGCAGTAAAGTTTTCTGTGGCCAAGAAGTTCTGCTACAAATGTACAAAGTCTCCAACAACCTAGCAACGCTACTTCCGACTGATGTCAATTTGAAAATAGGTCAGGATTACTTAAAAGAAGTGAGTTTAGGGGTAATAGGTATGAAAGAAGGCGGAGAGCGTGTAGTTACTATTGCTGCTGATGACAACAAAATGAGTTTTAACTCTTATTACATCAAACTGATTGAAGTAAAAGATAAATATCCCGATTCAGTAAATAACCTGATGATTTTTAATGACTTAATTAACAAAACTGGAAAGCGAGTAAAATGTGGCGATGAGATATCAGTTCAATATAGCATAAAGAGACATAATGGTGAGTATATAATCAAAGATCAAATAGTGCAGTTTAAGGTTGGTGACAAAAAAATACCACTTGCTATAGAACTTGGAGTTGTGGGAATGAGAGCTGGTAATAAAAGAACAGTTCTTTCTCCACCTGATCTTTTAACTGGTATATTAATAAAAGAAATAGATTTTGATGAAGAAAATATCTCAATAATTGATTTAAGCTTGAATTCTACTATTGAAAAATAGCTTAAAGAATTACGAAGTAAGAAAAAATAAAACCTCTTGAATGCTCTATATTACTTAAAGTAGGCTTCCTCTAAAGTATAAATTTAGATAAATCAAGCTGCTTTGAAATTGACTCTAGTTTATCTCTTACATATTTGCTATCTATAACAAATTTTTCACTATTTTTTTCAGAAGCGATAAAACTTATTTCATCCAAAAGCTTCTCCATGACAGTATGAAGTCTTCTTGCACCTATATTTTCCACTTCTCTATTAACTGTAAATGCTATTTCAGCTATAGTCTCTATACCATCATCAGTAAACTCAAGTGTTACATTTTCCGTTTTCATTAACGCTATATACTGTTTTAACAAACTAGATTCTGGTTCCTTTAATATTTTTATTAGATCCTCTTGAGTAAGCGCCTTAAGTTCCACTCTAATTGGCAATCTACCCTGTAATTCTGGTAAAAGATCAGATGGCTTAGATAAATGAAAGGCACCAGATGCAATAAATAATATATAGTCTGTTTTTACGGGGCCATACTTAGTTGAAACAGTTGTTCCCTCAAGTAATGGTAACAGATCGCGCTGCACTCCTTCTCTGTTGACTTCACCTTTTATTTCTGTACGTGCTGCAATTTTATCTATTTCATCTAAAAATACTATGCCTTCATTGCTAACAAGATCAATCGCTTCTTTGATTATCTTGTCTTCATCCATTAACCTTTCGCTTTCTTCATTAATCAATATTTCACGTGCTTCTTTCACTTTAACTGTAATAGTTTTTGTTTTTTTGCTCCCATTAAACATCTTGCCCACGATTTCTGTTACGTTCATCACACCAATTTGCCCACCTGGCATACCAGGTATATCAAAAGTGGGTAACATACCCTTGCTCTCCCTGACGTTAATAGAAACTTCTCCATCTTCAAATTCCTTATTTCTCAGTCTTTCTCTGAAAACTTTTTTGCTTTCCTCGGTTGCATCTTCACCAACCATGGAGTTGACTATTATCTTTTCAGCCAAACCTAAAGCTTTTTTAGTTAAGGCTTTACGTGCTTTTTCCTTAACTAAAACTATTGCTGCATCAACTAAATCACGTATTATCGAGTCAACATCACGTCCAACATATCCTATTTCAGTAAATTTCGTTGCTTCAACTTTTATAAAAGGTGCACCAGCAAGCTTTGCTAAACGGCGAGCTATTTCAGTTTTACCAACTCCCGTATGGCCTATCATGAGTATATTCTTAGGTATAATCTCTTCACGTAGTGGAAGTGGGACTTTATTTCGACGCCAACGATTTCTGAGTGCAATAGCAACAGCGCGCTTTGCGTCATTCTGCCCGATTATAAATCTATCCAACTCTTTAACTATCTTCTGTGGTGGTAGATCATCTAATAAAGCTTGTGAGCTTTGGATGCTGCTACTTTCTATACCTTCATTTTCATAGAGGCCGTTTTTTTTATTGCAGTCATCATTATTATCAGATTGACCTACTACAGGTTGACCAGAAGAATTGGTACACAAAGTTCTTGACATATTACTCCTTTATTTTTTCAATAATTAGATTATGGTTTGTATAAACACATATATCGGCAGCTATCTTCATAGCCTTTTTTGCAATCTCCTCTATTGATATTCCTTCAACGTCAATCAAAGCTTTTGCTGCAGATAAAGCAAAATTTCCTCCAGAGCCAATGGCTGCAATGCCATCTTCAGGTTCAAGAACATCACCCGTTCCTGTAATGACCAATGAAATGGACTTGTCTGCCACGATCATCATAGCTTCTAATTTTCTTAGATATTTATCCATTCTCCAGTCTTTTGCAAGTTCAACACATGCCCTCATTAACTGTCCTGGGTGCTTATCAAGTTTAGATTCTAGCCTTTCGAAGAGAGTAAATGCATCAGCTGTTGCTCCAGCAAAACCGGCAATTACGGAATCACCAGAAAGACGCCTAACTTTTTTTGCTCCAGATTTTATAACGGTATGGCCTAGCGAGACTTGCCCATCACCTATTACTACTACATTTTTGTCTCTTCTAATTGATAGTATAGTAGTACCATACATTTTACTGCTGTCATGATGAATCATTTTTTTGTTATTTTAATTCGTTATATTATATTAAGATTATAACTTATAATATAGTACTTTTCTTATAACATTTAAAGTGTAGATGCAAAACATAATTCGCCCAGATTTGGAAAAAAGTATAAATAATTGGTTTGAGGCAAAATTTAACGGCCTTACATTGCCATTTTATAGCTCTATAGATCTTAGAAACTCCAGCTACAAAATTGCCCCAGTGGACGCTAATTTATTTCCTGCAGGGTTCAACAATCTAAGTGAGACATCAAGAGCAACAGCAGCAAAACTAATAAAAAGTTATTTTGAAACAAAACAATATAAAAAGACTCTTATAATACCGGAGAATTACACACGAAATAAAATGTATATAGAAAACGTATTTGTTATAGAGAAAGTACTGCAACTCGCAGGTTTTGAAACTAGAATTGGCCTCTTTCATAATGAAACGTACAATTTAATAGAACAGTATGAAACTGTTGTGAAAGAAAACTCTTTGCTGAAGACAACTTCAGGATTTGTGCCTGATGTTATTATACTGAACCGTGATATGACTAGCCACATTCCAGACACACTAGAAAACGTAAAACAAGAGATAGTGCCAAGTCCATTATATGGCTGGCACAGTAGGCAGAAATTTCAATATTTTGAAATCTATCAAAAATTAGTGTCCGAATTTTGTGGCGAATTTAAAATGGATCCATGGCTTATTTCTGTGCTTACAGAAAGCTGTAATGGAGTTGACTTTAATGATGATTCATCACTAGGAGCAGTAGCGACTAAAGTTGACCAAATATTATCTCTAGTGCAAAAAAAATATGAGGAATATGAAATAAAAACACAACCTTACGTTTTTATCAAAGCAAGCAATGGCACATATGGAATGGGCATTATAACAGCAACAAGTGGAAAGGAAATATTAAATCTCAATAAAAAAAAGCGTCATAAAATGAAAAAGATAAAAGAAGGAATAGCAATCAATAGTGTTATTATACAAGAAGGTGTACCAACTATTGACATATTTAAAAGTAGTTCTGCAGAACCGCTAATATACTATATAGGAGATACTCCAACATGTTACTTATACCGATGTAATAGCAGGAAAGATGTATATTCTAGCTTGAATTCCACTGACTGTGAATTTTATGACATCAGCCAAGAAAATAAAACTTTGCCACTTTGGAATATTGTTAGCAAATTAGCAGTGCTAGCATTGGCAGTAGAAATTAAGTCTTTTCATCTCTAATAATTAATTTCTACAATGCTGCCATTATGCTGAATATGGTGAGCGTCATCAAGTCCAGTAGAAGGATCAGTACCATTATTAGGTTGATTGACAAACTTATCGATGTTTGATACTAGATATGCTATGCTTAGTATCAAACTGACCGTAACAGTTAAGTTGAAATTATAGATTATGCCACCACCCAAGTCTATTGGTATGGTTGGAAGTTCCATTCTTTTTAATATGAAGCTTAACAAGCCCAATGACAAAGTGAATGTGCTAAACATAACATTCTTCTTGCATTTAGCAAGCTCAGCTTCACATTTCGTAAGTTCGTCATCACCCTTTTTGTATTTTTTACATGCTTCTTGATATTTTTTATGCACTTCCTTATATTCTTCGCACTTATAATAACAGCTTACGAATTCTGAAAATAGAAATAGAACTGCTGATGTTAAGCTAATATAACTTATTACATCCTTGTTGTTTCTAGCTAAGAAATGAATGATTTTTGCCTGCATCAATATTCCTATGATACAGCTTGCCAAGTACGCTGAGTTACCTACAACCTGTATTGGTTTTTCAGGTTTATTTTCCTCTTCACCATTCGCAGGTTTCTTAGATTTATATCCAGCTAAATTGAGACCAAAATGAAGAGCAAATATTATTGATGTTGGTAGTTTTATGAACTTAGAAATATCTAATATAGTACAAATATTGGATCTGTTGTTATCAATAAACTCGCAACAGAATTGCAATGAAATTTTACACAATATGCCTGTTAAACCTACTGCAATACAATACATCTTTCTAATATCATGATTGTGAACATCATGTATACTTTCTATAAATGTATTTGGCTTACCTTTTGGCATAAGTAGATAATAAAATAATAACTTTTTAATATTATACTATAAAAATCTAAAAAGAAAAGTGCTATAAATCAGTACTTTGAGAGTGATCTAAACATAAATCGGCCAAGCACTTGATAAATAAGAGATCAGTACTGAGAGTTGGTACGCGAAAGTAATATCCGTCTTTGATAATTGCTTTATACTCTATATCAAGTTCAACCAGTGTTTCAGAATGCTCAGAAACAAAAGATATAGGTGATAAAACTACAGGTATATTATCGTCTTTCGCGCGTGATAGCTCACTTTCAGTGCTAGGCTCCAACCATTTTACAGGGCCAACCTTACTCTGATAACATATTCCCCAATCAAGATCTTCAATATTCAATTTTTTTACTATTAATTTTACTGTTTTTTCTATCTGTGAAGCGTAAGGGTCGCCTTTTTTAATGATACTAAGAGGTAAGCTATGAGCCGAGAATAGGACTCTTGGCTTACCGATTTTGCTAGCTAATTTATAATATTTAGACGTCAGATTAACATGAGCTTCAATAAAGTCTTCATTGTCATAATAATGGTGAATTGTTTTTGTGTTACATTCCAGTTTGGCATTTTTTTGCCAATTCTCTATGGATGATAGAGTTGTGGTGGTTGAATATTGCGGATATAGTGGTAACAGAATGATTTCGTCAGGGTTGAATTGCTTTACGCTTTTAACAACTTCATCAGCAAATGGATGCCAATAACGCATGCAGATGAATATCTTATACACATGGTTTCCATCTTCATTTAATTTTAGTTCTAAAGCATCAGCTTGTGCTTTTGTATTCTCCAAGATTGGCGATTTACCTCCAATGTGCTCGTATATTTCTTGTGCAGTACTTTCTCGCCTTTTGGAGATAAACTTTGCTAAAAGGAAGCGAAAAGGATTTGGTAGATTTATTATTCTTTTATCGTAAAAAAGATTAAATAAGAAAGGACGGACCGCACTTAGTGAATCAGGTCCGCCTAGGTTAAATAAGATTACTGCCTTCTTCACTGACAGCACCTTTCTTCAGGTTTGCCTATAAAATCAGCTACACACTCATCAAGTTTAGTTACAGGCACTAAATTTCTTACACTGGCATACAATAGATGAGCAGATCTCTTCATGTTACTCTGTGTAGATGCAAAGCCTCTATCGAAAACCACATCAACACAAAAACTTGGCACTGCTTCAAGAAGTTCAACAGCAGCCAAAGATATCATTATGCAGCTTTGTAGAGCCTTCAGAAAAATCGTAAGGGGGAAAAGTAAAACCTTAACAAAAAGAGAGGGAGGACTTTCATTCATTAGTTGTCCTGGATTAGGAGAATTATATTCAATATGCTGTCTGTTTTTATCAAAGATAGGAAATTTTATAGTGTCTTTCTTAAATTCCTGCTCTATTTGTTCCTCGGTATAATTTTCATTATTAGTCATTTTTTTCAATAACTTTTCACGCAAGTAAAAGGTTCTCACAACAAAACATGTTGCAACCATCAGTGCAGCACATATAAGCGCACAATGCATGAGGTTCATCCCACCTATCATAGATGGTAATGCAAGACAAACAAATGGCACTATGATAGCCATTTCGAAAAATGGAATAGTATTCCTTTTTATTGCAAAAACAGCGCCTTCTTTTAATTTTGTATTATTGTGTAAGCTATACTCTAAATAACTCAAAAATGCCAAATTAAAAGTTAAAAATCCTTTTGTCCCACAAAAAATTGATGACTTGAATTGATTAACCCATTCTTTAGCAGTAAGTGTAGTTTCAATTGATTGTTTAACATTAGGATCGACTGGTTTGTTGTTTTTTTTATTACAACACCCCATAAAACACCTCCTTGATGGTTTATTCTTAACTATAAGTGAAAAATTGCTTTTATCAAATCAAAGTTTATAATAAAATAAATCTATAAATATACGATCTTAATATAAGGGAATGATATGGCAATTGAGAGAACACTTTCGATATTAAAACCTGATGCAGTAAAAAATAATATTACAGGCAGTATAAATTCTTACATTGAAAAATCTGGACTAAAAATTATAGCACAAAGAATGATGCTGCTGACAAAAAAACAAGCAGAGCTGTTTTATGAAATTCATAAGGATAGGCCTTTTTTTGAAGAGTTGGTGGAATTTATGACTTCTGGGTCTGTGATAGTTCAAGTTTTAATTGGTGAAAATGCAGTCAGTAAATACAGACAAATCATGGGTGCTACAGATCCAAAACAGGCAGATAAAGGTACAATTAGGGGTGATTTTGCTAATGATATTAGTGAAAATAGAGTGCATGGTTCTGATAGTCTAGAGAATGCTCGTAGGGAAATAGCTTTCTTTTTTGCTGAGTGTGAATTGGTGTAGTTTTACTTTTCTATACATAATTAAACTTTCTGAATTTTATGTTGAGCTGTGAAATATTAGCTCGATTTTTAGTTATGAAGGAAAAGCTTTCTAATACATAGTATAGATAATATTTAAATGGGTCATGTTGTTAATGCTTATAATAGATCTGAAGCTTCTATAGTTAGAGGAGAAGGAGTATATCTCTTCGATAAGGATGGTAAAAAATATTTAGATTTTGCTGCAGGAATTTCTACAACCTCTCTAGGGCATTGTCATCCATACATTACAGATAAACTGAAGGAACAACTGGATTCATTGTGGCACTGCTCTAATATTTTTACTATTCCCCAGCAGGAAAGGCTTGCTCAGCGTTTAACAGAACTTACCTTTGCCGATAAAGTTTTTTTCTGCTCAAGTGGACTTGAAGCAACAGAAGCTGCAATTAAATTTATTCGCCGTTATTTTTACTTAAATGGACAAGAAAAGCGCAATCGAATTATTACAATTGAAGGAGGTTTTCATGGCCGCAGTATTGCTGCAATTTCTGCTGGAGGAAATGAAAAATCACGCGAAGGCTTTGCTCCGCTCCTTTCTGGTTTTGATAAAGTTCCAAGAAATAACATTGAAGCATTAGAAAAGAAAATCAATAGCGAAACAGCTGCCATATTTTTAGAGCCCATACAAAGTGAAGGCGGAGTACATCCACTGGACGTAGAGTATCTTCAAAAAGTAAGAGAGATAACAAAAGCTCAAGGAATAATTTTATGCTTTGATGAAGTGCAATGCGGATATGGACGGATTGGCTCCCTATTTTACTATCAAAATATAGGAGTTGAACCTGATATGCTCACTTGTGCGAAGGCTATGGGTAATGGATTTCCTCTGGCTGCATGTTTAGTAAAAGATTATATAGCAGAAGCAATCACTCCAGGAACTCATGGGTCAACTTATGGAGGTAATCCACTTGCTATGACTGTTGGTAATGCAGTACTCGATGTAATGCTAAAGGAAGGCTTTTTTGACCATGTTAAGAAGGTCAGTAAATATCTAAAAGAAAAGTTGTTGCCTTTGACTGAAGAATTTCCGAAGATCGTTTCAGAAGTTCGTGGGGAGGGTTTATTGATAGGGATAGAGCTTAGAGTACCTTTGGCTGATAAAATTGTTAAACAATCTCTTGACAAAGGCTTAATAATGACTAAAATTTTAAATAATAGGGTAATAAGAATAACTCCTCCACTTGTTGTTGAGAATATGCATGTGAATGCAGTGTGTGATATATTTCATGATTTATTTTTTTATATTAAAGATATATAGACTTGCAAATGCTTCTTACAACATATAAAATCAACTCTGTTTCTATATCGCAATAACATCATACTTTAATGGATTGGTTATTGATTTCAGTATTGTCAGCAATTTTCTTCTTGTTGATTTTATCGTTTTTGTTTTCAGGAGCAGAAATAGGGTTAACTTCAATTAGCCGCTCCCGAGTTAATAAACTAAAGCTAGATGGAAATAAAAGAGCTAAGATAATAGACCGCTTATTGAATACAAAAGAATTAACAATAGGAACAATACTACTGTGCAATACAATTATTAACATTACTTGTTCCGCTTTATTTACAGCAATATTTATAAATTTCTTTGAAAGTGAGGGCATCTTTTTCTCAACAGCTATGATGACGTTTTGTATTTTGCTGTTTTGCGAGGTGTTACCAAAAACTTACGCCATGCAAAATCCTGAAAAATTTACATTACTTTCTACTTATTTTATGCTGTTTTTTGTCAAGATTCTTTCTCCATTGACATTAGGCATTCAGTTTATTGTCAATCTCATTCTGAAGTTATGTGGGCTTCATAAGAATAGGGAGGTAATATCTGCAGCAGATGCAATGCGTAATATGATTACTCTTCATCGCAGTGAAGGAACTATGTTACAACAGGATTTAGATATGCTAAGTAGTATACTTGATTTGGCTGAGACGGAGATATCGCAAATTATTACCCACAGGAGAAACTTATTTTCTCTTGATATAGATCGAAACAAAGAAGAGTTAATAAAAGAGATTTTGACTAGTAGTCATAGTAGGGTACCTTTATGGCAAAAAGAACCAGATAACGTTGTCGGAGTGGTTCACGTAAAAAATCTAATAAATGCCTTACGTGAAAAGGGTGATAAAATAGATATTACCCAAGTTATGTCAAAGCCTTGGTTTATACCAGAAAGTACACCGCTTAGTGTGCAACTTCACAACTTTCGTAAAAATAGGAAACACCTTGCATTTGTTATTGATGAGTACGGAGCCCTTCAGGGAATTGTTACTCTTGAGGACATACTGGAAGAAATAGTTGGAGAAATTTCAGATGAACATGATTTGATCACAGAGAATTTTATAAAAAAGATATCCGATAATATGTATCACATAGAAGGAAAATCTACTATTAGGGATATTAATAGACAGTTACATTGGGATCTTCCTGATGAAGAAGCTACAACTCTAGCAGGTATGATTGTAAACGAGATAGAGCGCATTCCTGAAGAAAATGAAGAGTTTTCCATGTACGGTTTTTACTTTAAGATTTTAAAAAAAGATAAAAATATTATTACTATGATTGAAGTACAAGTAAAAACTGATAATACTGTAGTAGCAATTAATTAGTTGGGTTCTATGGAAGATACAGTAAAAATAACGGCTGAAGATTTGAAGAGCTATATAGAGAGAATCGAAAAACTTGAACAAGAAAAGAGGGATGTGCAAGATCACATTCGTGATGTATATGCAAAAGCTGCAGATGAAGGTTGGGATATAAAAGTGATGAAACAGATTATTAGGCTAAGAAAGATGGATGATGATGACAGGGAGGAACAGGAAATATTACTTGATACCTACAAACGTGCATTGGGAATGAATTACGAAGGTGAATAGTAGGATTGTAATTGGAATAAGTGGAGCATCTGGTTCTATTTACGGTGTACGGATTCT
Source organism: Wolbachia endosymbiont (group B) of Chorthippus parallelus (assembly GCF_947251815.1). Taxonomy (NCBI): domain Bacteria; kingdom Pseudomonadati; phylum Pseudomonadota; class Alphaproteobacteria; order Rickettsiales; family Anaplasmataceae; genus Wolbachia; species Wolbachia endosymbiont (group B) of Chorthippus parallelus. Next base: position 137,839 of record NZ_OX366390.1, on the reverse strand, counting down.
AGAGGCACTAAAAAATACCAATCATGAAACTCATTTAGTGATCAGCAGTGCTGGAAAAATAACTATAGCTCATGAGATTAAAGAAAAACTTGAAGATATTATATCGCTTGCAGATTTTTACTATTCTGAAGAAAAAATAGGAGAAAAAATAGCAAGCGGCTCATTTAAAACCTCAGGTATGGTTATTGCTCCATGTTCTATGAAAACAATGTCTGAAATAGCATCGGGGGTGACTTCCAATCTATTAACAAGGGCTGCAGATGTAACTCTAAAAGAAAGAAGAAAATTAGTTCTTATGGTGCGAGAATCTCCACTACATCTTGGACATCTCCGAAATATGTTAAAACTAACGGAGATGGGAGCAATTGTTGCTCCGCCGATGCCTGCTTTTTATATTAAACCAAAATCTTTGGATGATATTGTAAATCATGCTGTTGGTAAAGTATTGAATTTATTTGATATTGCATTACCTGACTTCAAGGAGTGGCAAGGAAATGTCAATTATTATTAACGGTAAAAAAATAGCAAATGATCTCTGTGAGGAGCTATCAAAAAAAATTGATATTTTAAAGAAAGAGTATAATGTTTTTCCTTGTCTTAAAGTAATTCTTGTGGGTAGCAATCCAGCAAGTCAGGTCTACGTTCGTAATAAACAAAGAAAAGCAGAATTAATAGGCATAAGTTCTGAAACTATTGTTTTGCCTGATAGTATCTCAGAAGACGAATTGATTGAAAAAGTTAATACATTAAATGAAGATTCATCTGTGCATGGAATTTTAGTGCAGTTACCTTTACCAAAGCACATCAGTGCAAGCAGAATAATTAATACAGTAAGTGTTGAAAAAGATGTAGATGGCTTTCATGATGAAAATGTTGGCAGGTTAGTTAAAGGTGAAAAAAATTGTCTGATACCTTGTACTCCCAAAGGTTCTTTGCATTTAATTAAGTCAGTTGAAAATAATCTGTCCGGTAAAAATGCGGTAATCATTGGCAGATCAAATATTGTGGGTAAGCCAATGTTTCACCTATTGTTGCAAGAAAATTGCACTGTTACCATCTTGCATTCACAAAGTAGGGATTTAGCTGATTATTGCTCTAAGGCGGATATAGTAGTTGCAGCAGTTGGAAAGCCAAATTTTGTTCAATCAGATTGGATAAAAAAAGGTGCAATAGTGATTGATGTTGGCATAAATAGCATTAACATAGGAAGTCAAAGTAAGCTTGTGGGTGATGTTGACTTTGAGGGAGTAAAAGAAAAAGTCAAAGCTATTACTCCAGTGCCTGGTGGAGTTGGCCCGATGACAATAGCATTTCTTATGATAAACACTGTAGTTGCTGCTTGCTTACAGCGGGAAGTTGATCCTTCTAATTTTATTGCTTAAGGTTTAGCTTAATGTTAGCATAAACAGAATACCTTTGCAAATAGCACATATATAGCATCGAGCATACAACTATATATAAGGATTCAAAGTGTTCATAGCTTAAAAATTATAACGTATACCTACTTCTATGATTGCATCTGGTTTTTTCATCGGTGGTTTAAAGCCACTTAATTGACCTCTTGCAGCAATAGCAACTGTGCCAACTATCTGCGGAATAATTTCACAATCAACACCTAACTTTACTTTATAGGAAATAGCACCCAGTATTTTATCTGCTAGAGTTAACATTTCTTTTTCTGCTACTATTGGTAGTTTTGTTTCTCTTTTCATTGGAGGTATTGCTTCTTTTACTGTAGGTTTTGTTTCATCTTTCACCGGTGGTTTCGGTTCTTCTTCAGTTATAGGTTTTACTTTGTCCTCCACTGGTGGTTTCAGTTCATCTTTTGCTGTAGGAGTTGGTTTGTCTTTCATTGGCGGTTTTGTTTTGTCTTTTGTTGTAGGTTTTGGTTTTTCTTTCACTGGTGGTTTTTTTGTATCCTTTTTCTCCTTTGTTTTTGGTCCTACAACGAAATCTCCAACAACATCAAACATATTACCGAGAATACTTCTCATTTTTCGTGGTTCTCCCATTGCCAAATCTTTAGGACCTTTACTGCTACCAAAAGGTACGATTTGAAGATATCCTCCTAAGCCTACATCAACATAAAGTTTCACTGGATTAGTAACAGGATTAGGATAATAACGGTAATTTGCTAGTAGACTAGCTCCTACTTTCCTTTTTGCTTTATCAGTTATATCACTCATGTCAGCAAGAACCTCAAGTTCAAACTTAGAACTTTTGTTATGATGATAACCAAAAACAACGCTGGGTTTTGATTGAAAGCTTTTACCCCATCGAGTTCCAAAGTGTAAACCTACATAGTACTGATCTTCGTACTGGTCTTCATATCGATCTTCGTATTGATCTTCACAATGATCTTTGTGTTGATCTTCATACTGATCTTTGTACTGGTCTTCATACCGATCTTTGTACTGATCTTCTAACTCACTTGTACAATTACTAGCTGTACTTGCTAAAGCAACCAACACGGCGAACACTTTCATTGTTCTCATATGATTCAACATATTACTTCCTTAAAACAGCTATAATAAGTGTTCAAATCATGCTAGCAGCAAGTTTTGAGCATTGCTTATGGTTACACCTAACCATGTACACAATGCCATCCAGCATTAAAAACTATAACGTACTCCTACTTCCAGCATAATATCCGGTACTGTCATTGCTTTTAAACCACTCAGTTGCCCGCCTACGGTTAAAGCAGCTGTACCAACTATCTGTGGAGCAACTTCATAATCAACACCAACCTTCAGTTTGTAGGAAATAGCACCAAGTATTTTATCTAGTGTTTCACTTTTAGTTTCAGCTGAACCTGTCCCTTCATTTGTAGATTTAGCTGTACCAGAGCCAAAAGGTATTACTTGGAGATATCCACCTAAACCTCCACTGACATATAGTTTCACAGGATCAATGTCAACGTCAGGATAATAACGGTAATTTGCTAATAAACTAGCTCCCATTTTCTTGTCTTTGTCCTTTCCTTCTGCATCCTTACCTCCAAACATATCACTTACGTCAGTGAGAACCTCAAGTTCAAATTCAGAGTTTTCGTCATGATGGTAACCAAGAACAACGCCAGGTTTCATTTTAAAGCCACCACCCCAACCAGCACCAAAGTTTAAACCTGCATAATATTTATCTTTCAACTCACCTATAGGATCTCCTGCACCTGCTAGAGAGGAAGTGAGCAAAACAGCTAAAACACACAATCCTTTTATTTTCATATAACTACCCATACAAAAAAATATATAATGCACAAGTATATATCCTTTATATTAAAAAAGATATAATCTCATATCAAAAAAAGTATACCTACGAAATTAGCGACATGCTACTCAAAATTTTTATATAACTATGTTTACTATCTTATTTGGTACAGCATATATAGTGCGAATTTTGCTTTGATCGATTTTGTTAGATACAGAATCTGTTGCTATTTTCTTCAATTTTTCTTGAGGTAAATCAGTTGCCACTTCAATGGTCGCACGTAACTTTCCATTGATCTGCACTGCTACAGTCACCATATTATCAATTAGTAGTGATTCATCAGCTTTTGGCCAAGGCTTTAGATATAGCATACCTTCGCCTCCTATTTCTTGCCATAAATTTTCAGCCAGGTGTGGCATGAATGGCTCAATTACTCTGATTAGTATGCATATACCTTCATCAATAAGAGATTTTCCAGTTTTTACGTCTATTTCAGCTATTAAATTTGTCATTTCACGAAACTTTGCTACCACACAGTTTAATCTGCAGTTTTCCAAGTCATCTGTAAGCCCTTGCAATAGTTTATGGATTTTTTTTCTGTACTCTAGGAGTTTACCTACAATGTTTTCATTGTCATAGTGTATGTTTACGGGCCTAAGTTGCACTACCATACGCCACAATTTATTTATGTAGCGAAAACAACCTTCCACGCCATCATCAGACCATTCCATATCTTTTTCCGGAGGAGTGTCAGATAATACAAACAAACGAGCAGTATCAGCACCGTATTTTTCTATGATAAAGTTTGGGTCAACTGTGTTCTTTTTCGACTTGCTCATCTTTTCGACTTTTCCAACTTGGATCTTAGTATCCTTCGCAATCAACTCTTTTGCTTCTTCGGGAAAGAGCCATTTGCCATTCTCATCTTTATAAGTTACATGACAGACCATTCCTTGAGTGATTAAAGTAGAGAAAGGCTCTTTAATTTCAAAATAGCCACATTTAGTTAAAGCACGGCAGAAAAACCTTGAGTAAAGCAAATGTAGAATTGCATGTTCTATTCCACCTATGTAATAATCAACAGGCATAAAACGATTACAAGTATCTTTATTAATCGATTTATTTTCACTGCAAAATGCAGCAAAATACCAAGAAGATTCAAAAAAAGTGTCAAATGTATCAGTTTCACGTTCTGCTTGCTTTCCGCACTTTGGACAATCAACAAATTTCCAGGTTGGGTGCTTGTCCAGGGGATTACCACCACTTGTAAATTCTACATCCGTTGGTAGAACAACAGGGAGGTCTTTTTCTGGAACTGGAACAATTCCACAATCTTTACAATATATAACAGGTATAGGACATCCCCAATAACGTTGCCTTGAAATTCCCCAATCATGCAAACGGTAGTTTACTGTTTTTTTGCTTATTCCTTTTTCTTCAAGCTTTTTAATGATTACTTCCTTTGCCTCATTAATCATTAGTCCGTTTAAGAATTCAGAATTGAACATCACTCCATCACCGAAGTACGGTTCTTTTAAGATCTCTTTGGTCTCTTCACAAACTACAGGAATAATCGGTAAACCATACTTCTGTGCAAATTCAAAATCACGCTGATCATGTGCAGGGCAACCAAAAATCGCACCTTCTCCATACTCCATCAACACAAAATTCGCTATATAAATTGGTAATTCCTTGTCGAGAAATGGGTGCCTGACGTTCAGTCCAGTGTAAATTCCAATTTTTTCATCATTCTCCCCCTTTGCCTTCATATTACCAATAAAGTCTCTTATTTCTTCGTCCTTAAGGTCTTGTACAATAGGGTGCTCTGCTGCTACTGCAAGAAAAGAAGCTCCAAATAAAGTATGAGGAGAAGTTGTAAAAATCTTTAATTTCTTATTCAGGCCAACTATTTCAAAATCTATAGTTGCTCCTTCAGATTTTCCTATCCAGCGCTCTTGCATAGTTTTGACTTTTTCTGGCCAATTTTTTAAACTTTGCAAACAATGAAGCAAATCTTCAGCAAAATCAGTAATCTTTAAAAACCACTGAGATAACTTACGTTTTTCAACAACTGCACCTGATCGCCATCCTTTTCCATCAACCACTTGCTCATTTGCAAGCACTGTTTGGTCCACTGGATCCCAATTAACCCACGACTCTTTTCGATAGGTAAGACCATGCTTTAAAAAATCCAGAAAAAATTTCTGTTCGTGTTTGTAATAATCAGGCTCACATGTGGAGAGCTCACGATCCCAATTGTATGAAAGACCTATAGATTTTAGCTGCGCACGCATATTATCTATATTATCTTGTGTCCATGCTGCAGGGTTAATGTTATTGTCCCTTGCTGCATTTTCAGCTGGTAATCCAAACGCATCCCAGCCAATTGGGTGCAAAACCTCAAATCCACGAGCTCTCTTGTAACGTGCTATAACATCTCCTATTGCATAGTTACGCAGGTGCCCCATATGAATCTTACCAGATGGATATGGAAACATTTCCAACACGTAACATTTCTTCTTTTTACTATCTTTGCTTACAGAAAAATCCCACTTATTTTGGTAGAATTTTTCAACGTTTTTAAAATCATATTTCATAAATTCAATCACAGTTTATATGTACTAAAGGATCGACTGCTTGACCATTATGCCTTATTGTGAAACACATCTGCGGATCTTTATCTTGTGTGCTTGATTTACCTGCAGATCCAATTACTTGACCTTGTTTTACTTTATCACCAATTTCAACTTGTATGTTTTTTAAGTAGGAGTACATAGTCATGTAATTATCTTTATGTTCCACTATAATTAAATTTCCGTACCACCTCAGGCCTTTGCCTACGTATATTACTTTGCCAGGTGCAGAAGCAATAACCTTTGTTCCACTTTGAGCAGTAATTTTTATGCCATCTTGACATATTTTATCAGAAGAGATAACTGCACCTTTAACCGGTATTACAAATTTACACATGCTTTGTGCATTATTGTTATATACCTTATCTACGAAGGCTTTTCTACTTTCTTTTTGCAGCGAAGAATCAACATTTTCTTTAATCAAATAATACTCCCTTGTGTACTCTAGGTCTCTTTTTCCATAAAATTCTTCGCCTTTAAGTAGTACAGGTGCAGGTTTTTGCAGGCCACAGCTTATCAGTATTGCTGATAATATAAAGAACAAGGCTATACGACACATAAACTTATCTCTAGATAGATCAACTTTCACAAAACTTTATAGTATTTTTCGTCTATTTATTACTTTCTTCATTTATTTTATCAGTCAAATAGTCTCTTAAATCGGTAAGTTCTTGCAACAAATTTCTTGAATAATGATCAATTCTTACATCGTTACCAAATTCCTTTTGTACTCCTTTTATTGTATATCCTTTGTCATATAGCATATATTTTATTTTCTTTATTGCCTCTATACACTTATGATCATATAGTCTTCTTCCCTTCCGTTTTATGGGTTTAATTTGATGGAATTGACTTTCCCAGAATCTTAAAACATGCTGCTCCAAATGTAGTTCTTCAGCTACTTCTCCAATTGTGTAAAATAATTTTTCCTTATTCATCGGTTATTTATTAATTTCTTCATCATTTTTGAAGGTCTAAAAGAAATTGATTTTCTCGCTTGAATTACTACCCTTTCCAATGTCTTTGGTATATTTCCTGGTCTTTCTTTCTTGTTTTTAACCAAAAATGTTCCAAATGAAGATATTTTTACTATCCCATCCTTTGCTAAGCTCGTTTTTATCTCATCCAATATATCATCTATTATTGCAATAGAGTCTTCTTTCGATAATCCAATTTTCTGGTTTATACATTCAGCTATTGTTGCCTTAGTTACTGTTGTGTCTTTTGTTGTCATAATTTATTATAGTATGTTAATATAATATAACAGTCGACTCAAGATTCAGCTACTTTATTTTTATAGTATGTTTCTTTTGTAGCATAATTAAAAATACTAGCAAATGTTAACATTGCAAATATTGTGAAAAGCGCCATTTGATGATCTGAAAAAAGTGCTAAAATTGACACTAAAATTCCACTCATAACAAACATAAATCCATTGATAATGGATGATGATGTGCTAATATACTTCTGCTCAACAATCTCACTGCCAACAGTAAAATTAAGCATATGTCCGCCTGCAAAAAAACCAAACATTAACATACAAAAGTATATAATATGAACTGTTAAATTGCCGTATAGTAAAATAATAACTGAAATACCTTGCAATATGGCAAAAGCAGAGATTACGTGCCTTCTATTTTTAAATAGATTTGAGATTAAATCTGCAATTGGAGCACCAACTGCAAGACCAAGCCACAATATTGCAGTTGCCACACCTAACTCCATTGTATTTAGTTCTAAGTTGCTTAGTAACCTTGGTGCCCACAGCATATTAAGCGCTAAAAATGTTCCAAAAGTAATAGCACCTACTACTGAAGTTATCCAGATATCTCTTAATTTTAGCACCGTTAGTATAGAACATATTACTGTTTTTATAGAGCTTTTTATTGTGCATTTTTCCAAACTTTTTTTTGAAAGTCCTTTCGGATAAAAAAACATAAGTACAAATATCGATACGCCAAATAATATTACGTATACAATCAAATTCTTCCAATCCATACCTTCAGCAAGGAAGCTAGAGAACAACATTTGAATCATCAAAGCGGAAAGACTTGAAATTGTCTGCACTAGTGAGAACATCAGTCCAAATTGGGTAATGGGAAAATATGTGCTACTTATATGAGCAGCTCCAACAAAACCAAATGATGCTCCAATTGCAATCAAGAATTGAGATAAAATTAGATGGACAAAACTGTCACTACTAATAAGGATAAAAAACCCAAAGATCATAATCGATAATGAGAGAAAATAAATTTTTTTGCTGGAAAAAACATTAAACATTGCCCCACTAAAAAATTGTGAGATAGCAAAAGTCCAAGTATATGCTGAATTAGCCAGTGCAACTTGCGCAATCGTGATCCCAAGTTCTTTTTCAAGATCCACACTTATAAAGGTGTAGATTATTTGCATATTGCTGAATATAACAATTAAGTTGCTGATCAGCCAAATGAACCAAGCTCTACTTTCCATAAGATTTTATAAGTAATCCATTAATAACAAGCCTCTTTTAGGTTCTGATTAATGTTAAAACAGTTGCAATTATAGATTATATAAAAGCTATGAAACAACAAATTTGTTGTGAGATTTTAATTGTTAGAATCTGTATATGATCTCAAAAAAAGAATAGATTTTTGCTTTTTATCCCCTGTTATAAAGGAGTATACAGCGTACGGTGAAAGGCCTGGGTAAAGATGATATAATTCCAACAAGAGAGATACCCTTCAGATCATCTTCCATTGAATGTAATGGTTGATGTCACAGTTGAACAGCACAAGCAAAGACAATTAGAGTTATAAAATCTTGTTTAATACACATTAAAGTGGACCTATGTTTTGCCACTCAGAACCTGTCTTGAAAGGGAAAAAAAAGAATAAAGCAAGAAATAGGAGGGTAACAAGTGATATAAGTGACAAGGCCAAATGTTGCACAAGGAGCAATAGAATAGGGAGAGCAAAAACATAACAATTATTAATGCGATAAAATATGTAATGAGGAGTAGTTGCTGGTGCTAACCTTTAATATAGTTATGCAAGAGGCCTAATTTAAAATATTAAATAGCTAACGTAAAAAATTGCTTCCATATATTTTAAATCTGATTATAATCACAGTTAGAGATATTTTAAGAGCTCAAATTTGTCTGCAGACTGTTCAGTCAAATTTTTAATCAAAAAGCGTAGCGTATCTTCTTTAGTGCGTATCTGTTGTATGTGCGCTGCACTTTTTTCTAATCTTTTTTACACAGGGGGATTTTATGTCCAGAATTCCAGATACTTGATCTTTACTTTAGCTAAAAAACAATAGGCGCCTATGGCTAATTAAAATAAAAATTTTTCTAATATATAGAAGAATTACAAAATCACTGTTTACTGAAAACGGGCCAAGAAAGCTGCTAATGTCACAGAATTTTAGGTAAACGTTGTTTGCTTGACGTATAGTGTGCTCTCCTTACTTCAAGAACTCTTTAATATTTAACCACTTAAGTCCTTTCAAGATATGTTCTTAGATAATAGTTTTTCAAATCTTTGGTAAATCAAAGTCAGCTTAACTATTAATTATTTATCTTTTTTCTAGTTATGTAACGGGTCTGTTATTAAATTTTTCAATAATACCTTTTATTTTTGCCGCCTCTTCAAACTCTAAATTTTCAGCATGCTTCAACATTTGCTTTTTCAAACTATTTAGATCATTCTTACTAAAATTCTCAATCACCACTTTTTCCTGTAAAGTATTTGATATAGGCTTTATTATAGTTTTTGGTACAATATTATTCAGTGTATTATGCTCTGTCTGTTTCTTTCTTCTCCTTTCAGTTTCTTTCAGTGCACGATCCATAGAATTAGTAATTTTGTCTGCATATAAAATTACTCTGCCTTCAACATTGCGTGCAGCACGACCTATCGTTTGAATGAGCGAAGTCTCTGATCGTAAAAACCCTTCTTTGTCAGCATCTAAAATTGCAACCAGCCCACACTCGGGAATATCAAGACCTTCCCGCAACAAGTTAACGCCAACAAGAACATCTATTTCTTTAGATCTTAATTTGCATATAATTTCAATTCTTTCCAGTGCACCAATATCTGAATGTAGGTAAGTTACTTTCATACTGAGCTCACTCATATGCTCAGCTAGCTTTTCAGCCATTTTTTTTGTCAATGTGGTAATTAGAATACAAAATCCTTTTTTTATTGTTACTTGCGCCTCGTGAATCACATCATCAACCTGACTCTCTGTTGGTTTTATGGTACAGATGGGATCTGTCAGTCCTGTTGGGCGGATAACTTGCTCTATGAATGCGTGGTTAGTCTTTTCTAACTCATATTTTCCTGGAGTAGCCGAAACGTAAATAGTCTGGGGCCGTATTGCCTCCCACTCTTCCAATTTTAATGGACGGTTATCAAAAGCAGAAGGTAGCCTAAAACCATAATCTATCAATTTCTTTTTACGTGCTTCATTACCGCTATACATTGCACCTATCTGGGGAACGGTTACATGGCTTTCATCAACAAATAAAATTACATCTTTAGGTAAATACTCAAACAATGTAGGCGGTGGATCTCCGGCTTTCATTCCATAAAGATAACGCGAATAATTTTCAATACCTTTACACACTCCCGTTGCCATCATCATTTCAATATCAAAATTAGTACGCTGCTCAAGGCGTTTTGCTTCAACAATTTTGTTCTGTGAATAGTAATAATCCAGGCGTTCATGTAGTTCTTTTTTAATCAGTTGAACTGCTTGCAAAAGAGTCTCACGTGATGTAGTGTAATAGCTATTTGGAAAAATGGTGACTTTATCTATGCGTCTGATAATATTGCCGTTCATGGCATCAATCTCAGAAATTTCTTCTATTTCATCACCAAACAATGATAAACGCCAAGCTTTATTTTCATAATAAGCAGGAAATATATCAATAATATCGCCGCGCACTCTGAAATATCCTCGCTCAAATCTGACATCAGAACGTTTATATTGGAGATTAGCTAAATTATTCAGAAAGTCATTAACATGAATCTTATCTCCAGCACTTAAAGTCAAGGTCATGCTGAGATAGCTCTCAGGCGAACCAAGACCATATATACAAGAAACACTCGCAACTACAATCGTGTCCCTACGCTCCAAAAGAGAGCATATAGTAGAATAGCGTAGCATATCAATTCTTTCATTTATTAAAGAGTCTTTTTCAATATAAGTGTCTGTTTGTGGCGAATAAGCCTCAGGCTGATAATAATCATAATAAGAAATGAAGTATCCAACAGCATTGTGGGGGAAAAATCCTCTCATCTCCTCGTAAAGCTGTGCCGCTAAAGTTTTATTATGCGCCATAATTAACGCAGGCCTGTTTGTTCTTGCAATAACATTTGCCATAGTAAAAGTTTTTCCAGAGCCAGTTACTCCAAGTAAAACCTGATCTCTTTTTTTGTTATTTAGTCCTTCAACTAAACTATCTATTGCTTGTGGTTGATCCCCAGCTGGCTGAAAATTTGTAACTATTTGAAATGCCATAATCCCTATACTTTCATAATATATTTATCATTACATAATACACATGATATTATGAGTAAGGTATAAAAACGAGCGTAAATGAAGTTCTATTTTCCTTTTTTATAGAGTTGGCTCCAAACTCTATTGTTAGTAAGAACAAAAAACACCGTCAAAATTATAAAATATGTCACTATTTTTAGCCCAAGTTTATGTCGGCGCTCCAGTTCTGGCTCTGCTGCCCATTGTAAGAAATTTACCACATCATATGCCATATTTTCAACTGTGGCTTGCCTTGTACCATCATATTCTACCATTCCTTCAGAGAGTGGTGGTGCCATAGCTAACCTGCCTGTTGAAAAATATGGATTAAAATATAAACCGTTCTCATCATGTTCACCGTTTTGATAACCAATTAGTAGTGAATAGATATAATTTGCACCATCATGTCTTGCTTTGACAATTAATGATAAGTCCGGTGGAATTGCTCCATTGTTGCTTGCTGCAGCTGCTTCTTTTGTATCAAAAGGTGCAATAAAATAATCCGAAGACACTCCCGGCCTATCAAACATTTCACCCAAATCATTCGGACCATCTTTAACTTGGTAAGAGGCTGCAATTTGTTTTACATCCTCTTCAGAAAAACCAACATCTTGCAAATTACGAAACGCTATTCTATTCATTGAATGGCAAGCAGCACAGACTTCCTTGTATACTTTATAGCCACGCTGAATTGACTCTCTATCGAAAGATCCAGTAATTCCATCAAAACTCCAGTCGATTTTCTTATTTGGTAAAGGTTTAAACTCCTCTGCAGAAAGAGAATTAGTGAGAAATAATACACAAAACAGAGCAACTTTAACCAACAGCATCACTTCATCTCCGGAACGGAATCGCTTATTGTTTTTGGTAATTTTTTTGGTTTCTCATACTTACTAAGTAAAGGTAAAACTATCACAAAATATGAAAAATAATAAAGAGTTGAGAGTCTACTTAAAGTAATGTAAGGCTCTTTAACTTCCTGCCCCCCAAGCCAAGCAAGAAATGCAAAATTTATTGCAAAAACCCAAAAAAATTTCTTAAATAATGGGCGATAAGCACCACTTTTAACTTTTGATTTATCAAGCCAAGGCAAAAGAAACCAAACTAAAATAGATCCAAACATGGTAAGTACACCAATAAGCTTATTTGGAATTGAGCGCAACATCGCATAAAAAGGTAGGAAATACCACTCTGGTACTATGTGTACTGGAGTTACCATAGGATCAGCTTCTATATAATTATCAGGATGCCCAAGATAATTAGGGGCATAAAAAACAAATCCAAACAAAATTATAAAAAATAAACCAAAAGTTATGCAGTCCTTTGCTATATAATAAGGATAAAAAGGAATAGTGTCCTTACCTGACCTTACTTCTATTCCACTTGGGTTATTAGAGCCAAATCTATGCAGAGCAACAACATGCAACATAGCTAAAGCAATAATAATGAAAGGAAGAAGATAATGAAGTGCAAAAAAACGATTGAGCGTTGGGTTATCAACGGAAAAACCACCCCACAACCATATAACTATTTTATTGCCAATTAAAGGTATGGCTGAAAATAAGTTAGTTATAACTGTTGCACCCCAAAAGCTCATTTGTCCCCATGGAAGAACATATCCCATAAAGGCAGTTGCCATCATTGCAAAAAATATAAATATGCCAATAAACCACACCATTTCTCGCGGTCTCTTATAAGATCCGTAATATAATCCACGCATGATATGAACATAGACCACCATAAAGAAGAGTGACGCCCCAACAGCATGAGTATAACGTATCAGCCATCCATAACTTACGTCACGCATTATACGCTCCACACTATTAAATGCATGATCAACATGCGGAGTGTAGTGCATGGCAAGAAATATACCTGTTATTATCTGCAAAATTAGTGCTATACCAGCCAAAGAACCAAAATTCCAAGCATAATTTAAATTTTTTGGTACTTGATAAGAAGCAGTATGTTTTAGAAAAGAAAATATAGGCAGTCTATACTCTATCCAACCTAATATACCTTTTTCTTCTTTTATTTCTTTCTTGCTATCATCTTCCATAACTTAAAGTTTTTTCATCTTAACTCATCTTATTGTAACAACTTACCTACAACGCACAATAAAAAGTTTAATTTAAATAATAGATTTCACGAAAACAAGCACTCAGACTTGAGTGCTTGTTTTAACTGATTTAGAGGGATTTTTGATGACATACACCTTTAGATATTGTTGAATTGCTTAATAAACTTCGAGGACATTGATCAAGTTTTTCAAACTCACTAATTACCATCTTGATATCCCTTTCTATAGCACTAACCTTTCTTTCTCTAATTTGCTCCAATGTCAAAAGTGAATCATCCAATGGTCTTGAATATTTTCTCCCGATAAACTTTCTGATTACCACATCAGCTAGCAGAGCTGTTCCATTAAAATCAACTTGCGAAAAATCAATTGGGCTTCCAGTCAAATGTGCAACAGATTGCTGTGCAGGAGGTAAAGCAGGGGCACTCTGAAATAGGCTACTGAGTGCAGCAGTTGTTGAAGTTCCCATCCAACTAAATACACTATTAATAAAAGAAGAAGGTTTTACTGCGCTGCTTAACACACTTGTACTATTATGATAGCTAAAGTTATTGCTAGCTTCTATTACCTTAAGATTTGTCCTAGAAGCTAATGTCTGACAATTAACTTTATCAGCACATTTTAATATAGATATTATTTTTTGCCTTATAATGCACCCCATAAACTAGACCAAAAAAAAATGGTTGATCCGAGTAGGAAGGTAAAGGGGTAAAAGTATGGCAACAAAAAAATATGAACCAGAGTTAAAAGCAAAGATAGCTTTGGAAGCAATAAAAAATCAAAAAAGCACATCTGAGATATGTAGTGAATATAAAATACCATCAACAAATCTATATGATTGGCGTGATAGAGTATTGGCAAGGTTAAAAGACCTATTTGTTGAAGAAAGTGAAAGTGCGAGAAAACAAAGAATCTTAGCGCAAGAAATAGAAAGTTTACATAAAGTAATAGGAGAATTGACAGTGGAAAATAGTTATTTGAAAAAAAAATTACTGAAATAAGCAAAAAAGATAGAGTAAGGTTTATAGAAAAAGATTCTGATCTATCAATTAGGAAACAGGCTGATTTACTGGGGATTTGCAGATCTAGCCTATATTATAGGCATATAATTAATAACGAAAGTGAAATTTGATTCAAGAAGTATATTTGGCTTCTGATTGCCGTTATGGATATCGTAAAATTACTGCTGAAATCATAGCGAGTGGAGTAGTAGTCAATCACAAAAAAATCTTAAGAATTATGAAAAAAATGAAGATTAGTGGGCTGTATTGTAGAAAAAGATGTAATACAAGTATTAAAGAAAAAAAGCATAAAATATATCCTTATTTACTCAAAGATTTGATTATTTGTAGAGTTAATCAGGTATGGGCTACTATATATTATGGTAGAAGGTAAGTTTGTCTATTTTGTGGCAATAATGGACTTGTATAGTCGCTATATTATTGCTCATTCATTATCACCATATCTCGATGCTGGATTTTGCCTTTATACTCTCAAAGAAGCTCTAAAACAAGGTAAACCTGAGATTTTTAATAGTGATCAAGGAGTGCAGTTTACTAGCTACAACTTTATTATGGAATTAGAGCGTGCTAATATTAAAATTAGTATGGATCATAAAGGACGTTGCTTCGACAATATATTTGTTGAGCGTTTATGGAGAACTTTAAAGCAAGAAGCTATATATTATTATAGACCAAATAGTATCAGAGATTTGAATCTTATAATAAACGATTTTGTTGGTTGGTATAACTATAAAAGGCGACATCAGACTCTACATTATAAAGTTCCTGCTGATCTTTATTATCATAAACAGTAAATGAATATATTGATAAATACTTTAAATGTGTGTCGACGTATTTATCAACATATTCATTTTAAAAATCGGATCACTTTGAAAAAAATGGTCTAGACAAATGGGTGCATTATACTGTCCTGCGTCTTCTCTACCATATTCAGCAGCAACGTGCAAGGCAACTCTCAAACTTTCACTACTAGCAGCATTAACATTGGCACCGTTATTAACCAAAAACTTCAATGTCTTGAAGCTATTTTCTTTAACAGCAAAACTTATAGGTTTCATACCGTATCTTTCACCAATAAAAACCTGATTTTTTAGTTTCATCATCACTGCAGTTTTGATACATATGTTAGCTTTTAGAAGACTATGCTCTTCTATAGCAACAAATAACTCATCTATAAAGTTCTCAATCCTTATCCGTTTTTGCATATATTGCATTAAATACTCCCCAAATTACACCGTTCCTGGCTTTATATCACACAAGTTAGTATGCGCAAGCAAAATTTACAGAGAAAAAATTTCAATGGTTAAAAATGAGGTCTTCAGCAACTTATCACGTAACTTTTGTGCAAGATATTCGAAGCCCCTCATTTAAATTTTCAGTACTTGATAAGAAGCAGTATGCTGAAGAAGGAGGAAAATAAGCACTCAAACTCGAGTGCTTATTTTAAAGGGACTTTTGATGCATGCCTTTAGATATTGTTGAATTGCTTAATGAATTCGAGGACATTGATAACGTTTTTCACAATTACTAATTGCCGTCTCGACTTTTTTGTCTATAATATCAATTCTTGTCAGAGGTGGATTGTCCAGTGGCCTTAAATATTGTTTTCCTTTAATATAACTTACTGCCATAGCAATTAGCGTAGCTATTCCATTACAGTCAATTTGTGAAGAACCAATAGGGCTAACAGCCAAGTGATCAACAGATTGTTGTGCAGGAGGTAAGGCAGGAGCACTGCTGAACAAGCTATTGATGGTAGTAGTTATCCCACTAAATATACTATTAATAAAAGAGGAAGGTTTTACAGCATTGCTTGCAGTGCTGCTAACTTCTTCAAAATTTTCTCTGATAAGAGTGGAGGAAGAGTTCACTGTGCTACTTGCCAAGTTTTTGGTATTACTAACTTCCAATTCTATCTTAATTGCTTTGGTAGGGGATAATTGAAGACTCGCTGCACTACTTACCGAATCTGTGCTGTCGTTAGCGTCTTTAATACCTGCTTTTATAGGAGTTAATTTTGCTTCACAGTCAGCTTCAGTAGCACTGCTCAATATAGATTCTATTTTTTGAATTTCACTACTACTACATTCATCTTTTCTAGCATTTCCAACAACATCTAATGCTGTTTTGCCGTAACGACTTTGAATACTAGCATCAGCACCTCTACAGAGTAGGAGTTTTACCATATCTAAATGACAATCGTCAGATGCTAAGTACAAAGGTGTAAAGCCTTTATAATTTGTAGCATTGACGTTAGCACCACGATCAAGTAAAAACTTTGCTATTTCTAGTTTGTCATGTCTAGCAGCAATGTGCAAGGGAGTACTCAAATATCGATTACTAATACTAGTATTAACATCAGCACCTCTGTTACATAAAAACTCTAATATCTTTAAATTACCAAAGAGAGTGGCATGATGTATAGGTTTCATATAGTATTTTTCATAATTCAAAACCTCATTTTTTATTTGTTTATACTCTATCTCTTCAATACATTCTTTAACTTTCTGAAAATTACCTTTGCCTATAGCAGAAAATAATTTTTTCCTCAAGCTCTCGATTATTTTTTGTCTTTCCATCAAATACCTCCTAAAAGAAAATGCTCCCGGCTTTATATCATGCAACTTAATATGTGCAAGCAAAATTTACAGAGAAAAAATTTCAATAGTGAAGAATTAGGTCTTCCAACAACCTATCACTTTAACTTTCGTACAAGACATGCTGAGCTTCCTTATTCAAATTTTTTTGCTCTTAATAAGAAGCAATCTGCTTTAGAAGAGGAAATAAGGGATAAGTTTTGTAAATAAAGCACTCAAATTAGAGTGCTTATTTTAACTGATTTAAAGGGACTTTTGATGCATAACTTTAGATATCGTTAAATTGCTTAATGAACTTTCAGGACATTGATAAAGTTTTTCACACTTACTAAGTGCTGTCTCGAAGTTTTTTTCTATAGTGTTAAGCTTTCTTTCTCTAATTTCTTGTATTGTGAGAAGTGAATCTTCTAGTGGCCTTGAGTATTTTTTCTCTGTGAACTTTCTGATCATTACATCAGTTAGTAGAATTGTTCCATTACAATCAACTTGTGAAGAACCAATAGGGCTACCATCTAAGTGGTCAACAGATTGCTGTGCAGAAGGTAAAGCAGGGGCACTCTGAAATAAGCTACTGAGTGCAGCAGTTGTTGAAGTTCCCATCCAACTAAATATACTATTAATAAAAGAAGAAGGTTTTACTGCATTGCTTGCAGTGCTGCTAACTTCTTCAAAATTTTCTCTGATAAGAGTGAAGGAAGAATTCACTGTTCTACTTGCCAAGTCTGTGGTGTTACTAACTTCCAATTCCATCTTAATTGCTTTGGTAGGGGATAATGAAAGACTCGCTGTGCTACTTGCTGCATCTGTGGTATCACCAGCTTCTAATTCTAACTTAGTATTTATTCTAGCAGAAAGTAATAGTTCTGTACAATTATTTTTATGAAATCTTAATACAGCTAAGAATATTTTTTTTATGTCACAGCCATCACTGCAAAGACTTTCATAACCTGGGATAACCTCAAATGCTATTTTGCCATTTGCATTTCTAATATTAACATTAATAATGTTATTATCGAGCAGAAGATTCGCGATATCTAATCGACAATAAAAAAAGGCTAAGTGTAAAGCTGTAAAACCTTGCATTACTTGGGAAGTGGTGCTACTAGTACAATGATATATCATTTCTTTTATTTCTGTTTTGCTACTCATGTTAGTAACGTACGAGTAAGGAACAAGACATCCATCACTAACAGCATTAATATTAGCATTATTTTTAAGCAAAAACCGCACTATCTCTAAGCTACCTTTATAAACAGCAAGATGTATAGGTGCCATACCATCTTTTTTACCATTAATAATCTCTTTTTCTTTATTTATATATCTTGCCTTTTTAACATATCTTTTAACTTTCTTAATATTAAGCTCATCTATAGCCGCAAATAAATTCTTTCTCAATCTCTCAAGTTTTTTCATCAAATACCTCCTAAAGAATAATGTTTCCGGCTTTATATCATGCAACTTAATATGTACAAGCAAAATTTACAGAGAAAACAATGGTTAAAATTAGGTCTTCATCAACCTATCACGTGCTGCGTTTAACTTTTGTGCAAAATATTCCGATCCTCCCTTGTCTGGATGGACCAGTTTCATTAAATTTTGGTATGCCTTATTGATTTCATTTTGGCTTGCCTCGGAATTCAGCCCCAGTATTTTTAATGCTTCATCTTTGGACATATTATCACCAGTGTAATTTTTGGTGTAACTTTTACTACTGTTAAATTCGTTCAAAAACTTACTTAATATAGAGTTCATCATAAAACTTATGTTATTTCTCTTTGCCAAAAAGAGAAAAAATACAACAACGCTAGGTAAAACAAACGTGATTATTGTGAATATCAAAAAAAGGAAGAAGATGAATGACATGTATATTTTTTTATCATTTTATGATTAAATAGTAACAATTATAATTGTCATGGTAAATAACATGTTTATCCAGATTGAAGAAACACCAAACCCAAACACGCTGAAATTTCTTCCTGGTTTTGAAATTCTGAGCGAAGGAGAAACAGCTGATTTTTCAAATGCAGATGAAATAAAGAACTCTAAACTAGCAGTAAATCTTTTTCAAATAGAACATGTTGTAAGAGTATTTTTTGGTCATGATTTTATTTCAGTAACAAAATCAGATAGAATGAATTGGGATATAGTAAAGGTGGAAATTTTAACTACAATTATGGATCACTTTACTTCTGGTGGAAAAGCATTTGATAAAGAAGGAGTAAGTGATAATAAAATGCTAGAGGAAGAATTCTTTAATGAAAATGATATAGAAATTGTAAATAGAATAAAAGAATTGATGGAAAGTTATATTAAACCTGCAGTTGCTCAAGATGGTGGTGATATCAAGTTCCGTGGCTATAAAGACGGAATAGTTTACGTTGAACTGCAAGGAGCTTGCTCTGGGTGCCCAAGTGCTGCAATTACCTTAAAACAAGGAGTGCAGAATATGCTAAGCTATCACATACCAGAAGTTTCAGGTATAGAGACTATGCTATGACTAATCAAACAGTTAAAGGAACGAAAGATCTTCTGTTTGATGAATGGTATAAATTTAAATACATAGAGCAAACAGCAAATAGAATCTCAAGTTTATACGGCTTTTTACCTGTTCAAACTCCGATATTTGAATACACAGAAGTCTTTACAAAGACTTTAGGTGATAGTTCAGATATCATAAATAAAGAGATGTATACTTTTATTGATAAAGGAGGAAAGAGCATAACTCTGCGTCCTGAATTCACTGCAGCTATTGTTAGGTTACTCATTGAAAAAAAACTGCAAACACCGATAAAATTATTCTCAACAGGACCTGCATTCCGCTATGAAAGACCACAAAAGGGACGACAAAGGCAATTTCATCAGATAAATTTTGAGATTTTTGGCATAGAAGATCCGAAAGCTGATATTGAATTGATATCACTTGCTCAGCATTTACTCACTGAATTTGGCATCAATGAGAATGTAAGACTGGAAATCAACTCTTTGGGTGAGAGTGAAACAACAAGTAAGTATAGAGAGGCTTTGATATCGTATTTAAAAAAGTTTCAAAATGACCTATCAGAAGATAGTCAAAATAGATTGATTAAAAACCCACTCAGAATATTAGACTCTAAGGATAAGATAGATAAAGAAATAATCTCTGACGCACCAAAAATCAGTGATTATTATACAAAAGAATCTTCATATTTCTTTGACCAGGTGTTAAATGGACTGCAAGCTCTTGGCATACCTTACACTGTAAATAGCAAATTAGTTCGAGGTCTAGACTATTATTGTCACACAGTATTTGAATTTGTCACAGAAGATTTAGGTGCACAAGGAGCAGTTTTTGCCGGTGGAAGATACGATAATCTAGTATCTTCAGTAGGTGGAAAACACACTCCAGCAATAGGATTTGCAGGGGGGATTGAGCGTATAATGGAATTAATCAACTATGCTGAAAAAAAAGAGAGGCCTATTTATATAATTCCAATCGGTGGAGAAGCTGAAGAACATGCTCTAACACTTGCAAGTGAATTACGCAGAAATGGTTTATATGTGATTTACGAATATAGTGGAACTCTAAAAACCCGAATGAAAAAAGCAAATCAAGCAAATGCAAAAGTTGTATTAATCTTTGGTGATGAAGAGCTAAGCAGTAAAACTTTAAAAATTAAAAACATGGACACGGGTGAAGAAAAAATGATTACTCGCGATAAAATCGTAGAAAATATCTAATCAGAAGCAATAGGAGTGTTAGCTATAGAAGAAAATTCCTCTGCACAAGAATTTTTCATAGCATTTAATATATCATAATCTGTAAAATCTAATTTTATCGGTGTAATAGTAATAAAACCTCCTTTTATTTTATTTATACTACCACTGCCTGAGTGTTCTCGAGACCAATTTAAGCTCAAAGAACCATTTAAGTTTTCAGTAAAAGTTAAATCACCATCAATGTTATATTCACCTTGTTCAGCAAATTCGACCCCTTTCACTTTTTCTGTAGCAGGAAAATTTACACTCATCACTACATTTTTAGGCCAACCAACTTTAACCAGTTTGGCAATAACCTTTGGTGCAAAAATCTTTGTATTGTGCCAGTTTATTTCATTGCGATAAACTTGGCTTAGCGCGATAGAAGGTATAAACCTTGCAGCACCTTCCATTGCAGCACC
Source organism: Wolbachia endosymbiont (group B) of Chorthippus parallelus (assembly GCF_947251815.1). NCBI lineage: Bacteria > Pseudomonadati > Pseudomonadota > Alphaproteobacteria > Rickettsiales > Anaplasmataceae > Wolbachia > Wolbachia endosymbiont (group B) of Chorthippus parallelus. The sequence goes on along the minus strand of NZ_OX366390.1, from coordinate 116,623 downwards.
AATTGTTCCTGAATAACAAATATCATCTCCGACATTTGATCCAATATTTACTCCAGATAATATTAAGTCTGGTTTTTTATTCATAATCTTATTTAGTGCAATAATGACACAATCTGCGGGAGTACCAGACACACTAAACTCCCTTTCACTATGTTGACTTATTTTAATAAATTGCTTTACTGGATAGTCAAGAGACCTTGCAGCTCCACTCCTATCAGTATCTGGTGCCACTATCCATACTTCCGATGCAAAATTGTGTGCAATTTCTTTAAGTAGTCTTATTCCTTCACTTTCAAAACCATCATCATTTGTTATCAATATTATCATATGTAATACTCACCTATCAAAGTATACTAATGAGGTTTGAAGTTTCTTTTCATAACCATAACAAAGAACCTGCTATAAATCAATAAGGAAAAATTAGAAGACGGCCAGATTGCCATCGTTTAGTTTGCTGTGAGTTAACTGTAAATACCAATTTTAGCTTCACGCCTAACTCACAATCAAAGCTTAGGCAAGTCTCAGAGCTCTAAGCAGCAGAGAATCTTGTATGCCCTGCAAAAAATGCTTTCATCTTTTCAAGATAAGTAGATGGTTTTTCAGGGATTTCTATGTTATCTATTACAGCACTTACTGCTTCCTTGATATCCTCATCTGTAATTAGTTCTTTCAATTTCTGCTTTATAGGGCCCCTTCCAACTTCTTGACCATATCTATTATAATAATCAATATACAATTTATTAAAGACAAATTGCTTTGCCTCTTCCATCAACTTACCCATACTATCTTTTACTTCAAGATCCATATCATTCTCAGAGTAGAAATTGTCAAAATTATCCTTTAAAATCTTCATCTTTTTACTTTTACAATGCTTAAGAAACTCTTCCGTAATGCTCGGCATTCTTTCGTATACTTGAGCATTTACCTCGACTGTAAAGTTGTTTTTTGCTTCAAGACAACTAAGTGAATAAATAATACGATTAAACATTCCAAGATGACATGCACCACTTCCTTCTTGTAAACGCATGAGTAACATGCATTTTAGTAAGTCTACATCTAACTTCTGATTCTTAGCTGCAGCTAAAACTAAGTTTGCAGCTTGTGTTAGCGTTAATCCAGTTCTTGATTCTCTATAAGTTGCTCTATTGGAGCCATTAAAGTTAAGATAAAGGTTTAATTGCTCTTTTTGTGGAGGTGTAAGCTCATCTGAATTATTTATGTAGTCTGCAAACTCTTTATTGAGCATATTTGGTTGATTTCCGAATTTCTGCTTTAAGTCTTGAGCGCATTGGAGAATGCTGTATTCAAAACTACTCGTATGAACACTCTGACTGCCGGTGCCTACATCACTTACATTAAACAAAAAGCTCATTTGCTTTACACTTAAACCCAGAGGCGAGAAGAGCTTTATCAATGGATACTTTATTAACTCAAGAAGTGCCACTGGAGCTAGCAATACATAATTTAACAATAATAAACCAAAATTGAATATAAGAAACCCACGTAGAGCTGATACCTTTGATGCAACGTACAAAAATGGAAGCTGTAGGTAATATATTAAGTGTATATTGAAGAATAGGATTTTGTCCTTTAATTTTATTGTTGGATCTTTATAAATCTCAAATAACATGCTATTACTATCAATGTTGTCGTTTTTAAATGAGTTATAGTTGTTTATGACTTTGTCTTGTAAAGGAAGAAGCATTTTATTCAGACAAATAAATGCAGCGATAACAATAAAACCTGTAGCAAAAAACGCTAGTACAGGGCTAGAGGTACTTGTAGATAAGTAGGTATAAAGATTACTAATTAAATCAGTACAAGGGCGAACTAGAATTGGATCAAGGATATAGTTAACAAGAAGACTTAAATAATGATAAATATAATAATAAATGGCAAGTGATAATAAAATAAAAGCATAAGTAATCAGGAGTTTTTTTAATCTCGGATTCATAAACCATCTCTTAATATACTTCTCATTATATGCTTAAATTAAAAAAATGCAAATTAAAAAGATCAATTGAAATTTTCGAGCTTCAGCTATATTGTTAATATATTCAGATAAAAATTAAACATTGTCGTGTCAAATAAAATAGGCTTTTTGGCTATTTTCGCCTTGGTGATCAGTAGCCAAATCGGCTCTGGAATTTTTATGCTCCCAATTAGCCTTGCACCATACGGCGCTTATAGCCTCATAAGCTGGGTTATATCAGGATTTGGTGCTATATCTCTTGCTTTAGTTTTTGCTTCACTCTGCGCAAAATTTCCAGAAACGGGTGGTCCTCATATTTATGTGAAACATGCCTTTGGCTCTACAGCAGCTTTTTTTGTTGGCTGGACATATTGGGTAAGCTCGTGGGTAAGCTCAACAGCTGTGACAATTGCAAGTATCGGTTATTTAGCCCCGCTTTTTCATAATGATATACAAGATATACGTTTGCTTTTAGAAATAACATTAATTTTAGCTATCATGCTAATAAACTTAAGAGGGGTAACTACTGCTGGGCATGTTGAGCTTCTTCTGACCATTGTTAAAATTATCGCACTTCTTGCAATACCCATAGCAGGATTATTTTTCTTTGATAGAAATAATTTTGTTGTAAGTGAGGAAGTATCAAACTTTACGATGTCTCAAGTCCTTGCGCGCTCTACACTCCTTACTCTATGGTGTTTTATTGGACTTGAATCAGCAACGGCACCTGCAGGATCTGTCAATAATCCCTCTAAAACAATACCAAGGGCTATAGTGCTTGGAACAGTCTGTGTTGCTGTGATATATTTCATCAATAGTCTTTCAATTATGGGATTGATAAGTGGTAATGAACTAGCTAGTTCAAAAGCACCATATGTTGATGCGATAAAAATTATGCTTCCAGGTAATTGGCATTTAATTGTTTCTGTTGTTGCCTTTATCGTTTCTGTAAGTAATTTAAATGCTTGGTTTTTAGCTGATGGACAGGTCACCTTAGGCCTTGCAGAAGATAAGTTAATGCCGCAATTTTTTGCCAAAAAAAATAAGCACGATGCTCCTTTTTGGGGAATAATACTCAGTACTTTGGGGGTGCTAGTTTTACTTATTCTAACATCAAACAAAAGTTTTGCTGAGCAAGTGACTTCAATAATTGATATCTCTGTAGTGTCATTTTTATTTATCTACTTAGCATGTAGTCTTGCTTTTCTCAAAGTTAATATAGAAGAGAAAAGCTACTGCAAATTTTTAATTGGAGGTTTGGCTATATCTTTTTGCTGTTGGATAATATACGAGACTTCTATAAAAACATTGTTAATATCAAGTCTATTCCCTTTGAGCGGAACACTTATTTATCTACTTTGGTATCATAAACTAAAAACTTAACTTAAATTTTTTATTTGCTAAAATTCTTAGCTGGCTTACATTAATAGAATTAAGAGGTATTGTGTCAAATAAAATAGGTTTTTTGGCTGTTTTTGCTTTAGTCATTAGTAGCCAAATCGGCTCTGGGGTTTTTATGCTTCCAATTAGCCTTGCGCCATATGGCGCTTATAGCCTTATAAGCTGGATGATATCAGGAGCTGGTGCTGTGTCTCTTGCGCTAGTTTTTGCTACACTATGTGCAAAATTTCCAGAAACAGGAGGTCCTCACGTTTATGTAAAACATGCTTTTGGTTCTACAGCAGCTTTCTTTGTTGGTTGGACATATTGGGTAATCTCATGGGTTAGTACAACAGCTTTAATAGTTGTGGGTGTTGGCTATCTTACACCATTTTTCCATGAAGATATCAAAAGTATGCGTTTATTTTTAGAGCTGTTGTTATTTACAATCATTACATTAATAAATTTAAGGGGAATAGCTACTGCAGGGCGCGTTGAGTTTCTGCTCACGATTGTGAAGGTTGCTGTATTGCTTGCAATACCTGTAGCAGCACTGTTTTTTTTCGATAGAAACAACTTTATTATAAGTGAAGAAATACTAAGTCTTACAAAATCGCAAATTCTTGCCCGCTCTACACTCCTTACTTTATGGTGTTTTATTGGACTTGAATTGGCAACAGCACCTGCAGGTTCAGTTGATAATCCAGCTAAAACTATACCAAAAGCTGTGGTGCTTGGCACAGTTTGTGTTGCTGTTATATATTTTATCAACAATTTTGCAATTATGGGATTGATCAATGGCAACAATTTAGCAAGTTCAAGAGCACCATATGTTGATGCGATAAAAATTATGTTTTCTGGTAATTGGCATTTAATTGTTTCTATAGTTGCATTCATTTTTTGTGTTGGCAGTCTAAACGCTTGGGTTTTATCTAGTGGACAAGTTGCTTTTGGTCTTGCAGAAGATAGACTAATGCCAAAATTCTTTGCTAAAAGGAACAAGCATGGCTCTCCTTTTTGGGGAATAACAGTTAGTTCAATTGGAACTGCAGTTTTACTAATTCTCACTTCAAACAACAATTTTGCCCAGCAGATTACGTCGATTATTGACTTTTCTGTAATTTCATTTTTGTTCGTTTATCTTACATGCTGTTTTGCCTTTCTAAAGGTTATTATAAAGGAGAGGAGTTGTTATAAGTTTTTAATTGGTAGCATAGCAACAACCTTTTGTTGTTGGGTGATATTAGAAACCCCTGTAAGTACTCTGCTGATTTCGAGCCTGTTTACTGCAAGTGGCATACCCATTTATTTATTGTGGTACTGCAAGACTTCTGTGCAACAAATTCAGTAGTGAGAGATGCACTTTAAATGGTTAATATTTATGGGCCAAGGTTTTTTTTCTCTTTATCTACTTGTTCAATATTACCATTCTCAAGTTTGCTACCTACTTCTTCTGTTCGTTTATTATCTATGTAGATCTCATTTTTTGCTTTATTAGAAAGACCTATTTGCAATTGAAGTTTTTTATACTCTTCTTTTTCAGGCGTGAAAATTTTCACTAAAAATCTTCCTATTATTGGTATTGAACTTAAAAAATCCTTTAGTCTGAAAGGTTCTTGCTTTTTATTTGATAGATACTGATCTGTCTTAGGAATTTTTACACCATACTTTTTATCATCAAAATTTATCGCTGGCTTGCTTTTTTTCGAAAGAACATCTTGAATCTCTAATCTATTGACTTTTTCAGGCTTTTGAAATGCAGATACTGCAGATTTGACCTTAGTGTCATCATGTTTTTTACTCATTTCATTCTACCATGCAATATTACTAGTATCTTATAATTATAACTAAATTATGGTTAATTGCAAGGTAAAAATATTAAAGTAATTGTAAATTTTATCAGTAAAAATATAATATAGCTTTAAAATCAAAGGTTTATTTATATGGGATGTAAGATTGCAGTTATTGGAGCAACAGGAAGAGTAGGGCGTGAGGTATTAAGCGCGCTTGCCGAGTTTCAAGACGAAGGAAAAATTTCAATAGATTCTGTTGTTGCTTTTGCATCAAAAAAATCAGAGGGAAAAAAGGTAAGTTTCGGCGATGAAGAATTAACTGTCTTAGACCTTGAGAACTACGATTTTGTTGGAATTAATATAGCAATTTTCTGTGCTGGGTCTCATGTTTCCGAGAGATACGTACCGATTGCAACTGAAGCTGGATGTATTGTCGTAGATAATACCTCTCGTTTTAGGATGAAAGAAGGCGTGCCACTAGTTATTCCAGAGATCAACAAAGATAAAATTACGGAGTATAAAAACCATAACATAATATCTAATCCAAACTGTACTACAATACAAATGTTGCTGGCATTACATTTATTACACCAAAAAGCAAAAATAAAGAGAATCGTTGCTTCAACTTATCAATCAACTTCTGGTGTAGGTAAAGCAGCAATGGATGAGCTTTACAATCAGACAAAAAAAATCTTTATGAATGAAGCTAAAAAACCTGAAATATTTCCTAAGCAAATAGCATTTAATTGCATTCCTCATATAGGAGAGTTCATGGAAGATGGTTCTACAAAAGAGGAGTGGAAAATGCAAGAGGAGGCAAAAAAAATTTTAGAAGAGGATATAAAAGTAACTGCAACTTGTGTCCGAGTACCTGTTCTTGTTGGTCATGCTATAGCAGTAAATGTAGAATTTGATCAGCATATAACTGAAGAAGAAGCTCGTGAAATGCTCAGTGAAGACGATGGAGTTTTAGTGCAAGATAAGCGCGAAGATGGTGGATATATGACTCAGATTGATGTTGTGCAAGAGAATGCCGTATACATATCGCGTATTAGACAAGACGATACCGTTAAACACGGATTAAATATGTGGATAGTAGCTGATAATCTACGCAAAGGTGCAGCACTAAATATAGTGCAGATCTTGGAGATCTTGATCAAAGAGCATTTATAGCTCAATAGCTTAAATCTATATTGACATGTCCCATTTTACGCTTGTCCCTAACCTCTTTTTTCCCATATATGGTTAAACTAGCTTTTTCGTTGCTCAAATATTTGTGAGAATTATATATATCATTACCTATTATATTTTTTGTCATGCAAGGAAAGCGTAATACTACTTCCTGCATAGATAGCCCGCATATTATCCTAACTAGCTGCTCGAATTGACTAACGTTGCATGCATCCAAGCTCCAGTGGCAAGAATTGTGGGGTCTTGGGGCCAGTTCATTAACTAGTAATTCATGATTTTGAGTGATGAAAAATTCAATAGCTAGAATTCCTACTACATCAAGTGCAGTTGCTATTTTCTCTGCAGTTTTTTGTACCTCTTGGGCTAATTTATTATCTATTTTAGCTGGTGCTATTGAAGTATTAAGTATTCCGTCAACGTGGTGATTCTCTGCTATAGGAAAAAAAGCTACTTTACCGTTTTTATCTCTTGCAACGACTATTGAAACCTCTTTCAGTAAATCAACACTTGCTTCAAGAATGTACTCTTTATTCCAATCGAAGGAAGCAAATTGCTTCAGTTCAGAATCATTTTCAATCACATATTGTCCTTTTCCATCATAACCCATTTCTGTTGTTTTTAGCCTCACTGGATAGCTAAAAGTTTCACTACTTTCTAGTAGCTGATTATAATTTTGTATACTTTTGTAATCAGCAGTTTTTATGCTTAAATCTCTAATAAAATCTTTCTCTCTCAGCCTATTTTGCGAAATGTGTAACGCCTTTTTACCTGGATAAAAATCTGTATGCTGCGACACAATATCAATTGCACTACATGGAATATTTTCAGACTCAATAGTGACTAAATCCACACTCTGTGCAAAAGATTCAAGTGCCCTCTTATCACAGAAGTCTGCTATTGTTAAATCATCAGCAACAGAACAAGCTGGATCGTTTTTAGTACTGGCAAAAATATGCGTTTTGTGCCCAAGTTTTATTGCAGCGATAGCAGTCATTTTACCTAATTGCCCACTTCCTATTATTCCTATCACTTTTTTATCCAGTGGATCTGTTTTGTTCATCATGTAGATTAATATTTCCTAGTTAGAGTACGATAATATGCTTGGAAAATCTATGAAAAAAGTGTATAATTGAAGTGTGTTAAACTTTTATCATGAACACTTTACGATGACCATGAAATACACACTTATTACTAATTCTGTTGAAGTTACAGTTTTGCCAATTTACATTGAAGAGCAATCCATTCCTTATGAAAATTGTTACGTATGGATGTATAATGTTAAGATAAAAAACAAAAGCTCATCAACCATTCAATTATTAAGTCGCTATTGGCAAATAATAGATCATAAGGGGAAAATAAATGAAATTGCCGGAGTTGGTGTTATTGGAGAACAACCTGTAATAAAATCTGGAGAGGTATTCAAATATACAAGTGGAACATACTTAAATACACCATCAGGAATAATGCAGGGTAAATATGAATTTCTGAACGAAGAGAGCATAAAAACCTTTGATGTTATGGTACCACCCTTTTCCTTAGATAGTCCATACGTTAACACTAGACCTCATTGATCATCAAGATAGTGTATTTGTTTAAGTGCATCTGAAACCAGTGCTTCTTGTTTTGTCATTTGAGCTTCCATAATGTCATCCGAGTAGCTGATACTGAGATCCAACTAAGTTGATAAACACGAAAGCACCGACCATTTGCTTCTATAGTTGTCTTTTTTCATCTATCTTATTTTGTTACTCTGCTGAACAGATGCAAAATAGTTTATTTTTGATTCTTATCATCAAGTGTGAATAAGATTATTGTAGAGGTTAAACCTATAATAACTATCATTAACGAAAATGGGGCAGCTTCTCTGTAACGCTCATCGCTGACAAGTTCATATACTCTAGTTGATATAGTTTCAAAATTAAATGGTCTGATAATTAGTGTTGCCGTGAGTTCTTTTACCGTATCCATAAACACGAGCAGAAATCCCGATAGTATGCTTTTCTTGATAAGGGGAATATGAATATTCAGGCACGTGGAAATAGGCCCATGACCCATAGTATATGCAGTCCATTCAATTTCATTTGGTGTTTTTTTGAGTCCCGACTCTATTGCTTTGAAAGATATAGCAAAAAAACGAAATAAATATGAGTAAACTAATGCACCAATAGTTCCTACCAAGCTAATTTCGACAATATATTGAGTAATGAAAGAGGATATTCTGCTTAAAAACATTATTATGCTAATTGCAATAATTGCGTTTGGAATTGCATATCCGAGAGAAATGAGACGTGCTATATTGCTTATTACCTTATTTTTACGTGCTGTATATCCAATAATTATCGCAATGCTAATTGAGATTAATGCGGTAATAAATGATAAACCAACACTATTTGCTATTATATTATAGAATCTTGCTTCATATATGAAAAACCCCTTTTCTATGCTCCAATATATAAGTGGAATCATTGGTAAAATAAAGCCTATTAATATCGGCAATAAACACATAAGATAAGAAAAGATCAATGATATAGAACCGTTTATACTACGTTTATTGTGATAATCTGCATTAGTATTGATTGAAGAGTAAGATATTTCTCTTTTTTGTAGTTTTTTCTCGATAACTATTAGTGTTGCAACGAAAATCAGTTCTGCAACTGCCAAAACAGTAGTTGAATATTTGTCATGCAATAAAAACCAAGTACGGTATATTCCTGTCGTGAAAGTATCGATAGCAAGAAACTGTGGTGTGCCGAAATCTGTAATTACTTCCATTAGTACCAAGGATAACCCAGCTATAATTGATGGACGTATGGAGGGTATGATGACAGAAAACAGACTCTGTAATGAGGAGAACCCAAGTGTTGATGCAATAGTGACTGAGTTACTAACGCTCTTTAGACTTGAGCGGACCAACATATAAACGTATGGATATAGACTAAATCCCATTACTAATATTCCACCACCTAGGGATTTGATCTCGGGAAACCAATAGTCACCTTTGCCCAATTGAAAAGTATCTCTTAACAAGCTCTGAATCGGACCTGAAAACTCTAGCGTATTTACATAAACAAACGATACTATATATCCAGGAATTGATATCGGAAAGAATAAGGCAATCTCAAAAATTCTACTTCCGGGAAACGAAAAAAATGTAGTAAGCCAAGCTGGAATTACTCCAAATATAAAGGATATTAACCCTACTCCTACCATCAAAATCAACGTATTGAGTATATATTCAGGAAAAAGTCTACTAATTACCCATCCAGAGTTTGCTGATTCTGTAAATAGAATCGATATTAACGATAGTATAGGGCAGACAAATAATACACTTACTAAAAACAAGAATATATTTTTAAATACTCTCAGAAACATTAACTTGAATCTATATTTGATATTAAAATGTTATATGCAAAAACTAAAGATATCCAGTAATTAACAGCCGTCCTATTGAATATCTTCATAATTTTATATATTATGTTTTAAATCGATAAACTAATTAATTATGAGTTTTGTCATTGCAACTTTCTATCATTTTGTAAAACTCTCTAATTATTATGACATGAAAGATGAAATAAAAGTTGCATGCGACAATGTCGAATTAAAGGGTACTATACTCCTTGCAGAAGAGGGTATTAATGCAACCGTATCTGGTGAAAGAAACGCAATTGATAAAATACTTGATTTTCTACGTTCTGATTATAGACTAAGGGACCTTACATGGAAAGAGAGTGCAGCAGAATATCAACCATTTAGTAAGATGAAAGTGAGATTAAAAAGAGAAATTGTGAATCTTGGTGTAAGTAATCTCGATACTTCCGTTAGAGGCCAGTACGTTGATCCAGAACATTGGGATGATTTTATCTCTCAACCTGATGTTTTAGTGATAGACACACGAAATGAATACGAAGTAAAACTAGGCAAGTTTAAAAATGCAATCAATCCACACACTCAACGTTTTCGCGATTTTCCTCAGTGGGCAGAGTCTTTCTCTGAGAGTAAAGATCTGAAAGTGGCTATGTACTGCACTGGTGGAATCAGATGCGAGAAATCTACAGCATATATGAAAAGCCTTGGATTTAACGATGTTTATCACCTTAAAGGCGGTATTCTTTCCTACCTTGAAAAAACTGGTAATAAAAGTGGTAGTTGGGAGGGCGAGTGTTTTGTTTTTGATGATAGAATTGCTGTTGATCATTCACTCGCCCCAAGTGATAAAATAAAATGCATATTCTGCGCAAGTAAAGTTTCAACTGATGAGCTGAAATCAGTTCCACGTGGCCAGGTGGTTTGCTCTGATTGTAAATCTTTAAGTATTGAAAGAAAGCTAGAATTCAATACGAACCTCTAACAACATCTGCTTATTGCACACTTACTAACCTCAATTTTATCAAGACATTTACCTACGACATAGCCCGCTCCAGCTCCAAGTAACGCACCAACTATAGCAAATGCAATCAACACTACACCAGAACCGCCAATAAGAGCTAAAGTTTCTTGCCATAAACAACATGCTGCAACTAGACCAGCAACTAAACCAATTCCTGCACCTCTGCACCTAAGTTTCATATTATTACTAATATTGTAACCTCTTCTAGATTTTATGTTATGACTAGTATCATGATCTCCAAAACCAAATTCTTTTATATCTGTTCTTTCTTCTATAAATTTGATAAGCTTACGTATTTCTTTGTTACTTGTGTCGTTATGCAAATCATATAAATTTATAACGCCATCCTTTACATATTTTTCAAAATTCATTTTATTTTTCCATACTATTAGAATATATTTTATTACACTTAATGTCTTAATAGTTGGTAAATTCCCATATAAGAATAAGTAGATAATCTTACCACTATAGGTGGGACTAAAGCGCTATAAGAACCTGTTTAAAATCTTCGTAATTAGGAGAGAAACGAAGGAGAGAACAATCATCTGTAGGCTAGTATTAAGTTTACGCTCACAATTTTTCCACAATCGTCTACATTTTTCTAACCAAGCGAAAGAGCGTTCGACAACCCATCTCTTTGGAAGCACAACAAAAGAATATAACTCACTGCGCTTTATAACCTCAACAGTTGCACCGATAATATCTTTTATTTGAGTTGCAAATTTTTCTCCGGTGTAACCTGCATCAACAAGTACATTTTTGACCTCAGAGAGATTTTCTTGCGCACTTTCAACCATTTTCATAGCACTGCTGCGATCAGTTGTGTCTGCTGTTGTTACATAAATTGCATGTGGTAAACCCTGCGTATCAACTGCAATATGGCGTTTTATGCCTGAAATCTTTTTACCAGCATCATAGCCTTTACTTTCAGCGGTATCTGTATTTTTAACACTTTGGGCATCAATTATACAGAAACTGGTTTTCTCTTTTCGACCATTGTTGCTCTCCAACTAATTTTTTTTAACTAGTAAACTTGATTCCTCTCCATTCTTTTTATTCCAAGCTTGAAAATAGTAATATATACCTTGGAAAGTTCTTTGGTCTACTGGCAGCCACTTTTTAGGACGTATAGCACTCCATAAAACACATGATATAAGTCAAGTTTTCTTGGTTTTGTTCTTTTTCTACTATTTTCTAAAATTGCTCTGATTTTTTCAAATTGCTTTCGACTTATATCACTTGTTTTGCATAGATATACCTCTTTCTTAAATCTATGCCTATTTTACCTCATCTCTCCAAGATTCTTAACAGGTTCTTAGGCAAAGCTACTATCCAATAACTTGACGCTTTTAAATTGCTGCAAGATTCTACAATCAATTTGCAGGGTATTTTAAAATAAAGCCATTGTACATTCTTTTCATAAATTCTACTGCTTCTTTAGTAAACCTGAAATCTAAACCCTGTTTCGTTATTATCACAGATTCTTCATTTAATAATCGACACATTGTATCTATGCTGCAGTTTGTAACCCCTATATTACCCAAAATTATAGCTTTTATGAATCATCAATTACTCAATTTTCTCTTCCTTTTCTGTTTCAATTATTTGCCATTTCATTAAAAAATTTGTTGAGGTAATTTGATAAGCAAGTTATTTTATTCATCATTAGTTCTCTCACTAAAATATATCCGAGAGAATTTTATATCTTCTTATCCTATCTTCTTCATACCTTTATTTCCTTAACTTGATGCCTATCCTTTTTTAAACGTTCCCGAATAGATCCCTACTTTTCCATTTTCAATCTAACACACATCTCAGTAATTATAATATCCAATTTTTGATCGTGTTTTTCCACAGGTAAATTTTTACAATATTGCTTCTCATAGGCTACACCTATAAATATTTTTCCAAGTGGCCGTAATTTTTTTATCATTTCATCATACCAACCACCGCCAAAACCTAACCTATTAAAATGATCATCAAAAGCAATAACAGGAGTAATGATTGTATCGGGTATTATATCTTCATCTGCTTTATTCCATTCCTCAAATTTTAATAACTTATTTTTATTAGGAATTGCTATTTTATAATCTAAATCAAGCAAACGATGCATCAAAGGCACAACATTAATTTCTCCGTCTGTTGGAATGTACGCTGCTATTGTTTTACCTTTAACGCAACTTAAGTTTTGACTAAAAAGATTAATAAGAGAATTTGCTGCATAATTAGAATAACTTTCATCAATATCTTTTCTTATGGTTCTATATTGCTTCCTTAGTTCCTCTTTGTGCTGTTTAGTGTCTTTGAACATGTTCTATCCATTTTGCAGTGAGCTTTTCTTGTAAACTATTTTGCTTCAAGCGCTCACTTAAAAAATCAAAGTCAACAAGCTCCATATCCTGGTCTTGATTACTGCAACTATAAACAAAACTTATTTCTCCTGTTTCCTTATTTATGTGTTGCTGAATACATTGAGCGCAGATTTCTTTCATCATGCACTGCATAGGAGAGTTAACAGATGATATTGCTACGTGATTTGGTTTTAGGTATGGTTTTAAAATTGTTTTTCTAGCTTCATTTATAGCTTTCATCATTTTATCAGAACCAATAGTGATGATTTTATCTATAGTGTTTAAACTAATAGTAATTTTACCTAACTTTCCTTGCTGATATGAGATTATTGCATCAACTATATTACCATGAAAGGATTTATCCTGTTCTCTGCTTGTTTCTATCAATCTTTCTTCACATGCCCAAACTGTCACGTTTGATGCACGTTCTATCAGTGCTCGTTTAAATACATCACTTAATTTCTTATAGCCAGCGAAATATAAAACCTTATGATTGTTTTCAAGACAAGCTTTGCCTATCGAAAATAACACTGCATTTCCAACTCCACCGCCAATGAGCATTATATTCTTCATAAACTTTTTATGGAGTAGAAAACCTCTCTAACTTCAATTAAACTGATAACTAACAGCTGCATTTTTACGCATATTATCCAATAACAGGTTGCTTTGTATCATAATCTTTTGTTGATACATTTCCTGTTTGATTGCTTCTATATCCATTGCATTATTTTTGATATCACATAACATCATCAACTTTGCAGTGCTATTTTCTCTTAATTCTACTATTTCATTCATATTTGTTTTACTAAATAAAATCTGTAAATCAGGATTTAAATTTCGCATTTTTATTTCAAACTCTTTTACGCTTGGCAACTTGAAATCATCTGCTAACTTTTCAAAATTTAAACAACTGACCTTTTGCTCCTTAAAATTAGAGAGTAAACTTTCTGAACCTTCAACTACAACCTGTTTCAGTTTTAAAGTACTTTTCAGCAGTGTATGATCGAGCTGTACCTTATCTATGACTTTTATAACAGAGTAACCTTCGCTTAAACTAACCGGACCTGCTACATCACTGATTTCTAATCTTTCCAAAACGTCCTTGAGAGTACCTTTTAGCTGACTTAAATTAACTGTTGCTTTGCGCATCTTTATTGAAGATTCTGGATTATTACTGGTACGTAATTTTTTTACTAAGTCTTCAGCTATCTTCTGATCGGGAATTATGAACTCCTGAAACGTAATAAGGTAATCAGACTTCTCTTTTTGCTTTCTTGCATCATCCACTTCTTGATCGCTGATATTAATAAGCGGTACAACTCCTACTTCAATAATCTTGTTCCACAGTAGCTGACACTTTACTTGTTTTTTTAGGGTATTGAGATCTATATTATGCTTTTTTACGTATTGATCAACTTCATCAGCCTTAAGTTTTAAACTTTGAGTTAAGAATAACGTGACAGCATTATTTAACTCCTCGTTACTCAATTCTATATTCATCTTCTGTGCTTCGCTGACAATGATAATTTCGTCTATTAACTGTCTTAGAATTTGAGATTTTACCTCTTTTTGATTAATCTTCTGAGTGCCAAGCAATGAATTTATGAAGTTTATACGTCTTTCGATATCTAAATTTGAAATTGGCTCACCATTTACATCTGCAACAATTTCAATCTCAGTTGCAAGTAACCTAAGCGGCAGCATTATTAATATCAAAATTAGTATTTTATGCATATAAAATTATTTAGCTAATAACTAATTCTATAATAAATACTGAATAAACGCTAGCTAACTTTTTAATAATTTAAAAAGAGGGTAAAATTACTGTAATGAATACCTAAACAATAATATACGGAAGGAGAGGGATTCGAACCCTCGATACGACTTTTCAATCGTATAACGGTTTAGCAAACCGCCGCCTTCAGCCGCTCGGCCACCCTTCCAAATTATTACTATAATATCAAGACCTTTACTGCCTGTCTAATGCTTTTAATTGCAATATTTGTATCTGTTCAGATGCATGCAAATATTGAAACCTGTACTCCCTTTCTTGTCATCAGAGTAGCTGACACTGGGATCCAACTAAGTTACTTTACAACGTTTTTTGTGCGAAAGGACTGGATTGTATATTAAATCAAAGTCGCAAGACTATGACAAGCAAGGAGTGATACTGTCAACTGGGTTGATTGGTAAAAATCGTAGGGACCTTAGTACACTCCTAGCTTAAAATAATGTAGTACGAACGGTAGAAGGATCTAAAAGATCGAATTACAACCCTGTATAGCATTTACGTTATTATTTGATTATATTTATAGGTATAAAAATGGCTAGAATAGTTTTTATGGGTATTGATGTTTCAAACGATCAATCACCTTAATACCCTCTTCAATAATCAAGTAACTAAGGAAATTACAGTTACAGATTCAACACATCCACTATTTGGCAGAACATTTCCAATATCTTCTGTCAGCTCAAAAGTCCACAATGTATTTGTTACTTATCGCAATTACATCATTCTACGTATTCCGTTTTCTGCTACCAACTTAGCTAGTAAGCAAAACTTTCTCACCAGCAAGTTAACGTGGTCTTCATTATACGAATTTGTTTCTCTAGCAAAGGAGTATAAATTATGCCATGTAAACCATGTCAAGTGTGGCAGAAAATGTCGCAACGTTTCAAGTCAGAAGTTTTAGAAAATATATTATTAGTGTCCAAAGAGGTTATCTATGAGTACATCAGAGCTAATTACAGCACAGCATTTAGCACGCGAAGCAATAATTTATATCAGACAATCAACACCTCATCAAGCATTGAGCAACCAAGAAAGTTTGGAGTTACAGTATGCACTAAAACAAAGAGCAATTGACCTTGGATGGAAAGCTGATAATGTTGTAATCATTGATAGTGATCTTGGTTTAACTGGTGCTAGTGCTGAAAAGCGTGAAGGGTTTAAAGAGATTGTCACTAAAGTCACTTTATCAAAGGTAGGAATTATTCTCTCCTACGATGTGACTCGCTTATCACGTAATTGTTCTGACTGGTATCCTTTACTGGATATATGTGGCTATAAACAGTGTTTAATAGCTGACCGGGATGGTGTTTATGATCCTGGTACTATTAATGGTCGGCTGTTACTTGGTCTGAAAGGGCAACTTGCTGAAATGGAGTTATCTACTATAAGAGCTAGACTAAATGCTGGACTATTAAATAAAGCAACCAGAGGTGATTTAGCCTTATCTCTCCCAGTTGGTCTTGTTCGTAACATTGATGGTTCTGTGAACAAGGATCCTAACCTTGAAGTTCAGTCTCGTATCAATCTTATTTTTGAAACTTTTCTAGAAAAACGAACAGCATCAAAGGTTTTAAGACATTTTAATGATCATCAACTAACTCTTCCTAGATATAATAATTTCAAAGAACTACAGTGGAAAAAGCCAACTGTTGCAGCAATTACCTCAATACTAAAAAACCCAGCCTATGCTGGAGCATTTGTTTATGGGCGTTCCCGTACTACATACCATAAGCCATCTTCTGCTGACAAAACAACAAAAAAATTACCAATGGAGGAATGGAAAGTTCTGATCAAAGGTAAATACTCAGCTTACATAGATTGGGAAACTTTTACAAAGATTGAGATGATGCTAAAAGATAATTATGCAGAATACGATCGCAATAAAACACGTGGTATAGCAAGACCAGGTGCAGCATTATTACATGGAATAATTTATTGTGGAGAATGTGGACATAAAATGTTGGTACAGTATAAAGGAGGAAATCGTTATTTATGCAACTATCTACGTCAGCAGTATCGTGTACCTGTATGTCAGCTTTTACCAGCTGATATTATTGATAATGAAGTAGTTCCCAAATTTTTTGCTGCACTTGGTCAAATTGAGCTTGATGCTTATACTCAGGCGATTAACTCACAATTGCAATCTGAGCAAGCAATTAATAAAGCACATTTACAACAATTAGAGCGCCTAAAGTACCAAGTTAGATTGGCAGAAAGACAATTTAATCAAGTAGACCCTGACAATCGTCTTGTAGCTGCAGAACTTGAAAGACGCTGGGAGAAAGCATTGAAAGAACTCCAACAAGCAGAAATTATGTTCGAACGTCAGCGTCCAAGTGATCCAACACCTCAATTACCTGAAGAACTGAAAACAGTATTTTTAGATGTAGGCAAAAGATTACCTGAAATTTGGTATAAATCAATTCTATCACGTCAACAACAAAAGTCCTTTCTTCGTTGTCTCATTGATAAAGTGGTAGCACACAGAATCAGACGCGATTGTCTTCAGGTACGCATTATATGGCATGGTGGCGAAACTACTACTTCTCATGTTCCCATTCCAGTAAACTCTTTTCGCGAGTTGACTAAAGCAAAAGAAATGGAACAGTCTATAATAAAGTTAAGTAAAGAAGGTAAAACAGATGCAGAAATTGCTAAGTACTTAGAAAAACAGGGACATCGCTCCCCCACAAAAAACATCGTTTTAGAAAATACAGTAAAAACTATTCGGTTAAAAAATAACATTATGCGAGCAAGGAATCAGTCACATCCGCTTAAAGTATCTGGATATCTTACCGTTCCACAAATTGCAAAAATCCTCAATGTTACTACACATTGGATTTATGATAGAATTAATAATGGTCAAATCAAAGTACGAAAAGATGACAGTAAAACCAGAGGAAAATATTTATTTGAGAATACGCCAGAGACTGTTAGAATCCTTATGGATTTTAAACATGGTAAACTCAACAATCCAAATTTTTTATAGGAGTATCAATATGCATAATCAAAAGGTAAAATCATATACTGAATCTCTCTGAAAACAGGAGTGAAAATATAAGAAGGCCAAGAGTTATTTAGAAAAAAATTGGAGGAATGTTCAAAAAAGTCCATTTATAAAATACATCGGCTTAACTATGATCTTATAACTTAAGCTAATTAATTAAAAATTTTTGTTTTAGCGGTTAAATAAAGCCAGATCTTATTAGAGAGAGGATCTTCTTATCTCTTCTTTACCTTCATTTTCATTTCTAACAATTTTTTTTCCACTTAATATGTCTTTTATTTCATCTCCTGTTAAAGTTTCAAACTCCAGTAGATTTTCAGCAATGAGCTCCAAGTCTTTCCTACGCTTGGTTAAAATGTCTTTTGCTTTTTCATAGCAAGAAAATACAACTTTCTTTATTTCCTCATCTATAAGTCTTAACGTATCTTCAGAAATCGTCTCAGAATCATGTGTGATTTGTTCACGATTGTGATATATTGGCCCTATTTTGTCACTCATTCCCCATTTTGTCACCATAGCACGTGATAAATCTGATGCTAGTTTTATATCTGAGGATGCGCCGCTTGTGACTTTATCATAGCCAAAAATTAGCTCTTCTGCCACACGTCCACCCATTGCAACAGTTATATCTGCTAGCATCTTTTCTCTTGTGAGGGACACTCTATCTGTTTCTGGTAGTCTCATAACTAAACCGAGTGCTCTACCACGTGGAATAATTGTTGCTTTGTGTATAGGATCAGAAGGAGGCATATTAACTGCAACTACTGCATGACCAGCTTCATGGTAAGCAGTAAGCTTTTTTTCTTCTTCTGTAATGACTAAGGACCTTCTTTCCATACCCATCATCACTTTATCACGTGCATACTCAAAATCATCCATGGTAACAATTTTCTTATTTCTTTTTGCAGCAATAAGCGCAGACTCATTCACTAAATTTGCTAGATCAGCCCCTGAAAAACCTGGCGTTCCCCTCGCAACTGTTTTTACGTTTACATCTGGTGCTATCGATATTTTCTTTATATGCGTATTTAATATTCTCTCACGCCCATTTATATCAGGTAAAGAAATAGTAATCTGTCGGTCAAAACGACCAGGTCTAAGTAGTGCTGGATCTAGGACGTCTGGACGGTTAGTTGCAGCAACTATTATCACACCTTCATTAGACTCGAAACCATCCATCTCAACCAGTAACTGGTTTAATGTTTGTTCCCTTTCGTCGTTACCGCCACCAAGACCGATGCCGCGATGCCTACCCACCGCATCTATTTCGTCTATGAAAATTATACAAGGAGCATTTTTCTTGCCTTGATCAAACATATCCCGGACACGGCTTGCACCAACACCGACAAACATTTCAACGAAATCAGATCCAGAAATACTAAAAAACGGTACATTAGCTTCACCTGCAATTGCACGAGCAAGTAGAGTTTTACCAGTTCCAGGGGAACCAATTAAAAGACATCCTTTTGGTATCTTCCCACCTAACACTTGAAATTTTTGCCTTTGTTTAAGAAAATCAACAATTTCAACCAACTCTTCTTTTGCTTCATCAATCCCAGCAACATCATCAAATGTCACTTTTTTTCCAGTAGTCATAAGCCTAGCTTTTGATTTGCCAAAGCTTATAGTTCTATTACCTCCTGCTTGCGTTTGTTTAAAAAGGAAAAGCAATAAACCGATAAAGATAAGCGTCGGAACCCATTGAATAAGTAATCCACCAATTATACCTATTGCAGAGTCTCCAATTGAAAAGGAGAACTTCACTTTCCTATCATGCAAACTTTTTATTAAGTCACTATATATAACACCACTTGAGTTAAAGGCTGACCCATCCCTAAACTTTCCTTCGATGCTTTGGTTTCTTATTGTAACATTTTCTATATCATTATCTTCTAGTCTAGTTAAAAATTCTGAAAAAGGTATGGTTGTTTTACTCTTACCTATACTTCCGCTAAATTGAATATAAGCAACTGAAATAAGAACAATAATCACTAACCAGATCAATAAGCCTTCTAAAAATTTTTTCATTTACATTTCTAACTAAACACTAATCAAGCTTACCAAATTTTGTTTTATCGTGCTATTAATAATCATCGAACCTTATCATCACAGTATTTTTCCGTTATAATTTACATCAGGATAAGCAATCACCTTTCCATTTTTTTCACTGTTGGCAAAGAGTAGTAAACTTTAGAGAAATAATTACAAATTTAAAAAATTGTTTTTCACTACAATAACTATCTGTGTTATGTACTGGTAAAAACTGCTGCATATAATTTTCTACAACAGGTTGTAGTAATGCATTTATTACATTATTACCTGTATTGCTTGCTTTTTCATTCTTGAATTTTTTATGTGTACTATTAAACTCTTCAAGTGCTTTTGTAAAATCACCCATGCTAACAACAGGTTCTTCTATTTTTTGCTCTTGAGTACGCCTTACGGCATTATGCTTGGCCTCATTTACTAAATTAGATAACTCAGCGCCTGAATAGCCTTCAGTTTTTTCTGCAATTTCTTTAAGGTTTAGATCTGATCCAACTTGCACATTCTTCATATAAAGATCTAATATCTTTTCTCGTGAGCCCAATTCTGGTAGGGAAATATAGATATGCTTAGAAAAACGGCCAGGCCTAAGAAGCGCTTCATCTAAAACTTCACGACGATTAGTTGCAGCAATTACTATTACACCTTTGTTAAAATTAAAACCATCCATTTCGGTCAATAGTTGGTTTAAAGTTTTAGCGCAATTTTCACTTACGTGATGACCAATAGAATTGCGCTTTGCACCTATGGAATCTATTTCATCTATAAAAATTATACAAGGAGCATTCTTTTTTGCTCTTTTAAAAAAGTTGCGTACATGATATACACCTTGACCAACATACTCTCCAACAAGCTCAGAGGCCGAAATACTTTCAAATGAGATATTAGCTTCACCTGCAACAGCGCGAGCAAGAAGTGTTTTACCATTTCCTGGTGGACCATATAAAAGGTAACCCTGTGGTGGTTTAAAACCAACTTTTTCAAACATTACCTTCTTCTCTTGTGATATATCATTACAAATCATACGTAGCTCTTCTTTTATTTCATCTGATAAGATGACATTATTAAGTGTTACTTTTTGCTCACCTTGCTCACCTTCTATTACTTTAGATGGTTTCATTAAATAAATAGCAAAACAAATAGCAAGACCTAATACAACCGCAGTGCATATTACTGAACATGTCACTACAGCAGATGTTATAATAATAGGCATGAAGGATATAGTGGCCGCAGCAGCTTTAATTTTTAAAAAAAGAACATACATAAGATAAATAAAAGCAGCGATTGTTAGACATAATAAAACAAATTTAAAAAATCTTGTCCCACTCATTCTAACCCTTAATTAAATATTAGTTAACTTTAGCAAATTTTCCTTTATTATACTAGCGATAAAATATTTAATCTCGCCATCACT
Organism: Wolbachia endosymbiont (group B) of Chorthippus parallelus; assembly: GCF_947251815.1. Classification (NCBI taxonomy): domain Bacteria; kingdom Pseudomonadati; phylum Pseudomonadota; class Alphaproteobacteria; order Rickettsiales; family Anaplasmataceae; genus Wolbachia; species Wolbachia endosymbiont (group B) of Chorthippus parallelus. Next base: position 95,290 of record NZ_OX366390.1, on the reverse strand, counting down.
AGTGCTCTTACTATTATGTTTCATACATGGATAAGCAAACATCTTTCCATCTTTTAGGACTACAGGTAAAGAGTAAAAAACTTCAGGGCAGCAGTTGTAATCTTTTAGAAATTCAGGAATTTTTTGTGTTTTCTTTAGCGGAGCAATAGTTACTGAACACTTCTGATTGCTAAGTATTGTACAGCCAAATCTATTGTCCCATGTAATGGGTTCGCACATAGGCAAATTTACAGTAATTTCTTGTATCTTTGACGATTCTCTAATTATTAAGATATTTTCTCCATATTTTCTTATTTTGCACCCAGAAAGTGTACAGTTAACATTACTACCCTTTTGCAATATTTTATTAAATATTACGATAAGGCTGTTGTACCTTGGTTTATAATGTTTGCTGGCAATTGCCATTATAGAGTAAAGAAGAAGCCTCAAGGCTATTTCCTCTGGCAATTGATAAAATTCACTTAGTTTAATTTCAATATAACCAAAATCATGAACATTAACACAATCATCAAATGCAAGGCGTGTGTAATGCATAAACGCTTTTGCGGCTCTTTTCATATGAAGTGCTGTAAGGCATATTCGCTCTGTTAGAACATCTTGATTATCACTTGCTTTAAGCAAGTTACGGTATAGAGTTCGCCTGTATTTTAAGTCATAATTGCTTCTATCTTCGATCCATCTTAACTGATGAAGCTTAGCATACCTTTCTATTTCACTACGACTAAAATTTAACAACGGCCTAAATATATAAACACCATTTAAGAAAGATTTGTAATCCATTGATGATAATCCATCTACTCCACTACCCCGCTCTAATCTCAACAAGAACGTTTCTGCTTGATCATTTTTGTGGTGAGCAACAAATAAATATTTAACATTATTATTTTTACACCATTTTGTTAATAAGTTATACCGTGCTTTTCGTGCCTGCAACTGAATATTGCCTTTAATATTTTTCTTCTCCCAATTTAACATGAACGATTCCTTTGCCCCAAGTTCTTTTGCATAGCTTACAGCAAAATCAGCTTCTTTTTGAGACTCTGAACGTAACCCATGATTTACTGTTAATGCTATAGGAAGTGAAAGCTTGTTTTTTTTTGCCCAGTTAGTCATTAAGTGCAGTAAGACTATACTATCTACACCACCTGATACTGCAACTGCGATTTGATTATGGAAAGCAAAGCTATTAGCTATATTTTGAAATAATAACTCTAATTTCATTATGTTTCTTGATCGCCAGATAGTCTCTACGTCATACAGCGACTTATTTGTGGTATATCGCCGCTAACAAGCCAGAATTGCTCTCTTTTGTCATCCCAGTGCTTGACACTGGGACCCAGGTTTTAATGCAAGAAACTACTTCTTTATCCCAAAAAATGAAAATTCCACTCTACGATTTTTAGCATGCTCTTTTTCATATTTAGAATTTCTAGAATCATCTTTTACATTAACCAAAGGCTCAGTTTCACCTTTAGAAGCAGTTTTTATTCTATTTTCTAGATAAGGTGTACAGCTGACCATAAATTTTTTAGCTGCATCTGCTCTTCTAGCTCCTAGTGCAAGATTATACTCGTGAGAACCACGATTGTCAGTATGACCAGTTAAAGTGACCTTTGCGTCAGGATTATTTTGTAACACTTCCATCACGTCAAGTAATACATCTGCACTCACTTCACTGATACTAGATTCATCATAACCAAAGAAAACTCTTTTATCACCTATCTGCTTAACAACAGCATTCATTTTATTTGTCGTATTTACTCCTTTTTTAGGGCAAGAACTTACACCAGTAAGAAGCAAACAAAAACAACACATTATAATCAGTCTACTCCACATTACTAAACCTCCATAAATTTAAAATACAGTGTGTAATTTTAATTCTAGTACTAATAATTCCTCTATACTAGAATAGAGTCAAGGAAAATAAAATACTAAATGTTTTTTTACAATCTTACAATTAACTTTCTGATAAGATGCTCAGTTCTTAGCAATGAGGTACAATAAAAGAATAAAATACAATTTTTTATTGTACTTTAAGCAAATATACTTTTAACTTTATTATTAATCTATTACGATATTAAGCAGATGTTTCAAAGCAATGATAAAAATAGAATCTTATAAGTTTTTAGAGGAAGTATTAGATAAGGTAAGGAATATCGAAAACATACTAGAACTAGTAAGTAAAAGCCAATTGAATGTAGAGGACAAAGTTGAACAAATGTGTCTTCTAGGGGAAATCAAACATGAAATTATCTCTCATAATGCAATAAAAGAATCATTAGCAAATGCTCTTAGCAACAAGAAGAGTGCGAACACTCAGCAGCTAAAGTTAATAGAGAAAATACATAAAAGCAATAGTGCTATTCCTGTTGATTTAGTAAAATCTTTGCTCAAAGCTAAGATTGAATGCCAAAACTTACGGAAGCTAGCTAATTCTGAAATCAGTAATTTAGAAAAGCTGAAAGAACGCTTTGCTGATCTAATCAAACTCGCTCGTGAAGTAGCTTCTATAAAATCACAGCAATTAAAGTGCTCAAAATATGACTCACTGCTTGCTGATTATGACTCTAACATCACAGAAAAGAATATAAAGGAAATATTTCCTAAATTAGGCAAATTTTTTAGTGAAAATGTAGAGAAAGTAATTCAAAAGCAGAAGAAGGATAAGGTTACTAATATACAAAAAGTTACGGTTCAGAGACAGATTGAACTTAGTTCCTTATTCTTACAGCAAATGAGTGTTACACCAAATGAGATTTCCATTTCTTATTACGATCCTATCGATTATGATGAATCTGACCTTTGTTATGGTTTATTTTTACTTTTACGGCATACTGGTCATGCAATTCATCAAAAATGTTTAGCGCAAAATTCTATAAAGAGCTCAATTACTAAACATATTATGTATGAAACTCAAGGATTATTCATGGAAAGGATCATTGGAACATCCAGAGAATTTATTGAGTTCATTCAACCACACATAAAGGAGAAACTTTCTACAAAAGGCAAAATTAATAGTAGCGTTGAAAATTTGTATTTGATTTTCAATAAAGTAAATCTTTCATCTTTTTTGAAGAATGCGGATGAATTTAGTTTATTGGCTCACATTATGCTAAGAACTAAATTAGAACAAGATCTAATAAATGGTACGTTAGAAGTTAAAGATCTACACGATAAATGGTTGGAAGGTATGAAGCATTACAAGATTTCAGTAAAAGCTAAAAATGAGCTAGACACTTATTTTCAAGATGAGTATTGGATAAGTGGTGTTATAGGCTACTTTCCTATTAAAGTCATAGCGTTAATCGCTGCTGTGCAGTTTTTTTCTTTCATTAAGAAAAATCATTACGAATTTTTAGATTCTATAGTAAAAGGAGATTTCAGTTTACTTATCGATTGGTTCTCTAAAAATGTATATAGTGCAAATTATGGCTTTTTGGAACAGCTAAAAAAGGTAACAGGTAGGGATTTAGATATTGAGTGCTACACTAGTTACTTATCTGAAAAGTATAATTTGTCTCAATAAATGGTTTTCTTGAGTTGTGTATGAGTTTTGTTCAGAATTTAATCAGAAATTTTTTTACTTTCAAAGGTTTATTTGCTAGCGATATTGCTATAGATCTTGGTACTGCAAATACTTTAGTTTATCAGAAAAGTCAGGGGATAGTGCTTGATGAACCCTCAGTTGTAGCAAGAGTAAAAGAAAAAGGAAGTTACGTTCCTTATGCTTTTGGCAAAAAAGCTAAGATGATGCTCGGAAAAACACCTGGAGAAATAGAAGCGATAAGGCCCTTGAAAGACGGAGTTATTGCTGATTTTAAAAGCGCGGAAGAAATGTTAAAATATTTCATACGCAGCGCAAACACAAGATTCACTGTTAATAAGCCTAATATTATCATATGTGTTCCATCTGGATCTACCCCAGTTGAAAGGCGTGCTATACAAGATGCAGCAGAAAGTGCTGGTGCAAATGAAGTATTCTTAATTGAAGAACCAATGGCTGCAGCAATTGGGGCTGGACTTCCAGTTACCGAACCTGAAGGTTCTATGATTGTTGACATAGGAGGTGGTACAACTGAAGTTGCAATTATTTCTTTAGGTGGAATTGTTTATTCACGTTCTGCCAGAGTAGGTGGTGATATTATGGATGAGGCAATAAAGTCATACATTCGTGAAAATCATAAGTTATTGATTGGCGAAACAACTGCTGAAAAAATTAAGAAAAACGTCGGTTCAGCCAGTCTGCCAGTTGAAAACAACAAAGAGGGAATGATAATTAAAGGCAGGGATTTAGTGAGTGGTATGCCAAAAGAAATGCTCTTATCAGAATACCAAGTTGCAGAGAGTTTAATAGAGCCTGTACATCAGATAATTTCTGCTATTAGAACCGCACTAGAGAGCACTCCACCTGAACTTTCTTCTGATATAGTAGATAGAGGAATAATTTTATCCGGTGGTGGTGGATTATTGCGTAACTTGGGCAAAGTTATTAGTGAAACAACAAAACTACCAGTTCGTGTTGCAGATGATCCACTTTGTTGTGTTGCCTTGGGTAGTGGAAAAGTGCTTGAAAATATGGATCATTTTGGCCATGTTTTATTCAAGCAAGATTAAATTGTTTTTGAAGATAGAATTGTTTTGATGGAATTATGTAATATAAATGAGATCTCAGTGTCACGAACCAAGTAATTTAAAGGCAACTTCCAGCAGGAAGGGGTGTCATCCCAGCGCTTGACACTGGAACTTGACTACAAATAAGTATGCTGTTTCGATGAAATTGTGTAATAGAAACTGGATTCCAGTGCTTGACACAGGTTTGTGTTTATAAATTATATGCTAAAAGAATTTGAAATTGAACCTTTATTAAAAGATAAAGCTCCGCATCAAACTAAGGCTATTGTTGCAATGTCCGGGGGAGTTGATAGCTCCGTTGCTGCAGCACTGCTGTATAACCTTGGGTACGAAGTGATAGGTGTGACTCTTCAGCTCTATGGCAGTGATGGTAATGCTAATGCGAGAAAGGGTGCATGCTGCGCTGGACAGGATATTTATGATGCCAAATACGTGGCTGAAAGTGTTGGCTTTCCCCACTATATTTTAAACTACGAGGAAATATTCAAAAAGGAAGTAATAGAGGATTTTGCAAATACCTATATGCGTGGAGAAACTCCCATACCGTGCGTAAGGTGTAACCAAACAGTAAAATTTCGCGATCTATTGCAAGTTACAAAAAATCTTGGTGCGGATGTGCTCGTAACAGGACATTACGTAAGAAGATTAGAAGAAAATGGTGAGGTAAAATTGTGTAGAAGCATCGATAAAAGTAAAGATCAAAGTTATTTTTTGTTTGCAACTACTGAGGAGCAGTTAAAGCTTTTGCGATTTCCATTAGGTGGATTCTATAAAAGTGATATAAGAAAATTAGCAAAGTATTTTGGCTTACAAATTTCTGAAAAGCCGGATAGTCAAGATATATGCTTTGTTTCCGAAAGCTATAGTAAAACAATAGCTAAATTAGCTCCACAATCTGTACAGAAAGGTAAAATAGTAGATATTCATGGAAAAGTGCTAGGTGAGCACAGCGGCATAGTAAATTTTACAGTGGGACAGAGAAGAGGCCTCTGCATCGCACACAATGAGCCTCTTTACGTGATAAAAATTAATACAGAAAATAATGAAGTTGTAGTAGGCCCGATCAATGCTCTAATGCAAAAAAAGATATTGGTCAAAGAGTTAAATTGGTTAGAACAACCAAAAGAAGGCATGGAAGTAACTGTGAAGCTTAGGTCATCACATGCAGGAAGCTTAGCGACAATATATTCAACTGACGAAAAGAACAAAGCCTGTGTAATTTTAAACGACGATTACTTTGGCATCAGTCCAGGTCAAGCCTGTGTAGCATATAAGGGCGAACAAGTTATAGGTGGAGGTTGGATATGCTCCTAACTAAAGGGCTTAATTCTTTGATACAGAGTATAAACGTACAATAATATTTATTGCTATTTTGCCATGTATCCCTTATACTATAAAGTAGAACATTATAGGTTTTAGCAATGGTTAAGGAAGTTGAAGAACTAATAAAAATTGTTGGTAAGGGTAATTTATTAGAGGCCTTGTTTATTTTTTTAGGCGGTTTTCAACATGCTAACTTAACTGGTAAAATAGACCATAGAAACCATATTGGTTTGTCTTCATTCGTTAGAAAAAAAGAGGAATCATTAGATAAATATTTTAACTTACAATTTAGTCTACAAGGGTTGTTCTTAATTTATACTCAAGCTTATAAAATTTTAAGCGGAAGTAATAATCTGAGCACTCAAGATATCATAGATGAAATATATAAAGTTATTAAGGAGTCTGAGTTAGGTAAAGACATACACGAAGTAGTAGATGGAAGAAAATTAGATTTACTTAACGTTTTGGCAAATCCAAAAAGAGAATCAATATTTAAAGCAGTAGAAGATTTTGAAAATAAGGTGCTTATTGATGTTAGAAAGTTACTAAGTGAAGAAAATGCATTAAACGAATATGACAGAGAATTTACCTTAAGTAAATGCATTATTGATTTCTATTATTCTATTCATCAAGACATAAAAGTAGAAAGGGATGTAGTAGTATTATTTTCTATATTTGGCCACTATCATAAACTTTCTGAACATCACAAAGAGTCTATAAAAAAGGAAAGTTTATCAATAATAGATAACGTGGTCGTTTCCAGATATATAATGGCTTTAATTGGATTACTGCAAAGTATTAATTTGAAAGATCAAAATAGAGCCACTAAATATACGCTGGATTGTGAGAAGATAGGTAGTCTAAACAGAACATTCAATATATTGTCATCTGCAGGTTATAATAATCAAGGTTTTTTATGCCTGAAAAGAGCTGGACCAACTTTGAAACAGCTGTTAAAAGAGCAAAATAGCAATAAGTTTGAAGAGAGGATAATAAACAACACACATTATTCAGCACCGCAAGAAGAGAATAAATGTAGGCCAAATTTCATACTCAGCAAGAAAAATCATAAAAACACAGTCTGTAAACTTATTTTAGGTATGTTTGTATTGTCTGTTGGGTTATATGTTGCTGATTATTTCCTTATGGAGCAAAAATTATTTAATCCAATAAAAGGTGTCCTACCACAGGATAATTTTGCTAATCTAGTAATTGCTGCAGTGCTTACTATCGTAATAGTATATGTTTTATTTCAACTACTAAAATCACCTCAAGAACCGCCACATTCAGCAGTCAATGGTGCAATTATTAATGATCTTACAAATGGTCCTATACAGTCCAGGCGTTCATGAATCTCTACTTATAAATGATAAATGTAGCACTTTTAAAGTGTATGCTATATAATATCTTCTCTTGAATAATGAGGTAATCCATGGATTTAAGCAAAATAACAACAAAACCAGATGCAATAAGTGTAGTAATTGAAATAAGTGCAAATGCTGAGCCTGTAAAGTATGAATTTAATAAAGAGCTTGGGTTGTTACAAGTTGACAGATTTTTGTCTACCTCAATGACTTATCCTTGCAATTATGGGTTTATACCAAATACCTGCGCAGGTGATGGTGACCCTGCGGATGTTTTGGTGCTAACTCAATTTCCTTTAGCGCCTGGAGTTTTGATATCGGTGCGTCCAGTAGGTGCATTACTTACCAAAGACGAGAAAGGAGAGGATGAAAAAATATTAGCTGTACCTATCTCCAGTGTTGACAGCTATTATGAGAATATAAAAAACTATTCTGATTTATCTAAAAACTTACTAGATAAAATAGCTCATTTCTTTTCTCATTATAAAGATTTAGAAAAGGGAAAAACGGTGACAGTTGGAGAATGGGCTAATGTGGAAAAAGCAAAAGAAATCATTGAAAAAAGTAGAAATTAGTTTGCGTTGATTTAGCCTTAAATTACAGTTATTCGGAAAAATGTTGTTGTTTTTAATGGGTAAATATTGGTATCCGTTCAGGATAGCGGTAAGGTAGTATAACCATAGAGTAAAAGTGAGTTTACAACAAATGGTGTCATCCCAGTGCTTGACACTGGGACCTACCGTCTTAAGCATCAAGATAAAAATTGTTGTTTTTTATCATGGCATTTAAACAAACGACGATTTTTCTCATCACAGCAACTAATGCAACCTTAGTGGCTTTACCAGAGTCAACCAAACGCTGGTAAAGTGCTTTCATTTTCCTATTATGACGAATAGCAACCACGGCAGACATGTATAATGCTTTTCGAGCATAAAATCTGCCACCTATGATTTGAGCTTTACTCACTTTCCTTCCGCTTTCATTGGTTTTTGGTGCAACTCCAATTAGACAAGCTATTTCCTTATTATCTAGCCTGCCAAGCTCAGGTACCTCTATGAGTAGGATACTTGCTATTTTTCGTCCAACACCTTTATAGCTAGTTAGCAGTTTGCTTTTTTCCTTCAAATCAGGGTCAGAGTTTATTATACCTTCTATATCCTGTCTAATTTGCTCTAATTGTTTTTTGGCAAATTCTACCTGTTTTTCTATATATTCCCTAGCTTTCCCTGTAACCTTATGTAAACGACACATATTTGCGTGAACATCGTCGTTTAGGTTGCGCTCAACTGCCCTTAATTCTTTTAGTTCTTCTTGCTTTTGTGAAACTATGCATTCTACTACCTCATCATTTTTCGTGATAAATTCGGCATACTTTTCTAGCAATTTTGCATCTGATTTGTCTGTTTTTGCAAAGTGGTTGCAGGCTTTTGCGAACGCATATACCCGGTTTGGGTGAGCTCTATGAACAGCTATGTTATGTTCTCGCAACAATTTTATGACAAGTTTTTCGTAACCGCCTGTTGATTCTACTGCACATAACTTAACAAATATATTGTTAGTCATTCTTGATCTTATAAACTCAGATATAGCCCTTTCTTCATTCTCTATACGCTGATGTTTATTGTCGATTGAGATATCAAGTGTTTTTTTTGATTATGCATATTGATACTCCTATAAAAAATTTGGATTGTTGAGTTTACCATGTTTAAAATCCATAAGGATTCTAACAGTCTCTGGCGTATTCTCAAATAAATATTTTCCTCTGGTTTTACTGTCATCTTTTCGTACTTTGATTTGACCATTATTAATTCTATCATAAATCCAATGTGTAGTAACATTGAGGATTTTTGCAATTTGTGGAACGGTAAGATATCCAGATACTTTAAGCGGATGTGACTGATTCCTTGCTCGCATAATGTTATTTTTTAACCGAATAGTTTTTACTGTATTTTCTAAAACGATGTTTTTTGTGGGGGAGCGATGTCCCTGTTTTTCTAAGTACTTAGCAATTTCTGCATCTGTTTTACCTTCTTTACTTAACTTTATTATAGACTGTTCCATTTCTTTTGCTTTAGTCAACTCGCGAAAAGAGTTTACTGGAATGGGAACATGAGAAGTAGTAGTTTCGCCACCATGCCATATAATGCGTACCTGAAGACAATCGCGTCTGATTCTGTGTGCTACCACTTTATCAATGAGACAACGAAGAAAGGACTTTTGTTGTTGACGTGATAGAATTGATTTATACCAAATTTCAGGTAATCTTTTGCCTACATCTAAAAATACTGTTTTCAGTTCTTCAGGTAATTGAGGTGTTGGATCACTTGGACGCTGACGTTCGAACATAATTTCTGCTTGTTGGAGTTCTTTCAATGCTTTCTCCCAGCGTCTTTCAAGTTCTGCAGCTACAAGACGATTGTCAGGGTCTACTTGATTAAATTGTCTTTCTGCCAATCTAACTTGGTACTTTAGGCGCTCTAATTGTTGTAAATGTGCTTTATTAATTGCTTGCTCAGATTGCAATTGTGAGTTAATCGCCTGAGTATAAGCATCAAGCTCAATTTGACCAAGTGCAGCAAAAAATTTGGGAACTACTTCATTATCAATAATATCAGCTGGTAAAAGCTGACATACAGGTACACGATACTGCTGACGTAGATAGTTGCATAAATAACGATTTCCTCCTTTATACTGTACCAACATTTTATGTCCACATTCTCCACAATAAATTATTCCATGTAATAATGCTGCACCTGGTCTTGCTATACCACGTGTTTTATTGCGATCGTATTCTGCATAATTATCTTTTAGCATCATCTCAATCTTTGTAAAAGTTTCCCAATCTATGTAAGCTGAGTATTTACCTTTGATCAGAACTTTCCATTCCTCCATTGGTAATTTTTTTGTTGTTTTGTCAGCAGAAGATGGCTTATGGTATGTAGTACGGGAACGCCCATAAACAAATGCTCCAGCATAGGCTGGGTTTTTTAGTATTGAGGTAATTGCTGCAACAGTTGGCTTTTTCCACTGTAGTTCTTTGAAATTATTATATCTAGGAAGAGTTAGTTGATGATCATTAAAATGTCTTAAAACCTTTGATGCTGTTCGTTTTTCTAGAAAAGTTTCAAAAATAAGATTGATACGAGACTGAACTTCAAGGTTAGGATCCTTGTTCACAGAACCATCAATGTTACGAACAAGACCAACTGGGAGAGATAAGGCTAAATCACCTCTGGTTGCTTTATTTAATAGTCCAGCATTTAGTCTAGCTCTTATAGTAGATAACTCCATTTCAGCAAGTTGCCCTTTCAGACCAAGTAACAGCCGACCATTAATAGTACCAGGATCATAAACACCATCCCGGTCAGCTATTAAACACTGTTTATAGCCACATATATCCAGTAAAGGATACCAGTCAGAACAATTACGTGATAAGCGAGTCACATCGTAGGAGAGAATAATTCCTACCTTTGATAAAGTGACTTTAGTGACAATCTCTTTAAACCCTTCACGCTTTTCAGCACTAGCACCAGTTAAACCAAGATCACTATCAATGATTACAACATTATCAGCTTTCCATCCAAGGTCAATTGCTCTTTGTTTTAGTGCATACTGTAACTCCAAACTTTCTTGGTTGCTCAATGCTTGATGAGGTGTTGATTGTCTGATATAAATTATTGCTTCGCGTGCTAAATGCTGTGCTGTAATTAGCTCTGATGTACTCATAGATAACCTCTTTGGACACTAATAATATATTTTCTAAAACTTCTGACTTGAAACGTTGCGACATTTTCTGCCACACTTGACATGGTTTACATGGCATAATTTATACTCCTTTGCTAGAGAAACAAATTCGTATAATGAAGACCACGTTAACTTGCTGGTGAGAAAGTTTTGCTTACTAGCTAAGTTGGTAGCAGAAAACGGAATACGTAGAATGATGTAATTGCGATAAGTAACAAATACATTGTGGACTTTTGAGCTGACAGAAGATATTGGAAATGTTCTGCCAAATAGTGGATGTGTTGAATCTGTAACTGTAATTTCCTTAGTTACTTGATTATTGAAGAGGGTATTAAGGTGATTGATCGTTCATCTATAGTACCGCTCTGTCAAGATCTGATGGTCTCTGATGATCTACTTAGAAAGGCATGTTCAGTGTTGGAATTTTCCAAATCGCCATTAGGAGGAAGATTTGACCCTTCTTGACCTTTAAACATCTTTATTAGCTCTAACATAGGAGCAGTTCCTGCTACAATAGCTCCTATAACAGCAGTAGCACCCATGATAAGAAGAAGCGGTTCTGCAGTGGTGATTACGCAAAGCTCAATACATAAATCAGCAATGACCATACCAACCATTGTACCAATGAAAGCACCTACAATTATGGACGAAACTACAACAATTAATTGTCCTATTTTTGAACTAAGTGGTACTTCTCTTTTACCTCCAACACAACCTTTGAATTTCGCTTTGATCTTCCTCCAACATCCTTAATTGTCTTTTCAAATTTTAATAGCGACTTGTTGTTTAGTCTATAGCTAACCGAAGTAAGATTTTCTCAAAGGGTGGGGTAAAAAGGTATAATACTGCTTTAATGAAGGTAGAATGATGCCAAAGCCATATAGTGAGGACCTGAGGGAACGAGTTTTAAAAGTGGTAGACGAGAAAAAATGACAATAGAAGAATTCGAAAAGGTTGTAGAAAAAATGCGCCCAGAGTGGGAAAAAGTTCAAGAACAGAAGAAATGCCATGGAAGAACGTCAAGACTGCCTGTATTGGAAGACAAAATACTCTGTATAATTCTATATTATCGAACTTACATAACGCACCGATTCTTGAGCTAACTATTCAACTTTCATAACTCAAGCATCTACCGATTACTCAAGAAAATGGAACCACTTTTGGCTAAGAAAGTCTCAATAAAAAAGGATAGAACTATGACGCTAGAAAGAATTTTGAAAATATTAGCAGATGTTACAGAACAACCAATACAACGATCAAAAGATAGGAAGAAAAGAAAATTGTCTTATTCCGGAAAGAAAAGAGTAAATACAATAAAAACAGAAATTGTTATAAAAGAAGATGGGCAAATTCTATCAGTGTCAAAGTCACACAGAGGTCGAATTCATGATTTTAAGATACGAAAACAGGAAAAAATGTTGTCAAAAGAGAATATCAAGTATGTTGATTCTGGGTATCAGGGGTGGCAAAAATTGCAGAGTAACGTTGTAATTCCATATAAAAGGTATCGAAAAAAATCGCTGACCGATGATCAAAAAGAGCACAATCGAAAGCTGACATCATTTAGAATGAGAGTGGAGCATAAAATTCATGAAATTAAGGTTTTTAAAATCATGTCACATACCTATCGCAATTTTCAGAAGAAATACAACATGAGATTTAACATAATTGCTGATCTGGTAAATCTCAAACACAAGTTTTAATTGATCCTGCTATTGACCTAACTCACGCTGAATTTAGTTCCATACTGTTTCCCAGTAGGTCTTGTGGAAGAAGTAAGCAAGATGTTAAAAATTGATAGAAAACTATATACTAGTGGAGGAAAAGAAGAGAAGAAAGAGGAAGTATAAAACCGTCTTCAGACTATCAAAAGGGACATAGTCATAAAATTAAAGACTTAGATAGCTTTGTCAAATTTCTGAATGAAAACCGAGATATTACGGTTGAAAAAATAATTGAAAAATTTGGCAACATGTGCAAAGATACAGTCTACAATTATCTTAAAAAAGTAAGCTATACATATAAAAAAAACTTTTCTTTATCAGGAAAGGAATGAAGAGAAACCCAAGGAGTTCATAAAAAAATAGAAGGAATAGAAAAAGAAAACTTGATATTCATAGATGAGTCTGGAGTAGAAGATAACAGATTTTATGAATATGGGTGGTCTCAAAAAGGTAAGAGGTTATTTGTCCAGGGTTTAAAAGAAAGAGGGTAAGAATAATTGGAGCACTAAATGAAGGAAAAGTTAAAGCTTCCTGAAGGCTACTGCAACAGCGAGATTTTTGATGCTTATGTAGAAAATATACTTGTTCCTATATTAAAACCTGAACAGACTATTGTTCTCGATAAAGCAAGCTTTCATAAATCTGCAAGGACGAAAAATTTGATAGCAAATATTGGGTGTAAAATTTTGTTCTTGCCTCCATACTCGCCAGATTTAAATCCGATTGAGAAGTTCTGGTTTGCCATTAAGCATGTCATAAGAAAAGTACTGCCAAGCTTTTTGCCCAATATTAATTCGGCTATTGATTTTGTCTTTCAGTGTTTGGGCAAATCTTACTTCGGTTAGCTATAGATGCTTGTATTGGGCAGTATTCCTTACTATACACTTCCAACTGAGCTTATAAAAGCTGTGTTATCTCCTTGTAGCATCAGGTGTATATTTTTTGCTATTTTTTCCACTAAGAGGATAACATTATCAAAATTTTCAAATTTTGATAATACATAATCTGCTAAGCTTTTCTGACCTTCGGGCCTGCCTACTCCAAATCTTAAACGCCAATAATCGTTACCAATAAAGCTATCTATAGACTTCAGTCCATTATTTCCAGCAGAGCTACCACCTTTTTTTACTTTTATTCTTCCAAATTTTAAGTCAGCATCATCATGTATAACAAAAATGTTATCTAACGATAATTTGTAAAAATTTTTTATTTTTGCAACAGGAATGCCTGAATTATTCATAAACGAATAAGGCTTTATCAGTATGGTTTTATTATTATTAATTATGCCTGAGGTTATCAAGTAATCAGCTTTCTTAGAAAATGACTGAAAATTCCAATACTTGCAAATTGCATCAATAACTATGAAGCCAATATTATGATGAGTTAATTCATATTTACTACCAGGATTACCAAGCCCAGCTATTAAATGCACTACTCCTCTGTTTTTGTTTGAGACTCTTCAACATCACTATCAGCAGCAGAAATTGTCACAATGGTGAAATTTTCTTCCTCATGAGCTACAAACTTAACACCTTCTGGTAATTTTATATCATTGATATGTATAGACTGACCGATCATTTTGCCAGATAAATCAATTTCTATGACTTGAGGTATTTTCTCAGGAGAGCATTTGACAGTAATAGAACGACACAAAACATTAAGCACTCCACCTAATTTGATTCCTGGTGATTTACTTTCATTGATGAATGATAAAGGTATATCTATTTTAATTTCACTACCTTTATCAACAAACTGAAAATCAACATGTTGCACAGTATCCTTTACTACATGCCATTGAATATCACGAACAAGAGCATATTCTTTTTTCCCTGAAATATCTAGTTCTATTAAATGTGCAGAAAGAGCACCTGATTTATATTGTTTAGTAAATTCCTTTGCAGACAATGTCAAATTTACGTTATCATGCCCTTTACCATATATAACTGCAGGTATACTTCCCTTCTCCCTCAGAGCCTGCATCGCTTTCTTTTTTTTTACATCACGTAACTCTGCATTAATTGTTACCATTTCTTGCTGTGCCATCGATTACTCCTATTCAGCTAATCCTTTTTATATAATTTAATAATATAACATAAAAATATTTATTTCAAACTTCATTCTTTCACACTAATTCTTTGTGGAAAAATTTATTTAGATATATACTTAAGATTACGTAGTAAGAACTATGAGTATTGACGATCAAGTAGTTTTTAAGATTTATAAGCCAACAAAAACTGCAACACAATCTGGCTTAGGTAATACAAAATTCTGGTACCTAAAAATTGAGCCTTGTTCTTACTATATTGAACCTTTGATGGGATGGGTTGGCTCAAAAGATCCCCAAAAACAGATTGTATTAAAGTTTGATTCTCTTGAAAAAGCAATATCTTACGCAAAGAAACACAACACAAAATACACAATTGAAATGCCAAAAGATGTTAAAAGACTGCCAAAATCTTATGCAAATAATTTTATACTAAAGTAAATTTTATTGTAGTATGTTTACCTAAAAGCTTAAATCTAAGAACATATCTTGAAAGGACTTAAGTGGTTAAGCATATATTAAAGAGTTCTTGCAGTAAGGAGAGCACGCTCATACGTCAAGCAAATAATGTTTACCTAAAATTCTTTGACATTCGCAGCTTTCTTGGCAATCATATCCCATTTTCAGTAAACAGTGATTCTTCTATATATTAGAAAAATTTTTATTTTAATTAGCGTTAAACAATAGGCGCCTATTGGTTTTTAGCTAAAGTAAAAGTCAAATATCTGGAATTCTGGACATAAAATCCTCCTGTGTAAAAAAGATTAGAAAAAAATGCAGTGCACATACGACAGAGATTAAGTATACGTGTATACACTGAAGAAGACACACTACATTTAATGAGTTTGATTGTTTAATAGAAAAAGTCTGCAGACAAAGATAGATTTTGAGCTCTTAAAATATCTCTAATTGTAATTATAATTAGATTTGAAATATGCGCAAGCAATTTTTCATGTTAATATTTCAAATTAGGCCTCTTGCATAACTATATTAAACTCCCTCATTATATATTTTATTGCATTAATAATTGTTATCGCCCCTTGT
This sequence comes from Wolbachia endosymbiont (group B) of Chorthippus parallelus, assembly GCF_947251815.1. Taxonomy (NCBI): domain Bacteria; kingdom Pseudomonadati; phylum Pseudomonadota; class Alphaproteobacteria; order Rickettsiales; family Anaplasmataceae; genus Wolbachia; species Wolbachia endosymbiont (group B) of Chorthippus parallelus. Next base: position 79,415 of record NZ_OX366390.1, on the reverse strand, counting down.
GCAACATTTGGCCTTGTCACTTATATCACTTAGATACAACTCACCTTCCTATTTTTTGCATCTTATTCTTTTCTTTTTTCCCTTTCAAGATAGGTTCTAATTGTTATTCTGGGTTTTAAGTTGTGCTAACACACTACAGAGAGTCGAATCTGGCTAGCTAGTATCAAAGGGTTATTTTTTAGGTATTTCTCCGTAAGACTGCAAGTTTTTTTAGATTACTCAAATAACTCCATTCTGCTTGCAGGACTTTTATGTCGCTTTGCACTAAATTAATTTTATGCTTTATTTATGCTAGTTCTCTATTTAGTGATTGAACGTGTAATTTTACCTTAAATAACCCTACAATAAAAATATAATTATTGAAATGGCATGAAAGGTCCTCATGATAACCTTTGTATAGCTCTCAGTTTTGCTGAACGCGCGCGTGGATTTACATTTATTTCTTCTGAACTTGCTTTGATCACTTTTTTATTTAAAAGGGAGAATGTTTTAGTAGATCCTGGTTCACATAAATCTTTAAAAACAGTTTTGACTATACGATCTTCTAAAGAATGAAAAGTAACTACAATTAATTTGCCGTTCTCACTTAAAATCTCAGATGCAGCTTTAATACCCTTTTCAAGCTCTCCTAGCTCATCATTTACCCATATTCTGATTGCCTGAAATGTCCTAGTTGCAGGGTCAATCTTGCTTTTTCCACGAAACACTACAGAACGTACAATATCCGCAAGTTCAAATGTAGTTTTGATAATTTTCTTCTTCCGCGCATTTACTATCGCTCTTGCGATTCTGCGGGAATGACGCTCACCCCCATAATTATATATAGTGTTCGCAATCTCTTCTTCACGTAAAGCGTTAACAAACGTCGAAGCATTCATATGAGAATAGTTATCCATGCTCATGTTAAGTGGGCCATCACGTAGAAATGAGAATCCTCTATCTCCATTATCAAGCTGCATAGATGAAACTCCAACGTCGAAAACTATTCCATTGATACCTTTAATATTATTACTATCTAATAAATTTTTGATATTACTAAACTTTTCAATAAATAACTTTATTCTATTAGGGTATTTAACATTTAGATCATCATAAAATTTAGTAACTGTTTCATCTCTATCAACTGCATACACTTTGCAATCAGCGGATTCCAATATTGCTTTGCTATATCCTCCAGCTCCAAACGTGGCATCCACATATATACCACCACTGTGTGGTGACAATTGCAGTAGCATCTCTTTCAACAAAACTGGAATATGTGTCATATCAAGAGACTTTGTGCACTTAAATTAAAATAACTTTCTCGCCAAAAAATATATGGAAATATATAGGTATAGTATAAGAATATTTAAATATAATCAACGATATAAAAATTTAATAAGATAATATTATTAATATAACATTTACATAATTCACGTTTGAAAAAGTAAGTAATATTACTATAATATCAAACAAATTACGGAAGATTTCGTGCAACAAATAACAAAAGTAATACTATCAAGTTTAATTTGTAACACTTTGTTGTGGTATGATCACATGCTTTTCAGCCATCTAATAAGCATAATCGGAGATGTGTTTTTTCCATCAGACGACAAATTAGTCAGCATACTTAAAGCTTTTGGAGTGTTTGCAGTGGGTTTCTTAATAAGACCAATTGGTGCTGCTATATTTGGCCACATTGGCGATAAATATGGAAGAAGGATTGCTCTATTTCTCTCTATCATATTGATGACTCTATCAACCGTACTTATTGCATTTGTTCCAGGCTATCAGAACATTGGGGTACTCGCATCAGTACTGGTGGTATGTTTAAGATTATTGCAGGGTATATCTCTTGGAGGAGAGGCAGGAAATGCCCCATTTTTAATAGAGCATGCTCCTAAAAATAAAAGAGGATTCTTTGGCAGTATTGAAGTATTGAGCGCAATTCTTGGCTCAATATTAAGTCTTATAGTGGTGCTTATATGCAAAAAAGTATCCGATTTTGAATCTTGGGGATGGAGATTGCCTTTTATTTTCAGTTTTGTAATAGGATTAATCAGTATATATATGAGATATATACTCGATGAAAGCCCAGAATATAAAAAGCAGGAAAAGCCACATGAATTACCGTTAAAAGAACTGTTAAATGGCTATAAAAAACCTTTTCTAATATCAATTGGAGTTGACATAGTTGAGAATGCATCTCTTTACATATATTTAGTGTTTTTTAATCTACTTGCATCAACAATAAACACTCACTTTAATCACGCAGTAGAAATATTGAATCAGGTTGCACTTGGAGGATTGACTATACTATTTGCAATACTTTCTGATAAGGTAGGGAGAGAAAGAGTCATGAAATTTGCATTTGTGACTTTTATAGTAGTAAGTTATCCAGTTTTTTCAATGATACTAAGTGGTAATAATTTGCTCACCATAATGGCGCACGTTCTTTTTATAATCCCAATAGCTGCTTCTCTTGGTCCTGTTAGCGCGTTTATGTGCGAATTATTCCCAATAAAGGTACGATACAGTGGATTTGGTTTATCAAGAAATATAGCTTCGGGATTTTTTGGTGGTCTTGCACCATTTATATGCACAACTATTATCAAAGTTACAGGACAAGGAACTTTAGCAAGTTTTTACATGATTTTCTGTGCACTAATTGGGTTAGTTGCTATATCACAAGTTAAGAGTTAGATTTTTTCAAAAACCAAGTGTTTAAAAAATCTAATCATAAGGTGGAAAATGCCAATTTTTAGGTGATAGTGTAAATATTTCAACTCCATCTTTTGTGACTCCAAGCGTATGCTCAAACTGTGCAGAAAGTGAAAGATCACGTGTTGTCACTGTCCAGCCATCTAGCTTGCTGAGCAGAGTTTCATGTTTTCCAGCATTGATCATTGGTTCTACCGTAAAAAACATGCCTTCTTTTAAGATAAGATCCTCACCTTCATCATAAAAATGTACAACATTTGGTGGAGCATGAAAAACCTTTCCTATGCCATGTCCACAATAATTGCGTACGATAGAATATCCAAAATCTTCAATATATTTTTCTATAGCAAATCCTATTTCATTTAACTTATTGCCGGGCTTAACTTGTTTTATCGCTTCCATTAGCGCATTGTAGGCAGCATTACACAAACGCTTTGCTTTTATTGAGGGTTTACCGGTCCAAAACATGCGACTTGTATCACCATACCAGCCATTTAAAATCACTGTAACGTCAATATTTAAAATATCTCCATCTTTAAGAGGTTTATCATCAGGAATACCATGACATACAACAGCATTTTTCGAAGTACAAATTGATTTCGGATATCCCTTATAATTCAGTGGTGCTGGAATTGCACCTGCATTGATTATAAAATCATGACATAGATCATTTAATTCATTAGTTGTTACGCCTACTTTGACGTGTGGTGCAATAAAATCAAGGGTTTCAGCTGCAAGCCTGCCAGCTTTACGCATAAAGTCAAAATCTTCTTGTGAATGTATAGTTATGTTCATGTTTCTTACGTTTTATTGTAATTTTCTGCTTCTCTTACGGATACATAAGTGTAATAATACTATAAAAATAAGCTCCTAGATCAAGCCATTTGTATATTAAGAGATAAAGACAAAAATCTAGACTGTGACTTTTGATTTAACCCAATGGTATAACTTACTTATTTTGCCATCGTGACCAAGCATTCCAGAATTATTTCTATAAAAGGTGTCAACTATTAGCTTTATAGAGCCTAAAGCAGCAGAAAATACAGGATTTTTGTCGTATTCGCCATCAAGACCGCTACAAGATTCAGGGCATCCGATACGGACTTGTTTATTGAATATATAGCTTGCAATTTCTTTCATGCTTGTGAGTTGACTGGTTCCACCTGTGATCACTACTTTATTAATTGGATCTTTCTGTTCTTGAAATTGTTCTCTTATCAGCTCAAGTATTTCCTCAACCCTTGGTCTTATGATGTTAACAAGTTCAGACTTAAACACTTGAGTTGGTTCATCGCTTTCATTACTTTGCACTGCAATACATTCATTCTCATCTATTGAAGTTACAATAGTGCTACCGTATAGTATTTTTATGCGTTCAGCATGCTCTATACTTGTGCATAGTCCATAAGCTATATCTCGGGTAATGTGAATGCCACCAATTGGAATGCTGCTTGTGTACACAAGTTTTCCTCTCTTAAAAATTCCAATTGCAGTGCATCCACCTCCTATGTCAACAACGGCAGTTCCTAGCTCTTTTTCATCTTCACTTAGACAAGCAAGACCTGCAGAATATGCAGAAGCAACACAACCAGCCATACTTATCCCACTATTATTAGTTATGCAATTTTCAATGTTGGTAAGAGCTGGACGCGAAGCAGTGACAACATTAACATCAGCAGACAATCTTTTTCCATATAATCCACTGACCTCCTTTATGTCAGTCATATCATCTAAGTGATATTTAAGTGGTATATTGTGAATTATAACATTTTCTTCGATATATTTCTCAAATGTCTGAAAGACTACACGTTTTATATCTCGGTCTAAAATTTCGTGATTAGCTGCAATTATTTCGTTATGTACGTTAAAAGACGAAATCCCACATCCAGCCACATTCACATATATCTGGTCTATAGTCTCTTCTGATACTTGTTCAGCTAAACCTACAGTTGATGAAATAGAGTAACTTGCATGCTTTGCGTCAGTTATTGATCCACCATTTATACCTTCTGCACTTTTATAACCCACTCCTATTATTTTATAGCTAAAATTGCTATTGATTTTAACAATGAGACAGATAATTTTTGTTGTACCCACGTCTAAAACAGCAAAAACATTCTGCTTTGGTTTTGTTATTACTGCAGAGTACATTGGTTGACCTTATGATGCGATTCCATTTAAATTGTAGCTTCCCTGAATGAATTTATATTTCTATCATAAATGTAGCAACATTTTAATATACCTAGACAAAAAGAAAAATAAAACACAGAATTACAATTTTTATGTCTAAGTTACCAATTGTAATTGCCCCTGACGAAAGATTAACTACACGCGCCAGTGAAGTAACAGATATAACCGATAAAATTAAAGAATTAGTAAACGACATGTTCGAAACTATGTACGATGCAGAAGGTCTTGGTCTTGCTGCAGTACAAGTTGGAGTGCTGAAGAGAATTTTTGTCATGGACGTTCAGACAGAAAAGGCTGGAGATGAGTTAGTAGGATATGATTCAGTTGGTAAGTTTTGCATGATTAATCCTGAAGTTAAGGAATTATCCGATGAACAAGTGATTATGAGCGAAGGATGTCTTTCAATTCCGGAGCAAAGCCATGAAATCAAGCGTCCAAAATATTTAACTGTAAAATATAAAAACTTAAATAACGAAGAACAGACGCTAAAAGCTAGTGGTTGGCTTGCAAGGTGTATTCAGCATGAATTGGATCACTTAAATGGTATATTATACATTAGACATTTATCTAAGTTGAAGTATGATTTGGCTATGAAAAAAGCACAAAAGGTTAAGAGACACTATGAGCAATGAAGATCTAGAATTGTTGAAGTTCTATCATGAAGTGGGAGTTGATTGCACACTAACTGAAAGTGAAGAGGAAAAAAAAATGGAAAATGAGAGAGCTGTACAGTCTTCTGTCATCGAGCAGAAAAAAGCCATGTTCCCAAGTGACTGGATCATTGAAGCAAGGAAACTTGCAAGTGAATGTGGTAGTGTAGATGAACTAAGAAGTGCAGTTAAGTCATTTGAGGGTTGTGAAATAAAAAAAACTGCAACTAATACTGTTTTTTCCGATGGTAATCCAAATGCAAAAATCATGCTTGTTGGTGAAGCACCAGGAGCAAATGAAGACCTTAAAGGCATACCATTTTGTGGTGCAAGCGGAATGCTGCTTGATAAGATGCTCAGTGCAATTAGTTTGGACCGCACTAAGGTGTACATAAGCAACGCGGTGTTTTGGCGTCCACCAGGTAATAGAAAACCAACTGACCTAGAGCTTGATATGTGCAGACCATTTGTTGAGAAGCACATTGCTCTTATTTTACCGCAAATTCTGATTTTTGTCGGAGGAATTGCATGTTATAGCCTTCTTGATAACACAAAGACTATATCGAACTTGCGTGGCAGATTTCATACTTATACTAACCAATATTTATCTCATTCAATTACTACAGCCGCTATATTTCATCCAGCCTATCTACTTCGTCAACCAGCACAAAAACGCTTAGCTTGGGAAGATTTGAAGAAGATTAGGGAATATCTTGATAATACCAATAACTACACGGATGTTTAGCTTACTACTCGTTATCATCTTAGTACCGGCTAATTGAATTAAATATTAAAAAATCTACTAAACAGAGAAAAAGGCAAAAGAAAATCTATCAGCTACTACCTATTTTTTTAATTGGCGTTTTTCATTGTGTTAAATCCTTTGATAAGCGCATTTTAGCTTATGTGGGTAAAAGTTTTATAAAGACATAGAGTGCACATAGTGCAAAAAATTAAACATCAAGTATATTGAGCTTTTTGTCGCTTTATCTGCACAGACTGAAGATAAATAATATATCTTCACCCTTATTTTAAGGAGAATGGAGGAGTCCGTCAAGTAACTCTTGCCGTTGCTATAGCTGCTTGAGTTCTGTAATCACAATGTTTGTGCAATGTACGCATGGAATTTTATTTACTCTATAATATGTTGGTTTATAGTAGTACTAATGCAGAAATAAAGGGAGGAGACATTGGAAAGCAATATAAAAAAATTGAAAGGAAATTTTTTAGAACGAGCAATTAGAGTAAATCATGCTGGCGAATATGGAGCCATTTGCATTTATTCCGGTCAAAAATTTATTCTTAAAAAATCTTCCATAATTGACAAAATAATTGAAATGGAGGAGCAGGAAAAAAAACATTTCCACTATTTTAATGAGAAAATCAAGGAGCAAAGAGTTCGTCCTACTGTTTTGTTGCCAGTTTGGAATGTTTTAGGGGTGTCACTTGGTGTTGTAACTGCTATGATGGGTAAAAAAGCTGCTATGGCTTGCACTGCTGCAGTTGAAGAGGTGATCGGAGAGCATTACAAGAAGCAGGTCTTACATTTAGAAGATGGGGAATTAAGAGAAACTATAAGTAAGTTTCGTGATGAGGAGTTAGAACACAGAGATATTGCAATTCAGCACAATGCTGAAAGCGCACTTGGCTACAACGTTTTATCTTTGTTCATAAAAACAAGCTGCAAAGCTGCTATTTACTTCTCTAAATTGATTTAATCAATCACTATTTGACAACCATATTTGCCTTTAGTCCTTGTGCTAATTGCTGCCCCATATCCTCTACTCCAATCGAATGCGTATGAATGTTTATAATTAACTTCTTAATTCTTATCCTAAAAATACATTAATTTAATTCCCTACTAGAGTTTTCTTGTTGTTGTAAACATGTTTGCATAAGACTAGTAGATGGAACGTTTTTAATAGTCTGAGTTAACTCCTCAGGAATATTTTCAAAACTCTTGCCCATAACTTCTAAAACACTTTTCCCCTGTATAAGACAATTCCCTCCAAAGCTTGATTTGTTTTCTAACTTGCTAAACCTTATTTTGCTTTTCTCATCAATTTCTACTACCATTTTGTTACCATCTTTCCGTAGATAAATACTAATCTCTCCTATTTTAGTAGTAAAAAATATTTCAATACCACCTTTTAAGATATCTGTGTAATTTCTTTTTCCATCTTCTGTAATTTCAACTTTTACTATACTTTCCTCAATCTGAAATATGCCAACTTCTAAATCCTTAGCTTTTTCATTATTTAAAGTTCTTGCAGTTTCAACAATACTACCTTGTGGATACTTAATATAAAAATATTTATTATCTACTTCTACTTCAAGATCATATTTATCAATTTGCTTGTTATTTTCTTTCACAATACCTTCATATGCTAGACCCTCTAGCATTTTTTTCTTACTCTTACATTGTTCGTTAAGATCGTTTAAATAATTAGAGCCGTAATATCCGCCTTCAATATCGCTGTAAAAAGATAATCCTTTTTCTACCCCACTTTTAACACTAAATTACGAGTGATCTTTTGTATGATATTTTTTGTAGTTGAATTGTGTGGATTTGCATGAAAGCGATTAATTAATTCTTCCATTTTTTCAAATATAAAATTTGTTACAGTCTTATTATCCTTACCGTAATATGAGTTTAATCTTATTCCTTGATTTAAATAATCCTCTATTATGCATTCCATGTACTTTAAAACGCTTTCTTGCTCATCGTGTTCTGTTATACCTTTTATCATCTCATCACAAAATTTTTTAACTAGAATTTGTTCATCTGTAGTCAATGGTATTTGCAATTTCGTAGAAGATGGGTCTCGCTCAAAAAGATAAATTATTGACAATTCCTCTGCTCTTTTAACAAAGTCATAACTCCTTAGATATTCTGCAACATCTTTGTTTTTTGCGTACCTTTTCTTGGTTAAATCCATATGCCTATCTTTACGACTTATAGTCGGTAATTTTGGATTTGATGAACTACTCTGTTGACTATTGAAGAAGCTGTTAGAGAACTGTTCAGGCTCTAAAATAAGATTACTTTCACCTTGTTTACCTACTTGCTTAGACATATTATATACCATAACCACTAAAACTTTTTAGTGATTACTTTAATACATAGATAAGTCAATAAAAATATCTTTTTCTCTTCAGTACTAAAAAATTGTCAAAAATCTCAAAATTGGTTAATTGCACATAACCTACTTTCTGGTATACATCAAAACTACCGTAGAAAGCTTCAACTTTGAAAGGGATTAACAAATAAAATTCTTGTACTTTGCCTCTACTAAAGTACAATCAGGCTTTATTTAATATTTTTCATGCTTGATGAAGTACATGAGGAGTGTGGGGTATTTGGTATAAGTTACAACCAAAGTGCTGCTTTTAACTCTATACTTGCTCTCCACGCTTTGCAGCATAGAGGTCAAGAGTCTTTTGGCGTAGTAACCAGTAACAACGATAAGCTGCACTCTTATCACTTTCAAGGTCAAGTGAGCAGTGTATTTGATGATATAGATGAAATAAAGAAATCCTTACCTGGAGATTGTGCAATAGGTCATGTTCGATACTCAACAAGTGGTAGTAAATTTGGAGTGCAGCCCATGTTTGGCAAAAGTGGCAAATTTGGGGATTTTGCCATAGCACATAATGGTAATTTAATTAATATTTCTCCGATACGCGAACAATTAATCAAACAAGAGTGCGTTTTTCAGTCAGATATTGATACAGAAGTAGTAGTGCATCTGACAGCAAGCGGTGAAAAAGATAGCTTTTTAGAGAGTTTTATATATGCATTAAAGCAAATACAAGGTGCTTATTCTTTTGTGGCAATCAATCAAGAAGTAGTTATTGGAGTACGTGATCCATCTGGAATCAGGCCTCTTGTTTTAGGAAAGTTAAACGGTTCTTACGTTCTTACATCTGAAACTTGTGCTCTTGATATAATAAATGCAGAGTTTGTTAGAGAAATAGAACCAGGCGAATTAGTTACCATCAGTTCGGATAGTAAGCTAGCCTCAATGTTTCCTTTCCCACAGCAAAAATCAAGTTTTTGTATTTTTGAATACGTTTACTTTTCGAGACCAGACAGCATAATGGAGAATAGGTCCATATATGATATAAGAAAAGAAATAGGAAGAATACTTGCAGAAGAGAGCCCACCAAAAAACAATGTAGATATGGTTGTACCAATACCTGATTCTGGAATACCTGCAGCTATTGGATATGCAAAGCATTCAGGATTACCTATGGAACTGGGGATAATTCGTAATCATTACATAGGAAGAACTTTTATACAACCCACCGCTGAAGTACGTAAAGTTAGAATAAAATTAAAATTCAATGCTAATAAGCACACTTTGAAAGGCAAAAACATAATTTTAATAGATGATAGTATAGTGCGTGGTAGTACGTTAACAAACATAATAGTTATGCTAAAGGATGCAGGAGTAAAAGAGATTCACCTCAAAATTTCAAGCCCACCAATTAAGCATTCTTGTTTTTATGGAATAGATACGCCAGAGTGCAAAGATTTAATTGCTGCAAATAAATCTGTAGAGGAAATTAAGGAAGTTATAGGAATAGATAGCCTAGCCTTCTTGAGTATTAATGGACTATACAGGGCTGTTAAAGAAGAAAAACGTAACAACGCTACACCGCAATATTGCGATGCTTGTTTCACTGGTGATTATCCGATTGGTAAGTAATCTATTATTAATGAAGGTGAGGTTTTTTCTATATTACATTAACAGTTTTAAAAATAGGTTTTTGCATAACCATATAGTTTTTGCCTGGGCGTCATTTGAGTAAAAACTACTTTACAAATTTCGTCATTCCCTTTACTATGATACTAAGAGTATTTATCCTTGTTTTTGACCTGCAGGCTCAATGACAAAATTCAGATATTTATTGGCAAATTACACAAAAATTATAGCGGCTGTATGTCTTTTTTATTTTTTCTACATTCAGCCAAATCGCGCTTGTTAGTACATTATCAATTTAAATTATTAAAACTCGTCACACGGGGATTCTTTTGCCTTTTTTCTTCGTTTAGTAAATTTCTTAATATTTGTAACTAAAGTAATTTTAGAGAGGCGTTATGTAAGTAGCTGACACACAGCTGTACGAGCATTCATTTTTGAAGATAGCAAAGGTGCCATTCAAGTAGCTGACACTGGGATCCATCTCTTAATACAGCCTCATCAAAAATGTTGTGTTTTAACATAAAATTAGCTGCTTCTATGCTCATAAACTTAATATCCAATCAAATTTCCTGGATCCCAGTGTCAGCTACTTGAATGAAAAATAAAGATACTGGGATGACAGGAGTGTGAGGTAAGGCTACATCCATATTCCAACAGGTATGACGGTATCATTCCAGCACTTGATGTTGGAATTCAGGAATTTTTTGAGCATGAAAGTTATGCTAAGTTTTTGTTGGTAAGTAAAGGCTGGATCCCAGTGGGCTTTGTTGCATAGCACCTTAAGCAGTGATGGTTTACGACAAATTTATGTAATGATTTCAAATTTAGCCATACCAATATCAGTGAATTTGTTAAGCAAATAGCACTTAATTAGTAATTCTTTTTCACAATTTACTTCAGATTTATTCCTAAACAAATACTTGCTTCAACCTTGAGAAAAATCCTTCTATGTAAGATCTTTTTCCATAAATTGCTTCCTTTTTCCACTCTTTTACACCATCTTGTCCATATAATTTTATTAACCTAATAGCAGCATTTCTGTCAGACAATAATCTATTTTTGAATGTTCTGCTGCGTCCTTTTTTGGTAGAACTTTTGTCTTTATATCGTATTTCTTACACAATTTATAAAGTTTGTGCCTATCGTATGCCCTATCTGCATATAATGCTTTTATTTTGTGCTGAAAATTAACTTCTTCAAGCAAGCTCCATAGTGGTCAGAGTAGACGCCATTACTGTATCTTGCAGCTATAGCTTTTTTACTATTCATACTTAACATAACATGTAACTTTCTTACTTGCTCGTAGCTTCGGTACTTTCTATCTGTACTGTTTTCCTTACTGTGGCCAGGAGTGTTACTGTAAATTTGTGCTATCTATGATAATTTCAATATTTTCCATGTTGCTTTTATCAATCCTGCAATCATTTTTAGCTCCTGTTATTGATTGTGGTAGTTACATAGAGTTTTTAAATGAAAAAGAAGTTGATCATATTAATAATAAGATGTTTGGTGGTACAAAAGTATTTCGTGATGTAAAAAATGATATTGCAGAAAGAGATCTGCCACCATATGGTGCCAAACAAATATATGCAATAGACTTTTTTTATCCAGACATTGCTTATTGCGTTATGAATAAAGTAATGGAGAGCTCTTTAATCAGCGAATATAAAGATGAAGATACAGGTAAAGTTAAATATAAGCTATCCATTGATCCTGCGCGTGTGCCAGCTATGAAACCACAAACTCTTGAAGAAAAAGTAGGGACGGGTGGACCAAGTGTAGATAGTGATTTTGGTAGTTCACCTAAGAACCTGTACATGATCTCAAGAAAGGAATAAAGTAGGAGATGATGTATATGGACAAAGATATATGAGAAATTTATACCCAAGTGACATAAGTCGAGAACAATTTGAAAAAATCAGACCAATTCTGGAGAGTAGCAGGAAGAAAACAAAACCAAGAAAACTTGACTTATATGATGTATTTTGTGGAGTACTATACATCCTAAAAAGCGCCTGCCAGTGGAGAATGCTGCCAAAAGATTTTCCAAAATGGCGAAGTTGTTATGATTATTTAAAAAAATGGAGTGAAAAATCAAGCGAAGGTACAGAAAGTATTTTGGAACGTGTATTAAAAAAAATTAGTTGGAGAGGTCCGTATTGGCAATGGGAGGAAAGAGAAAACCAGCTTTTGTATAATTGATGCTCAGAGCGTAAAAAACGCAGATACCGCTGAGAATAAGGGCTACAATGCTGGTAAAAAAATTTCAGGAATAAAGCGCCATATTGCAGTAGATACTCAAGGGTTACCACACGCAATTTATGTAACAACTGCAGAAATAACTGACCGCAGCAGTGCTGTGAAAATGGTCGGAAATGCTAAAGAAACCCTCTCTGAAGTTAAAAATATATTGGTTGATGCTGGCTACAATGGAGAAAATTTTGCAACACAAATAAAGGCAACTATTGGTGCCAATGTTGAAGTAATAAAGCGAAGCGAATTACACACTTTTGCTGTATTGCCGAAAAGATGGGTTGTCGAGCGCTCTTTTGCTTGGCTGGAAAAATGCAGGCGTTTGTGGAAAAATTGCGAGCGAAAACTCAACACTATAGTATTTTCTAAAATGGATGATAAAGTTCCATTATGGCATTACCAACCAAAAGTTGTAAGTCTGTATATTTATACATTAGAGGTCTGAGGCGGCTTTTGATGTTATGCCAACAGTGTTCTATGGGATTCAAATCTGGTGAATATGTTGGAAGATAGAGCAAATGACAGCCAAAAGATTCTATTAATGACCTTGTTGTAGGAGTCTTATGAAATGTAGCATTATCCATAACTATGGTTGTGCCAAGTGGCAATTGAGGTAATAACATCTTCTCCAGCCATATATTGAATACCTCTTTGTCACACCCACCTTTGAAAGTCATTGGTGCAATAAATCTCTTTCCAATCCACCCGGCTACTATACTGATTCTCTCTCGCTGGAATATCTTCATAAATTTTCTTTCCTCTTGGAGCACGTCCATATTCTCGGTATAACTTATTATCAACTCCTGCTTTATCTATATATAAGATGCTGGAATGTTCTATTTTTGAGATTTTATCAATAAATTGCTGCCTATCTTCTTGATTGCGCTCTTGATATAGTGTGACTTTTTTTTAAAGTAATTTTTAGCTGTTTTAGTCTATACCAAATTGAATTTATTCCAAATCCAAGATTTTGTTTCATCTCTGCCAGAGTATGATCTGGATTCTTTGTAACATATTCTTCGAGTATTTTTGGGTCTATTTTTCGAATAAAGCTACCGTTTTTAGATGGCTTTAGGCTTTCACCAGCAGCTTTCTTTTTTAACCAGCGGTACAGAGTTGCTATTCCTATCTCCATGAGCTCTGCTATCTCAACCTTTGTCTTCCCTTTTTCTATCATCAATACTGCCTTTTCCCTTAAATCCACACTATATGCCATTATAACTTAAATACCTTATTATATCTTTATCATTTACTTTAGGAAATACTATAGCTTACAAATGATCGTTCTTGCTTTCTCTGCTTTACTCCTCAAAAGATTATGAACAGGTTCTTAGATCAACTATGTTTTTTAAAATTTTTTGAATTTAGTTTCATTACAACTTTTGTTTGTAATTTTGTTTTTTATTCGAGTAAAAAGTGCATTTTTGACAATAAAAACCCTAACTTAATCATAGAAAAATTTTGTATCAAACAACAGTTACTGCTTAGATCTTATGGTTAACGAATATGTGTATAAATACTTTAAATGTGTGTAGACGTATTTATCCACATATTCGTTAACCTATTTTCTATGCAGATTTTTTTAATTCACATTGACTGCTTCTTTAAGCCTCGCATTGGCAATTACTATGATTTTACGCATTAGAGCTGTCATAGCCACCATCTTCTTTTTACCTTTACCAACAAGCCTTGAATAGAAGGCACCAAGCGCAGACTTAGACCTTGAAGCAGACATCGCAGCTGTAAAAAGCTTTTCACGAACGTTGCTTCTGCCACCACTTATTCTGCGATAACCAATAGTTTTACCACTTTCTTTCGGATGAGGTGCAACTCCAGCAAGACTTGCAATTTCTCCCCTACTTACATAACCAAGTTCTGGCATTAGACACAGAAAATCTTGAGATAATTTTGCACCTATTCCTGGAACTGTTTTAAGGATTTTTTGGCGCTTTTGTAACTCTGGATTCTCATCAATAATTTTTTGTATGGTATTGTTGAGCTCATCTATCTGGCTATTAAAGAATTCAATAGTTTTCTGACAGCTTTCTTTTATATGGTCGTTTTCAGGTGCTGCAAGCCTAGATTTCTCTTGAGCTCTCATTTTTGTAATGTCATCACGACGTTGACAAAGTGCAACTAAGGTTGTTTGTTCTTTTGACATAGGTGCAAATAGAGATAGAGTACTATAGCGTTCAAACCCATACTGAGCAAGGGCTCTTGCATCTGATTGATCAGACTTTGCTAAAGTTCCATGAGATAGAACAAAGCTTTTTACTTTGCGAGTATTAGCTCGATGTACAGCAATATCTTTATCAACAAGAAAATGTGCTAAGCCAAGCTCATATTTTCCAGTGTTTTCCAGAGTTACTAAAGAATTAGGTAAGATATTTGAAAAATCTTGAAACAATTGTTGCCAGCCAGCAGTATCATTGTCGAATTCGACAGCGTTCTTCTGTTTGTGAACTGCAACAACATTTTTAAATTTTCCGATATCAATGCCAATAAAATTTTGATAAGATGTAATCATAATAACCTCGATTAGTTTTAATTAATTTAAGATTGTAAACGGGTGCATACATATGTCCCATGCAACTATTCAAACGTATCGAGAGATGGGCTAGTGTACCTTGATCCGAACGGTTATAATACCAACAGTTGGTCGGTCGCACACGCCCGTGATAACTCTATTCCTATAGTGAGTAGGGTTATCTTCCCTCTTATCTCCTTTATATCATATTTTTAACTTACAATTCAACTATAGGTAAATCACGTGCTGGACACTCAAGAAAATTACTTGACCCCAATTACTATGATGAAGATGCACAAAGAATTAAAGATGATAATTCGGCTAAAGATAGTGGCCTTGGCACTTCTTCAGCACGATCTTCTTTTAATGATAAGCCCAAACCAATACTTGACCAACCGTCTGTATTACAATCTGAACAGTGTTCTACAAAAAAGCATACATCAGTTGGTAAAAACATAAGTTGCTGTATTTTATAGCTAAAGAAAATTAGACTATTTGAGGACAAATTGTGAATGAAAGTTTATTTGCCAAGGTATAGCTGCCTTGGCCTACAAATCTTGGTTTCTTTATCGGTTACCATTTCATACCACTGGGCAACCCAACCAGTGGTTCTTGCAAGTGCAAAAATGGGTGTAAACATACTTGAAGGGATACCGATAGCATTTATTATTATACCTGAGTAAAAATCAACATTTGGATATAATTTACGCGTGATGAAATATTCATCCTTTAAAGCTACTTCTTCAAGTTTTTTTGCAATTTCAAGTAATTCATTGTTTTGCTCTAGTTTGCTTAAAATCTCATGACAAGCATCCTTTAATATAAGCGCGCGCGGATCATAGTTTTTATAAACACGATGTCCAAACCCCATTAGCTTAAATGGATCTTTATCATCTTTAGCTTTCTCAATGAATCTATCTACATCTCCACTTTGCTCTATCTCTTTTAGCATATTTATAACTGCCTCATTAGCTCCACCGTGTGCTGGACCCCAAAGTGTAGCAACTCCTGCAGACAGGCTTGCAAATAGATTAGAACCAGCTGACCCTACCAATCTGACAGCTGCCGTAGAAGCATTCTGTTCATGATCAGCATGGAGAGTAAATATTTTATCCAGAGCTTTTGCAAAAAGGGCATTATCAACAGCATCGCCAAATATCATCTTTAAGAAATTTTCACTGTAACTTAATTCATTGTTAGCATTTATGAATTCCTGATTGTTGATATGCCTATAAGTCATTGCAACAATTGCAGGAACTTGTGCTATTGCAGAAATTCCAAAATCTAAATCCTCACCATTGACATTGTTGCTATGCATTTCATGGTAAGACGCTGACAAATTTGCAAAACATGCAATCAAAATCGACATAGGGTGAGCAGTTTTTGGAAATGCTTTGATTACATTTGTAACTTGCTCTGATACTTTGGACAATTCTTGTATTTTGAAAAGAAATTTTTTGTGTTGCTCTGAACTTGGTAGTTCACCATAGAGTAATAAATAAATCACAGCAGTAAAACTATTATTTTCTGCCAAATCAGCTATATCATGTCCCCTATATTTAAGAACTCCTTCATCTCCATCAATGAATGTAATTGCAGAAGAACATGAAGCTGTAGAAACAAATCCTGGATCGTAAGTAAATAATCCAGTTACTTTATATAAATCCTTGATATTTAACACGTCAGGACCTATTGTTCCACTTAATATGGGTAGCTCAATTTTTGACCCATCACTTAGTTCCAACAATGCTTTTTTATCCATCACTTGAGCTACTTAAATTTTATACAAGGTATACAAATTGAAGAGTATACATTAATCCGGTTAACCTTACATTAACCATATTATGCTGTCATCAATGCTTTTACTTTTGCATTTAAACGACTTATTTTACGCGCAGCAGTATTCCTATGAATAACACCTTTATTTACACATCTATGTAAATTGGATTCAGCATTCCGAAATGCCAAGACAACATTCTCTTTATCACCAGACTTGATTATATCAACTAATCTTCTAATAGCAGTACGAGTTTTGCTTTTTCGCATCTTATTCACTAAAGTACGCTTTGCTATTACCTTTATCATTTTTTTAGCACTCTTATGATTTGCCATATATTAATACCTGTACTTTTCTTTTAATTATAAAGTCTTTTTGTTAATTTGCAATATCAGTTTTTTCTGGAATTAATCTACTACTTCTCTCTTCAATGATTTTTTCTAAACTTTGCAAGAATTCATTTTTGTTTAACCCGGGATATATGGGAGGTAATATTTCTATTACCGCCTTTCCGGGATTCTTTCTCAGAGAAAGTATGCTTTTTGGCCAAAACAAACCAGTGTTTAAAGCAATCGGTAATACAGGAACAGATAATACGCTATATAAAGCAGCGATACCTGGTTGATATTTTATATTTTGGTTTATAGTCGTTCTTGTGCCTTCAGGAAATATTATTATGCCTCTATTTTCTTTTATACGCATTTTTGCTAATTTCATGATATGACGCACAGAACTAATACCATCTGAGCGGTTAATAAAAATCATTTTTAATGCCATAAGATGCAAACCAATGAATGGAATCCATTTCAATTCACGTTTTAAAATAAAAACTGCTTTTCTAAATAGTAGTATAAAAATAAATGTTTCAAATGGAGATTGGTGTTTAGATGCAATTATAAAAGGTTGCTCAGGAATGTTTTCCATTCCCCTCACTTCATATTTAATGCCACATAATAAACGTAACATGAATAATACAACTCTCACCGAGCAAACGAGGAAAATGGTTATTACACACTCAGGAAAGAAAATTACAGGAAGAGTAATAAAAGTGTAGAATACTTCCCATAATATAAGGAGTAAATTAAACAATAAACTTGCAATCACAAACATACGTAAACTTATTTGAATTTAACTTTACTACAAAATTAAAAGCAATAAGTTTAATTATTGATCATCTGAGTAATAGGATGAGAATCAGCTAATTTGTCCTTTAACTTTTCGTTAGCAATATGAGTATATATTTGCGTTGTAGAAAGATTAGTATGGCCAAGAATTTTTTGTATCAGCACAATATTCGCTCCGCTATTCAGTAGATGGGTAGCAAGAGAATGCCTAATCACATGTGGGGAGATTTTATTTTCATCAATATCGCACTTTCTTGCTAATTCCTTTATTAATTGACCAACTCTTTGCCTTGTAATTGGTTTATTAGGTTTATCACCTGGGAATAGCCAATCAGATTTTTTGTTGTTAGGGAGCAGGTTGTCACGAACTGATAAATAATCTTTAAGGCTTTGCAATGCTTGCTCATTAAAAAAGATTTGCCTTTCTCTGCCACTTTTTCCCTTTATTATTATATAGCCTTCTTTACCATTACTGTTTACTAAATGTGATACTTCACATAACTTCATATTAATTAATTCAGAAACACGCATCCCGGAAGAGTAAAGGATATCTAAAATTGCACATAGCCTTTTACTGCTTATCTCTTTATTCGATCCGCTTGCTGATTTTTTTACTGTTTCCATGAGCAAAAATATTTCTTGAACACTTAAATACTTAGGCAAAGGACGGGAAACTTTTGGATTTCTTAATTCATTATCATTAGCCGGTGCTGGATTAAAGTCTATTATTCCATCATTAAATAGGCACTTATAGAAATTTTTGATAGCAGATATTTTTCTTGATATAGAGCTAGTTTTATATTTCTTTTGTGTACGTAAAAAGCTTACATAATCTTTAATATTAGCTTTACTTGCACCAACTAAGGTAGTGCCTCCTTCTAATAAAAATTCTTCAAGTTGGTGTAAATCTGAACGATAACTTTCCAAAGTATTTTGTGTAGAGGATTTTTCGGAAACCAAAGTATCTATGTAATACGTTATGTAAAGATTCTCTTTTTTATTTTGTAGTTGTTTATTTTTCATTATCAGCTCCTATATTTATTTCTTTGACTATAATTTGATTGAAAGTATTTTTTGTGTTTTTTATAAGAAAATATGAGATAAACAAAGTATTTATCAATAAAGTAAGTACTACAAACCTTTGTTTTAACCTTTTTTTTAAATTTGATCTTATTTTTACCATATTTTAATTATAACATCAAATCTATAAAAAACATCCTGTAAAGTAAGTTTTACTATCGTAAAAATATCCCTTAGATATGTCTGTTTATTCTTATTACATCATAGTATTTATTATAATTTTAACATAAAGAAATAGTGATTTCAACTTCATTATTGTATGGGTATTAATAAATCTTTAATATATATAACAAATGTCTTGCAGCAGAAGGAATCACTTGGGACTTTTTTTTAATAAAGTGTTAATAAAAGGAATGGTTACATTTGATCCTATGGATTCACTATCTATTTTTTCTATAATTTTATTAATGCTGTGGAAAGAACGTTCTATTCTTGCTAGAATATAATTAATTACCTTTAGATCAATTTTTAATTGTTTATCTGAAAATTGTTTTATTAGCATAATTCTTAATAACTCCTCGCTTGCAGGTAAAATTTTTACGCTGATAGTTGACAATATTCGAGAGCTCAAATCTTTGAGCTTGAAGTTAAGCTTTTTTGGTGAAATTGAAGAAGTGATCAGCAATCTCTTATCATTTTCCTTCATATAATTATAACAATGTAACAACATTTCCTCATCTTTAATGTTTTGTACATCCTCTAAAATAAACGCATTGCTATACCTAATCTCGCTTACAAAATTATTCACGTTGATAAAAATTGCATTGTTTATTGATTGCCAAATATGAGCAAGGTGAGTTTTTCCAGAGCTGTTAGGTCCAAAAAGAATCAGGCATTTCCAAGATAAATCGTTAGCTATTGAGTTATATACGTGCTTGTTTTCGTCTAAGATAATATAATTTTGCCAACAATAATCAACTTGATTATTGTTAAATAAATTTAATTGCACGTAAAGCCTCTTAAATTGCTACTTTTTGATAATAATTTTTGCATAAAAATTTACTTGCATTTCTCAAATGTATCAGAGGTCCTTTTTCTTTTTATCGTGAACTAATTAGCCATTTTTATAAAGCTCACTTTCAAAATATTTATTGACTGCATATTCTACTAATACACTGAACATTGCTATTATTGGAATAAAAAATAATATACCTATAAACCCAAAATATGAGGTACATATGACAACTCCCAAAATAATGATAGTTGGATGTATATGAACTTTTTTTCCTATTAATAAAGGCACTAATATGCTTGAGTCTATTAATTGACCAACACTAAATAATAGCAAGACAGCAGCACTTTCAAACCATCCACTAAATTGAGTAATGGCGCTCAAAAATCCGATAATAGTGTATAATAATGGCCCTATATAGGGTATAAATGTTAATGTTCCTGATAAAATTCCAATAGCTACAGAATGCTTCAGCCCAATTATGCTAAGGCCCACGGAGTAAAAGATCATCATGACTATACATACGTTTAACTGTCCCTTTAGGTAATTAGATATAATGAAATCTACTTTGAAAAAATAACCTGCAGCTTTTTCTCTGTAAAGAATGGGAATTAGTTTATTAGCCTTTTCTACAATTGAAGGCCAATCACGTAATACATAAAAAAACACCACAAGCGTAATAGCTATTAATGATACCATGTAAATCAAACTAAAGCTTGAATTTAGCACTTGAATTATAAGATTACTGCCCATGCTAAGAGCATTTATAAAATAAGATATATAATCACTGTAATTTTCTACTAGATTTTTAGACAAGTGATCAAATAAATTATCTTCAGTTTTTATATTAAGAAATTCTAGCACAGAAGGAATCACTTTAAGCTTTAATGAAGGTATCTTATTCACTAAGAAATTTAATATTAAAGTAATTTGAAAATATATAATAGGTAAAACAAATGTAATAACTAATATAAAAGCTATCAATAAGGCAAGTGTTATAAAAACTACAGAACATGAACGCGGTATTCTGTATTTTTCAAACTTGGTTACTAGAGGGTTAAACAAATGTGCAACAAAAAGGGATATTAGACACGGGACAATCATAGGACGCATCAAAAACAACACTCCTATTATGAAAAGCAGTACGCAACAAATAGTTATATGACGTTTTTGCATGTGTTTAGAATAGTCAATTTATCAAAAAATACACAGTTTTTTGTAAATACTATCTATTTATTGTTTTATTAGGTATGAGATCAAGCAAATTTTTATTCAATTCGCAACTAAATAAAACTCCGTTGTGCGGATCATATTCAAAGCTTTTCAAATTAACGATTTTGGTCAAATTTCTATTTAACGATTGATTATCTTCTAGTCCTTTTGCTAATTGTGCAGGATATGGTATTAAGTTGTCTCTTTCATGATTAATGATCACTATTGGTATATTCTCATTTTGTAATCCTCGTATATTGTTTGCTATATCGAAATCTAAATTTAGGACCTTGAGCATTTTTTTCAATAAGCATGAGGGCAGTACACTTAAAATCTTTGCTTGAGGAATTGGAAAATGCTTTATTGCGTTATGAAAAGAGCTAAAAGTGCTAGTAAAAATAATACCTCCAAGTTTAATGTTTTTGTCTGCAAAATATTTCAGCACTTCTGATGCAACTGCTCCTCCAAAAGAATGGCCGAAAAGTATAATGTTTTCAGGCTTCACACCATTGTCAATTAATTTACTAATTTCTTTTATTGAAGGCTGAGACAAGCTTTGATTCTTATTTATAAATGGAATCATAAGTAGTGATACAGATAAAAAGGTGCAAGTCAAAGCTGCTAAGATGGCTAAACTTGCTATCTTAGACGTCATTGGATTAATAAGTAATATTAAAATTGGTAATAGTATGGATACTCCTAGAAGCATGAAGCTTGCTGTTGCGTAGGTTATATAATTTTGAAACGTAGTTGAATATTTATGCGCATGAGTGTGAAAATTAGATCTGTGGGGGTATGTAAATTCACCTTGTATATATCTGGTAGCATTTTTATGATTATCACCTATCCCATGAAAAAATATAAGATGTATCTCATTTTCTTTATTATACTTAGCAACGTGCATTATTTTCTTCTAGCATATATTATACCTAGTAAAAGAATATTCTTTTTTGAGAATCAAATCAACTTTTTTAAAATGCTAAATAACCTATTACTATTTACTAATGCTGAAAATGATAACTAATAGACTTGAGAAATACAAGATAGCAGTATTAATAGTTGCAGCAGGAGTAGGAATTAGATGCAGTGCCAAAACCCCTAAACAATACATAAAACTGGCAGGTAAATCTGTTTTATTTCACACAATGAGAAAATTCTTAGCTAATCAGTACATAAGTTATATAGGAGTGGTAATAAATAAAAGTCACGAGAACTTCTATAAGGAAACAATATCATCAATTACAGATGCTAAATTACTAAGTCCAATATACGGAAGAGAGAGTAGGCAGAGTTCAGTTAAACTCGGACTGGAGAATTTGCAAAAGATCAATCCAGATTTTGTCATTATACACGATGCCTGCAGGCCTTTTGTGTCAAATGTTCTAATAGATGACTTGATAGAATCTATGATTAATGGTCAATATACAGGGGTAATTCCAGCAATAGAAGTCGAAGATACTATATCATTGGTAAGTAATAATTTTGTTGAATCTACGATTTTAAGGGAAAAGTTTAGAGCCATACAAACTCCTCAAATTTTTAATTTTGGAGAATTATTATCATGCCATCAATCAGTCAAAGAATTTACTGATGATTCATCACTAATGGTGGAGCATAAAAAACATGTTGCGATTATTGAAGGTGAGAAAAAGAATTTTAAGTTAACTACAAAAGAGGATATCAATATGGCAAAACTTCTCTTTGGAGAGCCAAAATTCCGTGTCGGAACCGGTTATGATATACATAAATTTGTTAAAATTCAAAATGATGCTAAGAGCTTTATAAAAATTTGCGGTGTGGAAATTGAGCATAATATGGCAATAGAGGCACATTCCGATGGTGATGTTGCAATACATGCAATCGTTGATGCAATACTCGGAGCACTAGGATGTGGCGATATAGGAGAACATTTTCCTCCTAATTCCCCTAAATGGAAGGATTACAATTCATCTCATTTTCTTGACTTTGCTGCTAAAAAAGCACAGGAAAAAGGATATAGCGTGTCTAATTTAGATATTACTATAGTTTGTGAAGAGCCTAAAATATCGCCTTACAAAGCAGGAATGAAGGAATTCATATCAAAAATATTAGAAATTGATGGTGAATTTGTAAATGTAAAAGCAACCACTGCAGAAAAATTGGGTTCTATTGGAAGAAATGAAGGAGTAGCAGCGTATGCTTCCGTGCTATTGCGTGCAAATTTTTATTGAAGTAGAAACGAAATAACTTACTTAACAAACTCCACCATTTCACTTCCATTACAAGGCAAGTGGGAAGGTTTGTCAAGAAATTTCTATGAGCTACTTTCGACATTAATAGCTGATTCAAGTTTTCTATTCAAAATTTTCAATATAAAATCCAATTCATTTGAGTTGTTATAACGTATCATGACTTTACCCTTAGAATTACTGTCATTAATTTTGATCTTTAACCCAAGCTGAGAAGATATAGCTCCTTCTAGTACTGCCATATCTTGATTTGTAGTACATTTATACTCTTTTTGATCATTATTTTGTTGTAAGTCTTTTATCAATTTTTCAGTTCGCCTAACGCTCAGGCCCTGAGAAACTATTCTTTTTGCAATACTTTCCGCATTTTTAACATTAACCAGCGCTCTTGAATGGCCCATAGACAATTTTTTCTCGTTGATCATTGTTTTTACTCCATCAGGAAGTGATAATATTCGAATCATATTGGTTATGTGACTGCGGCTTTTGCCTAAAATTAAGGCTAATTCTTCATGTGTATAGGAGAATTCATCTATTAGTCTACTATACGCTTCACCTTCTTCTATTGGATTAATATCTTGCCTCTGTATGTTTTCAATTATCGATACTTCCAAGCATTCCTTGTCATTTAAATTTTTTATGATAACCGGCACACTATCAAGATTTATGACCTTACTTGCTCGCCAACGACGTTCCCCTACTACTATTTCGTAACCGTCATTATTTGGATCTTTGCGCACCACAATAGGTTGTATGATACCATTTCTCTCTATCGAACCTGCAAGTTCTTTTAATGACTCCTCATCAAAATATTTTCTCGGCTGAAATTTGCTCGGGTGTAATAATGAAATAGGTAACCGATCTTCTTTATTATCATAATTATCGCCTATGAGGCCAGCAAGACCTTTACCTAAGCGCCTATTGTCCTTCACGCTGCACCCTCACTTACCAGCTTTTTCTCTTTAAAGATGCTCATGTGTTTCTTTAAAATTTCTTTTGCCAAACTTATATATGCTTGTGCACCAGGACACTTAAGATCATATACAATAGCAGGTTTCCCATGAGAAGGTGCTTCTGATAACCGCACATTACGTGGAATAATAGTCTCATATAATGGAATAATCGTTTTATACACCTTATCATTTAAATATTGGCAAATATCATTTTTAATCTGTTCGCTAAGCTTGTTGCGCCTGTCATACATTGTGAGCAATATTCCTTCTATTACTAAGAAAGGATTTAGGTTATTTCTTTTTATCAGCTCTACAGTCTTAACTAAATGGCTCAATCCTTCCAGAGCGAAAAATTCACACTGAAGAGGAACAATAATAGAGTTAGCAGCGGTCAGCGCATTGATAGTAAGCAGACCAAGCGATGGAGGACAGTCGATAATTATGTACTCATAATTACATACTTTCTCTAGCGTATCTTTTAGTACGAATTTTCCCCGCTCAAGTTGTGATAGCTCAATTTCTGCAGCTGATAAGTCAACTACTGATGAAATTAGTGCTAAATTTGGAATTTCCTTTATATTGAAAATTGCCGATTCCACCAACTCACTTCCTCTGCTCAGCAGTATTTTGTATATATTTTTTTCTTCCCTACTACGATAAGAAATCCCGAATCCTGTGCTAGCATTTCCTTGAGGATCAAGATCTACCAATAAAGTACTTTTCCCCACAGCAGCAAAGGCTGTCGATAAATTTATACTAGTTGTGGTTTTACCAACTCCACCCTTTTGATTTACTATTGCAATTATCTTGCTCACGCCTTTTATTTTATGTATAAAATAATCCTATTGTATATATGCAAGAAATTTTTGCATTAGAATTTTTTTTGTTGCCAATCACATTCAAAGTGGACTGCCTTTTTTTGTCTTGCACAACACATTGTGAACCTTATTTCCTAACTCATTCAGAGTAAATGGTTTTGGTAAAAAGTGAAAGTCTTCTATATTGATTTCATCACTCTTCAAAAAAGCATCTTCTGCATATCCAGAAATAAAAATAACTTTGATATTTGGCCTATGGATCAATGCTTCTTTAACTATTTCTGGGCCACTCACCTCTGGCATGATTACGTCAGTGATTATTAGATCTATGTGTTGATTTTTTTTTCTAATGATCTCTAGTGCCTCGCTGCCTATACTCGCTTCTATTACATTCAAACCTTTTCTTGTAAGCGCCTTAGCAGTAAACTTCCTTACTGAATCTTCATCTTCAATTAATAGAATTATACCATTACCTTCAATTTCTACCGGTTTCTCTATTTCTTCACTATCTTCCTCTTTATCATTTTCATCCGATATGTAAACTATGGGCAAAAATATGCTAAATTTAGTTCCATGATTTACTTTGCTAGCAACATAGATGTATCCTTCAGTTTGTTTAATAATGCCATATACAGTAGAGAGGCCAAGACCTGTACCAGAAGTAATATCTTTGGTGGAAAAAAATGGGTCAAATGCCTTTTCAACTGTATCACTTGTCATTCCACACCCAGTATCAATTACTTCAATCACAACATAATTCCCATGTTCAATCATTTCCTTATCTGGAGAAAACATATCCTGAGGTGTAGAGTTTAATGAATTAATCTTTTGATTAAAGGTTCGTATAGTTAACTCTCCCCCCTTTTCCATAGCAGCACCAGCATTAACTGCTAAGTTAAGCATCACTTGCTCTAATTGTCCTTGGTCAGCCCTAACAGCACCCAAATCGCTACCATAATAAATATTAAATTTTATATTTTCACCTATTAATCTTTTGATCATTTCATAAAGATTAGCTATCGTACCATTTACATTAATAATCTTTGGCTGCAAAGTCTGTCTTCTTGAAAAAGCAAGCAGTTGTCTTACCAAATTTGACCCACGTTTTGCATTTTGCTGTATCTGTATTATATCTCCAAAAGATGGATCGCTAGCTGAGTGCTGGAGTAAAAGCAAATCACAAAATCCTATTATTCCGGTTAATATATTATTGAAATCATGTGCAATACCACCTGCTAACTGCCCTATAGCTTGCACCTTTTGATAATGCTCAAGTTTTATCTCTAGTTTTTTACGTTCAGTATTATCAATAAAATAACAAAGTATGAACATCACTTTATTATGAAGAAACTTATTAAAATATATTTTCATGTTATTACCGCCATTGAGCTGCACATCAAAGGACGCATTATTTATCCTATTACTTGAAAAATATTCACGCACTTTCATATGATAACCATCTGATATCAATGCAAAGATAGAACCATTATTTGACCCCGCAAGTTTTACTAATGCTATATTTTTCTTTATAAAATTGCCATTTATGTCGCATTGTGCAATAGCAATTGACGAATTTGTAAAACAAGGGTGTAGTTGATAATCAACAATATTTGATTCAGTTGGTGTTATAAAGCCGTGTATATAGCTATGATTATATTTATCACAAAATGTAGCAGTACTCATATAAGCCTTAAATGGAGCACCGCTTATAGTAAAAAACATAATTTCATTTTTGGTTATTGTATCGTCATACTTCGATTGAGATATAAAATCATTGATTGAGCTACCTTTTTCCAATTTTTTTAGTTCAAACATGTCTAAAAATCTTTTATTTACAGATAAGATACCTCCTTTTGTATTTGCAACGTAAGTTGCTATATTGTGTTTCTCTATCAACTCTTCATATACCTGCTCTTTGTTTACCTGTGTTGCCTTCAGTACAAAATACCCATTCGGTCTTGCTATTGGTGCTAATGACAAATTTAAAGTCTTATTACTATTTATAGAAATTTGTGGATTATCCGGTATTGGTTCAGAGAGCAAAAGAAAATTAGATACTCTACTCTTCTTGCTTAAGGAAATGCATACTTGTACAGAAGTGTTATTTCTTAACGCATGATAGAGTGATTTTCTGTCTTTTTCTGAAACATCTCCTGCTTCAAGAATTTTATCTAGCGTAACATCATCGTTTATGTGATCTTTAAACCTTTCGTAGAATCTAGCATCAGCATAAATAATACCCTCATCTTTATGTAAAATGAGACAAAACTCTGTATTATGATTTAGCGCATTTGCAAATATTGCATTTTGAAACTCTATGATATTAAGTAGATACTTGTAACGTTTTATATTATATATCACAAAGAGAATCATTAGAGTGCTAGTTAATAAATTAATCTCTATATTAACATTCTGACTATATACATTAGAAAAATAGAGTACTGATATTGCTATTGGAGGTAAGAACATAATGACTGCCATCACAATAATTGACATCCCATAATTTCTTAGTATGAAGTCAACTCTGTTCTCTTTTTTGTTATCTATGTATCTTTTACTCATTATTATTGCTTGGCATCCTTGCACATATAAAAATATTCTACTATATTGATTTAATTATTATAGATTTATTAACATCCTTGATGGGTAGTTACTATCCCAATCTAATTAAGTCCTGTAAATATAGAGTACAATAATATTAATAGCCAACAGAAGGCATTATGGAAGAACAAAAAATACAAGCATTTAAATGGTTCTGCGCACTGAGAAACAAGATCACCGAATCTTTCTTATCAATTGAGGTGCAGTCATTCACAGAACCAAAAATCGAAAAAAGAAAGTGGAACCGACCAGGTGGAGGAAGTGGTGAATCTACAATTATCTTTGGTAATATTTTTGAAAAAGTTGGAGTAAACGTTTCAAGAGTATACGGAAAGCTTGCAGACTCAGCCATTAATGAAATTCCTGGTGCAAGTGAAAGCAATGGAGAGTTTTGGGCAAGCGGTATATCTTTAGTGTCTCACATGCAATCTCCCCTTATCCCTGCAGCACATATGAACACAAGGCTGATATATACCTCAAAACAATGGTTTGGTGGAGGAATGGACTTTACTCCAATTTATAAAGATGAGGGAGATTGCAAGTATATTCACGAATCAATTAAAGCAACTTGCGATGAGTTCAACATCGAATATTATCCGAAATTTAAAAAGCAATGTGATGATTACTTTTTTTTACAACATAGAAAAGAGCCACGTGGTATTGGTGGAATTTTTTATGACAATCTAACTTCTGGCAACTGGAAAAATGATTTTGAGTTCACAAAAGCAGTAGGTGAAGCATTTTTAGAAATTTACTTACACATCATACACAAACATATGCAAAAATCTTGGACAAAAGAACAACGAGAAGAACAATTGATAAAACGTGGCAGATATGTGGAGTTCAATCTTCTTTATGATCGTGGTACAAGGTTTGGTTTAATGACTAATGGTAACCCCGATGCAATTATGATGTCGATGCCGCCTCTTGTTAAGTGGGTGTGAAAAGCGGTTATTAATATAAAATAAATCGTTATAGTTTAAAATTGTACCACAATGGTGAGCTTTTGTATAGAGGGGTACAATCATGGGTATAGTAGATAGTTTTTTAATTAAATCCGCTAGAAATAGCAATATAAGAGGCGTGAGGCTAGCTTTAAGTCTTCATAATATAGTAAACAGCTTTGAAAAACTCTTTTCTAGAATTAATCCTTTTAGGAACAAGGGGTCATTTGACTTGAATAATGATCAAACTTTAAATCGAGCTTTAGAGTATGCAGTAACAAATCTTGATCATAATGTAATGACGTTACTTATTAGTGCTGGAGCAAATATTAGTGAAATAAATAATAGTATAGGAAATGTAATCCTTCAATATAAAAGAGCATCAGAAGCTATGCAGTACGGAGATAAGGACAGTCTCAAAGATCGTAAAGAAAAATGTTGTTTAGTGCTTGGTGAGCTAATAAAAAAAGAAAGAAAAGAAATATTGGAGATTTTGAAACAAACGGAAAGTTGTGACAAGCTTAAAGAGGAAGTAGAGCTAAAATTTAAGGCCAACTCACCTAAAAAACCTCCTAGAATTTTTGAGCATGATGATATTTTACTTTTAAAAGAGCCCATTTATGATGAGGTATATGACGCTAAGGTTAGTAACTCATTAGAAGAGTTGAGCGTATCGGAAGAATCCATTTATGCTGAAGTATATGATTTGCATAAAAGATCTACTGAAAATTTATCATTGAAAGATAGTGGTTGTTCTAGTATATCAGGAGAACCTATTTATGAAGATGTAGATGATTTCTCAGAGCAAAAAAAGCCCACTAGCTTAAATCATAAAGAGCAACCAGAGCCTATTTATGCTAAGGTAGATTTATCGAAAAAGAGATCAGAAAGACAAGCAAAACATATAAAAGATAATTCTGGGACTTATCATGGATTAGTGCAGGATAAAGTGAATAATTTGCAAGTAAAACTAAATGAGCAAAGTGCTAATAAGCCAGCGAGTCAGCAAATCAAGACCAAGGCTGGCTTTAACGTAAAAGAAATAAGGCAAAATTTTGAGCGTAGAGATTCTGGATACGATTCTGGCTATGATTCAGATACAAAAGTTGAACAAAAATTAGAATTAGGATCTAAAGCTCCTAAATCTGAGATAGGTTCAGTAAGCATTGAACATGGGGTAATAGGAGGCTGTCGATATAAAATCACTGATATATCACTCTAACTGTGTGATTCAAAATAATTGAATTGACTTTATATGTATAATCGATATAACTCAGTTAGATCCAAGTCGACTCTTTCGTCTAGTGGTTAGGACACCACCCTTTCACGGTGGTAACACGGGTTCAAATCCCGTAAGAGTCACTCAAACAGAATGCAAATAACTAAAGTTTTGAATGAAAAAAATTAGGCTTTATGTTGAAGAAGCTTTATCACAAAATGTAAGTTTGGCGCTTCATCCACGACAAAGTCACTATATTTACAATGTAATGCGGCTTAAGAAGCATGATAACATCTATCTTTTTAATGGAAAGGATGGAGAATGGTTAGGAGAAGTAGTGAATATATCAAGTAAATCGACAAAAATTATAATAAAAGAACGCACTAAACAACAACAACATGAAAAAAATCTATATTTGTATTGTGCTCTGGTAAAAAGCGGCGCCTTAAGCAACATAGTAAGACAAGCAACTGAAATGGGAGTAACCTGCATTCAATTTATTTCAACAGAACGTACAGTAGTAAAAAACATTAACCTAAGTAGAGCGAAATTACAGGCAATTGAAGCTGCGGAACAATCTGGTAGGATAAGTATACCAGAGATTTTGCTTCCCATTGATTTTTATGAATTACCCGATTCTCAGAATAAAAATTTTGTTTTGTGTGATGAAACAGGTGAAGGAAAACCTCCTAACAAAGTTCTAAAAGGCAAGAAAAACGTTGCTATTATTGTTGGCCCCGAAGGTGGTTTTTCATCTTGCGAACTTGATTCTGCCAATAAATTTTGTCAGAAACTGAGTCTAGGAAAAAGAATTTTGAGAGTTGATACTGCTGTAGTTGCTGCATTAACCTTCACCAATTGGTATAGCTAGATTTTTTAATATGGCTAGTGCAACTTGACACTCTATATAAAGAAATCTGCATTATATTTTTCCTAAAAGAAATAAATGAAACTTGCATTTTTCCGAACTATCGATACTCTTAGTAAAGAAGTCGGGGCGTAGCGCAGCCTGGTAGCGCATTTGGTTTGGGACCAAAGGGTCGGGAGTTCAAATCTCTCCGCCCCGAGATTAGAAAAATTACAAGAGCACTGTAACCTAAGAGCAATTTTTATCAGCAAGTAAATGATTGACAGCAGAATGAAGCTTTTTTCATATAAATCACTGCATATCATATTCTATCGCTCAAGTTTATAAAATAATTGACAATGTTAATTTTCTAATTTATAAATGGATTTTGAAGTGATTACCGAAGGAGGTATAGAGTTTGATTGAAGTATCAGTCCATTATGGTGATGTAGATAGAGCTCTTCCAGTGTTGAAAAAAATAATTCAAAAGGAAGGAAGAGGGCTCAAAATGAAAAAAAAATATCACGAAAAGAAATCAGAGAAAACAGCTAAAAAAAAAGCTGAAGCAAGGAAAAAGAGATATCAGCAAGAATGCAGAAGACAGCGTTATGGTTGGTAGTTTTTACTAAGGTTAATAATTAGTTATCTTATGAATATTCACGAATATCAAGCAAAGGAAATTTTACACAAGTTTAATGTCCCAGTACCAAAGGGTTTTGTTGTTACATCTGCAGAAGAAGTAGAAACTCAAATAAATCAACTAAAATCTGACGTGTTTGTGGTTAAAGCTCAGATTCATGCAGGTGGTAGGGGTAAGGCTGGTGGCGTAAAGCTGGCAAAGTCAACTAAAGAAGCTCAACAACTTGTAAAGGACATGCTTGGCATAACTTTAGTTACTCATCAAACAGGGTCAAGCGGACAGCAGGTAAAGAAAGTATACATTGAAGAAGGTTCAAGCATTAAAAAAGAGTACTATTTGAGTCTAGTAGTCGATCCAAAGCTTAGTAGGCTAGTATTTATATTTTCTTCAGAAGGTGGGATGGATATCGAAGAAGTGGCAAAAAATTCTCCTACAAAAATTGTGAAATTTGATATTGACCCTGCTACTGGTTTTACAAATCTTGATAACAGTAAACTTGCCAATAATTTTAATTTGAATTCAGAACAAATAGAAAGAATAACAAATATTGCAAAAAATATATATGATGCGTTTATTACAACTGATGCAAGCCAAATAGAAATTAACCCACTAGTTGAAACAAATTCCGGGGATTTTGTTGCACTTGATGCTAAAATTAATTTTGATGACAACGCTTTATATCGTCATCCAGAAATCGTGCAGCTTCGTGATTATGATGAAGAAGTTAAAGAAGAGATAGAAGCTTCAAAACATGGACTTAGTTACATCAAAATGGATGGCAATATTGGTTGCATGGTGAACGGTGCAGGTCTTGCTATGGCAACAATGGATATAATAAAGTACTATGGAGCAGAGCCTGCTAACTTTCTAGATGTTGGTGGTGGAGCAAGTAAGGAAACTGTCACTGAAGCATTTAAAATTATATTATCTGATAGTAATGTACAAGGAATTTTGGTTAATATATTTGGCGGTATAATGCGTTGTGATATCATTGCAAATGGAATAGTTGAAGCTGCAAAAGAAATAGATATTAAGGTCCCTTTAGTGGTTAGATTATCAGGCACTAACTTTAAAGAAGGAAAAAGAATTTTAGAAGAGTCAGGGCTAAATATTATTGCTGCAGACGAACTTGACGAGGCTGCACAGAAAATAGTACAAGAGGTGAAGTAGAGTATGTCTGTTTTAGTAAATAAAGATACAAGATTAATATGCCAGGGCTTTACTGGTGCACAAGGTACATTTCATTCAGAACAAGCAATTAGCTATGGAACCAAAATGGTTGGCGGTGTAACTCCTAGCAAGGGTGGAAGCACTCACCTTAATTTACCAGTTTTTAATACCGTAGCAGAAGCTAAAGAAAAAACTGATGTGAATGCTACTGTGATATATGTACCTGCTAAATTTGCAGCTGATGCAATACTTGAGGCAATAGATGCAGAGATAGAATTAATAGTTTGCATCACAGAGGGCATTCCTATACTTGACATGGTAAAGGTAAAGCACGCTCTCGCTGGTTCAAACAGTCGATTGATTGGCCCAAACTGTCCAGGGGTTATTACACCCGAAGAATGCAAAATAGGAATTATGCCAGGACATATTCACAGACGTGGACATATAGGAATTATGTCTCGTTCTGGAACTTTAACTTATGAAGCGGTAGCACAAACAACCGCTGTTGGTCTTGGTCAGTCAACATGTATAGGAATTGGAGGGGATCCTGTTCATGGTATGACGTTTGTTGACTGTATGGAGCTCTTTTTAAAAGATGACGATACTCATGGTATTGTAGTTATTGGTGAAATAGGTGGAAACGAAGAAGAGGATGTATCACATTTTGTGAAAACAGAAAAAACTAAAAAGCCAATCGTTGGTTTTGTAGCAGGTCAAACAGCACCTCCAGGAAGACGTATGGGGCACGCTGGGGCTATTATCTCCTCTAGTGGCGGAAGTGCTGGTGCAAAGTTAGAGGTTATGCGCAGTGCTGGGATTGCGATTGCAGAAACCCCTGCTGTGATTGGTAAAAAGGTGTTAGAAGTAATGAGTGTCAGTGCCTAGCCTAGGTCATAAAAACCCTATATCCCCAGTCATCAGTATATTTTTTGACCACTCAATCAGTAACTGACCTCCTGGTAAACGCACTGAAGTTTGTTTAGTAGCCAAACACTTACGAAGTATAGATGCAACAAATGCTGCACAAGCCGCACTACCACATGAAGCAGTAATACCTGTTCCTCTTTCCCAAACTCTTAAGTTTATTTCTCCAGATTTTTCTATTTGTGCAATACTAACATTTGTTTTCTGAGGAAATAATTCGTGATTTTCTAGCTTTGGTCCTAAATTCTGCAATGGTATTTCGCTTATGTTATCAACAAAAAAAACTATATGAGGGTTACCAATATTTACTGCAACTGGCTCTTTCAGCATTTCAAGCTCTATAGGTAGATAAAGGGGATCGCATTCACAAGAAAGAGGAATTTCATTCCATTTAAGCAGTGGTTTACCCATATTGACCTTTATTGATTTATCACCTACTTTAAAACATTCTAAGATACGATTATTTATCAGCTCAATAGTGATATATTCAGTACCTTTTTCTAACATTATCAAATACCCAACACAGCGTGCTGCGTTTCCACACATTTCAGCTCGACTACCGTCAGCATTGTAGATATGCATAAAGCAGTTTGCAGCATTAGACATTGTTATAATTATCACTTGATCACAACTGCCTTGATCAGCAATTTGTCTATAATTCCAGTCTAAATTATTTGCTGAACGTGAGTCTATGATAACAAAACTATTGCCAGTACCATGCATCTTTACAAACGGGATCTTGTCTGTTAGGTTACTTACCATTATAGCAAAATTATATAAGTGAAAATTTTTCTTCTAATTACAGCTGTTTTGTATTCTATAGTTTTCTGTAATGTGAGTGCTAAGTCAATACCGGAGAACAGCAAAATGCTCTTTTGGCAAACTGGAGTTAGAAAGGGAGCAAATGTTTTCAATAGAAAAGTTGATAGTGACTTAATCAAAGCAGCAAAGGAATACAAAATTGGTTTTATTCGTCTTGCTCCTGACAAATTTGAAACTACGCAACGTGACTTCCTCTTAGGTAATGCAGACAGTTATCAGGGCCTAATTCCCAAAGACCTGAAAGTTCTGAAAGATGTTTTAGATGCTTTTCATCAACAAAAAATACCAGTAGTGTTAACGATGCTTAGCTTACCTGGATCTAGATGGAAGCAAAATAATAACGATAAAGATGATTTACGTTTATGGTCAGATCAAGCTTTTCAAAAACAAGCAGCAAAATTTTGGCAAGATCTTGCGAAAGAGCTTAAAGATCATCCTGCTATTGTTGGATATAATATCTTAAATGAACCACATCCAGAAAGGCTTTATAATACTGCAGATTCGGCTATTTATAACGTAGAACAAAGCAAAGTTCAGAAGAATCTATTTGGCTTTTATAGCAGCGTGGTAAACAGTGTCCGCCAAGTTGACTCAGAGACCCCAATAATACTTGATAGCAGCAGTTATGCTGACTCTAATACTTTTGATAAATTCAAACCAGTTGATGATTCTAATATTCTTTATTCTTTTCACATGTATGAGCCCTTTGCTTATACAAATTTAAAATTAAACCAGGATAACTTTGCCTACCCTGGACATGTTCAATCTTTTGATGGAAAAAAAGTAGAGTATTGGAATAAAGATAAGTTAAAATTATATATAGAACCTGTAAAAATTTTCCAAGAGAAGTATAATATACCAGATTATCAGATCCTTGCTGGAGAGTTTGGCGGACATCGCTGTTCAAAAGGATTAGAGCACTATTTTCGAGATCTTACTTCTATTTTTAATGAATATAATTGGCACTTTGCTGTTTATGGCTTTCGAGAAGATATGTGGGATGGAATGGATTATGAATTGGGAAGTAAAAAGCTTTCATGGAAAGATTGGCAAGCAATTGAAGAGGGTAGGATGAAAAAAAATTATTTGCCAGATAATCCAATTTTTAAGATATTAAAAAAAGAATGGTCAAGTCAGCTCGCTGGCCATTCGTCATAAAAAAATATTTCTTCTATTGGCTTTCTGTTCTTTTCTTTAACTTCGGCACCTTCTTCCTCGTAACCAACCGCTATCACTGACATTACATTAAAATCATCAGGTACATTAAACCTCTCTATTATTTTGTCTTTGTCAAATCCGCCCATCTGATGAGCCATTAAGCCTATAGCTGTAGCCTGTAGCATAAGTGCGTAATTTGCTGCACCAGTATCATGCTTAGCCCAAAAATTTCCCCCTTTGTCTGGCTTTCGGAAGTTTTTAGCACTTAAAGATATGATTAACACTTGTGCATCTTTTGCCCACTTTTGATTAGATTCATCAAGGCAATCGAACAATTTTTTCCATGCGCTTTGATTGTTCTGTTTGTTGCATATCACATATCGCCAAGGTTCATCACCAAAACACGAGGGTGTTAGCCTTACAGCTTCTATTAAAATATCCATTTCTTTTTGAGATATTGCTTTTGTAGGATCGTATGAACGTCCACTGTGTCTTGCTTTCATCAACGATAATAGATCTTGTTTTCTCATCATTTTTAAATAGTGCATAAATAATTCATTGTAGCGCAATATGAGCAAAATTTAAATTGCAAAACCTCTTATACACATATATTACATTTAGTAAGTTATTTCTATTGGGAAGATATGTTTATAACACAATCAAGCAGTAGGTCAACACTGGTTGAAATATTGTCTTGCGTTTTACTTTTATTCTTGATGGCTCAAATAAGCGTACCGTTGCAGCCTGTGCCTATCACATTGCAAACTTTAGGAGTAATGCTCATTGGGCTTAAATTTAACCGCAGAACAGCATTCTATTCTGTGCTTACATATCTATCACTTGGTGCAGCAGGATTTCCTGTTTTTGCGAATTTTTCTAGTGGTTATCACATTTTTCTTGGACCAACAGGTGGATATTTAATTGGCTGTTTAGCTGCTGTTATGGTAATGAACAAAGTAAATGAATTACTGAACTCTAAATATAAATCATTTGTGTGTAATTCTTTAAGTTGTCTGGCCGGTACAGCTGTAATCTTTATTTGTGGTGTTAGTTGGCTTTCTGTTTACTTTGGTCTGGAACGAGCAATAATGGTAGGTGTTTTACCATTTATCCTTCCTGGTTTGGTAAAAATTTTTCTACTTGTAGCAGCTTTGCAATATTTGAAAAAATGATAAAATTTCGTCCTCATCATTTCATGTGCACTCTTGCATTTCAAGGATATGGGTATTCTCAGGGTTTTGTAGAAAATTACAAAAAGATAGCAAGTAAAGTAATTAATGATCCTAATACTAAAATCAAAGTAGTTGATAATCTTGACACTATTTGCAGTGTTTGCCCAAACCAGACTAAACAAGGTAAATGTACCACACAAGCTAAAGTTTTAGAGCTAGATAGAAGGCATATGGAAATTTTAGGAATGAAAATAGGAGAGATTTTAACCTGGAATGAAGCAGTAAAAAGAATTAGAAAGAAAATGTCTTTAGAGAAATTTGACTACGCATGTGAGGAGTGTAATTGGCAACCATATGGAATGTGTAGAAGTGCTCTTTTAACTCATTCTAAATAGTATCTGCCAATTAATAATATCTTTATTATTATATTAGATAAGTAATGTAGCATTTATGAATTTGTAATGTGTTGCGTATAGTTCAAAGAAATAAGATTTACTGGTTACGCGCTGCAGCCAATGCCACAACACTAGGATCTATGTTTGTCTGCATGTTAATTTGCGTTGTGATTTTATGGAGGTCTTCTGTTACCTATGCTAGTGAAAATTTGGAGATACAGAAGGTCTTTGATAGTGTTGTCAAGCATATAAAAGCTGATAAAAAATATAAAGATCTTGATGTTATCGAGAGAAAAAGTGACAAATTTAATATCAAAATTTCGCAGAATTCTGGCAAGAATTTTGACATATACTCTATTTTAAAAAAAGCAAAAGATTCCTTTGAGTTAGGAGATAGTGAAACAGCTACTTCTCTCCTCAATCAGATTATCGCAAAATTTCCTTATCATGAAAGTGCTTTAATTGGACTAGGGAATATCTATTACGCTAACAAAGAATTTAAAAAAGCTGTAGAGATTTACACAAGACTGTTAAAAGAATATCCTAGCAACCCTTATGTATTAAAGAACTTTCTGACGATAATCTCACAATATGATCCTAATTTAGCATTGAGTGAAATGTTGAAATTGTATGATACACTCAGAAATAGCGCCCCTTTATCAGCAAATTTAGGTTTGATCTATATGAAAAAAGGGGATTACGTAAAAGCTAAAGAATATATGAAAGCAGCAATTTCTTTAGATCAAAACAATATTTTTTATACCTATAATTTAGCTGTTATTCTAGATAAGCTCTCAGATTTTAAAAATGCCACAGCATGTTATTCAAAGTTGTTGAACATGTCAAAAAATGCAAGTGAAAGAATACCTTTATACAAGGTAGCAGCAAGACTAAAATTTATACAACTCCATAGTGCGCACCCAGCGATTCCATAAGAGTTGCTTGTATCGCTATTTTTGTTTACAACAACAACATTGAACTATAGAATTATATCTAGAGGGGCAATTAGCTCAGCTGGTAGAGCATCTCGTTTACACCGAGGAGGTCGGCAGTTCAAGTCTGTCATTGCCCATTAGCCTAGTTGAATATTAATATTACAATTATTTCAATCAAAGTATAGAAAATGCAAGACAACATAGTACCAGTTTCAATAGTGAAAGAGCTAGAAGATTCTTATCTCTCCTATGCAATGAGTGTGATCATAAGTCGAGCTATACCTGATGTGCGAGATGGATTTAAACCTGTTCATAGGCGCATATTATACGCAATGTCGAGGGCTGGGTTCGATGCCGGTAAACCGTATAAAAAAGCAGCTCGTATAGTCGGGGATGTAATGGGAAAATATCACCCACATGGTGATGCAGCCATTTACGATTCTTTGGTCAGGATGGCTCAAGATTTTTCTCTTCTTTTACCGCTTATCGATGGGCAAGGTAACTTTGGTTCAATAGATGGAGATCCACCAGCTTCAATGCGATATACAGAAGCAAGGCTCCACAGAGTATCGCATTTTTTACTGAATGATATTGATGAAGATACAGTTGACTTCAGATCAAACTACGATGGAAATGAAACAGAGCCTGTTGTACTGCCTGCAGAATTTCCGAATCTATTGGTAAATGGTGCAAGCGGTGTTGCAGTTGGTATGGCAACCAATATTCCTTCTCACAACCTTGGAGAAATAATAGATGCTTGTATGTTATATATAGATAATCCTGAAGTTACTTTGGATGAGTTACTTGAAGTGATGCCAGGACCGGATTTCCCAACTGGAGGAACGATTCTTGGAAGGTCTGGAATAAGATCAGCATTTGCAACGGGTCGTGGATCAATTGTTGTGCAAGGCAAGACTCACATGGAAGACCTGCCACAAGATAGGCAAGCAATAGTGATTGATGAAATACCTTACCAGGTAAATAAAGTAAAATTAATTGAGAAGATAGGTGAGCTTGTAAAAGAAAAAAGAATTGATGGCATAACAGAAATTAGGGATGAGTCTGATAAGTCTGGTATTAGAGTAGTAATTGACCTCAGAAGAAATGCTGAAGCAAGTTTTATACTTAATCAAATATTGGGACTAACTCCACTAAGAAGTAGTTTTAGTGTTAATACTTTAGTCCTCAACAATAACAGGCCTGCTTTGATGTCATTGAAAGAAATCATAGCTGCTTTCATTGATTTTAGAAAAGAAGTATTAATCAGGAGAACAGAATTTCGTTTAAGAAAAACGAGGGAAAAAGCTCATATATACATAGGGCTCTACATTGCGGTCCTCAGCATAGATGAAGTGATAAAAATCATCCGTGGTGCAAAAGATCCTGAAGAAGCAAGCAGAGAGCTTTTAAACAAGGAATGGAAAACCTCAGCTGAAATAAACACGATTATTGAACTAATCTCAGACAGTGTGAGCTTTTTGAAAGATGGAGTATATAGATTAACTGAGCTGCAAACAAAAGCTATTCTTGACATGAAATTGCAACGCTTAACAGGCCTTGAAAAAAGCAAATTAGAAAATGAGTTAAATTCAATGCTTAGCCTGATAAAAGAATATATTGCTTTTCTTGGCTCAGAAGAGAAATTGATGCAAGAAATAAAAAACAATTTACAAGAAATAAAGAATAGATTTGCCGTACCTCGAAGAACTTCAATAGAAGAATCAGACATGGACATTGAAGCTGAAGATCTAATTCCACAAGAAGATATGGTAGTGACCGTAACTATGAATGGTTACATCAAACGTGTGAAGCTCTCTCACTATAGAACCCAACATCGTGGTGGAAAAGGAAAGCTAGGACAGGGATTAAAAGAGGAGGACGTAATCACAAAATTATTTGTTGGAAATACTCATACTAGCCTTTTATTCTTTTCTAATACTGGTCGAGTTTACAGATTAAAAGTTTATAAACTGCCTCTTGCAGAGCCAACTGCACGTGGAAGAGCGCTTGTTAATATATTCCCGCTTAGCGATGGTGAAACTATCACTAACATCATGCCGCTTCCAAGTGAGAATGACGAAAATCAAAATATAGTTTTTGTTACTGCTCATGGGAACATAAGGCGTAACTCCTTAGCAGATTTTCACTATATTCCAAGCAATGGAAAAATAGCAATAAAGCTCGACGAAGGGGATAAATTAGTGTCAGTTAAAGTGTGTAGCGAAATTGATCACGTTCTACTTTCAACAACGCTTGGAAAAAGCATCAGATTTGTTGTAAGCGATGTGCGTCAATTTAAGAGTCGTAATTCAGATGGCGTAAGAGGTATCAAACTTGCAAAAAATGACAGCGTGATATCCATGACCATACTAAATGGTATAGATGTCACAACAGAAAAAAAAGAACTTTACCTGAAAGTTCTGCTTGCAAAAAGGCTGGAAGCTGCAGCTAATAACTCGATTGACTCTAAGTTAGAAAAAACTTTGAATGATTTAGGAATAGATAACGAACTATTCTTAAAACTTGCAATGAATGAGGAGTTCATATTAACTATTACTGAAAATGGCTTTGGTAAAAGAACTTCTGCGTACGAGTATAGGGTAACAAATAGAGGTGGTGTTGGTATTACAAATATCCTTACTACCAACAGAAACGGTAATGTTGTTGCTAGCTTTCCAGTTGAGCAGGGTGATAATATCATGCTTATTACAGATAAAGGAAAGTTAATTCGTATTTCAGTAAATGATATCAGAATTGCAGGACGTAGCACTCAAGGAGTCACTCTGTTTAAAACAGAGAGTAGAGAAAAGGTGGTTTCAGTAGCGAAAATTGAGGATCCTAATTCCACTGAAGATAGTATTTCCGAAATTGAAAACTCTGTTCCTTCTTAACTGTATAGCAAAGGCTAAGCAAAAAGTGCAAATTTCTGTTGATTAATCTATAGTATTTAAATTAAAATATATATCTATGGTCAAGTAGAGATTAATGGATAAGAAATTAACTAAAAATAAAAAATCGTTGACAAATGAGAAGAATAAAAAAACATCTCTTATTAAGGATCTTACTCAAAATAAGAGTAGAAGAGATTTTATAACATTAACTACATGCGCCATGGCAGGTATAGGAGCTGCAAGCGGTTTTTGGCCGCTAGTTAAGTCTATGAATCCTTCTGCTGAGGTTTTAGCAATGTCTACGGTTGAGGTTAATCTATCTGACATTCAAGAAGGACAAGGAAAAAAGGTAAAATGGCAAGGTAAGCCAGTATTTATTCGCAGACGTACGAAACAAGAGATTGAGGCTGCAAGAGCCATAAATGCAGAAAATTTGAGAGATCCTGAATCAGATGAAAAAAGAGTATACAAAGGGAAAGATGAATGGTTAATTATGATTGGAATATGCACCCATCTTGGATGTGTACCAGTTGATCACGCTACAAAAGACGGCAACGGTTGGTTCTGCCCTTGTCACGGTTCATATTATGACACATCAGGCCGAGTAATTGGCGGTCCTGCACCAAAAAACATGGCTATACCTGACTACTTTTTTCCAAGTGAAAATATTGTAATAATTGGCAAGAAGGCTTAACGGATTTTCATAATTAAAGTAACGAAAGTATATTGTATTTCAAGAAGCACACTGACTTTATAGGCAAAGCTCTTGAAGTCTATCAAGCTAATTTTATACTATGCACATATTCGGGTGATAATTAAGAAACTTGCCTGCCAAATCTTCAGAGTTGACAGCTAAATTTAAAACTTGCTCCTTTACGTCAGAAAAATTCTGACTAACTTGCTTAAAGTTATTTTCTAACTCTTCGAGGATGGAGCTGAAATTAAAAAAACTTTTCTGCATTTTATCAAGATTTTGAGTTATATAGCTTAATACATAAAGATAGAGACAAGAGGGGAAGAGATATGGTAAAGCAAGAAAAAGCTGAAAGTGAGGTTCTGGTTAGAAGTGTTAAACGACCTAAAAGAGAGAGAGGAGTAGAGGATATTCTGATTGCATGTGTTAAAAAGTTTTCCTGCAGCTATAAATAGCTAAAGCAGAAATGTATTGTACATCAGATAAGAAATTCACTGAAGTAGCAAAAACTTTCATGAATGATTAAAAAAAATATATCGTGCTTCAAGTAAAGAAATCGCTGAAAATTATTTGCTTGAGCTGATGGGTGAAAAATATCCTTTGGTCATAAAATCGCGGCAAAACAATTGGAAAAATTTGTCTAGTATTCAGGGCCAGTTAGGCGGCTCCACTAATTCTATCGAGAAAGAAAATTTGCTAAAACCAAAGGTTCATTTACCAGCTTGTACAAGTTGGTATATTGTGCTATAAAAAGACAGAGCAAAAATGGACTACAGCTTTGCCTTTTAACTATCTCTCAGCTCAATATTTTCTTTCCTAATAGATTAAAAATTGAGTTGAACTAAAAATCCGGTTTGAACACTCCCAAAAAGTAGCGTGCCACCCTTTCGATAGTAATTTTCACATCAAAATGCTCTTCAAATATATCAATTCACTCCTTTCCCTTCTCCACTAACTCGTTCAGAATTTGGATTCTTTACTTTAGAATCTGGCTTCATTGCTTCAACTTTCTCGTTAACCTTTTTTTCTACATCTTCTATGTTATTACCAATTGCCATAATTTCAGGTAGAAAATCTTGCATCAAACTTGGCAATTTCTCCATATCCTCTTTATGAGTACTATCACCTTTTTCCACAAGCTTTGTCATATTTTCTTCTGAAAATTTTTTAATGATTCCATCCTCTATTAACCCTTTTATAGCAGATCGTTGCTCTTTATTTTTAAGCATTTCTATGATCCTTATTTTATTCTTGACCTCTTTTGATTTTTCATCGTCTGTAGAGTATACCATATCGCGAATGAACTCTTTCTGTAATCTAGAGAAGTTAGTCTTTTCCCAAGCAAATGCATCGATCACATCTTTCACAAAACTTTTCACTGCTTTTCCGAATTCAATTGCACCTTCTTTTATCTCACCTCTATTCTGGTATATAAGATAACCAATAGCAGCTATAGCAACTAGTGCTACAAACCCTACGAATGCTGCCCCACCAACAATTAATGCACCAGTCACTCCCCCTATTGCTAATGTACCTGCTAGTGCACCTGTTAGTGTTGTCACCACTGCCATTAAGTTAAGGGAAAGAGAAGTTAAGATTGGACAAAAAATTTGAAGTGATTGATAATTATGGTAAATACTAGGGTGAATTTTTAAGAAAAGGGAGTCTGA
This sequence comes from Wolbachia endosymbiont (group B) of Chorthippus parallelus, assembly GCF_947251815.1. NCBI lineage: Bacteria > Pseudomonadati > Pseudomonadota > Alphaproteobacteria > Rickettsiales > Anaplasmataceae > Wolbachia > Wolbachia endosymbiont (group B) of Chorthippus parallelus. Next base: position 36,160 of record NZ_OX366390.1, on the reverse strand, counting down.
AAAGTGCAAGTTATTTAAAAAAGTAATAATTGCAGGTTATTTTGCAAAGAATGTACTAATGCAATGATACTGAAAAGATATCTTGAATTTAAAACACATGTTTTCTAGCTCTTTTCTGGTAGTTGAGTGAACGAATATCAGATATCTTATGACGATCAACTCTTCTCCCTTTTCTCACCACTAAAGTGTTCATCAAAAATAACTGTGATAGTCGATCCATAATGCAGTCTATGTCTGACTCTGTAGAAAAAATATCAAAGGCTAAGTTTTTAATCGCATTAAATGAGACAGATTTATTGATGCTTTTTTTTAGTTTACTATTCTGTGCGCTCAATGTCTCTTCATCATCTTCTATCATGATACTTTCTAGATTACTGATGAAGATAGTTGACCAAAAATCCTGCTTGATAGTTTCAATACTTTTTCCTGTGAAATTCTCTAAATTTAATCTTCCCTTCAGCCTAGAAAAAAATGTTTCTACTCCCCAGCGCAAGTAATATAATCTCTCAAACTCTTCAACTGTAAAACGTTTCTCATCTAACAGAGATGTTACTAACACTTCAACTTCGCCAGAAGAAAGTATTATTTTGACTAACCTGAATTTCATCTCATCAGGTAATCCTAGCTTTCGTAGCTGTCTTGCTACTTTAATAGGTGCGGTAGACACTACCACCGTACTAGATGGGCTTTCCGGCTTAAACATAGCGTTTATTTCATTGAAAGACGAACTTGAACAGCGAATTATATAATTGATTTTCCTTCCTGTAAGCTCAGCAAGAAATCGATAAGATACGTATCCTCTATCACAGATTAACAAATCGTCTGATTTTATGGATTCAAGCATACCGATTGCTAAATCAACCTCATAGCTGTCACCTCTACTTAGCACAGATTTTATTGCAATATTATTTAGCACATCGTAGCAAACTTCAAAGGTTGCACTTGTATAGTCTTCAAATCTCTGGATTCCATTCCATACTGCTCTTGAGCCAAACTCACCTATTATTTTGTCGCTCTTTGGCAGAATCAGTATTGAAGCATCAAATGCAAGTACTCTGAAGCCATGGTGGGTTTTAAATTCCTGATCTTGGTAGTATAGGGAAACTATATCATCATTTAACTCTGAAAACGCAGTATGCTTTAGCTTCTTTCTTGCTTGAGTAAATGCACTTGCCGTAATTGTATAATCTTTTCTTGTATGCAGAACAAACTCATTAAGCATCACTTGTAATGACTTTACACTCTTTCTAAAAATCAGGAGAAATACATTAACGAAGGGCAGCTTTCTTTTTCGTGAGAAGTCTTTTGAGGATGCTCTGTGTGCGTTTATAAAGTTTAAACTCATCAATTTATTTTTTATAAACATGATTATTCTTTTTTTTACTCATGTCATTACTTCTTTTAATTTGTGGATCTTACCTGATTTTATAATACAGTTCATCACTTTTCCTTAACTTAATGGCAGTGGTGTTGTCACTGCTGCTCCACTTATCAATCCTTGAGCTAACAGTTGATTGCCTAAAGTTTCAAGCTCTTTCTCCATGCCTTCTACTTTATTTACTTGTTCAAGAAGTGTTTTTAATTGATTATTGTCTTTCTCAAGATACTCCTTTAAAATACCCATTACGCTCTCAAAAACACCTGTATTTTTTATCAGCAATTCAGACACATTCTTGATGGTTGATTCATTAAAAATTTCACCGCTTTTTACAAATTCATTTGCTTGTAATAGAGAGTTCAATGCTTCCAACAAATCTTTTTTTCCACTAATATATCTTACTACATTTTCAATGAACGCTTCCAAATTGGTTGGATTTATTGTACCACCTTGTACCATATTCAATTCCTATCAATTATAAATATGCCTAATTATATATACTAATTATTAATTATATTATAATTAACATAAAATAATTACTCCTTTCCAAATATGGAATTTGTATTACAATACCTAGATTATATGAAATCAAGGTATTTTATGGGTGAGAAAAAATTAAGAGCCGCTGTGATTTTATCAGGATGCGGCCACCTCGACGGCACAGAGGTGAGAGAAGCAGTCTTAACTCTGCTTGTGTTTGATCAGCAGGAAGTTGAAGTCACGTGCTTTGCTCCTGATGTTGATATCACACAAGTTATGAATCACAAAACAAAAGAAGCAGTAAAAGAAAAAAGGAATGTACTTGTAGAAGCAGCAAGAATTGCAAGAGGTGAGATAAATGATTTAAGAGAAGCTAAAGCTGAAAATTTTGACATGCTAGTCGTACCTGGTGGATATGGAGTTGCGAAAAATTTATCTGACTTAGCTGAAAATAAAACAGTAATGCCTGAGTTTGAAAGATTAGTCTCAGAGTTCTTTGTTGCAAAAAAGCCAATAGGAACTATATGTATATCTCCAGCCATTATTGTTTTAATTTTAAATAGCAAGATAGGTAAAGAAGAAAGTAAGATTAAGGTAACTATAGGAGACGACAAAGACCAGTTGATAGAGAAGCTCGGCGGCGAACATATAACATGCGATACAAAGCTATCAATAGAAGACGAAAAGCATAATATATTTTCCTGCTCTGCTTATATGCGTAGTGACGAAAGTACACACTCTGTATATCAAGGAATAAAACACATGATTGACAGTATGGTGAAAAAAATTAATAAAAAAACCAAACAACCATTTCTCTAAAGTGTAGTTTCTTATACAATTAATTATGTTATACTTCCAGTTGCATTATTGTTGTAGCCAAAGTAATCTGTAATTGCTTATTAACGGTAAGCTATATTTAGTATGTAAGTTTAGTTCTTTTTTTTATAGATATAAATATGTCAGATCTTTTTTATATTGAAAGTGAGTGTTGTGTAGATGGTCAGTGTGATACTTATGCAGGAGAAGTGAGTATTAATGATGTCATGTTGGGCAAGTTTAGTCTAAATTCACACAGTGGGAAAAAAGCCATGGTAAATATAGACATCGTTACATTCGATATCCATATTGCTATGGATGGCCAAGATGGAAAGACAATAAAAAGAGACCTCAAGAGTCCTAAATTTACAATTAAAGATGACGGTTCCTGGTATATTAACAAGAGTCTTGGTAGTGATAAATTTGAAATTATAGTAAAGCAGTCATGATATGAAACATAGTGAGCGGAGCTTACTTTTTAGCAATGTTTACATACTTACTTAAAAAATGGAGATTATCTTAGCTGAACCACGCGGTTTCTGTGCAGGGGTTAAAAGAGCTGTAGACATATTAGCAATCACTTTAGAGAAATACAAAAATGAACGCCAAGTTTATGTACTACACGAAATCGTTCATAATAAGTATATAGTAGAGGACTTCAAGAAACAAGGAGTGGTTTTTGTAAGCAGCATAGAAGACATTAAAGACAATAGAGGAATATTGATCTTTAGCGCACATGGAGTGTCGAAAAGTATAGAGGATGAGGCAAAAAGAAAGGGTGTTCAAGTGATTGATGCAACATGTCCATTAGTTAGCAAAGTACATAAAGAGGCAAAAAGGTATGAGGATAGTGGTAAAGAATTAATTCTAATTGGACATGAAAATCATCCAGAAGTTAAAGGAATTATAGGAAGAGTAAGTAATCCTATATCTCTAGTGCAAACTATGCAAGACGTATACAATTTACAAATCAAAGATCCAGATAATTTATCTTATGTAACACAAACCACGTTAAGTATTGACGATACCAAAGAAATTATTGCTACACTGAAGCTCAGATTTCCAAGCATTACAGGCCCCGACTTAAAAGATATATGCTATGCAACACAAAATAGGCAGAACGCTGTTAAAAAATTGGCTAAAATTACAGACGTAGTGTTAATTGTAGGAAGCAAAAACAGTTCAAATTCAAACCGTTTATTAGACCTGTGCATTTCCACAGGAAAAAGAGCCTATTTGATTGATAATTATAAATGTATGAACAAAAATTGGTTGCAGGGCGCAGAAAAAATAGGAATTACTGCAGGTGCTTCTGCTCCTGATATATTAGTTGATGAGCTAGTAAATTACTTAAAAATAAATATGAATACAAAAGTTTCAGTCATGCCAGATGGATTCACTGAAAATGTTCAGTTCAAGTATACTAAATGGTAATGTGCAACAACGTGCGTCAAATCAAGTCTTTAGCTCAATTCAATTTTCAGTCTGTTGGAGAATAAAATATCAAGCTGAGATATAATTAATCCTCGTTTGTCAGGTTAAGTTGTGTCTAGCACAAATATAAAAAACCTTCATCATACAAAAGGGTTAATATTACTACTAATTTTATCAAAAACTTATAATATAAGTAATATTGTCATCTAATGTTTAATGAATTTCAATAAATTACCTTTTTAATTCTAGATGAGTATACACTTTGTTAATATGTTTGGGTCAAAACCCAAAAGTAAGTTTATGCTTTCTATAGGAAAAGAAGGCACAATGTTACTATATTTTAAAAATGATACTTTAAATAAAAGATATTTTGCTAAGGACAAAAATAATAAAGTTGTTTCTGACTTAATTTCATGTCTCTCATCAGATAAAAAAGCACCCTTATATCTGGTTCTCAATCACACTGATCAGAACTATTTGCTACAGTCTATCCCAAGAGTAAATAGGATTAGTGCTTATCTATCAGCAAAAACAAAAGTAGAGCATTTTGCTCATAATAACGATATAAATTCTATTCTCTTGGTCGAAAAGCCGAATAAATTTAATCAAAACTGGTGGTATCTATTTGTTTCATCAAAAGCAAATCATTTAATAGAATATTGGTTGGACGTGTTTGTTGAAATAGGCTCTAACTTTAAAGGAATATTAATGTTTCCTATAGAACTAGTCAGTATAGCAAAAAAGATTCTACACAAAGATCCTAGTAACTGGAAAATTATAGTTGCTGCAACTAAAACAGGTGGCTATAGACAAGTGGTTCTTAAAGAGAACAAAATGATATTTACACGTTTAATACCATTTACTAATGATAATTTACCAGGAATCATTGCTGGTGAAATATATCAGGAAGTGAAAAATACAATTCAATCTTTAACTAAGTTTGGATTTGAAAAAAATGACCCTATCGACCTTTGCATCATAGTATCAGAAGCTATTAAATCTAGTTTATCAGTTATAAATTTTTCAGAGAATAGTGTGAACATATTGACTCCATATGAGCTAGGTAAACTATTGGTAGCAGAATTAGCTATATGCGAAAAAGATAGCTTTTGTGATACTACAATTTTGTTCCATAGCTTTAAGAATAAGCCAATAAATATTTTTAACACAAAAGAAACTAAAGAATTTTATCTATTTAATTATCTTTATTTAAATTCTCCTCAAATTTTTCTATACCTACTCTTGATTTTAGTTGTAATCAACGCCTTTTGTTTGCGAAATTTGTATTCAAATTTTAATGTTGCTGATAATTTATCTGCAAAGCGGAGTGCTTTAAATAACAAACTAATAAAACTTAGCCAAAGCTATAATGTAAAAAAGATAGATGAAGTTTACGATTTTATTAATATCAATAATATTTTATCAAAAATAGAGTACTCTCCTCTCACACAAGTTAAGTATGTAGAAAAGCTAAAAGTACCAGATGTAGAGCTTCAATTATTTGAGTGGAATTATAATGAGGCAAAAAGTTATATTACCACAACTTTAAGGTTTAATTTTCAATCTGGTAAAGACATTTCTTATCAATACGAGAAACTACAGAAAAATTTAAACGATAATTTCCGTACTCATGATATTAGTATTTCTAGCTTACCTACTACTAAAGAGAAAAATCTATCTATTGATGTTGAAATAGGAGAGGCAATGTAGATTGATGACTATCTCTCAACTAAAAAGAAAAGCTACAATTCAGTGCATATATTACTTATTGTTATCTATTGTATTAATAGGGTTATCAACGTGTTTTATTATCTATAACAAAAAGGTTTATAATAAAAATCAAACTGCAGCTGAGGAAATACGTTCTATTAACTTACAGATTACTGAAATTCAAAAAAAGGAAGTTATTCTAAATAAAAATCTAGATTTATGGAAAAGAATTTCTTCTTCAAACTTACATAGTAGCAGATACATTACAAATTTAAATTTTGAGCTTAACAAGCTATATAAAAAACACTACATGTTAGAACCTGAAATATCAATTTCTATACCTGAAGAAGCTGAACTCCACAATAAAAGTGAACATACAAAAGTAATAAGAAGTGAAGTGGTTCTAAGTTTAAGCTCAATTAGCGATAAGCATATTTTTTTATTTCTACAGTCTATTCCAAATCTTCCTGGTTATGTTATGATCAGATCTCTTACCTTGAATAAGCAGAGAAATATAGATGCTAAAGTTATAAACCAGATTTTAAGTGGTAATATGATAGAGATAGTGAGAGCTAGTATAGTTTTTGATTGGTATACCATATTAAGTAGATGAATATAAAGTTGTTTTTTATTTTTACGCTGCTATTTTTTAATTTTAGTGCATATTGCAATTGCGAAGATCTTGTAGAAAATATAGGGATTTGTAAAAAATATTCTTGCCAACAGCATATTAGTAATGAAGATTTTATTGAGCATAAAATATTAGGGTTAAATAGTGAAAATTTATGTGTATATATAGAAAGACAAGGCAATGATGAAATGGTCTGTCATCATTCTAATGATGGAATGATTATAGAAAAGAAGTACTTAAAAAGTATTTTAAAAGTTGGAAATCAAGAAATAAATGACTTCATTGATATAGCAAATTTGCGTGCGAAGGAGTGTTTTTTTATCAACAATTATTATATAGATCGAGACGATATAATAAAAGAGGCAGCAGAGAGTACTTTATCGCAATATGGTAGCATAAAAAGCATTTTTTTTGATGAAGAGCAGGTTAATAGAATAGTTAGTGAGATGGAAAAGTTTAACTTACAGTCTTCAGGAGTTACAGAGGAAGAAAATTTCAATTGTAAAGTAGTCAGTTTAGATTCAATTTTATACTTTTCCCCCGATACATGGAAAATATGGGTAAATGGAAAGTTGTTTATAAATACTAAGGATTTAAAAGTGCACTCAGTAACTGAAAATTATGTAACTTTTTCATGGGCTGTAAACCAAAAGATAACAAAAGAACGGATAAGCAATTCTAAAAATGTACATTTTGGACATGGAGGTATTATGTTTACGCTTTATCCAGAACAAAAATTTGATTTAGATAGTTTATCTATTAAATAATCTAATACATCTGCGCTTGTAGCTCAGTTGGATAGAGCGTTGCCCTCCGGAGGCAAAGGTCGTGGGTTCGAATCCCTCCAAGCGCGTTTTTAATTAAATTTGACAATAATACTCTCACATAAGATAATAAAGATGTTTGTTTTAAAGCATAATTATGTCTAGTGGTACTATAAATAAAGTCATATTAGTTGGTAATCTAGGAAAAGATCCTGAAATTAGGACTACACAAAATGGAAAAGAGATGGCAAGTTTTTCGATAGCCACATCTGAAAGTTGGACTGACAAATTTTCTGGTACGCGCTCTGAAAAGACAGAATGGCATAATATTGTAATTTTTAGTGAAGGATTAGTAAAAATTGTTAAGGATTTTGCGCGCAAGGGTAGTAAAGTTTACGTTGAAGGTTCTCTGAGAACTAGAAAATGGACTGACCAAAATGGTAGCGAAAGGTATACGACAGAGGTGGTGCTATATAACTTTAATAGTGCCCTTACCCTTTTAGATTCACGAAACAGTATGTCAAACTCTGATTACAAGCCAAGTGAATACAAACAAAATGAAACAGAACAAAAAGATAAACACGGAAGTTTTGACAACGATATAAAAGACGAACTAATCGATGATGAAATACCATTTTAATAACTTCAATTGAAATCTACATTTTTATGGACTGCTTGTGTTACTCCTTTTAATTGCAGTGGAGATAGTATAGATTACCAAAGCTTGCAGCGTTTACTAACAATGCAAGCTGAAGCTGAAAATGGTGTAGTGTTGCTAGGTAGCACAGGTGAAAGCTTATCACTTACTGATTCTGAAAAGCGCACATTAGTTGAATTTGTATGTGAGCTAAAATTAAATACGAAAATTATAATCGGTGTACCAGGAGTGAATCTATATCAGACTCTTGAATGGCTTGATTTTTGCAAGGGTATGCCTATTCATGGCTATCTAATGACAACTCCCATTTATGCAAAGCCTGGAATCATGGGGCAAACTTTATGGTTTGAAAAGCTGCTTAAAAAAGCACATATGCCAGCCATGCTTTACAATATTCCATCAAGAGCAGGAGTGAGTCTTCACGCTGAAACTGTACGCAACTTATCCAGCCACGAAAAATTTTGGGCTATCAAAGACTCAAGTGGCACCGTTGATACTTTAACTCAGTATAAGAAAGTTGCACCAAATATTGAGGTGTTTTGTGGGGACGATAATATGATATTTGATATGGCTGCTAAGGGTGCGGCTGGTCTGGTTTCTGTTACTGCCAATGTTTGGCCAAGTGTAGTACATGAGTATGTTAAGCAATGCATGAGCGGCAAGAACCCTCAAGCAGACAGTTGGCAACAAGCTTGCAAAGCTCTATTTACTGCCAGCAATCCAATACCTACTAAAGCACTTTTGCATGACATTGGGCTCATAGAACACAAAACTGTTCGTCTACCACTCAGCACAGAAGATTTGCCTTCTATTGAAACATTGAGGCAAGCTAATAAAATGATTCTTGGATGGGAAAATCAACTAGCTATGTAGGATTAGGAATTGAGCTGATAATTCAATTATACTTAACACAAAAAAATGGGCTAAATCCTCTTCAAAAACTTCTATCTATCGTTTCTTAAAATACTCTCCTGCACGTATCCCCATCAACAATTTTCACATCGCTATCAACTGAGCTACCTGGCTGTTTATTTCCTTCTGGAAAAAAGCTCTCAATTACTTTATCAATTAAAAAATTTAAAGGAGCATAAGCAATCAAACCCACTACAAAAGTTAAAGCACCTATAGCTGCAGGTGATGTAAAACCAAGAGCAACTAGCCCTGCTCCAACTCCAAAAGAAACACCAATACTACTGATAGTATGTGCATAATTTTTAATTTTATATTCAGCGCTGTTGCTATATTCTCTCAAAATTTGTTCATATCTTTCGGACATGCCTTCTGGTATATCGTTGAGATTTGTAGTTTTTGAGAAAGAACAAGCACTGATTACACAGCATACTAATAACATTGCAGAACCAATGATTCCACCTGCAATGAGAGGTGGCAAGTTAACATAACTTAGAGCTAAACCTGCAAGAGCCCCGGTACCAGCTGCCATTCCTAGTGTTAGTGTTAGTATTGTTGCGCCTGCTGCTAGTTCTAGTTTTGATTCAATTTTCTTTTCTAGGTTACTTTTTGCTTGCATTGCCTCTTTTAACTGTTCTCTTGTATAGCTCATAGTATGTACTCTTACTTAAAATTAATAATATAATACTAGCATTTTTAGTTTATATAGTCAATTTATTAAGTAATTTTAATTGACTTTCAGCAAACTTTAGCCTTATATGTATGGTCCCAGAGTGTAATGGTATATAAAATATGAGAACAAAATGCCATTAAAGGAGAATTTATGATTACTGGATGTATCAGAACAACAGAGACAATTCATAGGGTAACATAAACTTTCTAAGTACTATAACCTTAACCCTAAAATTATTGTAAAATAGAGAAAAGTAGTTATTTAAAAGGAGAATAACAGCTCCATATACTATTGAAGTTATAATACTTAAATGTTAGATGTGACATCAAATCTAATTTGAAATATAACTTATTTACTCAGCTTCTTTTGAAACTACTGTGAACATAATATCTATAGATAAAACATCGCATTACCACGCCACTAACGAGTAGCAGAATGACAAGTTTTTCAAACTAGTCCGGTAAAAATCTCAGTCAGTTCAGCTGTATGCTTTTAACTTTCCCAAAAAGAGAATTAACCATATGAAATTCTTGTTGATATGACTTAATGAATAATTATTTTAGGTTACTAATTTATTTTAAGAAACTTTGATGATATTTAGCCCACTTACTTTTCTATTTTCCATGTCACGATGAGCCTCTATTATTTCATCAAATTTATATTTTTTATTGATCCGTACAGTTAAAAGTTTTTTTCTTATCATCTCAAAGATTTCCATTGCAGTAAGCGCTAATATAAATCTATCATGCTTATAATGATAGATTGAAGTTCCTGTTGCAAATAACGAACGCGAGCTAAGTAAAGAAAAACTAATAGGAATGTTGCCCGATATTTGCCCATAGGAAACATATATGCCAAACTTACCTAAAGATTCAAAAGAGAGCTTGCTTGTAGCGTAACCTATAGGGTCATACACCGCACCTACTCCTCTATTTTTCGTAATCTCCATAACTTTAGAAACGAAGTCTTTATCGTTATAGTTCATTGCGTATGTGCAGCCACTTTGTAAAGCTATCTTCATTTTTTCATCAGAGCTTACAGAACCTATCACTACACCTTTTTTATCCTTTGCCCATTGGCATATTATTTGTCCTAAACCACCATTAGCCCCATGAACTAGCACGAAAGCACCAGGCCTAATTTTATAAGATTGATTAACTAAATAGTGAGCTGTCATACCTTTAAACAGCACTGCAGCAGCAACTTCATCAGGTATATCATTCGGAATTTTTATCAAATATTTCTGGTGTACAATGCGCTTTTCACAATATGCCCCTGGAGGAGCTGTGCAATATCCAACTCTATCTCCAACCTTAAATCCATCACTAATTTTTTTACCAAGCTTTTCAACAACTCCTACTGCCTCTACTCCAAGTACTGATGGCAGATCTTTAATTTTGCGCATACCTTTTCTATGTTCTAAATCATAACGATTTAAGCCGATAGTTGTATGACGTATTAAGACTTCCTCATCTTTTGGCTCACCTATGTTCTTATCTACAAATTCTAATACTTCTGGCCCCCCAGTTTTTTTAATTTGTATAGCTCTAACCATGATAAATGTAAGACAAAAACTTTAATTATGTTATCTAGCAATTAATATTTTGCAAAATGTTATTTAGAGTTTATACACTACATAAGCGTATTGTTAATAGTTTTGAGGCACAAATTATGACAAACAGAGAAACTTGGCTTTATGGTGTTTTATTCAATGTGTTGTGTAAAATGGATGAAGATGACGATTTAGATACCAATAATAAAAATAAAAGAAAGGTTAAAATGTGAAATGCAAAAATCAGATAAAAAAGGAGACTATTGTAAATATTTATATACTTCTTGGGAAAAAAAGGATTTGATATTAATCACAGATTTGACTTGAAAGATTATGATGGCTTTCCAATAGATAGTCTTTTTTCCATCGCCATTAACTATAAACCATACACTTTAACAAATTTAGCGCAAGTTTTAATAAAAGCAGGAGCTAATGTGCAAAATGAAAAAGGATATTTACATGTCTGCGTTTTGGCTCGTTCTCCAGATATATTAAAAGCTCTCATAAAAGCGGGAGTAAATGATAACCCAAATGAAAACTATGGTGGAAATACCGCTTTAGACTATGTTGCTAAATTATATGGTAGAGATAAGTCAACGAAATGCAAGGATTGCTGTAAAATTCTAACTGAGCATACATTAGAAAAAAATCCCAACATAGAAATACCAGATTCTGTAAAAAATAATAAGGAGTTGGCTCAATGTTGGAATGCTTGTGAAGCAAATAATGAAGGATGGGAATTAGCAACAACGAACACTGAAACACAAGTAGTCAGTGTGCAAAAAGCAAATAAGAGCTCCTGCTCAATTCAATAGATGTATCGTACAACCTTGTTCGGATTACAATAGGAAAAGGTTTGTTATTTAAGCTTAAAAAACGTATATGATAGTGTTATTTCACTTAAATCTTTTGTACTATTGTCACGCATTATTTCAGGGTCTACGTAAAAGGATACGGGCATAGCCGCTTTTTGTTTTGGTAGCAGCATTTGCTCTTCAAAACAAAAGCATGCAACTTTATTGAAATATTTACCTGCTTTAAAAGGTGTGACATTATACACTGCCATTCCAAAAGAAGGCTGATCAGATAAATTTTTTGCATAATAAAATACTAAACTTTGTTGCCCTATATTTGTATCGATGTAGTTAGTTTCTGATTTAAATTCCCAAGGCAGACCTGATATTATATCAGCATTAAGGTGAACCCTGATTTTTTGGTCAGTTGCATTTATTGTCGTATTAGTTGCTTTTCTCGTTGTGCCACCATATCCAGTAACTTTGCAAAAGATGCTATACAATGGTACCGAAGCATATGCAAGACACAGCATCAATACCACTAAAGATACTAGGAAAAAAACTATAGAATTTTCATTGTTTCCCCTTAAAAAGGAAATCATCTAATCCTTATTGTTGAATAAATTAAGTAACCTGAGTAAATTGAGGAATATATTGATGAAGTCAAAGTAAAGATTAGTTGCACCAAGTACTGCCAGCTTAGTAGTTGCAACTTCTGAGCCATCATTATATCTATAATAAACATCTTTGATTCTCTGAGCATCGTATGCGGTCATTAAAGTAAACACTATCACTGATACAAACGATATTGCAAAATAGAGAGGACTGCTTCCAAGAAACAGATTAACTATAGATGCAATGATTAACCCCCAGATTCCCATAATCAAAAAAGAACCCATGCTGGTAAGATCTTTTTTTGTAGTATTACCATATAAAGCCATAGAACCAAACATGATCGATGTAATGAAAAATGCTCTCGCTATATTTTCTGCAGTATAAATTATAAAAATATGAGATAAAGAAATTCCCATTAAAACTGAGAATAGAAAAAATACAGTAAGTGTTGACTGAGCACTTAGGTTTTGAAGCCTAAAAGACATATAAAACACCAATGCAACTGGAGATAGCATTACCACAAGCGATAGAACAGGATTAGAATAAATCACTTGAAAAAGACCAGAAAACACTGTTAAGAACGCAACAAGCCCTGTAACACCTAAAGCTAAAGCCATATAATTGTATACTTTAGTTAGATAACTTCTGAGTCCGGCACTATAATAAGCGCCTTGAGCTCGGACATCCTGTTCATTTCTCATATAAGACATAGCATAACTCCTTTTGTCCATTATTTAACACATTATAATATAAAACCACATTTTTATCAAGTATAAAATGATATACTGCGATTGTAATTGAATGGCGGAGTTTCTAGGAGAAAAAATGGACAATTATCAATACTGATGTGCAAATAGTTAAAGATTTTGAACCGCCAGTAAACATATAACAGCAATCGTATCTGCAATAATCAAGTTGACTGATGCACAATTAGAGAATTTCTTGCATCACTATAAGCAAGTTAATTTTCAGCAACGTAACTATTATAACAACTAAGCCGATAGAAATTATTTTTACCATTCCACTTATTATGACTTAAGAAGAATGGTGAAAGTAGTTTTTGCATTTACTTAAGGCATTCTTCTTATAGATGCTATACCAACAATCCACTATTTTTTCTATGTCTTGCGGTTTAATCTCTGGACCTATACTGATTCTAATTGAACACTCTGCTTGCTCTTTTGTTGCTCCCATTGCAAGCAAAACATGAGAAGGCCCAACTTTTCCAGAAGAGCATGCAGAACCATTGCTGACTGCAATATTATTTAAGTCAAAATGCATGAGCTGCAGATCATTCTTTACCCTCGGCATATAAATAAAACTTGTATTTGGCAATCTTTCAGAATTTCTGCCAAAGATCTTGATATCACTGACAAGACTTAATAATTCACACTCCAATTGATCACGCAGCTTCTCCACTTCATTCATTTTTGATAGAAGATCTGGAATGTTTTGCAATGCAGCAGAAAGACCTGCAATTGCAACAATGTTTTCTGTGCCACCACGTAATCCTTTTTCTTGCCCACCACCTATTATAATGGGTTCTATTACAAGCTTTTTGTCAAATATTAAAACTCCGCTGCCTGCTATACCACCAAATTTGTGGGCAGATAAAGTAAGTAAATCCACTTCTAAATCTTTCATATTGACTTTGATTTTCCCAATACTTTGAGCAGCGTCAGTGTGACAGATTGCTCCGAATTTATGTGCCATTTTAGCTATTTCCTTAACAGACTGGATAACTCCAGTTTCGTTGTTGGCCATCATCACTGAAATTATTACTTTATTCCCTTCAAGTTCGCTTAGAATTTTTTCTAGCTCTAAAAAGTCAACAATACCCTCTTGATTAACGGGTATTATATGTGGATTATATGCAGAATTAAGAATTGAAGGATGCTCTGTAGCTGAAATTACATGCAGATAGCCTTTCATTCCTCTCATGACGAGGTTGTTTGCTTCAGTTGCACCAGACGTAAAAACTATTTCTTTATCATCTGGAATGCTAAGAGCATCACGTACGTTATCTCTTACCTCTTTAAGAATCTTCCTCGCTTCTTGTCCTCTTTTATGCAGCGATGATGGATTTAGTGTTTGTTTTGACAAAACCTCAAGTATACTTTTTTTTACATTTTTACTCATTGGAGCAGTTGCATTATAATCGGCATACACGCAACTATTATTTTCCAGAGAGAATAAACTCACAGGCTTATTTGTCACTTACCATTAACCAATTATGTACGTTCACTTTAACACGATAAAAAATTTATTGCAAAAACAGTGAAATTAATACATAATTAATAAATAATTTACATTATCAAGCCCTGTCAAAACAGGTTTTTATTAGGAGTAATTATGGTAGAAGTCTTTTTAAATAATGCAACAAAAAAGATAGAAGGTAGATACCATCAAAGCAAAGATACCAATGCACCGGTTGTGCTAATTTTACATCACCATCCCCAATATGGTGGTAGTATGGATAGTAAGATTATACATAGTATATATGAATCTTTTATCGATAATAACTTTTCTGCATTGACAATTAATTTTCGTGGCGTCGGAAAATCTACCGGAACTTTTGATAAGGGTATAGGAGAATTAACTGATGCTGCAGTAGCTATTGATTGGCTTCAGGAGCATAACTCTAACAACGTTCCAATTTGGATAGTCGGTTTTTCTTTTGGAGCATGGGTAGCTATGCAGTTGACAATGCGCCGTCCAGAGATAGTAAGTTTTGTTGCCCTTTCTCTTCCAGCAACTAAGTACGATTTCTCTTTTCTCTCTCCTTGCCCAGTTCCTGGACTTATAATACAAAGTAATAATGATACAATTTCAGAAGAAAGCGATGTAACAGAATTAGCACAAAGGTTAATAAATTCGGTAAAAAATAACCATATGGAATACCATATAGTAAACGATACTAACCACTTTTTAAGGGATAAAGAAGAGGAAGTAGCTCAAATTATAGATAATTATATAAAACTACGTTTAAACAGTGCAGCTATTTCTCCTCAGAAAGCTAAAAAAGAGGTCAGAATAAAAGAATATGCCTAACTTTACAAATGAGAGAAATGAGCGTATTAATATAAATAAAAAAAGTCTTGTTATGTTTAGGCAGTTATTATTTCTCGTTTTAGCGATGTTTATGTTATCAGGGTGTTTCTTAAGTAAACAGCGTAAGTTAAAGAGTCCGTGTATAAAAAACAACGAAAGCATTTCATGCGAATTATACTCTGTTAATGATCATTGGTTAAATAAGTATAAGGTATAGGTAGTTTTGTATTGTGCTGTTTCTTCCATTCACAGCTTTACTAACGATCCATTACTTAACTGGAAAATGTGATCTGCTTTTTCTGCAAGGAGATAGTTGTGCGTTACTATAAGCATAGAGTTGTTATTTTCCTTTACATAGGAATGTAACAGTAAAAATACATTCAAAGAATTTGTTGGGTCTAAATTTCCTGTTGGCTCATCTGCAAGTAAAAGCTTTGGAGAGTTTACAATGCTTCTTGCAATCGCAACCCTCTGTCTCTCTCCACCAGAAATTTCAGATACCATACTACTTGCTTTACTTTTCAGACCAAATTTTTCCAATATTGCTTGCGATTTTTTTTTTGCTTCAGCTTTGCTTTTTCCTGCAATGAGCTGAGGAAGCATAACGTTTTCCAACACTGATAACTCTTGTAATAAATAGTGAAATTGATAAACAAAGCTAAGAAAATTTCTTCTTACATGAGTTTTATGCTTATTACTGGCTTGTGTGCAATTTATTCCATCTATCGTAACTATACCTAAAGTTGGCTCATCCAATAGGCCCGCAATTTGCAATATAGTTGTTTTTCCTGATCCTGAATTACCAATCAATGCAACTACTTGCCCTCTTGTAATCTTCAGGTTGATATCTTTTACAATGGCAGGACTTTTTTTGAAGCTCTTACTTACAGAAGCTAGCTCTAGTGTTACACCACCACCCATATTATAAAAAGATCCAGGAGGGAGAATTAGACCGAGAAACTGTTACCACACCCACATCGAGACTTAGCGAGAGCATTCTTGATTTGAAAACCAGAACCACTTAGATCTTCAGTATAATCTATAGTTGAGTTATTTAAAAATTTCGCTGAACAATTATCAACCATTAATACAGGGTTTCCATTCTCATCATTAATTACTATATCTTTACCTTTTTCACTAAAACTGGAGTGGCTTCTATAATCCTCGCTATCTTCGTCATCGTCAAAATCGTCATCCAAAGACATCTTCTTATTTATTTGATCCATAAGAAAATTATACTTGAAGCCAGAGCATCCACCACCTGAAACTGCAACCCGCAAAATAGAACTCTCATCTCCTTCCTGTTCTACAAGGGAGTGGATTTTCCTTAATGCATTGTCAGTTAAGCTAATATTGTAATCTGTTGACATAACAACCACCGTTCATTATTGATAACCTATTATAGTAGAAATTTTACATGTCAAACAATAATTTTCTATTAAGTTACGCATGCTTTCCAAATAAAACAAAAGGAAGAAATTTCAAAGAGCCAGAAGACAAAAATCGCAGCTGTTTTCAGCGTGATAGGGACCGCATTATTCACTCTAATGCGTTTAGGAAACTAGGATACAAAACACAAGTTTTTATCAATTATGAGCATGATTACTATCGTACTCGGCTAACTCATAGCCTTGAAGTTGCACAAATTGCAAGATCCATCGCACGCAGGCTCAGATTAGATGAGGACATCACTGAATGCATAGCGCTTGCACATGACCTTGGTCATCCTCCATTTGGTCACACAGGTGAGGATGCTCTAGTTCAAGTTGATAAGGAGAAGTATAAGTTTGATCATAATGTTCAAGCTATAAGGATTTTAACTTATCTTGAACAAAAACATGCTGACTTTAATGGCATGAATCTAAGTTGGGAAGTGATTGAAGGTGTTGCAAAGCATAACGGTCCCTTGCTTGGTCAAAACGCGGAGTCTTCTACAAATAATCAGCTGCTATTAAAATATAATGAAAAATATGATCTAAAACTTGAGGAATTTTCAAGCATTGAAGCACAAGTTGCTTCAATTGCCGATGATATTGCTTACAGTGTTCACGATCTTGATGATGCACTCAGGGCAAATTTAGTAACCATCGAAGATTTGCTCGATGTTCCTTTAATTGGCAAAATGTTCAAAGAAGTAAAAAGCGAATATTCAGAATTGGCCCAAAGTAAACTCATACATGAATCACTGAGTAAAACTATAGGGATTATGATAAATGATGTCGTTTTTCAGACTGAAAAAAATATTAAAGACTACAAAATAAAAAGCGTAGAAGATGTAAGAGGTCTAAATACAATGCTAGTCACATTTTCACCAGAAGTTGCAAATGCCACAAAAGAGATGAAAAAATTTAACATGGAAAAAATATACAGAAGCTATAAATTGAATAGAACAATGAGCAAAGCAAAACGTATAGTACAGGAGCTTTTTCAATGTTTTTATGAAAACCCAGGGTTATTACCTATAGAGTGGAACAAGCTTGCTTGTGAATCTCAGCGTTCAGTAATAATATGTGATTATATCTCAGGTATGACAGATAGATTTGCCATACACGAGCACAGAAGAATTTTTGATACCTCATACGAAATGACTTCTTTCTAATGACTGAAGATTATTTCATGTCGATCGCATTAAAACTTGCAGAAAAAAGTCTTGGAGGTGTTGCACCAAACCCTGCTGTTGGGTGTGTCATTGTAAAAGACGGTATGTTAATTGGTGAAGGCTACACAGGAATCGGTGGACGTCCACATGCAGAAGTAGTTGCTTTGCAAAATGCTCAAGACTTAACTCATGGTGCAACTATGTACGTCACTCTTGAGCCATGTTGCCACTTTGGAGTTACAGAACCTTGCACTACGGAAATCATAAGATCTGGAATAAAAATGGTGTTGATTGCAACAATTGATCCAGATAGTAGGGTTTCAGGTAGAGGGATAAAAGCTTTAGCAGATGCAGGAATTGAAGTAAAACAAGGGATTATGCAGAAAGAAGCAGAGAAACTAAATGTTGGCTTTTTTACCACTAAGAAACTCCATAGACCATTTATAGCTTGCAAAATCGCAACAACTCTTGACGGAAAAATCGCAACATTTACAGGTGATAGCAAATGGATAACAAGTGAAGATACGAGAAATTGGGTACATGAGCTCAGAGCAAAATATGATGCAATTATGATTGGCAGTAGTACCCTTATCAATGACGATCCACTCTTAACTTGCAGATTACCAGGACTCGAAGAAAGGTCGCCAATAAGGCTAATTATCGATAGCCAAGGGAAATTGAAGGAAGAGCATAATATTGCAAAGACTGCAGACAAAGTAATAACTTGGGTAATCACAAATAAGGAAGTAGAGAGAAAAATAAAAGACATTAATTATTTGATAGTTAATACACCTCCTGTCATCCCAGTGCCCAGACACTGGGATCCAAAAAACTTCAAGCAATTGCGTAGTGAAAACTGGTCAAGCACTGGAATGACATCGGAGCCTGATATTATCGATAAAGTCTGCTTGAAGGACATAGCATCAAAACTTGTTTCAAAAATTGGTATAACAAGGTTATTAGTTGAAGGTGGAGGAGTGTTGATTACAGAATTATTAAAGCACAATTTAATCGACAGGTTGATAATCTGCCGCAGTGGTAAAATTCTAGGCAATGATGCCACTCCTTTTATAGGAGATCTAGGGATTCAATCCATAAACAACTGTTACCGATTCAAAAAAACAGAAGTAATAGACTTTGATGAGGATGTAGTTGAAATGTGGGATAGGCTATTGTAACTTTTACACATCCAGATGAAAGGAGAAAAAAAGAGGTAGAAAATCTACCTCTGGTTATGCTAATTTATTATGCTACTTTATCTTGAACTGCATCTTTAATTATTTTTATTAACTCAGGCTTTTGTAACATAGTTTTAAGCACTTCTTCATCAATTCCACCTTGAGGTCCTTGTTCACCTTTCTCACCTTGTGGGCCTTTCTCACCTTGAGGTCCTTTATCGCCCACTGGTCCTTTATCGCCCACTGGTCCTTTATCGCCCACTGGTCCTTTTTCACCTTGAGGTCCTTTTTCACCAATCGCATTCATTTGCTGATATGAAGCATAAGCTGCTGCGGCAAAATATACAGCGGCAATAAATAGAGCTGCAATTCCAGCAGGGCTAGCAATAAGTGCTAAAGATGCAGGGCCAGCAATTACTTTAGTAGCAATTAATATTGCTGTTATTGCTCCTGCTAAAGATGCAGCTGCAACTAAACATTCAATACCCATTTTTGTTATATGTGCTGTGTTTTTTAGTTTCCGTATACTTGCAGTCATAATCACTTCCTCCTAATTAAGGTTAATAAAAAGTTAATTGTATATTAACAATGCACACTAGTCAAGCATTTTTATTAACAACTTAATATTTTATCTACTTTCTAAATTGTTACTAATTATATAAGATTGATACATGGTAAATGGCTGGCTGAATCTTGATAAACCAACAGGAATGAGTTCTGCACAAGCTGTAACCCAAGTTAAAAAGATCTTTGGAATTGAGAAAGCTGGTCATCTGGGAACACTTGATCCTTTGGCTTCAGGTGTATTACCAATCGCTCTTGGTGAAGCAACAAAAACTATACCGTATTTATCTTGTGACTTAAAGGCATACAATTTCACAATCAAATGGGGAAAGCAAACAACTACGGATGATTTGGGTGGTGATATCATTAGAACTAGCGATATAAAACCCGAATATAACCAAATAAATTGTGCGATTAAGGATTTTATTGGTGAGATAACACAAACTCCTCCTCAATTTTCAGCAGTGAAAATCAAGGGAGCAAGAGCATATAAATTAGCAAGAAGTGGGCAAAAGGTAAATATAAAACCTCGACAAGTCAAAATACATGAACTGAAGATGATATTTTTGGACACCATAAATAATAGTGCCGATTTTTCTATGATCTGTGGTAGCGGTGTATATGTGAGATCAATTGCAAGAGATCTTGGAATTGAATTAAATTGCTTTGGACATATTACAAAATTAAGAAGAACTATGGTAGGTGATTTCAAGGAAGATGAATCAGTGACAATTGAGCAACTTACTAAAAAAAACACAACAACTTACTCTCCCCAGTGCTTGACACTGGATACAAATACTTACAAATCATGTAATGGACAAAAGATTCTAGGAGCATATGTCAAAAACAATGTTCGTAATGAAATAGGCTTGATCCCAGTGCTTGACACTGGGATGACAGAGGCACTGCCATTAAGTTAAGGGAAAGAGAAGTTAAGATTGGACAAAAAATTTGAAGTGATTGATAATTATGGTAAATACTAGGGTGAATTTTTAAGAAAAGGGAGTCTGAAAAGTGCAAGTTATTTAAAAAAGTAATAATTGCAGGTTATTTTGCAAAGAATGTACTAATGCAATGATACTGAAAAGATATCTTGAATTTAAAACACATGTTTTCTAGCTCTTTTCTGGTAGTTGAGTGAACGAATATCAGATATCTTATGACGATCAACTCTTCTCCCTTTTCTCACCACTAAAGTGTTCATCAAAAATAACTGTGATAGTCGATCCATAATGCAGTCTATGTCTGACTCTGTAGAAAAAATATCAAAGGCTAAGTTTTTAATCGCATTAAATGAGACAGATTTATTGATGCTTTTTTTTAGTTTACTATTCTGTGCGCTCAATGTCTCTTCATCATCTTCTATCATGATACTTTCTAGATTACTGATGAAGATAGTTGACCAAAAATCCTGCTTGATAGTTTCAATACTTTTTCCTGTGAAATTCTCTAAATTTAATCTTCCCTTCAGCCTAGAAAAAAATGTTTCTACTCCCCAGCGCAAGTAATATAATCTCTCAAACTCTTCAACTGTAAAACGTTTCTCATCTAACAGAGATGTTACTAACACTTCAACTTCGCCAGAAGAAAGTATTATTTTGACTAACCTGAATTTCATCTCATCAGGTAATCCTAGCTTTCGTAGCTGTCTTGCTACTTTAATAGGTGCGGTAGACACTACCACCGTACTAGATGGGCTTTCCGGCTTAAACATAGCGTTTATTTCATTGAAAGACGAACTTGAACAGCGAATTATATAATTGATTTTCCTTCCTGTAAGCTCAGCAAGAAATCGATAAGATACGTATCCTCTATCACAGATTAACAAATCGTCTGATTTTATGGATTCAAGCATACCGATTGCTAAATCAACCTCATAGCTGTCACCTCTACTTAGCACAGATTTTATTGCAATATTATTTAGCACATCGTAGCAAACTTCAAAGGTTGCACTTGTATAGTCTTCAAATCTCTGGATTCCATTCCATACTGCTCTTGAGCCAAACTCACCTATTATTTTGTCGCTCTTTGGCAGAATCAGTATTGAAGCATCAAATGCAAGTACTCTGAAGCCATGGTGGGTTTTAAATTCCTGATCTTGGTAGTATAGGGAAACTATATCATCATTTAACTCTGAAAACGCAGTATGCTTTAGCTTCTTTCTTGCTTGAGTAAATGCACTTGCCGTAATTGTATAATCTTTTCTTGTATGCAGAACAAACTCATTAAGCATCACTTGTAATGACTTTACACTCTTTCTAAAAATCAGGAGAAATACATTAACGAAGGGCAGCTTTCTTTTTCGTGAGAAGTCTTTTGAGGATGCTCTGTGTGCGTTTATAAAGTTTAAACTCATCAATTTATTTTTTATAAACATGATTATTCTTTTTTTTACTCATGTCATTACTTCTTTTAATTTGTGGATCTTACCTGATTTTATAATACAGTTCATCACTTTTCCTTAACTTAATGGCAGTGATGACAGAGGGAGGTGGGATGGCAGAAGATGATGGAGGTAATACAAAAAGTTTCATCATCCCCATTGAATCTGCTTTAAAATCGATGTTCAAAGTTGAAATTTCCTTAGAGGAGGCGGAGAAAATCAGAAAAGGTCAAGAAATTATATTAAATAACTTGCGTGGTTTAAAGAATTATGATATTTTTTGTACGATAGTGGGTGATGTGCCCATTGCAATTTGCAGTTTTACTCATGGTTATGTGAAGCCTGTTCGTGTTTTTAATATTTTGAAATGAGGTTTAGATGTCAATAACATCCAAAAAGAAAAAAAGTTTGATTAGTACATATGCAATTAAAGAAGATGATACAGGTTCATCTTTTGTACAGTGTGCAATTTTAACCGAGAGGATCAGTAATTTAACTGAGCATTTTAAAGCGCATAAGCATGACCATAATTCTAAGCGCGGTTTACTTATATTGATAGGTAGAAGGCGCAAGCACTTAAATTATATAAAACGTAAATTTGGTAATGAAGCCTATCAAGAGTTAATAGAGAAGTTAGGCATTAGAAAATAATCGAGGAATTTTGTATGTTTGAAATTATAAAAAAATCTATAGATTGGGAGGGGCGTACCTTATCTTTAGAAACTGGGAAAATAGCACGTCAAGCTGATGGTTCAGTAGTTGTAAATTATGGAGATACTTCTATCTTAGTCACTGTTGTACGAAAAAAGAAGGAAGAAAGTGTTGATTTTCTCCCTTTAAATGTGCAGTTTATTGCAAAAAGTTATGCCATGGGTAAGATTCCTGGTGGTTTTTTTAAAAGAGAAGGAAAACCATCTGATAGAGAAACTTTAATTTCAAGAGTAATAGACAGAAGTATAAGGCCGTTATTTCCTGAAGGTTTTCATGATGAAATTAGTGTAGTATGTAATCTATTAACTTACGATACGGTCAATTCTCCTGAAGTACCAGCATTGATAGGTACCGTCGCAGCTCTTGCAATTTCTGGTGTTCCTTTTCATTTTACTATAGCTGGAGTTATGGTTGGTTGTGATGAAAATAACAATTATATACTCAATCCTTCCGTTCAAGAGATGAAAGCAAGCAACTTGGATCTGTTTTTGTCTGGTGATGAAAATTCGATCTTAATGGTCGAATCGGAAGTCAAAGAGCTCTCTGAAGAAAATGTTTTGAGTGCAATAAAATTCGGTCATGAACATCTTCAACCTGTTATTAAGCTTATAAAAGAATTTGCTGATACAGTAGGCAATAAACCTGAAAGCTTTGCTCCTGTTGATATATCAAATATAACTCAAGAACTTGAAAAATATCGAAAAGACTTTGAAGAAGCATATTCAAAAACAGTAAAACAAGAGCGAGTTCAAGCTCTAGAAGTAGTCAGGAATAATATATTGAATACTCTTAAAGAGGCTGGAAAAGACGAAAAGTTAATTACTTATGCAGTAAAAAGCTTTGAAAGATCTTTAGTGCGTGAAATGATTAGAAAGAAAAGTGTGAGGATAGACAGCCGTAAGTATGATGAAATACGCCAGATAGAAATTGAGGCTGACATTCTACCCAAGACTCACGGTTCTGCGCTATTTACAAGGGGTACCACTCAGGCACTAGTTGTTACTGCTCTTGGTACTACACAAGATGAGCAAATTGTGGATGACATTGAAGGGGATAGACGTGAACATTTTATGTTGCATTATAATTTTCCTCCATTTGCTGTTGGAGAGGCTTCTGCTATACGCGCACCAGGAAGGAGAGAAATTGGTCATGGTAAACTTGCTTGGAAAGCAATTCATCCTGTTTTACCTGATAAATCTGAATTTCCTTATACAATAAGGGTAGTATCTGAGATTATGGAATCTGATGGTTCTTCTTCTATGGCAACAGTTTGTGGAACTTCAATTGCATTAATGGATACAGGTGTGCCAATAAAGGCTCCCGTTGCAGGAATTGCTATGGGTCTCATCAAAGACAAAAATGAGCATATAATACTTTCTGATATACTGGGCGATGAAGACTATCTTGGTGATATGGATTTCAAAGTAGCAGGAACTAGCGAAGGGATTACAGCACTGCAGATGGATATGAAAATTCCTGGTATAAGCTTTGAAATTGTTGAAAAATCTTTAGAACAAGCAAAAGTCGGAAGATTACATATCTTAGAAAAAATGAATGCAGTAATTTCAGAACATCGTAAGGATATAAAAGATCATGTACCAAGAGTGTTATCGTTTTATATAGATAAAGATAAAATTTCTGCAGCTATTGGTGCTAAAGGAAAAAATATACGCAGTGTATGTGAAAGAAGTAATGCAAAAATTGAAATAGGGGATGACGGTAAAGTTTCTGTTTTTGCCATTAGTAGTACTGAAGCTGAAGCTGCAAAGGATATGATGATTGATTCAATAACAGAACTAGAACAAGGTTCTATAATTGATGCTAAAGTTGTAAAGATAGAGAAGTCTATTGTAGAGTTAGAACTTCTTAATGGAAGAAAAGGAAAAATGCATATAAGCGAGGTAGCTAATCAACATGTAGAGTCCATTGAGGATATACTTAAACAGGGTGATACCTTCAAAGCTTTGATAATTGACTTTGAAAAAGGTGGATGTCCAAAATTATCAAGACGTCGTGTTGATCAAGAAACAGGTGAATTTTTTGAAGGTAAGCTTTACAATGAAGAAAGGAGAGATGGTTTAAATAATAGGGATAATTATTATAACAACTCGTTTAATAAAAAACCTGGAGATAATTATCATAGTAATAGACCTACTCGTCCTCGTTCTGGTTTTAGTAATAGAAACAGACCAAAATTTGGTAATAATGACTCGTCATCAGGTTTCTATTGAGGTTGAACTTACTTTCTATTATCTCAGTGTCGAAACACTGGGATAATAGGAATTTTTAAAACTGACAAGATAACAAAAATGGTTTGTGTTATCTGTAGGGTTATAACGAAAGATTTTTAAGATCGTTTATAGTCTTTTTCACGTCTTCAGCTTTAAATATTGCTGATCCAGCAACTAATATATTTGCACCTGCTTTTATTACATCAGCTGCGTTAGAAAAGTTAACTCCACCATCTACTGAAACTTGTGTTTTAAGATTACGGTCCTGTATCATTTTCCTCACGGTAGATATCTTACTCAACTGCGAATGAATAAACTCCTGTCCTCCAAATCCAGGATTGACTGTCATAATTAGTACAATATCTAGCTCATGTATTATATATTCAAGCACGCTTGGAGAAGTTGAAGGAACAATTGAAACTCCAACTTGTATTGTTTTTTTTGTATAATTTATGTCTTTGTATGATTTTATCTTTCTTACTAGCCTCTCAAGATGTATCTCTGCTTCTGCATGTATAGTGATAATATCAGCACCAGCATTTATAAAACTTTCAATATGGTTACCAGGAGATTTAATCATTAAGTGTACATCAAAAGGAAGATTGCTATATTTACGTATCGCAGAGATAACATTCGGACCTATTGTAATATTTGGAACAAAATTTCCATCCATAACGTCTATGTGTATATAATCTACATTCAAGTCGCTAATTCTTTTTACTTCCTCTCCTAATTTTGCAAAGTCTGCTGAAAGTATAGAAGGTGCAATTTTAATACCCATAGACTACTTTTTACCAAAAATAAAAAAAAGTAACTTATTTTTTAAACTCTGTCATCCCAATACTATATTAATCTCATTTAGAAATTTTTGTATCCTTCCAGATGCATGTGAAACCAGTCCTTTATTTTTCTCTGCCCATTCATCTTGCCATCGTAATACTCATTAGACTTCTTTCTTCGCCTCTTCTAAATATTCCAACACAGTTTCATGCAACGCAGTCCAAGACATTTGCTTTTCCATATTCGGTATAAATTTTTGTTTCCAAGTGTCCTTAAATTCTTGAAACCACTGCTTCTCAAAGTTTTGGAAATCAGATAAAACTTCTGACCTAAATCCATTAATTAAATTCGAAACTTCTATAGCCTTTTGAGGGCTTATAGACTTAAAAGACAATATTTCATTCTTTAAAACATCTAGCTTCTCAAATGAATTAAGCTTAAATGGAATATAAAGCGAGGATCTTATATTATACCTTAGATAAGAGTCGTAATATAGCTTAATCTTGTACATGAGCGTAGCAAATGCACTAGAAGAAATATTATTTTCATATTCTGCAAGAGAAGATAATAAACGCTTGTAATCCTCTTCATTCAAAAATGGTGGTTGTAAACTTGATTCAATTTTATTATTAAAAGATGTGAATCTGTTGAAAATACAATTGCCATATTCGCTTAAAAATTCAGGCAAAATATCTTCCTGTTCTAATTTTAGAGGCAAGTCTTTTCTAATCTCTTTCGGCAAATGATGCATTGAAAACTGATTAATAACCCACGCAAAATTCTCATCAAACTCATTTGAGTAATCAGCATTATTGTCAGCTTTACCTTCTTTATCATTCCAAGGCAGTATTTTATAAAAAAAATTGTTCAACCTTTTTTTTAATTTCAAAATACTTTCACTCTTATCGCCTACCTTATATAAAACCTCTTCTACTTTTTGTCTTGCGTCTTGAGAACTGATTCTATCACCTATATGCAGTCCAATGCCATTTCTCTCCAATAACTCCCAATCAAACAACTTATGTGGGTCAGGTTTACGCATTGCGTAGCCTTCAATGGCTGAGTTATATACTATAGTACCTATTTCAGCGTGACTAAATATCATATCTTTTCTAATCTTAAAGCGCTTCATGAGGTACAAAATCAGATCTTTGACAGATTTCATTTGCTCTTCTGGAAAAGGCTCAAGCCCTGTGTTTACAATCTCTATACCCATAGAATAATCATTCAGTTTTCGTAGCTCTTCAACCACATTATCTACTTGAACTTTCGCATAACTTATACCAGCATGCCATGCTCGTTTTTCGAGTGGAACCATCAGAGTAATGCTACCATCCCTATCAACAATAAGCTGTACTGATATACCTGAAGAATTTAATGCGCATTTTGTGCTTTTTAATGTTGGAGATTCGGTATGATGCACTACCACCATCAACACTTTTTTGCTTTCTCTATCATCATAATTTGAACTTAGTGCAGGATCTAAAAATATTGGATTCTTTAATGATGTTTTCAAATCTTGAAAATCGTTCTCGATATCAATTAAGCAAGATTGCTGTCCATATACAAGAGGCGCTACAAGCAGCAACAGAAATAAAACAGACAAACATTTTTTTACTATAAGTCTCATGCAGCTTTACAAATTGCCCACAATATAACTAAATTAACATAATATGCATAAAATGTTTACTTTTTTTCAGCTAATCAAGGCTTGCTACAGCTACAATTAGTACTTTTATCATTACATTTTGGTGTTAAGTCAGGATAGAACGTAAGTATAGCGTCATTCTTTCTCACAAACACTGATTGATAATTGGCATCTTCCATTTTATACAGACACATTCCATCTTTTCCCAATTCCTTAAACGCCTTAGTTGCAGAAACTAAAATATCATCAGCATGAAGGTTATGTGCATACCCATTTGGGCACTTAACTTTTACTTCTCCACCCTTACCTAAGTATTTCATTCCAAACGTGTAAACAGGTGGCTTAATATCTAATTTATTGCACAGAGATTTATTACCCCAAATTGCACCCGCCCACTTATTTTCTTGAGCCTCAACATATCTACCTACAAAATGCATACCACCAAGTCCCAATCTATCTGGTTCACCACAAAAAATATGTCCAAATCCTATAGTTTCTTTCTCAACTCCGCTATTTGTAAACCAAATCTTAGTCAATTCATCTTTAAATAACCCCAAGCCTGCATTTGGTGTAGCCACTTGATGATCGAGCTTATCGTATATCCTTTTCAGCACTTCTTGATGCTGCGGACAATCAAGTAAAATTCTGAAATCTTCTTCATCAGGGTGTGTTCCCCAATCTCCACAAACTCTTAATACTCCTCTATCAAAATCAGTCAGCTCCGGAAGTGGTGGAATATAGTCTGGATCTGAAGAATCTGTTTTGAAAAACGGCTCAAAACTAATTCGTGAATTTGTACCATCAAGATAGTGCTCCTTAATGTAAAAAACAAATCCTATTACTGGTATTATCAAGCACAAGATTAACTTAGCTATTTTCGACATAATCATATTCATAAAGAAGCTAGGGTATAAGCAACAACTTAAAAAAGTTTTAATCTAATGTTGATCGCAGTCCTGGCATCTCATCACCACTTAGCCAACTTAAAAACGCTCCCCCACCAGTTGAAATATATGTAAAATCTTTATCGGCAAGACCTGCAGCATTTACTGCAGATAGGCTATCTCCTCCCCCTATTACACTGGTTAATTTTCCTTCGTGTGTCAAATCACTTACTACTCTCATCACCTCTACTGTACCATTTGCAAAAGCTGAATGTTCAAAAACACCAATAGGTCCGTTCCACAGCAGAGTTTTACTGCTTGCTATTATACCGCTTATTGTGCTTAAAGTTTGAGGTCCGATATCTAAAATTATATCACCGTCCAAAATGGATTCAATTTTTCTTAAAACGCCAGTGCTATAATCAGAATTTACTGCAACCAAAACGTCTTCTGGCACAACTATTTTGCAATTGTTTTTATTTGCCGTCTCAACAATATCGTGCAGAAGATCATCAACGCCATTTTGAAAAAAAGACTTGCCTATATTAACTTTATTAAATAACAAAAAATTATTAGCAATTGCGCCGCCCAGAATAAGGTAATCAACCTTTTCTGCTAGCTTTATAAGCATTTTTATTTTAGTTGATATTTTAGCTCCACCAACTATCGCAGTAATAGGTTTAGCGTCAAACGATATAGCTTGCTCAAGATACTTTAGCTCATCTTGCAAGCAAAATCCTGCATAAGAAGGTAAAAATTCCGTAATGCGTGAAATAGAAGCGTGAGCTCTGTGAGAGCAAGAAAACGCATCATTTATATATATATCTGCTAGAGATGCTAATTGTTTAGCAAAATTTGAATCATTCTGCTCTTCTTCTTTATAAAACCTCAGATTCTCTAGTAATATTATATCTCCTCCATCCATCGCATTTATTGCTCTTTGTACTCTCTCACCAATACAATCATCAATAAATTTCACTTCTTTGCTTAGCAGCCGCGATAAAGTTTCAACTACGTTTTTTAGCGATAGGTTACTGTCTTTTGCTTTTGGACGCCCAAAATGTGAGATAATAATAACTTTTGCACCTGCATTTGCTAAATATTGAATGGTAGGTAGAGCTCTCAAAATACGAGTGGCATCACAAATTCTTTCATTTTTTATAGGAACATTGAAGTCGACCCTGAGTAGAACATTTTTATTGTGAAAATCACAACTCTCTATGCTAGGTACATTTATCATAAAATTAAAGAGCTATAAAGTTACTATATAATAGTTTAACCCAAAGCAAAGTATACAAATGAAGAGATCTTAAATGCCAAATAAATTAATAAATAGGAAAATTACTACAAATACTTTCAACTTTATTTTTTACTGCTCTTTCAATATCAGGGCTATTTCCATCAATTAATCCCTGAATTACTTCATTTATTAGATTAGCTACTTCTCTAAAATCTTCTTTCTCAAGTCCGCGTGTTGTCTCAGCAGCGGTACCAAAACGGAGCCCTGAA
Organism: Wolbachia endosymbiont (group B) of Chorthippus parallelus; assembly: GCF_947251815.1. Classification (NCBI taxonomy): domain Bacteria; kingdom Pseudomonadati; phylum Pseudomonadota; class Alphaproteobacteria; order Rickettsiales; family Anaplasmataceae; genus Wolbachia; species Wolbachia endosymbiont (group B) of Chorthippus parallelus. The sequence goes on along the minus strand of NZ_OX366390.1, from coordinate 6,208 downwards.
GTAATGGTTGGTTTTTCTGTGTCAAACGGCACGGAGTTTTTATTGCAGGTAATGCCAGCTCTTTCAAGGCTATTCACAACGTCTTTTCCAGTCAATTTCCGTGATCTTAAATCAACTAGCACTATATGAGAGTCAGTGCCACCGGTTATAATGTTCAGCCCATGCCCTTGCAGCGCTTGAGCTAGCACTTTTGCATTTTCTACAATTTTTCTACTATAAGTTTTAAACTCTGGCGTTAATGCTTCCTTAAATGCAACAGCTTTTGCAGCTATCACATGCATAAGGGGCCCACCTTGCAACCCTGGAAAAACCGCAGACCGAATTTTTTTATGTAATGCTTCATCATTTGTCATTACCACTCCGCCACGAGGACCACGTAGAGTTTTGTGAGTTGTAGAAGTCATAACATGCGCATATTCAGCAGGTGATGGGTAACAACCTGCAGCAATAAGCCCTGAATAGTGCGCAATATCTGCAAGCAGATATGCACCAACTTTATTCGCAATTTCGCGAAAGCGCTTGAAATCTATTTCTCTTGGATAAGCAGAAGCACCAGCAATGATTAGCTTCGGTTTATGCTCTAGCGCTAGCCTTTCCACCTCATCCATATCAAGCAGGTAAGTGTCTCTATTAACTGTATACTGGATCGACTTAAACCACTTACCAGAAAGGTTTGGTGCTGCACCATGAGTTAAATGTCCACCACAATTCAGTGACAATCCAAGTATTGTATCACCCGGAGTAAGTAGTGAAGCAAACACTGCTTGATTTGCCTGAGAACCAGAGTGAGGTTGAACATTTGCAAATTTAACATTAAACAGCTTACAAAGCCTTTCTATAGCCAGATTTTCAACTTCATCTACATACTCACAGCCACAGTAATATCTTTTACCAGGATAACCTTCTGCATATTTATTAGTCAGAAAAGAACCCTGTGCTTCCATCACTGCTTTACTTGCAAAATTCTCCGATGCAATCAATTGCAACTGCGATCTTTGACGCTGCAGTTCCTTCTCTATAGAGAGATAAACTTCATTATCACAAGACTTTAAATTATTTTCAGAGTTACAAATCCTTTCTGAAGCAATTGTCATAAGACCTTTTCCTTAACCACATAAATCCAAAAACAGCCAAAAGCAGACATACAGGAATAATTGATATTGCTTTTACCAGCAAATCAGTACCATACAAAGGATTTCCTTGTATTACCGTTCCATTCCAACATAAGTCTATTATTTTTGCAATTCCAGTATGAAAAAAATAGCCAAAAACCATAACTATCATGTTTGATACAGCTGTGGCCAAGCCTACCAAGTTATTGTTTACATAACTTATTGCCTTGTAAATAGTAATTACCTGATACCCAGATGCAAAGCCGATAACAAGAAGTGTAGGTAATGCAATATATAAACCGCCAACTTGTGTAAAAAGCAAAAGAAAGCTAGCGATCATTGCAAAAGAACACGCAATAATCACCTCGTAATGTTTGTCTGGATACTTCTCCAGTAAATAAGCGAGAAAGAATGATCCAGCCCCCATGCCTATGAACATGAGAGAGGAAAGTGAAGATGCCAAATCTCCGGTCATTTGATATGCTTCACATAAGAACGCTTTTGCCCAACCATCAGCAAAACCTTCTAGTGGCCCAACCATCAAGCCCCCAAAAAAGCTGATTAGAATGATATGTTTATTGAAAAGTACAGTTTTTAAATCTTGAAGTATGTTGTCATTTCTACTCTCCTCTATGTTACTGTTTGGCGTTATTAAAAGCAATAGCAGAGCAAGTAAACAACCAAATGCTGAGAAAGTGTATATAACATAATTCCAACCAAATTTATTGAGCAAAAAGTCTAGAGGTAATCCACCATAAATAGCTCCCAGTAACCCTATTATTATAGATAAACTAGCCATCCTTGCTGATTTTTCTTGTGAGAAATACATACTTGCAACTTTAAAGAGCCCAATTGCCGAAGCAGATGACCCAACTCCAACAATCATTCTACCAAGTATTGAGTAATACCACTCATCAAAGCATATTAGTGGTAATGTCCCAGCAAACGTTAAGACAATACATGCAGGCAAAACAAACTTTGGCCCAAATCTATCAAGGGCAAGACCAACAGGTATGTGAGCAAGCGTATAGCCTATATAATATAGCCCACCAAATTGACCAACATCTGTAATACTTATGTTAAATTTCGTTATTAATTCAGGCGCGATTATATTTGGAATTACACGTAATATATACTGGTATGCATAAAATAGTGATGCTAGCAACCATATGAAAAAGTTTCTCTGCAATCCTAATATTACCTAAAAAACAGAATTATAGGTATTTTATCAGCAAGGAGCAACACTTTTGTAAATAGCTACTCTAATCCGAGTATCTTTCTTAAAAGAGACCTTTTAGCATATCTATAACTGGTTCATGGATAAGGTATATGAAAAAAATTATACCACAGATGATAAGGATTTTTATAATTTTACCTTTATTCGCCTTTACCATAAGTTTTATTTTTTTTATAAAGTTCATTTTATTTACGCTTTTATTTCATGACAGTGACTATATCTTAAATAATATAATTTTCAATGAAATTCAGTATCAGAAACGCTGCAGTTAACTAAATATTAACCTTTTCGTGTGTAAAATATAACATAAAAGCAAGGTGAGTGAATGAACATAAACACAGCAGACAACACACTACAAAACTACACAACAAAATACATTGAACAAACATTTACCGCACACACAGGCAATAGATACGACAAGTTGTATAGGGAACTCTTAAGCAGCGTAGAAGAAATAATAAAGCTTACTATAAACGAAGCAAAACAATATGATAAAAGCCTAGAAGAATTACATAACGATTCAAGATTTAATAAGAAATTTGTTCAAGCCTTCGCCAAATATCAGCTGATGGAATTCTTAAACACTCATCCAAAGAAGAAAGAGATCGTTGCAGAATTTAACGATGAACATCACATCAACGAAAGCGATTTAAAAATTTTAAAGGCAGGAAAAGATTTAGTTAATAAAATAAACGACATTAACTTAACTCAACAAAATGAGAAAAATGAAATATTGAACATTAGAAAGGTACTTGCTAAATCAATAGGAATGCCCTCTTCGAGAACTGAAAAATCCAAAGCAACTTTAGTAGAAAGTCCTGAGATGGTAAAAAATAGACGCACTTAACTTTTCCTAATTGGAAAATACTTTTAATCCTATGATACCCAGCACTACCAAAGCAAGGGAAAATAAACGCCCAAAATTTACTGGGTCATTAAAAAACATTATTCCTATTATCGCTGCACCTATAGAGCCTATACCAGTCCAAACTGCATAAGATGTTCCAAGAGGAATAGACTTCATTGCTAACGATAGCCAGTAAAGACTCACAGAACCGCTAACTAAAATAATTACTACAGGTATAAAACGAGTAAAGCCATTGCTATATTTCAGTGCTGTGGTCCATATTATTTCAACGAAACCAGCTAATAGCAAATACACCCAAGCCATAAATCAACTCTATCTTACTGAAATATTATACATAGGAATATTAAAAAGTTACCTTAGCATTTCGCATGCTTTAGTAATACTATCACATCCAATTTCTAATTGTTCCTGAGAGGTTGCATAAGAAATTCTGATAAAATTTTTCAGACCAAATGCAATTCCTGGAACAACAGCAACTAAATGATCTTCTAATAAATATTCGGCGAAATCAAGATCACTATTTATTACTTTACCACTTTTCGTGCTCTTATTCAACAAACCTTCACATGAGACAAACAAATAGAATGCACCTTGTGGAATAGATGCTGACAAGCCTGAAGCAGAATTTAGCTTTTTTACTACAAAATCTCTACGATCCTTAAAGATTTTTGTTCTTTCTTTCAAAAAACTATGATCACCGTTTAACGCTTCAACTGCTGCTGCTTGTGCTATTGAATTTGGGTTAGAGGTACTTTGAGACTGCAGTGTAGAAATAGCTTTTACTATATCACTCCTACCTGCAATATAGCCTATTCTCCAGCCCGTCATTGCATAGGCTTTTGATACTCCATTGACCACAAAAACTCTATCATAAAGTTTTGGCTCAACCTGAGCAATGGTAAAAAACTTTTCGTCGTATACTATGTGCTCATAAATATCATCTGTAACAACATTCACATGTGGATGTTTAAGCAATACTTGCGCTATGCTTTTCAATTCATCATATGTATAGACAGTTCCTGCCGGATTATTTGGTGAGTTAAGAATTAACCACTTAGTTTTCTCAGTTATATTGCTTTCCAGTAACTCCGGTGTCAGCTTAAAGTTTTGTTTGCACTCTAAAACAATTGGCAGACCGCCAAAAAGGCTTACCATATCAACATATGAAACCCAATAAGGAGCTGGAATTATAGCTTCATCGCCAGAGTTAATTGTTGCCATAAATAAGTTGAATAACACCTGCTTAGCACCAGCACCAACACAGATTTGACTAAGTGTATATTCTAGATTGTTATCCCTTTTTAACTTATTGATTATCGCCTCTTTAAGCTCACGCGTTCCATCAACAGCAGTATATTTAGTTTTACCTTCATTTATCGCTTGAATAGCTGCTTTCTTTATGTGATCTGGAGTGTCAAAATCCGGCTCTCCCGCAGCTAAAACGTAAATTTTCTTTCCTTCGCTTTTTAATCTGTTTGCCTTATCAGTCACAGCAATTGTAGGCGACGGTTTTATCAGAGACATCCTCTTTGCAAGGTCTGACATAATCTCACTAAAGTTAAATAAAAATGATAAACTCTACACAACAAAAAAGCTAGAAGTTTTATTATTTTACATAAAGGTTGGTATATTTATATTCTTAAATATAAATATTAAAAAACTTAATAAATTTAAAAAGGCAAATAAACCCCCCGTATAGAGAGTTTTGACCCTATAATAATGTAAATTGGCATTGTAATAATGTGCTAACGCTTAAAATAAGCGTGATTTGGCTAAATGTAGAAAAAATAAAAAAGACATGCAGCCGCTATAATTTTATGTAATTTGCCAATAAATATTTGAGTTTTTTTACTGAATTTTGTTATTGAGCCCAAAAACAAGGATAAATACCCTTACTGATATGATAGGGAAAGTGGGAAGGTTTGTCAAGTAAGGTTTTCATTCCACCCTCATAGAGGCCTTTCATACAAGAGTTTTAGTAGTTTCTTACCAGGTCCACTAATGCAGCAATATTTTCAACCGGAGTATCAGGAAGCACTCCATGTCCGAGATTAAATATAAAAGGTAACCCTCTAAAACAATCTATTATACGCTTTGCTTCTTCAATTGCTTCTGACTTATTGTAGGCCAAAAGACTAGGATTAAGGTTCCCTTGCAGAGGAATTTTTAGATTTTCTTTCGCCCATTCTATTGGAACATTATAATCTATACTTACTGCAGATATACCTGTTTGCTCGCAGTAATCTGTATAAAGATTTTCAGCAGAGCGCGGAAAACCTATTATAGGAAAATCAGGAAACTTATTCTTTATTGCTGAAACAATTTTCTTTGTTGGCTTGATTACATACCTTTCAAACAGTTCTCCCTGCAATATACCAGCATTGCTGTCAAATAACTGAATAACATCTGCTCCAAACTCTATCTGTTTGATTAGATAAATAATTGTCGCTTCTGTTATTTTTTTAATTACTTCTTCTAGTTCTAGGGAACAGAAATGTAATACTTTAGAAAAAGTTTTACTACTACCACCCTCTATGATGTAGGAAGCTACCGTCCACGGCCCTCCAGCAAAGCCTATAAGGGACTTTTCCTCTGATAATTGGCTTCTTACTTTCCTGATGGCATTTAAGATTGGAAAGGTTTTAGTTTCAAATTCTTGTGAATTTTTTAACTCCTCAGAGCTTTTCACAGGTTTTATTATTGGACCCACACCGCGAACAAAATTCACATCACAACCTAAAACGTCAGCTATTATTAAAATGTCTGAAAAAATTATGGCTGCGTCCATATCAAATCTTTTTATTGGCTGTAGCGTCAGCTCTACCACTAAATCTATGCTATAGCATATCTCCATGAAATTACTCGTTTTTTCTACGGCTTTGCGATACTCAGGAAGAGATCTACCAGCCTGGCGCATTAACCAAATAGGTACTTTTTCATTTGGCTTATTCTGCTTAATAATTCTTACTATCGCTGGTTTGTTGCTTTCCA